>DATIBD010000047.1:0-49749 GCA_035457705.1 Vicinamibacteria bacterium
CGAGAGACGGTATCCCCGGGGCCCCCCGAAACCCGAGGCGACCTATCCGGCAGGCGGCTTCCACTCGCCTCTCGGCACTCGGCGATGTCAGGGCTTCGATCAGATTCTGGACATCGGACTGCGGCGTGAACAATCCCACCAAAACGGCAAGCAACGCACTGGGCATGAGAACCTCCTGGTCGGAAACGAGGTCAAACTATGCTAAATTATTAGCACTAGTGCCGCGGAGCGTCAAGGGAAGTCGGCGCACCCGCGAGCGTCTGGCGAGCGCCATCGCCGACGCGGGGCTAGCAGCCTGTAGGAAGGAGAAGAACGACGACGAGCTCTCCGCCGCTCAGGACGGAGAAACCGTTTCGCAGCACGACGAAGTTCTCCGCCCGGAACGAGACCGCCGCCGATGAGCCGACGAGAACGCTCGGGGCCGCGGATATGGAGTTGCAGGCCTCGTACGTCTGCGAGTCGAGGGACATGTACTGAAGGTCCAGGTCCTCCGGCACCGTCGTGGGCACGAAGAGCTCGAAAGAGCCGACGTCCGGCGCCGACCCCTGGGGGCGCGTGACACCTCGCTGGTCCATGGCGACCGACGGGACGAAGATACCCGCGTCGAGCGCCGGGCTCCCGGAGAGAAGCTCGTGAGTAAACGTCGACCCACCATTGTCCTGTAGCAGTCCCAGCTTCGGATCGATCGCTGCCCCAGAGGTGCCGATCTGGTTTCCGTTGACGCCGTTGCTTATGCCCGTCAGCCCAGTGCCGACCCCTATGATGTTGTAAGAGCTCGAGGCGACCACGGGCCCGCTCACGTCGTCGGCGATCTCACCCGTTCCGCTGAAATGACCGGTGAGATTACCGGTGACTATCGTGTTCTTCAAAAGGTGTGAACCCGAAAGGAACTTGATCCCACCCCCGGTCCCGGAAAGATTGTGGTCCGAGTTGGCCAGATTCCCGGTGATGGTGCTGTGCATGATCGTCCAGTTTCCGCTGAAGTTGACGATCGCACCGCCACTGTTGGTCACATCGTTTCCCGAGAACGTGCTGTTGATGATCGTCACGACGGAAGACCCGCCGCTGCTCTTCAGTCCACCGGCACTCACTGCGTGGTTGTCAGAGATGGTGCTGCTCGCCACCGTCAGCGTACCGTTGTCGTTGAGGACAGCTCCCCCCTCGCCGCTGACACCGTCGGCAGAATTGTTGGAGAGGGTGCTATCCGTGACGTTGAGCGTGCCAAAGTCGTTGAAGATGGCGCCGCCGCTCGATGCGGAGTTCCATTCGAACGTGCAGCCGATCAGATAGAGCGTTCCCGTGGGGGCGTTATGAATCCCGCCCCCGTTGGCTCCAGTGACAACGTTGCCCGTCACCCGGACCGCGGTCAAAGTAAGATTTCCCTCGTTGACAATCGCCCCACCGTGACTCGCCGAGGCGAAACCCGTGCTGACGGTCAACCCGGAGATGTGAACGGTCTCGCCCGCGGCGATGTGGAAACCCCTCGACAGACCGCTGCCGTCGACGGCGAGATCGGCCGGACCCGGCCCGGTGATGGTCAACGCATCGGTAATGGTTGGAAGGGGCGTCCCACTGAGCGAGATGGTGCCCGGACCCGTCGCGAACACGATCTCGTCCGCTCCGTTTCCCGCAACCGACCCATCCACGCTCGAATCCGAGTTCGCCGCGAGGATGGCCTCTCGCAGCGTCACCTGCCCGTCGTTTGTCGTATCGTCTTGAAGGCCCGTGACGGTAATGGTGTCCGCGGCCAGCACCCTCGGGCAGGCCCAAACAGCCGCCAAGACCAGGCCCCAACGCAAAGAATCCGCCAGTCTCACGAACGTCTCTCCTAAGAAAGTCGGGGGGCGGATCCATGCCTTGGACGGATCCCTGTCCGGTGTGGGGTTCTACAGTCGAGTAGTCGCCGCGAATCGACGACTCTCTCAGGTTACCGCCCGACCGAAAACTCGTCAAACACGAGTTTGTTGCGTCCTTTTCCCGGTGCCGCCCGTATGGTAATTGGATGCCCAATGCGTTCGTGGCCCACGTGGGAGAGGATTTGAGCGGCGAGAGCGACGTCGCCCGGCTCAAGCGCGGCAGGCCCGAGGCGATCGAGGCACTCCTCGGCCGCTACCAGAATCGCTTGTTCCGTTACCTTCTCCGGCTCGTGGGTGACAGTGCCCAGGCCGAAGATCTCCTGCAACAAACCTGGATGCGCGTAATGACCCACGTCCACCAGTACGATGAGCGCCGCGCTTTCGAGCCATGGCTCTTCGCGGTCTCGAGGAACCTGGCGATCGATCATCTGAGGCGCACGGCGCCGGATAGTCTTTCGAACGAGCAGGCGTCCGAGGTTGCCGGCAACGACCCGAGCCCGCTGGATCAGCTTCTCGATCGCGAGCTTCACAGCAGGCTGGCGGCGAAGCTCCAGCGCCTTCCGGTCGCGTACCGAGAGGCGCTCAGCCTACGCTTCGAGGAAGAAATGACGTTCGACGAAATGGCCGAACTCCTTCAATGCCCCCTCTCGACCGTGAAGTCCCGGGTCCAGCGAGGCCTGGCGGCCTTGCGAAAGGGGGCGCACAGCCTGTGAGCGGACACGAACAGGTCGTCGCACTTCTGGAGCTCGCGGCCGCGGGCGGACTCTCGAGTGCCGAGGAGCGGCTGGTTCGGGAACACGTCGCTCTCTGTGAGACCTGCCGGATCGAGCTCGAAGCCTACCAGGATCTCGCCCGCGAGCTGAAAAATCTGCCTACGCCGATGCCGTCTCGTGGCGTCGCCGAGCGGGTCCTTCGCATCGCCCACCTCGAGCTTGCCTCGCGCGCCGACGAGCGGTTGGGCACGCTCGTCCTCGTTTTCCTGCTTTTGTTCTCGTGGACGGTGACGTGGCTGAGCCTCGCCGTGGTGCGTCTCGTCACCGGCGACCGATCCCAGCTCATGGACGTTCTGTCCACCGGGCGGCTCGGTTGGTCGGCGGCCTATCTCGCGGTGGCATGGCTCGGAGGGGCGGCGGTCGTTCTGTTGCTAGGTCTGAAGTATCGCAAGTCGAGGAGATTCGCATGAGTCGCTTGAGGAAAAAGCTCTCCATACTTCCGCGGGTCGGGACCGTCTTGACCTTGCTCTTTGCCGGAACAACGGCGGCCTGTATTTTTCTATTCGCCGACGAGCCGCCCCCGGTACGGGTCGCCATCGGCACTCTCGTGAGCGTCATCATCCTGGCCTACGGCCTGCTCGTTTGCTACGTCTACGCGGATTCGAAACGCCGGGGAATGCGTCCGGTGCTCTGGACGCTGGTAGCAGCGCTCGTGCCAAACGCCATCGGCTTCGTCGCCTACTTCATCTTGAGAGAGTCCATCCTGCATCCATGCAACCAATGCGGAACCCCGGCCCGGCGGGAGTTCGCCTTCTGCCCGTCTTGCGGGTCGACGCTTCCCCGCGTGTGCCACTCCTGTCACAAACCCGTGGAGACAATCTGGACTCATTGCGCACACTGCGGGGCCAATCTCGGTGCGCCCCCACCTCCCGATCCGACGGATCAGATTGCGAGCGGCGACGCGGCCGAGCGATGAGGGTCCGCTGGGGCTTCATCCACGGCGCCCGCACGGATCTGACCTGGTACATCGGCTCGAGCCTGGCGGGTTGGCTCTACGTCGTGCTCGTACTGACGCTGGGGCGAGGTCTCGACGATCCCATTCGCGAGCCCTTTTACACAGTCTCCATCTTCGGCGGCAGCCTGTCGTTGACCCTGGGTCTCCTCGTCGTCGCGAGCTGGGCGCTTCTGATCGATGCCCCTCACGTCTGGGCGACCCTCGCGCGAACGTGGCTCGATCCAGACGAATGGTCGAACCGACGCGGAATCCTGCTCACGTCGACGATCTGGTTCGCCTTGGGACCGGCGACGATTCTGGGACCGTACGTAGTCGGGGCGTTCATCCCCCTGGAAGCTTCCGTGCAGGCTCTTCCCGCTCACCTCTTCTTCGTTTTTTTTCGTCTCTGGGCCTACTACCACGTCGTGCGCCAGCACTGGGGGTTTCTCGTCCTCTACAAAAAGAAGAACGATGACATCGATCCGATCGAGGATCGGGCCGACTTCTGGTTCTTCAACCTGGCGCTCTATCTGCCTCTGATTCTGTTCATCGCTTCCCCGTGGTTCGAGAGCTCGGGGATGCCGTCGCTCGGTATCGGTGAGCCTTTGCGGTCGACCCTGCGCGCGGTCGTCATCGTGGCCTACCCGTTCGCGATATCCTCGTACTCGTTTTTCCAGATCCATCGGTATCGAGCGGGACACCCGCGCAACGGCCCGAAGCTCCTGTTTCTCCTTTCCATCGTTCCGCTGCACCTCGTTGTGTTCAGCCATCCCCTTCTCGCTCTTTTCATCGTTCCCGTGGTGACCGTCGGACACAATTTGCAGTACCACCGCATCGTCTGGGCCTTCGGACGAAACAAATACGCCCCACTGACGCCGCTTCCCTTCCGATGGGCGCGCGCCGCTTTTCGGTCCGTTCCCGTCTATTTCGCTCTCGGACTCGCTTTTACGTTTCTGCTCTACCAGGGTCCGTGGATCGAGGTGGTGAAATTCCACCTCGCTCGGCTCGTGGACGCATTCGCCCTAATCGGCGGCGTGTCGGATCCTCGGAGCGCCCACCTCGGCGCGCGCGTCGCCGCGACTCTATTCCTGGGATGGGCGATGCAGCACTACTACCTCGACGCGAAGATATGGCGCGTGCGCACCGACCCCAGCCTCGCCAGGTACATCTCCTAGCGAGGACAGACGTCGCCCGGTGCGCGTCTGCCGCATTTTTCAACATTGCGGCGCCAAGGCGATTTGCCTTCATCCGCTTCAACAAGCGTACTGGCTAACGAGCGTCGCGACGACGCCACAAACGATGATGGCGAGAGCTATCCTCCACGAGAAGCTCTGAAGCAGGCCTCCAGGCGTACGAGCTTCGGGCACCTCCCCGTCGAGCAGACGAGGACCATCTGACCTGGGCTTTCTCTGCTGCCAAGTGGACCTGCGTCGTACGGGCACTCGCGTCCTTCTCATAGGGCTAAGAGGCGTCGGGATAGTGATCGGCGTCCGCGTAGATGATGCGCCACACACCATCACGAAGGCGCCAGACAAAGGTCGTCGGACCACGAGCGCGATTCGTCACGCCCTCTCCATCGGTCACGACGTCTTGGAAGACCATCGTCACGAGCGCGTGATCCGGCGCGAGGATCGTGACTTCGACGTTCGACCAGGTCGTCTCGAAGCTCTGAAGCGACGGCATCGTGGAGCGAATCTGATCCACGACCGTTTCATAATCCGCGCGGGCTCCGTCGACGTACATGTAGAAGTCGGGCGCGATGAATCCAAGAATCGCGTCGACATCTCGCTGGCGCTCGGCATCGGCGAAACCGTCCACGGCGGCGCGCACGCTCCGCTCGAGCTCTTCGGGTCCGGCATCCGAGAGCGGCGCCGGCTGGGGCGAGCAGGCGATGCCTTTCAGCACGAGCACGAAGAAGCCGAGACGTGGAAGCTTCATTCAGCAGTATCTCCGGGTGCCATTCTAGGCCAGGTCTCAACGCGACGTGGAGACCGCCTCCTCTGGCTTTGCAATTGCCTCGAGCCGGAGCGAGAAGAACCGAAGCCCGGTGTCAGAGTAACGCCGGTTCAGACGCGCGGTTCGCGCGTATCTAAAGAGCAACCGATTCAGTCCCGCCTCGAGCCGTGATGCCGGTATCTCGAGCTCGTAACTCCTTGGCTCGGTCGTATCGAGCTCCACCTTTGCGATGGCCGACCCGGAAAGCTCCACCTGGACCGGGAACGACTCTCCAGCCACCGCCTGGCACATCGTGATGAGACCCACGAGCGAGCCAAGAGGCGGAGGCCCCAGCCGAAAGAAGATCTCGGAGCTCTCCCCCTGCGAGACACGGGAAGTGGCGAAAGCACCGGGCTCGGGAGGGTGCCAGCCCTCGCCGAAGTACATCAGATCTCCCGCTCGGATGAGGCTCGAGCCGCCTTCCAGGTTCGTTATCGGCATCAAGCTTTCCCGATCACCGACCTGAAAGACGCGAATGCCCGCTCCCAGGCCTTCCCCGGTCTCGAACTCCGCCACTTGCCTGAGCCCATCGACGTGGAGCCCCGGCGGGTACCCGGATACGAGAACCCAGTCGAAGTTTCCGACGAAACGTTTCTCTTCGACCCTCAGCCGATGGACCCGGTAGCGCGACGGATCGAGTCTCGGAGTGAACTGGTCCTCGAGAACTCGACTTCCCACCGGGAGGTTCGCGGTAACCCACTGGGAAGCCCGCTCGGCGGGCGTAGGCTTCTGGCTCGCGACGGCGAGAGCCACGCTTCCCGAGACCGAGGGGGCCAGGTAGATCAATGCGACGAAGGCAAGACGGGGCGGCGTCGAGCGCGAAACCACCGCGAGTCGTTCGGCAACCCACGGCGCCGCCGCGGCGCCTAGCAGGGCCATCGACGGCAAGAGCGGGAGTGCGTGTCGAGGGAAGGCTCGCTCGAAAAAAGAGAAGACAAAAAGCGTGGCGACAGGATAGCTGAGCAGAATCAGCCCACGCGAATCGCATCGAGCCAAAGCCCCGATTCCGAGGCCGAGAGCCGCGAGAACGGCGACCGGTCCCAAACCTCGAGTGAGTAAAAGGCGCGTGAGCTCCAGTGGGGCGTTCATGTCGTCGGCGCGGTAGTACCCGAAGTGCCGGCCCAGACCGCCCAAAAACTCGGGAATCTTCAAGAAGGTGTAGGGGCTGGTCAAAGCGAACGTGACGAACCCGGCAATGAGCGCGAAGACCACCTTCTTCACGTGACGAGTGCGCTCGGTCCCGGTCAACCAGGCGACGAGGAGGGGAAAGAGCGTCAACCCGCCGGTGTATTTGATCGCGGTCGAAAGGCCACAAGTCACGCCCGCGAAAAGAAAGCTCACGCAGGTCGGGCTCCTGGTGAGCCGCAACACCGCATAGAGCGACAGCGCGACGAAAAAACCGAGCACCAGATCGGGATTCACGACGGCGGACTCGCGCAACGCGAGAGGAGACAAAGCGACCAGCGCCGAGGCCAGAAAAGCAGCGAAAGGCGAGACTTGGCTCCGAGCCGTGAGAAAGACGACCGCCGCGGTGAGCCAACCCAGCAGCAAGCTGAAGCGGCGCGCGGCCAGGTAGAACTCCCATCGGTCCAGTTCCGGAATCTCGGCGCCTTCGGACCACCACAGGTGGGCTTTCGCCGGCAGGATCTGAAGGTAGAAATGAAGCCCGGGATAGCCGCGATGGCGGTGATCCCAATCTCCCGTTTTGATCATCTCCAGGACGTTCTCGACCACCTCGCCCTCGTCCGGTCCTAGGTAGTGCTCCACGTCAAGCGAGGCGATGGGCCAGCGAAGGACGAGCGAGAGGAGGAGGATCGCAACGATCCCAAAAAGCTCCAGTGGGCTCCGCGCGGCGGCTTCGCTCGGCCGTTGGCTCCGTGATCGAACCAGCCGAAAGAGAACGACGGCGAGACAGGACACAGTCAAGGAGATCCCGAGGGCCCGCGGAAGAACGTTCGCCCCACCGAAACAGAGGGCCACCGCCGCGACGGCGACGAGCCAGTGGATCGCAACCGCGCGGTAAAATGACATGAGGTTGACTATAGACCGATTCGAGATCTCGGTCTCGAGGCGGGTTCTGTACTCGTCGTCGAAAGAGTAAAGAAAGGAATTTTCTTGAAGCCCTGCGCGACCAGCCGAGTCTCATCACCAGGGACGGCGTTCTGGTGTTCGTGGGAAAATCGATCAGCGACGTTGGTAACACCGCTCAAGAGCTGCGTGCCAATCGACTGAAGGCTTTGTCCGATTGCCGCTCCTTGAGAACGCGAATTCCAGGGACGCTGCGAAACCCGAAGTTTCACGAGCCAGGACGAAGCCGCTGACGTTTCCGGTTCAGGCGCTCCTCGCCGGTCAACGAGAAGTCTGAATCGAAGAGAGCGCTCTCCCAGGAGCCATACTGCGGGTTTGGAAGGACGATCCACCGCGTGCCCCAGTAGTCCTCGTACCGCTCGTACACCGTTTCCCGCTCGCCCGGAGATCCCCCGGGAAGCTCCACGAAATCTCCCAGGTTGTCTCCAATCAGAAGGAGCACCCGAAAGCGCGACGCCACGTGCTCCCGTCGAGCGGTCTTGTCCGAGCTGTCCCACCCATTCTCTCCACGCGAGAGCACGACGTCCCGGTCCTCTGCGAGCGGGAACCCGATTGCGCGGAGATTGTCGACGGTGGCTTCCTCGACGGCCTTTCGGCGGTTCGTCGCGTAGAAGATCGTCACTCCCTGGCTCGACGCGTAGCGGGTGAACTCGAGCGCACCCGGCACGGCCGTCGCCCGCATTTCGCGGCACCAGGCCTGCCACGTCGTTTCTTCGAAATCGCGTTCGTCCAGCACGAGACGCGCTTGATAAGGTGAGTTGTCGAGCACGGTCTCGTCGACATCCAGGATGACGGCGGGAGGCAGGCTCGAGAAACCTTCTCGTTGCTCCGTTGCCGCAGTCCAGCTTGATTGCGCGAGCGCCTCGTCGAGGGCCAGCTTGGCGTCGAGATAACTCTGACGGGCGAGAGCTCGGTATTCGACCGAGGTCTGCACCCAAAGAACAGCGTTGAGGTTCTCGTGAGCGAGCTGCTTTCCCGCACAGGAGAACAAGCCGAAGAGCGGGGTGAGACACAACGCCGCGGCAAACGGTCCCGATACGCATCTTTTCGAGACGATCGGCAAGAGGCGACTCCTCGTCCGGCCGGGATCCTACCACGCGTGTGATAACCTCCGGCGCATGGGACTCGTGCTGTTCCTGGCACTTCTGTCTCAGCACCGCATCGTATTCGACACCGACTTCATCCTTCCCCCGGGCGACGATGGCATGGCCCTTCTCCTGGCGTTGAACTCACCCGAGATCGAGATTGTCGGGATTACGACCGTGGCCGGAAACGAAAGCATGGAACGGGCAACGTCGGACGTCTTGCGGCTGCTGGAGATCGTCGGGCGCACCGAAATCCCCGTTTTCCGCGGAGCCAACATGCCTCTGGTGCACGAAAAAAGCGATTTCGCGGTGACGAGCTACGGCAATTGGTACTCGGACGAGCCTCCGACGCCGCCGCCGGGCGGCTTTGCCACCAAAAGAGCCGAGAAGGAAAGCGCGGCACAGTTCATCGTCCGAACGGTGATGGAGAATCCGCACGAGATCACCCTCGTCGCCATCGGTCCATTGACCAACGTCGCCATGGCAATCGCCCAGGAGCCAGGCTTTGCCGACAACGTGAAGGCGCTAATCATCATGGGCGGCGCCATCGCCGCTCTTCCGGACGGCAGGGGTAATCTGACACCGAACGCCGAGTTCAACTTCTGGGTCGACCCCGAGGCCGCGCGCGCGACTCTGCGGTCCGGCATTCCCATTCAGCTCTCGCCCCTGAACGTGTCGCGAAAGACCGCGCTCACCAAGTCGTGGTACGAGGCGATGGTCGCAAAGGATACGCCGGTCACCGCGCTCTTGCGGGAGACGATGGGCCCGCGCTTCGAAGAAGAACCGGGCCGTACGTGGCTCATGTACGACCAGGTAGTGGTTGCGAGCCTCATCGATCCAAGCCTGGTTACGACAGCGGAGCTCTACGTGGACGTCGACGTAAACCATGGAATCAACTATGGCGTATCGGTGGGAGGCGAGAATCTCTGGCCGGGCGCCGAGGGAGCCATGAAGATGAAGGTCCAGTACGATCTGGACTGGGACGGTTTCATACGCCTCTTCGTCGAAAGGATGCAACGGTGACCAGGAGAATCATGGACCGGAGAACGTTTCTGAAGGCGACCGGATCGGTCATGGCCGCGGCACCTCTCGTCCGTACCGTGGCAGCGGTACAAACCCCGCGCCGCGAACGCGTCCTCGTCGTGGGCGCGGGCCTGGCGGGACTCGCCGCGGCCTTCGAGCTCGACCGTGCTGGTTACGGCGTCACCGTCCTCGAAGCGCGCTCTCGGCCCGGGGGACGGGTTCGCACCTACCGCGATCCGTTCGCCGACGGCCTCTACGCCGAGATGGGTGCGGAGTACGTGGACGCCACCGACGAGTACGACCACCGTTACTGCAAGGAGTTTGGCCTCAAGGTCATGACCGCCAAGCTGTACGATGGCATCTTCGTTCGCGGAAAACGGATCGCGATGAAGGCGTTAAAGGACGGAAGCGTCAAACTCCCGTACGAGGGGGCTCAGCCGGGGCAGCTCTTCGGCCAGGAGTCCCAGTTCACCAAGAGACTCGTGGCGAGCATCCGAGACATCGATAATCCCGAGGCAGAAATCCTGAAACTCGACAATCTCTCCGTGGTCGATCTTCTTCTCCAGGAAGGAGCCCCCGAAGACATCTTGAGCCTCTACACTTACCTGAACGCGACCGAGTCCACGGCACGTCCTCACGAGATGTCCGCCTACGGAATGGTGATGTCCCACGCGCGGTCGAGCGGGTTCAACGAGGACGTCGACGAAGGCCGGATCCTGGGCGGAAACGATCAGCTGCCGAAAGCTTTCGCGCGCGCCCTTTCCGACAATATCCAATACAACCGGCCGGTACGGAAGGTGTCTCACGACGAGGCCGGCGTCGAGGTCTGGTTCGAGGAAGGCGACTCGCTCGAGGTGATGCGCGCCGACCGGCTCGTCCTCGCCCTTCCCTTCAAGGTGCTACGTGACGTCGAGATCGTACCCCGGTTTTCCACGGAGAAGATGAAGGTCATCCACTCGCTTTCATACGGGCAGGTGATGAAGGTCGCGATGCAGTTCGGAAGGCGCTTCTGGGACGAGCCCGGGAGCATCGGTCAGCGGGTATTCACCGACACGAAGCTGCGCCGCATCTACCACATGTCGATCGATCAACCCGGCCCACGCGGCATCCTCATGAGCTTTACCTCGGGCGCCGATGCCGAAATGCTCGGACTCCTGCCGCGCGAAGAACGGCTTCGCGCCGCTCTCCGGGAAACGTCCCGGGTCTGGCCGGAGGCCCCGAAATTCTTAGAGTCCGCAGCGGTCAAATATTGGAACGAGGACCCCTGGGTGCGCGGAAGCTACTCGTTCCTGGGAGTGGGGCAGAAGGACTTTCGCGCCGTCGCGCGAAAGATCGAGGGGCGCGTCCATTTCGCCGGCGAGCACACAGCCACGGCATCCATGAACGGCGCCATCGCCTCGGGGGTGCGCGTCGCAAACGAGATCCAGGGCAACCTGGAGAGCGGTCCTTGACTCCCGGTGTCCACACGGCTCCACATTCATGTCCAGAGCAATCCCAAGGCCCCCGAGGTCTTCCACATGACGCGGGAGCGGTACCGAGCTGCGCTGCGGCGTCATCCCGACGTCGCGAGACAGGTGCGGATCACGATCGCCACCGACAAGTCAGGATTCTATCGCGCCATCCGATCGACCGACGTTCTGGTCGCCTGGTGGTTTCCGAAGCACGAGCTCGAGAAGACCGCTCCGAACTTGAAGTGGATCCACGTGATCGGAGCGGGGATCGACCACCTCCTTCCTCTCGATTGGCTTCCCCGCGGTGTGGCGCTGGTCAACAACCGAGGGGTGCACGTACCGAAGGCGGGCGAGTTCGTCACGATGGCGCTCCTGATGCTCAACAGTGCCGTGCCAGCCCTCACAACTCAGCAGCGCGAGTCTCGATGGCGAGAAATCCACACCACGACGATTGCCGGGAAGACACTTGCGGTGATGGGGGTGGGCCACATCGGCGGCACGGCCGCGAAGAAGGCCAAAGGACTCGGGATGCACGTACTCGGCGTCCGGCGAAGCGGCCGGCCTCACCGTTACGTCGATGAGATGTTCCGTCCCGCGGAGCTCCGGAGAGTGCTTCCGCGTGCCGACTTCGTCCTGGTGACGACTCCGGTGACCCGTGAAACTCGAGGGCTGCTCGGCGCCAGGGAGCTCAACTGGATCAAGCAGGGGGCGGGTTTCATCAACCTCGGACGAGCCGAGGTCGTGGACTATGAGGCCCTCCGCCTCAAGCTCGAGCGCGGTGAGCTCTCAGGCGCTATCCTCGATGTGTTCGTGACCGAGCCTCTTCCACCGAGCTCCGCCCTCTGGTCGACGCCGAACCTCGTCATCACCCCGCACGTCGCCACCGACGACCGGGACAACTACATCCCGCGCACGATGGACCTCGTTCTCGAGAACGTGAGACGATACCGGGCGGGACGTCGGCTCCTGAACCGTGTGAGTCCGGTGCGCGAATACTGACGATGACGATGGGGTCAGCGATTCGCTGCCACGGGCTCAAGAAAACCTATCCGGGTGGCGTCGAAGCGGTGCGCGGGATCGACCTCGTGATCCCCCGAGGAGAGTGTTTCGGCCTGCTCGGCCCGAATGGAGCCGGCAAGACGACGACCATCGAGATGCTGGAGGGACTCCTCGCGCCCTCAGAGGGCGACATCGAGGTGCTCGGAGGCCGGTGGGGACAGGACGACGAAACGATCCGCCAGCGTCTCGGCGTGTCGCTCCAGGAGACGCGGTTGTCGGAGAAGCTCACCGTCGAGGAGACACTCCGTATCTTCCAGAGCTTCTACTCACGGCACCGGGAACTCGAGACACTTCTCGCGGAGATCGGCCTCACCGAGAAGCGTTCGAGCTGGGTCCAGAAGCTCTCGGGCGGACAAAAGCAGAGGCTCGCGGTGGCGACGGCGCTCGTGGGCGATCCGGAGCTCTTGTTTCTCGACGAGCCGACGACCGGGCTCGACCCGCAGTCACGGCGAAACCTGTGGGACCTCATCAGAGCCTTTCGGGAGCGAGGCGGGAGCGTGATGCTCACGACGCACTACATGGAAGAGGCGGAGCGGCTGTGCGATCGGGTGGCAATCGTCGACCAGGGGCAGATCATCGCGCTCGGAGCCCCTTGTGAGCTGATCGCCCGGCTGGGAGGCGATCACGTGCTGGAGGTCCGGGTTGACGATGCCGAACGGCTGAGCCTCGACGAGCTCTCGACCCTGCCTCGGATCCGAGGCGCTCATCGCGATGCCAAGACGTTCACGCTGGCGACATCGGAGGTACACGTGGCACTCCCCGCTCTATTGGAACATCTGCGCTCTCGTGGGCTCGTGCTCGAGCACCTCGGCACCCACCACGCGAGCCTGGAAGACGTCTTCGTCTCCATCACCGGCCGGCACCTTCGAGACGGATAACTCGATGAGAGCTCGCCCCTTCACGCAGCTTTTTCTTGCGCGCATCAAAGAGCCGCTTCGTGAGCCTGAGGTGCTGTTCTGGATCTTCGTCTTTCCCGTGCTGCTGGCCGTCGGTCTCGGGATCGCCTTCCGCAACAAGCCGCCCGAGGAAATCGCCGTGGGCGTGGTCTCGGGCGACCGATCGGCCAAAGTCATGGCCGCGCTCGATGGCGATTCCGAGATCAAGGCGGAGCTCATCGACGAGGACGAAGCGGCCTCCAGAATTCGCCTGGGACACGTGGACCTACTCATCGTTCCCGGTAAGAAGATGACCTACCGGTTCGATCCCACTCGACCGGCGAGCCTCGTGGCCCGTGCCCGCGTGGACGATACGTTGCAGCGGGCTTGGGGCCGATCGGACACCATCGAGGTCGTCGAAGAGCACGTGACCGAGCCGGGCGCCCGCTACATCGATTTTCTCATTCCCGGCCTCATTGGGCTGAACCTCATGAGCGGCGGGCTCTGGGGTGTCGGCTTCGCCGTCGTCGACATGCGAACGCGGAAGCTCATCAAACGTCTAGTGGCCTCTCCCATGCGAAGGAGCGAGTTCATCGGCGCCATGATGACGAGCCGTCTCGTCTTCATGCTCTTCGAGGTCGTACTACTGCTGGTGGCCGGCCACTTCATTTTCGACGTGGCAGTGCGCGGGTCGATTCTGGCCACTTTCGTCATCGGCGTCGTGGGAGCGCTCGCCTTCGGCGCAATCGGCATCCTCGTGGCGAGCCGGGCGGAGAAGATCGAGACCGTCTCGGGGCTGATGAACCTCGTCATGCTCCCGATGTTCGTCTTCTCCGGCGTGTTCTTCTCCTCCGACCGCTTTCCCGACGTGATACAGCCGTTCGTTCAGGCGCTCCCCCTCACAATGCTGAATGACGCCTTCCGCGCCGTGATCATCGAGGGTGCGAGCCTCGGGTCCCAACTGTCGGAGCTCGCCGGACTCGTGGTGTGGGGTGGCGTGAGCTTTCTGCTCGCGGTGAAGTGGTTTCGTTGGAGCTAGCTAGCTGTTATGCAGTTTTTGCGCTCAAATCATGCCAGAGGTCCGTTCCGTCCTTGGTATACTTGCTCGCACACACTTGAATGAGAGGTATGAATTTTCCATGAGGAATCCCCTTGCTTGCCACCGAATCGCGATCCTGGCCGTGACGTTCCACGCTGCCGCGCTGGGCGTTTGGGCGCAGACGCCAGCTCACCAGCATTACGAAGAATCCGAAGAGGCGACTCGGCCTTCGCCCACGGGCCAGCTCGCGCCCAGGCTTCAGAACCTCGGCGCCCACACGTTTCCCGTGACCACCTTCTCGAAAGATGCGCAGGCCTTCATGAACCAGGGTTTGAACCTCACCTATGGTTTCAACCATGCCGAGGCCGGCCGTTCGTTTCGCGAAGCGGCACGGCTCGACGCGGAGATGTCGATGGCGTACTGGGGACAAGCGCTGGTTCTCGGACCGAACATCAATGCGCCCATGGATCCGAGCTCCGAGCCCGAAGCCTACGAGCTGGTGCAAAAGGCCCTATCTCTCAAAGACAAAGTCTCACTTCGAGAGCAGGCGCTCATCGATGCGCTCTCCAAACGCTACTCTGGCAACGCCGAAGATCGGGCCGAGCGAGACAAAGCCTACGCCGCCGCCATGCGGGACGTGTGGAAGAGCTTCCCCGAGGACCTCGACGTCGCCACTCTCTACGTCGAGTCGCTCATGGACTTGAGACCCTGGGATTACTGGATGAGGGACGGTACACCCTATGAGGACACTCTCGAGTCCGTGGAGATCATCGAGTCCGTGATGGCGCGGAATCCCGACCATCCCGGAGCGCTTCATCTATACATCCATCTGATGGAGCCGACGGAAACTCCCGAGCGGGCCGAAGCGGCGGCGGACCGGCTGCAGCGACTCGTGCCGGGTGCGGGCCACCTGGTGCACATGCCGTCGCACATCTATCAGCGGATTGGCCGCTATGAAGACGCGGTCAAGAGCAACGAGCTCGCCGTTCTGGCGGACGAAGACTACATCACCCAGTGCCGGGCCCAGGGCCTCTACCCGATGGGCTACTACCCCCACAACATCCATTTCCTCTGGTTCGCGGCGACGATGGACGGGAGGAGCCAGGCCGCCATCGACTCGGCGCGCAAGGTCGCTGCGAAGATCCCGGACGCGGTGCTCACCGAGATGCCCATGATGGCCGGATTCCGAGTCGTCCCTTATTACGCGCTCACCCGGTTCGGAAAGTGGGACGAGATGTTGAAAGAGCCGGCGCCTCCCGCGGAGAATTCCTATCTGACGGGCATGTGGCACTACGCGCGAGGGATTGCCTTCCTGGGGAAAGGACAGATCGCTGAAGCCGAGAAAGAGCTCGCAGAGGTGAAGCGCATCGCGTCCGATGAAAAGCTGGACTTCGAGCTGTTCTCACCGAACTCGAGTGCCTCGATTTTCGCCATCGCCCCCGACGTGCTGGGCGGGGAGATCGCCGCTGCCAAGAAGGACTACGAGACCGCCATCGCCCATCTCGAACAGGCGGTTCGGCTCGAGGACAGCCTCGTCTACACGGAACCGAGCGAGTGGCATTACCCGCCCCGTCACGCGCTCGGCGCCGTGCTTCTCGAGGCCGGGCGGGCGCGCGAAGCGGAAACGGTGTATTGGGAGGACTTGAGGCGAAACGCCGACAACGGCTGGGCGCTCTACGGGCTCATGCAGGCGCTTCGGGCTCAAGGAAAGAACGGCGCCGCGGAGGGGATCCAGAAGCGCTTCGACGAGGCGTGGAAACGAGCGGACGTCACGATCACCGCCTCGCGGATTCTCAGGTAGCAGCGGTCTAACATCCTCGAATGCTGCGCCGGGGAGGCCACGTGATGTCTCCAGGCGCTGCCTTCGCTGGAGGTGTCGCCCGGGCGAACGTGACGGACATCGCGGCGGTCGGTCGCGGGAAGTAACTGTTCACGACGATGATGTGCAACGACTGCCATACGCCCTAGGTGATGACGGAAAACGGGCCGGCATCGAATACCTTGCTGGAAGCGCTACAGGCTACTACCGGGGTTGACACCCCTCGGTTGAAAGACCAAACTGCCTCCCCTCAGGGGGTGCTGCAATGCTGCGCAAGGGCTCTTTCCTACTTGGTCTGTTGGTCGCATCGAACTGTACGCAGGCCCCTACCCATTCGGTCGTGCTTCGCGGAGGAATGCTCTTCGACGGAACCGGTGGGCTCGGTGTCCGGGGCGATCTGGCCATTACCGACGATCGGATCTCCGCCATCGGGGATATCCCCGGGACCGGCGCGGTCGAGATCGACGCGAGCCATCTCTACGTCGCGCCGGGTTTTACAGACATGCACAGCCATTCCGAGGTCGACCGGATGCTCAATGACGGGCGCGGTCCATCGTTCGCGCTTCAAGGGCTGACGACCGAGGTCTACGGCGAGACGGAGAGCATGGGACCGCTCGGCGGGAAGCGAGAGACGGATCTCCCCGAGGAGCTTCGGGGCAAGTGGACGAGCTTCGGTGAGTTTCTCGATTATCTGGAGGAGCTGGGGACGGACATCAACGTGGCCTCGTACGTCGGGTCGGGAGGCATCCGCGCCAACGTGATGGGCTACGAGGACCGGTCCCCCACCGACGCCGAGCTAGAAGAGATGAAAGAAATGATCCGCCAGGCGATGCGAGAGGGGGCGCTGGGCGTGTCCGCGGGAATGAGCTACGTTCCGAACATCTACATGACCACCGATGAGCTCGCGTCCCTCGTTCGCGTCGCGGCGGAGATGGGCGGGCTGTTCGCCAACCACGCTCGCACGATGAACGGTACCGATCCGGAAGCCATCGGGGAGGCGCTCGCGATCGGCGAGAAGGCGAACTCCGCCGTGCACTTCTTTCATTTGAACTCGACGTCTTCGACCCGTGCCGACGAGTTTCTCTCACAGATCGAAGAGGCGCTAGCCCGAGGCATGAGCGTAACCGGCGACAGCTACACCTACACCTGGGGCATCACTGGACTCGCGGACTATATCCCCGCCTGGGCCCAGGCCGACGGCCGCGAGGCGATGCTCGAGAGATTGCGCGATCCGGCACAGAGGACGCGCATCGCCGCGGGCTTCGTCACCGAGCCTCCCTATTTCGCGAACATCGGCTGGCACCACATCCGTCTGGGAGTCCGCGACCCGGAGATCAACGGGAAGCTGGTCTCCGAAGTCTCGGAGATGCGCGGTCAGCCCCCAGAGGAAGTCTTCATGGACGTGGTTCTCGAGCAGGAAGGCCGGGGCATCGTGATCGACTGGAACAACGAAGAGGAGACTCTGCGCCAGGTCATGGCGAGACCCTACGTGACGGGAGGAACCGATGGAAGCGCCCTGGACTTGCAGACGGAACACCTCCCACCGCTCGTGCATCCCCGCCACCTGGGCACCTTTCCTCGCTGGCTCGGAACGTACGTCCGTGACGAGAAGCTCATGAGCTGGGAGGAGGCCATCCGGAAGCTCGCCGCCCTTCCCGCGGAGATTCTGGGCCTGCGCGAGCGGGGACTACTGAAGGAAGGCTACTTTGCCGACGTCATCGCCTTCGACCCCGAAACCATCAACGGTCGGGCGACCTTCGAAGACCCCTTCCACTATTCCGCGGGCATGGAGCACGTTTTCGTGAACGGTGTGGCGGTCGTCCGAGACGGTGAGCTCACGGGAGAGAAGCCGGGGCGGGCGCTTCGAGGATCCGGATACGTGCGATGAGACGCCCAGGAAACCAGTCAGCTGGCAGGATCCCAATTAGCCATGTATTATTCATGCATGGCAACTAAAACGATCACATTGGAGCTCGACGCGTACGAGAAGCTGAAGCGGGCCAAACGCGGGCCACGAGAGTCGTTCTCCTCGGTCGTTCGGCGCGCACGTTGGGACGACTCCTCAACGGCGGGCCATCTTCTTGGAGCTCTTCGCGACGTCTGCCGACTTCACCCAGAAAGCCTGCTCGATGAGGATGCGCTCGCGCGCGTCGATGAGCGGGCATCCTCTCGGGGGCGTCGGCCTCGCGCCAAGGTGACGGCCGAGTGATCCTGGACACGACCGTACTGGTCGATCTCCAGCGCGAACTGCGGCACCAAGAGCCCGGCGCCGCGACCGATCTCCTGGAGCGTTACGCGGACGAGCCGGTGAGCATCGCCTTCGTGACCTGGATGGAGTTCGCCGAAGGTTACGAGGATTCGCGGCGGGAAGATTGCGAACGGTTCCTCTCGCCTTTTCCGGTTCTCTGGCCCGACATCGAAGTGAGCTGGGAGGCTAGCCGAATCGCACGTCGGCTCTCAGCCGAAGGTCGCGCAATCGGCGACCATGATGCCTGGATCGGGGCTCTCGGTCTTCGATTCGACCGGCCCGTGGTCACTCGCAACGAAGAACACTTCCGCCGAGTCGAAGGTCTCGACGTCCGGTCGTACTGAGCGCTCCCTTCTTTCAGTGACGCCCCGATTCACGACCCGCATAGCATGCTCCTCATCGTCGCGCGGAGTTTCGAGCACGAGAGGCGGTCCGCTCGCCTTTTTTTCAGCGCCTTCCCGCATTCTTCTTAGCTGGCTTGGTTCCCGGTCGCTTCGTCCGTCGTCGCGTGCCCGCCTTCGTGCGCTTCGCCGCCATCGGTTTCGGACGCGCGTGCCGCGGCTGATAGACCCCGAGCTTTCCGCCTCCGGGAAGGGTCAGCTGCGTCAGCAGTCCCCAGCCCAGATTCTGTACCTCGTCGCAAGCGAGGCCGCGCTTTCGCATGTTCTCGACGAACGTATCCACGTCATCGCACATGAGGTAGAGCTCGTGCACGTCGTTCTTCTTCGCCGGGTGCACGGCCACCTCCGCGGGCGGCAAACCGAAGATGAGCCAGCCATCGCCCACATCCACGTGCGTCAACGCGAGCACATCGCGGAGAAAAGCGCGGTCGGCGTCGGGATCCTTGCTATAGATGATCGAATGAGCGCCGGTAATCATGAGCGTTCACCTTCCTTTGCCGAATCGGGCTTCGCGCCATAACTCTTAGACCATGACCCCGCGAGCCGACAGGAGCCTTCTGATGAGGCGTTCGTCTCCTTCGGCATCGATGCGATCTCGGGCCTCCTCTTCGGAGAGCGCATTGAAGAACAGCCGCCAGGCCGTGTCCTCGTCACAACGCGCTCGGGCCGCGGCGTCCGACTTCTCCCCCCGGAGCACCGACCAGCCTCCGCGGGTCGCAATCGCCGACCACGTTCCACCGGCTTCTCCGGTTATCCGGAGCACCAAAGCCATGTCCGGTGCGGCGAGTACGCCTTTGAACGCTCGCGGGAATGCCTTCATGGACAGCTCCAACACCGGATGCAGCCACTCGCGGTCGGTCAGCGCGGGCACACCCACGGCGTCACGAATCTGAGCCTGATGGTGCCACCATTCCGTGTACTCCCGCCCGACATCGAACCAGTTCTCCGACTTGGATTCGTCGGCCCAGGCAACGGGGAAGAACGCTGGGGCCAGGGGATCGAGGGCGGCAAAGAGCTCGCACACCTGAGGTCCCGTCATCTCCAGGAAGTCCATCAGCACATTGGCACTCAAACGACGGGTGGCCCGGATCCAGTCCGCGTTCAGGTCGTTCAGGAATCTCACGACATCACGGTACCCTTCCATCGGGCCTTCGGGTGGCATCATCGGAAGTCCGTCTCTCTGGAAGGAAAGACGCCTCACCTGTCCGTCCAAAAGGTGCGCCGCGACTTCCCGCACGGTCCAGGCGGGCGCGAGCGTGGGGCGGTTCCAGTCCTTCGGCGCCAGACCCCGAAGCAGCTCCATCAGGTGGCGATGAAGCCCGGGAAAAAGGTGAGCCGTCGAGATCATCCCGATCGGTTCCAACACTCCCACTCCTTTCCCCGCCCGCGCAAGCTGACATCGTAGGAGATCCACAACGGCCGCGCGAACATCATCTGCCGTAACACGTCTGCCTGCAATGGATTCCGTAATACCGTCATATGGCACCGCGTTTGCACTTCGAGTGACCGAGGAGCAACCGATTCCAGCAGATTGAATATCCGCACCAGAGGTCGCGTCCGGGTCAAGGACCTCGGCGAGGCCGCGCCGGTGTCGGAGGCGGAGCCGGCGCCGACCGCATCGTCGGCGCCGGCATTTGCCTCGACTAACCCTCCGCCCGGGTTGCAACCACCCTTCAGGCGAGTACAATCGCAAAAGCGTGCTCTCGCTGCTCGCGGCTATGACGGCGATCGCGGTGACCGTACCGGTCCGCGTCGCGGCACCACTGCCCGCTGACGTTCTGCAGAGCGCGCTCGAAGAGGCCGACTCCATTTTCCGACCGGGCGGAGTGGTATGGGAATGGAGCCTCGACAGCGGAAACGATCGTTCACCCGCAGTGATGGTCCACGTCGAGCAGCGCCCGTCTGATTTCGTCGTTTTCGGCTGCAGCCGGGACCGGCACGACCATCGCCTGGGGAACACCCATCTCGGCTCGCGGCGTATCACTCTCTGGGCCGACCAGGTGGCACGTGCCGTCGATGGGAATTGGGATCGAGCCGAGCTACCTGACGTGGACGACGGGGTCCTTGCCCGGGCGCTCGGCCGCGTTCTCGCCCACGAGCTCGGTCACCTCTTCTTGCGTTTGAATGGCCACCGCGACGACGGTCTCATGCGCCGTGCGTTCCCGCACCGTTCGCTGACGTCTCGCAGTCGAAGGGGTTTCCTGCTTTCCAAAAGCGACATGGAGAAGCTGCGGGCTAGCCTCGTTCGTTATTCGAGCGTGGCGAGGAGCGAGCGCAAATAGAGGCGCCGCTCGGTGGAATCGAGAAACCAGGAAGGCTCGACGCGTCGATTGACTCGCCGGGGATAGCGATCGTCCGACCCTGCGGGAAGCTCCCTCTGGCGTCGGTCGCTCGACGCTTCAGAACCACGTGCGTCTTCGACCATCCAATTCAGCATCGACGGCCTCCTTTGTTCCAAGTTTAGGTCGACGACCTGCCGAACACTGTAAGCCAATGCACAGCCATCGCTTCGCTAACGCAGGTCGCCTTGCGATCGTTCTCTCCCAGACCTAGAATCGGGAATTCGCGAATCACAAACCCCAAAAGAGGAGATGCCCATGAAAGTGAACGCAATGACGATCGGGCTCGCCGCTCTTGCGCTCGTGGCGGGCGCGGGCCACGCGCCTGCCGAGACCGCACCGTCGGACGTCGGCGCGTCGTTCCAATCCATCGGACCCCTAGCTTTCGGTCCCGAAGGGATCCTCTTCGCCGCCGACAACAAGGCGGCGGCAATCTACGCCCTCGAGCTCGGAAGCGAAGCCTCGGGAAAGACCCCGGGAGCCAAGGACGTTACTGCCATCGATCAGAAGATCGCCGCGATGCTCGGAACCGATGCTCGAGAGATCTCGGTGACTGACCTGGCCATCGGACCTCGCTCGAAGAACGCGTTCGTTTCCGTGGAACGTGGCCCAGGCGGTAGCTCTGGGACGGTCCTTCTTCGCATCGACGGCGAAGGCACCATCGACGTCGTCCCTATCGACAAACTCAAGTACACGAAAGTGCATATCGGAAATGCTCCCGAGGCAGATCCCTCGGCGAGGCGCGACCCGCGTGCCGCGACCGTCACCGACATGGCTTTCGTCGATGGGCGGATATTCATCGCCGGCCTCTCGAACGAGGAGTTCGCATCCAAGCTGCGCTCCGTCGCCTATCCTTTCGAGAACGTCGACCAGGGTACGAGCGTGGAGATTTACCACGGCGCTCACGGCCAGTGGGAGACGCGTTCACCGGTTTACACTTTCGTTCCCTATGACGTCGACGACGAGCCGCACCTCATCGCGGGCTATCTATGTACTCCTCTCGTGAAGTTTCCCATTTCGAAGCTCGAGGCCGGTCAGAAGCTCGTGGGGACCACGATCGCGGAGCTCGGGAACCGCAACCGCCCGCTCGATATGATCGTCTACTCGAAGGGAGGTAAGGATTACCTCCTCATGTCGAATACGAGCCGCGGCGTCATGAAGATCCCAACGGACAACTTCGGCTCACAGGATGGGATTACCGAGCACGTTCCCGATGGCAACAAAGCGGGAATCGCTTACGAGACGATCGCCGAGCTCGAGGGCGTCGAGCAGCTCGACTTCTACGACGAAGGCCATACGATCTTGATGTCGCGAACCGGTTCCGGTGCTCTGGACCTTCACAAGGTGGCCCTGCCCTAATCGGGTATCTCGTTTTGCGCAGCCTTGCGTTCGCGGTGGCGAGCCTCGCTTCGACGCTCGCCACCGCATCGGACGTTCGGATCGCTCTCGTCGCCGACGCCGTCGAGATCACGGGGCTCCCGCTCGACGAGCCTAGCCGCTGGGCCGAGCTCGTCCGAGTGACGGTTCACGACGAACGCACGCCCGACGCCAATCGACCCGCGGTCGTGGGTAAGTACGAGGTCGAGGGGAACGTGCTTCGTTTTCGTCCGATGTTCGCCTTCGCGCCGGGAATGAGCTTTCGCGTGGAGGTCGACGGCGCGGAGCCAAAAAGCACCATTCTCCGCGTTCCGGCGAGCGAGGGCGTACCTAGGACCCGTTTGGAGCGCGTCTTTCCCTCGACCGACGTCCTTCCCGAGAACCAGCTCAAGATCTATATTCATTTCTCCGCGAGCATGAGCGGGGGCGACGGCCTCCGATTCGTCCGGCTCGTCGACGAGACCGCGAATGTCGTGCAGGACCCCTTCCTTCCCCTGGGAGAGCACTTCTGGAATCTCGATCGAACGCGTTACACGATTTTCTTCGACCCGGGGCGCGTGAAGCGCGGCATCCTCCCGAACGAACAGCTCGGCCGACCCATCCAACAAGGCAAGCGCTACCGGCTCATCGTCGGTCCCGACTGGCGCGACGCGCAGGGTCTTCCCCTGACGGCCGGTTTCGAAAAATCTTTTCGCGTGGGTCCGGCGGACGAGGAACCGCTCGACCCGGCAACCTGGTCTCTGACAGCACCGACAGCGGGATCCCAGGAGCCGTTCATCGTAGATTTTCTCGAGCCTCTCGACCACGAAATCCTGGTCGGCGCCCTCGAGGTGGAAGACGCGAGCGGGGCTGTCGTCGGCGGCCAACACGAGATCTCCCGAAACGAGACCCGATGGTCGTTCACGCCGTCCGAGCCGTGGCGGGACGGCAGCTACCATCTCGTCGTCCTTGGCATCCTGGAAGACCTCGCGGGAAACCGCATCGGCCGGCCGTTCGAAGTGGACGTCTTCGAGGCCATCCGCCCCGACGAGCAGCAAAGCTACCGCATCCCCTTTTCCGTGGTCCCTGCTCCACACTGAGGCTGGAAATCCGCTGGCTGGAGCGTAGCCATCCCGCTTCCTGTGTGAGATGATGCAATCGTTCCGACCGAATTTCCACGTTTGTCATGGAAACCAGGTCCTGGTCGGTGTCGTCTAAATCTGCGTGAGCTGGCCGTCGAGAGCCGACATCGACTCAGAGGGGCGGGCTCAGTCATGACGCGATTCGCTCCACGACTCGGACCCGTGGCCGGGTCCGCCATCGTCGCGACAGGGCTCGCGTTCGGCTCGGTTGCGCTCTGGTGCCTGCCGGTGGAGGCGTCGAGCCAGACGCTCGAAAAGAGAAGGTATCGGGCGACCCGAATCGAAGCTCCGCCCAGCGTGGACGGACTGCTCGATGATCGGTGCTGGGACGAGACGAGATGGGAGGGCGGCTTCATTCAGCGCGAGCCCTATGAAGGAGAGACGCCCAGCCAGCCGACCGATTTCCAGATCGTCTTCGATGAGACGAATCTCTATATCGCCGTTCGCGCATACGACAACGAGCCCGGCCTCATCGAGAACCGCGTGACCCGCCGTGACGATCGGCAAGGCGATCAGGTCGAGATCTACCTCGACAGCTACTTCGACAATCAGACGGCCTTCGTTTTCAACGTCAACAGCGCGGGGGTCAAGACGGATTTCGTGCTGTCCAGCGACGGAGCTCGGCTGGACGATACCTGGGACGCCGTGTGGCACGTCGGCGTAGGGGCGAACGGCACCGGCTGGACGGCCGAGCTCGCCATTCCCTTCACCCAGCTGCGCTTTGGCACCGGGCAGCCGCGCGTGTGGGGCCTCCAGGTTCGCCGGCGCCTCCATCGCCGCGAAGAACTCTCTGACTGGCAGCTGGTTGCCAAAGACGCCTCGGGATTCGTTTCGCGCTTTGGAGAGCTCTACGGTCTCGACGAGGTCCCACCTCAACGTCAGGTCGAGATCCTCCCCTACGCTCTCACCCAGGCGGACCGGTACGAGATCGAGGAGGGAGATCCGTTCTCGACGGGCGGGGGCGAGAATGTCAGCGCGGGCGTCGACGGAAAGCTCGCGATGACGAGCGACCTCACGATGACGTTCACGGTGAACCCGGACTTCGGACAGGTGGAGGCCGATCCTTCCGAGGTCAACTTGACGACCTTCGAGACGTTCTTTCCGGAGAAACGTCCTTTCTTCGTCGAAGGGGCCAATATCCTCTCTTTTTCTCTGACGGGTGGGGACGGCGGATTCGCTCAGGATATCCTTTTCTACTCGCGCCGCATCGGCCGCGCCCCTCAACGTACGATCGATCTCGAGGACGACGAATACCTGTCCTCGCCGACGAGCACGACGATCATTGGAGCGGCCAAGCTCACGGGAAAGACACACGACGGCTGGTCCGTGGGGATGTTGGACGCCGTGACCGCGGACGAGTACGCGACAATCGATACTCTGGGCGTCCAGCGGAAGGAAGTCGTCGAGCCGCTCAGCAACTATCTCCTCGCCCGGGTCCAAAAGGACTTCGACAAAGGGAACACAATCTTCGGAGGAATGTTCACGGCGACGACCCGCGACGGGGACAGCGCCGATCTCTCCGAATTACATCGCTCCGCTTACACCGGTGGCATCGATTTCCGGCACAACTGGAGCGATCGGACTTATTACTTGAACGCCAAGGCGGTCTTCAGCGGCGTCCAGGGCGACCCGGCAACGATTCTCGCCACCCAGGAATCTCCTCAGCGCTACTTTCAGCGACCCGACGCCGACTATCTGAACGTCGATCCTCTCCGAAGGTCGTTATCGGGATACGGAGGGACTCTCGACGTGGGAAAGGAAGGAGGCGGACACTTCCGCTTCTCTGCCGGGACCACGTTTCGGTCCCCTGGACTCGAGCTGAACGACGTCGGCTTTCTCCGCACCGCCGACCAGATCATGCAGTGGTCCTTCGTGGGGTGGCGAATCTGGGAGCCTTTTTCCATCTTCCGGAGCCTCAATATCAACCTCAACCAGTGGCGCGGCTGGGATTTCGGAGGTACGAACCTATTCGATGGCGGCAACGTGAACGCGCAACTGCATTTCCGCAACTACTGGTTCCTCGGGTTGGGGCTCAGTCGTGACGGTGAGTCGATATCGAACCATGAGCTCAGAGGCGGGCCCTCGCTCCGGCTCCCCGGCGGCTGGGGCAATTGGTTCAACGTCCGTTCCGACAGCCGGAGGCGAATCGGCCTGAACGTCGGAAGCTGGAATTTCTGGGGCGACGATGATTCGCAGAGGATGACCGAGATCTGGTCAGGCCTCACGCTGCGGCCGGTGAGTGCGGCCTCGATCTCGTTCGAGCCCAACTGGAGCCGGCGACGCCGTACGCTCCAGTACGTGGATACGGTTGATGCCAACGACGGTGACCGGTATGTATTCGGAACCATCGATCAGTCCACGTTCGCCTTGACCGTGAGGCTGAGCTACAGCGTCACTCCCGATCTTTCGATTCAATACTACGGCCAGCCTTTTCTTTCGAGCGGCGGGTACGAGGACTTCAAGCGAATCACGGCTCCCCACGCGGCAGGCTTCGACGACCGCTTCGACATCTACGATCCGACCGAGCTCTCCTTCGACTCCGCCAACAACGAGTACATGGTCGACGAGGGAGCCGACGGAGCGAACCTTTATCGGTTCGAGAACCCGGATTTCGATTTCCTCCAGCTCCGGTCGAATCTGGTGCTCCGTTGGGAGTACACGCCCGGCTCGACGCTGTACGTCGTCTGGTCCCAGGACCGTACTGGCGACGAAGCGGCGGGTGGTTATTCCCTCGGCGAAGGTCTCAGCGAGCTCTACCGCATCGCTCCGTACAACGTCTTCCTCGTGAAGGTCAGCTACCGATTCGCGCTCTAGCAGGCTGATGAAAGAGTACAGCTCAGCCTGCGCGAGCGGAGCGAGCCCGGCGCGCTTGCCGCGCCGTAAGCAGCCCGAGCCGTGGCGGCCCGATCGATCACGGGTCCCGCCACGGCACTGAGCACTAAAAAGAAGCGCCCCTAGCCCGTTCACTCGCCGCTCTTCTCGATGGCCCGGCGAAGACTGTCGGCCAGGGAGCCGAAACCGCCGCTACGGGCCTGGTCCTCGTCCTGCCGTGCCGCGTAGTCGCGAGCTTCCTGTTTTTCCCTCGCTTCGATGAGCGCCTTGCGACTTAGCCGGATGCGGCGGCCGGCGGGATCCACCTCGACCACCATGACCTCCAAGTCGCTTCCCACGGGGAACGTTTTTCGAAGGTCACCCTCTCGGTCGACACCCATCTCCTCGAGCGGAATGAGCCCGGTACTACCGGGCCCGAGGTAAACGAAAACGCCGTAACTCTCGTGGCGCTCCACCTTCCCGGTGAGGCGCGCTCCCGGCCGAATGATTTCCGCGCGCTCGGCCCTGACGGATCCTTCGGGGACGACCGCGACTCCGATCCTCTTGCGCTCCGAATCGACGCTCAAGATCTCGACCGCAACACGCTCGCCCTGAGTAACCACGGCCTTCCATCCGTCCGCCTTCCCCGTCGGCGGGAAAGTCGATGCGTGCGCCAGGCCTTCGATGCCCGGCGCGAGCTCGACGAAGGCGCCGAAGTCAGCCAAGCGGGTGACATGCCCCATCAGGACCTGGCCGACTCGATACGTGCTGTCGACGGTGGACCAGGGATCCGCCTGAAGCTGCTTCAGCCCGAGCGAGATTTTCCCCTTGCTTTCGTCCACATGCAGAACCTTGACGGTGATCTCGTCTCCCGGCTGCACGACCGTCGTCGGGTCCGTGATTCGAGACCAGCCCATTTCCGAGACATGAAGGAGACCTTGCACATTTCCGCCGAGGTCGACGAATGCGCCGTAGTCGCGCACCGAGACGACCCGTCCTGGGAGAACGGCGTCTGGAACGACCAGCTTCCGAACCTCCTCGGCGCGCGCCTGCTCCTCTTCTTCGAGAAGAGCGCGCCGCGACACGACGATGTTCTTGCCTTCTTCTTTGTACTCGACGATTCGGAACGCGTAGACCTTGCCAAGGTGTACGGATGGATCCTCGGTGTATCCCGTTTCGATCTGCGAAACGGGACAGAAGGCACGCTGGCCGGAGAAGCGAACCTCGAAGCCGCCTTTCACGACCTCCTGCACGCGCCCCTCGACGGGGAGACCGGACTCGAAGGCCTCTCGGAGCGCTTCCCGTGTGGCAGCGTGGCGGGCCAGCTTGTGCGACAACTTGAGACCCGCCGACGTCGAGACCACGATTCCCTTGACGGTGTCCCCGACCGAGACATCGACCTCACCGTCCGCGTCGGTCAGCTCCTCGAGGTCGATCGTCGCTTCCCCCTTGCCGCCCACGTCCACGAACGCGACATCGGTGCCGAGAGCGACCACCGTCCCGGTGACCTCGTCTCCTTCCCGAAAGGACTTTGGCTGGAGAGACTCCTCCAGCATGCGGGCAAAATCTTCTTCTTCGGGATCCTGGCCTGGCGGGGTCACACTGCGAGACTAACACAGCGCGGATGCAAGATTACAGAGCCAACCTACACTCTCGCACGAAGTACCCGAAGGCCGCACACGAGTAGGCAGCCGGTCCTTCCCGCGACAAAGTATTCCTTTCACCGTGAATCGTGCTCACCCAGCTGCTCTAAGACGGCTATGACACCCGGACCATTCAGGAGCTCCTCGACACAAGGACATGAGCACAACGATGATTACTGCCACGTGTTGAATCGCGTGGGCCCGGGCGTCCGAGCCCATTCGACCACCTAATTGAACGTCCACAGCGTCGCCCGTAGAATTACGTGATGAATTTTCGGGGGCTTCATCGTTCGACACAGCGGCAACCTGCAACCTATCGCCCCCGCACGTTGTGAGCCACCCGCTCCAAATTTGGCTCTGGAGGCGAATTTGCGCGACGCTTACGGGTCAACCCGGTTCGCGGCATACCGCAACCGATGCCAGCGGTCCGCCGCGGGCAGGCGCACACTCCACGGAACGACAAGTAACTGTTAGCCGAAGGCACTATGCCAAAGAAGGCGCTTCCCCTATTATTGGCCACCGCTCATGCAGCGGCATGCGTCGTGTTCCTCGCTCTGCGAGAGCCAGGCATTTCCTTTCTGGCTGAGCGCGAAAGGGCACGGCGCGAATGGGGCTATTTCTTTATCAATAGCGCTGACCCCTACATGTTTATTGCCGAACGTCCGTTATACAACTGGAGCGAGTGGCATGGAGGTGAAGAGACCTGGGTCAAAGTGCTTGAAGTGTTGAATCTGCCCTCCCTGATTCTGACGGCCACAATCGGTGGAGCGGTCATTGCGGTCCATCGGGGCACCAGCTTTGGAGATTATCCCACCGACACATGGATAAGAGCGCTCTTCTTCCTCGCTTTTTCCCTGGTCCAGTGGTGGACTATCGGGCGCGTTGTTGACAACGCGCTCCGGAGGATGGTTGCACCTCCTTCTGATGTAGACCAGTCCTGAATATTCCAACCCATTCGATTCCGACGGGAGGAGGAAAACACGTGACTGCGCATTTCGTGTTTCACAATCGCATTCATGATCCGGAGAAGATGCTGGAGTATATCCCTAGAGCACTCGAGACGATGGCGCCCTACAATCCCGAAATCCTTATTCTCGATGAGAATTCTCAAGATTGAAGCGCACACGACATTTCCGCGCACGATCGCATCAAGTTCGAGTCGCGTGACGCTTGCGATGGCCTGGTACATCTCACATGCCTACGCGGCGGTGCGGCCCCTGCGTTTCGAGGCGACAGAGGGTTTTGGTGTCCTCGTTAATGGATTCGTTTTGCAAAGTAGTAACGTTCCCAGTGTGGAGGTTGGTTGGGCGTGATGGCCTTGATCGGCTTGAAAGGTTCGATCAAACCGGCTCGTTCCGCGGCCCAGCGTCGCGCCACATCGTGAGCTCGCGCTCGGGATACAACCCTAACGTTAGACCGCGGTTAGTAGTAGAGTTTCCGTGAATGCATAGACCGGCGAAGGACCCGAATGATCTCGAGAAGTATTTCGTGGAGCGTGCCAATGCCGGTGACATCGACGGGCTCGTGGCGCTCTATGAACCAAATGCCATCGTGTCTTCCGGCAACGGCGAGGTCGCGATCGGGCTGAACGAAATTCGGGAGTTTTTTGAAAGGTTTCTTGCCAATCGCCCGATGCTCGAACCGAGCATCCAGGCCGAGTCGCTGTGTAGCGGCGACCTCGCACTCACCTCGTCCCGACTCAGCAATGGGGACATCACCGCCGAAGTTGCTAGGCGTCAGCCGGACGGTAGTTGGCTTTGGGTAGTGGATCAGTTTGCCCTCAGCAGCAAAAAGTGAATCCGACCAGGGGATCGACCCGACGAACGGAGGGCTCAGACGGGAGAAGCCGTTCGCGAATCGTTCGGAGTGTTGGCCGTAAAGCAGAATGAAAATGATGAGCTCAAATGCTTCCCTGTTCGAGTTCATGATCGGTGACTGGAACGTCGAGTTCCAGCGCCTGCCGGAGGGGGCGAAAGTCGGCCGTCGCGCCATCGCCAAGGTCGACTTCATTCTCGACGGCACCGCGATCCTCGACGAATGGCGGCATCTCGACGAGTCTGGTGTCGTGAACTTCCGCGGAGCAACCTTCCGTACGTACATACCAGACCGGGACCTGTGGTACATGCTCTGGATGACGCCCGCGGTCGAGGGCTTCAGCGAGCTTCATGCGCGCGGCGTCGGTCGGGAGGTCGAGACCACAGGGAAGGGTAAGGGCCCCGGGGGCGAGTTCCTGGAACGGGGCAGGTACTGCGAGATAACCGACACCGCATTCTCGTTCGTGCTGGAGCGTTCGTATGAGAAAGATGGGCCCTTCATCCCTTTCGTTTCGTTTCGCGCCGCTCGCGTCACATCCGGCGAACACGCGGGAGGTAAGCCGGGGGCCGCATAGCAACGAGCAGGCGATCAGGGCGTGAGGCAAAGCCCGAGGCCAAGCGCAGGTCGTGGGACCTCGCGAATGATTGAATCTTGATATTGAAGTCGTGATAATCGGCGAGGCACCACGCGGGAGGCTTGGAGTGAATCAACGACTTCGAGTGACTATTTGTGCGTTGAGTTTGGCGCTGGCGATGGCAGGGTGCTTTTCGGGCACGGCTCCGCCCGCTGTAGAAGTCGAGAGCAAGCCGCCTCCACCGCCGGAACCTGTCGTGAACCACTTGCCTTCCGACGCGCAGGCGGGTGAGACGATCGACCACGGCGAATTGATTCTTGACGTCGATGACGCGAGGGGGACTCTGCACGCCCCAGCATCATCCTCACAAAGTGCTGGAAACACGACGAGTGCCAGGACCATTCGAACCGCCCGCGATGACTGACGTCAAGGACTTCGCGCTGTCAAAGAGCGAACTGGATGTGATCAATCCGGGGCCAGGCGAGTACGTCCACGTTATGGAGGGGCAGAGGCACGGCTACCAAAACCTGACCATCGGAATCACCTATACGGCACCCGGCGGCGCCCCACCGATGCATACCCACATGGGCGAGGAATCCCATGTGCTCCTGAAGGGGCAGAAGGTTCTTTATGCCCTGGGCGAGCGGATGTTTGTCATGGAAGGACCGTACATCGTCAACATCCCGCCCATGGTGCCTCACTCGTTCCAGAACTTGGATGAGGAGGTAGCGGAGCTCGTCGTCATTTTTCCGACCAATGTGTGGGAGTACGACGTTCTCGACTACTTTCCGTTTGCTACTCCCGAAGCCAAAGCACTGGCGGAGGAAGCCAATCGACCCGGAGCATCGCCCCAGCACAAATGAAGCTTGGTTCCGAATCGCAGCCCTGAGGTCGAACATCGGAACCCCGTGGCACGCTGGGACTCGGGACCCAAACGCAGCGGCTTAGCGCCGCGACCCGGTACACAAGAGCGCGAGCGTTGCCCAGCCCGTCGTCGAGATGTATTGAGCGTAGCTCTGCTGGCCCGCGGGGCGTGTGGTCTCTGGCCAACTTCCGTCCACTAGCTGACTCTCCAGCAGGAAGGCTCGACCGTCTTCGATCCAGTCGTCGCCGAGTGCGGCATCATCGAGTGCGAGCATGACGAGCGCCGTGTCGAACGGTTCAGGGGCGCCGACGAGATAAGCACCCCACCCACCCGAGGGTGCCTGCGCTTTCTCGATGATATCGACGCATTTGCCACAGGCCGCGCCGACACCGAGCAACACCGCTGCGGCGTCGATCACCGTTTGGACCTCCAGATTCCGCAGCCAATCACTCGCACGGAGAACCGCGTCAGCATGGCGCTTCCGGTCAGCCTTCTCCAGAACACGTTTCGCGACCGCAGTGGCGAGCGGCCGTCCGTAGGTTGCCGGCGAGCCCAGGCTAGCGCTCGCGTCGAGCCTCCAGGAGCCATCGGCACCTTGATCGGATGCCACGATCTCGGCCGCACGCTCGAGGGTCGAGCGGTCCTCGATGAGCCCGGCATCGACGGCACTAGCCAGCGCCGAAGCGAACTGGATGCGAGCGAGCACGGTGTCGTCGAATCCTCCCCCGCCGCCGTTGTCGTCCCATCGCTCGGGCCGAGCGAGCCAATCGATCGTCTCGGCGAGTGACTCATCAGGTACAACGAGCCCCGCGGTCTTCGCCGCGATCAGGGCCCTCGCCGCATCCCCGTTGTTGTGGCAGGAAAAACAGCCGTTCTCTCGGGGCCATTCGGGCACCTCTCGCGCCAAGAAACCTACCGCTCGTGACTCGGGCGTCTCGGCCGGAGCCACCGCGACGAGCAGCAGTGCCAGAAGAGCCATTATTTTGCCAGAATGGGAAGGAGCTTCTTCAGAAACGGATCCAACGGCTTCTTCCGAGTCCACGTCTCTTGAAGGGGCGTCGTGACCAGCTCACCCCTCACCTCTCCCACCATGACGCCATTCTTCCCCTCGACGATCGCCTCGACGGCGAACGCGCCGAGCTTGGTGGCCAGAATGCGATCGCGCGCGGTCGGCCGGCCTCCTCTCTGGATGTGCCCGAGCACGGTAACTCGCGACTCGAGGCCGATGCGTTGCTCGATCTTGCGGGCGACCTCGAAGGCGTCGCCTTCCTCGTGTCCCTCGGCGATGATGAGGATGCTCATCACTTTCCCGCTCGCGCGCGCGGCCATCAAGTGCTGGCAACAATCATCGATCGAAGACATCGATTCGGGCACGAGAGCCTCTTCGGCTCCGCCTGCCGTAGCGACATCGAGCGCGATGAACCCCGAGGACCGACCCATGACCTCGACGAGGAACAGCCGGTCGTGAGAGCTCGCGGTGTCGCGGATCCGGTCGATGGCCTCGAGCGCGGTGTTGAGAGCGGTGTCGAAGCCGATCGTCTCGTCCGTACCCCAGATGTCGTTGTCGATCGTGGCGGGTACGCCAATGATGCGTCCCGGCCAGACCTGCCCAAGCGCGTCCGCGCCCCGAAAACTCCCGTCGCCTCCTATGACGATGAGCGCCGAGACTCCTCGCGTGTTCAGGATTCGGCTAGCTCGCTCTGGTCCCGCGGGTTCGAGAAACTCGGCGCACCGATCGGTTTTCAGGATCGTGCCTCCGCGCTGGAGAACGTTGGCCACGCCTCGGGGTAAGAGTGCGACGGCGTCTTCCTGGAGCAAGCCGGTGAAGCCTCTCCGAAACCCGACGACGTCGAAGTTTCGGTAGGCCGCCATGCGCACCACGCTTCGGAGCGCGGCGTTCATTCCGGGAGCATCCCCGCCGCTCGTGAGAACCGCGAGCGCAGTCGAATCCACAGGTGTGGAGATTATAACGTGGCGTTTGCGTCGAAGACTCCGATGATCGGGACTCGAGCGTCTGAATGCGCGCCTCGGCTGACCGCTAGCGGACATGTGCGCTAAGCTGATCGCGGGAAAATCAGCCAGGCCAACGGGATGCCACGTGGCACATGGCTTGCTTAGAGCCTCGTTATGGACCAGCTTCGACAGGACCTATCTTTCGCGCTTCGCTCTCTCGGGCGGAAACCGGCGTTCACCCTTCTCGCCGCGGCGATGCTCGCCCTCGGAATCGGCGCGAACACCGCGATCTTCAGCGTGGTGAACGCCGTCGCATTGAGGCCTCTCCCGTACGAAGACCCCGAGGCGCTCTTGTATATCGGAGCAAGCCGGGACGGGGAGCTTCGAGCCCTGTCTGCGCCCGAGTTTCTCCGGCTTCGGGATGAGTCGCGCGCTCTCGAAGGCGTTGCCGTCGCCGTCGAGACGCACCTCAACTTCCTCGGCCAGAACGCACCGGAGCGCATTTCCGGAGCGCGGATCTCCGCTAACCTCCTTCCCGTTCTCGGAATCGAGCCGATCCTCGGACGCAACTTTGCCCCAACCGAGGACCTGGAGGGAGCGGACGCTGTGGTCCTCATGACCTATGCCGCTTGGCAGCGGAGGTTCGGCACGGACCCGAACATCCTCCACCGGCACCTTCAGCTCAACGGGCGCGCGCACGCTGTCGTCGGAGTCCTTCCACCGGGGTTCGCGTTCCCCACCACGGGCGTCGAGCTCTACGTACCCGCGGCATTCAGCGAGATGGAGCTTTCGAATCCCGGCGGACACTTTCTCGACGGTGCCGTTGGTCGTCTCGCTCCCGGTGTCTCCGCCGACGCCGCCGTGGCCGAAGCCGATGGCATCATGCGCCGGGCGGTCGAATCTTTCGCCGACCACCGCGCAGTCCACGGAGCCACCGCATCTCCCCTCCAAGGATTCTTCTTGAAGGACTACCACTCCGCGCTCCTGGTCCTCGTTGCCTCCGTCGGATTCGTTCTGTTGATCGCCTGCGCCAACGTGGCAAACCTCCTGTTGGTGAGGGCGGCCGAGCGTCGGCGCGAGATCGCGGTGCGGACCGCGCTCGGTGCAGCTCGCGCGCGTCTCGTACGACAGCTTCTCACCGAGAGCACCCTCCTGGCTCTCCTGGGCGGAGCCTGGGGACTTCTCGTCGCTCTATGGGCCGTCGACCTCGTGGTTCGCTTGAGCCCCAGAGACGTTCCTCGGATCGAGTCGGTTGCCGTGGACTGGGCGGTGTTCGCGTTCGCCTCGGCGATTTCATTGGGTGCCGGTCTTCTGTTCGGTGTCGTTCCCGCGCTCGAGGCCTCCCGGTCTCGCGTGGAGCGGTCACTGCACGAAACCACCCGGGGAGAAGCCTGCGGCTCTCGGGACTCCCGTTCGAGAAACTTCCTTGTCAGCATGGAGGTTGCGCTCGCGCTCGTGCTCCTCGTGGGCGCGGGCCTCAGCCTCCGGAGTTTCTGGATCCTCGGTAAGGAAAGCCCCGGCTTCGAGCCCGACCACGTGCTGACCGCACGGCTGGTTCTGCCCGAGACGAAGTACCCGGAGGGTGCGGCACAGGCCGATTTCGGGGAAAGACTTCTCGAGGAGGTCCGTGCGCTTCCTGGAGTGCGCTCCGCAAGCCTCATTGCTCCCATGCCGCTCACTTCGGTCGTCTTCGGACTGACTATCCAGATTCCAGATCGCGAGCCGCCTGCCGATGGGAGGCCACTCTCATCCAACTGGCGGGCGGTGATGCCCGGCTACTTCTCGACCATGGGGATCCACATCCTCGCAGGGCGCGACATCGATGAGAGCGACATGAACCTCTCGGGGCACGAGGGTCGATCGGTCCTGGTCGTCAACGAGACCTTCGCGCGCAACGTATTCCCCGGCGAGGACCCGCTGGGGAAGTTGGTGCGCATCGGTTATAACGATCTCCTGTGCGAGATCGTTGGCGTGGTGGGCGACGTGCGCCATGAGGATCTCGCCACGGCTTCCGGAGAAGAAATGTATACGCCGTTTTGGGCGACGCCCCTTCCCGAGATGAACCTCGCCCTGGCGGCTTCCTCCGATCCGGAGTCGCTGACGGCGTCGCTGCGCGAGGCGGTACGCAGGATCGACCCCGAGCAGCCGGTTTTCGGAATCCATGCCATGCGCGATCTGGTGCGTGCGTCCGTCGCTTCCCGTCGTTTCGTCATGACGCTTCTCCTTGCATTCGCACTTACCGCGCTTCTTCTGGCGGCTCTCGGTATCTACTCGGTCGTGTCCTATTCCGTCGTCCAGAGAACCCGAGAGATCGGAGTCCGGGTCGCGCTCGGGGCAAGCGGTCCCGGGATTTTGAGACTCGTCCTGGAACAAGGCCTGTCAATGGCGGGCACCGGAGCCATCCTGGGTATTGGCAGCGCTCTCCTCCTGAGCCGGTTCCTCGAAAGCCAACTATACGGGATCTCCGCTACCGACTTCGGCACCTATTCCGTGGTGTCGGGAGCTCTCGTACTCGTCGCTCTTGGCGCAACGGCTTTCCCCGCCCTCAGGGCTTCGCGCTTGGACCCCATCGTCGCGCTGCGCTACGAGTGAGATCGCGATTCATTAATCTTTGACCAGCGGAAGTACTCGGGAAACGAGCTCGTTCAGGAACGCATCGGATTCCATGAACACTGCGAAGTGGCCGCCCTCTGTCGTGCCGAATGCTTTTTGCGGCGCGCGGATCGAGCTCACAAACGTGCTCGCGAGGCTCGTCGGTGTGGTGAAATCCTCGGCGCCCTGGATCACGAAGACCGGCAGGGCAAAATCGCCGGCGAGCGCCGACGAATCGAGCGCGCTCGTTTCGGGAACCAAACGCTCGGCGCTCAGGACTTGCCCCTCGAACCAGTCGTTGATATCGCGAAGCGTGTAGCCGGGGGCGCCGAGTGCGAGACCGAGCATGGAAGGGATGAAGACGTTCGCGCCTTCGAACTGGTTCGACCACTTGCGTTGGACGGCGTACCCCCGGCCGTCCGAGTACGGAGGAGGACCAACTTCTCGAAGCTCCTCGATGGCGCGTTGCTCTCGTAGAGCCTTTGCTTTCTCGAGAAGCTCCCTGTGGGCGACGGTATAGGATGTTGGGGGGTCCGCGACCTGGCCGGTGCCTACGAACGCATAGAAAAGGGCCGGTCGCGCCTTGACCATGAAAACACCGAGGATCGAGCCCCAGGAGTGTCCCACGAGGAGAATCTTTTCTTTCCGTTGTGACTTCACGAGCCACTGGGCGAGCTCGACGCCATCCTGAACCATTCGGTCGATCGTGATGGTTTCTGCCAGCGAGCTTCCATTCCGTCCGAGTGTTCTGCCAGTGCCACGCTGGTCCCATTGAACGACGGTGAAATATTTCAGCCACGACACGAATCCGGCGTAACCCCAGGGATTGGTGGCGTCCCCAGGCCCTCCGTGAAGGAAGAGCAGCAACGGATTGTTCGCATCTTCGCCCCGGATCGTGATCCACTGTTCAATGCCGCCGACCTCGACGTATCGGCCTTCGTCGACTCCGGGAGGCGAAACGATGGCGTAGTCCTGCGCGTTCCGATTGCGCACGAACGCCATCATCGCGTCGAATTTCTCGATATCGGCGTCTGTTGTGGGGTTCTGCGCTGCCTTACCTTGAGCGAGCGCGGATGTCTCGAGGGTTGCTGAGAAAACGAGCGGCAAGCAGCAGGCACGGAGTTGTCTCATGATTCGCCTCTTTCACATGCGCCATTTGTTCGCGTTGTGCGGTCCTGGCGCTGCTAATTCGTGTACAGGGGCAGGATCTGGAGAACGCGACAAAATGCAAACGCGGCAGACGTGGCGGCTACCTTGAAGAGAATCACGTTCTGGCAGCTTGATGCCCTTTTGTTTTGCGGCACAAGTGCATGGGGTCCAAACCTCATCCTACTGCGTACTCTTGTACAGCGTCACGGGGTCGGACTGAGTCTGGCCAGTTCTGTTCGTGTAGCTGATATGGCCAACCATCCTTGACGAGGCCTCGAGAGCGCCATCGAATGTCGAATGGGTACCGCTGTCGTAGGCAAAGCGGAGCGTGATTGAGGGATTGCTAAATGACCCCTCCACCCGAAATGTACCGGTTGGCCGGGGGCCGGAGATTGAGTAAGTGCCGGTCCCCATTACCGTGCCAGCCGTTTCCGACAGACGCATCTCAAGCTGCACCGTCGTCGGATGCTCGCCACGCCAGACGCCGTCGATATCAGACGTGTTCTGACCGCAGCCGCCAAGAGGAACAAAGAAGACTAGGAAAACGAAACAGTTCTTCATGGACTGAACTGTAGAGCCCGCCGTCTTGAACGGTCCGTCGAACAACCCCAATTCTGTGGTTGTAATAGTGCGATAATCATCGTGGGCTCGTCAAACTATCTCGACAAAGATGCGGACGATTATTTGCAAATGCGTGCTCACATCTGATTCCCTTCGAAGGAGTCCGATGCGGACGGTTCGCGCTAACGTCGCGGCGGACGTTTTGGCCACCGCTCGGCATGCAGGGCTGTAGTTTTTCATCAGCCTGACTAGTCCCGGATGGTGGCTGGCCCGTTATACGCGAGATGAACTGCCGACAACCCCGCACCTTTTTTCCTTGAGGTCGCCGAACCTAACCCTTGCGAATCGAGAGACTCGTAACCACAAGCATAGGGCCGACAAAGAAAGCTTTGCCGACGAAGTACAACCCGATACCCGTCCAAACGGCGTCATCCCCGGACTGGAATCCAACCGCTCCCAAGATCCACAACCCAGAGCCCAGGAAGAGGAGAAACGAAATCAAGGCCGACGCGACACCGATCTTCCGCACGACATCATTCATCTTCACCTCCTCCAGTCAGCAACACGCTACTCCTGCTACCCTTCAGCCGATATAACGTTTTGCTTCAGCGCAACCGGCCGGATCGCATCGTTCGGCGGTTCTCTGAAAGAGAAATTTCACGTTGAACGCGCTTGCGATGTTCATGACCCAGAGGGGCTCTCCGAGGCATGGAATGCCACAACCTTCCAGGTGCCTTCCCGTTTCACATAAACTTTCGTGAACCGCCACTCATCTTCGATTGACTGGTCGCCGCGACTCCGGCTTCTCCTCATTCGCCCTCGAACAACGGCCGCATTGCCGAAGATTTCCACGGCCACCTCCGAGGTCTCGTACTTCGAGAACTTGATCCTATTCGACCGCGCAACGCCAACGGCTTCCGCGCGCGGCATCACGGGCATTCGTGGAACCGTCACCGTGAACTCATCCGCCCAGAGACGCTCGAGAGTTGACGCGTCACCCTCGAGATGGGCAATGTTCCAAACCTCCTCGAGTCGGACTAGCTCCGCCTTGTCATCCGAGGACTGCACTGCCATGAGCAGTAACAACGTCGAGAGCATGTTTACCAGCATGATTCGTCTCCTGAGAAATGTGATTCAACGTAAACGCACGACGTCAACTTGTGAAACACTCCTCCGCCGAACGGTGAGTTCAGCGGCGGGCGCGCGACGAACCGGAGCCGCGCTCGCCCGCTGCAGCCGATTATGCCGATTGTCGCTCAAGAGAATCGCTAGCACCGACTCATTTCTTGAGGCGGTCTGGAACTGCAGCCTCGAACGCAGAAATGAGGTCGTCAACGAAGCCCTGAACGGCCTGCCAGATCTCATCCGCGACCAAGACGCCATCTCGTTCTTGGTTCCACGCAAACGCGTACCGGTGCATGGCCGAGCGATCCACTGCGTCGGGAACCGGCAAGTTGATGCACCCGTCGGACCCGATCTTCGCACCTGAGAGCGGATGGGCCACGAGCGCCGTGTGAAGCATAAAGTTTGCAAGAAACCGGCCCGCGCCAACTGGCCCAGACCGAAGGCGGTCGAGAAGCTTTTGGCAATCATCCTTCAAGGACTGCGGCCTGAGTGCAGGAATGAGACCTTGGCGCCGTAGTTTTCGATTCCCGGGCCGACGATGTAAGCGCTCGACCAACGTTCTGCTCCAAGAAACAACGTCGGTAAACGCATACCACAGTTGGACGGCCGCTGGATGACTGAGGCCACTCGGGACGTCCGGCGCAGCTCGTATCCCATGCTGCCGCGCGTATTCCTCTAGCTCGGCAACAGCTGTGCCCATTCGTACAATCGCTTCCTCGACACCCCCTGCGGCTACGAGGACATCGTCACGGAGATGACCGGCAAGATCGTAAGCAAGTTCGGAATCCGCAATCGTTCGGCTAAGCGCCGCATAGCGCGTGCGCAACTGCTCACAGCCTTCGTATTGGCTGGGATCAGGATCCCAGTATTCGGAGCCAAAGCCGAGGCTCGCTTTGGCAACCTTGGGAAATGCCACTCGATTGTGCCATTCCGAGAGCTTCGACATCATGAACTGGATAGAATTCGGCCTAAACAGCGGGATGAGCGGCGTGGCCGGCCTCGGGTAAACACGAAACTCAACGAAGACGTCGGTCAATTCATCTCTGCGACCCAACAGAGGCGGCCACGTCCGCTCTATCTCGATGTTCGGCGGCAACGCGCCTATGCTCCGAACTGCTTGAGATGATGGTCGACGTGCTTATGCGTGGCGGCACCCCATTCGCGCCACGACAGCGGTCCAAAGAGCGGATGCGCAGGGCTTGCCCCTTTGATCGGGCCCGCTCCGATCCGGTCCAGCAATACCAGCAGCGCCGTGCGTTCTTCCTCGAAAGACGCTGCTGCGCGCGGAAGCAGCTCAGGAGCGGTGGGTGCTCCCTTGGGGAACGGGAGCAGGTAGAGGATCAGATGCTTGATGGGAAACACCTGGAATGCGCGCTTGTTCGCGGACGCCACAGAGAGCTCTCCGACGGCCATCTGCGCCGAGAGCCGAAGGTGCTGCAGCATCGGTGTCACGCTCATTTGTCCCCACCGCGGGGTCGACGCGGCCGACAGCGAGCGCACCCTACTGCAGAGCGTCGCTCGGTCGCTCTCGTTCAAGATGGAGCGCATTCCGGTCCATTCCTTTCGTTCCCCAACTCCCGCTTCCGTGTCCGCCGAACACCCAATTCTTCGGGTCCGTTCGTCAATGCGATCATCATGGTGCCCGCCAACTAGCCTCGAAAAACATGTCGAGGCGCAGACATTTGATTCTACTCCTTCGCTTGGCGTCTTCGAAGAGCCTCAGCCACGAGCCTCACCGACGGCTGACGGTCGGCGCGCCGACGAGACCACTATGAATAATGGTCTTGCCGATCTCGTACGATTCAGCGGAGGACTATGCAGCGACTCTTCTCGACGTTGCAGAAGCAAGCCGGCTGGACGGCTGCCCGGAACTTCCACCCGCGTCGCCACTTCGCCGCGTTCACCCAGGAATCCATAACGGAAACGCGGAGCGCTGAGACCTTCCACGAGAGCCTCGAACGTACCCAGCGCCAGCTGCTCGGCTAGCGACGCACTCACTGTTCGCTAGGCATGTCGAGCGCACGGCCGACTCGCCTAGCTTTCGAGTAAAATCAACCTTCATGCTGCGCGGCTCGATTCTTTTTGCGCTCCTTCTGGCGCAATCGCTCGCGTTTCCCGACCCGAAGCGCGAGCTCAGGCACATTATTCCCTGGGGCGCGGGAGGGGCGACCGACACGGCGATGCGAGGCTTCGCCCGCCACCTGGAGAAGCACCTCGGTATCCCGGTCGTGACCGAGAACATCCCCGGAGCGCTGAGTGCTGTAGGGCTCCTGCAGGTAAAGAGAGCGCGACCGGATGGCTACACCGTCGTGACGCTCACCTACGACGCGCTGACGCTTTCGGTGCAGGGACTGGCACCGGTTCGCTGGGATGACTTCGAGCCGGTGGGCATGGTGACCGAGCACGCGAGCGCGCTGATCGTCGCCTCCGATCGGTTCGGCGACATCGAGTCCTTGCGGAAGGCCGCGCTAGCGGAGCCGGGAAAGGTCAAAGTCGGCAACGTGGGAACTGGCGGCATTTGGCATCAGCACGCCGTCGCCATGGAGCGGGCGTTGGGAGTGCGCCTCGCACACGTGCCCTATGAAGCGGGGTCGGGCGCGCAGCTGACCGCGCTTCTCGGCGGTGAGGTCGACGCGAACGTATCGAGCCTTCCCGCCGCCCTTCCCTACGTGCGCGCGGGACAACTCCGCGTGCTCGCCGTCATGGCGGAAGAGCGGGATCCTCTGGTTCCCGAGGTGTTCACGTTTCGTGAGCTCGGATACGATCTCGTCTTCAGCGGCTTTCGAGCTCTTGCCGTTCCCCGCGGAACGCCACCGGACGTCCGCACCGTGCTGGAAGATGCGATGCGGAGGGCATTCGAAGATCCATCGTTTCGCGACTGGGCGGACCGTGCCGTCATCGGAGCGCGCTTTCGCAATGCGGCCGACACACGTAAGTATCTCGAGCTGACTTCCGCGAAAGTCGAGGCGCTCATTGGGGAGCTGGGCCTTGGAGGCACGCGGTGAACGGCGCCGAAGCGGCTGTCCGCACTCTGCAAAGCCGCGGCGTCGAGATCCTCTTCGGGCTGTGCGGCGATACCACGCTTCCGCTCTACGAAGCCCTTCACGACCTCGATCACGGCATGCGCCACGTGCTAACTCGCGACGAACGCTCGGCGTCGTTCATGGCCGACGCCTACGCGCGGTTCAGCGGAAAAGTGGGGGTGTGTGAAGCTCCGAGCGGAGGTGGCGCCCTGTACGTTCTCCCGGGCCTCGCCGAGGCGAACGCTTCCTCGGTGCCCGTCGTCTGCATCACGTCCGACATCGACCAGAGTGAGGCGGGCCGGGGAACGTTGACCGAGCTCGATCAGGTCGCGCTGTTTCGCCCCGTGACGAAATGGACGCACATGCCCTCTCGCGCGTCAGAGGTCCCACGATCCCTGAAAAAGGCTTTTCGCCTCGCAATGTCGGGAGCGCTTGGCGCAACCCACGTAAATCTGTCGTTCGACGTACAAACCGGCGATGCCACCGGTTTCGAGCGACCAGCCCATGTTCACGACAGCGGCTACCCTCTGTCGAGAGCCGCGCCAGACGCGGAGCTCGTCCGCCGGGCGGCCCGAATACTTTCCGACGCGTCTCGCCCGCTGATCATCGCCGGAGCGGGGGTACTCCGCTCCGGAGCCTGGGAAGAGCTCACGGCGCTCGCCCATGCCCTCGGCGCTCCGGTCGCGACCTCGATCAGCGGAAAAGGAAGCATTGCGGAAATCGATCCGTACGCGCTCGGTGTCATCGGAAGCAATGGCGGACTTCCCTACCGGCACGAGATGCTGCGAAAGGCCGACGTGCTCCTCTACGTCGGCTGTGCCCAGGGCTCGGTCACGACCGAAAAATGGACGCTTCCGAAAGACCGCGAGAAACGCATCGTCCAGCTCGATATCGATCCCGCTCGCATCGGCCACAACTATGAGACAGAAGTCGGACTTTGCGGCGATGCGAGAACGGGTCTCGAGATCCTGGTGGAGATGGTCGGCTCGATCGGGCCCAAGGTCGATCCGGAAGAAATCGAACGCCGGCGGCACGAGTTTCTCGAGAGCGTCGAGGCCTTCCACTCCGACGAAACGCCGATCCGACCCGAGCGCTTCCTCGCCGAGCTCTTGCCTCGGCTCCCCGACGATGCCGTGCTTTGCGTGGATCCCGGCACGGGATGTCCCTACGTGTCGGCCTATCACCGATTGCCTCGAGCGGGCCGCTGGTTCGTCTCGCCCCGGGCCCACGGTGCTCTCGGCTACGCTCTTCCCGCGGTCTGTGGAGCCTATTTCGCTCGGCCCGACGCCGGACGCGTCGTCGGGATCATGGGTGACGGAAGCTTCGGGATCTCTTGCGGAGAGCTCGAGACGATGGTTCGACTGGCGCTTCCCGTCACGCTCATCGTCTTCAACAATCGAGGGTACGGGTGGATCAAGGCGGGCCAGAAGGTCCGCGGTGGCAAATACTACTCGGTGGACTTCTCGGACTCCGACCATGCGGCCATTGCACGCGCTTTCGGCCTGAAGGCACGTCGTGTCGAGAACCCCGCTGAGATCGCGTTAGCCCTCGAGGAGGGGCTCTCGAGCAAAGGCCCTTATCTCCTCGACGTCGTGACCCAGCCGCTCGAGGAAGCGAGAGCACCCGTCTCGAAGTGGATCGCCTGACTCGGCGCGACGTCGTTTCGGGAGGGGTACTGATCCTTCTCGCGCTCTTGTACTATCTGGCGACCCTCGAGCTGCCCGCGGGAGACGGCGAGCCGGGACCGGCCTTTTTTCCTCGACTCCTCGCCGCGGTGCTGCTCGCTCTCGGCGTTCGGATCGTTCTCGGGGGAATTCGAGAAGCAGGCCAGTCGGATCTTCCGGCGTCGGGGAAGCCCGTGGTTCTCATTGGAGCGACCCTCGCCTATCTTGCGATCTTCGCGCCCTTGGGATTCGTCCTAAGTACGCTTGCCTACACATTGTTCACCGCCCGCCTCCTGGGCGGCCGCGGCATCTCCAGCCTGCTCGTGCCGCTAGTCGCTACCGCACTCGTGTACGCACTTTTCGCGATCGGTCTCGCGCTACCTCTTCCCTGATGAGCGCTTTCGGGTTTCTCGCTGGCGGCGTGCTGCTCGGCATCGTGGTCGGTGCGATTCCCGGTCTCACGGCAACGCTCGCCATTTCGCTGTTGCTCCCCTTCACGTTCTCGTTGCCCCCGGCCGAAGCCTTGCTCGCGCTCACCGGTATCTACGTCGGCGGGATTTTCGGCGGCGCAATCACCGCGATCACGCTCCGCATTCCCGGGGCTCCGGCGAACACGATGACCCTCCTCGATGGCCACGAGATGGCGCGGGCTGGACGCGCCGAAGGGGCGTTGGGCCTCGCAATTTTCAGCTCGACCGTGGGTGGGCTCTTCGGCGGCGTCGTGCTCGTGCTCCTCGCACCCCAACTTGCGAGGCTCGCGCTGCGCTTTCAGTCGCCCGAGATGTTCTCGATGGTCGTCCTCGCCCTCGTCGCCGTCGCCTCGGTCTCCGTCGGACCTCTTTCCAAGGGGCTCGCGGCGACGGTGCTCGGATTGATGCTCTCGACGCTCGGCCTCGACAAGCTTGTTCCCGCGCCGCGCTTTACTTTCGATGTACCGGATCTGCTCGTCGGCGTCCCGCTCCTCCCTGTCGTCATCGGATTGTTCGCTCTGTCGGAGATGTTTCGTCAGAGTGGCGAGCCCGAAATGGGCGGCGCGGGACGCGTCCACCTCTCCTTCCGAGGGATGCTCGCGTTCGTTCCGATGCTCGAGACGGTTGGGTTCCGGCTCTTCGCCAAGAGTGCCGCGATTGGCGCTTTCGTCGGGGCGCTTCCCGGGGGCGGTGCGGCTATGGCGGCGTTTCTCGCGTACAGCGAGGCAAAACGCGGCTCGGATCACCCGGAGAAGTTCGGGACGGGCATCCCCGAAGGGGTCGCGGCGCCCGAGACCGCGAACAACGCGATGACCGGAGGGGCATTCGTCCCCATGCTCGCCTTCGGCATCCCTGGTGACTCGGTGACGGCCGTCATTCTGGGAGGCCTGCTGATCCAGGGAATGACTCCCGGTCCGATGATGTTTCGGGAAAACCAGGAGCTGATGACCACTCTATTCGTTGGGTTTTTCGCCGCGTACCTGATTCTCTTCGTTCTGGGCATGGGTCTGCTTCCACTCTTCGCTCGGATTGGAGCGCTCCGGCGGTGTCACCTCTATCCGTTCATTGCTGTCGTGGCGCTCGTGGCGGCTTACGCCTCGGAACGCACGATGTTCGCCATGGGTCTGGCCGTCGTCGTCGGTGTCCTCGGATACGGGCTGACGCGATTCGGATATCCGCTCGTCCCCGTCCTCCTGGGCTTTCTTCTCGGTCCGCCGCTCGAAACGAACTTTCGGCGCGCTCTGATCGTCTCGGACAACGGGTGGTGGGTTTTCGTCACATCTCCGATCAGTGCATTGCTTCTGACGAGCTCGTGCCTGCTCGCTTTCTGGCTCGGGCGCGGCCATGAAAGGCGCTTCCCCACAGACCCGAGCAGTCCCCCGAGCTCGACGTAAGCCAGTTATAATGATCAGATTGAGAAACCAACCCATTCGATACCTCACCATTCAGTCCACCATCTATCTCATTGGGTCATTGACTTGTTCGACCTGGGCGGCCGCTGCCCTTCTCGCCGACGACAACCTGAAGCTTGGGAAGGAAGTCTACGAACGGGTTTGTCTGGAATGTCACGGCAAGGAGGGGCGCGGGGACGGCAAGACCGCGCGCGAGCGCAAGTTTCAAGCGCGCGATTTCGCGCACGGATCGTTCAAGTGTCGCTGCACGCCAAATGGGGAGCTCCCCAGGGACGAGGATTTGCTCCGGACGGTCACGAACGGAATTCCCGGTACTCCGATGCGCAAGTTCGAAACAACGCTCTCCCTCGAAGAGAGACGAGCCGTCGTCGCCTACATCAAGTCGTTGACGCCCCGGTTCGCGAACGAACAAGCGCCAGCGTGCACGCCGGTGCCCGAGCCGCTTTCGGCAACTCCAGAGCTCATTCACGAAGGCACACAGGTCTATCGGGTGATGCGCTGCTGGACCTGTCACGGTGTCGATGGCGGAGGACAGGGTCCGGCGGCCCGCGGTTTGAAGGACGACTGGGGCAACCGAATCCGCGTCTATGACTTTACCCGTGCCAGCCGCTTCAAGTGCGGTGGCTCGGAGGCCGACATCTACCGCCTGCTCCATACGGGCATGAACGGCTCGCCGATGCCGTCATTCAGCGACGCGCTTCTCTTTCCTCGGGAAAGCGCGGGGAGCGCTCGTTCGTTCGAGGAAACCTTCGATGCGAAGAGCATCGACGAAATCCTGGACTACATCGCGACGCAACCCGATAATGCCACCCTCGACACGATGGCCCCAACGGAAAAGGAATCGGTGAGGGCGCGGCGAACCTGGGCGCTCGTCCACTACCTGCGCTCGCTGGGCACGCGCTAGCCTAGCAGGCTGATGAAGAAGTACAGTCCAGCCTGCGCGAGCGGAGCGAGCCCGGTGCGCCTGCCGCGCCGTAAGCAGCCCGAGCCGTGGCGGCTCGATCGATTACGGGTCCCGCCACGGCATTGAGCACATTTGTGATGAAACCGCCGCCTCTACGTTCTGGCACCACGTGAAATTCGCGCTCGTTTGCGCTTACTGTCGCCATCGGGAGGAGACCTCGACTGCGGGACGGCGCTGCTCCGAGTGCGACGGGCCCTTCGTCGTCGAGGTAGACCGCTCCGCGCTGACCAATACCCGGGACGTTCCCGCCGAATCCGGCCTTCCCGGCATCTGGAGATACTTTCCCCTACTTCCTCTCGAGCGTCGCGATGCCATCGTTTCGCTTCACGAGGGCGGAACGCCGCTCGTCACCGCCCGCCGGCTAGGCGAGCGAATCGGGGTATCGAATTTGTTTCTGAAGGACGAGTCGCGCAACCCGACGGGCTCGTTCAAGGATCGGATGCTCGCCGTAGGGGTCTCCCGGGCGGTCGAGCTCGGGAAGTCGACCATCGTCGTCCAGTCCTCGGGAAACGTCGCCGCGGCCGCGGCGGCTTATGCGGCGAAGGCCGGTCTAAGGGCCAAGATCTTCGTGCCGCGAACCGTCCCCGAAGAGAAGCTCCTTCAGATTCAGTTGTACGGCGGAGACCTCTTCCGCATCGACCATGATTCACCTGCCGCGGTGTTCCGTCTGATGGACGAGGTTGCGAAGGCGCTCGGCTGGTACGTCGTCTCGACGACGGCGCTCTACAACCCCTTCACGCTCGAAGGCGCAAAAACGATCGCGTACGAGCTTTTCGAGCAAACGGGCGGCGAGCTTCCCGAATGGATCGTCGTGCCGGTGGGGGGAGGCGGCAACCTCGGTACGATCTGGCGGGCGTTCCGGGAGCTGAATGCGCTCGGCCTCGTCGATCGTCTTCCCCGCATGGTCGGCGTGCAAGCGGAAGGCTGTGCCCCTTTCGTGGAGGCGGTGCGCCTCGGCCGCTCTGCCAAAGACGCGGCGACGACACGATGGCCCGAGATCCGAACGGTATGCGGCCCCATCGCGGACGATGTGGTGTTCGACGCCCAGGTCGCCCTTCCGGCGGTGCGAAAGTCCGGGGGATCGGCGGTGGCGGTGAGTGACGTCGAGACTCTCGAAGCCGAAGCGATGCTAGCGCAAATGGAAGGAGTGTTCGTCGAGCCCTCGAGCGCGACGACCATCGCGGCGCTCCGGCGCCTCGTCACCGAGGGGATCGTGGGTCAACAGAGCTCCGTCTGCTGCATCCTGACCGGGACGGGATTCAAGGACATCGGCTCGGCACGCAACATCGTTTCGCTCCCGGGTCTCATTGCACCGACCGTGGAAGCGGTCTCGTCCCGCGCGGAAGCCTAACGACTCAGCTCAGGTGCGAACGATTGCGGAGGAAGTAAAAAAGCACTCCCGCTCCGACGATGACGAGGCCATAGAGCGAGCTTCTCGTGGACTCCACGATCGTATTGACGACGAACACCGAAGAGACGACAACAAAGATCAGGACGGGAAACGGATAGAGCGGAACGCGGTAAGGCCGGGACCACTCCGGGTGGAGACGTCTCAAGACCACCACCGAGAACGCCACCATCGTGAACAGAATCCAGTTGGCGAACATGGACATCGTGATGAGGTGCTCATAACCCCCGGTGAGGGTGAGGACCGCCGCCCAGACAGCGAGGAGCCATATGGCGTTCGCCGGGCTCTGGTATCTCGGATGAACGTCAGCAAGCGACGAGAACGCCTGTCCGTCGCGCGCCATGGCGAAGAGAACGCGGGGTCCGGCGAGCACGTTCGCCGCGATCGCGCCGAACGTCGAGCAGAGAATCGCGAGCGCGATGAGGCTCGCTCCCGTGCTGCCAATCATCGCGGAGACGGCATCGGAGGCAACCCGATCGGAAGCGGCGATGGCTGGTTGGCCGAGGGCGAAGATATAGGCGAGGTTCGCGCCCAGGTAGACGATGACGACGACGGAAACTCCGATGAGAATGCTCGAAGGGACGTTTCGCGCCGGCTCCCGGATCTCACCAGCGACGAAACCGACGAAATGCCACCCGTCGTAAGCGAAGAGCGTCGAGATCATCGCGAGGCCGATCGCGCCCGCGACGTCCATGTCGAAGGTTTGCGGCCACAGGGGAAGCAAGTTCTCGGTGCTTCCACGCCGAGTCACGAGCGCCACGGCGACGAGCCCGACGAGGCTCGCCGTCTTGAGGAACGTGAACGCGTTCTGGACGTTCGCCCCGGCGCGCACCCCGCGCGCGTTGACGTGAGCGAGGAATAGCAAGACGGCGATCCCGACCGCCTTCGAGACCCACGTCGTCATCGGCACGAAGTGTCCCAGGTAGAGGAGAAACGCCGTCGTGAGCGCCGCGACGGAGCCCGGGATGACCACGAGCATCACCGTCCACCCGTAGAGAAAGGCGAAGAACGGACCGTAGGCCTCGCGCATGTAGACGTACAGTCCGCCCGAGTGCGGGAGCATCGCTCCGAGCTCGGCAAGTGCGAGGGCCCCGGCGAGGACGAGAAGGCCGGAGAAGATCCAGATTCCGAGCACCAGCCCGGGCTCGGGAACGTGGCGGGCGATGAGGCTCGGTACAACGAAAATCCCCGAGCCGATGACCGTGCCCACAAGGAGAAGGGCGCCGTCGAGTCGCCCCAGTTTGCGGGGAAGCTCGTCGGGCGTGCTCACGCTCGGGGAGTATATCCCGCGTGCGCTGGATCTTTGTTTCTGGAGTGTGAGACGCTCTCTTGGTAGATTCGCACCCCGAGTCGGGTCGATTCTGGATGGAGTATCGAAGCATGATCGTTCTCACCACCTCGTTGATCGTGTTACTGAGCGCCGCTACCATGCTCGTTGCCGACGACAACTGGCCGCAGTTCCGCGGATCGGGTGGCGTCGTAGAGGATCCGACGCTTCCCGAAACCTGGAGCGCAACCGAGAACGTGAAGTGGAAAGCCAGTATTCCCGGCCGTGGATGGTCCTCTCCCGTCGTGTGGGGCGATCTCATCTTCTTGACGTCCGTCGCCTCCGACGGGGACGAGGGGCCCCCGGAAGCCGGCTACTACTCGGGCGGCCAGCAGGACATCCCCGGGGGCGAGCACCGCTGGATGGTACTGGCTTTCGACTTCGAGACCGGCGAGCTCCGGTGGAGCCGCGAGGTGCATCGAGGGCGTCCCACCGAGGCGCGGCACTTGAAGAACAGCTACGCGTCGGAGACAGCCGTCGCCGACGCTTCGCGGGTCTACGCCTACTTCGGAAATCTCGGGGTTTTCGCCTTCACTCACGAGGGCGAGCCCGCCTGGGACAAACGACTCGAGCCCCACGAAACGCGATACGGCTGGGGAACCGCGGCATCACCCGTCCTTCACCAGGGAACGCTCTTCATCGTGAACGACAACGAGAAGGACTCCTATCTCCTCGCCCTGGAAGCCACGACCGGCAAGGAGAAATGGAGGGTCTCGCGCGACGAGAAGAGCAACTGGTCGACCCCCTTCGTGTGGGAGAACGAGCTCCGGACCGAGCTGGTGACGACGGGGACGAACGCGGTGAGAAGCTACGACCTCGACGGGAATCCTCTCTGGCAGCTCTCACCCATGTCGTCGATCACGATTCCGACTCCTGTCTCCGAGCACGGTCTTCTCTTTCTCACTTCGGG
>DATIBD010000048.1:0-209821 GCA_035457705.1 Vicinamibacteria bacterium
CACCGCTCGGCAGGCTGAATCGTACTCTTTCATCAGCCCGCTCCTACTCAATGCCGTGGCGGGACGTGGGATCGACCGGCCGCCACGGCTCGGCCTTCGCGGCGCTCTGCGCCGATCTCGCGGCAGATGTCTTGGCCACCGCTCGGCAGGCTGGGCCGTACTTCTTCATCAGCCCGCTCCTACTCAATGCCGCGGCAGTACCTGTGATCGCCACGGCTCGGCTCCCGCCCGCCTCTATCCTATCTCGTCAGTACGAGGCTCGAACGTCCGCGCATAGTCGCGCTCGAGCTCCTTCGCCCGCTTGGCCGAAAGCCCACCGAGAGCCTCGATGGCCCGCCGCAGCCGCATCCGCACGAGGTCGAGGCCCAAGAGCTCCATCGAACGGAAGAGCGGCGTGGACGCCGGGGACCCGGTCATCGCCACGTAAAAGGGGCGCGTGAGATCTCTCAGTTTGACGTCGCGCTTTGCCGCGAGCTCACGAAAGACGGCTTCGATGGCGTCGTTCGAGAACTCCGGGATCGATTCCAGGAGCCATATCGCCGTCTGGAAGACCCCTGCTAGCTCTTCAGGAGTCTCGCCCTTGAGCGTCAACTCCGAGGCATCGAGCGGAATCTGGTCGGCGAAAAAGAAAGCCGTAAGATAGCCCCAGTCGGAGAGCGTCTCGAGCCGGGGCTGCGCGAGCGGCGCGATGCGCTCGAGAGACTCGTCGGACAGGGCCCAGCGGCGAAGAAGAGCGACGAGCCCTCGCGCGTCGTAGTCTTCTCGTATGTAGCGCGCGTTCAACCACCTGAGCTTTTCCACATCGAAGACTGGGCCTCCTAGTGAAAGCGCCTCGAGCTCGAAGTGCTCGACGAACTCGTCGCGCGTGAACTTCTCTTCGCCCGCGGACCGGGTCCAGCCGAGGATGCCCATGAAGTTCACCATCGCCTGGGGGAGGAATCCCGCTCTGCGGTAGTACTCGATCGAAGTCGGATTCTTGCGCTTGGAGAGCTTCGACTTGTTGGCGTCGTTGTTCCGCAGAAGCGGCAGATGACAAAACACCGGGGGCGGCCAATCGAACATATCGTAGAGCCTCAGGTGTTTCGGAAGGGAGTTAATCCACTCTTCCCCGCGAATAACGTGGGTGATCTGCATCAAGTGATCGTCCACGACGTTGGCGAGGTGGTAGGTCGGAAATCCGTCGGACTTCTGGATGACCTGATCGTCGACCGTCGCCCAATCCTTCACGATCTCTCCGCGCAGGAGGTCGACCATTCGGCATTCGCCATCTAGAGGGACCTTCATGCGAACCACGTGGGGCTCGTCCTTGCGCGCCTCGGCGCGCTCGACGGGGATCTCTCGACAGTGCCGATCGTAGCCGGGAAAATGCTTCTGGTCGCGATGAGCAGCGCGAATCGCTTCCAGCCGTTCCTTGGAGCAGAAACACCGGTAGGCCAGTCCGTGGGCGAGAAGACGCGCGACGTGCTCCCGGTAGATGAGGAGCCTTTCACTTTGACGATACGGAGCGTGAGGTCCCCCGACGTCCGGACCCTCGTCCCACGAGAGGCCGAGCCAGGACAGGGACTCGAGAATCCTCCTCTCGGATTCCAACGAAGACCGGGCTCGGTCCGTGTCTTCGATGCGCAAGATGAAGGCGCCGCCCTTCTTACGAGCGAAAGCGTAGTTCAGAAGCGCCTGATAGGCCGTTCCGACGTGGGGGTCACCCGTGGGTGACGGAGCCACGCGTACGCGAACCCGGCTGGTGTCCATCCACGGTGATGGTAGCCCAGTGCCGCGACGCGACGCGAACGCGGGCTCAGACCGTCATCCGCCGGTGATACGTCCACCATTCGACGACCACGAGCGCGAAGGCTACTCCGATGAGGACCAGCCAGAGCTCCCCGGTGGATTCGGCGGGCCTCGACTCGAGTCCTTCTTCGAGCTGGGCCTCAGTCAGCGACGAAGCGTTCACGTTCGAAATGCCGGGGTTCAGAAGGTTGGCAGACACCACGACTTCCCCGCCGCCGCTACGAACGGAAAACAGACCGGGCGCGTCGGGTGCGAACGATGTCCCCGACGGAGATGCCCGCACGGGCACGTCGCGCCCATCGAGATCGGTCACCGCGGCGCCGGGAAGCTCCACCGAAATGGTCCCCAGGGGGGAGCTCAAGACCTCCGTTCCCGTCAGCCAGCTCACCGCGTTCGAAAGAAAGATCGGAAAGCTCGCCTGAAGCGGAAGGTTGGATTGCGCGAGGTCGAAGGTTACATGAACGAACCGCACCGGAACGTCTCCGGCGAGGATGAGGGGCTCGAGCTCCGTACCCACGAGCACGTCGAAGTCCCCCAACTCGACGGCCGCGACCCGCTCGACAACCACGTCACCGAGCGAGACGTTCGCCATCACGGGATGATCGCGCTCGGTTCCGGAAAGGGAAAGCCCCGCGAGCTCACGTCCCGTGTGCTTTCCCAGCCAGCCGACGGGCGTGGGATCGAAAGCAATGACAGGCACCGACGGAGCCGTGTCCGGAGCGAAGCGATCGAACACGAAGAGGTCAGGCTCTCTTACCGACGAAAGGGTGGAAGGAGAAACGATCTCGAGCTCGATCCGCGGGTCGAGCCGGAGCAGCGTCTCCAAATAAGAGCTTCCCGTCGTCACGAGAGCCACCCGCAACACCCGCGGCGTGCCGAGATAGGCGTAGGCCACATCGTCCAGCTCGAAACCGTCCTCTTCAGAGTCGATGAGAGCTCTGACGGGCCCCGAGGAGAACTGCGCCAGATCCAGGATTTCTCCCCGAACCTGACCGGGCTCGAGGGAGAACGTGCGCTTCAGAGAGGCTCCTGAAGCTCCATCGACTTGCGCGGCGACTCGGCGGGCCTCCGCGGAATGATTCGCGACCTCGAGAAAGGCCTCGAAGCGCGTGGGATTTGCGGGAACGGCTCGAAGATCGAAAGCGGTTATGCCCACGTTGGCCACGGGCTGGAAAACCGGAACCACGGTGACGCGCTCGGGGATCTCCGAGACCAGAACCCCATCGGTAACGAAGAATACCTCGGAGTCGCCGAACAGCTCTCTCGGGGGAAACGCACTCTTCCCCCCGAGCGAAACCTGCAGCCGGTCGATTCGCTCGAGCGCCACCCGCCGGCTCGTGTACTCGCCACCCGGCGCGTGCCCGGTGGTATCCGCCACCAGGTAGCGGCTTGCCGAGCTCCCCTGCCGCACGAGCTCGCGAGCTCGATCGAGAGCCATCTCGAAGCGCGTGCGGCCCGACGACGATCGTGCGGCCATGGTAGTGGAATTGTCGACGACGACGGCAATGCGGCGGGCGGTGCCCGACAGAGCCCCGATCTCGGGACGGCCCACCGACATCGCGATAGCGAGACCTACCGTGAGGGCAATGAGCAGAGACACGAGCCAGCGCCAGAAGTCCGAGCGACCTTTGCGCTCTTTGAGCACCCGGCTCCAGATCAGCATCGAGGGCACGAGCACCCGCCGAGGGGGCGGCTTGAGCCAATACAGCAAAACGATCGCCGCAGCGGTAGAGACGAGAAGCAGGACCATCGTTGAAAGGCCGAGCTGCAGGAAAGTCATATCTACCTGAGAAACCGATCCTGCCTGAAGATCTGGATGATCAGATCCTCGAAAGGAATCCGGGTCTCGGTTCGCGCGTACCCCCACCCGTACCTGGAGCAATAGGCCTCCAGTGCACGCTGGTGATTCGTCATCTCGCGCTCGTAGGCGGCAACGAGTGTGGGCGACATCCGAAGCCGTTCGGCGCTTCCGTTCTCCGAGTCGACGAGCAAGGCCTCGTCGGGAAACTGCGGCTTCATCTCCTCGGGGCTGAGGATGTGGACGCCGAACACGTCGTGGCGGAACAGTCGTACGAAATCGAAGGCTGTCGAGAAACCGGCCGGATCCATGAAGTCCGACGCGATGACCACCAGGCCGCGACGCCGCTTGGTGCCGAAAAACGTGCGGAACGTCTGGTGCAGAGAGGTCTCGCCGCTCAGGTGCATTCGGTCGAGGAAGTTGAAGATTCTCCAGATCTGATTGCGGCCCCGTTTCGAAGCGATCTGCTCGGTGACTCCGTTCGCGTAGCCGATGACGCTGACGCGGTCGAGATTCAAAAGCCCGATATAGGCGAGCGCCGCGGCGACCTTCCGCGCGTAGTCGAACTTCGGGGGCTCGCCGAAGCCCATCGACCGGCTCGAATCGACGAACAGGTAGATTGGCAGGTCAGCCTCCTCGTCGAAGATGCGCAAGATGAGGCGGTCGAGCCTCAAGAATGCCTTCCAGTCGACGTCTTTGGTGTCGTCGCCGCTGACGTAGGGCCGGTAATCGGCAAACTCGACGCCGGTACCCTTCTTGCGGGCGCGATGCTCGCCCCGCAAGTGCCCAGGAAGCATGCGGTTAGAGACGAGCTTCAGGTACTCGAGCTTCCGCAGAAAATCTTCGTCGAAGAGCGTTTGGACCGCTTCCATGCCGCGACCGCATTATACGGCAACGACTGAGCCACTCGAGCGATGACTGCGCAAATACGGGGGGAGCTGATACAATCCTCGGCCGTCGATCATGGAGAAGATGCCTCGATGAGCACTCTGACGCGACCTCTGACACCGCAGCGCGGATTTGCCGTGACTTCTCGGCGCGACGGTTGGTGGGTGGTGCCCCTTCTTACATTCCTGGGACTGTCGGCTTTCGTCGTGTACGCCACCTGGGCGGCTTTCCAGGGAGCCCACTACGAGTACGGTAACCTTCTATCTCCGTTCTACTCCCCGGTGCTCTACGGGGATTCCGCTCACAGCCTGTTCGGGCCGAAGCCCGCCTGGTGGCCGGGGTTTCTTCCCTTCTCGCCCGCACTTCTCATCCTGTGGGCTCCAGCCGGCTTCCGCCTGACCTGCTACTACTACCGGGGTGCGTACTACAAAGCGTTCTGGGCCGATCCTCCTGCCTGCGCCGTCGGTGAACCGCGGAAATCCTACTGCGGCGAAGCCGCCCTGCCGCTCGTCGTTCAGAACATCCACCGGTATTTTTTCTATCTCGCAACCGGGTTTCTCTTCATTCTTGCCTACGACGCCTGGAAAGCGATGTGGTTTAGCGACGCTTCGGGGAACGAAAGTTTCGGGGTGGGAGTCGGCACCGTCGTGCTGACCCTCAACGTGATTTTCCTGTCGGGCTACACGCTCGGCTGCCACTCCATGCGGCATCTCGTCGGAGGCGTCCTGGACGCGATCTCGAAATCGCCCGCACGCAAGAAGGCCTACGACTGTTCGAGCTACCTCAATCGCCGTCACATGAACTGGGCCTGGACCAGCCTTTTCTGGGTGATGTTCTCCGACGTCTACGTGCGCCTGTGCTCGATGGGTATCTGGTCGGACTGGAGAATCCTCTGATGGCCGACGTCTCTGGTTTCACGAGGCACGAGCACGACGTCCTCATCATCGGCGCCGGCGGTGCCGGCCTTCGCGCCGCCATCGAGGCATCGGCCGCTGGGGCGAAGGTGGGGCTCGTGTGCAAGTCCCTTCTCGGGAAGGCCCACACCGTCATGGCCGAAGGAGGGGTCGCCGCCGCGCTCGCGAACGTCGACGAGCGTGATGATTGGAAGACCCATTTCGCCGACACCATGCGCGGTGGCCAGTACGTGAACAACTGGAGGATGGCACAGCTCCACGCCCAGCAGGCGCCCGAGCGGGTGCGCGAGCTCGAAGCCTGGGGCGCCCTCTTCGACCGCACTCCCGATCAACGCATCTTGCAGAGGAACTTCGGAGGTCACAAATACCCTCGGCTCGCCCACGTCGGCGATCGCACCGGGCTCGAGATGATCCGGACGCTGCAGGATCGCGGCATCCACATGGGAATCGACGTTCACATGGAGTGCACGATCGTCCGGCTCATCAAGAAGGGCGACCGGGTGGTCGGAGCTTTCGGATACGACCGCGAGCGCGGACTCTTTCGTGTCTTCCAGGCGAACGCGGTCGTGCTGGCGACGGGCGGCATCGGGCGAGCCTTCAAGATAACGAGCAACAGCTGGGAATACACGGGTGACGGGCACGCACTGGCGTACCACGCGGGTGCGGATCTCATCGACATGGAGTACGTCCAGTTCCACCCGACCGGCATGGTCTGGCCCCCCAGCGTCCGCGGGATCCTGGTGACGGAAGGGGTTCGGGGTGAAGGCGGGGTTCTCCGCAATCGAGACGGCAAGCGGTTCATGTTCGACGACATCCCCGAGCTCTACAAGAACCAGACCGCGGACAGCGAGGAGGAGGGCTGGCGATATACGCAGGGTGACAAGACCTCTCGCCGCCCGCCCGAGCTTCTCACGCGAGATCACGTCGCCCGGTGCATCGTACGCGAGGTCAAGGCGGGACGGGGGAGCCCGCATGGAGGCGTCTTCCTCGATATCGCCTGGATCAAAGACCGGCTCTCGAACGGCGAGGAGCATATCAAGAAGAAGCTCCCGAGCATGTATCACCAGTTCAAGGAGCTCGCCGGAATCGATATCACCAAGGAGGCCATGGAAGTCGGGCCCACCACGCACTACGTGATGGGTGGTGTGCGGGTCGACGGGGACACACAGATGTCGACCGTCCCTGGCCTCTTCGCCGCGGGCGAATGCGCTGGCGGCCTCCACGGCGCGAACCGATTGGGAGGAAACTCCCTCTCCGATCTCCTCGTCTTTGGAAAGCTCGCGGGAGAGCACGCGGCGAAGTTCGCCAAGCAGCAGAGCGCTGGCGAATTTGGCAAGGAGCAGGAAGAGCAGCTCCAAGCGGCCGCGAGCTGGGCCCTCGCTCCGCTGGAGCGCCAGGCGTCGAGCGCCGGAAGCGAAGCCCCTTACGCCATCCAGTACGAGCTTCAGGCGTATATGCAAGACCTCGTGGGCATCGTCCGGAACGAGAAGGATATGAAAAAGGGACTCGACGGCGTCTTGGCGTTACGGCAACGCGCCAGAAACGCCGTCGCGCCCGGAAACCGCGAGTACAACCCCGGGTGGCACACGGCCCTCGATCTCGATAGCCTGCTTACGGTTTCCGAGGCCGTGGCGCGGGCCGCGATCGAGCGCAAGGAGAGTCGCGGTGCCCACTTTCGCGAGGATTACGATTCGAAGGACGAGGCATGGGGAAAGACCGTGCTCGTCGTACGGCGAGGACGAGGCGGCGACATGGAAGTCATCCGTGAAACGATCGGGGGAATGCCCCCGGAGCTGAAGACGATCATCGAGGAGAATCGCTAGATGACCACCGGGACCTTTCGGATCTGGCGCGGAGACCGGGCGGGGGGCGAGTTCAAAGACTACCAGACCGAGGTCTCCGAAGGCATGGTCGTCCTCGACGCCATTCATCAGATCCAGGCCGAGGCAGCCAACGATCTGGCGGTCCGGTGGAACTGCAAGGCGGGAAAATGCGGCTCCTGCTCCGCCGAGGTCAACGGCAATCCGCGTCTCACGTGCATGACCCGCCTCGATGACCTGGATCTTTCCGAGCCAGTGACCGTCGAGCCGCTCCAGGCTTTCCCGATCATCAAAGACCTCGTCGCCGATGTCAGCTGGAACTTCGAGGTCAAGAAGCGGATCAAGGAATTCACCCCGCGGCCGCCCGATGCGCCCGACGGCACCTGGCGTATGGCACAAGAGGACATCGACCGCGTTCAGGAGTTCCGGAAGTGCATCGAGTGCTTCCTCTGCCAGAACGTCTGTCACGTCCTGCGGGACCATCACTTGCACGACAAATTCATCGGTCCCCGCTTCTTCGTTCACGTAGCTGCGCTGGATATGCACCCGCTCGATACCGAGAATCGGTTAGAAGCCCTCAAGAACGCGGACGGCATCGGCTATTGCAATATCACGAAGTGCTGCACCAAGGTCTGCCCCGAGCACATCACGATCACCGACAACGCGATCATCCCGCTCAAAGAACGCGTAGTGGACGAGTTCTACGACCCTTTGAAGAAGCTCTTTCGTTTCCTGACTGGGAAGTGAAGCCCTTCCCGGCTGCGCTCATTCCTGGGAAATTTGTAGCTTGAACACCAGCCCGCCCTTGACCACCACGGAGACGTTCTCGAGCAACGTGATGTCATCGAGCGGATTGCCGCGAACGGCGATGAGGTCGCCGAGGCGGCCTGGCTCGACGGCGCCCACGCGATCGCCCCATCCCATGTGGCGCGCCGCCACCGACGTCGCTGCGCGAACGGCGTCCATGGGCTTCATGCCGCGCTCCACCATGATACGAAACTGCTTGGCATTGTCCCCGTGGGGATAGACCGCTGAGTCCGTGCCGTAGACGATATCCACTCCGGCCTCGTACGCCTTCGTGAAACCTTGCCGCTGTGCCTCGGTCGTCTCCTCGTTCTTCCTGAGAAATTCATCGGGCCAGCGCTCCCGTCTCCCTTCGATCGCGATGTAATCGCCGTTGTAGACGTCCATGGAGAGCGCCACGCCGTACTCCCGGGCGAGCGCGATGGCCTCATCGTCGATGAGCGAAGCGTGCTCGATGGTGTCCGCTCCCGCGAGAATTGCCTCTTTGATGGAACGAGCGCCATGGGCATGGGCGGCGAGCTTGAGTCCCGCCGCATGCGCAACCTCCGCCACGGCTTCGATCTCCTCGGGCGTCATCTCCGGCTCGCCGGGAACGCCTCCGTAGGCGAGAACGGCCCCCGAGGCGATGACCTTGAGCACGTCGGCACCCCCGGCGACCGCGGCTCGAGCCTTCTCCCGAAAGGCCTCGGGCCCGCGCGCGACCCCCATGCGCACCCGTTCGGGGATGTCCTTCTCGTCATACCCCGGTATCACGAGATCGCCTCCTCCGCTGGGTATCGTCAGGTAATAACCGGACACTTGCATTCGCGGCCCGACGAGCTTCCCCCGGCGGATCTCGTCGCGAAGCGTCCTGTCTGTCCACGCGATGTAGGTTCCCATGTCGCGCGCCGAGGTGAACCCCGCGAGGAGAGTCTTGCGCACGTTCCCGCGGCCGATCTCCACCTGTTCTTCTGGCGTCCGCTCGTAGTAGACGCTCAGATCGCGGGTACTTCCCGCGTAGTCGGCGAGGTGCGTGTGCATGTCGATGAGGCCCGGAAGCACGGTGTAGTTGGCGAGATCCAGAACGGGTACGTCAGCGGGTGCGCTCAGGCCAAGGCCAACGCGGGCGATGGTGCCGTCGGCAATCAAGATGTCGACGCCTTCGACGACCTCGTCGGAGAGCCCGTCGATGAGTCGGCCACAGCGCACGAGGAGCGATCCGGAATCGGGCTCGTGGACACCTTCGACGATCGCTGGAAGCCGAGGCTCGGGAGAGTCGCACCCCGACAGGAGAGCGAGCACAATGATGGAGCGCCGCATCGCTACTCGAGGAGGCGATTGTACTTCCTGAGGATCTCGCGCAGTCGCTCGTGAGGGATGGCGTAGACTTTGTTGCCACCGACTCCCGTCATGGTCTCGGCAGCGACCATCGCGTTAACGATGGCTTCCTCGGTCGCCTCCACGGTGGCCGCGAACAGGGGGGAGAGCTCCGAGTTCCCCAGCATCTCGACCTCGTGAAGCCCTCCCTGCTCGGTGCCGACGTCCTTGTGCGCCGTCGAGAACGCGATGAAGATATCACCCGAACCGTTCGAGGCGATGCTCCCGTTGCGTCCGAGCCCGAGGCCAGCCCGCTTGGCGATGCGTTTGAGCTGGTGCGGGAGTACGGGCGCGTCGGTCGCGATCACGACGATGATCGAACCGTCCTCGTTCCCAGACGATCCAGCGTTTGCTTCGGGCATGAGGTCCGTAATCTCGCGGCCAACGGGAGCGCCGGCAATGCGTAGCTGCGAGCGAAGCCCGTAGTTCGCCTGGACGAGAACTCCGACGGTGAAGGGACCGTGCGCCGAGCTCACGATGCGCGATGCGGTCCCGATGCCACCCTTGAACTCGTAGGCTCGCATGCCGGTTCCGCCCCCGACGTTCCCTTCGCTGACCGGGCCGGATCGCGCGCCTTCGATGGCGGCGAAGACGTGCTCGCGCTTCACGTGAAATCCGTTGATATCGTTGAGGCCTCCGTCCCAGGTCTCGGCGACCACGGGGAGACTCCAGGTCACTCCCTCGACGTGAGCTACCGACCACTCGATGACGGCCTGATGCACCGTCCCGACGCTGTGCGTATTGGTGATCGCGACCGGGCCTTCCAGAATGCCTGACTCCTCGATCCATGTCGTGCCGGTCATCTCCCCGTCGGCGTTGAGCGTGAACCAGCCGGCGAAGACCTGGTTCTTCCCACCACGTCCTTCGGGGAGAACCACGGTGACCCCGGTGCGAACGTCTTCGCCGGCAACGAGTGTAGTGTGCCCCACCTCCACGCCCGAGACGTCGGTGATGGCGTTGAGCTCGCCCGGGGAGCCTTCGAATGGCACCCCGAGATCGCGAGCACGGGTTTGCGCCAGTGCCGGTGAATCGAGCGAAGCAATGACGATGAGCGAAAGGATGGAGTTCCTCATGATGGAGGGAGCCTAAACCGCGCCCAAGGACCCGTCAATTCGACCGGCCTTCGAGAACAGGGGGTTGAACGCTCTTGCCAATCAGGGGCGATGGGTTGACGACCAGGACTTCACTCACCCGAGCGCTTCTTGGATGAGCTCGTCGGCGGTGTACTGAAACGGAGAAACCTGGAGCCGCCCTAGCGCTTCGAGAAACTCACTTCGGGACAGACCCGCGATCTCGGCAGCCCTGGCCTGGGACAAGCGCCGCAATTCGTACCACTTGACAGCGGCAGCGAGGCGAAGCTCGCGGGGGAAGCTCTCAGGAGACTCGTTGAGGGAGGCGAGCGCGCCCTCAGGAACCTCAATCTTGATCTCGATCAAGGGGCGTCCTTTCTCGCATCGGTCCTATTCCCCATTTTAGCAATTGGTTCGGGTCGGTACCTCGATTTGACGCCGGTCAGTCACCGTGGGGTGTTTTCCAAAGGAACAGATGGCGTCTATCGCTCTTGCACGGGCTGTGAAGTCTCCCCGGCTAACGCACGTCCCACACGACGCGGTCCCCTCGGCCGCGAGTGAGATATCTATGCCCAAAGGTACCCACGCAGAATCCCAGGATGGCACAGAGCGACTTGGTTCTGTTGAACGACCGGAAGAGCTGCGTCCACAACGTAGAACGCGAGATGCAGGAATACGAGGAAGTTCTGTCGAAAAGAAACGCTTGGCGGCTCCAGAGCTCCTGGCCTATACTACGCCCTCGCATGCTCGGCCTCGACACCTTCCCCGCGCGCTCCGAAGCGACGCCTCACCTGACGACCCGCATGTGGACTTGCATCATGCGGAGGTGGGGCCCGTCTCCCTAGGACACCGATAGGATCGGAGCCCCGCACCCTGAAGGGTGTCGGGGCTTTTTTGATTTTGGGAGGTACTGTGAAGACTTCTGACCGTGTCCATCGCCATCGACCCGTTGCCGTGGAACGCCCCATTGGCGGAATGCCCGAACGCGAGATGATGACTGCCGCAACCCGGAAACTTCATGAAGCGGTGGACGCGCGCATTCGGCGTCATCGTTGTGCGTTCCTCCACCCCGACGGCGAGAGCGTCCCGACCGACCTCCTCGGCTCTCAGGCGATGGTCGACTGGCAGGAGGAAAAGGCGCGCCGGAGCTTTCTTGGCGAGGCGTGCTGGTCCGACTTGCCGCCCCTCTATGCTCGCTACGGCTCGGAGAGCTCTCGACGTCTCATCGGGCGAGTGAAGAGTCTCGAGAACGCGACCTCGGTCGTGCTCACCGAATCCGGTATGCAGGCTTGCGCGCTAGTGACCGACGTACTCTTCGAGCCGGGCACCGAAGCCGTCGTCGCCCGCGGCAGTTACAACAAGACGAAAACCTACCTGAAACGCCTCGCGGAGCGGCAGGGAGGCCAGGTGAAGCTGGTCGAAGACGCCTCTCTTCCCGAGCTCGAGCGCACGCTCACCGACAAGACCCGTATCGTCTTCGTCGAGACCTATTCGAACCCTCTGATGCGGGCTGTCGATGTTCCCGGGCTGGTCGAGCGGATCGCACGCGCGCGAAGCCGCAACCCGGGGCTGCGTCTCATCGTCGACAATACGATTGCGACGCCTTGGGCGACGAGGAAGCCCTTGCTGGATTGGGGCGTCGATTTCGTGGTGGCCAGCGGAACCAAGGCCCTCGATGGCCGAGATCGCAATCTATGGGGATACATCGCCTCCCATCGAGCTCGAGAGATGAACGACGTGATGGACCTTCAGGCCATGAGAGGGGGCATCCTGGACTGGCGTCGTGCTGAAGACATCGATAGCGGACTCGACGAGGCGCGAGGGCGTTTCGAACGACGCTGCGAAACGGCGACGGAGGTGGCCACCTTTCTCGAGCGGCACCCGCTGGTTTTGGAAGTTCACCACCCTTCGCTTGCCAACCACCGCGATCGGGCCGTGGTGCGACGAGACTACCGCCTCCCCGGCTCGCTGCTCAGCTTTCGCCTGCAGAACGCGGACGAGAACTGGACGCGCCATTTCTGCGACGTCCTGGCGATGACTCGGGTTCCGCGTTACGCAACGAGCTTCGATGGTCTCGTCACCAAGGTCAACCACCACCGCTCGGTGTCCGAGTACTTCACCCCGGAGAAGGAGCTGCGAGACATGGGCGTGGATCGATTGGTGCGTCTCGGCATCGGCCTCGAAGCGGCGGAGGACCTCATCGACTGCCTCGAGTGGGCCTTGCTGAACTTCAGGCGGATTAGCGCCGAGCGAGTAGCCAGTTGGCAAAGCGAGCGCCGGCGCGAGCTTCGGCTCATCGACCCCGAAGGAGAAGAAAAACCATGACGAACCGCAAAAAGGTCACGCTACCGGCATTGAGAAAGAAGATGGCTGCGGGAACGCCGCTCACCATGATCACCTGTTACGACTATTCGATGGCCCATCTCGTCGAAGAGGCGGGTGTCGACATGGTACTGGTCGGCGATAGTCTGGGCATGACGATGCTCGGCTATCCCAGCACGCTTCCGGTGACGATGGAAGACATGATCCGTCACGGCGCCGCCGTTCACCGCGGTTCTCCCACCTCCTGGCTCGTGATCGACATGCCCTATATGAGCTATCAGCCTTCGAACGAGAAAGCGATCGAGAGCGCGGGACGCCTTATCGCCGAGACGGGAGCGGACGCGGTGAAGCTCGAGGGCGGGCGCGAGATGGCGGACAGGATCCAGTCGATCGAACGGGCCGGCATCCCGGTCATGGCCCACCTGGGTTTGACCCCTCAGAGCGCGTCGGCGCTCGGCGGTTTCCGGTTGCAGGGCAAGACCGCGCAGGGGGCGCTTCGCATCGTGGAGGATGCCGAGATCGTCGAAAAGGCGGGAGCGTTCGCGATTCTCATGGAGCTCGTGCCGGACCGGATTTGCCAGCTGGTGACGGAGCGCGCTTCCGTCCCCATCATCGGCCTGGGAAGCGGCGCCCATGCCCACGGACAGTTGTTGATTTTCCATGACCTGTTCGGGCTCTATCCAGACTTCGCCCCTCGCATGGCCAAGGTCTACGCCGATGCGGGACGTCTCATTCTGGACGGCCTGAAGGACTACGTTCGCGAAGTGACACAGCATGAGTTTCCTCGCAGCGAGAACACGTTCGGAATCGAGGAACGGGAGCTCGAGGCCGTCCAGAGGGCGCTCATGGCCGGGACATTGACGTCATGAGGGAGCGCGCGAGAGCTTGCTTACCTCGAGCATCGCCCATAACATCATCGGCCAAGAGGGTGGATACCATGTGGCCACGTGTCTCGTCTTCGATCGCGACAGTAATCGCCGTGACGCAGCTTGCCTCCGCTCAACCGGAGCTCACATCGGCAACGCTGTCAGGGCTCAGCTTCCGGAACATAGGACCCGCCAACATGAGCGGGCGCTTCGTCGACATCGCCGTCGTGGAGGACGACCCGTATGTTTTCTATGCCGCCTCGGCCACCGGTGGCGTCTTCAAGACGAGCAACAACGGAGTCACGTTCGAGCCAGTCTTCGAGAACGAGGGCACGCATTCGGTGGGCGACATCGCAGTGCACCAGGCGAACCCCAACATCGTCTGGATAGGCACGGGGGAGCGGGCGAACCGTCAGAGCTCGTCGTGGGGCGACGGCGTCTACAAGTCGACCGATGCGGGCGAGAGCTGGACCAACCTGGGCCTTCGCGATTCGCGCCACATCGGGCGGATCGTCCTGCACCCGACGGATGAAGACGTCGTCTACGTCGCAGCGATGGGGCACCTGTGGGGGAACAACGAGGAGCGCGGGTTGTACAAATCCGAGGACGGCGGGCTCAGCTGGAGCAAGGTCCTTCACATCGACGACATGACGGGCGTCGTCGACGTTGCCATGGATCCCGAAGACCCGGACACGCTCTATGCCGCCGCCTACCAGCGGCAGCGAAAGCCATTCGGTTTCCACGGCGGTGGCCCGGGAAGCGGACTCTACAAATCGACGGATGGGGGCGCGAGCTGGAAGGAGCTGCGAAACGGGCTCCCGGACGGCGACTACGGCCGGATCGGAATCTCCGTTTACCGGAAAGACCCGCGCATCGTCTACGTCTGCATCGAGCAGGGATTGCGATACACGGCCTCGACGTCCTACGAAGAGCGGCTCGCCGGAATCTACCGGTCCGAGGACCGCGGCGAGAGCTTCGTGCACATGAGCGACTGGAACCCGCGACCCATGTACGCCAGCCAGATCCTGGTGGATCCCAGCGACGACCGGCGTATCTACATGGAGAACGCCTTCAGCTTTTCCGACGACGGCGGAAAGACATTCACCGTGCCGAAGCAGTCGGTGCACTCCGACGATCGCTACGTTTGGGTAAACCCGCGCGACTCGCGGCATCTCATCAAGGCCAGCGACGGCGCCCTCGCCATCTCGTACGACCGGGGCGCCACGTGGCTCTTCGTCGCGTCGCTTCCCGTCAGCCAGTACTACCGCGTGCGTGTAGACATGCAAAGGCCTTTCAACGTCTACGGCGGTCTCCAGGACAACGGGAGCTGGAGAGGCCCGAGCGCAACCTACCGCTCCGAGGGAATCCTGAACGAGGACTGGATTCGCATCGGCGGGGGCGACGGATTTCTCAATGAGGTCGACCCGTCCGAGCCCCACACGGTCTTCGCCGAGTCCCAGTATCTGGGGCTCACCCGGGTCGACCTGCGCAACAACGAGAAGCAGCAGATTCGCCCGGGAAATACCACCGGGTGGATCGAGTCGCGTCGGAATTGGGACGTTTGGGGAACGGGCGAGGATTTTCCGTTTCTCGGCGAGGAGTTGACTCCCGCCAACTGGGACGGTCCGTTCCTTGTCTCACCCCACAATCCCTCGACGGTTTACGCGGGAACGAACGAGCTCTGGAAGACGACGAACCAGGGCCAGTCCTGGGTGTCCCTCGGGAATCTCACGACCGGCGTCGTCCGCAGCGAGCTTTCCATCATGGGCCAGACTCCGACCGAACGAACTCCGTCCCTCGATGACGGCATCCCGTTCTATCCCACGACCACGGCCATCGCCGAGTCCCCGTTGCGAGAAGGTCTCCTCTACGTGGGGACGGATGACGGTAACCTGGCACGCTCTCAGGATGGCGGTCTGAGCTGGGAGCAGGTCGGGGATCGTCTGCCCGGTGCTCCCGCGAGCGCCTGGATCTCGGGCATCGAGCCTTCGCGCTTCGACGAGGATACGGTTTATGTGGTGGTCAACAACTACCGAAATGACGACTACCGTAACTTCCTCTACAAATCCACCGACGCGGGGAGGAGCTGGAGCTCGATCGTCGGTGACCTACCCGCGGAGCGAGTCCTTCGCACCCTGCGAGAGGACCCGCGAAATCCGAACTTGCTCTACGTCGGGGCGGAAATCGGACTCTACCTTACGATCGGTGGAGGACTCCATTGGGTAGAGCTCGAGAACAACCTGCCCACCCTGGCTCACAACGATCTGGTGGTGCACCCGCGAGACAACGATCTCGTTCTCGGCACCCATGGCCGTGGCATCTGGATTCTCGATAATGTCAATGCGCTCCAGGAAATGAATTCCGAGGTCCTGGCTTCAGAGGCCCACCTATTCACCATCGAGCCCGCGGAGATGACCCGCTACGTGCGCGAGAAGGCGGAGGCGGGAGACATGGTCTTCAAAGGAGAGAACCCGCCGGCCGGAGCCATCATCGATTACTACCTGGGCCGCGAGCTCCCAGCAGACGCGATTGCCCTCGCCGTCGTCGACGCCCATGGCAACGAAGTACGCAGCCTCGAGCCCGAGAGGAGCCCCGGCATCAACCGGATCGTCTGGAACCTGCGCCACGACAAGTTACCCGACCCGCTGGGCGAGGAGCCCGATGACTTCGGCGAGATGCCGAAGGGGCCAGAGGGTCCCTGGGTCGTGCCTGGCGAATACAGCGTCCGCCTGACGGCCGCGGACCGCACTTACGAGCGGCGGTTTCGTGTGGACGAAGACCCGCGGATCGCTGTCGCGCGCGCGGAAAGACACTCCTGGACGCGAACACTCCTCGGGCTAGGAGACGACTACCGCACGGTGAACGGCTGGATGAAGCAATTGGAATCGCAGGAAGCCGAAGACGTCGACAAGACGCGAAAGCTCGTTCGCGAGCTGCGGCGGCGCATCCAGAATCTTTATCAGCAGATCATCGGCTGGACCGGCGCGCCGACGGAAGATCAGCGCGCCCAGATCCAATTCCTGAGAGACGCGATGACTCAGCTCGAGCCCGAAGTGCAGGCCGTGTCCTCGACGGGGATGGGTCGATAGCGACGCACGATGCGTGTCGGGTCAGTCGGCCGCCGTGGCTTCCATCTCCACCATCAGCTCGGGAAAGGCGAGGCGGTTGATACCGAGCAACGTCATGGCGGGTTTCACCCCGGCTGACTCCAGACGGCGGACGAGTGCGTCCCAATGGGCAAGAATCTGATCGACGTCCGTCGTGTAGACGTTGAGGCGCACGATATTGGACCGGCTCATCCCCGCCCTTTCAAGACGGCCTCGAGGTTATCGAGCGCAAGGCTCACTTGAGCTTTCAAATCACCTTTGTGCTGTGACTTGCCTTCACCGTCGATCGCGGTCTGACCGGAGCAAATCAGGAAGCGCTTCGCGCCTTCGACGACCTCAGCCTGGTTGAAGCCGTACTGTAGGGACCAGTCCCATGGGTTGACGGGTGTGCGCTGCATGAGTCGAACCTCCCTTTGTGGAGTTTTCAGGAGACTTATCACAAAACGACGAACGAGGAGTGGCATCGAGGCATGTCGCCTCAGCATCATTCGTGAACGTCATTCGACCCGACTTGCGGGATACGAGCCTCTCGGGAATTCTCAGTGCTCGGCGCTTGCCTGTCCGGCGCTGCTCGTTCGAGCGTCCTCGAGTGGCAGAACGATTCGTGCGGTGGTCCCTTCCCTTCTTCGCTCTCGGTCTGGAGGATCCCGCGGTGATCGTTGACGATGCTGCGTGCCCCCGGGATGAAAGAACGCTAACCACGAGTCGGCCACACGAACGAGGACCCCGACCACGCTGACGACGGCTCGGGCCCATCTTCGTGGACGACGCGATACGAAAGCCCGATGGAAGCGAGCCCGAGTAGATACGAGAGCCCGCAGCCGTGCGCCGAGATCGGCAACGGAATCTCGCCTTATCTTAAGTTAGAAGGCTCTTTCCGCCCAGCTCGAAAGGAGCGACAACGTTGGGGAACAGGGCGGCGTGATATCGGATGTCCGAGAAAGTCGACAATACTCAGCCCATCGTCCGATCGTCCGGGAAAAAGCGGCTGGTCCTACTGGCATTGCTTCTTCTGGGTGCTGCCCTCTTTTTCGTTGCCGGAAAGTACTACATAGGGCTGAAAGAATGCGCCGAACACGGTTGTGCGCTTTCGCCGGACGAACCACCGATAAGGTTGCCATCAGGCCAAACATTTGGCGTAATAAACCCGCTACGCGTCGGGTGAGTGCTTGTCGATTGACTACCGCACGGCGGTCGAAGAATTTACGCTCCACGCACTGTGCGCAGAAATCACAGCCATATGGGAGACCGTCCGCACTGAAGGTTCGGTCCAGAACGTCTCCGCCGTGACGTTTGGCGCTACGAATGGAGATTGGGAGTTTCTCGGGATGCAGTTTGGCATCGTGCCTGTCTTCAGTTGCTGTCGATCTATTGCATTGACAGTGGAGCGAGATGAAAATGGGCTCTGGCGCTTTCGTAACTGTCCCTAACTTCAGGGGCCTTCTAACCAGCAATTGGAGCAGCCGAGGCGTTTCTCAATCTGGTGAGGGCCGTGCAGCATGAAACGAAGTGAGCTTCGGTCCAGGCAGTGCTGGCGTGGTGGGACTGGCCTCGCTGCTCAATCCGGGCGTTTAGGCGATTCAGCAATGGTGTCATCACTCTTGCTTGTTGCGACAATAGCAATGCGTAACGGGCAGTTGCCGACGGCGGAGGAGCTTCATAGCCAAATCGACGAAAACGGGCCAAAGCAAACTCTCCTTGCGCTTTACAATGATCACGCCCAGTGGACACCGTTCTTGGATCGAATTGCATATGCGAGCCTGCCGTGGCTCGAAGTAGCCAACCGGCTCCTGACCGCGAGTGATGCAGGGGCGGCCAACGAGCTTGAGTTTGCTCTGGGGGACGCGCTCAACAAGAATGCAGAGAGAGTTCTTCGAACAATTGACGACATAGACTTCGCATGTGGGCTTTTCAGTCTTGCGGGTAATTGCGATGACCTTACCCACGCATTCACCCAACGGGAAGCAGCCGTTCGCGCAATTGAGGTTCCGTCGCTTCAGAAGAAGAGGGTTGAATGTCTCGCTGTGATCGTTGAGTTGAGAAAGGACACCCTTGAGTACAACAAATGCCGATAGCAGTGCTATGCCACATCAGCGGGATCGCCTGACCCGCCGGTGCAGCGGCGGACGGTGCCCGTACATCTTAGAATGTTCTTAGTGCGTGGTTCGTTGGGGCCGCTCGCCGATGAGCGGCAATGTTATGCAGCGCGCACGGGATCTGCGAGACTCCGAGATCAATGACCATCTTTTCGACTCGTTCCAGACGGCCGCCGATCCACCCGTAGAAGGTGGACATGGCTCGAGCGCCTCGTTTAAGCTCGGTCGGCCGGCCAGACGATTGATGCGGAACTCGGACGCAGTCACATGGTTTGTGTCGGTAACCCATTGGTTTGTTAGCCTCGGGAGGAAAACATGCGTGCTTGGGTCGGTGTTGTTCTCACGGTTCTCGTATCCGTTCTCGTCCCGCGGTTCGGGCGATCTGCCGAGGAGCGGGTTGTACTGAGCGAGGTCGACAAGAACGCCATCGAGCAACATGCGCGGGAGATCGTCCAGCACCGGCGGGACGGAGGAAGCCCCGGCGAGCTTGCCGCCGTGGACTACGTCGTCAGAACGTTGAGAAGCGAAGGAATCGCTGTCGAAGTGCATGAGTTTCCCGCCTACGTGAGCGACCCGGGTGAGTGCCGCCTTCGCGTCGAAGGCGCTGAGCCGCGCGAGCCCACATGCCGAACCCAGGCGCTCGCGGCACCGACTCCACCAGGAGGCGTCCGGGGCGAGCTCGTCTTTGTCGGCGAGGGAGCCGAAGAGGATTATGCGAGTGTCGACGTGGAGGGCAAGGTCGTCCTCGTCAACGACCTGCCCCTGCCGTGGGGCGTCAAGCACGCCCAGGACGCCGGCGCTGTCGGCGCCATCTTCATGTCGTACTCCGAGCTGATCCAGGAGCTCACCGTAAGTCCGATATGGGGAACGCCCACACACCGGAACTACCAGGAGCTCCCGAAGATCCCGAGTGTGAACGTCAACCAGTCCGACGGAGAAGCGCTGAGAGAAGCCTCAGCATCGGGTACGGTCACCGTTACCCTCGACACCGAGGTCGGCACCGGCTTCAAAACGCTGCGACTTCCGGTGGCCACGGTCGCAAGCGAGAAGGATCCCGACGGATTCGTTCTCGTGGGCGGACATATCGACGGCTGGCACTACGCCGCGGTCGACGAAGGGGCGTCGAACGCCGCGATGGTCGAGATGGCACGCATCTTCCATCGCCACCGTAGTGAGCTCGAAAGGGGCCTCAAGATTGCCTGGTGGCCGGCCCACTCCAATGGTCGCTATGCAGGATCGGCTTGGTACGTCGACCATGCCTGGATGGATTTGCGGGAGAACGCGCTCGCGTACATGAACATCGACGGCGTCGGCCAGATCGGAGCGACGGTGTACCGCTCGAGCAACACTGCGTCGATGGACGAGTTGGCCCGCGCCGTCTTCAAGGACGTCGCCGGAATCGAGGCGGATTCACGCCGCCCGGGCCGGGACTCGGATGAGGGCTTCTACGGGATCGGGCTACCTCTTCTTCAGTTCAACCACAGCCGCGTCGATCCCGGCGGGCGCTACTGGTTCTGGCACACGACGGAAGACACGTTCGACAAGATCGACTTCGACATCCTCGCCGGCGATACGAAGCTATACATCGCGGCACTCCATCGACTCCTGACCCAGCCGATTCCCCCAATCCGACTGGCGGCAGCGACCAGCGAGCTCAAACGACGGCTCGAAGAGCAGCAGGAAGAGACGGGGTCTCATCTCGATCTGTCACGAGCGATCGAGCGGGCGACGACGCTCGACGCGACCGCCCGCTCTCTCGACGAAAGGCTGAGCGGCCTCTCGACGACGGAGTCGGCGGACGACATCGCCCGCGGCATGGTCCGTATCCTGCGCCCCGTGCTGCGACTCACCTACGAAGAAAGCGGGCCCTACCATCAAGACCCCGCACTGGAGATCCCAACTCTACCGGGACTGCACGACCTCGAGACGATCGACAGACTGGCTCGCGATAGCGATCTCTACCGGTTCACCCTCGTGCACCTCATCCGCGAGCGCAACCGTCTCGAGGACCACATCGAGCAAGCTCTCGCCGAAGCGAAAGCGCTGGAGAAATCTCTGGGCACGTAGCCTACCGGATGGTGACGTCCAGGTTTTGCTGGCGGACGAGCTCTCTTAGCTGCTCCAGATCGGTCTCGAGGAACTGATTCATCGCGTCGATCGCCTCCTGCAGCCGGTCTCTAAGCGCATCGGCCACCTGCCGCTGCTGGACCGTTGGAGGGTAGTCCGCCGTGCCGTCGAGCTCCCGCATGAGCTCGATGTACCGCCCGTAGAGCCTCATGGGACTGCGGAAGGAGTCTTCCCGCCCGCCGGTAAGCTGGACATCGATGAAACGGCTCTCGATGCCGATGAGGCCCTCGGTGATCACGTCGACCCGAGGGCCGAGCGCGTCGGCCACGTCGCTCCCCTCGAGCGAACGCATGAGAACCTCGTTCTGCTTTCGGATCCACTCCATCTTGTCGACCGCCTCGACGAGATGGTTGAACTCCTCCTGCATCCTCAGGGATAGAGTGACCTGTTCTCGGATATCGGCGAGCGTTCCCTCGGAGTGGGGATCTTTCCGCACCTCGAGCTGCCGGCTCTGCTGCACGTCGCCGACCGTCAGGCGGACAGTGAAGGTGCCGGGAACGGCTTTGGGTCCGTTCTCGAATCCGCTTCCCCAGGTGATAGGTTCTCGTCCGTCCTTTTCGTCGACCTCGACCCATTCCTTGCCGGGAGGTACGGTGCGCAGGACCGGGTCCTTCCGGTCCTCGTGGCGAAGATCCCACCAGACGCGATTGACGCCGACCTTCTTGGAGCCCTCGAGCTTCCTCACGAGGGTCCCCGAATCGTCCAGAATCTCGATTCCGACCGACCCTTCGGGCTCGGAGCCCAGCCAGTAATTGATTGCGGCCCCGTAAGGTGGATTCGCGCCCCGCAGCTCGCTTCCGGGCGCCGCGGCGCGCGGCTCGACGTTGTGGAAACGGTAAGTGGCTCGGGGCTCGAAGAGGTGGACGTCCGATGAGCGTACTTCATCGGTTAGCTGCTGGAGCGGCGTCACGTCATCCAGGATCCAGATCCCCCGTCCATAGGTTGCGAGCACGAGATCGTTGAAATGCTCTTGAACCTGGAGACCGTAGGCGGGAGCCGGTGGCATGTTCGACCTCAGAGAAGACCAGGTCTCACCATCGTCGAACGAGACCCAGACCTGGTTCTCCGTTCCCGCATAGAGCAGGCCGGGCCGAACGGGGTCCTCGTGGATGGTGTGCACGTAGCTGAAAACGCTCTTCGGGATTCCAGCGTCGATTCGCGTCCAACTGCTTCCGTAGTCAGTCGTTCGAAATAGGTAAGCGGCGGTGTTGCCCTGAAGATGGTCGTCAACGGCGACGTAAGCCTTGCCTCCCGCGTGGCGTGAGGGGTGGATCTCTTTGATCCAGGCCCATTCGGGAATGCCCGACATGTTCGGTGTCACGTTCGACCAGCTGCCGCCGCCGTCTCGCGTAACCTGAACCAGGCCGTCGTTGCTTCCGGTCCAGATGACTCCCGCCTCCACCGGTGATTCCTCGATGGTGTAGAGGACCGCGCCGTCGAAAGTCTGAAGGTTGTCGGTGCTGACGCCGCCGGAGTCTTGCATGTGCGACTCCTGGGCTCGTGTGAGGTCGGGGCTGATGACGTCGAAGCGGTTGCCCATGTCGGTCGTCACGTGCACGCGCTGGCTCCCGACGTAGACCTTGCGGTTGTCATGTGGTGAGATGGCGATGGGAAAAGACCAGTGGAAACGCTCCTTGATGTCCTTGGGAGCCCATCCAATGGCCGACTCGGGCCAGACCTCCACGTCGCGGGGTTGCATTCTTTCGAGATCGATGACGTTCAAGCCGCCGTCGTAGCAGCCCGACCAGGCGTACCGGTTCGTCACCTTGTCGACCGTTCCGTGACCCGACTCGCAGCCGCCGTAGTTTCTCCAATCGCCTTCGGTATGGCCGCCCGTCCCGAAGAACCCTCCCATGCGCGTGTTGCTCGGTGCCATGAAGGATGGACCGTCCTGCCGATTGCTATACACGTAATAAGGAACGCGCGTGTCGGTATCGATGTGATACATCTGAGCGATGGGTAGATTGACCCGCTCCCAGCTCCCACCCTTGTCCCAGGAGAAGGAGAGCCCTTGGTCGTCCGCGATCAACAGGCGTTCCGGGATGAGCGGGTCGATCCACATGTCGTGAATGTCGCCGCCCGCTCGAGGGCTTGGACGCTCGACGGTCTCTCCCGCGTCGCGACTCATCGACCAGGCCACCGATTGAAAATAGACTCGATCGGCATCGTCGGGCGCCACGCGAAGCCGCGTATAGTACCCGGGTCGTTCGAGCATGTGATGGCTGTTGTTGACGAGTGTCCAGGTTTTGCCTCCGTCGTCCGATCGATAGAGACTCGGGTCGACATCCTCGATCAGGGCGTAGACCCGGTTGGGGTTGGAACGGGCGACGTCCACGGAGGTCTTGCCAACGTCGTGCGTTGGTAGCCCGCCCGCGAGCTTGTTCCACGTCTCCCCGCCGTCGCGAGTGAGATAGACGCCGCTCCCCGGGCCTCCGCTGCTGAGATTCCAGGGCTTGATATCCACTTGCCACATGCCGGCGAAGAGTTTTTGCGGGTTACCTGGATCCGCGTTGAGGTCCGAACAACCGGTGTCTTCGTTGACGAAGAGGACCTGTTTCCAAGTAGCACCCCCGTCCGTCGTCTTGAAGACGCCTCGCTCTCGCTGAGGTCGATGAGCGTCTCCCAGAGCACAGACATAGACAACGTTGGGGTCGAGGGAGTGTACGACGACTCGTGCAACCCGGCCCGTCTCTTCGAGGCCGACGTGAGTCCAGGTCGATCCCCGGTCGGTCGACTTGTACACACCGTCGCCCGGTGAGGTGAATGGGCGTATGTAGAACGTCTCGCCCGTGCCAACCCAGATCTCATTGGGCGCGGACAGAGCCACGGCAACGGCGCCGATTGATGCCGCGTTCTGTTCGTCGAACACGGGCTCCCAGGCGAGGCCGTTCAGGGTCCGCCACAGCCCGCCGCTCGCGGCCCCGACGTACATCACTTTGGGATCGCCCGGCTCGCCGGCAACCGCGATCGCCCGGTTGCCCGGAGGCCCGATGTGTCGCCATCGGAGTGGCTCGAACGGTGCGGTGCTTTCTTCTTCCGTCTGGGCAGTCGCCGGAGGAACAGGAGCAACGCCCGGGGCAGGGGTCGCCAGCAGATCCGAAGTGGTCCAGATGGCCAGAAGCGCAGGGATAATCGCGAACGGGCTCGCTGTTCTCATAGGCATTCTCCTCGTCCTTGTCACAAAAAGCGATCCAGGGACCGCCTCCGATGGGCGACGTCGCACGCGGGCGCTACGGTAGCGTCGAACCTCTGTGCTCCCACCAGAACTCCGGCCGTTTGCGGGGATGGTTTCCTATCTCGTCGAGCGTTGCCGCCTCGTAGAGCCTGCCGTTTACCATCACGTAGCGCACGCTGGTGCTGTTCTTCAGGTTCTCGAGAGGGTTCTTCTCCAGGACGACGAGGTCGGCGAGCTTGCCGACTTTCAGGGAGCCGAGATGCCGGTCCATGCCCAGATACCGGGCCCCTTCCAGCGTACCGACGCGAAGCGCCTCGTGAGGCGTCATGCCGCCCTGCTCGAACATCCAGAGCTCCCAGTGAGCTCCCAGGCCCTCACGTTGGCCGTGGGCGCCGAGCTGAATGCCGACTCCGGCATCGTGCAACTTCTTCACGATTCGGGCAGTGTTGATGTGGTTGTACTCTTCCTCGGGGGCCATGACGCGACGCCGCGACGCCGCGTCGATCATCTCTCGCGGGACGAATGTGAGAAGGTGCTCGTCCTCCCACACGTTCGTGTGCTGGTACCAGTAACGCTCACCGAAAATGCCGCCATAGGCCACCACCAGCGTGGGCGTGTTCGCCACTTCCGTCTGCGACCAGAACTGGACCACGTCGTCGTAGATCGCGCCGAGTGAGAGCGAGTGCTCGATTCCCGTGTGCCCGTCGGCCACCATCGTCAGGTTGTGCTCGAAGAGCGCCCCGCCTTCGTTCACGACGAGCATGCCGAGATCGCGCGCCGCTTTGACGATCATCTGGCGCTGGTCGCGACGCGGCTGGTTGTAGCTCTTCACGCTGAACGCGCCCGCCGCCTTCAGTCGCTCCAAATGAGCACGAGCGTCCTCTTCGCTCTCCACTATCGCCCTAAAATCACCCGCCGCACCGTAGAGGATCGTCCCGGTCGAGAAGAGGCGCGGGGCAACGATGAGACCCGCTCGGGCCATCTCTGCCGCAGCGAAAAAAGTGCTGGTGTCATTCGAAGGGTCGTGGGCCGTGGTGACGCCGTAAGCCAGTGAGGCGTAGTCTTGCCAGTTGGCTTCGGGCTGGATCTCGTCCGTTCCCTGAGAGCCATGCCAATGGACGTCGATGAGACCCGGCATGAGAGTCGCCCCGCGCACGTCGACCCGCACGGCTCCCTCGGGCACGTTCACCGAACCGACCGGTCCGACCCCGACGATTCGGTTGCCTTCCACGAGCACCGTTCCTTGCTCGATGACTTCGTCCCCCTCCATCGTGATGAGACGGCCGCCGATGAAGGCCACGCTGCCCGACGGACGATCGGACTCGACGCCGAACCCCAGCGGCGTTCCCTGGTCCGATTCCTCGGCGTCCAGATCCCGATGAAACAAGATCGGCCCGAGGCTCCAGTAAAGCCTCTGGCCGTCGCCCGACCAGTGCAAATACTCCCCGGCATCGCTCGAGACCTGGGTCACCGGAATGGCGGTCTCTTTGGGTCCCACCTTGACGGGCTTCGAAGCGGGAACGAACGGCGCGTAGAAAGCCTGGAAGCGTTCGGCAAAGGCGAGCCGCCTCCCGTCGGGAGATACACGAAACTCGGTGGCGACCTCGCTCTCGACGTGGGTGCGCTCCTCGCTTCCGTCGAGGCGGATGCTCCGAAGAAAGCGCTTGTTCCAGTCTTCCTGAACCGTGAAGTACACGCGGTCGTTTCTCGCGCCGAAGTGCGGAGCGATTCCGCTCTTGTGGAGCCGCCGCGGCTCACCGCCTGTGGCCGGGATCACGTAGAGGCCAGGGTCTTTGGACCACAGGAGCGAGCGCAAATAATCTCCTTCGGCCTTCCGATAGACGATGAAGGCACCGTCGGGAGACAGCGCGGGCTCCAAGTAATGACCCGGCTCGTCCGTCACCTTACGCCCCTCTCCCCCATCGGCGGAGACGATTCGAACAGCACCGAGCTCCTCGTCGTCCCAGCTGACGTAGGCCAGGGAAGAACCGTCCCTCGAAAAAGACGGGTAATACTCGAAGTGGTCGCTCTGCCGGGTGAGGCGCTCGGGCGCTCCGTCGGGAAGACGTTTGACGTAGAGATGCCCGAGGGCCTGGAACACCACGCAGTCGCCTTGGGGTGAGACCTGCGCCCAACGAAGCATTCGAGTCTCGAAACGTTCGGGTGCCGGCTCGTTCTCGAATCGGAGGGCGCGCTTCATCTTGTGCTTCTGCTGCACGCGAAACGGGATCTCGTCGACCCGGCCCGTGCCGATATCGACGCGGCGAATCTTTCCGCCCGCCCAGAAAACGATCGCTCGGCTGTCGGGAATCCAGGCGAAGTTGGCATAAACGCCATGGACGGCCCAGATCTCCTGCATGTCGCGGTCGAGCGAGGAATAGAGCAGATGAGTCTCGCCGCTTTGGAGATCGTGGATGAAGAGCTTGGATTGGAAGCGCTCACGCCTGACGAACGCGAGCCAGCGACCATCGGGCGACGGCGTCGGTCGGCACGCGCCCCCGAACCCCTCCACCACCGGGTCGATGTCTCCGGTCTCCCGATCGATGCGACGGATGGCATAGATGCGATTATTGGAATCTTTGCTGTACTCGAAGACGCCGCCGGGTGTCACGTCCTGGCTGAAGTACACGAAGCGCCCGTCGGGAGAAAAGGCCGGCTCACCGAGATCTTTCTGTTCGTTCGGTTTCTCGTTCAGCGGCAGACCCGCTCCCCCGCCCTTCCGGTGATAGAGCCAGATCTCCCCGGCCCCGAGCGACCGGGTCGACGTGAAATGCTTCCGTGCGGCTATGAATTCTCCTTCCGGACTCCATACAGGGTTGTTCGGCAGACGAAAGTCTTCTTCGGTGACGGCGCGGGGCGAGCTGCCGTCGCGGTTCATGATCCAGATGTTGTCGCCGCCTCCCCGGTCGCTCGTGAAGGCGATTTCCTGCCCGTCGGGACTGAACCGGGGTTGCATGTCCCAGGCGAGACCCTCGGTCAGCGCTTTCGCCTCGCCACCTTCGATGGGTAGCTCGTAGAGATCGCCCAGCAGGTCGAAGACGATTAGCCGACCGTCCGGGCTCACGTCGAGGTTCATCCAGGTGCCCTCGTCGGTATCGATCGAAATCTCGTAATCGATTCCTCCCGGCGGGTTGGAGACGTCCCATTTGGCTGGTTTCTCCTCATCCTGGCTCGCCGGGACGGCGGTCGTCCAAAACGTCGCGGCGAGTAGCAGTGTAAAGTGATGGTGGCTTCGTTGTTTCATTGGGTCGGCTTTCATATGCTCAATGCCGTGGCGGGACCTGTGATCGTCCGGCCGCCACGGCTCGGCCTGCCCCGGCGCTTGCGGGCCGATCTCGCGGCAGACGCGCTGGCTACCGCTCGACAGACTGGCATGACGAGACCCATCAATTGCTGTCGGTTGTCGACCGGTTGGCTTCCTGCTGTACGTACCAGAGCGCTTCGCGCAGCAACGCGGGGGCGTCGTACACGACGCCTTCCTTGATCGTCCAGCGCACGCCGCCCTGTTTCCATTGCTCACTCGGATCCGCGATCCCGTAGAAGCCATAGCCGAAGCCGTAGAGCACCTTGAGGTTGTCGATAGGGTTTCCGTTCACCACGACGAGATCCGCCACGCAACCGACCCGGATGCCGCAATGCTCCTCGAGTCCGAGCGCCTGATAAGCGTTGGTCGTCGCGACGCGAATGACGTCGATCGGATGAAGGCCGGCTTCCTGCAGCAACTCTAGCTCGCGGATTAGCGCGACGCCCCCCCAGGGGCTCGTGTCGCTCCCCGCCGTGAGGAGCCCACCCTTTTCGTGGAATTCCTTCACGTAGCGCATCCAGATCGCGAAATTCTCCTTCCAGCGCACCTCGTCGGAGGTCTTCCACTCAGTGTGGTAGGCACCGTGGGTGGAGGGGTCTGGCCAGAGGCCTTGCACCGCGGCCGGGTGTCCCAAGGTCTCGAGCCAGGGGAACGTTCGCGCTCTCGCGAGATCCCGGTTGGCCTCGTAGACGACCATCGTGGGATCCCAGTTCGTTCCGTTGGCGATCATCGTATCGATGACCTCCGACAGTGCTTCGGCGTACTGCGCCGCTTCGACCCACAGAGCGCCCGCCCAGCGAAAGCGGTCGAGCTCGTCCCAGTAGTTGTAATCCTCGGGAAAGTTTTGCGTGTGCGGAAGCGCGGCGTCGGGCACGCCATACCAATGCTCGATGCTCCGGACGCCCGAAAGCGACGCCGTCACCGCGTCCGTCTCCGACACCTTCAGATCCACCATGACGGGAAGGCCCAGCGTCTCTCCCTCCTCGACGATCGCGCGGAGCACGTCCGGGTAATGGCCCGGGCTTTTGGAGACCTTGACGCAGTCGGCGCCGAGCTCATGGAAACGCCGTACCATCTCACGGGCCGACTCGGGCGTATTCCCAACGTCCCACTGTCTCAGAGGAAGCGGCCAGCGCTGGCAGAGAATCAGACGCGGGGCGACGATCTCATTGGCCGCGGAGCGGCGGCGCTGCTCGGTCATCTCCTCGAGCCCCGCGCCCGTACCGGCATCGCGGAGGGTCGTCACGCCGTGCCCCATATATAGAAGATACTGATACTCGAGCGCTCGCTCGCCGAGCTCTCCCCCGTTCGGCCTCAAATGGACGTGCATGTCCACGAGCCCGGGGATGACGTACATCCCGCTGGCATCGATCTCACGATCTCCGGAAGACTGGCGCTGTCCTTCTCGGTAGCCGGCAGCATTCACCGGATCCACCGGGATCATGTTCACGATCCGACCGTTCTCGATGACGATGTCGACCGGACCCTCGGGCGGCATGGCGCGGTTGGTACGCGGCGATCCCCGACCGCTGACGATGGTGGCGTTTCTGACGACCAGCCGCGCCGCCGACTCACCCCGAGTCGTTCCCATGGGAATGGGATCGGGAAGAGCGATCTGCATGTCGCGCCTTTGGGCTTGCGCCGTTGACACGAGCAGAATTACGAGCCAGAAGAAGGCCAAGTTTTTCATGAGCACCTCCCCTCCCGACGGGCCATTCTATGCCGTATACTGTTCGGAACTCCATTTGGAAACCACAGTCTCGACACATTTTATTGAGATCCTCAAGCAGGCTGATGAAAAAGTACGGCCAGCCTGCGCGAGCGGAGCGAGCCCGGCGCGCTTGCCGCGCCGCAAGCAGCCCGAGCCGTGGCGGCCCGATCGATTACGGGTCCCGCCACGGCATTGAGCAGTAGGAGGACGAACATGAATCGGTATGTGCTCGGCGTGTTGTCCCTCATCGTGACCCTCTCCGGTTGCATCCGCTCGAAGAACGAGCGCCCCAAGCTCGACCCTCCCGACCCCTTGTGGAGCAGCTTCGTGAGCGCCCACACCTCGGGGCTCGTCTCGCGCAAAGCTCACATCCGCGTGGAGTTCACGCAAGACGTCGTCTCAGAGGAGCAGGTCGGCGCGAGCGCCCACGCCGCATGGGAGATCGACCCTGGCGTCCGCGGCGCGGCCACGTTCGCGAGCCCGCGAGAGATCACCTTCGTGCCCGAGGGCGACCTCGAAATGGGTCGCTATTATCGGGTCTCGCTGCGGCCGGAAGCTTTCGAGGACGTTCCTGACTCTGTGGGCCCTTACGAGTTCGTCTTTCAGGTTATCGAGCAAGAGATGGAGGTCGAGCTCGAAGGCCTCACGGCCGATGAGAACGACGACGCGATGGCCTTGGCGGGTGTGCTTCTCACCGCGGATGTATCCGAGGCGGACGGCGCTGAACGAGTGATCGAGGCGCGATTTCTCGGAGAGAGCCTTCCGGTCACCTGGCGGCACAGCACCGACGGGAAACGACACGACTTCGAGGTAACCCGTATCGCGCGTCAAGCGAGCGCCACGCCTCTGACGGTCTCGTGGAACGGGGCTTCTATCGACGTCGATAGCACGGGCACGAGCGACGTCGAGATCCCGGCTCGCGACCAGTTCAAAGTAACGCGGGTCCAGACGTTTCAGGACCAGCAAGCCCGGATCCAGGTCTTCTTCTCCGACAACCTCGATGCGGGCCAGAACCTCTCCGGGCTCGTCCGTCTCGACCAGACGAGCCACACCACCCGCATCGAAGGAAACATCCTGAGCGTGTACCCCGACCAGTACGTCTCGGGCACTGTCGTACTCACTCTCGAGCCCGGTATTCGGAACGCCGGCGGAGAGCGCCTCGAAGAACGCTCCACGCACAACCTCGCTTTCTCGAGCCGGAAGCCACAGGTCCGCTTCGTCGGCAAGGGGGTCATTCTCCCCGACAACCCGGTTCTCAGCATCCCCTTCGAGGCGGTGAGCGTCCGAGCGGTCACCGTGACAGCCCTTCGCATCTTCGGAGACAACGTCGGCCAGTTTCTGCAAACCAACACGCTCGACGGCAGCCGCGAGCTGGGACGGGTGGGCCGCTACCTCTGGCGCCGAACGATCCCTCTGTCGTCTCCCGAGCCCAACAAGTGGAACCGCTACAGTCTGGATGCCACCGATCTCTTCAATGAGAGTCCCGGAGGCATCTATCGACTGACGCTTTCCATTCACAGGGCGGACTCGACGTACACGTGCCCCGAAACGACGTCTCCGGCGAGCCGCGACGAGCCGCCGCTGCTCAGTGCGGACGACCTCGACGACCGGAGCGCTAGCAGCTGGGATTACTACGAAGACTATTACGGCGTCAGCGATGACGGAACCCAATGGAGCGACCGCGACGATCCGTGCATGGACGCCTACTACCGGTATGCCAACGGTGTGACCGACGGGCGGAACTTTCTTTCCTCCAATATCGGCCTTCTGGCCAAGCGCGACCAGCATGGGAAGTTTCTCGTGGTTGCCACCGACCTGCGGTCCTCCGCGCCCCTTCGCGGCGCGAAGCTCTCGGTCATGAGCTTCCAGGACCAGCTCTTGCTGACGGCCACGACGGACTCGAACGGTTTCTCGGAGATCGAGTCCGAGACGAAACCGTTCTACTTGATGGCCGAAAAGGACGGGGACCGGGGCTACTTGAAGCTCTCCGATGGCACCGCACTTCCCGTGAGTCACTTCGACGTCGGAGGCAAGAAGATCGCATCGGGCATCAAGGGGCACATCTATGGCGAGCGGGGTGTCTGGAGGCCGGGGGACGACGTCCACCTCACCTTCGTTCTCGAAGACGAGGCGGGCACGATCCCGGAGGCCCATCCGGTCACGATGGAGCTCTACAACCCAAAGGGTCAGCTCATCGAGAGCCGGACCAACGCCACGCCCGTGGGCGCGTTCTACACGTTCAGCCTCCGAACCGACGAGGATGCCCCGACGGGCCGATGGACGGCGAACGCGCGTCTCGGAGGAAACATCTTCACGACTCCCGTGAGGATCGAGACGGTGATGCCCAATCGTCTCAAGGTCGAGTTGGACTTCGGCAAGAAAGTCCTGCGCAAGGCGGACATGCCGATCCGCGGGACCCTGTTCGGTCAATGGCTCAGCGGCGCCAAGGCCTCGAACCTCGACGCCAAGATCGAGGCCCGGCTCGCTGCGATCCGCACGCGTTTCGATCGGAACGGCGATTTCGTCTTCGACGATCCGGCACGAGAGTTCACCGGTGAGCCTCAGACCATCTTCGAAGGCGCCCTCGACGGAGAAGGCCGCGCGAGCGTTTCGAGCGAGCTGCACCTGGAAGGACACTCCCCCGGCATGCTCCGCGCGAGCTTCTCGTCGCGTATCTTCGAGCCGGGCGGCGCCTTCAGCATCAGCCAGACCAGCCTGCCCTTCTCGCCATACGAGGCTTTCGTCGGAATCAAGCTTCCCAAGGGTGACGCCACCCGCAATATGCTCCTCACGGACGTCGACCACACCGTCGAGATCGCGAGCCTCGACGCCGAGGGCAACCCGGTTTCGATGGAAGACATCGACATCACCATCTACAAAATCGGCTGGAAATGGTGGTGGGACGGCTCGGGCGAATCACTCGCGCAGTTTGCCAGCGCCGAGCACCAGAGCGTGGTCGATTCAGGGCAGGCCTCGACGACCGACGGCGCCGGTATGTGGATGTTCCAGATCAAATATCCCGCATGGGGCCGCTACTTGCTCCGAGCGTGCGACCGCCAGGGCGGACACTGTGCCGGACAGGTCTTCTACATCGACTGGCCGGGCTGGGCGGGACGGGCGATGGAGCAATCCGGCCCTGGGGCGAACGCGCTCGCGTTCTTTCCCGACAAAAAGCAGTACGACGTCGGTGAGACCGCCAGAATCCAGCTTCCTGAAGCGAGCCAAGGCCGGGCGCTCGTGACGATCGAGAACGGAACGGGACTGCTCGAGCGCCGCTGGATGGAGCTTTCCGGGCGGAGCCCCGCGATCGAGATACCGGTCACCAAGTCGATGAGCCCGAACGTTTACGTGAGCGTCACCCTCTTGCAACCCCATTCCGGCAAGAAGAACGATCGCCCCATACGGCTATATGGAGTCACGCCTCTCGTCGTGAACGATCCCGAGACTTTTCTCGAGCCTCGAATCGAGGCGCCCGTGGAGTGGGCTCCCGAGACGACGGCCAAGATTGCCGTGTCCGAGGCTCGCGGGCGGCCGATGACCTACACGGTCGCTATCGTGGACGAAGGGCTTCTCGGCCTGACGAACTTCGAGACCCCGAACCTCCACGACGCGTTCTACAAGAAGGAGGCTCTGGGGGTGATGACGTGGGATCTCTTCGACGACGTCGTGGGAGCCTATGGAGGGGAGCTCGAACGGCTCCTGGCTCTGGGGGGCGACATGGCCGGCGATATTCGAAACGAGGACCGCGAGCGAAGGCGATTTCCTCCCGTTGTCACCTTTCTCGGTCCCTTCGAGCTCGCTCGGGGGAAGAAAAACGAGCATCGGTTCGATCTTCCCCAGTACGTCGGCTCGGTGCGCGTGATGGTGGTCGCGGGCAAGGACGGGGCTTACGGATCGGGCGAGAAATCGGTCTTCGTCCGCAAACCTCTCATGCTGCTCCCGACGCTGCCTCGAGTCGTCAGTCCCGACGAGGAGCTTTCCGTACCCGTTTCTCTCTTCGTCATGGATCCTTCGATCCGCGACGTTCGCCTCGAGGTCCATCCCGACACCCATTTCGAGGTGGATGGCGCCTCGTCCACGAACGTCGCCTTTTCCGAGCCCGACGAGAAGCTCGGCTTCGTGCGCCTGAGAGCGCGCGGCGATCTCGGCATCAGCAAGATTCGTTTCTCGGCTTCGGGGGGCGGTCATCGCGCCGACGCCGAGGTGAACCTCGAGATCCGAAGCCCCAATCCCCCATCGACGCGCACCGAACGGAAGCTCCTCGAGGCCGGGGAGAGCTTCGAAATGGATCTGACGCCGCACGGTCTTCCCGGGACGAACTCGGCGAAGCTCGAGATCGCCTCCATGCCTCCCCTCGATCTCGAAAGACACCTCCACTATCTCGTGCGCTACCCTCATGGCTGCCTCGAGCAGACAGTCTCCGCCGTTTTCCCCCAGCTCTTTCTCACGCACCTGCTGAAGCTCGAGCCCGAGCGGACGAAAGATATCGACGTCAACATCGAAGCGGGGATCCGAAGGCTTCGCGGCTTTCAAGTTCCCACGGGGGGGTTCGTCTACTGGCCGGGAGGCTTCTGGGGCGAAAACGGCGCCGACGCAAGGAACTCATGGTCCACGAGCTACGTGGGACATTTCCTGGTCGAGGCGGATCAACTCGGTTACCACGTTCCCGCGGAGATGCTCTCGGATTGGATCCGCTTTCAAAAGTCGACGGCACAGTCCTGGACGGACGAAAGACAGAGCTCCACACTCGACCAGGCCTATCGTCTCTATACGCTTGCGCTCGCGGGGCAGCCCGAGCTGGGCGCGATGAACCGGCTGCGGGAGCGTACCGGAATGTCGTCGGTGGCTCGCTGGCAGCTCGCTTCCGCCTACGCGCTCTCTGGCCTGATGGACGCCGCCAACGACATCGTACGAGGCGACCGTGGTTTCGTTCCCGAAGACGTCCAGCCGGATGGAACATTCGCCTCCGGCTTGCGCGACCAGGCCATGATCCTGGGCGCGATGATCGCCCTGAAGCGGGATGCGGAGTCGAAGGATTTCGTCGATCTCGTCTCCGCCGACCTGTCCTCTGGCCGCTGGCACAGCACGCACGCCCTGTCGTTCGGACTCCTGGCGATGGCGAAGTTCGCGGGAAGCGTCGACTCGACCCTGCCCACATTCGAGTACACCGAAGGCACTTCGGGGCCGCAGGCGGTCACGATGTCGGCGCCTATTTACACCACCGGTCTCGACGCCGTCGCTGAAAGCGGAGGCCCCGTCGTCATCAAGAACACTTCGAGCCGGAGGCTTTTCGCCAGCCTCTTCGTCACCGGGACTCCCCGTGCCGGCGAAGAAGACGCCATCGCGTCCGGGCTCAGCGTCGATGTTCGATATACGAATGCCAACGGCGACCCGGTCGACGTGGGCCGCCTCGGCCAGGGAGAGGATTTCGTCGCGCATCTTACCGTCAGAAACGGCACCGGGGCGAAGATCGACAACGTTGCTCTCTCCGAGGTCGTGCCTTCGGGCTGGGAGATCCACAACACGCGTCTGGTCGATCCCGAGGCCCGAGCCGAATCCTCGGTCGACTACGAGGACATTCGTGACGACCGCGTCTATCGCTACTTCGGGCTCGACTCCGGCGAGTCGAAGACATTCACCACGAGGCTGACGGCGGCCTATCTCGGACGCTTCTACCTGCCGGGGGTCCTGGTCGAGGCGATGTACGATGCTTCCAAGAACGCCCGCACCAAGGGTCAGTGGGTTCTCGTGGCGGAGCGATGAAGCGTCGTCTGCGATTTGCCGTGGCCGGACTCGCCGGCCTCGCGGCCGCAGGGTTCTGGCGATGCCTTCCCGAGACCTTGTTCGAGGAGCCGGCCTCCGTGGTTCTCCTCGATCGCGACGGTCTGCTCCTCGGAGCGAGGATCGCGGATGATGACCAGTGGCGCTTTCCGCCGATCGCTTCCGTGCCCGAGAAGCTCCGCTGGGCCATCACGACGTACGAGGACAAGCGCTTTTTTTCCCACCCGGGCGTTGACCCGCTCGCCATCGCCCGCGCCGTCCACTTGAACCTGTCCCGGGGTCACGTCGTGAGCGGCGGCAGCACCCTCACGATGCAGGTCATTCGACTGGCACGGAGCAATCGGGACCGAACGTATTTGGAGAAGCTGGTCGAGGCCATCCTCGCTCTTCGTCTCGAGCTCGGCTACGACAAAGACGAGATCCTGGCCCTCTGGGCGAGCCACGCTCCCTTCGGTGGCAACGTCGTGGGGCTCGAGGCGGCGGCCTGGCGCTATTTCGGACGACCGCCGGGCTCGCTTTCCTGGGCGGAGGCCGCGACACTCGCGGTCCTCCCGAACGCTCCCACGCTCGTCCATCCGGGAAAGAATCGCGAGACTCTCGAAAAGAAGAGAAACGCGCTTCTCACCCGGTTGAACGAAGCAGGCCGGATCGACGCGCTGGAGCTCTCACTCGCTCTCCGGGAGCCCCTTCCCCTACGCCCGCACGCTCTCCCTCGCAATGCGCCTCATCTTCTCGCCACGCTGTCCAGCGAGACACCTCAGCACCGTTTCGAGACCACTCTCTCGGCCTCGCTTCAGGATGCGGTTCAGCAGGTCGTCTCACGGCAGGGCGAACGTTTGGGCTCGCAGGGGATCGACAACGTCGCCGTTCTCGTGGTCGACAACCAGAGCTTCGAGGTGCTGGCCTACGTGGGCAACACCGAATGGTCGGTCGACGAGGATCGCGGTTATGCCGTGGACGTGATTCGCAGGCCACGAAGCACGGGCAGCATCCTCAAGCCGTTTCTCTTCGCATCGATGATCCAGGCGAGCGAGATCCTCTCGACGACTCTCGTTCCCGACGTTCCCGTGCAATACGCCGGCTACATGCCCGAGAACTTCGACCGCTCGTACCGCGGCGCCGTGCCCGCCGAGATCGCACTCGCCCAATCCCTGAACGTCCCAGCCGTGCACATGTTGAAACATCACGGCGTGAACCGCTTCTACGATTTTCTCGAGGGTTTCGGCATGACGACGCTGTGGCGCGAGCCCGAGGGCTACGGCCTGACGCTCATCCTCGGAGGCGCGGAAGGGACTCTCTGGGACATCACCTCCATGTACGCGAACCTCGCCCACATCGCACGCCAGCAACGATCGCGACCGCAGCTACGGAGGCTGAGACTCCTGCAGGGTGAGGAGGATGCCACGGGCAAGGTGGCGGAGATCGGACCCGGCGCCGCGTGGTTGACGCTCAACGCACTCGTCGAAGTGGCTCGCCCCGGTGACGAGGGCCAATGGAGAAGCTTCACGAGCGCGCGGCCCATCGCCTGGAAGACGGGAACGAGCTTCGGGCTCCGCGATGGATGGGCCGTCGGAACCACGAACCGTTATACCGTGGGCGTGTGGGTCGGCAACGCCAACGGTGAAGGCCGCCCCGGGCTCACCGGCGCGACCGCCGCCGCACCCATACTCTTCGACGTGTTCGGCCGGCTCGACAACGACGCCTGGTTCATGCCGCCTTACCGGTTCATGAAAGAGCTCGACGTCTGCAAGAACGATGGTTTTCTCGCTTCAGGAGGCTGCGAGACCGAGCGCCAGTGGGCCCCCGCCGAAGCTCATTTCGAGCGGCAGAGCCCTTACCATCGACGGATCCATCTCGATCCCAGCGGCCGCTTCCGCGTCGACAGCGCATGCGAATCCCCGAGCGCCATGACGCATCAATCCTGGTTCGTGCTTCCGCCGAATCAGGAGTTCTATTTCCGGAGGTATCACGCGGACTATCGGCCTCTGCCGCCCTATCGCAAGGACTGCCGGACGGCGATGGTGGCGGGTGACGGCGGTGGCCCCATCGATTTCCTCTACCCGCACTCGGGAACGAGTCTCTATATCCCGCTCGAGCTATCCGGCAACAAGGGACGGACCGTCTTCGAGGCCGTGCACCGCGATCCCGACGCGATCCTACACTGGCACCTGGACGACGGATATCTCGGCACGACCCGCACGTTTCACCAGCAAGCGCTCGACATGGAGCCCGGCTGGCATCAGGTCACCGTCGTCGATGCGGCAGGAAATCGGCTGTCTCGACGCTTCGAGGTCCTTGGCCGGGGGAATTGAGCTGCTCACGAGAAGAAGGAGATCGGGAATTGAGAAGAAAGAGGGATGAATCCGAGTATATTCTTGCCGGGCGAAGACCCAGTCTTCATCCCCATCATCTCCTTTATCTCTCTATCCTTGTTCCGCGCCGGGCTAGGAGGTTTTCGTCAGCGCCAGGCTTCCAGGAAGGCGCGAGTGCCTCGAGGCGTTCGGTCCAGTACCCCTTCCTTCGCGTGGCGTCGGACTTCGTGCGCAAGCCCTGATTGCTCGATCGCGACTTGAGTCATGTTGCCCCCCCTTGGTTCGCTGGCGTCGTCCTTTCTCCAGTTCGCGACTGTACTTCGTCGACGTCCAACAGAGCCTCGAGAGCCCTCGGGCCCGGCGACAAAGCCCGAAGCGGCTATTCGAAGGACGTAACCGTTGGGCAATTTGCCGACAAAGTCGATCACTGAGGGATCATGCTGTGGTCGCGCTCGTGAGATTGCTGGCACCGCCCGGGAGGTACGCGAGCGCGGATTACGTCCTTACGCCACATGGGCGCCTGGGCGACTTCGTGTTGGCACCTCCCCGAAGGGCGAAGCCCTCCTGCGATTTACCGGCCTCGCAATCCCGCGCGCCACACCTCTCTATCAACTCCTTCGAAACCCAATTCGAGGACGTCAAAGCGGTGTGGGAACAGCGCTTCGAGAAAACGCATGGTTTATTGGAGGGGCTTCGTCGATACCGCGTGGCCCGCTACCTTGATTGTGGAACGAGGAAGCGGGTTCGCCAGACTAAAATGCGAAGCATGTGGTGCGAAAAAATTGCTCACCCTGAGCTGCAAGCAAAGAGGGATCTGCCCGTCCTGTGCTGCCAAACGCGCCGCTGCCTTTTACCGCCTTTATTCGCGCTTCGGCACTCACATCTCATGCCCTTCGAAGCAGCCCCGTGCGGACGATTCTCGAGCATCTCCAAAACCGACAATCCGCCTCTCGCGCCCCTCCTCCTCAGGACTACTCCCTTCGTTCTCGGCCTTCCTGTCTCGAGCACTTGCAAACGCCGACGCTTATTGGCTCAATCGACCTGTGCCTTCGAGCCACTCAGGACGCCAGAAAGCTTCTAGAGCGCGCGTACGAGCGTCTCCCATCCCTCCCGATTGGCCCGAGACAGATGATTTCTCCTATCCTTCGACGCGGCGGAAACGGAGGGCGGCGGGCGCTCATCGGCGAGCAGTACCTCCTGGCGAAGGACTTACCGCGAATCCTGGAATCCGCGCAACGGCACTCGGACTACCGGACGGAGGGAAATGGAGGGGCCCCGTAGGGCCCCTCCCGGAACGATCAGCCGATCAGAACGTCCAGCGTCCACCGAGCCGGAACACGCGCGGCCCATAGACGTTCAAGGGCTGCTGGAACACGTCTTCTCCTGTGTTCACGTTGAAGTTCGTGACGACGTTGCTGTTGAACAGGTTGAACACATCGAAGATGAACTCGAGGCGATGCAGCCCGACATCGAAGAACTTGCTCGCCCGGAAGTCGACGTTGTTGAGAGACGGGAATCGGAACGTTTCCCGGGGCTCGGCGAAGATGCTGACGCTCCCCTGGTTGAAGGCGTTCCCGTTGGCGTCCTCCGTTAACGTCAGGATCCGTCCGTAGGGCGTTCCCGTCTGGTGCTTGTACGTGCCCGCGATGTTAATGTCAATCTTGGGAACCTGATAGCTCGCCACCATCCGCATGGTGTGCGTCCGATCGTAGAAGTCGGACTCCCCGTTATTGTTGATTCCCGAGTTCGGGTTGACATAGGCGCCTGTGCCGTTTCCGAAGCCGATGCCGCCCGCGCCCTCTTCTTCTCCACCGTACTCGCTGTTGGAGATGGATGTCCGTTCCAGGGTACTCTTGCTCACGGAGTAAGAGCCCAGGAACTGCCAGCGATCCGCGAAGCGTCTCTGCAGCACGACTTCGAGCCCCTTGAAGTCCCCGTCGAACCCATCCGGGTTCGTCTCGAGCATCCGATCGCTGAACCCTTCTTTGCGGTTGAACACCGAGATCTGCTGGTCGTCGCTCGTCCCCGCGATCCCGTCGCGGCCGGGGTCGTTCGCCGGCACCGTATCCCACGCGGTTTCGGCGGGAGCTCCCACGTTCACTAGGGCAACCAGGTTCGTCTTCTTGCGATAGGCGAAGTTCACCGAAAGTCGGGTCTCCGGAGCGATCTCGTTGTCCATTCCGATGATAAACTCGTCCGTCCGCGGTTGCCCGAGGTCCGGATCGACCTGGTTGGTCGTTCCACCCGTCGTGGACAATAGGTCGCCCTCTTCGCCGTTCTGGAAGATGGTGTCCCCGTTCGTGTCGTTCCAGACATGGAATTGCCCCGCTCCGCCATTCTGGTTGACCGTTCCGATGAATCCGGTGCTCACGACATGGTGGTACCGCGCGTACGCCGCCTTGATGGCGTGTCTCCCCTCTCCGGTGAGGTCGTAGATGATGCCGGCCCGAGGCGCGAGACTGTTCCAGCTGATGACGTCTTGTTTCGCGAAGTCCTGGGCCGGGAAGTAGGTGCCCGCGGGAGCACCCTGCTCCGGTGTGAACCCTCGCGTCGCGGAGAAACGAAGTCCGAGGTTCACGGTGAGACGATCGTTCGCCGTCCAGCTGTCTTGAACGAAGAAGTTCCACTCGTGGAAACGGTTCGCGGCCGTGAACTGACTCTTCCGGAAGTCCACGAACGAAGGAACCCCATTCACCGTGTAGGTCGCGAGATCGCGAACGTAGAACTCGACGAACTCCTCGCCCGCGTTCTGGTACTCCGCGCCGAACTTGAACTGATGGTTCCCGTTCCAGTCGCTCACGAACTTGGTGATTGCGCCGTTGATTGACAGCCGGTCGCGGTTCTGATCGAAGTAGCCGAACGCCTGGGCGCGCGAGTAGGCGCCCGTGCCGAGGTCGTAGTTACCGGCCTCGGTGGCGTCCTCCTGGGGAAGGAGCGGGAATACGATCGACGAGTAGCTTACCCGGGCATCGAGGAGCGTGTCATCGGCGAGCGTCGAATGCCAGGTTCCCTGGGCGATGTCGAAGATGTCGTCCTCGATCCAGGTCGAGGTCGGGTCGAAGACGCCGATCTCCGTGCCCCTGAGCGGCTTGAGGTACGTCTGGCGGGTGAAGAGGCCGGTCACCTGGTTCCGCGCGTTGACTTGAAAGCTCACGCTTCCGAGGCCGCTGAAGATGTCGGTGTTCTCGCCCAGCGGGAAGTTGACCACGTTGCGATGGATCCTCCAGTCGCGCCAGCTCGTGTAGAAACGGAGCTTGTCTTTGATGATCGGCCCGCCGAGCTGAGCGGTGAAGTCGCTGAAGAGGTTGATCGAGCTTCCGCGGGAAACGCCCTGGTCCTTGAGCTCCTGGTCGATGTTGTCGCTCGAGAAGCTCTCGTTCTCGTAGTAGTACGAGGCGCCGCCGGCGAAAGTGTCGCTTCCGCTCTTGATGACGACGTTGAGGTAGACGCCGGGAGCTCCGATCTCCGCGGCGTGGGAGCCCGTCGAGACCTGAACTTCCTCGAAGCTGTCGTAGTCGAAGTAGTACATGGTGGCACCGGTGGCCGCCGGGTCGGTGGTGACGACTCCGTTCACGCTGTAGGTGTTCTGGTGCCACGTCGTCCCCTTGGACGAAAAGACCGCCTGGAGACCTCCCTCCGAGCCTCCGACGTCCTCGCGGTTCAGCACCACCTGCGGAGCCTGGGTTTGCAGGATCGCCCAGACGTCGCGTGCCGTAGGGATCTCCTGGAGAAGCGCCTGGTCGAGGTTAGTCGCGACGTTCGTGCTTCGGACGTCGACCGTCGGCGTCTCTCCCACGACCGTAACCGTCTCCTCCACGCCCGCGACGTTGAGGTTCACGTCGATTGTGGTCGTGCGGCCAACCGATACGACGACCCCCAGGCGGAGGAGGGTCTGGAAACCCTGAAGCGCATACGTCAGGTCGTATGTGCCGGGGAGCAGGTTCACGAAAACGTACCGTCCAGCCGTGTCCGTCGTCTCGGTCTGAGAGGCAAGGAGAAGCGGGCCCGCGATAGTGACGCTGACCCCGGGCATCACCGCTCCCGTGTTGTCCGAGACCTGACCGTCTACGCTCCCCCTCTGGGTTTGTGCGAAAGCTCCGGTAGCTCCCAGCACGAGAGTGAATAAGAAGGCAGTCAAGAACGACTTCCGCATGAGAAAAAGACCTCCCTTTGTCAGACCTCACGTGCATCTCGCATGCCACGAATTATGTGGGAGGCGAGGCTGTAACATCTTGAATTCACGCGATCTGATTGTTGTACTGCATTGAGCGCAGGGCCGAAGGGTTCAAGTTTTTGGACCCGATACGAGATCCCGAATGCAGACGACGCTCGAGCTGGTGATACATTCCGGGCGTCATGACCTCTCCCTAAGACACGGGTCTCGAGAAAAGACGCGGCGAACTACCAGCCACTCACACCGCTCCTCTTTCTTTCCAGGGCCGCCGCGGTCGTCCATGGGGCCGCTCCTGCGCATACCGCGAGCTCTACCGGCGCCCGCGGCGGGTCGAGGGTGCCCTGGGGGCCGCCGAGGCGTCGGCGGGGAGACACCGTCGCGGCTCCAAGCAATGCCGTGGGGCCTCACCCCCGCGGCTATCGCTCGGCGACTCCCTTCGCTCGCGCTGCGCTCGGGTTGAGGACTCCCACACCTTCCTTCACTACGTAGAGGCGCCCGGCGTCGAGGCTGTCGATCTCGTCGACGTGCCCCGAGGGCCAGCGGAGGGACACTCCCTCGGCCATCGCTGCGCTGCCGAGCCCGATGTACATCGTCATCTCGTTCTGGGCGAGGTAGCTCGAGCCCGCTCGCAGCTCCTCCAACCACGGGCGGTCCTCGAGCTCGAGTCGGACCCTCGCGCCGACACCGTCTCGGTTGGAGGCGACCCCGACGAGCCTAAGACCCACGAACGCACGCTCGTTCCCGCCATCGTTCCGAAGAAGCTCCGCGGCTCCGCCCCGCGAGGCGATGGCGAGATCCAAGTCTCCGTCCCGATCGTAGTCGAGGGTCGCCAGCCCTCGACCCACACGCGGCGTCCCGATGGCACCCGAGGACGCGGTGATATCTCGAAAACGCCCCCCTTCGTTCCGGAACAGCTGGCCCGGCTGAGCGAAAGAGAGATTCGACTGGATCTCCGCGATGTTGTCCAGGATGTGGCCATTCACCACCACGAGATCGAGCCAGCCGTCGTTATCGGCGTCGAAGAAGTCGCAGCCGAACCCGAGTTCCGTGAGGCTTGCGGCGCCGAGGCCGAAGGCCGAGGTAGCGTCGAAGAAGAACCCGCCCCCGAGATTCCGGTAGAGGGTGTTGTTCTCGAAATCGAAATTCGTGACCACGAGGTCGAGCCTCCCGTCGCGGTCGACGTCTCCCGCGTCGACTCCCATTCCAGCCTCGGCGAGCCCCTGCTCGTTGTAGGCCACGCCGGCCTCGACCCCGATCTCGCTCAGGCGGCCTTCGTCGTTGCGGTAGAGGTAGTTCCGGGTGGTGTCGTTGGCGACGTACAAATCGGAATCGCCGTCGTCGTCGTAATCGAGAGCCACCACGCCCAGACCCCTCCCTTCGGAGAAGCGGGCGACTCCAGAGGCCGCGGAAACGTTCTCGAACGTTCCGTCGCCGCGATTCCTGTAGAGGACATCCGCGACACCTCCGTATTCCTGGGGATGGCAGTAAGCGACAATCCCGGCCGTCGGGCTCAGGCACTCGCGGTGATTCGACAAGGTGAAGTCCAGGTAGCGGGCGACGTACAGATCGAGGAATCCGTCGCCATCGAGCTCGAAGAACGAAGCGCTCGTCGACCAGAGGACGGAAGGCTCCCTCGCCGCCAGGCGAAACGTTCCGTCGCCGTTGTTGATATAGAGCTCGTCTTCCCCAAAAGCGGTGAGGAGGACGTCCACGTCGCCGTCGTTGTCGATATCGGCCGCCGCGCCGCCCATGCCGTAGCCGTCACCCGTGATCCCGGTCCGCTCCGCCACGTCCCGAAAAGAGCCGTCTCCGAGGTTTCGGTAGAGCGCATGCGGCCGGCGAGGACGCCCGGCTCCCGGGAGCGGCGAGCCGTTGACGAAGAGCAGGTCGGGAAAACCGTCCGCATCATAGTCGAAGACCAGGACTCCCCCCCCGAACGTCTCCACGATGTAGCGGCGTCCGCTCCCGCCGTGGTCGTGCCGGAAAGAGATCCCCGACTGCGCAGTCACGTCCGTGAACGTGAGAATGGCGAAGAGAATCACCGATCGCGGGCGCGCATGCGCCTCCTGGCGTCGGGTTCTTCCGCTCCCGAAGCGCGAATCTCCTCGACTCGGGCCCAACAGATGCGGGCCTCTTCTCCATGGCCGAGCCGCTCGGCCACCAAAGCGCGGTTGTACCAGGCTTGCAGGTGCCCGGGCTCGGCTTCGATTGCGACCTCGAAGGATCGGGAGGCGGATTCGAGATCGCCGCGGCGAACCGCGATGAGGCCGAGACCGAAGTGGGCTTCGGCGCTGCGCTCGTCGATCTCGAGAGCCCTGGCGAGGACGGGTATCGCCTCTTCGTCGCGACCCGCACGCGTGAGGACCTTCCCCAGAGCGAGGTGGGCGTCGAGGAGCCCGGCATCCAGCCGGATCGCCTGGCGCAGCGCCCGCACGGCGGGCTCGTTCCTTCCGAGGCCGATCTCCGTCATCCCGAGGTACAGGAACGCCTTCGCAGAAGGAGAGGTCGCGATCACTCGCTCGAACTCGGCCCGGGCCTTCTCGCCTTCGAGCTTCGAGTAATAGACCCACCCGAGCTGGAGCCGCATCGCCGCTTCCGCCGGGGCGAGGTCCGTTGCCTGCCTCAACAGATCCTCCGCCTCTTGCCACCTTTCGATCCTGGAGTACGCCGTCCCCAGCTCGTAGAAGAGTGACGGGTTGGGACCGGTCGCGTGCCTTCTCGCGTTCTCAAGGGCTTCGACCGCCTCTTCGGTCCGATCCTGGCGGGCGAGCGTTATACCCAGGTAGTAGCTCGCCCGGGAATCCTCCGGGCTTCGCGAGGCGAGCTCGCGAAACAGCGTCTCCGCCGCCTTCAGGTTCCCCTCGGCGAGAAAACGCCTCCCCTGGTCGAGGAGAGATGAACCCTCCTGAAGGATCAGGGCCGCAACGACCGCGAAAATCATTCGGGAAAGAGCTGTTTCATGAAGTCGGGATCGAGTCCCGGATGCTGCATGAACTTCAGCGTGCCTTCGAGCTGCCCCCGGAAGTGCGGGTTCAGCTCCTTCCCCAACTTCAGGACCGTGAGAGCTTCCGCCTTGTTTCCGAACGAGTACTGGAGGATGCCGAGGTTCAGGTAGGGGTCGGATGCCGTGGGCCAGAGCTCGACCGCCCTCCGGGCGGAGGCTAGTGCCTCCTCCCTCTTGTTCTCCGTCAAGAGCCTTCGGCTCTGGAAGAGAGCGCTCATGGCGAGCTGGATATTCAGGAGGCGCCGGAGCTCGGCGATTGGGGTTTCGTGGTCGTCGACGTGGAGGCGCACGGCGACGTCATTATTGATGTTGCGTCCTGCGCCTTTCTGGACCACGAGCATGGCCGCCGACTGCTGGCCCCGGCTGTCCCCTCCCGCCGCCTGACCCGCTTCGAGGGCGGTCACAAGTCTTTCGGCGAACGAGGTCTTCGCCCCTTCGAAGGCCGAGGCCATGCCGTCCACCACCGCGACGCCCGTGAGAATGTTCCCCTGGGCGCTGAAGGTCGCCCCCTTCCTGTGGCCCGCCCAGGCGTTCGCGGTGGGGCCGGTGTGGACCGCGATCGCCCCTTTGGCATCGACCACGGCGAGCTGGCGACCGTCCTTGCCGGGAAAGCTGTCTTCCGCGAGGAGCCGATCGACGACCTGCTGCGCCGTGAGTCCCTCCCGAAGAAACTCAATCCCATTCGGTCCATAACCGACGTTGACGTTTGCCTGCGTCGCGACGACGCCCACTCCCGCCTCGCCCCAGCAGACCACGGCTCCCACAGCGAAGTAGCGCGATTCCACGGCGCATCCCATGGCGCCGGTTTCCGGGTCGTAGGCCACGATCGAGAATGTCGCGACGATCTGAAGAACGAGTGGAAGCATCATGACTCCTTTTCCGCAATCTCCCGGAACTTCTCGAGAGCCCGCTCCGCCGCCTGGACGTCCCCCCGGCGCCGGTGCGCAAAACCGAGCTGATAGTACGCTTCTTTGTAATCGGGCGTGACCTGGACGGCCCGCTCGAGGTAGGAAACGGCGGAGTCGAGATCGCCTCGCCGGAGAGCAATCTTCCCCAGGTTGAAAAAACCCTCGGCGAACATCGGGTCTTTCACTACCGCCTCACGGAACGACTTCTCAGCCCCCTCGAGGTCGCCGCGCCGGAGCGCAATGAGCCCGAGGAAATGCCGCGCGCGCAGGAGCTCCGGGTCCTTCGCGATCGCCTGCTCCAGAAGAGCGACCGCGGCGTCGTAGCTCGAGAGCCGCCATTCGATGTAGCCCAGCTGAAGGAGGGCCTCGGCGGAGTCGGGGGCGAGCTCGAGCGCCCGGCGGTAGGCCTTCTGCGCTTCCGCCACGTGGTCCTGGCGTAGAAGGGCGCTTCCGAGGTCGAGGTAGAGAGACGGTGACGAGGCGCCGAGCTCGATCGCCGACTCGAGCTCTCGCTCGGCCTCCGGCCACTTTCGAAATTTGAGATAGGCCCCCCCGAGGAATCTGCGGAACCCCGCATCCCGCGGGGAGAGCTCGACGGCTCGCAGAGCGCCTGCGAGCATCTCCTGGTCGCGACCCAATCGCTCGAGAACCGCGGCGCGATAGTAGTGCGCGCTCGCCTCGTTCGGAACTTTCTCGAAGAGGGAGAGGGCGCGCTCGAAGTTCCCTTCCCGTCCCTCCATCTGCCCGAGCGCGAGAATCGCCTGGGAGTGACCTGGATCGATGGCGAGCGCACGCTCCAGATGGGCCCTCGCTTCGGTTGCGCGTTTCTCGAGAACGTAGGCGAGGCCGATACGGAAGGAGAGCTCGGCGTTCGCTGGATGCCGCGCCACGACGCTCTCGAAGAGCTCCGCCGCTTCCGCATAAATCCCGAGTCTCAAGTACACCGCGCCCAGCTGAAAGCGGGCGGGCTCGAAGCCCGGATCGGAGACGAGGAGGGATTCGAGCAGCTGGCGAGCCTCCTGAAGCTCGCCGCGAGCGTAGAGTTCCTGGGCTCGCGATTGGATCTCCTGGGGCGTTTGCGCGTAAGCGGCAGCGAGGAGAAGGAGTGTCGCCAGCATCTCGTTTCCATGTTTAGCACATCCCCGCGGTAGAATCGACGCCGGTGCTATTCCGCCGCGCGCTCTCGATCGGAATCGTCTCGTTCCTCCCGTTTCTCGCCTTACCCCAGACGCCTGAGGAGCCGCTTCCCGTCGGGGGCTCGATCGTTCGCCCAAAGAGGGTCCGGTTCATCGAGCCGCGATACCCCGCAGAGGCTCAGGCTCAGGGCGTGCAATCCGTGGTGATTTTGGAGCTCACCCTCTCTCCTCAGGGAGAGGTCGAGGAAGTACGCCCCCTGCGGGGGGCGCCCGAGCTCGTTCCCGCCGCCGTCGAAGCCGCGCACCAATGGATCTACGAGCCCACGATCGTCGAGGGGCGGCCCGTGTCTCTCCGGTTCGCCGAGACCGTTCTCTTCGTTCTCCGCAAGAGCTCGGGGGGCGCGGGCAACGGCATGTTCCTGAGGCCGCCGGATCCGAACGCGAGCTACGCGAGTTTTCCCGACTGGGAGATCGAAGGCGAGGCTTTCACCGCCTGTCCCTGCGATACTCCTTGCCCCTGCCGATCGAACGCGCCTCCGTCTCACCAACCGTGCCACGCCACGACGACCCAGAGGCTCGAGCGCGGGCACTACGGGGACATCGATCTTGGGGGAGCTACCTGGGTGAGCCTCGGTCCGGAGAATTGGACGGCGATCTATTTTTCGCAACAGATGACGGCGGTCCAGCAGAAGGCCATCGTCGATCTCTATTCGAGCCTCGCTCCTGGTGCGCCCCAAGCCTATCGCCTGCTGAAATCCGCTCGGGTCGAATTCCAGGCTGAAGGCTCCAAGCGACGGGTCGTCATTCCTGGCGTGCTCGAAGTGGAATCGGAAGCGTTGCTCGGAACGGACGGCCGTTTACAGGGCCTCATTCCGGGTATGGACGTGTGGTCGAATTGGCTGACCTATGGGAAGACCAGGGTCTACCGCTACTACGAGCCCTCTCTTGGGGAGTCCTGGGACCACAGTCATCGGCAGTCCAACCACAAGCGTTTCCGCGTCTCGAAGTCGGACTACGAGAATCGGCGGATGCTCATCCAGCACGGGGACGGGTCCGGGCAATGGACCCCGGGGCAAGAGCGCATCCTTGCCTGCCTCAGGAAATAAAGATCTACGATTTTTCGGATCATGGATTCAACGAGTCGTATCCAGACTCTATGGCTTCTCGTCCGCCCTTCACCTACCCGCCTGTAACTTGTTGAAAAAACTGATAGCTCACCGGCCGCCAGGCCCGCAGCCAAGGGGCACAACGATTGCTTACCTCTTTCGGCATTTACTGCCCTACTGTATGTGTGGAGATTCACACCTTGTTCTCATCGCTGGCAACAAGTTAAGGAGGAAATGAGGGTGTCAAACAGAACCGCCTTGGGTTTCGGACTCGCCGTCGTTCTGACGGCCTCGGGCCTCTCCGCCCAAACGCGAACCGGGAGCATCAGCGGGACCGTCCGCGATGCCACGGCTCAGGTGCTTCCTGGCGTTTCCATTACGCTCCAAGGAGCAACTCTCGTGACCTCGCAGGTGACGACGTCGAGTGAAGCGGGACTTTATCGATTCATCAACCTACCGCCGGGAGAATACGACGTCCGGGCGGAGCTTTCCGGCTTCCAAAGCCTCACGCTCCAGACGATTCGCGTGGACATCGGCCGGAACACCCCGGTCGACATCTCGATGCAGATCGCGACCGTGGCCGAGACGGTGACGGTCATCGGTGAATCTCCTCTCGTGGACGTGAAGTCCACCGTCACCGGTGCGAGCTTCGACGAGCAGCTACTCGCCGAAGTTCCGAGCGCCCGGGACGTCTGGTCGGTCCTCGAGCATCAGGCGCCGGGCGTCACAACGAACCGGCTCGACGTCGGAGGGAGCGAGACGGGTCTACAGGCGATCTTTTCGGCCCGCGGCACGTCGTGGCAGCAAAACAGCTACTATCTCAACGGCGTCAACGTCACCTGCCCCGCGGCCCTAGGCGCATCGGGGTACTACTACGACTTCGACAGTTTCGAAGAAGTCCAAGTGGCGACCGGCAGCCATCCGGCGTCTGTCAACGCCCCCGGCGTCTTCCTCAACATGGTGACCAAGACGGGCGGAAACGACTTCCACGGCGGCGGCACCTTCTACTACCAGAACGATTCCACCCAGGGCGACAACCTCACCGATGAGCTCAGGGCGCGGGGAGCGAGCCGCGGCGGCTTCGACTATCTCTCCGACGCCAACGCCCAGCTCGGCGGGCCTATCCTGAAGGATCGCTCGACGTTCTACTTCTCCTGGCGCGACGAGCGGGTGCACCGGTTCGTTTCCGGATTTCCCGAGGTCGAATCCACCGACATGTGGCAGTTCCTGATCAAGAACAACACCCAGATCAACGATCGGAACCGGGTGGGCGTCGAGTGGCACCACATGTCCTACTACAAGCCGAACCGGGACGCCGCGGGTAACCGGGCCCCGGAAGCCACTTGGATCGAGGACGACACCTTCGACATCGTCCAGGCGGAATGGAACTCGACCCTCAGCGACACCGCTCTTCTCGATGTCCGCTTCAGCCACCTCAAGGTGTTCTTCCCCACGTTCCTCCAGCCCGACGGCACCCGACAGGCGGCGTTCGATGCCGGGACGAACTTCTTCTTCAACGCCCACGACCTCGAGGTGGAGCGGGACCGACGCCGATACACGGTGAAGGGTGATCTGACGTACTTCCGCGAGCGGTGGCTCAACGCGAACCACGAGTTCAAATTCGGAGTGGAGTTGGACTGGAATCCGGTGGAGAACGTCACTCGGGCCAACGACAACGTGGAGATCCGGTTTCGCAACGGCGCCGCCGACGAGGTCAGGCTTCGGAACACACCCCTCATCAGCAAGGAAGCCGTGAATCAGTTCGCGTTCTTCGTCGACGACGTCGTGAACGTGGGCAGAAGGCTCACCTTGAAGCTCGGGCTCAGATACGACGCCTATGAAGGCTATCTCCCCGAGCAGAACAGCCCCGTGGGAACCTGGGTCCCAGAGAGGAGCTTTCCCGAAAGACGGAACATCCTCGACGTTGGGAGCTTCGCCCCGCGCCTCGGGATCGTGCTCGGCCTCGAGGAGAACGGGCGCAGCGCCCTCAAGGCGAGCTTCGGACGCTACTACCACCAGTTCCCCACGGGCGTTCCGAATTTCGCGAACCAGAACGCCTCTCTCTTCGATACCTATGACTGGACGGATCTCAACGGGGACAATCTTTTCCAGAACGGCGAGCAGGGTGTAATCCTGAGCCGGGGTATCGCGGCCCAAAACCTCGTCGACCCCGACTTCATCCATCCCCATACCGACGAGATCACGGGCAGCCTCGAAAAAGAGTTCGCGCGGAACCTGTTCGCGAGCGCGACCTACTCCCACCGATGGGGACGCAACCTCAACGACTCCGTCGACATCGGCATCCCCTTCTCCGCCTATAGTCCGGTGAACGCCACCGACCCGGGCCCCGACGGCCGACTAGGGACCAGCGACGACGGCGCGGTCTTCACCGTCTACAACCTCGATCCCGCCTTCCGGGGAAAAAACCAGAGGATGTTCACCAACCCTGAAGGTTTCAAGCTCGATTCCGACACCGTGGAGCTGGTCCTGCAGAAGCGCTTCTCCGACAACTGGCAGGGCCTCGTTTCCTACACCTGGATGGACGCGGAAACGACAACCCGGGGCGCGGCAGGAGACGGGGATGGCGCCAATGGGTTCTACGATAACCCGAACAACCTCATCAACGCCGAGGGGGCGAAGCCGTTCTGGCACCGGCCTCATCAGTTCAAGGTCGCCGCCAGCTATCAACTGCCCATGGAGTTCCGGATTTCCGGAGTCATCCGCACGCAGAGCGGAGCTCCGTACGCCCGGACTTTTACCGTCGCGGGTCTGAACCAGGGCACGGTCACCATCCTTTCGGAGAAAAACGGCGACTCGCGGCTCGAAAGCGTCGCAACCGCGGACATCACCATCGGCAAGAACTTCCGCGTCGGGGATACCTCGATCGCGCCGGAGTTCGCGCTCTTCAACATTTTCAACGCGAACGACGTCTTTTCGATCAACACCGCGAGCGGAACGAACTTCAACAGGGTCCTGGGCTTCCTGGCGCCGAGGATCTTCCGCGTCGGAGTGCGCGTCAACTTCTGAGACTCTGATCAAGTAGCTGCAGGAAAGCTCGACGGAAGAAATCTTCCCGTGGACGGACTTTCCGTCGAGCTTTCCGCCCCCGCTAGACCTGGCGTTCGTTATTCCGATCTCTCTCGGATCGCGACGCCACACGTTCCGCATCCCCTCCGCCTGTGCTCGCTCCGAGGATCGCCTCGATGGGGGCGTGTGAGCCTCCGCGATCCACGCTTCGCAGCTCCGTACCGTAACGCAGCTCGCAGGCGACGATAATGCTCGTGAGGACATTGTCTTCTCCCACGTCGGCGATCCGGGCTGCGCGGAAGATGTCAACGAGTTTGAGACAGTGAACGTTCGCATTTACTGTCGAACCTCCGAGCCGGCGAGGACGGCGAGACCGGCGGAAAGCTCGTAAGTGCTGACAGCGTGGGGATGCTGGAGGTCGTCCGGGGTCGAGATCGTGGCTCCTGTAGCATCCTGGCGCGTCTTTCTTCCTGAGGGAGGGTTGATCCACACGGCTTCGGGCATCGAAGGTGGTTTGGGAGTTCCGTGCACGAAGCGCTCGGGATGGCGACGAAAGGCCTCGATCAGAACCTCGCGCCGGTGGTCGAGAAGGCGCGGCGCGTGACCGAAGTGGACGACTGCTGGTCTCATCAGACCGATGGACCCGTGGTGGCGCTCGTGGTTGTACCAGTGGAACAGCTCGCGGCAGACCGAGAGGGCGTGTTCGAAGGAGCCGAACCAGTTGGGAAATTCGGGGCGATACTTCAGGGTCTTGAACTGGGCCTCGGAGAAGGGATTGTCATTGGAGACGTGGGGACGGTTGTGCGAGAGCTGGATGCCGAGTCGTGCGGAGAGCCTGGCGAGCGACTGGCTGGTCATCGCAGGACCTCGGTCGGAGTGGAGGCAGAGCTGAGAGCGCTCGATACCTTGGTTGTGGCAAGACTCCTCGATGAGCCGACTGGCCAGAGCGCCGCTCTCCCGAAGGGCCAGCATCCAGCCGACGACGTAGCGGCTGAACAGGTCGAGCAGAACGTAGAGATAGTAGTAGGTCCACTTCGCCGGCCCGAGAAGCTTCGTGATATCTCCAAACCTGGTTCGGAGCCGTCGCGAGAAGCTGGGAAGGTGCGTAGTTCGGGTGCCGGAGCAAGTTTCGCCGTTCCCGAACTTCCTTGGCCGAGACCAAGATGCGGTACATCGTGCGGGTCGAGCACAGGTAGGTCTTGTCCTCATCGAGAAGCCGGGCATAGACCTCCGCAGGAGGTTGGTCCATGAACCGCTCGGAGTTCAACGTATCGAGAACCCGTTGGCGTTCGGCGACGCTCAGGGCCCGGGCCGGAGGTTTGCGAGGTGGACGAGCTCGCTCGGGTTGTCGTCTGCGGTACCAAGTGGCTCGGCTGATTCCGAGCGCGGCGCATGCCATGACCACGCCAACTACAAGAGCGAGCTCGTTCACGCTCAGCATCAGTTCTTCTCGTCGTCCGGGCTCTCCAGCGGGATCCCCAAGAGTTCCGAGACTTTCTTTTGAACGGAGATGATGATCTCCGCCTGCTCGAGCCGCTTCCGAAGCCGCCTGTTCTCCCGCTCGAGCTCCTTCACTCGCGGATCCACCACCCGGGCTTTAGGTCCTCGCTTCTTCGAGCGCAAGGCCGCTCGAGCTCCCTGCTCCACTTCCCGGCGCCAGGCGGTCAACAGCGACGAGTACAGCCCCTCGCGCCGGAGAAGGGCGCCGATCTCTCCGGGCTGCTTGCAACGCTCCGCTTCCCGGACGATCCGTAGCTTGTATTCCGCCGTGAACTTGCGCCTTTGGGCTTTGGCCCGAACCTCCGGGTCCGGGACACCTTCGGCCAGGCGGGGCCTCGACAACGCCTTGTCCTCGGAAACTCCAGTCGCGCTACGCGCTCCTTCCGTTTCCGAGGAATCTTCGACCTGGGTTTTTCTGGGAGAGGGGATCATCCATCATCACTCCTCCGCCCTCTACATTAAACTCAACCGGGCTTCTTGTCTCACGCACATTGGCACAGAGGGGACCGTCGCGAACAGCAAGGGGTCGGTTGTTGCGCCTGGTGGGAAAGCTGCCACGAACGGAGAAGTTCTCGGATTCTGCTATGAGGCGAGTTCGTGCTGGTGCTCTATCGTTGGATCCGACACGCAAGGGCAGGACTGCGAAGTGGTGGGTCCGTGATCCGAAAGATCAGGAATATTTCAAAACAAAGCCAATGGCCGAGGCCCACATCATTCCCCAAACGTTTCCCTCGGCCCTACACGACGACACCCTCCACCCCAACAGGATTCGTGTGCCACCACTCCAATGAAAATACTGGCGCGACGGTCGTCTTCGTCCTCACCGCCCCTTTATTGCCTTGCTCCCTTTACGGCCCTGCGATTCCACGCGGAGAGCCAAAATTCTCGTCCAGTCACTCCTCGCGCTTTGGTCGAAGTTCTTATCATTCTCGTCCAGACGCACACGCGGACTTGTCCGAAAAGGATGATTTCACCTATCCTTCAACCGCTGGATCACTGACAGCGAGAACACGGAAAGCGAATCGGGAGCGATGTTCGAGACGGAGTCGCGATGACCCTCGCCGAGGGGACGCGCATCGGCGGGTTCGAGGTGTGGGCGCTCATCGGCGCGGGTGGAATGGGCGAGGTCTATCGGGCTACCGACACGAAACTCGGCCGCGACGTGGCGATCAAGCTTCTGCCCGAAGCCTTTGCGTCCGATCCCGAGAGGCTCGCCCGCTTCGAGCGCGAGGCGAGGGTCCTCGCTTCCCTGAACCACCCGAGCATCGCCCATCTCTATGGATTCGAGACCGCAACCGGGGCCGACGGGAGGCAGGCTCACATGCTGGTGATGGAGCTGGCGGAGGGCGAAGACCTCTCAGTGCGGCTCAAGCGTGGTCCGATACCCCTTGACGAAGCCCTGACGATTGCAATCCAGGTTGCCGAGGCCCTCGACGAGGCTCACGAAAAGGGCATCGTTCATCGCGACCTCAAGCCGGCGAACGTGAAGTTGTCCTCGGAGGGCAGGGTGAAGGTCCTCGACTACGGGCTCGCCAAGGCGTTCGCCGGGGAATTCGCGAGCGGGTCGGCGGCGGACTTGTCGCAGTCGCCAACGCTCGCGCTCAGCGGGACGGCGGCCGGAGTCATCCTCGGCACCGCCGCCTACATGTCGCCCGAGCAGGCCCGCGGCAAGATGGTCGACAAGCGGGCCGACATCTGGGCTTTCGGCGTCGTGCTCTTCGAGATGCTGACCGGAAAGCGTCTCTTCGAGGGGGAGACGGTGAGCGACGTGCTGGCCGGCGTGCTGGCTCGAGAGCCCGACTGGACGCGATTGCCCGCGAGCACGCCTCCCGGTGTGCGTCGGCTGCTGCGCAGGTGTCTCGCGAAGGATCGCCGCGAGCGCCTTCGCGACATCGGGGACGCGAGGGAGGAACTGCGCGAGCTCTCGGCGCCGGAGCCGCTCGAGAGTTTGTCCAAGAAGGGGTCGGCGCGTGCCTGGCTCCCGTGGAGCGTGGCAGTCGTTGCGATCGCGATCGCGGCCTGGGCGCTCTCGGGCCGCACACCCGTCTCTCGAGGCGACGCCGAAGGTCACTTCACCATCGAGCTTCCCGACGAGGCGCCGCTCGTGACGCTCGAGATCCCCGGCGTCAGCAGGGGCCCGCTTGCGATGTCGCCGGATGGCCGGCAGATCGTTTATGTCGCTCCCCACCAAAACGGCACTCAGCTCTACGCGCGGGCGATGGCCGACCTCACGCCTCGGGCCCTGCCCGGCACCGAAGGCGCGAGCGCTCCCTTCTTCTCTCCGGATGGACAGTGGGTCGGGTTCTTCGCGGACGGAAAGCTCAGGAAGGCCCCTCTAATCGGAGGCACGCCGGCAACGCTCGCCGAAGCGCCCGACGGGCGGGGCGCGAGCTGGAGCCCTTCGGGCGAGATCGTGTTCGCCCCGCGCAACGCTTCCGGTCTCTTCGTCGTGCCCGACACCGGAGGGACGCCACGCCCCGTCACCACTCTGGATTTCGCGGCGGGCGACGACGCCCACGGCTGGCCCCAGGTGATCCCCGGCCACCGCGGCGCCCTCTTCACCGTCACCTCCTGGAGTCGCGAGACATCGGACATCGCCCTCGTCGACCTCTCCACCGGAGCACGCCGTTTGGTCCAGGAAGGGGTCGAATTCGCCCGCTACGTGCCGGTGGCTCCGGGAGCCTCCGCCGGCCACATCCTCTTCGTGCACGCCGGTGCGCTCATGGCCGCGCCTTTCGACCCCGCGGGAGCTCAGGCGGCCGGCCCACCGATCGCCGTCGTCGAGGGGGTGCGCGCGGCAGAGTTCGACGTTTCGATAGGCGTGCTCGCCTACACGCCGGGTTCGGGCAAGGCGCCGGACTACTCGCTGGTTTGGGTCGATCGAGCCGGACAGGCGCGTCCGATCAACGACCTCTCGCGGGGCTACGAGGACCTGCATCTCTCCCCGGACGGCCGGCGCGTCGCGCTGACGGTCGAGGAGGCGGGCCCGTATTCAGCAGCACACGTGTGGCTCGCCGACACCGACCGCGGGACGCTTACGCGCTTCACCTTCGAGGGCTTCAGTCGCGATCCGATCTGGACGCCCGACGGCGAAGCCGTCGTCTTCGGCTCGAAGCGCCGCGAGGCCACGTTCGGCCTCTATCGGCAGAGGCTCGACGGCCAGCGACCCGCGGATCTCCTCTGGGCGAGCCCGACCCCCATCTGGCCCGACCCGCAGTCCTTTACGCCGGACGGCCGCACGCTGGTCTTCACCACCAAAGGGACGGAGACCTCCGACGACATCTGGAAGCTGTCCCTCGACGACGACCGTACCGCGACGCCGTGGCTCGCGACGCCCGCCGCCGAATGGGCCGGGCGCCTGTCCCCCGACGGGCGATGGATGGCCTACAACTCCGACGAGTCGGGTCGCGACGAAGTGTACGTCCAGCCCTTCCCCGGACCGGGAGGCAAGTGGCTGGTGTCCGAGGGCGGTGGTTACAACGCCATCTGGTCGCGCGATGGGCGGGAGCTCTTCTACCGGCGCGCCGACCAGATCCTGAGGGTCGAGGTGGAGACGGAGCGCGGGTTCGCGATCGGCAAGCGATCCGCCCTCTTTTCGGGCCGCTACCGCTCCGCGGGCCGCGATTTCGACATCTCGCCGGATGGGACGCGCTTCGTAATGATGCGGAACGACGACTCGCGAACCACGAACCGGCTCCGTGTTCTGCTCGACTGGCGGCGCGCGCTCGAGGCACGCGTCCGGACCGACGGGAATTGAGCGGGGCCGGTCGCCGGGTTTGTTTTCGAGAGACTCGTCGACCACGATTTTCGTGAGATCACTTGGATGTTCCGGACCTCGCGCACTCGCGATCCAAGGAGAGCCCGGCTGAACCTGTCCCGCACCGCTCGAATGTCTTGTTCCAACGGTCCGCCTGCTTCTTACCGCGCGCCCGTTCTCATCGAAAGAGCGACTTCGCGAGCATCGCGTGGATACCTTTGGTCCCGTCGACGAGCTGAGTCACGCGCAAGTCCATCGCGACCGAGCACAGTATGTAGGCTGCCCCTTCGGTCATCGATTTTTCCGTGACCAGGAAGTCGACCATTTCGCGGGTCGCGAGTCGCGCGGCCTCGTCGAGATCTGGATGCAGCCCGAGTGTGAGGAAATGAGTAGGGGTCTCGGCGCGCGGCCAGCGGAGCGGACGGTTCTTCTCCAGACGAATCCGGAACCGGCCGACGAGCGCCGTTTCGATGGCCGTGCCGCTGACTTCCCCGTCGCCCTGGGCGGCGTGCCCGTCTCCTATCGAAAGAAGCGCTCCTGGCACGTGAACGGGGAGATAGAGAGTCGTTCCCGCGACCAGCTCTTTCAAATCGAGGTTGCCGACGTGATATCCCGGAGGCCCGCTCGAAATGCGTCCTAGCAAAACCGGAGGCGCGACACCGATCGTGCCGAAGAAAGGGGCGAGCGGAACGACGACGCCGGACGCGAACTCAGACATTCGATTCTCGATGTCGAAATGGAACAAGCGGAGACCGCCGTAGGGAAAGTCCTCGGGCAAGGTGCCTCCGTCGGGAAGGAAGCCGGAAACACCGATGGGAACGAGGAAATCAATGGCTTCGATGGTGACCGCGAGCCGGTCTGAAGGCTCGGCGCCCTCGACGAAAATGGGTCCCGTCAGCGGGTGGGCCCCCGGTCCTCGCTCCGTAACCTCGGCTTCGACCCTTCGCATCGACTCCGGGAAATCCGCCTCGGTTGCGCCGGCGAGGTAGAGGCGCTCGAGACCGCGCGCGACCATGGTCTCCACGGTCACGACGTCGCCCGAGCGCACGCGCAGAACAGGAGGGACGCTCGCGTCGAAATAACCCCAATGAACGTTCTCGGGCAGGAGAGGCAACTCGTGCTCTTCCGCGGCCACGAGCGTGAATAGAAGGAACCATGCCGTGGTCATTCCGGAATCTTACATCGACTCGCCATCGGGACCCGTGCGTGGAACCTCTGGCGCGAATGCAAGTGTTTCGCCTTCCACGTACTCCATCACCGGGTAGTCGATACCGTCCTCCTGGCCAACGTCGTAAAGTGTGCAGACTGTGAGGGTGGTTCAGGCTCGCGATGGTTCGGGCTTCGCGCTCGAACCGTTCGTTCGCGCCACGACGGCCGGCCGGTCGCTCCCCTCGTCGCGCAGCACCTTGATGGCGACGATACCCCGGACTGATTTCCGGATCGCGTGCAGCTCGCCGGTGCGCTCGGCGCCGCACATTTCTCGTCCAGACGCACACACGGACTTGTCCGAAAAGGATGATTTCACCTATCCTTCAGCCGCTGGATCACCGACGGCGAGAGCACAACGGAAGGCGAATCGGCATAGCGATGTTCGAGACGGTGTCGCGACGACCCCCGCAGCGGGTATGCGCATCGGCGGGTACGAGGTGCGGGCGCGGGCACTACGCGAACGTCGTTCGAGGACAACGGAAAATTTCTCCACTCTCCGAGCCAGCCGTTTCTCCTCCAAACCACCTACAACAAAATGAGTCAATCCCCAGCCCCACCCCAAAACAGGCTTTGCGTCGTCGCGGGGCAGATCTCATCCGTTTCGTCCGGAATAGAATCGGAGGGTTTCACCTCGGACACCGGCGAAACCTTGAACTTCAATCTGCGGCCACGTCCGCCACGGCCCCGACCTGGACAACGGAACCCGCAAGCGGACGGCGCTTCGCTTCGTGGACATCGGTCGTTTTCATCGATAAGCTACCGTGACCAGTGAAGACGCGGTGCCCCGGATGTCACTCGAACCAGGTACGACATTAGGCTCATACGAAGTCGAGGCGTCGATCGGCGCCGGCGGTATGGGCGAGGTCTACCGAGCGCGCGATACGAAGCTCGGACGTGACGTCGCCGTCAAAGTTCTTCCCGAGTCCTTCGCCCGAGATCCGGACCGTCTCTCGCGGTTCGAGCGCGAAGCTCGGGCGGTCGCGGTGCTGTCACATCCCAACATCCTCGCCATCTACGATTTCGGTACCACGGACGGCCACACTTTCGCGGTGACGGAGCTGCTCGAGGGAGAGACGCTTCGGGAACGGCTCAGCTATGGCCCCCTTCCGGCGAGAAAAGCGATCGAATATGGCGCTCAAGTAGCCCGTGGACTCGCCGCCGCCCACGAAAAAGACGTCGTTCACCGGGACCTCAAGCCCGAGAACCTCTTCATCACCACGGATGGTCGCGCAAAGATTCTCGACTTCGGGCTCGCGAAAATGGTTTCGCCGCAGGCGGAGCGTGATGAGTCCCAGTCTTCCGCGCCGACGCGTGCGGCCGGGACCGAGCCCGGAGTGGTCCTCGGCACCGTTGGTTATATGTCTCCCGAGCAGGTGCGGGGTGAGCGAGCCGATCACCGTTCGGACATCTTTGCATTCGGAGCGATCCTCTACGAGATGCTCTCCGGTCTTCGGGCATTCCAACGGGAAACCGGTGCGGAAACCATGACCGCGATCCTCAAGGACGACACGGCGGAGTTGCGCGACTCCCCTCCGGCGCTCGAGCGCATCGTCCACCGTTGCCTCGAGAAGAATCCCGGCGAGCGTTTCCAGTCCGCCTACGATCTGGCCTTCGCGCTCGAGTCCGTGTCCCGGGAGTCCGGGCCCGCCAAAGTCGAAGCGGCCCCTCGCGAAACCAGTCGTTCCTGGACCGCGGTGACGCTCGCGATCGTCGCCGTGCTCGCCGCCTATTGGTTGGGCCGCGCCTCGAGCGGTGCGTCCGATGAACCGCTCGTCACCTACGAGCGCCTGACGTTCCGGCGCGGCAGGGTATACACGGCCCAGTTCGATCCAGAAAGCCGCGACGTAATCTACACTGCATCCTGGGATGGGGCGGTGCCGGAGGTCTACTCGACGCTACCGGGCACGCGGGCGTCGCGTGAGCTCGGTTTGAAAGGCGCCGACGTCTTGAGCGTGTCGTCGCGCGGCGAGATGGCGGTCCTCCGGAAAGCGGACGGAGCAGGGCTCGTCACCTGGGATGACGTCGACGGAACCGCGGGAACCCTCGCTCTGACCACCGCCTCGAGCGGAGCCGCCCGAGATATTTCGGAGAGCGTCCTGTTCGCGGACTGGACGGCGGACGGAGACGAGTTGGTCGTCGTTCGCCGGATCGATGGCCGGTTTCGCGTCGAGCTCCCGATAGGCACGGTCATCTACGAGACGACGAACGTCCTTTCGTCTCCGAGAGTGTCGCCCGACGGCAACGCGATCGCGTTCGGCGAGAAAGCCATGGGCTTTTCCTCGAGCTGGTCTCTCGGGTTTCTCACCTTCGACGGGGAAGCGACGCGGTTCGACACCGGGTTCCGGGGAGACAGGATGGATTTGGCGTGGTCTCCCGACGGTGGCGAAGTTTGGTTCAACATGGCTCAAGGAGCGACTCCCGACCTCCACGCGATCTCTCGTAACGGCTCACGGCGCACGCTTCTGCGCCCGCCGATACCCCTCCGCATTCTCGACGTCGAGAGCGACGGCCGGCTCCTGGTGGCGCGCACCAACTCTCGGGTCGGGGTGATGGGCATCGCTCCGGGCGATACGGTTCTGCGCGATTTTTCGTGGCTCGACAGCACCGAGATCGATGCCATCAGCGGCGATGGCAAGACGCTGCTTCTCACCGAGTACGGCGAAGGGGGCGGTGAGGAGTGGGCCGTGTATCTGCGCAACGCCGACCGCTCCCCCGCCGTTCGCCTCGGCGACGGTCAGGCGTTCGACCTGTCTCCCGACGGCAAGTGGGCGCTCACGATGCCGCGCGATCCGGTGTCTCTCGTTCTCCTTCCGACGGGGCCAGGGACGCCGACCGTGGTCGACAACGACTCCATCGTCGACTTCGTCACGGCATCGTTCGTCTCGGACGTGGACGAGATCGTCTTCGCCGGAATCGAAGAGGGTGAGCCTTTGCGCTGGTTTCGCCAAAGCGTTCCCAACGGAAAGCCTCAGGCGATCACCGGTCCGGTCTCATTCTTCAAAGGGGGCGCCATTCTCGGGTCGAGCCCGGTGTCTCCGGACGGCACGACGATCGCCGCGGCGCACGACGGAAAGATTGCGCTCTACCCACTCGACGGAGGTGAGCCCCGCGTTCTCGACGTCCCCGATTCGGCGCTAGTGATCCGCTTCACGACCGACGGGCGCCATCTGTTCTACGCGGAGGAAGGCGACCGTTCCATGAGCGTCTATCGTATCGAGATCGAGACGGGACAGCGGCAGCTCTGGAAGACGATTGAGCCAGATCCATCAGGGCTCGACGACATCTATGCGATCCAAATCTCGGACGACGGCGAGTCCTTCTACTACACGTTCCAACGAGGGTACTCAGACCTGTTTCTCGTGCAGGGCCTTCGATAGCGAGGAACGGACACCCGAGGACGGCACCGAACGCGGATGGCCGAAAGGCCCGCTTGCGTTCCCATGGGCCTTTCGGGCGGAGCTCCGTGCGGACGGAGACCCTTCCTTTCCAACGTCGCCTCCCACTAGATCCACTCGAAGGTAGGAAATTCTACTCCGATCTCACGGCGAGTTTTCCCGGAAGCAAATTTTCGGTGGACGCATGGGCTAGCACGCCAGCAACGAGACTACCGCGAACAGCGGGCAAAGGACATCCTCCATCGCTCCGGCCCCCAGCGAGGCCAGGATCTCGTAGTCGCCGAGTTGCGCGTGCCGGCCGGCAACGGCATGGGAAGCGCTCTACGTTAACCCCGCAGGGCCCTGTCGGGTGTGCGGTGTCTCAGTCCTCGGGTCCGGCCAGAGCCCGGATGATGACGCTCCAGTGGTCCAGCGCGCCGTAGAAGCCGGAGATCGGCACCCGCTCGTCGAGGCCGTGGGCGTACATCTCGTCCGGGTTCATGAAGATGCCGCTGACCCCCCACGTGGGGACGCCCGCCTTGCGAAAGTGCACTCCGTCTGTGCCGCCGGACTCCATGAAGGCGACGATCTCCACGTCGGGGTAGCGGGCGTGCACCGCCCGGGTGACGGCCGCCACCACGTCCTCGCGCAGCTCGGAGATCGGGCTCTCCGTCGGCTGGCCCAGCATCTCGAACTCCACCGCGTCGTCGGAGATCGCTCTCCGCAACGCGCTCTCCACCTCGGCCACCGACACACCGGGAAAGATGCGGCAGTTGACCGTCGCGGTGGCCGACTGCGGCAGGGCATTCTCCGCGTGGCCCGCACGCAGCATCGTGACCACGCAGGTCGTGCGCGTGGTTCCCACGTAAGACGGCTCCAGTGCCAGGCGCTCGGCTGCGGCCTCGTCCGTCGGGTCGTCGGCGAAGCGCCGCATCGCCTCCCCCAGCTCGCCGCCCAGCTTGCGGCCGGTCTCCCGGAAATAGCCGCGCGTCATCTCGCTCCAGCGTACCGGGAATTGGTACGCCCGGATCCTCTCGATGGCATCCGCAAGCTCGTAGATGGCGTTGTCTTCTCGCGGGCGCGAGCTGTGCCCGCCGGGATTGCGCACGGTGATCTCCCAGGTGACGTAGGTCTTCTCGGCCGCCTGGAGGTTGTAGGTCACGGCGTTGCCGTCCCTGTCGAGGTCGCCCCTTCCGGCATCCGAGTTCAGCGCGAACTCGGCCTGCGCCAGGTCGGGCCGCTCGTAGGCGAGCATGCGGGTGGTCGTCATGTCGGTCTCCTCGTCCCCGGAGAAGACCAGGAACAGGTCCCGGGTGGGGACGAAGCCGTCCTTTTTGAGCCGGATGAAGGTCGAGGTCAGATGCGCGACGCCGAACTTGTTGTCGATGGTGCCGCGGCCGTAGAAGTACTTCTCGTCTCGGGTCAGCTCGAAGGGCGGGCGCTTCCAGTCCTCGGCGTAAGCCTCGACCACGTCCATGTGCGCGAGGAACAGGATCGCCCGCGCGCCGGAAGAGCCGTCGCCGCGGTAGCGGACCACCAGCGACGCGAGCTCCCCCTTCGGCAGGATCTCGACGTCGCCTTTGGGGAAGCCCGCCGCGACCAGCTCCTCCGCCAGATAGCGCGCCACCTTCGGCGTGTTGCCCATGTGCTTCGAGGTATCCACCTCGATGAGCGTGCGGAAGATCTCTAGCGTCTTCCTGGCGTGCTCGCTGTCGCGGGTCTCCTGCGCACGAGCCGGCATCGCGGTCGACAGCACGGCGGCCATGACGAGATTGGAAAGTTTCATCGTTCTCCTGTGGTTAGGGATAGGACGTTTCATTCGGGCAAAGTCGGTATCGAGCCGAATTTCCGTCTCAAGGGTGTGCTCGTGAGCTCCGAGGTGAGGGTGCCACACCCGGAACGGAAAGGCAATGCAATGGAAGCTCGTCTCCGAGCTGGGGGCTATCTGGTAGCAGAGACACCGCCAGCGTCGGGTTCGCTACCCGAGGAATGTCGTTTCGTTGAATTGGACAAGGACTATCTTCGTGTCGTGCTCTTGGAGCATGGGGAAACCCTCCGATCAAAAGGTACTTCTCTCGCCGTGCTCGTTCAGCGAGAGGCAGACTCGGACGAGATCTTCGATCTGTGGCGCGCGAGAGTACGGGCCATCGTCTCTGTCAACCAACGCTCCGCCTCCTCGAAACTGCCGAAACGGTAGACCCCTCGCGGCACTAGACGATCCACCGGGCGTAGCTTGGCAGCCGTGACGAGGAGCTGGCGGGCCTCCTCCACAGACGTCCGGGTACGCGCTCGACGGGCTACCGTCTTCATGCGGAAGCCTTCGTGGCTCGAACGGGATCCGGCATCTGCCATATCTCCCAAAGGATACCGCGCCCGGCTCGACCGCGCGAGCTCAAGGCCCCGACCTGTACGTACACGCTCTGTCCGTTCCGCTGCTGAAGCCTTCGATCCGGGTGATCGGCGTAGAGCCGTTCGAGTCGGATGCGATGCATCAATCACTCACGCGCCAGAAGAAAGTGAGGCGCGATGTCGGAATCTTCGCAGACGGCGTTGCCGTTCGAGAGTTGGGGAGCTGACTCTCCGCGTCGCGCGCCAGGTCGTGGATGACGTCGTTCGCGTCTCGAACGACGAAATCTGCGCCGCGATCAAAGCGATACGTTTACCCTTGAGCTCGACAACGCCGCGATTCGTTTGTTTCTGTCTTGATCGTCCACTTCTCGAAGAAAGGGTCGCCGACTCTCACTCCATCCTCAAGGCGCGGCTGGCTTCCAGGCTCGATGCCCTTTGAGCCGGGACGATCGAGGCGACGAACGCGGCCAGGCTCAATACCACAATCGTTACGAGCAGAATCGCCGGAGAGTAGGGCTTCACTTCGAACAATTGCGTGGTCATCGCGTGGCCCGCCGCGATGCTTGCGGGAATCCCGATCGCCAGGCCGATGCCGACCTGGGAGAAAGCACCTCGAAACACGAGCTTCAAGACCTTCCATCGGTCCGCGCCCAACGCCATCCGGATGCCGATCTCGCTCGTGCGTCGCTCCACCGAGTAGGCAGTCGTTCCATAGAGACCGATCGAGGCCAGAATCAATGCCAGCGCGCCGAAAAGGGACGTCAGCTTCGTGAGCATGGCCTGCTGCGAGAAGTTCCCGTCCACGAGGTCGTCGTAGGCCATGAAGTCGATGAGGGCCAAATCCGGATTCGCCTTCGCGAGGGCGGTCCGTACCTGCGGCTCCAACCGAGGGATCGTCGCTTCGGTGAGGAGCACGGCGGTGTTCAAGAAGTGATTCGATTCCTCGAACGCCTGGAGGCGCGGCACGTCGTACTGCATCCACTGTGCCGACGGTAGATAGAACCTCGGCGGGATCTCGCGCGTCGGCCCTAGGTACTGAGCGTCTTCCACGACGCCTATGATCTCGAACGCCCCCGCGTATTTCTGGTCCAAGTCCCCGAAGCGCCGGCCTATCGCGTCTTCCGTGCTCTGGAAGAACTTGGTCGCGAACGTTTCATTGACCATGGCCACGTGCCGCGAGCTTTCGTTGTCCTGTTCCGTGAAAGCGCGGCCTTGCACGATCGCGGTGCCGAGGGTCTCGAAATAGCCTGGGCTCACCCGAAGCCACGACGAGCCGTTTTCGAAGCTTCCAGGAGGAGGGGGCTCCTGGCCGTCGATGTAGACCGTCTCGCCCCAGTTGTTGCCTTCCATGGGCGCGTACATCGAGAAGCTCACCCGACGAACCCCGGGAATCCCCAGGAGATCGTCTTCGAGTTGGCGATAGAGACCGGGGAGAGCGTCGGCGTCATAGGCGGCCATCCGGGGATCGAGGTGGAAGATGTAGCGATTCTCGGGCTCGAATCCGAAATCCTGGCGTTGCATGTTTCGGAGGCTCTCAGTCAGGAGACCCGCCGCCGCGAGAAGCACGAGAGAGAGCGCCGCCTGGGCGACGACGAGCGACTTCTGGGTCCATCCGCCAGAGTGGCCCGTCGAGCGACGAGCATTTCGCAAAGCATCCGCGGGGTCGATCTTGGCCGTCATCCACGCGGGAACGACGCCGAAGACAACACCTGTGAGCACCGAAACCGCGAGCGTGAAACCGAGCACCGGAAGCGACGGCATGGGATCGATGGCGACGGCATTGTCCCGAAACGCGAGCTTCAGGATGAGGCTCGTCCCCCAGAAAGCGAGTGCGATCCCGGCAAGGCCGCCGAGTATGCCCAGTGCGGTGCTCTCCGTCAGCACCTGGGCTATCTGCCGGGAGCGCCCGGCGCCGAGCGCGGTGCGAAGACAGGTCTGTTCGCGCCGGCTCACCGCCCGCACCAGCATGAGGTTCGCGACGTTGGCGCAAGCGATGAGCAGTACGAAGCCGGAGACCCACATCAGAAGACGGAGACCCGACTCGTACCGGTTGCGCATCATCTGAACGCCCGCCCCACCGGGCGACAGTTTGAGCGTCTGATTGGCAACGAGCTCCTTCTCCCCCTCATCGAGCTCGGCCACCGGGCTCAGGAGCCACTGCCGGAGGAGCACTTGCAGCTGCGCTTCGATGCGTTCCGGATCCGCGCCCGGCGCGATTCGGCCGATGATGTCGAGCCAGTCGGACGTGGGAAAGTCCATGAGCGTCGGGCTGCCGTCGGTGAGACGCTGGCCGTGGATCGGAATCCAAAACGCCGGCGTCCTGTCGAGCCGGTCGCCCGAGAAGCTCGGCGGCGTCACCCCCACGACCGTGAACGGTCGACCGTTGAAGGTGAAGCTCGCGCCTATGACCGACGGGTCCATCCCGTACTTCTGGCTCCAGGTCCGATAGCTCATGACCACGACCGGATCCACACCCTCCCGGTCATCGTCCTGCTTGAAAACACGTCCGATGTAGGAGCCGACCCCGAACATGGAAAAGAAATTTCCGGAGACGTACTGGATTTGCTGAGACTCCGCGGGTTGCTCGCTCCCACTCCGGCGGACTCCGGCGAGGCTGCGGCCGGCCTGAAACGCCGCGAGCTCGCTGAACCCCTGCACCTCGTCGCGGAAGTGCTCGTACTTCGCGTACGAAAAGAGCGACCAGCTCCCTTGCATTCCGCCGTTGACACAACAGTTCTCGTTGTCGCCTACCCGATAGAGCTCATGGGGCTCGAATACGGGCAGGGACTTCAACAAGACGGCGTGCACCAGCGTGAAGATGGACGTCGTCGCCCCAATCCCGAGCGCGAGGGTCAGAATGACGGTCGCCGTGAAACCGGGCGCTTTTAAGAACTGCCTCGTCGCATACCGGAGATCTTGTAGAGTTCCCATACCACCTCTGAGCTTAGACGCAGAAAGGCCTCCGATAGTTGCCAACGAGATGAACCGAACGACTGTCCGCCGACATCCCCGATGAGCCTCCCCAGTTCTTACACCGACTTATGATTGTCGTCTCTCATTGAAGAGACTTCTTTTCCATTTGACGCGAGCTCGCCTCATCTCCTAGAATGTACTTGGTTCGCCGGGTTCGAGCTATGGGCTCGGATTTCGGTGCCATCGTCAGGGAGTCGACTCGATGTCCCCCCCATCGCGTTCTCCTGTCGCATTGGCTTTGTCTCTTGTGCTGGCGGCGGCACACCGCCTGCCGGCGCACGAGGATCCCCACCACCGCATCGAGGCCCTCACCAAACAGATCGCCGAGCGTCCGGGCGACCACGAGCTCTATCTCAAACGAGGCGCGCTTCACCGCGTGGCTTCGCATTGGGATCTCGCTCTTGCCGACTTCGAGCGCGCTCTGGTGCTCGAACCCGGTCTCGAAACCGTCGCGTACTACCGGGGACGCGTACTGCTCGACGCGGGTCGGTTCGCCGAGGCAGAAGCTACGCTCGACGCCTTCCTCGAGGAACGCGCCGATCACGTTGAAGCCCTCATCGCCCGTGCCCGCGCGCGGCGCAAGCTGGGAAAGCCTCTCGGCGCGGTCGACGATTACGATCGCGTGCTCGCGCTCGTCGGCCGATCGGCGCCCGACATCCACGTCGAGCGCGCCGCGGCTCTCGCGGAAAGCGGGCCCGGTCATCTCGAGACCGCCCTCTTCGGCCTCGACGAGGCGATTCGGGATCTGGGGCCTCTCATCGTCCTCGAGTCGAAGGCCATCGAAGTGCTGCTTTCGATGCGCGATTACGACGCCGCGCTCGAGCGCATCGCCCGGCTTGTGGACCGCCTACCGCGAAAGGAAGCCTGGCTTTTGCGTCGCGGTGAGGTTCTCGAAAGGGCCGGACGCTCGGGGCAAGCGCGGGCGAGCTTCGAGGCAGCACTTCTCGCCATCGAGTCGCTGCCCGCGCACCTTCGACAGGTCCCGATGTCCCGAGATTTAGAGCTACGGCTTCGTGTCCTTCTCCACAGAGAAGACCAGTAATACGAAAGAAGGACGTCTCCATGCAGACGCGGCGGCTCCTGCCGGCGTTCGTGGTCGGTTTCCTTACGGTCCCCTCCGTGGCGCCGGCGCGGACCGTTACGCGGGGGCCCTACCTCCAGACCCTGACGCCAACGAGCGTGGTGGTCCGCTGGCGAACCGACATCGCTACCGACAGCCGCGTGGCGTTCGGTCCCGCGCCGGGAAACCTCACCGGTGAAGTCACGAGTGGCGTCTCCACGACCGAGCACGAGCTCTGCCTCGTGAACCTGTCTCCGGGCACCACATATTTTTACGCGATCGGCACGACGAGCATCGTGCTCCTGGGGGCCGACAGTGACTATTTCTTCGTCACCGCACCGAGCCCGGGAACCCGGAAGCGGGTACGCGTCTGGGGCATCGGAGACTCGGGTACGGCCGACGCCAACGCGGCAGCAGTCCGAGATGCCTACCTGGCCTGGGGCGGCGGCACCTACACCGACCTCTGGCTCATGCTGGGCGACAACGCCTATTCCAACGGCACCGACAGCCAGTACCAGGCGGCTGTGTTCGACATGTACCCGACGCTGTTACGCCAATCGGTGCTCTGGCCCACCCTCGGAAACCACGACGGACAAAGCGCCAGCTCCGCCACGCAGACCGGCCCTTACTTTGACATCTTCACGCTGCCGAAGCAGGGTGAGGCGGGCGGGCTACCCTCCGGTACCGAAGCCTACTATTCCTACGACTTCGCCAACATCCATTTCGTCGTCCTCGACTCGCACGACAGCGACAGGTCTCCCGGAGGGGCGATGATGACCTGGCTCCAGAGCGATCTCGCCGCCAACGTGCTGGAGTGGGTCATCGCCTACTGGCACCACCCACCCTACTCGAAGGGCTCCCACGACTCGGACAAGGAGGGTAATCTCATTGACATGCGGGAGAACGCCCTTCCCATTCTGGAGAGTCACGGTGTCGATCTCGTGCTCAGCGGGCACAGCCATTCCTACGAGCGCTCGTTCCTGCTGAACGGCCACTACGGACCGTCGAACACGCTGACGAGCGCGATGATCCTCGACGGCGGGGACGGCCGGGAGAACGGCGATGGCGCTTACACGAAAGCAGGCGGCGAGGGCGCGGTTTATACCGTGGCGGGAACCTCAGGGCATACGAGTAACGGAACCCTCAACCATCCGGCGATGTTCCTATCGCTCCAACAGCTCGGCTCCGTCGTGCTCGAAGTCGACGGCGGCCGGCTCGATGCGATCTACATCAACGAGACCGGTCTCGTCGAGGACTACCTGACGATCATCAAGGGGCCACCCGAGAACCAGGCGCCGTTCGTGGCCGCCGGGGAGGACATTACCGTCATCCTTCCCGCGAGCCGAAGCCTCGACGGCACCGTTTCCGACGACGGGCTCCCCAACCCTCCCGCGACCGTCACCACGACGTGGAGCGTCGTGAGCGGTCCAGGGACGGTGACTTTCGCGGATGGAAGTGCCGTGGACACGACGGCGAGCTTCTCCACCGACGGCTCCTACGTTCTTCGTTTGACGGCCGATGACGGTGAGCTCACCGCGTTCGATCAGGTCACCATCACGGTGGAGCCGGCGCCGGTCAACCAGGCCCCGGTCGTGGATGCCGGGGTCGACCAGACGATCGAGCTTCCCACCGCGAGCGTGGCGCTCGACGGTACGGTAACCGACGACGGCGTTTCTCTTCCTCTCACGCTCACGTGGAGCCAGGTGGGTGGCTCCGGCGTCCTTTTCGGCGATCCGAGCGTCGAGGACACCACGGCAAGCTTCCCCGGAACCGGGAGCTATCTGCTCGAGCTTGCCGCCAACGACGGGGAATTCGTGACGAGCGATTTCGTCACCGTCACCGTCATTACCGGTGTCCCGCCCGTAGCCGATCTGGCGCTCAGCAAGGACGACGGGGTGGATTTCGTCACCTCAGGCGACATCTTGACCTACACGCTCGTGGCCACGAATGCCGGACCCTCGGACGTGTCTGAGGCCATTGTGACCGACGTCTTTCCCGCCGTATTGACGGGTTGTTCGTGGACCTGTTACGCGACCGGTGGGGCGATTTGTAGCGGGGGACCGGTGAGCGGCGACCTGGCCGACACGATCGATCTGCCAGTCGGGGGCTCGGCGACATTCGCCGCTAGCTGCACGTTCCGCGGCGAAGGAGCCGACTTCGTGACGAACGGTGCCTCGATCAGTGCCCCATCGGGAGTTTCCGATCCCAATCCCACCAACGACGCCCCGAGTGATACGGATTTCGTGCTCGGTCCCTGCGGCTTTCCGAACCACCTCGTTCTGGCCGAGGGTATGCTGGACGACGTGGAGACGATCTCTGCCTGCGAGACCCTAACCGTTGGCCCCAACGTCCAGATCGTCGCTCCCGCGGAAGTGACCTTGCGCGCGGGAACGGCGGTTGTTCTCGACGAAGGTCTGTCCGTCGAGCACGGAGCTACACTCAGTTTTGAGATCGATCCTTCGCTGTCAGGAGATGGTGAACCGTCCGCTCCGGGTGAGTGGCAACCCGCTCGTGATCGTTTTTAGGAGCGGACCGGCGCGGCGCGAGGCGAGAGCCAATGAAGACGACCCCTCGATCTCGGCACCCATTCACACCACGGGTCTCGACGCCATCGCCAGTCAGATCCAGGGCGCCGACTACGACATGGCCATCGCGCCATCTCTCGAGGCGTGTTGCGGCTCTGCGCGTCAGTCCGGAATAATCCCGCCCGACTTCGGGAGGAGAACATGCCTTTGTCTGCACGATCCGCTTCGTCCGCCGCAGCCAGCGAGGGCCTTACCCTCTGCTCGGGTGGAGAGTTCCTGCGCGCCTCCGATCCGTGGCTGAGCTTCACGCCCAGTGGCGACCTCTATCACATCGCCTTGGTGGTCGACGAAGATCTCGTCAATTTGCTCGTCTTCGGTTCACCTAGTCAGGGACGATCGGCGATGCTGGTGCAGAAATCCATTGACGGAGGGCTCAGCTGGTCATCGCCGCCTGGCAATCGTCGACGAAAAGACAGGCCGGGGCAAGCGCCCGCCACTTTGAAAATCTATCTCGGCACTCGATTGATATCTGGCCGCATTCGAAGTTGCTGCCATCCATCGAAAGCACCGAGAGTCTAATGCCAGCCTCCGCAGAGACCTTTCGCCCATCGAGCTCGATTCTCGCCTTGACGCTCGCGGCGTGAGCCGTTACGCTCGTTGCCCTCAAGGAGGTAAATTCATGAGTCGAGACGCCATCGCCGCCGTCAACCGAAAGTTCGAGGAAGCGGCGGGCAACAAGGATGCTGGTGCGATCGCCGCTCTCTACACGGATGACGCGATCGTCCTCCCGCCGGATGCTCCCCTGGCCCGGGGACGGGCGACGCTGGAAGAGCTCTGGCGAGGCGTCATCAAGGGGCTGGGCCTCAAGTCGGTGAAGCTCGAGACCCTCGATCTGGAGATCTCGGGCGACACCGCCTGCGAAGTGGGGCAGGCGACACTCGACCTTGCCCCTGAAGGGGGCGCGGTAACAACAGCCAGGGTCAAGTACATCGTGTCCTGGAAGAAGACGAACAACGGCTGGAAGCTGCACCGGGACATTTGGAACGGAATGCCCTGAACGCGCTACAAATCTGACGAGCTCTCGTCGTGGGACGAGTCAGGATGATGGAGCTATGAGTTTCGTCGTGAGAAACCTCGGTCCCAAGACCGTAGCTATCATTAATAAGTGAAGCCCGGCACTGACAATAGTCGCCCCGGGGCTTCACGCCCCGGGGCGCGGCAAGTCAACCCGACGAGCGCAGCGTTACGACTGGGTCGACGCGGGAGGCGCGAAACGCGGGTACGGCGCAGGCCAGGCACGACGCGGCGAGTAGCGTTCCCATAGCCAGAAGCAGAGAGGCGGGATCGAATAAGCTCACACCGAAGATGAACCCGGCTGAGGCGCGTCGGAGAACCACCGCCACCGTGAAACCTAACGCAATGCCCACCGCCGTCAAGGTCATTCCCTGTCGTAGCATCATCCTGAGCACTTCCGTCCGCTCCGCTCCGAGAGTGAGGCGAAGACCGATCTCGCCAGACCGCAAGTGCACGCTGTGGGCGAGAACGCCGTAAACGCCGAGAGCGACGAGGAAGAGAGCGATCCCTGCGAAGCCCGTCATGAGCGTCAGCGCGAATCGAGTTTGACCAACCGCTTCAGTCCTGATGGTGGCCATCGTGCGCAATCCGAAGAGAGGCAAGGCGGGATCGACCTCCGCGACGGCGGCGCGCACTAGCGGCACCTGACCCGCGAGGTCGTCGCGGAAGCGCACCGCGAACGTCATCACTCTCCCTTCGTAGGCGGCTCGCGGCGCCTGAGCGAGAGCGGCGTAGATTGCGGGCGCTGGCGGCGACTGCACGCCCGCCGAGCGCGTGTCGGCCACGACTCCCACGATGGTGATCCAGCGAATGGGCTCGTCGGAATAGCGAAGGCGCAGGCCGAGAACCGGCTCCCCACGGAAGTATTGTCGTTTCGTGCTCTGGTTGATTACCGCCACCAGCGGTGCGCTCGCAAGGTCGTTCTCATCAAACCAGCGGCCCTCAACGAGACGAAGACCGAGCGCTCGCAGCGCTCCGGGCGTGGCCATCTGGTATCCGGCGTTCCACATCTGTTGGCCAGGTCCCGGCTGGGGGCGACCCTCGATGGTGAAGTCATCCATGGCACCCGCCGACTGGAGGGGCAAGTCGGAGAAGGCCCCGGCGGCGTCCACCCCGGGAATCGCGGCCAGCCGCTCCTCGAGCCTTTCGAAAATCGCTCTCGCCGTCTCCGGCTCGGCATGACTCCCCGGCGGAATGGCGACGGTGAAGGTCAAAACACCCTCCGGATCGAAGCCGAGGTCCACGGCACGCAACGAGCCGTAGCTCCGCGCGAGCAGCGCCGCCCCCAGGGAGAGCACGAGAGCGAGCGCACACTGCGCGACGACCAACCCCTGTCTCGCGCGCACGCTGCCCCGGTGTGATGTCAGACCGCGGCCCATCGATCGCAGAGCTTCGGACGACTTGACGCGCGACGCCTGAACCGCGGGCACGGCGCCGGACAGAAGCCCTGTGAGGATCGAGAGGCCGACGGCGAAGGCGAGCACGCGACCATCGAGCATGATTCCGCTCGAGAGGGGAAAGGTCCCAGGATAGGAGGCGAGGATCGCGCGCAGCATCCACGTGGAGGCGATGATGCCGAGGCCGCCACCAAAAAGGCCGAGGACGAGGGCTTCGGTCAGGAGCAGCCGGAGAAGCCTCCATCGCTCGACTCCCAGGGCGGCACGCATGGCCAGCTCGTGTCGGCGTGACTCCGCGCTCGACAAGATAAGGCCGGCCACGTTCACGACCACGATGAGGAGCACCACTCCGACTGATCCAAGAAGAACCAAAAGCGCGGGCCTCGTGTCCTCCACGAGGTCCAGCCGAAACGAGCGCAGCACGATGAAGTGACCGAGAGCGTAGTGGTCGGGATACTCGGCGGACCACTGCGAACGGAGACCGTCCAGCTCCGCTTCCGCCATCGCGAGAGTGGCCCCGTCCCTGAGTTTCGCCACCGCCGCGAAAGGATGGCTCCGCCGCTCCCAGAAGGGCGATGACGGATCGAGCACGAAGGGCGTCCACACGCGGAATCGTTCGTCGGGAAACACGAACTCCGCTGGCATCACGCCAACGACGCGACAGAGCTGACCATCGTACCGGATGTCGCGATGGACGATACCCGTGTCGGCACCGAACCGCTCTCGCCAGAGACCATCGCTCAGGACGGCAACGCAGGGCGCGCCCGGCGCGCCGTCCTCCTCGACGAACGTGCGACCGAGCCCCGGCTTCGCTCCGAGCACATCGAACAAGCGCCATTCCGCTCGCACCGCGGCGACGCGCTCCGGCTCGATCCCATCGGCAGCCAGGTTTGCACTGGAGAGAGTGTAGGCCGCGACTCCCGCCATCACGCGCGTCATCGCCTGGTAGTCCTGGATCTCCGGCCCTGAGAGGGAAAAGTAGGGAAAATCGTAGCCCGTCGCCGGAAGATACCGCGTGTACACCGAGTAGAGCTGCGAGGACCCCGGGTAGGGAAGCGGACGCAGAAGCACGCCGTTCACGACGCTGAACACCGACGTCGCCGCGCCGATTGCGAGTGCCGCGGTCAGGACCACGCCCGTCGCGAGCCCCGGACGTCGGCGGAATCCGCGCAGAGCGAACCGAACGTCCCGTAGCGCATCTTCGAGAAGCCATTGGCGGCGTTGCCGCACGCGGCGCTGCTGCGCAATCCTCAAGCAGTCGTACTCGATCCGCTCGCGATCACCCATCCGACGTACCGCTTCGGAGTGGGCGTCCGCAGGCGAGCGTCCCTGCGCCTCGAGGGCGCGCGTCCGGCGTTCGAGATGATCCTCCAGCTCCGCCCGAATCTCGTCGCGACGCTTCCGAACCCACTCGCGCTCATCGACGGACTCGCCCCGGGCACGGCTCCCCTTGGAAGGACTCACGGCGTCACCGCCTCGTCGAGCGCGCGGATGACTTTCTCAGCGTAGGCACGAAAGGCGGATGACTCCGATTTGGCGCGCTTCGTTCCCCTCGGCGTGAGACGGTAGTACTTCGCTTTCCGGTTGTTTTCCGACGCACCCCACTCGGCTCGAATCCACCCTTCCGCTTCGAGACGGTGGAGCGCGGGATAGAGGGTGCCTTCTTCGATGAGAAGCTCCGGCGCGACCGTGTGCTCGAGCCATTCCAGGATTCCGTAGCCGTGTCGCCGACCCCCCTCGAGAGCCCGCAAGATCAGTAGATCGAGCGTGCCGCGCAGCAGATTTGCATGAAGTCGAGGCATGACGTTCCCCTTACGTGGTCAGGGGAATGATAGACACATTCCCTTTACGACGCAAGGGGAAATTTCTGAGCCGGAGAGGTGAAACGACTTCTTCGTCTCGCGCGTGGACACAGGAGAGCGAGAAGGTTCTGCCGCCACACGGAGCATGCCATCGGAGACGTGCCTTAACCCGCGAGCCACCGACGAGCCCCAAAGTGTACGTGGCCGAACGGGGCTTCGGGCGCGCGAGGCTCGTCGGACGAACGCTCTACGAGGTCTACCAGCTAACCTTCATGGTGACCAAGTGTATTCGTGATGGAAAACCCCATGACGGTACACTATCATCTCTCTCGAAGCCCCGAGACGGACGATAGAAGAAACCTCCAGCAAGCTCTTCCACCACTTCTCCGCGATGGAAGTGGACGTGGAGGTAATCGAGAAAGGAAAGTCCGGGAGATGCTAAGGCGATCTGGATTCTTGTTTTTCACAACACTGTTCCTGACACAAGGCGCGGCTGTCCCGACCCATGGACAGGAATGGCCGGTTCTCGAGCGCATCGTCAAGACGGGGAAGATCCGCGTGGGGATGTCCGGCGATCAAGCGCCGTTCAACGTGAGGAGCCGTTCCGGCGAGCTCATCGGATTCGAGGTCGACCTGGTGAGAATGATGGCTCAATCGATGGGAGTTTTCGTCGAATACGTGGCCAAACCCTTTCCCGAGCTGTTGCCGGCGTTGAAAGCAGGCGACGTCGATATCGTGATGTCGGGTATGGCCATTACGGCCGAGCGTAGCCTGGAAGCGGTGTTCGTCGGGCCCTACCTGATGTCGGGCAAGTCGCTTCTGACCAACGACCCGGCCCTCGCGGAAGTCACTCGTACGGAAGACATCAACCAGACCGGTCTCACGATCGCCACACTCAGAAACTCGACGAGCCAGGCGTTTGCCGAAAAGCATCTTCCGATCGCGAAGCTCGTCACGGTAGAAACCTACGACGAGGGGATCCAGATGGTCGTCGACGACGAAGTCGATGCGCTCGTCGCCGACATGCCGGCCTGCAACGTTGCGGTCCTTCGTTACCCGGACAGGAACCTCATGACACTCTCGGCACCGTTCACCGTCGAGCCGATCGGGATCGCGGTTCGGGCGACCGAGCTGCCGCTTCAGAGCCTGCTCGATAACTACGTCGAGGCCTACAAAGAGTCCGGAATCGTCGAGCTGCTGCAGGTCCAGTGGCTCGAGAGCGGCGACTGGATTTCGGAGCTTCCTTGAGAAAGCCCTCGAAGAGCTAGCTAGATCATGGCCCGCGTTGGCAGCACTCGGCGATCTTCCCTTCGTAGTCGAGGATCGGGCTTATCAACCGAATCTATGGCTGAGATGCGTTCTCCCACATGTAGTCCGAGTGCCCGGAACAGATCGACCGATACTCAGCCATGGCCATTGCGTTCTTCTCACTGGCCTCCTCATAGATGGCGTTCTGCATCGAGAGGAGCGTCTTGTGGTCGGCGCCACTCATCGTTTCTAGGCGCCGGTACATACCGCCCATGCGGTGGCTGTAGTAGCCCCAGCTCGTCAAGTGCCCCATGTCCGCGTGTTTTTTGTATAGCGGCGCGAGAACCTGGGAAAAGATCTCGTCGGCACGCGCCTCTCGGGACATGTCACAGGAGTGGTACGTAGAGATCGACGCATTGCCAACGGCGCCGGCGTTGGTTGTCGGCGAGACGGCGATCCCGGTCCAAATGTAGTCGTCGTGACTCGAGCAAGCCTCCTGAAGCTCGTTCAACTCCGCGGCATGCTTGGTCCCCAACTCTTCGACGATAGCCGCCCGCATGTCCATCATCTGATTCATATCCGTGCCCAATACCGCCCAGACGCGGCGCCAGGGCCCTCCCTGGTTGTGCGACAGCCACAATGAGGCGGTCAAATGCCCCAGATCGACATGCTTCTGGGCCACGGGCGCGACGATTTGACGGTAAATCTCGTCGGCGCGCGCCTCCTTCGCCTGATTGCACCGATAATAGATGCCGAAGATGATCTGGTTGGAGCCGTCCTGAGCAAAAGCCCCGGCCGGCAGCAGAAGGCTGACGATCGCCACGGCAACGAAAACAAACCCTAGCCTCTTCATGATCCCCTCCCAAGAAAGAAAGTATGATTCAAAGACGGCGCAGTATGGGCTCCGGCCCTCAAAATCGCAAGCTCGGGGTCCCCTATCTTCCCCATATCCGTCCCCAACCAACCTGGTAGGCCCGTCTCGAGACGATGCATCAATCAGAGAACGAGCCGGTCGAGGTCGTCGTGGTCGGCTCGGGCATCGCGGGCAGCACGCTGGCGGCAGAGCTCTCCACAGCCGGTTTTCAGGTACTGACCCTCGAAGCAGGTCCCAAGCGCGAGCTCCGAGACATGGTGAGCTCACAGATCTGGGCGCGCCGACTCAAGTGGGGTGGCCCTCCCGTGGTGGGGCAGGGCAACTTTCTTCCTGCTTTCAACTTCTCCATGGGATGGGGCACCGGAGGCGCCGGACTGCATTGGTACGCCAACTGGTATCGGTTCCACCCTGGAGATTTCAAAGAACGAACGCTCTACGGTAGAGGTCTCGGCTGGCCCATCGACTATGACGAGCTCAGGCCGTACTACGAGCGGGCCCAGCGCTACGGTAACTGCGGCGACCTCACCCAAGAGCCGTGGTCGCCGCCCGCCGATCCATATCCGATGCGCCCGCTCGCCGAGCTTCCGCAATCACGGGTCATCAAGATCGGCTTCGATGCGCTCGATATGCCGACCGCCCCCAACTCGCTCGCAATCAACAGCCGGCGCTATGAGGATCGTCGGCCCTGCATTCTGGATGGCTGGTGCGATGCGGGATGTCCGATTGGCGCCCTCGCCAACCCGCTGGTTCTCCAATGGCCGAAGGCTCTCGGGGCCGGCGCGCGACTCGAGCACCGAGACCAGGTCACCAAAGTGTGACCGACCCCTCGGGCCTGCGGGCGAAAGGGGTCGAGTATCGCGATGCCGATAACCAGCAACGCTTCCAGCCCGCCGAGATCGTGATCCTCGCTTGCCACACGATCTGGAAAAGCCGCTTGTTACTGCTGTCGCCAAACGGCGCCCATCCGGATGGCTTGGCCAATCGAAGCCGCCGGGTCGGGCGTCATTTCATGTCTCACCCGACGGTGAGCATCTACGGGCTGTTCGGCAAGCCGACCCAACCGCATCTCGGCCTCAGCGGGGGCAATATCTTCTCCCAGCATGGCTACGACGACAAAACACCCGCCCCGCGACCGCCTTCGGCAGCCGCGCCTGGCTCGCGGGTCAGGCGGTCAAGCCCAATGACCTTCTCGGGATCGCCATGGCCCGGCCGGAGCTCTATGGACGGGCCCTGGACGATTACCTGCGAAAGGCAAGCAAACACTTCGGGAACATGACAGCGTTTTGCGAGGAAACCTCGGTCGAGGAAAGCCGGATCGAGCTCGACGCGACTCGGAAGGACGCTTATCAGCTGCCAGCGGCCAAGGTCATCCACGAAATTCCTGAGGAGAACGCGGTCCGTTTGGAGCTGGCCAAAACGGAAGGTCTGGAGATATTCCGCGCCGCAGGCGCGTCCGCGGTGTGGGCCAGCGGCCGGAACGCGGTGCACCTGATGGGTGGAACGCTGATGGGCGACGAGCCGAACAGCTCGGTGACCAACTCCTACGGGCAGACCCACGAGGTCGAGAATCTCTTCCTGGCCGGCGCCAGCCTCTTTCCGACGAGCGCCGCAGTCAACCCCACCGCCACGCTCGCGAGCCTCGCACTGAGAACGGCCGACTACCTTCGCGAGCATCGCTCGGCGGCCGTTCCCTGAAAGCCCCCCTGGAAGCGAAACTCGCCCGTATCGCACGGCCGCAACGAAGGATAGAATCCCGACCGATGCCAGGCGCGTTGTCCTTTCGATTGAGCCTCATGATGTTCGTCGAGTTCTTCATCTGGGGGGCCTGGTACGTCACCGTGGGGAACTACATGACGGAGATCGACCTGACCAGCGCCATCTACTGGGCCTATACCGTGAGCCCTATCGCCGCGGTCGTCTCACCTTTCTTCCTGGGAATGGTGGCCGACCGCTTTTTCGCGACGGAAAAGGTCCTTGCCGTCCTGCATCTTCTCGGCGGCCTCGCCATCCTCGTCGCTCCGAGAGCCGCAAGCTCCGCGACCCTCTTCATTCTTCTGCTCCTGCTTCACGTTTTGTTCTACATGCCCACTCTCGGTCTGACGAACTCCCTCGCGTTTCATCACATTCGCGATCAGGAGAAGCAGTTTCCTCTGATTCGAGTTTTCGGAACCCTCGGCTGGATCGCGGCGAACGTGCTCGTGAGCGCGATCCTGGGCGCGGATGCTACCCCGGTCCCCCTCTACACCGCCGGTGTCGCCTCGATCGTCATGGCCGGTTACGCTCTGACTCTCCCGCACACGCCGCCGCCCGCGGCGGGGACGAAGCCCACGGTACGCTCCATTCTCGGGCTCGAGGCTCTGAGGACGCTTTCGAGCCGCGCTTTCTTGATTTTCGTCGCAAGCTCGCTCCTGATTTGCATTCCCCTCTCCGCTTACTACGCTTACGCTCCCGTCTACGTGAGCGCCGCCGGGCTTTCGAGCCCCGCGTTCAAGATGTCCTTTGGGCAGATGTCCGAGGTCCTCTTCATGCTCGCGATGCCGATATTCTTCGCGAGGCTGGGGGTGAAGTGGATGCTCGTGGTGGGGATGAGTGCCTGGGTGCTCCGCTATGCTCTCTTCGCCTTCGCCGCACCCACGGGAAGTTTCTGGCTCATCATGACGGCGATCGGGCTCCATGGAATCTGCTACGATTTCTTCTTCGTGACCGGGCAGATCTACGTCGACAAGAAATCATCCAGCGAGATCCGGGGGCAAGCACAAGGCTTCCTCGTTCTCGTGACCTATGGAGTCGGAATGCTCGTCGGTGCTCTGGTGGCCGGATGGGTCTTCAATGCCGTCGTCCCCGAGGTCGCAACGCTGAGCAGTTGGGAAACGTTCTGGTGGATCCCGGCCGTCTTCGCCGCCGCCGTGCTCCTTATGTTCGGCGTAACCTTCTCCGAGGCCCCGGCTTCGCGGTCGTGAAAGCGTGGCTTATCTTCTCGACAAGGATAAACAGGAAGCGCAACGCCGGCTCTCGCTCCTCGCTCGGATCCAGGATCCGGCGACGATAGCTTTTCTGGAGCGTGTCAACGTTCGTCCTGGCTGGCGGTGCCTCGAGGTCGGTGCCGGCTCCGGAACGATCGCCTCGTGGTTACGAGAACGGACGACGCCCGGCGGCCGCGTGGTGGCGACGGACATCGACACGACGTTCGTCGAACCGCTGCGCTCAGAGACCTTCGAAGTGCGCCGACACGATCTCGTTACCGATGAGCTCGAGAGCGACTCGTTCGATCTGGTGCACGCTCGAAACGTTCTCATCCACATCCCCGAGCGGGAGCTTGTGCTCCAAAAGCTCGCAGGCGCGGTCAAACCCGGAGGCGTTCTCGTGATCGAAGAAGCCGACCGCATGACCGACGGGCCGGACCCAACGGCTCCGGACGAGATGAAAACGCTATACGAAAAAGTCGTCGGGGAAATCTACGCGTTCGTGGAGCACGCCGGGCTGGATCCTTCTTTCGGTGGCAAGCTCTTCGGGCTCGTGCAACGTCTCGGCTTCCACGACGTCGTCGCCGAAGGGCGCGCATACTTCTTTCGCGGGAACCCGCACGAGGATGGTTCCGCTCACGTTCCTGCCTTCGTGGAGCTGAAGGAACCGATTATCGCGCGGGGAAACGTGACGCCCGCTGAGTTCGACGGCTTCGTCGCGCTCACCAGGAATCCCGCCTTCGCTTGGCGCGAAGGCCTCATCGTCGCCTGTCGGGGCCAAAAGCCTAAAAGAGCTCAAAGCTAAGCGAGATCCGGTGAGTACTCGCGCTTGCCGCCAATCTTATCCGAAGCCGAGTCGTCGATTGCCCCGTGACGCAAGCGAGTGTCGAGGCGTTCCTTCGACCACCAACGCCAAATTCCCGCGTGCCACCGTGAAATCCCAAATTTACGCTGGATCCGACGCCTTCCAGCCTCGGGCGGTCATATACTCGTGGAGCTCGCGGTACGCTGGGCGCTCTACCCGAAGCGTGTCCATGAGGAGCTGCAGGAACTCCCGGTTGCCTCGCAGTGCCGGCAAAATGGTGGCGACGTTCATCTCGAAATAAGCGAAGGACGGACGGTCGCCTTCTGGTCCGCGCGATCGCTCGACGAGCTCGTCCAGGAATTGCACCAGCGTCTCTTCCTGCGACCGGGTTGCACCGAACTCTTCGAGCAATTTCGTCAGGGGGCGCGTCATGGACACGAGCCGGAAAAGCAAATCCTGCATCATCTCGAGATGGGCGACACGAGCCTCGAGATCCGATTGGTGGCTGTTCGTCATGGGAAGATACTGTATCAAGTTCTCTGAAGATGCTCTGAAGAAACTATTGGGGCCTACCGGCCAAAGTCGTTGCCGGTGGCTTCGATCAGCGTAGCGGCGCTGCCAATCCGTCGGCCGCTTTCCCATCGGGCGTTTCTTTCGTCCCTCCCTGTCCCTCGAGCTCGTCCGTCAGTTACTCAACTGGAACGTCACTGTCACCGTCATCACGACCGGAACCGGAACACCATTCAGTAGCGTCGGCTCGTACTTCCATTGCTTGACGGCGTCGATGGCCGACTCATCGAGAAGGGGCCTGGAGCGCAACACCCGAACGTGGGTGACGTTTCCCGCGGGATCGATGATGGCTTCGAGGATCACGACGCCCTCCACGCGCGCCTGTTTGGCGATCTCGGGATAGATCGGAGCGATGTGTCGGGTCTTGCTCGGTGAGCGGAGACCCCGCCCCACGCGCACGGGCTCTTGCGGCGGGGGAACTGACGGCCGTTCGGGAAGGCCTCCAACGATGCCGACGACCCCCTCGGGAACGCCACCCTCGACTCCAGCCACACTGGTGTCCAACCCTAGGTCGTCCATCCTGATCGCGCTGGGAATCTCTGCGGGTACGACGAACGAATGCGTGGCGGTCAGCATCGGTCGAGGGACCACGGGTCCGGGGCGCGCTTTCGGCGGCGGTGGTGGGGGCGGGGGTGGTCGAGGTGGTGGCGGTGGCTCCATGAAGGTCAGAACGTTCTCGGGCACTGGCAAACGATCCGTCGCCATGAGTGGCACGATGACCAATGCGGTGATAACCCCGCCCTGGATGAAGAGTGACATCATGAACGTAGCGGCGGATCTTCGAGCGTTTCCATCGGATGTCAATGCATGCTCGAACATGTCACTTCTCCTCCACCATATGAAATCGTCAGTGATTTCAACTTGGTTACGGTCTTAGACCCTGAGAGCGCGGAAAGGTTCCCGGAAAAGTCAGGCGGGGATGTCAGGAATCTTCGTCTTCAGGCTAAGCGCGGGAGCCAGGACCATCTGCAGGCGGCACGGCCACCCGGCATCACGGTGACGCCAACGATGGCGCGCTAACCGCGGAGCACGATGACTGGCTCGACGCGAAGCGCGCGGCGGGCGGGAAGGTAGCAGGCGAGCACTCCCACCGCCCCCAGCAACAAGGGCACGCTAGCGAACGTGGCCGGATCGAAGGGTCTCACCTGAAACAGCAGGGCGGCAACGACCCGCGCGAGCGCGAGGGACACCAGAATGCCAAAGACCGCGCCCGAAAGAAGGATCCTCATGCCCTCGCCGATGAGCTCTCCCAGAATGTCGCGATCGCTCGCGCCGAAGGCGCGGCGAATTCCGATCTCCCTGGTCCGCCCCAAAACCGCCTGCGAGACCACGCCGTAGACACCGACGACCGCGAGCGAGAGCGCGATGGCGGCGAAGGTCACCACGAGCGCGGTGCGGAAGCGGGGTCCGGATACCGATTCCGCTGCGACGCGATCGAGCGTCTTAGGCTCGCCGGGAGCGAGGGTCGAGTCGACAGCGGCGACGGTCGAGCGCAGGACCGGCGCGACGGCAAGAGGGTCGCCACTGGTCTTCACGGTGAGATACATATCCCGCCACCACGGTTCCTGGAAATAGGAAACGTACACGGTCGGAGCCGGGCCGGCATCGAGCCCGTCGTACTTCACGTCGGCGACGATGCCCACGATGGTGTTCCATTCGCCGTCGGGCCTCGGTTCGCCCAGCTGGATGCGACGGCCGATGGCGTCGCCCCCAGGGAAGAAACGCCGGGCGAGCGTCTCGTTCACGATCGCGACGGGCGTCGAGTCCGGGCGATCGCCGAGATCGAAGTCCCTGCCCTCACGAGTGGAGATTCCGAGGGTTTCGAAGTATCGGGGGCTTACCAGGAGCTGCTCGGCAAGAGGAGGCGTCTGATGGGGAGGGACTGGACGACCCTCGACAGTGAACGGATTGGTCATGACCAGGAGATCCGGCGGCAGCGCCATGCTGCACGCGGCCTCGAGCACTCCCGGAAGCCCGCGGACCTGGTCGAGAAGGCGGCGCCAGAAGCTCTCGACGTTCGCGTCGTCCGGGTACGTGGCCTCGGGCAGGGCCACAGGCAAAGCCAGCACCGACTCGAGCTGCGCGCCCGTATCCACACGCTGCAGCTCGTGAAGGCTCCGCAGAAGGAGTCCCGCCCCGACCAGAAGCGACGTTGCCATTCCGACTTGCATCGCGGCGAAGACCGATCGGAGGCGGCGCGCTCCCGCAGTCTCTCCCGCCGCGGTAGCGGACTCTTTAAGTGGGGTAGCCGAATCGACTCGAACGCTCGAGAGCGCCGGCGCGAGGCCGATGAGCAGCGTCACGCCGCAGGCGAGCCCGGTGACGAACAGAAGCACCCACGGCTCGAAGGGGACCTCCGGAGGAAGGAGGAGCGTTTCCGCCCCGAGGTCGATGAGCGGCCCGAGGCCGGCAATTGCGAGTGCGTGGCCCGAGATACCCCCGGCGCTCGCCAGGAGCAGGCTCTCCATCAGCAGTTGGCGTGCGAGTATGAAGGGGCGCGCGCCGAGTGCCGAACGAACCGCGATCTCACGCCGACGCCCCACCGACCGGGTCAGGAGAAGGCTCGCGACGTTCGAGCAGGCCACGAGAAGCAGAATGCCGACGCATCCGAACAGCAGCAGGAGCACGGGACGTCTTCGGCCCACGAAGAATTCGGAAAAGTCCTCCACCGCGAACGCCCAGTCCGAAGGCGAGCTCGGGTAGCGGTTCTTGATGGCGCTCTCGATCCCGAGAAGCTCCGTCTCGAGATCGCGCCGGCTCGTACCGGGTTTCAACCTCCCGATCGCGGTGAGAAAAAAGGGCGCTCGATAGTTCGGCTCGGCCACGGGCAGGATCGGCCACACGTCAAGAAGCTCAGCGCGCATCCATCGGAAGTCGGGAGGCATCACTCCGACCACGGTATGCGGCTCACCGTCCAGTGTCAGTGCGCTTCCGATGACACCCCAATCGGATTGAAGGTAGCCCTGCCAGAAGCGATGGCTGATGACGACCCGGCGTGGCTCTCCCTCTCGATCGTCTCCGGGCCGAAAGAGCTGTCCCATGAAAGGCCGAACTCCAAGCGTGGAAAAAAACTCCGCGCTCACGAGAGCTCCGGCGATCCGGATGGGCCGCTCTCCGCCCGAGATTTGAAAGCTCCGGCGCACGAAGAGCACCCCGGTGCTCTCGAGCGTGCGGGCCTGCGCGCGCAGGAACGAGAAGTCCGCCACCGAGAGTGTACCGCTCGCGCCATCACTGTCGCTGTGGAGAGAAATATTGACGAGCCGTTCTGGCTCGCGAAATGGGAGCGGGCGAAGAAGAACCGCGTGGACGAGGGTGAAGATGGCGCTGGTAGCTCCGATCCCGACCGCGAGAATCAGCACCGTCGCCGCGGTGAACCCAGGGCTCGAGGCTAGCTTCCTCGCCGCGAAGCGCAGGTCGTCCCCGAGCCCGATGAGGAATCGCCCGCGCGGCCGTTTCCGCGGCCGGTCGCGGTCTCCCGCTCGTTGGCGCGAAACCCAGGCTTCGACGACCGCTTCGACCGAGCCGAAACGGCGGATGGCCTCCCGGGCGGCGTGGTCCGGAGGAAGGCCGCTCTCTGAAAGCTCTCTCATGCAATCGCCGAGATGCTCTTCCGCCTCCGTGACGAAGGCTCCGGCCGGAAGCCCCCTCGCCTCGAGCGAACGCTCCAGCTCACTGAGAAAGGCAGCGACGTACGGATGCGCTCCGGGCACGGCTATCCTATGGCCCGCGAGACGGCGAGCGAGAACGTGCGCCACCCGCGGCGGCGGCTAGCGAGCTCGGTTCGACCTCGCGCCGTCAGACCATAGACGCGGCGCGAGCGCCCGTTGACGAGAGTCCAGGAGCTTCGGAGCAGGCCCGCGTCCTCGAGCCTTTGGAGCGCGGGGTAAATGGTGCCGTCGGCGAGATCGAAGGTACCCCGCGTACGTCTCCGGATCTCGCCGATGATGGCGTAGCCGTGCGCCGGCTCGCGCTCGAGGGCGGCCAGCACCATGAGGTCGAGATGCCCCTTAAGCGCTTCCCGAAAGATACCTCGCATAACGATATCTCGTTATACAACGTATAGAGGTTTCGGCAGGAAGTCAAGCGTTCCGCGAAATGCTGCGCTACGCAGAGGCAGCGCATTGGGCAGTGAGGATTCCGTGCCGTCAATGAGGCCGCGCTGAAGGCGCCGGAGCCACCACCATCTGCAGCTCGGCGCGGCCACCCGGCATCACCGTGACGACGGCAATTCCCTCGAGGTCATCTTTATTCGCAGCCTTGACGTGGAGACTGCCGGCGGGAACGGCGAACGAAGCGCGGCCATTCCCATCGGTTGCGGTCTGAGCGCCCCGGATCTTGTGCCCGTCGACGCCAACGATGGCGACGGCGATCTCGTCCACCGGGGCTCCTTCTCCATCAACCACTTCCACGTCGAGCCTGGCCGCGGGACGAAGCACGATGTCGACGTCTTCCGCACCCGCAGGAATTCCCGCGGCTACGCCGAAGCCCGCTAGCTCCTCGCCCGCCAGGATGTTGTATCGAACACGGGCAAGCCCATCGAGGACGAAGCTCCCATCGGGGACGCTCATCGCGAAGGACATGCGCGTGGGAGGAGTGCGCAGATCGAGCGAGTCCTCGATCGCGTAGATTCGCTGACTCCCGGTACCGCTGACTCGCCCCGTGATCCGAAGACCGGCGGTCAGGGACAATAGCACCTCGGAGATCCCGGAATCGCCAACGTTGAGCCGCCTTTCGTTAGGAGCAAAACCCTCGGCTCGAGCGACGAGCGTGAACGTCCCGGCTTCGAGCTCGAGCTCGAAGCGGCCGTCCGCCCCCGTCTGCGTGGACGCTCCACGAGCCCAGTCAGCACTCGACTCGGGGCGGGCACTCACGAAGGCCCTGACCACCGGTTCGCCGGTCTCCTCCCCGACGACGCGTCCCGACACCGCGACACCCGCGAAATCCAGCTCCAGGAAGAACGTATCGAGATCGGGAACCACGACGTTTCGTGACGGAAGCCCGGCGGCGCTGGCATTGACGCTGACGCGATATTCTCCCGGCGCATCGACGAGAAGCTCGAAGAACCCATCATCGCCCGTACGCGCATTCAGGTAGCGCAGGCCGGAGGGAGCCTGGGTAACGCTTCCCTGGCTCCAGCCAGACACGGCGCCCCCTTCCGAGGGCCAAAGATCGATCTCGACACCCGAAAGCGGTGCGCCGGCACGGCGTATTTGTCCTTGAACGAGGATCTGCCGCGAGTCGAAGTTCACTTGAACAGTCTCGTTCTCGCGAATCTCGACCTGACGCGCCTGAACGGCGTAGGTGGTGTAACCCGACGTCGCCAGCAGCGAAACCTCCACGGGTCCGGGCGCGAGATGGTCGATGCGAAAGGAGCCATCCGTCCCGGTTTGCACCGATGCCGAACCGGACATCGAGCCGACGCGCCGAAGCGGCATCACTTGAATCGTCCGCGCGGCGACGTTGGTGCCGTCTCGACTGCGTACGTAGCCTTCTACCGCGCCCCCACCGCGCAGCACGAGCTCGACGTCCTTCGCTCCGCCGCGGGAGTCAACGTCGATCCCTTCGAGCCGGGTCTCAGCATAACTCGGGTGGCTCGCGGCAACGTCCACCTTGGCGTCGGGCAGTCCCCGGACCTCGAACGAACCGCTGCCGTCGGTGGTATTGCCGACGTCGTCCGTGGAGAAGAAGCGCTGGCCCGGCGTTCGTACGGTGACCGTGGCGCCAGCGATCGGCGCCCCAGCACTGTCGATCACGGTGCCTCGGAGCCTCGCACCCCGTCGCAAACGGATCTCGCCGAGCTCAGTCGCCGATCCTGATGCCACCCGTACGTTCGAGACGACCTCGGGAACGAAGTCCGCTGCTGACACCTCGACGGCGTACTCGCCCTCCGCGACGTCTTCGACCATGAACACACCGTTGTCCTCGCCGACACCGATCACCACGCCGCCGAATCCCCGGCGCTCGGGCGCGCGCGCCACGACGCGAAACGAGCCGATCGATCTGCCCTCGGTATCGGACACCGATCCTCGAATCGTGCCCGCTGGCCTTAGAGCAACGGTGATCGTCGCGGATCCCGCCTCCACGTCGGTGACCTCCCGGCCGTAACCCGGCGCCGCAACCATGAGGTGGTAGAGCGCTTCCTCGAGCCCGGCGAGAACGAACCGGCCCTCCCAATCGGTCTCCGTGGCCAGCTCTCCTTCCGAAATGCCCCGATCGCTTCCGCCCGCCTTGAACGCCTGAACGCGAGCGTCCCCTATGCCCTCGCCGTTCGAGTCGACCACTACGCCACGAATCGCGATGCCCACCTCGAGCACAACCTCTCCAATGTCGACCGGGCTCTTGCCGCCGACGTAAAGATCGACGCTCTCGCTGCCATACCCCCGCGCGCTGAGGCGAAGCCGGTGCTCGCCTCGCGGAACATCCGATAGCGTGAACGTGCCATCGTCGTCGGTGTCGGCGGCGAGACGGGGCTCGATCAGCCGCCCCACGGAACCGCCATCGAGAGCTTCTAAAGCCGCCCGGCCGCGCACCGGCTCGTCGTTTGCGTCGACGAGACGCCCGGTGACGCTCACCCCTTTGGTCAAAACCAGATCGACCTCGACGTCTCGATTCTCGAGCGTCGCCTCCGATGCCGAAGGCGCGTAGTCCGGGTGCCGTGCGTAGAGTCGGTAGCGGCCAGGCTCGAGGCCGAGAACGGCGAAGCCTCCTTCCGCATCGGTCTGTTGCGTCGAGCTCACATGCTGCCGGGAGAAGATATCGCTTCCCGTCCATTCGGCATCCACGAATACGCCCTCGACCGGCTCACCTTTCTCGTCGGTAACGCGACCGTAGATGCCCACGCCCCGAAAGAGATAGAGCACGACGCCTGCTTCCGGGTTTGCATTGTCGTTCGACGAGCTCCCGTAGCCCGGGGCGCTGGCCCTGACGCGATACGGACCCTCTCCAAGCCCTCGAAGCTCGAACCGACCCTCGCGATCCGAAACGGTCTCCACGAGGCCAAAGCGAGGGTGGTCATGCAGCCTTCCGCTTGCGGCGACAGCGCGCGACTCGACGACGGCCGCGGCGATGGGCTCGAGCGTATCTCCGTCCAGCACTCGCCCGGAGAGAGACGGCCCGCCGCGCTCCAGCACGATGTGAAGAGGCTTCTCGACCGACACATCGCGAGCTCGAAACGGCGCAAACCCGGGCGCGTGGGCCGCGACGGTAAAGGGTGGTCGTCCGCTTAGAGCTACCGAGAAAACACCGTTCGCGTCCGTCGTCGCGCTAGCGACCGGAACGTCGTAGCGAACACTGCCGGGAGACACGACCACGATCGCCCCTTCGACCGCTCGGCCCGACTCGTCTTGGACGGTGCCTCGAAACGCGGAGACGCTCTCTGCCTGGACGACGAGCGACAGCAAGATCAGCAGGTGCATGCTGCACCTCCGTTTCCCGGAAGTCTAGCTCAAGTCCCTAACGTACCTGATTACTTAGCTCGGAGCGGCTTCGCCGAGGGCCGGACTGTTCGGTGCCGCACAATCGAGTTCCCGCGCTCGGTCAACCGTCGTTGATGAACCCACGGTTTTCCAAGGATCCACGCTGGCACGTACTTTGTAAAGGCTGTGGCGTATGGCCGACCTGCTCATGGACGTTCGAATCGCTCTGCGGGGACTCGGAAAGCATCCCGGATTCGCCCTGGTCGCCGCACTCACGCTCGGAATCGGGATCGGGGCGAACGCGGCAATGTTCAGTTTCGTTGACGCGGTCGCTCTTCGTCCGCTGCCGTTTCCCGATCCGGACCGGCTCGTTCAGATCTGGGAGACCGCGGAGCGAGACCTGCTGGAGCTTCGCTCCCTCTCCTTCCCCGTGCTCGAGGATCTGAGACGAGAAGGCACGGTGCTGGAGGATGTCGCTGGAGTTTCCCGAGTCTCGGTAAACTTGACGAGCGAGGACGAGCCGGAGCGCATTGTCGCGGAGATGGTGTCCCCGAGCTACTTTCGGATACTAGGGCTGTCGCCGATCCGCGGACGGCTTTTCACCGAAGAAGACGATCGGCTGGACGTCACGCACGGCACGGCCGTCCTCAGCGAGGCGTTGTGGCGGCGACGGTTCGGAGCCGACCCCGAGATCGTGGGACGCGAGATCGGAATCAATGAGGTCTCCTGTACCGTCATCGGAATCGTCGCCGGGGAGGGTATCCGCGGGGGTGTGGCCCTGTGGATGCCCCTCCAATCGGCCCCGCTGTTTGATCCGGGCCTTCGGACCGATCGGTTCGAAAACCGCGGTGCCCGTTGGCTCAACGTGATCGGCCGACGCCGCGTGGACACTTCGCCCGCGCAGCTCGACCAGTTCATGCAGCAGGAGACGTCACGACTGCGAGACGATTTCCCCGACGTCATGAACCGCCGCGGCGTTCTCGCCCTCCCGGTCGAAAAGCAGCTCCTGGGCGACGTCCAAAACACCGCCTCGGCGCTGATGCTCGCCGTGGTGCTCGTTCTGCTCGTAGCCTGCGCGAACCTCGCAAGCCTCCTGATCGCCCGCGCCGCCGACCGCCGCCGCGAGATGGAGTTGAGGCTAGCGGTCGGAGCGTCTCGTGGCCAGATCACCCGCCAGCTCCTCACCGAGAGTCTCGTTCTCGCGGCTCTCGGGGGAGCGGCGGGACTGCTGTTCGCTCTGTGGGCCGAGGACGTTCTGTCAGGCGTTTCACTGTTCGAGGAGCTACCCAGCTACATCACACTCCGCCTAGGCGCGAAGACGATCGGATTCACCGCAGCGATGACCTTGCTCACCGCATTGCTTTTCGGCGGTGCTTTGGCGGCAGCGACGGCAAGGGCCACGCGGGCGAACACTTTACACGCGCGAGCAACCGCGCGCTGGGGTCGTGGGCACCGCCTTCTCGTCGCGACCCAGATTGGCGTGGCGCTGTCGCTGAGCATCGCGTCGGCGCTGGTGTTGAGAAGCCTCGAGAAAGCGCTCCGCATCGATCCTGGCTTTTCTGCGAAAGATGTTCTCGCGCTCCGGGTCGATCTTCCCGCGACTCGCTACGACCGCGAGCGCGCCGCCGTTTACACGCGGGAGCTTCATTCACGAATCGGCGCCATCACCGGCGTGCGCTCGGTGGCTCTATCGACGGATGTGCCGCTCGTGGACGGGTATAGCGCGCTGGGCCTCAGGATCGAGGAACGGGTCGGTTCAGATCCTGACGAGAGGCTTCGGGCGTACCACCACGAGGTGAGCCCGCAGTTCTTCTCCACGTTGGGCATCCCCTTGCTACTCGGAAGAGACTTCTCGTGGCAAGACCGCGAGGGGACCCCACCGGTCGCAATCGTGACTCAGCGCATGGCAGACAAGACCTGGCCCGGCGAGAATCCGATCGGAAAGCGTGTGGGCACCGGAGGGAGTGAAAACCCATGGCGCACCGTCGTCGGTGTCGTGGGTGACATCCGATATCGCGACCTCGTACTGGATCCGGTCGCTAACCCCGACGACCCCGACGTTTTCTTTCCCCTCGCCCAGATGACTCGGCGCGAGCTCGGGGTGGTGCTAGCCCTCAACGGACCGTCCTTCGACGCCGCCCTCGAGGCGGTGCGGCGCGAGTTGCGTGCGCTCGATCCCGGCGTGCCGGGCCACGGAATCCTGTCCATGTCCGAGGTCGTCTCGAACGAGCTCGCTCTCTCGAAGCTCGGAGCGACGCTATTATCCGCCTTCGGTGCCGTGGCCATCGCTCTGGCCGCTCTCGGGGTATACGGGCTTCTTGCCCAGCTGGTGGCTGCCCGGGCCTTCGAGATCGGAATTCGCATCGCCGTCGGTGCCCGTGCCCAGGACATCGTCCGGCACGTGATGGTGCAGGGTATTCGTCTCGTCGGCTGGGGCGCGCTGATGGGTGTCTTCACGTCTTTCGCCGTCGGCCGCTACGTGGAAACCCTGTTGTTCGAGATCTCGGTAACCGATCCCGTCGCCTACGCCGTCGGCGTTGCCGTTCTCTTCGCTCTGGCAGGCGTCGCCTGCTACTTGCCGGCACGCAAAGCGGCCCGCATCGACCCCGTGGCATTGTTCGCGAGCCGTGTTTGACGGCGAACCCGAAGCTTGTGCCATCATACGCCGATGGATCTGCTCCTATCCGCCGTCGCTTTGACGCTCGCCTGCGCCTCTGCCGCCCAGAAGAGTGACACTTCTCCCCTGCTCCATCCTGACTCTGCCGAGATGAATCAGAAAGCACCCGAGCTGTTCCACGTTCGCCTCGAGACGACGGAGGGGGACATCCTCATCGAGATGCACCGCGATTGGGCGCCCATCGGGGTGGACCGCTTCTACAACCTCGTCCGCCACGGCTATTACGACGAGGTGCGTTTCCATCGCGTCACTTTGGGTCGGTGGGCGCAATTCGGTATCAACGGCGAACCCGAGATCGCGAAGCTCTGGCGCGAGCAGACGATTCCCGACGAGCCGCGACGCGTCGAGAACGTCCGCGGCACGGTTGCCTTTGCTTTCGCGGTTCCGAACGGCCGCACCACCCAGGTTTTCATCAACCTGCGCGACAATCGCGAGACCCACGACCGCGAGCCCTTCGTTCCCATCGGCCGCGTCGTCGAGGGAATGGACGTCGCCGACGCACTGAACCCCGAGTACGGTGAGACGGCGGGAAGCGGCATCCGCTCGGGTCTTCAGGAACCCCTGTTCGAGGGAGGCAACGAGTATCTGAAGAAGAACTTCCCGGGACTCGACTACATCGAGCGAGCCGTCGTGGAACGGTGAACGCGGCGGGCTCTCGTCGGAGGCCTTCTCGGGCTAACGCTCGTTCTTGAAAATCTCACCGCCCAACATCACGAACGTCACCCGCTCGAGCTCGCGAACATCCTCGAGCGGATTACCGGCGACGGCGATGATGTCGGCAAGAAGGCCTTCGGCGATGCGGCCTCGGTCGTCGAGCCCCAGGAGCTCGCCGGCAACGACGGTGGCGCTCCGAATCGCGCCGATCGGCGTCTGGCCGAGCTCGACCTGATAACCAAACTCCTTCGCATTGTCGCCGTGCGGATAGACGCCGGCATCCGTGCCGAAGGCGATCTTCAAGCCCAGACTCAGGGCGCGGCGATAGCTTTCTCCAACGAGGGGCTTTAGATACTCCGCCTTGGCTCGAATCGCCGGAGGCAAGGCGTCGAGGTCGATGGCATCGTTCAGGTAGATGTTCGGCACCACGAACGTCCCGTTCTCTTTTATGATTCGAGCAGCCTCTTCCGTCATGATCGAGTTGTGCTCGATCGAGTCGATGCCGGCCTGAGACGCGGCGATGATTCCTTCGGTACCGTGGGCGTGGGCCGCGATTTTCAATCCATGTCGGTGTGTTTCCTCGGCGGCGGCGCGCAGCTCTTCGAGGGAATACTGAAGGGCGCCCACCGGTCCCTCGAACGACAAGACGCCAGCCGTCGCGCAGATCTTGATCACCTTGGCGCCGTGCTTGATCTGGTAACGAACGGCCTTCAAGACTTCGTCGACCCCGTCGGCGACGCCTCGGTGAGGCGACGTTTCGACGATCCCCGGAGCGAAGCCGGTGACGTCGCAGTGTCCTCCGGTGATCGAGAGCGAGTGGCCCGCGGGAAGAATGCGCGGACCTTCGACGAAGCCTCGCTCGATGGCGCGCATCAGTGCCACGTCGGCGAACCCGCTACCCCCGAGATCGCGAACGGTGGTGAAACCAGCCATCAGGGTAGGTTTCGCGTTCCGGGCGCCACGCAGCGCAAGATCGGCGGTGGTCTCCTTCACCGGCTGGTTCACCCAATCCCCTTCGATGTCGTACAGGAGATGCGTATGGACGTCGATCAGGCCAGGCAGCAGCGTGGCGTCACCGAGGTCGATCGAGGCCGCGCCGCTCGGTGTCGCCGAGGGGTTGATCGCTCGAATACGCTCGTCTTCGATGACTAGGACCGCCGGGGAAACGAGGCGCCCGTCGGCGACGTCGAGGTAGCGGCCGGCACGAAGGACGAGCGTTTCCGGCGACGCCGTTGCCGGCAAGGCGGCGGCGAGCCACGCCCAAAAGGCTATTGAACGATTTCGGGATAACATGCCGGGGAAACTAACGCAGGACCACCGGAAGGCACAAACGGAGGCATCGGTCACGGACGCTTCGACGACGCGCTTCGGCATCTCGTTCCAGAGCAACAAGACCATCGCCGAGTACCGCGAGCTCGCCGACGTCGTGGCGCGCTACGGCTTCGCGACCTGCAGCGTCTACCAGGATCTCTTCTATCAGCCTCCCTGGCCGGCGCTGCTCCAGTTCGGCGAGCGCACGAAGACACCGCTCGTCGGCCCCGCGGTCGTGAACCCTTACCTCACGCATCCAGTCCTCGTCGCCGGTCACCTCGCTGTGCTCGACGGCATTAGCCACGGCCGGGCCTTTCTGGGAGTCGGCCGGGGGGCATTCTTCGAGCCCATCGGTGTGCCCCAGCCGCATCCGATTCGCGCGATGCGCGAGATGATCGATCTCGTCCAGCGTTTGCTCGCGGGCGATCGCTCCCACTTCGTCGGGCAGTGTTTTCGTGCCACCGAAGAGGCCTATCTGCGGGGACCCATCCCCGGCCGCCGGCTTCCCGTGATGATCGGAGGGTGGGGGGAGAAAACCGTTCGGCTCGCCGCCGAGATCGCGGATATGTTGAAAGTGGGTGGCCTGGCCAACCCGGCAGCCGTCCCGGATTTCAAGAAGCGTCTCGCCGCTGCCGGTCGTGACGTGAAGCTGATCTTCGGAGCCGTGACGGTGATCGATCGCGACGGAAGGGCGGCCGAGGCGCTCGCGCGCGAGACCCTCGCGACTTACTTTCCCGTAATCGCCCGGCTCGATCCCACTTACCCGCTGCGAGACGGAGAGCGCCTGCCACCCGAGTTTCTCTCATCGGAAACTCTCTCACGCTATTGCTGCTTCGGCACGCCGAAGGACGTGATAAGGCACATGGAAAAGCTATTCGAAGCCGGCGTCGACGTCTTCGAGCTCGGGACCCCTCACGGCACGGACGAAGCCGAAGCCATCCATCTCCTCGGACGGGAGGTCCTTCCCTACTTCACTTGATGCAAGAGCCTCGCGACGCGCGGTGGCGATCAAAGTCCTGCCGGACCATCTGTCGACGTCGGCGTTACGACGGAGGGGTCCGGTGGTCCCTTTACGGGGTAGCGATCTGCGGATGGCAATGATCTTCGCTCAGCACGCCTCGGTCGCTATCGAAGGCTGACCGCCTACCGTTGTTAGCTCTCGTTCTCGACCGCGAGCGCGATGAGCTCGGAAGTCTCGAAGATCCCTCCGACGGCGAACACGATGAATTGCTTTCCGCCCGCAAGGTAGGTCATTGGTGCGCCGGTGACGTTCGCCGGCAGCTCCATCTCCCACACGAGCTCTCCGGTTGTCTTGTCGAATGCATAGAAGCTCGGATGGAAGCGGTACATTTCTTCCTGCGCTTCATCGGTGACCCCGCCCCCGACCAGCGCCGCGACATGCGTGAAGTGATTGGGGAACTGTCCAATGAACAGAAGGTCTCCCACGAGCAGCGGGGCGCCGCGGTTGGGCCACCCGAGCCGCGGCAGGTTCAGATTGCGCAGCGCCGCATGGTCCCGCGGACCCTCGCCGAGAGGCACCTGCCAGACGTGCTCGCCGGTGTCGAGATCGATTGCCGTGATCCGCCCGTAGGGTGGTTTCCAGAAAGGCAGTCCATTGGGAAGGCCTAACCATCGGGTCACGTCGAACCAGTAGCTCACGTCGGACGCGCCCGGGTCCGGGGGAACGAGTTTCACGAGATAGGGTCTGGAGATCGAAGGGATATAGAGAATGTTCGTGCTCCGATCGAAAGCGGCGCCGGTCCAGTTGGCCCCACCGATCGCACCGGGCATCTGGATGAGTCCGCGCTGGGTTGGCGGGGTGTAGAGCGGTCCGACATCGTACGAGCGCACCAACTCCAACGCGGCGTTCCTGAGCTCCGGCGTAAAATCGATGAGATCGTCTTCGGTCAATCCCTGTCGTTCGAATGGCGCGGGCCGAGAAGGAAACGGTTGGGTTGGGGAAGTTCTCTCCCCCGGTACGGTCGACTGCGGTACCGGCTTTTCTTCGATGGGCCAGACGGGCTCGCCCGTCACCCGGTCGAACACGTAGACGAAGCCTTGCTTCGTGATCTGGGCAACCGCCTTGACGGGCCGGCCGTCCACTTCGATATCGACCAGGTTCGGCGCGGCGGGCAGGTCGTAGTCCCAAACGCCATGGTGAACGATCTGGAAATGCCACACCCGCTCGCCCGTCCCGGCGTCGAGGCACACCAGGCTTTCGGCGAAGAGATTGTCTCCAGGGCGATGCCCTCCATACCAGTCATCGGTGGGCGTACTGAAGGGCAGATAGACATAGCCGAGCTCCTCGTCGGCGCTCATAATCGTCCAGACGTTCGTATTCCCCGTGTACTGCCAGGAGCCATCCTCCCAGGTCTCGTGACCGAGCTCGCCCGGCTGGGGGATCGAGTGAAACACCCAGAGCTGCTCACCGGTTCGGACATCGAAGCCGCGCACATCGCCGGGCGCCCTCTGCTGCGTCGGCCTCGCGTCCGTGATCGAGGAGCCCACGACGATGACGTCGTTCACCAGGATGGGAGGCGAGGAAATCGAATAGACGTTGGGCTCGACTTCTCGGCGCAGTCCCTGGGTCAAGTCGACCGTTCCTCGCTCGCCGAAAGAAACGACCGGCTGCCCGTTTCTTGGATCCAGCGCCATGAGCCGTCCGTCGACCGTGCCGAGGATGAGCCGCTCATCTCCCGCGTCGCTCCAATACGAGAGCCCGCGGTGCATGAAGAGGCCATGGGCTGCGGCTCCGGATTCATACGCTAGCGGGTCGAAGCTCCAGATCGTCTTGCCGCTGGCTCCGTCGATTGCGGCCACCTGGCTCAGCTCGGTCGTCGCATAGAGGATGCCGTCGATGGCCAGAGGGGTCGACTGATAGGTGAATCGCAGCAGTGCCATCGATGCCAGATCGACGTCATTGGAAAGAGACTTCCATCGCCAGGCAATCGCCAGCTCGTCCAGGTTGCTGCGTTCGATCTGTGCGAGCGTCGTGGCCTTGGTGTTCGCCTTGTCGCCGCCATAGACGAGCCAATTCCCCGACGGCGGTTCGGGCGACGTAGCCGGCAGGCAGGACAAAAGGGACGCAACGAGGAGCGTGAGTACTCCACTCGTGCTGCTCTCGACCAACCGCATCCGCCCGACGCTCTCGAAAGTCCAGATTCTACAACGCGTGTCCGTCGGGAAGCATGCCCCTTACCCCGGGAAAAAGGACAGGATCGAGAACGTGTAGGAAGTTATATCCCGACCGACGAGGAAGACGCGGCGCGAATGACAACGCCTTGGTCGTGATGGCATGAAATCCCTCCCGAGGAAGCGGGAGGGGCGCGTAATTCCTGGTCCAGGCAAATTCGGGAGGGCGCGAAGTCAACTCGGTGCGGATTGCGCCGGTCGCCGCAAGAGTCGATCGAGAGTCTCGAGCCGCGCGGTGTCTTCGAGGATTTCACAGAAGTGCTGAACGAGTCGACGCACCCTTTTGACCCGGATGCCCCTTCCGTGGAGGTCGATGAGCTTCTCCGCATCGTCGATGTCCCGCGGTCGGAAGGCAACGACCTTGTATATGACGAGATCCTCGGCTTGGGCCACAGGGATTCTTACGTCTGCGTAGTCGATCTCGCTGCTCGCTTGGATGGCCTCGTTCTCGAAATCGAGCCAAGCCAGACTCAGGTCAATGGGTGTCCCCGTCGGCTCGTAGGAAGACCTCATGCGCTCGTGCAAACTCCGCCGCTTCCGCGACGCGAGGGCCGATGTCGTGCCGCGCAAGCACCCGAAAGATCGACTCGACGTCGGCATCCGGCACGCGAACAGTGGCATCGATATCGACGGTCAGACGAGGCACTCCCCGCGCGATGACCGCCACGCCCTCGATGAACGTGAAAGGGGCGCCGAGCTCGCAGCGTGAAAGGCCCGGAGAGCCTCGAGAAAGTGTAGCTGGGCTGCTCGCTCACTTCGAGAGACCGGCTCGAAGTCGCTCCCAGGTGCGGCGCACGGCCTCGTCCTCTCGAGCGCGAATCGCGAGCGCCGAGGGCGAGAGGAATCCCGCAGCTCGAGCGGATTCGATCAGAGAGAGCGAGATGGCAATCGACCATTCGGGCCGCGGTCCGTCCCTGATCGTTGCGGCTCTTTCGACTTCGTCGGCAGCTTCGAATCTCCGAAGCCAGCGGAGCGCATCTTCCCTGCGCTTTGCCGTCGAAGCCATACGATGTCAGTCTATCGGTCGTTCCTCAAAGAGACAAGAGCTAGCAGGCTGATGAAAAAGTACAGCCCAGCCTGCCGAGCGGTGGCGGCTCGATCGATTACGGGTCCCGCCACGGCATTGAACACTAGTGTGTGTAAGAGCCGGGTCTCCGCGTGACGACTGAGAATGGTCGCAAAACTCGCCTCAGGGCCGCTCGTGAGATCTTGGGTCGTCACGCCGGCGCGTCGAGAGACCTCGCCCAGGCCCGCAGTCGTCGACGAAGTAGGGCGAACTCTCGAGCAACCCCACACAAGCTAGCCCCAGATTTGGTTCGTCTCCAACGCTTCGAAAAACCGGTGAAATGGCCAAACGTCGACGCCGTCACTCGTCTTCAGGCTGCGGGTGCCTCCATACAACAGGATGCGCCGCGTGAGCTCGGGTAGCTCCGCAATGGCTCTCAAGCCGGCCAGCATGGATGTTTGGTATCGCGGTTGCGACTTGACCTCGATGGCCAAAAAGCCCCGCCCGCGCTGCAGGAGAAAGTCGACTTCGACATTCGACGCTTGCGTGGGGGACCAGTAGAAGATGCTGTCGTAGAGGTCGCGCTCCTCGGCGTAGGCTCTCAACAACGTGAGAATCCATCCTTCGAGGAGAGCTCCTCGCTCTTCGGCGGCGACACGCCCGAACTGCTTCTTGATGGCACGAACCAATCCCGAGTCGACCCAGTAGAGCTTCGGATGTTTGCGCTCGCGTACCCGGAGCTTCGCTTCGTAAGCGGGTAGCCTGAAAGTGAGCAACGTGTCTTCGAGAATGTCGAGGTACCCGTCGACCGTCGTTCGCGGCGTTCCCGAATCGCGAGCCACACCGGAGACGTTAACGACTTGCCCATGGAACAGAGCCGCGATGGAAAGAAATCGGAGGAACCCGCCAAGATTGCGCACAAGCGCCTCCGCCCGGACCTCCTCTTTCAGATACAACTGGACATAGGCTTCGAGAACGCTCTTCCGCTCCGGTGCGGTCCAAACGAGGGGGATGCTCCCGAATCGCAGCACTGTCTCGAGCGAGAAGTCGTCTTCGAGCTCGGCGGGCACGAGGGGGAACATTTGTTTGCGAACGGCACGTCCGGCGAGCAAGTTCGTCCCCGCGGTCTTGAGCTTGCGCGCGCTCGAGCCGAGCAACGCGAATCGAAGCTTGCGCTCTTCGATGAACCGATGGACTTCGTTGAGCAACGAAGGGATCCTCTGCACCTCGTCGACAACTACCCAACTTCCCTTCGGAACTGTTCGGAGCTCGTCAGCGAACAAGGACGGCTCCGCCAGCAAGCTCTGGTACAGCCCCTCGTCGAGCAAGTCGAATCGATGAGCGCCGGCGAGCTCGGAACGCGCCCAAGTGCTCTTGCCTACTCCCCGCGGTCCCAAAAGGAAGAAGCTTTGGCGCGGCATTGTCGTGATCCGGCGGTATTCGCCATGGCCCATTGAACCGTCATTTTACCATGAAAAATGACGACTCAGCTGGCAGGAAGTTGCATCCCCACCGACGAGTAAGGCACGGCGCGAATGGCCACGCGTTGGTCGCAATGGCGTGGAATCTTCGCCCGAGGAAGACCGTGGCATCGATATCCACGGTCAGGCGAGGTACTCCTCGCGCGCTGACCGCCACGCCCCCGATGAACGTGAACGGGGGCGGCCGAGCTCGACCAGCGCAGCGTGAGAGGCCCGGAGAGCTTCGAGAGAAGCTATGCGGGGCTGCGGCTCACATCGAGAGACCGGCTCGAAGTCGTTCCCAGGTGCGGCGCACAGCTTCGTCTTCGCGGGCGCGAATCGCGAGCGCCGAGGGCGAGAGGAATCCCGCAGCTCGAGCGGATTCGACCAGAGAGAGCGCGATGGCAATCGACCACTAGGTTTCCGCCTAGAAGCCCAGCTTCTCCAGGAGTGCGACGAAGCGTGCGTCCGAGCGGAGCGGATCGAATGCGCGGTCGCGCCCGAGCCACCCTAGCCACTCCGAGTCCGATGCGTAAGCCTGCTCCAGATAGCTCACCGCGCGACCGTGCTCGCCGAGGCCGAGGGAGACGAGCGCGAGGTTGAACGCCGTTACCGAACCACCGAGCGACATTCGCTTTACTTCCTCGAGCTCTTGAAGCGCCCGATCTCGATCGCCGGCAACACCGTAGGCGTAGGCGAGCCAGGCGCCGGCAAACGGCGGCGCTCCCATCGTCTTGGCCTTCTCGAAATGCGGGATGGCCTCTTGGACATTCCCGGCTTGAATGTCGATCCACCCGTAGGCAAAGGGAGGAAAGAAGTAGGTGGGATCGAGCTCCGCGGACCTCCTGGCCTGCTCTCTCGCCGCTGTGTAATCTTCTTGCCAGGCGAACGCGAAGAGGGCGTCGATCGGGACCTGCGGGTTGAGTGGATCCAACTCCGCCGCACGCCGGCTCTCGGCAACCGACTCGTCGAACCGTCCCTGGAAGGCCAGCCCGAGTGCGAACTGGTCGTGGGCGTACGCGTAGTTCGGGTTGAGCTCGAACGCCCGGCGAAACTCGACCTCGGCGCCCGCCCAGTCATACTCGTAGAAGAGCTTGAATACGGCGAGCGAGGTGTGCGCCTCGGCCGAGCTGTCGTCGAGCTCGACGGCTTTCTCGGCCGCTTCCTTCGCCTTGGGCCTCGCCTCCGAGGCGGTCAGGAACCCCTCGTTGTAGCCAGCCCAGAGGTAAGCGTCCGACAGCCCCGAGAGCGCGGCGACGAAGTGTGGGCTAATTGCGATCGCCTCTTCGAAGCGTGCGATCGCCTTCTGCACATTCTCGTCGCTCGGGCGGTTGAAGAAGTAGCGTCCCTTTATGTAGGCATCGTAGGCCTCGGGATTCACCTCGGGGGCACTTCCCAGTCGTGACTCGTCGGCCGGCGTCAGCTGCACGTGGATCTCACGGGCGATGGCCGACGTCAGCTCGTCCTGGAGCGCGAGAATGTCACGCGAGCTGCGCTCGAAGCTGTTGGCCCACAGGTGTCGATCGGCCCGCGCGTCGATCAGTTGGACCGTGATCCGGACACGGTCGTCTGCTCGAAGCACCGAGCCCTCGACGACGGCGTCGACGTCGAGCACCTTCGCGATCTCGGGGGTCGGCGGTCGTTGATCACCTTTGAACTGCATCGCCGAGCCGCGCGAGACCACACGAAGCTGGCTGATGCGGGCGAGATCGGCGGTCAGCTCGTCGGTCATGCCCTCGGCGAAATACTCCTGGTTAGGATCGCCCGAGTAGTTGTCGAGCGGGAGCACGGCGATCGATCGGATCTGAGGCTCGATCGGAGCCTCCGCCGCACGCCAGGCGGGAACCCGTACCACCAGATACACCGCCACTCCCAGCAGGACCGCGATGCTCGAGACCGTGACCGCGCGCGCGCGCGACCATGCCCCCGGCGCGTGCCCGGGGCCCGAAACGGTTTCCCGATCCGCCGCACCCGTGGAGAGGGCGGAGAGCTCCGTGTGCACGTCCCGCATGCTCGAGAAGCGAGCGGCGGGGTCCTTCTCTAGGCAGCGGTTGACGACCCGCATCAGCTCCTCCGGCAGGTCGGGACGCAGACTCGCGAGAGGCGGGGGCGCGTCCCGCAGGATCGCCGAGCCGAGCTCCACGGCGGATTCGCCAGCGAACGGACGGCGCCCGGTCGCCATCTCGTAAACGATAACGCCTAGCGAGAACATATCCGTCCGATGGTCCATCGCCCGCCCGCTGACCTGCTCCGGTGACATGTAGGGCACGGTTCCCATCACGACCCCGTCGCGGGTCCTCATCGCGGTCGATAGCTCCGATTCCTTCTGCCCTCTCGGCTCCGGCGCGGCAACCTTCGCGAGACCGAAGTCCAGGACCTTGACTCGGCCGTCTTGCGTCACCATTACGTTGCCGGGCTTGAGATCGCGGTGCACGATGCTCTTCCCGTGCGCCGCCACCAGCGCGTCGGCGAGTGCGGTCGCAAGGGTCAAGAGCTGCCCGATCGGCATCCCGCCATCGGGCACGAGGCGGTCTAGGGATTCACCCTCGACGAGCTGCATGGTCAGAAAGTGGATACCCTCCGCTTCTTCGACGGAATAAACGGTCACGATGTTGGGATGATCCAGCGCAGCAAGGGCTCTCGCCTCGCGCCGGAAGCGCTCGAAGAGCTCCGGGCTCGCAGCCATTTCCGCGGGCAGGACCTTGAGGGCAACCTCTCGCCCGAGCTTTGTGTCAGCGGCGCGGTACACCTCGCCCATCCCGCCCTTACCGACAGGAGCGGTGATCTCGTACTGGCCCAATCGGGTTCCGGCAGCGAGTGTCATCGGGGAAATCTAGCGGTAACGAAAGGAACTTACAACTCGACATGCGACGATTACTTGGTCTCCCTTCGTCGAGACCAAGCCTCCTAGTGCTCAATGCCGTGGCGGGACCCGTAATCGATCGTGCCGCCACGGCTCGGGCTGCTTACGGCGCGGCAAGCGCGCCGGGCTCGCTCCGCTCGCGCAGGCTGGACCGTACTTTTTCATCAGCCTGCTAGAGGGCTCACGAAATCCGCTACGAAGGACCTACATCCAAAAAAGGAAGAGCCCTCTTTGCCGTGCGGGAGAAAAGAGCTGCCTTGGGGAAAGGCGGCCGTTGACCGCAGGGTCATCGGGTGGCGAAGTCACGAAAGCCGTCTTGTTTGAAGCCGCGGCGCTCGTGAAATCTTGGGTCGTCACGGCAGCGCACGGGAGAGCTCGCTCAGAAGCCCGCGGTCGTGCAGAGCATCGGGCCCAAAACGAGCCTTGCAACACGCAAATAGGTTGCCGGTCCACCCTAGATCCCGTATCCTCGCCGACGTGAGTCTTTCTCGGGGTAAGCGTCTCGGGCCCTACGAAGTCCTCAGTCCCGTCGGAGCCGGCGGTATGGGCGAAGTCTACCAGGCGCGCGATACGCGCCTCGACCGTACGGTGGCGATCAAAGTTCTCCCGGACCATCTGTCGACGTCTTCGGAGATTCGCCAGCGATTCGAGCGTGAAGCGAGAACGATCTCGCAGCTCTCTCATCCGCACATCTGCGCGGTCTACGACGTAGGTCGCGACGCCGACACCGACTACCTGGTGATGGAGTACCTCGAGGGCGACGTGCTCTCGGAGCGTCTCCGCAAAGGACCGCTGCCGCTCGATCAGATGCTTCGCTACGGAATCGAGATCGCCGACGCTCTCGACAAGGCCCATCGCAAGGGCATCGTTCACCGGGATCTGAAGCCAGGCAACGTCATGCTCACGCGGTCCGGCGTGAAGCTGCTCGACTTCGGGCTCGCCAAGGATATTCGACCCCTCGGTACGTCGGGCGACACGGGAGACAGCGCATCACCCACGCAGGGAGATTTGACGAGAGAGGGAACCATCCTCGGGACCGTGCAGTATATGGCTCCGGAACAGCTCGAGGGCAAAGAGGTCGACGCGCGCACCGACATCTTCGCGTTAGGGTCGGTGCTCTACGAGATGGCGACGGGTCGCAAGGTTTTCGACGCGTCGAGCCGGGCGTCTCTCATCACGGCGATCATGTCGGCCGAGCCGCCTTCGATTTCCTCGGTCCAGCCGACCAGCCCTCCACTGCTCGACCGATTGATCCAGGTTTGCCTCGCGAAGGACCCGAACGAGCGGGTGCAGACGGCACACGACGTGATGCTACAGCTCCGGTGGATCACGGAGGGCTCACAGGTCGGCCTCCCGGCTCCCAGTGTCACGCGGCGCAAGAACCGAGAGCGCCTGGCCTGGTCAATCGCCGCGGTGGCCGTGGCCGCGGCCCTCTGGCTCGGCCTCGCGAGAGAACCCTCGGCCTCCACTCCTGACGCGCGAGTCCTCCGCACCACGCTTCTCCTTCCGGAAAAAGTCGCGCTGAGAAACGCGGTCATCTCGCCCGATGGGAGCCGGGTCGTCTTCAGCGGCACCGACTCAACGGGGAAGGCCCAGCTCTGGGTGCGTCCCCTCGATTCCGAGACGGCCACGAGAATCTCCGGCACCGAGGGGGCGATACTGCCCTTCTGGTCGCCCGATGGAAGGTACATCGGTTTCTTCGCCGACAAGAAGCTCAAGCGCGTCGATGCGTCTGGCGGGGCGGTTTTGTCGCTGTACGACGTAGATGGAGTCGGAGGCGCCTGGGCACCCAATGGCGACATTTTGTTCACCGCGCCGAGCGGACCGATCCAATTGCTTGCCGCCGGGGGTGGGGATCCGAGGCCCGTCACGAAGCTCGAAGGCTCGGCGACGGCCCACCGCTACCCCTTCTTTCTTCCCGACGGGCGTCACTTCCTGTATCTGGCGTTGAACCTCGCCGGCACGTCGAAAGACCCCTCCAATCAGATCTGGGTCGGCTCGCTGGACTCGGATGTGGCGCGGCCTCTCGCCGCGGCGAATTTCAACGCCCAGTACGCCGACGGCTATCTCCTATTCGTCCGCGGTGGTGACGCGGGTGGGAGTCTGCTGGCGCAGGTCTTCGATCCGGTCACCTTCGAGACGAGCGGTGAACCTCGTGTTGTGGCCGAGTACGTCGCCCTTTACGGTGAATTCCTGGGTTTCGGCAATTTCTCGGTGTCGAGCGCGGGCTCGCTCGTGCTGGATGCATCTCGCCTGCTGACGCAGCTCGAATGGCTGGACCGTTCCGGGAGCTCCGTCGGTGTCTTCGGTGAGCCCGATCTCCACTACAGTCCGCGAATCTCGCCAGACGGCAAACGGATTGCCTTCGACCTCTACGACGCGGGCACGCAGTCCACTCAGATCTGGATCGGGGACGTCTCCCGGGGCGTGCAGACACGGCTAACGTCCGGTCCCGGTTTCAATGCCGGCGCGGTCTGGTCGCCCGATGGAGAGCGGATCGCGTTCCAATCCGATCGGAAACACCAAGCCGACGTCTACATTCGTGCGTCGGGCGGAACCGGAACCGAAGAGGCCATCAGCGACGAAGACGGCCAGAAGATTCCCACCGACTGGTCGCAGGACGGCGAGTTCCTCGTCGTCTTCGATCGCGAGCCGGCCGGGGACCGCCTCATCAAGATCTCCGGGATTCACCTTACCGGAGACCGTAAGCCGTTCACCGTCGTTCCGTCCCTTCCCGGCAACGTGGCGGACCCTCGTCTGTCGCCGGACGGGCGCTGGGTGGTGTACGGTTCCGACGAGACCGGCAGGATGGAGATCTACGTCGTCTCTTTTCCCGATGGGGAGCGAAAGCTTCAGATCTCGAACGCCGGCGGACGCTTTCCCAAATGGTCGAGGGGAGGGAAAGAGATACTTTACGCCGCCTTCGATGACATGATGATGTCGGTCGCGGTCGATGGTGACGAAGTTCTCCACGCAAGCGTGCCGAGACCGCTATTCCCGTTTCCCGACGGGGTATTCAGTTGGGACGTTTCAGCCGATGGAGAGCGGTTCCTCGTCAACGTGCCGGTCATCAAGAGCTCGTCCGTGCCCCTCAGCCTCGTCGTGAACTGGGCGGCGTCGTTGAAACCGTGAGCTTGGCTTCGAGAAACACGATCGCGGCCTTCCTCGCGTTCACGTTCCTCGCAGCGGCTCCTCGCACCGTCACCGCCGAGGAGCGTGAGGTCGTGCTCCTCTATACGAACGACTTCCACAGCACCATCGATCCGATTCCCGCATACTGGCTTCCCGGACAGCCGAAGCGCCTTCTCGGAGGGGCGGCGAGCCTGATGACGCTCGTCGAGCGCATTCGAGAGCAGGAGTCCGCGAAGGGCAACCCGGTATTCCTCTTCGACGCCGGCGACATGTTCACGGGCATGCTGGCGAAGCTCACGGCGGGTGAGGTCATGATGGAAATGATGATGACGCTGGAGTACGACGCGCTCGGCATCGGCAATCACGAGTTCGATTACGGGTGGCAGAACTTCCGCAAGCAGATGTTCCGGGTGTCCTTTCCCGTCCTCGGCGCCAATATCTTCTATAAGGATACGGACATCCCGTTCGCGCCCCCGCATACGATTCTCGAGCGAAACGGGGTGCGTCTGGGTGTGATCGGCATCATCGGCCACGATGCGAGAAGCGTGGTCATGCCATCGTTCGTGGACGAGCTGAGATTCGAGGATCCCGCCGCCGCCATCGCCCGCTCCATCGCCGAGCTCGAGAACGAGGTGGACCTCATCGTCGTCCTCGCCCACCAGGGTCATACCGGCCCGATGCAGACGGACGCGGAGAACCATCCGGAGATCCAGAGGGACTTCGATGCCGACATCGCTCTTTGCGGGGAGGTTCCCGGCATCGACGTGTTCGTGGGAGGCCACGCCCACCGCGGAATCGAGGAGCCCTATGTCCACGAGGAGACCGGCTCCATCATCGTCCAAACTTACGGTTATGGGACCCGCCTCGGCTTTCTCCGGCTGAGAGTCGACACCGACACCAATCGTGTCATCTCTCATGAAGGAGAGCTCCTGAAAGTGTGGAGCGAAGAGCTCTCGCCCCATCCGCTGATGACCGCTAAAATGGAGAAGTACAAGCGGGAGGTCGAACCGGTCATCGGCGAGGTCGTGGGTCGGGCCTCGGTGCGATTGGTGCGGCGGTACAACGCGGAGTCCTATCTTGGGGCGTTCTCGGCCGATGTCATTCGAGAGCTGACCGGTGCCGAGGTCTCGTTCATGAACGCGGGCGGACTTCGGGCCGACCTGCCCGAGGGCGAAATCACGATCGGGCACGTTCAGGACGCCTTTCCGTTTCATAACACCGTGGACGTATTCCAGCTCGAGGGGGCAGAGATTCGCCAGGTCCTGGAGCAAGGCTTCACCTTGCTCCGAGGCATGGTGCAGGTCTCGGGTATCGTCGCCCGCTACGATCTATCGCAACCCATGGGGAAGCGTTTCGTGGAAGCTCGCATCGGGAGCGAGCCTCTGGACGATGCCCGCACGTATCGGGTGGCAACCAACAGCTTCATGGGAGAAGGAGGCGATCTCTACGAGACGTTCGTCGGGGCGAAGAAGATCGACAATGTGAACAAGGACGTCGCCCAGATCGTGATCGATTACTTGCGCCGAAGCAACGGCCCGCTCGTGGCTCCCGAAATGGGAAGGCTCGTCCCGGTGAATCACCGATGAGGCGCGTTCCCATCCTGCCACTGGTCGCTCTGCTCTTCACCACGGCCCTTGCGGCGCAAGAGACTCCCCTCGCCATCCAGGGCGCGGTCGACTCCGAGCTCGGTCCGTTGATCGAAGCCATAGGGACACCCGAGCCGCGCGTCATCGACGGCTTCAGCTTCTGGGAAGGAAAGATTGGCGGGAAGGCGGTCGTGATCTCGCGCACCGAGGTCGGCATGGTGAACGCCGCGGTGGCGACGACTCTGCTCATTCGAGACTACGCCCCGAGAGCCATCATCAACCAGGGCACGGCTGGAGCAACGGACGCTTCGCTGCGTGTCGGAGACATCGTTCTCGGGGAAGCCAGTGCGCCGTTCGGCTCCATTCGCACGAACCCGAGAAAGCGGGGCGAGGGGATCGATATCGATCAATGGGAGATTCTTCCCCGTTGGCTTCGCCTGGACGGGGAGCGGGTGCTCTTCGAGCGTTTCGTCGCCGATCCGGCTCTGCTCGACGCCGCCCTCGAGACCCCGTATGACGAGGGGAGGCTGATTCGGGGCGTGGTGGGCTCGGCGGACGAGTGGAACCGTGAGGTCGACAAGCTCCTCTGGGCGAAAGAGACGTTCGGCATCGTCAGCGAAGATATGGAGAGCGCTTCGGTTCATCAAGTGGCCCACCTCTACGGAGTGCCGTTCCTCGCCGTCCGCATCATTTCGAATTCCGAGCACTACGATCCGGAGTTCCGCCGGGAGCTCGGGGCCACCTGCGCCGCCTACGTCGTCGCTCTCGCGAAGCGCCTCGCTTCGTTGTCAGAGCAACCGGAACGATGAGCTGGGTTCGTCCAGAGCAAGGAAGGATTCGATGAAATCAACGACGTTCGTTATTTTTCTAGCTCTTCTCGACTTCACGGTGGTGTCCGCCGAGACGATTCTCATCGCCGACAAGACGGCCGACACGCTCCTTTTCTTCGACACCAGCGCGGGCAAGGTGACGCGCTCGGTGTCGGTTGGAGGGAATCCGCATGAAGTGGCGGTGACCCCCGATGGACGGATAGCCTTCACTGCGAACTCCAGGAGCAACACCGTCTCCGTTGTCGACGTCGCTTCCGGTACGGAGCGGCGACGTCTCGAATCTCCGCTTTTCGCCTATCCTCACGGGATGGCCGTCCACCCCGACGGGAAAACTCTTTTCTTGACGGTCGAGCAGAAGAGTCTCTTGGTCGCGATCGACGTGGAGACGCTCGAGATCAAGGGGAGCTACCCGACCGAGATGCAAGGCTCCCACATGGTCGTGCTATCGCCAGTGGGCGACGTGGCCTATCTGACGAATCGAGAGTCGCATTCCGTTACGAAGCTCCAAATGGCGAGCCCGAATGGCCTTCAACACGCGCCAGCGGGAAACGGTGCCGAAGGGATTGCTCTTACGCCCGACGGTGGGTTGCTGCTCGCGGCCAACCGCAACGACAACGACGTGATGCTCTTCGACACTTCGTCGCTCGAGCCGTCCGGGCGAATCCCGGTCGGTGAAGCTCCGGTACGGATCGCCTGCTCTCCGGAGGGGCGCCTGGCTCTCGTGACGCATCGGGCCTCTCATCAGGTCCATGTTCTGGATCTCGGCAGCAAGGCGGTCACGGCGCGTTTTCCGGTCGGCCGCGAGCCCGGTGGGGTCCTCTTCTCGCGCGACGGGCGTCAGGCTTTCGTGGCCAACACCGGCGAGGGAACGCTGTCGGTAATCGACATGAGCGCGCTCAAAGTGGTCTCCACTCACGACGCCGGAGAGGGACCCGATGGGATGGTCTTCGTACCCGATAGCCCTGACCCGACCGAAAACGGCAATCAATAACTAGCTAGCTCGCTGTCTATCTCCCGTCGTCGAGGTCGAACGCGGCGAGCGTCCCAGAGTTTCGGACGTACAGAATGGCGTCGGACAACGCGGGATAAGCTCGAATCACGCCGGGGATGAGCTGAGCGCGAGAGATGGGGCGAAAACTGTCGGATTCCGCGCGAGCGATGATGAGCTCACCCGACTCGTGCACGATCACTAGCCTGTCCCCGGCCAGGGTGACGGTTCCCGCGCCAAAACCATCCTCGCTCCACCGTACCTTCCCGGTTCGTAGCTCGACCGCGCGAAAGCTCTGGGTGTACTCCTGGCGTCCATGAAAACCGTACAGGATCCCGTCGCGGTGGACGCTCGTCGCGTAGTGGTTCGACAGGGACTCGTCCCCCGACCAGAGCGTTTCGAGACCGCCCGATTCGACGGCGAGTGCGATCGCACCCGTGCCGTAGCTCGCGGAAAGAAACACGACGTCGCCGACCACGAGCGGCGACGCGGCGTTCACCGAGGCGCGGGAGCGCGAGTGCCACTGGAGACGATGCTTCTCTTCGCCCGTCGCCGGATCCACGGCGACGAGACCGTCGCGGGTGAAAAAGAGCGCAAGAGTCTTGCCAGCGAAGCTCGCCATCACTGGAGAGGAGTAGCTGGCCTCGTCCTTCCCCGCGGTCCACAAAACCTCTCCGGTCGCCGCATCGAAGGCGGCGAGGCCGGCGTCACGACCCCCCACGTTCAATAGCAACCGACCATCTTCCACGACCGGCGAGCCCGCCGCACCGAAAAAGCCTTTGACGACGCGGAACCGCTTTCGGGTGTCCACCGACCAGAGCGCTCTGCCCGTCTCGAGCTCCACGGCGGACAGCACGCCTTGCGCTCCGAAGGTGTACACGACGCCCTTCGCGACAACGGGCACCGAGCGCGGTCCCTCGTCGAAGCCGAAGTCATCTCGGTAGCTCGTCGAGTAGTCGTGACGCCAGACCGATTCGCCCGTCTTGCGTTCGAGCGCCTCGACGATCTCGCGATCCTCCTTGCGATGGAACACGATGAGGCGCTCTCCAACGACCACGGGCCCGGCGAATCCGGCCCCGACACCCGTTTGCCAGACGAGCTTGGGTGCATCGCCACGAATCGGCGGCCCGTCGTATGTGCCGTTGCGCTCGGGGCCGAGAAACTGAGGCCAGTCGGCCAGCAACAGGATCAGGAGGAAGACCATTCGAGGGCTACTATAAGACGAAAGTCGACGAATGGAACTCTTATCCAGATCAAAGTTGTTTGCTCGACCATCGTCTCCTTCCATGAATCGTAAGGCGCATTACACTCTATAACGCTGCATTCAAATGCTCTCGCGGGTCTTGTTGACGGTCTATAATCAAGACCGAGACAGGGCGTATCATGGATGCGGCCACACGGGGCTTCGTGGCGGTGGTCGCGCTTCTCTTGCTTTCCACGTGCGGTTCCGATCCGGCCCAGCTCACCGTCGAGCTTATCGAGCCCGCCACCGCGACGCCGCAATTCTTTCACGGCAATTGCTTCGCGGGTTACAGCGTCGCCGTGGAGCTGAGAGTCAGAGAGACGAGCTTCGTCGGAGTCTTTCTCGATTCTTTATCGTACCGAGCCCTGGACGAGGGCACCGGGTTCGAGATTGCGGCCGATACCCTCGACCGGGCCACGATCGACGAGCGCTATGGTGCCATGGCAAGCGTCGTGGTTGGAGGCGGCAGCCGAGTTTATCCCGTGGGGGGACGGTCGGATGACCCGGTCGGCCCGGTGCTCGTGTCGGGTGACATCACGGGTAGAGACGAGAACGGAAAGAACGTAGGAACCAGTTTCAGCCTCCGTGCGCCCCTGAACGTGATCGATCCGGAGCCGCCGGGATCGGGCGCCTGCAGCGTGAATTAGGCGGCGACTCAACGCACACACCCTCCCCGCGGTGTGATACCGCGGGAAGGGTGTCTTTCGGGCGTTACTTCTTCTTACGGGTGGAGAGGTCGTAAACCGTGCCGGTAACGCCACCGATTGCAGCACCGAGTGCGGCGCCCTTCTTCCCGCCCGCGATGGCACCAATGCCCGCGCCGGCGCCCGCGGCCCCGCCGATGATGAGCACGCTATCCTTGATCGATCGCGAAGACTCCTTTGTCGCCGGGGCTGGTTCACTCCTTAGCGCCGGCGTTGCCTCTACTGCACGCACGGGCGCTTCGAGTCTAGGAGCGGGCGCGACGGCGCTCTGCCGCTCGATGGCGCGGCAACGGATGCGCGGCACCGTGGCGCCGCTTTCCACGACGTACTCGAAAATCGCCTCACGTCCATTCCCGCAATCGACAGCGGGCAAGTTCGCAACGTTCGTCGTGAGCTCCTGCCCATTGCGGGCGCTTTCCGCGGACGTGCGGAAGACGATGCTGCCCACCGCCAGGCCCAGAGCCAGAATGCCGACGATCCAAGCTGACAGAGCTCTCATGGTGTCCTCCTTAACCTTGCTACCCACTTCAATGGCAAAGATAGTGCCAAAATGGAACTCGCTCAGATGGAACGACTTGCCGCCTTGACGTGACGAATGTCACCTGAACGAACGTCCTCTACGACGGACGTCGTGTGAGCCCCGAGGACAAAGAGAGCTCGGTCAGGTCGGGATGCAAATGGCCGAGGACGGTCCCTTGTTGCCTTAGTTAACTCGAACAAGTACGCTCGTTCCACCTTGCGACGTCGCGAATTCCTCGAGCGAACCCTAGCGGCGGCGTGCGGCCTGCCCCTGGGCGCTTGCGTTTCCACGCGCGGCGACGTCGACGGGCTCACCGTTCTCGATATGCAGCTCGGATGGCTCGCCGGGGGCAACCAGCTCGGAGAAGTCGTCGCCAAGCGTCTCGGGTTCTTCGAAGCCGAAGGGCTTCGAGTGGAGATCCACCCCGGGGGTCCCCACATCGACGGGGTGGGAATCGTGGCTTCAGGACGTTACGCGCTCGGCCAGGTGGCGTCGAGCCCTTCCCTCATGCTCGCAGTATCGCAGGGAATTCCCATCCGCGCCTTCGGTGTCTGCGTTCAGGAGCATCCTTATTCCTATTTTTCCCTGCCACGGAAACCGGTGCGCGCTGCGCGAGACATGATTGGAAAAAAGATTGGAACGAACGCAACCGGACGTGTCCTGTTGTCGGCTCTTCTCGCTCGCCACGGCATCGATTCGTCCGATATCGAAGTGGTCGTCATCGGCTCCTCGATGGTGCCGCTCCTCACCGGCCAGGTGGACGTGGTGACCGGCTGGACCACGAACGTGACCGCTCTCAAGCCGCTTGGGCGCGACCGCATCACCATGCGCCTCTGGGACCAGGGCATCCAGCTCTACGCCATGCCGTACTATGCAACCGTCGAGACCATGGCGACGAGTCCGAGCGTACTGGAAGCGTTCTTGCGAGGCGCTGGACGCGGCTGGGAGCTCGCCTATCGAGAAGTGGAGCGGGCCGTGGAGCTTCTCGTCGAGGAATACCCGATTCTTCGCTACGAGGACGAGCTCGAGTCGGCACGGGAGCTGCTCGGCTACGTGTTCACGAAGGAGACCGCGGAGCGTGGCTGGGCGACGATGAACCCCGACCCGTGGCAAGCCCAAATCGACACCTATGCCGAGCTCGATCAATTCACGAATCGTGTCCCTTCCGTCGACGACGTGATGACGCTTGCCCTGCTCGAAGCCACGAGGGACTCCCGGCCCCATCTGGGGGCACGTTGAATCCAACCGAGCGGGCCTTTCTCGAAGGCGTCTCCGTGCGCTTCTCCTCGGATCGAGGCGAGACCGAGGCGCTGAGGGACGTGAGCTTCTCTCTCGAACGCGGTGGTTTCCTTTCGATTCTCGGTCCCTCGGGATGCGGAAAGTCCACGCTCCTGCGGGTGGTCGCCGATCTCGTCGAGCCCTCCTCGGGAACGGTCTCTCTGTTTGGGCGTACCCCAGCGGAGGCGCGCCGAGGGCGCGAGCTCGGTTTCGTGTTTCAGGACCCGGCCCTCCTGCCCTGGCGCACGGCCCGCGAGAACGTCGAGCTGCCCCGTGAAATCGGGGACGGCGTTCGCCTCTCGTCGGGCGCTCAGAGTCCCGAGGCGCTTCTCGACCTGGTGGGTCTTTCAGAGTGGCACCGTGCCTATCCGCGCGAGCTTTCTGGCGGAATGCGTCAGCGTGTATCGATCGCCCGAGCCCTCGTCACCGGCCCGAAGATCCTGCTGATGGACGAGCCCTTCGGCGCCCTCGACGAGATCACCCGCGACCGCCTGAACGACGAGCTGCTGCGCATCTGGCGGGAGACGGAAACGACGATCCTTTTCGTCACCCACAGCATACCCGAGGCCCTCTACCTCGGGCAGCGGGTGCTCCTGCTCGCGGCACACCCGGGCCGCGTTCGCGAATTAGTAACCCCGAGTCTTCCCCAAGACCGGACGCTGGCTCTTCGAGAGTCAGAGGCGTTCGTCAAACAAGCGGCCGAGTTGCGAGCCCTCTTGGAGACTTGTGGATGACTTCTCGAACCCGGCGTCGACTGCTCCCCGCCGCGGCGTTTAGCGGGTTGATTGCGCTCTGGGCGATCGTCGTCGCCTTGTTCGACGTCCCGGAGTACATCGTTCCTTCACCGTTCCACGTCGCTCGAACCCTCGAGGGTGACTTCGGCACCATCATGAGAAACCTCGTCCCGACGGCGGTCGAGAGCTTGCTCGGCTTTCTTCTGGGCAACGTTTCGTCGATCGCCGTCGCGACCGTCTTCGTCCACCAGAAGACGATCGAAGAGGCTTTCTTCCCTCTCGCGATCATCATCCGTTCCATTCCCATCGTCGCGATCGCCCCCATCCTGGTGCTGCTCCTCGGAAACGACATGACCCCCAAGGTCGTGATCGCCGCGCTCATTTGCTTTTTTCCGACTCTGGTCAACATGGTTCGAGGCCTGTCGTCGGTCAACCCACAGGCGCTCGAGCTGATGAGGGTGCTCTCGGCAACCAAAGCCGAGATCTTCTGGAAGCTTCGGATCTATAACTCGCTTCCCTACCTCTTCGCCGCGCTCAAGATCGCGGCGAGCGCTTCCGTCATCGGGGCCATCGTGGGCGAGTGGATCGGCGCGACCGAGGGCATCGGTGCGCTCATCATCCAGGCGACCTACAACTTCGACACCGGGCTGCTCTACGCCTCTATTACCGCCGCCTGCGTTTTCTCCGTCCTCTTCACATCCCTGGTCTCGTTTCTCGAGCGGCGTCTGGTGAAATGGTCCCCTGGGGAGGCCTGAAAGGGTTAGGATCACGATCATGGAGATACCGCGAAACGCCCGAGTCGTCACCGAGGCCGACGTCGTCGTGGTGGGGGGCGGACCCGCAGGGCTCGCGGCATCGGTAGCCGCGGCACGCGAGGGCGCCAGCGTGGTCCTCGTGGAACGTTACGCGCAGCTCGGGGGACTTGCTTCCGGAGCGATGGTGCTCGTCCTCGACGACATGTGCAACGGATCCGAGATCACCGTGAAGGGCATCGCGCAGGAGATGATCGACCGTATGGCGGCCATGAAGCTCGCGGTCTTCCCTCCGGAAGAAGATCGGCGTGCCCACCCTTCTATGTACCGCAAGTGGGCCCGCTGGGGCCTCTACGATTACTACGCGCGCACCAAGCCGGCCCCCGTCTGCTACTCGACGGCCTTCGATCCCGAGGGATGGAAGCGAGCGTCGGAGGATTTGGTAAAGGATCACGGCATCCATCTGCGCCTTCACTCGTGGTTCTCCTCCCCCCTCATGGAGGGCGATCGCATCCGCGGGATCGTGTCCGAGACGAACGACGACTACCAGGCGATCCGGGCCGACGTGGTGATCGACTGCAGCGGGGACCTCGTCGTCGCTGCGCGCGCCGGGGCCCCCTATCAGTCGGGCTCCTATTTTCTCACCACGGTCTTTCGGTTGGGGGGAGTCGACTTCGAGACCGCCGACAAGTTCGAGTACGAGCAGCCCGACCGATTTCTCGAAGTGGACAAGAGGGCCAAGGAGATCCTCGGTGGCTCGTGGGACAAATGGTGGCTCAAGACCCCCCTTCCCGGCATCGTGTGGTGCAACTGCCCGCACATGCGGGGCTATGACGGCGCCAAAGTCGAGGACCTCACGAAAGCCCAGCTCGAGGGCCGGCGGCGAATCGACGAGCTCTACGCATTCGTGGCAGACAACTGGCCTGGATTCGAGAGGAGCTACCTCGTGGATCTCGCTCCCCAGATCGGGGTTCGCCAGACGCGGCTTCTCGAGGGCGAGTACGTCGTGACCAAAGAGGACGTTCAGGACCGCGTTCATTTCCCCGATAGCGTCGCCCGAGGACGCGATTACTACACCCCGTACCGTGCTCTGGTTCCCAAGCGCGTGGACCAGCTTCTCGTGGCCGGCCGCCACTACTCGGCTACGAGCGTCGCCCAGCGCACATCTCGTGAGATCCCGCCCTGCATGGCGATGGGAGAGGCAGCGGGGATCGCCGCCGCCATGGCGCTCGATCGGGGAATACTCGTCCGATCGATCGACGTCGCGCGGCTGCAAAAGAAGCTGCGCGAGCGCGGCGCGGATCCGGGCGACGTTCCCTCCGCGAACGCGACGGCGCGCGAGGTGCGACAGCAGACATGAGCGAGCTTCCACTCTCCGGCGTCAAGGTCATCGACTTGACCCAGGTCATGCTCGGCCCCTGCGCCACCCAGCTTCTCGCCGACTTCGGAGCCGACGTCATCAAGATCGAGCGTCCCGGTCAAGGCGATCTATCGCGGTGGTCGATCCCGGACCCTGCGGGCCTTGACAACCCCGTCTTCTGCAGCCTGAACCGCAACAAACGCAGCATCGCTCTGAACCTCAAGCAGGACGAAGGGCGAGACATCGTCAAGGAGCTGGTGAAATCCGCGGACGTCGTCGTGAACAACTTCCGCCCCGACGTCATGGAGCGGATGGGACTCGGTTACCCGGCTCTTTGCGACATCAACCCGCGCATCATCTTCGCTTTCGGAACCGGCTTCGGGAGAACGGGACCCTACGCGCACAAGGGAGGTCAGGACGTCCTCGCCCAGGCGATGACGGGCGTCATGGCACGCAAAGCCGCTCCCGAGCACCCCCTCACGATATACGCCACGGCCCTGGCTGACTACTCGGCGGCGATGCATCTCGTTCAGGGAATCCTGCTCGCCCTGCTCCATCGCCAGAAGACCGGCCGAGGCCAGATGGTCGACGTGTCCCTCTACGACTCCATGCTCGCGATGCAGACGCAAGAAGCCTCGATGTGGCTGATGCGGGAAGAGCCTCTCAATTGGGCGGCGATGCCACTGAGCGGCGTCTTCGAGACCTCCGACGGAGCCGTCGTTCTCGTGGGAGCTTTCAAGGAACATCCTCTCCGCGATATTTGCACCGCGCTCGATATCGACGACCTTTCCCAGGAGGAGCGTTTCCGGACGATGGAAGGCATGCGCGAGCACCGCGCCGAGCTCCAGGCAACGTTTCGCGACCGATTTCGTGAGGAGACGACGGCACACTGGATCGCGAGGCTCGAGGAACAAGACCTCTTGTGCGCGCCCGTGCGCAGTCTGGCCGAAGCCCTCGAGGATCGCCAGACCGCGGAGAACGAGATGCTCGTCGAGGCGAGCGACGGAAGGCCGGAGCCAATTCGCATGGTGAGTGCCCCAATTCATCTTTCGGCGGTGCCTTTCGGTCTTCGCTATGCTCCCCCCCACCTTGGAGAACATTCGGACGACATCCTGAAAGAGATCGGCTATGACGCCGGCCGGATCGAGGAGCTCCGTCGCCTTGGAGTCGTCGCGTGAGCGTTCGCTACGAGCTCCGCGACTACGTGGCGCGCGTGACGATCGAAAGACCCGAGGTCTTGAACGCGATCGATTCCGCCACCGAGCGCATGCTTCAAGAAATATGGCGGGAGATCGAGGACGAGCCGGAGGCCCGGGTCGTGGTTCTCACCGGGGCGGGAGAAAAAGCGTTCTCGGTCGGAGCCGACATGAAGAGCACTTCCCCCGAGGAGCCCGCCTCGGGCCTCGAGTATTGGGCGAAGCCGAGACCCGGAGGCTTCGGCGGAATCGCGCTGCGCACGACCCTCGACGTTCCGGTGGTGGCACGAGTAAACGGCTACGCGCTCGGTGGAGGCTTCGAGATGGTGCTCGGCTGCGACATCGTTGTCGCGTGCGACGAAGCGCAGTTCGGGTTCCCCGAACCGAGGGTGGGGCGGATGCCTCTCGACGGCGGCATGGTCCTCCTGTCCCGCCAGGTCCCGGAAAAATGGGCGTTGGGATTGCTCCTCACGGGAAAACGCATCGATGCAGCCGAAGCCTTTCGCGTCGGGCTCGTGAACGAGGTCGTGCCGAGGCTGGAGCTCGACTCCGCCGTCGATCGCTGGATCGCGGACGTCCTCGCCTGCGCGCCCCTGTCGGTGCGTGCCATTAAGCAATCGGTGAGACGCACGGGTGCGCTCTCACCGGCCGATGCGCAAAGCATGCGCCTGCCCGCGGTCGTCGCCGCTCTCCGTTCCGAGGACGCGAAGGAAGGAGTACGCGCGTTTCGCGAGAAACGACCGCCGCGGTGGAGAGGACGGTGAAGGGGCTCGCTCGAGCTCTCGGGGTGACGTTGGGTCTCGGCGCCGCGGCGCTTGCATCCGCTGAATCGTTCTCCGAGAGGTTCGAGACGATGAAGCGCGAGGCGACTCCCGAGGAGCTCTATTCGATCCTCTACGCGCTTCCCAAGGGGGGTGATCTCCACAACCACCTCGGAGGCGCGGGCTTTTCCGAGCTCTGGTGGAGACTCGCGAACGAGGACACCCTGAGCGGCGGGCAGACGTTTTTCACAAAGGTGCGGGTGAACGAATGCGCGCCCGCATGCAGTGCGCCTCTTTTGTATTTCCACACGGTGCCGGCATCACAGTGGAGCTCGTTGTCTCCGTGTTGTCGCGAGGAGTACGAGCCTCTGGCCGAGCTCGCCGAGGATCAGAGGCAAGCCTGGATGTCGTCGATACGCATCGATGGACCCAACGAGGCGCGCGACGAGTTCTTCGACAACATCTGGCCGCGGATCGGCGGCGTTCTCGATCAGGCGCGCGTCCTCGCCGAGGCGGCGGTCGAGAACATGAAGCTCTTCGCCGCGGAAGGCGTTCGTTACGTGGAGTTCCAGGTCAGCCCATTCGGCCGGTGGATCGGCGACCGAGAGCTGTCCGCTGACGAGTTCCACGAAGTTCTCGTCGAGCGGCTCGCGCGCTCCGACGCTCTCGAGACCGGGGTCACGGTTCGATTCCAGACGAACGTGCTTCGTTTCAGCCCCCAGGCCGAGCACATGGTGGAAGAGAGCTACGCTTTCATAGATCGTCATCGTGACCTCTGGGTCAGCGTGAACCTCGTGGGCCGGGAGGACAACGACAAGGGCCACCCTCTCCGGTTTCTCGACACCTTCCGTGAGATGCGGCGCCGGTATCCGCGAATCGGCCTCGCGATCCACGGAGGTGAGGTCGACGAGCCGAACCAGCACGTTCGCGACACGCTCCTTCTCGGCGCCGACCGGATCGGCCACGGCACGAACCTAGTCACCGACCCCGACACTCTTCTTCTCATGAGAACGGGCAAGTTTGCGGTCGAGGTGAGCCTGGTGAGCAACCACCTTCTCGCTTACACGCCGGAGGTCTCGCTCCACCCCTTCCCCGAGCTTTTGAGGCTCGGGGTACCCGTCTGCCTTTCGACCGACGATCGAGGGATGTGGGACTCGAACATGACCGACGAGATCTTCACTGCCGTCACCGAGTTCAACTTGAGCTGGGATGAGGTCGTAGAGCTCGGGCGAACCAGCCTCGAGTTCGCGTTCGTGCCAGACGACATCAAGTTTGGATTGCTCGAGGGCTACGCCCGGGACCTCGACGCCTTCACCGCGGAGTTCGACCATGACGACTGGCGGGACACGGCTGCCGGCGTTCCCGCTCGACCCACCGGTTACGCGCGAAGATACTTTCTCAGCCAGTGACGTCATGGGGACGAGCAACAAAGAGGGAAGAATTGCTCGGACTTGGGTGCTCGAGACGCTAGGGAGCTTTACCTGAGGCCGTGACAGTGAACGGGGTCTCCGACTCCGCCCGGGCGCCCGAGCTCTCGTCGCTCACCCGGACACGGATCACGTACTCCCCCGGCTCACACTTGCGAAGCGGTATCTGACCCGTGATTCCGACGGGCTCCGCTTCGGGACGAAGGAACGTCGCCGGCACACCCAGGGCGAGTCGGCCATCGCGCATTACGAAGAAATCCACCCGAAGGCGCCTTCTTCCGTCCTCGCCGGCTGTCGCGCCGTACGCTTCCACGTAGAGCTTCAGGGTGTCGTCCGGGGTGAAGCTCGGCTCCGGCGCGGGAATGATCCGAACGGCGCCGAACTGAAAGGGACGAATCTCGCCGTCATCACCTTGAAGGATCTCTCCCGCGAGAAAAACCGAGCTCAGGCCGAGCGTACCCGCGGGCCGCTCGATCACGTCGAGCGGAAACTCGACGTTTCCGATGTGGTTGCGAACTCGATCGCGAACATAGGCAACGACCCGGTAGCTCCCCGGGGGAAGTTCCATCACTTCCTGAATGGAGAGGCGAGCACCACGCAGCTCTTCCTGCTGAGCGGGCTCGACGCTGAGCGTGAGCTCGTCTTCGACGCGGGAGACTTCCGTTCCGTCCTCTTTGGATGCGACCAGTAGATAGTCGAGATCGTAGAGAACCCGCGTTTGCTCGTCGCGAAAGCTCAAGTCCCGGTAAGGAACGGTGAGCTGAACCGGAACCCGGGCGAGCGCCCCTTCGGCCCAAATAGCGCCGCCGGTCGCAGTCACGCCAAGATTTCCGAACGCCGCCCGCGCCTCCACTTCCGCGTGCAGCTCGGGAAGCGTCCTCTCGGCCGTGTTCATCACGTCTTGCACCCGTTGCTGAAGGTCGAACTCCCGCATCACCAGACGGGTGCCGTCGACGTCCCGGAACCGGTCGAGACCCGTATCGGGATCGACCTCTCCGATGACCTGGCGCCTCTGGGCGATCGCGTCGAGCGCGTTGTTCACCGTGCCGAACTGGTTCCAAACCGCAGCGGTCGTGTCGATGTCCTGTACCAGCTCGAAGTTTCCCGTTCCCGTGAAATCGACGAACTCGAAGTCCATGCTCGCTGGGAAGCCGGGGATGTCGAGGTTGTTGTACGTCCAGATCTCGCTCGGCCGCTCGAGCCCGTAGCGGCCCGTGGGGTTCTGCTGGATCGCGTGAGGCGGCCCGAGAATCAGGTACAGCCGCCCGCGGTCGGTGGCCCAGCCCGGCTTGCCGGCGCTCATTCGGTTCACTACGAAGGCGTAGCGTTCGAGATATTCCCGCCGGAACTCGTTCTCCGGAGTTTCCGGGGTCGGGTCACGACGAGCCCAGAAGAACTCGATGAAGCGAAGCTTCTCCTCGTCGGTCTCGAGTCCGCGATAGACGTTACGCTCCGACCGAGTCAAGATCCACTTGACGTACTGGTCGGGCCACTCCTCGAGGAGCTCCTTTAGAGGCTTGCCCTCGATCTCTGCGGGAAGCTGCGGGGGCGACGTCGTCTGCGGTCGATGGGCGGCTCCGCCAAGGGCAACGAAGAGCACGAGCGCGGGAAACATCGGGCCAGCGTAGCGCCATGCGTAGCGATGGTGCAAAGGCTAGCGATTCGGACCGAGGGACGCTCCGACCCCCTCGATCACCGTCACGTATCGGTTCTCGGGTGGCGATAGCAAGCGCGTCTCGTCGCCGCTGGGCCAGTCGATCACGAGCTCCTCGGCGTCTTCTTTGCCCAGGCCGAACAAGACTCGGTTGTCGCTGGAAGAGAAGACGCTTCCCGAGGCGTGGGCGATCTTCGTTTGCACCCTCGACCGGGCGCGCAAACGGAGGCGCGCTCCGGTGCCATCACGCGGTGCCTGGCGCCCCACGAGAACGATTCCAACCCAGCGGGCATCGCGAGTGAGCTCGTTTCTCAGAATCGTCGGTTGGCCGTCGATTGCCACCGTCACGACGTCGGTGTCACCGTCTTCGTCCAGATCCCCGAAGGCGGCGCCGCGGCTCGAGCGCGGTCCCGCGGCGGAGTCGGCCGAAATCGCCGACTCCAAAAAATTTCCCATGCCGTCGTTCAAGAACACTTGATCGCGCTGTTCGTAGCTGGTCGTCACGTCCGCAGCGGAGACGTTCGGGTAGACGTGTCCATTGGCAATGAAGAGATCCTCGTCGCCATCGAGATCCAGGTCCACGAAACGCGTACCCCAGCCCAGCTTCCCGAGACTCGGTGTCGAGAGGCCAGCCTCTTCGGTCGCATCGGTGAACAACCCGCCGTTCGAGCCGATGTAGAGCGTGTTCGTTTCATGAGAGAAGTTCGTGACGAAGAGGTCTAGGTGGCCGTCGGCGTTCACGTCGCCGAAATCGACTCCCATCCCCGCTTCGGTCGCCCCCGAGCCGTTGTAAGCAACGCCCGAGAGAAGGCCTGCGTCTTCGAAGTGCCCGTCCCCGTCGTTTCGGTAGAGGAAATTCGGATTCGTGTCGTTGGCAACGTATAGGTCGGCGTCTCCGTCGTCGTCGTAATCCGCGCTCACGACGCCGAGCCCGTAGGCTCGACCCGAGTCCACCAGGCCGGCTTCCTTCGTCGCCTCGACGAATCGTGCCCCGTCGTTGCGATAGAAGACGTCTTCTTGACCGGCAAGACCTCGGGGGCCGCACATTACCGGCATACCGAGCCAGAGACAGGTGGGCTCGGCACCGGGCTCGGGAAACGTCTGATTCGGCTCGACGTAGTTGGCGACGTAGAGGTCCAGGTCTCCATCTCCGTCGGCGTCGAAAAAGACGGCGCTCGAACCAAAACCTTCGTCGGCGACCGCCGACTCACGAGAAACGTCTTCGAAGGTACCGTCCCCCCGGTTGCGATACAAGCGGTTGGGACCGAGATTGGTGACGTAGAGGTCCACGAGTCCATCGTTGTCGACGTCACCGGCGGCGCATCCGATGCTCCAACCCGGATCCCCGACGGCGGCCTGCTCCGTGACGTCCCGGAAACGCCACCGCCCGTCGTTGCGGTAGAGGCTGTTACGGCCCTTGCGCAGGAAGTAGAGATCGAGATCTCCGTCGTTGTCGTAGTCCAGGAGTCCCACGCCCCCTCCAAGGGAGCTCAGGATGGTGCGCTTTTCGCGGTCACCGCTCTCAGTGACGAACTCGACTCCCGCCTCGGCCCGGACGTCCACGAGCCCTCCAAGCTCCTTCGCGCCGAGAGAGACCGCTATCAAGAGTGACCAGCTCGTCGTCGCACTCACGTCGGTCCGGAATCCTACCATTCGGTTACAATGCGGTTAAATCTTGTCCGTCTGTCGCGGGATTCTTGACACCATCTCCCGGCTATGGATAATGTCTCCCCCATAGAATTGGTCATCGCGAAAATTTCAGGGGGTTATATGTTCAAGAACAGCGTGTGGCTTTGGGCGGTCTGTGTCGGCCTGCTCACAGTTTCCCCGGCGCTTTCTCAGACCATCGGCACGGGCGGTTTCGACGGACGCGTCGTGGATGCCACGGGCGCCGTGCTACCGGGTGTGACCGTGACGTTGACGCATGTCGAGACGGGGCTCACGCGGACCGTGGTGACCGACGACAACGGCCGTTTTCGGGTTCCCCTGCTTCCCGTCGGCCCGTACACGCTGACGGCAGAGTTGCCCGGTTTCCAGACGCTGCAGCGTAGCGGCCTCATCCTCACGATCGGCCAGCAGCAGAGCCTCGGCGACATCTCGATCGAGGTCGCGACGGTGGAGGAAGTCATCACCGTCACCGCGGAGTCGCCGCTCATCGAAACCGCTCGCTCGGTCACCGCGGCGACGTTCGACTCCCGGGAGATCGAAAATCTTCCCATCGCGGGGCGAGACTACAAGAATTTCGCGCTGAATACCCCCAACGTCGTGACGGCTTCCCCCACGAGCGGGCGGACCACGATCAACCTCGGAGGGATGAAAGGGATCGACACGAACATCACCGTCGATGGCGCCGACTTCAACAACACGTTCTTCGGCTCGGCCACCGGTCAGCCCGAAGTGCCCTATTACGTTGTGTCACAGGAGGCGGTCGAGGAATTCCAGGTGCTCGCGAACGGTTACTCCGCGGAGTTCGGACGCTCGGGGGGCGGCTTCTTGAACGTGGTCACCAAGTCCGGAACCAACGACATTCACGGAAGCGGGTTCTTCTTCGGCCGGAACGATAAACTGCGTTCGACCCTTACCGACGGAACGGGGCGAGAGCTCTCCAACGCCGCCTTCTCGCAACAGCAGTTCGGGGGAAGCCTCGGCGGACCGATCGTTACGGACAAAGCCCACTACTTCTTCGCGGTGGATCGGCAGGGGTTCGATCGTCCGGTACGCCTCCAATACAATCGAGACGTGACCGGCGTTTGCAACACACAAATCTACGGACAGACCATCGGGGGGGTGGATTGCCTGAGCGACGAAGAGGGCGAGACCGCCGAGCTCCTGGACAACACGGCCGTCCTGGCCAAAGTGGACTTTCAGCTCAACGACACGAACACGCTCTCGGTGAGGTACAACTTCAGCGATTTCACCGGAGAGAACTTCTTTTCCACCGCGGGCGGAGGAGGGTCAACAGTCCAGGCGGCGGCACTGAACGGAACCAACCTCGAAGCCAACACGGCGCACTCGTTCGTCGTGAGCAATACAACGGTGATCGGCGTCGACAAGTTCAACGAGGTGCGGTTCCAGTATTCCTTCGAAGAGCGGCCCCGTCTCGGCCAGAGTAACGATCTGCCCACTGTCGTCATCAACGATACTGGTCGCTTCGGGAGGCAGTGGTTCCTTCCGATCACGTCGGATCACAAACGACTCCAGCTCACCGACAACTTTACCTATCTCTTCGGAAACCACGACCTCAAGGTGGGCGGCGACCTCAACCTCACGGACACCAGCCAGGCGTTCTATGGCTGGGGCGGCGGATACTACGCGTTCAACACACTCGAGGACTACATCAATGGGCGACCGAATCAGTTCACGCAGCGGGTCGGAATCAACGGCTTCTCTACCCCGGAATCGGGAACGATCTCACTGGGACAAGAAGAGCTTGCCCTCTACGTGAACGACACCTGGCGACCCAATCCCGGACTGACTTTGAACCTGGGTGTGCGCTGGGAGGCGCAATGGAATCCCACCGCGCCAGAGCAGACCGATGGAAAGCAGTCCCGCAATCCGGCCGACCCGGGGCTCGATACCATAGGCCTGGTCCAGGGGGACATCCCAAACGATCTCAACAACATCGCGCCTCGTTTCGGTTTCGCCTGGGATCCAGGCAATGATGGCAGGACCGTCGTGCGCGGCGGCGCGGGGTTGTTCTACTCCCGCGCGAATCTTCTCCTGATGGCCAACTCGTTTACGGCGAACGGCTACCGCCAGGCTCTCTTCTTCCTCTTCGGAAATCAGATCCCCGAGTTCCCGTTCGTCTATCCGGAGTCCGGACTTCCTCCCGACGATCCGCTGAACGACAGCCTGCCAGTAACCGACATCGCCTTTTTCGACGACCAGTTCAAGAACGCGCGTACGGCTCGGGCCAACTTTGGAGTCGAGCACGAGATCCTCGACGAGTTCTCGGTCGGCGCCGACTATGTCTACGCACGTACGACCGACGATCACCGCCGGACGAACCGGAACATTCCCCAGCCGCCCATCGGCTTCGACGAGTGGGGCCGCGGCCTCTACGATGGCTCTCGGGTCGATCCGGCTTACAACCAGTTCCAGGTCGAAGAGGCCAGCGCTAGGAGGCAGTACAACGCTTTCACCGCGTCGATGAGAAAGCGATTCGCGGGCAAGTACCAGTTCCAGGCGTTCTACACGCTCTCGCAACTCAAGACCGACGACGACAACGAGCGCGACTCCAGCGGGTTCCGCAACACGCAGCCCGAGAACCTCGATGCCGACTGGGGCGACAGCGAGAACGACATCCGCCACCGGTTCGTCGCCAGCGCGGTTTTCAACCTTCCGGTCGGCTTCGTCTTCTCGACGCTCGTCCAGACGAACACGGGTCGTCCTTTCAACGTAATCTCGGGGAGGGACGACAACGGAGATCGGAATACCAACGACTACGCGGTCATCAACGACTCGAACCGGGCGCGTGCCCAGGCCGCGGGCCAGGATCTCCCCGATGGCCTCGTGAAGCCGCGCGCTGGGCGCCAGCCAAGCTCTTTCCTGATGGATATCCGAGTGAGCAAGGTCTTCGACTTCGGTCGACCCGGTAATATCGAGCTTCTCTTCGAGGTGTTCAACCTGTTCAACAATGCCAACCGGCTCACGGCTGTAGGCACGACAGGCTCGAGCATCGGCTCTCCCAACTTCGGATTCCTGAACCTCGTCGGGGATCCCCGGCAGGTCCAGCTCGGCGCTCGCTATCGCTGGTAGAAAGAGACCCTCATCGAAAGACGGCCGGGCCCTTGGCCCGGCCGTTCTCGTTTTCGCGGGCTGTCTTCTCGCCTACGGCAACAACCTGGGAAACGATTTCGTTTACGATGACCGTTACGTAGTCGAGCGAAATCCCCTGGTTCAGAACCTCGATTGGTGGGGACTGGTCTCCAGGCCGTATTGGCGTGAGCTCGTCGACGCGGGCCTGTACCGTCCGCTCACACTCCTGAGCTTCGGCCTCAATCGCGCGCTGGGAACCTCGGCCTTTGGCTTTCATCTCACCAACAACCTCCTGCACGGGCTTGCCGCCGTCCTCGTGCTTCTCGTCGCTCAGCGACTGGGCATTTCGCCAATGGGATCGTTGTCCGCGGCGCTCCTCTTCGCCCTTCACCCCGTGCAAAGCGAAGCGGTGAATGCCGTCGTGGGCAGAGCCGACCTGCTCGCCTTCGCTCTCGCGTTGTCGTCCTTCCTGCTCTTCGCCGAGAGTGCGAGCCCGTTCGCGATCGCGGCCCTCTTCTTACTCGCGCTACTCTCCAAGGAGAGTGCGGCTTTCGCGCTTCCTCTCTTCCTGCTACACAGTCGGCAAGCCAAACGGCTCGTACCCCTGGCCGCTGCGCTCGCGGCGTACGCCGGCGTTCGTGTCGCGGTCCTCGGCGGGCTCGGAGTCTCCGGCCGCGAGATCGGCTTTCTCGACAACCCTCTGGCGGATGCCTCGCTCGCGACCCGCGCTCTTGCCGCCCCCGTTCTCATCTTCCGATATATCGGACTCATCTTGTGGCCTCGGGTGCTCTCCGCCGACTATTCCTTTGACCAGATTCCCGTTCCGGAAGGAATTCTCGACGCCCGCGTCGGTCTCGGCATCGCCCTGCTCGTCGGCGCAGCTTTCATAGCGACCCGATCGGGAAAGTTTCGCTTCGCGGTGCTCGCCTTCGTTCTCCCCCTCTTGTGTTCTCTACATCTGCTTTTCCCGCTCGGCACTCTCTTCGCCGAAAGGCTTCTCTACCTTCCCATGTTGGGCGCAGCGCTCACCTTCGGCCGAGGGATAGAGAATCTTTTCGAGAGAAAGTCGGCTATCGGACTCGTCGTCCTGGGCCTCGTCGTCGTCGCCAGCGCGGCGCAGCTTTGGAGCCGCAATCTCGACTGGCGCGACAACGAGACTCTGTTCCGGCGCACCGTCGAGACGGCGCCCGAAAGCGCCCGCAGTCACTTCCTCCTGGGAGCCGAGCTTTTCGAGAAGAAAGCTTTCGTGGAAGCCTCGAAGCGGTTCGAAGACGGGCTCCGCATCTATCCGAATCATTTCGGCGCGTTGATGAGCCTGGGGGAAGCTCGCCTCGGCGCCGGAGATCTGCGTGGCGCCGAGGAAGCTTTTCGCTCCTCTTTGCGGCTCGTGCCCTCATCCGCGGAGGCGCGTCGGGCAGCGTTCGAGGCCGCTCTGGCGTACGGCCGGGCCGGAGCCCGCGCCGAAGACTTCGCCACGGCCGAAGACGCATTCCGGAGGGGCATCGAGCTCGACGAGAGCGACCCTTCAGCCTGGAACTACCTGGGGCTGGTCCACGAGCAACAGGGGCGGGTCACCGAGGCGCGAGAAGCCTACGAGCGAGCCCTCGCCTCCGATGCGGACTACGTTCCTGCTCTTCTGAATCTTGCCAGCATCCGCTCGAACAGCGGAGAGCTCCACGCCGCCGAAGAGATTTATCGCCGGGCCATCGGGCTCGCGCCCGATTCCTACGAAGCCTACAATGGGCTCGGAATCGTTCTGGCACGCCAGGGACGCCGCAGCGAAGCCGTCGCGGCGTTCGAGAAAGCGATCGCCATCGAGCCCGGGTTGGGTGCCGCCCGGGAGAATCTTCGGAATCTGAGATGAAAACAGGCCTCGTTTTGCTTCTGGCGCTCGGCGGCCAGCAAGGTGACGGAGCCATCGAGACCGCCAGGCGCCTCGTGGAGGAGCGGCGGCCGCTCGAGGCGATTCGGATTCTAGACGAGGCACGGAGGAGGGATCCAACGGATCCCGCCATCCACCACGAGCTCGGTTTGCTCTTTGCCGCGCTCGGACGCACGGGCCAGGCGCTCGAGGCCATGGGTCAGGCAGCCAAACTCGCACCCGAAGAAACATCCTACGCTCTCGACTTTGGCGAGCTCCTGTACCGATCGGGGAGGGCCGAGGAAGCGCTTCCGTACCTCGAGCAGGCCTCTTCCATTCCTGAGGCGCTTCTCCTCCTCTCTGGCGTTCACGAAAAGCTCGGTAACGAAGACCGAACGATCGCCCTGCTCGCAAACTTCGTCGAGTCGAAACCTGAGGAGATCGAGGCCCGGCGCCTTCTCGGGGAAAAGCTGGAAAAAGTCAAACGAATCGACGAGGCACTCGACGTGTACCGAGCCGGGCTCGAAGGAGAGAGCCCGAGCCCTTTTCTGCTCGAGCGCGTGGCCGAGCTTTTGAGCCGCAACCGGGACAGCTACTCGGAGGCGGAGGAATACGCACGGCGTGCTCTCGAAGCGAGTCCCGAAATGCTGGAAGCTCGACTCGTCCTCGCGCGCATTCTCTCCCGGACCGGACGTGAGTCGGAGGCGCTTTCCGAGCTCGAGCGCGCTCGCGACGCGCATCCCGATGCTTCTCAGGTTTACTACAACCTCGCACAGTCCTATCAGCGGGCCGGTCGCGACGAGGAGGCCCAGAGCGCCGCGGAGACGTTTCGAGAGCTCAGCATGGCGGAGCAGGAAGCCTCCGAGCGGGAGGCGAGGGTCGCGGTCACTTACAAACAGGCGGCGGAGCTGCTTCGAGACGGCAACATGCTCGAAGCGGAAAGATCTTTCCTGTCCGTCCTGGACATCGACCCCGAGAATACTCAGGCTCGTTCCATGCTAGCCAAGATCGCCTTCTCCAAGGGCGACACGGCGTCGGCCAAGCGATGGATCGACGAGGCGCTCAAAAGGAACGCGACCATCGCCGAGCACCACTACCTCCGCGCTTTGTTCGAGCTCCGGGCGGGAGCGCGGACCGAAGCCGCGCCATCGCTGCGGCGCGCTCTCGAGCTCGACCCCGCTTTCCCCGACGCCTGGTCGCTGCTCGGAACGCTACTGCTCGACTCGGGCCAAGACGAGGAGGCGGTCGAATGTTTTGCCCGAGCCGCCGCTCTCGAGCCCGAAAACGCCGCCATTCAGCTCAATCTTGCATCGGCCTACGCGGCCCTCGGAAACGAGGCGGAAGAAGAGCGAGCGATGGAACGTTACCGGGAGCTGAGCCAGAAACGATAGCTAGCTGACGTTCCGCTCCATCCACTCCTCGCACGATCGGGCTGGCTGCTCGAGGCTCCTCCGCTTCTTCGCGAGCTGCTTCTGTGCCCGTCGCAAAGCCGCGGATATCATGGAGTGGCTCAAGGGTTCGGAATCAGTGGCCCCGAGCTGCTTCAGGAGCTCGCGTGTGGAGCCACCGAGAAACTTCGTGACCCATGGCTCGTCCAACCCTGTGTAACACGCGAACGTGCTTCCTCGCGGGAGGTACATGGCCAGGTTGAGCACCTGGTCGTCGCGGTACGGGATCGGGAAATGCTCCACCAGCTGAACCCGAACGGGTGTCTGGCCATCGGCGCGTCGACGATGGTGCGTTCCCCGCTTGATCTCGTCGGAAATCTCATCCGAAGCCAGCACGGAGATGGTTCCCGCACCCTTCCACGCCGGCAACTGCTCGAGCTGGTCCGTCCCGGGACGGCCCAACTCTTGGTATTCGAGCCCACGCCGAGCGAAGCGCTGCCGAGCACGCTCACCGGTGGAGTGGAAATGATAGATGACGAGACTCGTGGCTCCGCCCCGGTTCGAGTCCGTCGCCAGCTGCTCCTCGAGGTCTTCGAGCTTGCGCTCCTCGGTGAGCCACACGCGTTCCGTGAACGCGGGCTTCTTGTCGAACAGTCGCTTCAGGAGTCCCATGTGCGCCGGCTCAAATGAGAACCACGGCCTCTAAACAACTCGCTGCGCTCCTTCTCCGGATATCGGATGAACCCCATAGAGTATATGCTCGGCTCGAGGCCCGCTTGCCCAGCAGGCTTCCAGCTTGGCGCCGAAGCCGCAGGAGCAACTGAGCTCGCGACATGTCACTCTTTCCCCTTTTCCTCGTCAGCTTCATCGGCACCCTGGGATACAGCATCGTTCTCCCTTTCCTCGTCACCGTCGTCACCAAGTTCGGCGGCAACGCGGTGGTCTACGGCGTCGTGGGCGCCGCCTATTCCGCATGCCAGCTCATCGGCGCACCCGTGCTCGGCAAGTGGTCGGACGTCTACGGCCGGCGCAAGATCCTGCTGTTGAGCCAGCTAGGTACGCTGGCTTCGTGGATCGTTTTCCTGATCGCCCTATCTCTTCCGCCGATTCCAGTTTTTCGATTGGACGGATCGGGAGGTGCGTTCGCTATGACTCTCCCACTATTCGTCCTGTTCGTCGCACGCGCCACGGACGGCTTGACCGGTGGGAACGTCTCCGTGGCGAACGCCTACCTTGCCGACCTGACGCAAGAGTCCGAACGCAACAAGCAGTTCGGGAAGATGGCGGTCGCAACCAATCTGGGCTTCATCGCCGGACCAATGTTAGCGGGCCTTCTTGGAGCGACCGAGTGGGAAGAAACGCTTCCCGTGCTCGCGGCCCTGTCCATTTCCCTCGCCGCTTCGTTCGTTATCTGGAAGCTCTTGCCCGAATCCAGTCCTTGCGTGCTCTCCAAGAACCCCGGGAAGACGGAGGTGAGAAAAATCTTCGGGCAGGAGCAGCGGGAATGTTTCGAGCTCGAGTCGGACGGCCGAGTGAGCTTCGGGCAGGCGCTCCGTCTCGAGAAGGTGCCGTTCCTGCTCGCCATCTATTTTCTGATCTTCCTCGGCTTCAATTTCTTTTACGCCGCATTTCCGGTGCACGCCACGACATCCCTCGGCTGGTCCGTCAAAGAGCTCGGGCTCTTCTTTTCCTTCCTGGGTTTGACGACGGTGCTCGTCCAGGGGCCCCTCCTGAGCAGGCTCTCGCCGAAGCTGCCCGAGTCGATTCTCGTCGTGGCCGGTGGATTGATCCTCGGAGTGGGCTTCTGGCTCTTCACGTCCGAAAGCCTCGTGTCTCTGTACGCGGGAGCCGCCTGTTTCTCACTGGGTAACGGCCTCCAGTGGCCGTCCTTCTTGGCGGTCCTGTCAAATGCGGCGGGCCGACGATACCAGGGTGCGGTCCAAGGTTTCGGTGGAAGCGTGGGTAGCTTGGCCAGCATCGTGGGCCTGATTCTTGGCGGTGTCTTCTACCAAACCCTCGGCGGAACGACGTTTCTCATTTCCGCAGCGATGTTCGTGACCGTGTCCGCCCTCTCGATCCGCTTCTTCTACTCAAGATCGTGACGAGTTCCGCTCCTTCGGAAACGCGCGCTCGATTCGCGCCGCGACCGACGCTCGTACGTCGTCGTCGATCTCGGTCGCCGCGAGGCGCGCAACCAGGACGTCGTGATCCAGAGCCAATGGCTCACCGCGACTTTCAAGAATCGAAGGTCCTTCTCCGGGCCCGCGATCGTCTTGGCGATGACGCGATCATGGGGCTCCAGAGACCCATCCCGTATGCCCTCGCGTATTCTCGTTACGCACGGCAACGAGGCGTTCTTTCCACCCGCGCGGGAGAATGGCGGTCTTTTCGTCGACTCCCTGGGCATAGTAGCCGAAGGCGTCGTGAAACGGGGAGCCTTCGCCGATCGATCCGTCGATCAGCTCCGCTCGTTCGGGCCGATTCTTCGGATAGACGTCAGCCTCCACGGATACCAGCAACTCATCCGGTGCGTCGGGAAAGCTTCCGAGAATGGCCTGACTTCCGATCACAACAATCTCCGTGTCCTTGGCGATCTCAGCCGCCGCTCGAATAATATGCTCGAGATCCTGGCGTCTCACCGGGCCTTCTCCCAGGTTCTCGTACCTCCCGCCAGATGCGCCACCTCGTCCGAGGGTCGATGGCGCCAGCAAAAGGAGTCACCTGTCGGAGCGCTCGCGCCTCTTCGCTTTCGTTAGAGAGCGCCTCTCTAATCTCTTGATTGGAGCGGGAAAGGATCGCATCCCATTTCCCGGCCCAGAACGCGTTCACGGACGCCGGTGACCAGCCACTGTCGCACGCGGGCGCGAGCGCGTGCGGGTATGGATGGGTCCTCGTCCAGAAGCTCGCCGATCGCTCTGTGGAGAGCCAGGCTGCGCGCCTCGGCCAGGCGATGTCGGTTCACCCGTCATGCTCCAACGCGGCTCAGGTTGGTCCCTCGACCAGAAGCACGATGGCCTCGAACCAGGAATCTGCGATCGCCTCGTAACCGATGTCGTTGGGGTGGAGCCCGTCGGGTCCTTGGCCGCTCAGATCGCCCGGAGTCGCCCGCTCGTGGTCGGCGATGGGGACACCCTGCCGGTTCGCCTCCTGGCGTATGACATCGTTGAGCCGAGGCACGTTCTCCCAGCCGTTCGTTCGAAAGCCGTCGGGGTTCAATCTCGGGTACGTCCCCACGATGATCGCTTTGCCCTGGCGATGCACGAGCTCCATCATCGTCGCCAGGTTCTCCCGTACGACGGGAAAGCGCGGAGCGGGGTTATTCACGTCCACGACCCCCTCGAGCAACAAGACGAGGTCGGGATTGTGGGTCCGCATCTCGAAGCGGATGCGCTCCACACCCTCGGTCGTTCGCTCTCCTCCGATCCCGGCATTGATGAGCTCGAGGCCCGTGCCGTAGCGCGCTTCCAGACGTCGCCACAGCTTGGGGACGTAGCCCTCCACCAGCGAGAGATCAGCGTGGATTCCCAGCGGCGCCTCGAGCGTGATTCCCAGCGTGATGCTGTCTCCAAAGCAGAGAATCTTCTTGAAAGGGAAATCCTCAGCGAGCTGGGAGAGATCATCACCCGATATTTGCGTGCCGGCGGTGGTTGCGGGAGCGGACGTAAGCTCGGGGGAAAGGAGGTTCCCTCGATCGCCGCAGCCACACAGTACCGCAAGCAAGGTGGCTAAACGAAGGGCGTGTCTCTTCAACGTTCTAAAAGATTTGGGCGACGAAAGTATACGCCGAAACGGGGCGTCGGCGCCGGCTGATTCCAACGGCCGCCCTCCAACCCACCCGTATTGACTTCCCGGCGAATACACATTCATAATACACATGGGTTTTGTAAATACACATCTATGAGCAAGCGCGTTCAGGTAATCCTGGAAGAAGAAGAGCGAGAGGCGTTTCGACAAATGGCCGAGTCTCAGGGCCTTTCGTTGAGCGCCTGGCTCCGAGAAGCGGGGCGAGCACGGCTTGCCGATGTTCGCTCTCGGCGGATCCGAACGCTCGATGAGCTCCGTCGCTTCTTTGAAGAGATCGATGAACGAGAGGAGGGTGTCGAGCCGGACTGGGCGCAGCACCGAGACGTCATCGAGATGTCCAAATCCTCGGGCGGGACGGGCACTTGATCTTCATCGACACCAACGTTTTCATGTACGCAGTTGGCCGAAGGCACCCCCTGCGTGAGGAAGCGCGGTCGTTCTTCGAGAAGAACCTCGAGCGTAAATCACAGCTCGTGACTTCGTCCGAAGTCTTACAGGAGCTGATGCACGCCTATGTGCCGGTCAAGCGAATCGCAACTCTCGATGCAGCGTTGGCGCTTGCCGATTCCTTCCTGGGGACGGTGTGGCCCGTCGAGCGAGAGGATGTCGCCTTCGCTCGGGTCCTCCTCGACCGTCACCCGCAGCTCGGCGCCCGAGATCTGCTTCATCTGGCTTGCTGCAAGCGCCGAGACATACACGAGATCGTGACGTACGACCGCACTCTCGAGGCCGCGTTTCGCTCTTGACCGTATGGTCGAGTGCCCATTCACGGTTTCGAGATCTCGACGAGCCACGCGATGGAGTTCAAGTCATGAAGCACCACCGCGCCTTCCTCTACCCCGCACTCCGCGAGATTCGACATTAGGCTCCGCCGCGTCCATCGAACCGACCAGAAACGCTCGGCCGTGGCTACGAAGCGAGACCCCTTCGGAGTGATCACGTGCTGACCCGTGTGCTCGTAGAAATCGATTTGCGCGTCTTCTGCCTCGGGCACGTCCTTGTAGATCGTGAGGAACATCTTGCCCGTCTTCTTGAGCGATTCGAACAGCCGAGACATCACGGCGATGAACCTCGGATTCCGGTCGAGATAGGCATCGGTGTAGAGGCTCAAATCCTCGGACTCGTCCCGGATGTTGCCCGGCGTGAAATACAGGCACAGCACGAGGTCGTAGAAGCCGGGCGCGAGCTCGGCGTTCGCGATATCGCCGACGAAGACCTCTGCGTTGCGGAGTCCTTCGCGCTCCCATCGATCACGAGCCACCCGAGCTATCTCGGGCGAGATCTCGAAGCCGTGATAAACGGAGCAGCTCGGAGCGAACATCGAGCCGTGGTAGCCGGTGCCGCATCCGACGTCGGCGATGGCATACTCGCGCCCCGAAAATCTCTCGACGAGAATGGCATCCTGGCGTTCTCGCGCCTCTCGGATCGGAGCCGGGCAGTAGGTCGCCTCTAGGGTACGGAGCACGGCCCGGTCCTCACTGTCCCGTGTCCGGTTAGTCAATCCCACCTCCCCAATGTCCCCGCGCTCACTACAGGGTCTTGCGCGCCTCGAGCTCGTTCCCTCCGTTCAATCCCGCGAACGCGAAGCCTCGTTTGCGAAAGAGCTTCACCGCCCGCGTGTTGCTCGAAGTCGTATAAGCGACGAGCTCCCGAACACCCCAGACCGGAGCGATTTCGAGGCAGTAATCCGTCAACAGAGCTCCGAGGCCCTTGCCCTGCCACGCATCGACGACGAATACGGCGTACTCGGCGGTTACGTGGTCGGGGTCAGCCACCATACGACCGACACCCACGAGCTCTCGCTTGCCTCCTTCCCCGAGCTCGGCCACGATGGCCATCTCGCGATCATAGTCGATGAAGCAAAACCGTGCCGCCAGCTCGTGAGTTCGGCGGACGAGCTGGCGAAACCTCTGAAACAAGCTCTCCGTGGAAGCGCTATCGAGCATCGCGCTCCATAAGGGCTCGTCTTCGGGCCGGATGGGGCGGAGCAGGACGCGCGGGCCATCCGGGAGCGATCTCCACCCGACGAATGCCTCGGGATAAGGACGAATCGCCAGATGGGAGTACGGCTTGTCCTCCTCTCGGCCGAGCACCGTTTCATCGAGTATCACTCTGGCGTCGAGGGCGACCACTTCATCGGGCGTGACGAAGAGAGGGTTGATATCGAGCTCACGGATCTGAGGCAGCTCGGCGACGAGGTAGGAGAACCGAATGAGTGTCTCGAGCAGGAGCTCGAGATTTACCCCGGGACGGCCCCGGTATCCCTCGAGAAGCGGCCAGCAACGGAGTGATTCGAGCATGCGGCGCGCCAGGCGCTCGTTCAGAGGAGGAAGTCCGAGGACGCGGTCACGAAGGAGCTCGGTCGTCACTCCCCCCATGCCCACGAGGATCGCCGCTCCAAACGTGGGATCTTTCTTGGTCCCCAGGATCATTTCGTACCCATCGGTCAGGGTTCGCATCGATTGGACCGTCACGCCAGAGATCGAGGCATCGGGCCTTCGAGTCCGTGCCCGGGCGACGATGGCGTCGAAGCCGCTGCGGACATCGTCGTCGCTCCGGAGATTCAATGCGACGCCACCGACGTCGGTCTTGTGCGTGATTTGAGGCGAATCGATCTTCATCACCACCGGAAATCCGATCGACCGTGCCGCCGCGACCGCCTCATCGGCGGAGCCCGCTCGACGGGGGACGGTGACCGAAAGCCCATAAGCCTGCAAAATCCCCTTGGAATCGGTCTCGGAGAGGAGCATCGGGCCGGTCGGGGAGCGCTGGGAGAGACGCTTGCCAACCTCGTTTCGCCTCTCGTCGAGCAATACCGGCAGATCGCGCGGCGTCTCGTAGAGGATCTCCTGGCGGCGAGCGAAGCTGACGAGCGCCGTGAAAGCCCGCACGGCATGCTCTGGCGTGGGGTACGTCGGTATCTTCGCCTGATTCAAAGACCGGATCGCCTCCCGTACCGCACGACCTCCCATCCAGGAGCACAGAATGGGCTTCGCCGAACGTGAACACACTTCGGCGGTCCGCATGGCGGTCTCGCTTGGGTCGGCCAGCGCTTGGGGTGTGAAGAGGGCGAGGACGGCGTCGACCCCCTCGTCCCGGATGACAAGGTCCACCGCGTCCGCGTAGCGCTCCGGTGAAGCGTCTCCCAGGACGTCCACGGGATTTCCGTGCGACCAATACCGCGGGAGTGTCTGTCCCAGCCGCTCGATCGTAGATTCCGTGAGACGGGCCAGTGTTCCCCCGACCGCAATCAGCGCGTCCGTCGCCATGACACCCGGTCCTCCGGCGTTGGTCACGATGCCCAGCCGCCCGCGCCGTGGGATCCGGCGGCGAGCGAGGAGCTCGGCACAACCGAAGAGCTCGGAAGACTCCAGGATGCGGACGACTCCGGCCCGCTCGAAGGCCGCCTCGTAAACCGCGTCTTCTCCCGCCATCGCACCGGTGTGCGAAGAGGCGGCCTTCGCCGACTCGGGAAAACGTCCCGCCTTGTAGACCACGATCGGCTTCGTCCGCGTGAAAGCCCGCGCAGCCGAGAGGAACTTGCGAGCCCGCGGCACGGACTCGACATAGAGTACGAGCGCGTCGGTTCCCGGATCGGCGGCGAGGTAGTCGATGAGATCGCCGAAGTCGACGTCTAGCATGTTGCCCACCGAGATGAAGCACGAAAAGCCGATCTCCTCCTCTTCGGCCCAGTCGAGCACCGATGCACAGACCGCTCCCGATTGGGAAACGAACGCGACCCGTCCGACCCTGGGCGTCATGAGCGCGAAACTGGCGTTCAAGCCGATACCGGGCACGATGACGCCGAGACAGTTTGGTCCTACCACACGGAGTCCGGGAAAACGTCCGACGACCTCGGTCACGCGCCTCTCGAGCGCCTTGCCCTCCTCACCGATTTCTCCGAATCCGGCAGAGATGACCACGGCTCCCCGGATCCCCGTCTCGCCACACTCGCCGAGCACGTCGGCAATGGCACGCGCCGGGGTGCAAATCACGGCGAGATCCGGGCGCTGGGGAAGCTCTCGGACCGAAGGATAGGCTCGGACGCCGCCAACTTCCGCCCTCGCGGGGTTCACCGGATAGACGGCGCCTTCGAAATGAGCACCGAGGTTGCGGAAGACCGCGTGGCCGACGCTCGATGGATCATCGCTGGCGCCGACCACCGCCACCCGCTCGGGGCGCAGGATCTTGTCGAGGTTGAAAACGCTCACGAAGAGGAAGACACGGTGAGCACCCCGGTCCCGTTGAGTCGATCTTGCTCGAGATCCTGGAGTGCTCGATTCGCCTCGTCCAGAGGATAGACCACGGTGTGAGGCCGTATCGGAATCTTGGCCGCCACATCGAGGAGCTCGTGTCCGTCACGCCTCGTATTGGCGGTCACGGAGTGGATGTTCCTCTCGTGGAAGAGATGCCCTTCGTAGCTCAGAGACGGTACGTCGCTCAGATAGATGCCTGCAATTGCCAGTGTCCCTCCCGGCCGGACCTTCTCCAGAAGAGGCGGTACCAGCTCACCGGCCGGAGCGAAGAGGATGGCGCTGTCGACGGCCTCGGGGAAATCCTCTGGCCGCTCACCCGTCCATTCGGCTCCCAGCCGGGATGCGAGATCACGATGGCCTTCGCCCCGGGTCGCCACCAGGACCCGGCATCCCCAGTGCCGCGCGATCTGGATCACGACGTGAGCGGAGGATCCAAATCCACAGATACCCAACGTCTGGCCGGGTTTCAGCTGGCTTCGTCGGAGCGAACGGTAGCCGATGATTCCCGAGCACAAAAGAGGAGCGGCCTCGTGGTCGGTGAAGACACCCGGGATCTCGTACACGTAAGCTTCCGGCGCCGTCACGTACTCGCCGTAGCCTCCGTCGACGTGGTAGCCGGTGAATGTCGGCGACTCGCAGAGATTCTCGCGGCCGCTCGTGCAGAAATCGCAGGTTTCGCAGCACCGGTGAAGCCACGCGACACCCACTCGCTGGCCCATCTCGAGGGAGGACCCGGGGCCGAGCTTGTCCACGGTTCCCACGACCTGGTGACCGGGAACCAGAGGCAGCTTGCGCGGAGGAAGGTCGCCTTCGATGACATGCAAGTCCGTTCGGCAGATCGCGCAACAAGAAACCTTGATTCGGATCTCGCCCTCGCCTGGCTCCGGCACGGGCAGATCCAAAAGCGTCAGCGGCGAGTCGGCCATCGGCCGCTGCTCGCTGAGCACCATCGCCTTCATCGCCTGGCCTCACTCCACCACGAAGGAGCCCATCATTCCCGCGTGGAGATGCTCGGCGATGTGGCAGTGCATCATCCACTTCCCCGGGTTGGACAGGTCCACGAGGATGTCCATCGTGGTCCCTACGGGAACGATCGCTGTATCTTTCCAAACGAGGTTCTCGTTTTCGACTCCGTCGAGTGACAGAACCAGAAACCGTTGTCCGTGAACGTGAAACGGGTGGTTCATGGGGTGGATGGTCTCGGGGTCGTTGAAGAGGCGGATTTTCGCCACGTCCCCTTGAACGAACGACCATTCGATATCCATGTTCTCTTTTCCGGTGTCGGGGTCGCGTAGCTTCCAATGAACCTGCTCGGCGCTGGAGAGCCAGTTCATCATGGGCATCGCGTCGTTCCATTCGATTGGAGGAGAGTAGAGGCCCGCCTCGAACTGCATCGCCTGTAGGATCTGGAGCGGAAGGTTCTCGATGTCGAGCGTCAACTCGAGACGGTGGTCGACCGGCTTGTCGAAGAAGCGACGATAGCCGTCGATGTCCTTTTCCACATCCTGGTTGCGACGGAGCGTCCGGAACTCGGCCGCATAACTTTGCGATGCCTTCGACTCGGAGACGTAGACCTTTCCCAGCGGTTTGACGCTGGGGCGGAACTCTCCCATCCACTCGTCGATCGCCTGGATCGAGTTCGTGATGAGGTGCTCGCCCGGGCTCTCGAACAACACCTCCACGACGTAACGCTCCGCCGGAGCGATGACGACGCTCTCGACGAGATTTTCTCGCTGGTACTTGCTGACGTCGGACGCGACGATCTTGATGGGTGCGCCGTCGAACACGACGTTGAACGTGCGCGTGTTCGCCACGTTCGTCAGGTAGAAACGGACGACATCGCCCGTTGCCACCGAGAGCTCGTAGCTCGTGGCACCGTTCACTAGAAGTACCGTGCCGAAGCGTCCCATGAGCGCGTGGGTAGGCGCCCGATCCCCCCAGGGCAGCGGGCCGAGATCATCCATGAGAATGTCGTCGAGGATCAAGACCTCCTCGCGATTCACGGGGCTGTAGTAGTCGGGCTCCGGGGGCGCGACGAGCAGGTTTCCGTAGAGCCCGAGATCCTGCTGGATGTCCTCCCGCACGTGGGGGTGATACCAGTAGATCCCGGAGTCGGGAAAGTGAACCTCGTAGGTAAAGGTCCCCCCCGAGTGAATCGGTGCCTGCGTGAGGTCAGGAACGCCATCGAATCGGTTGTCGAGCCGCACGCCGTGCCAGTGCACCGTCGTGGGCATCTCGATGGCGTTGGTCAGCTCGACCCGGATCGTCGCCCCGCGGTCGGCCTTGATGAGGGGTCCCGGATACTGGCCGTTGTAGCCATACATCAGGAAGGTCTTTCCGTTCAGCGTCCGGCGAACGATGCTTGCGGTCATCGAGAGGGTCTCGCCGTCGGCCATCTCGACGATGCGACCGGGCTCGGCCTCGGGAAAGGCCGCCAGATCTGGGGCATCTCCACCAGGAAGAAACGGCCCGACGATGGGTAGAGCGGTCTCCAATCCCGGTAGGGGCGGCATGGGAAAGTCATGAGGCGGCATGCGCCACGACTTGGGGTCGGCATCCGCCGCCCCGTGGCCGTGATGCCCTTCGTGCTGAAGGACGACCATTGCGACGACGAGCGCCAGAAAAGGCTGGAGCAACTCAGTCGAACCCGTATTTTGAGCAGGGCTCCTTCTCGAAGGGGCCGTGACCTGCCAGCGTATGCATCAACCCGCTCCGGGACATGCCCCGCAAAACTACGGGGCCGCGCCAGGAGTCCGATGGCTCGTCGGATGGCTCGAGCGTCACGACGAGAAGAAATTTGTTCCACTCGACTCGAGCGGCGACACGGAGGTCGTCGTCCAGAACGCCGAGCCATGTTCTCTCCGAGAGGTCCGATTTCGCCACCCAGGCCGTGAGAAAGCCGGCGGGTGGTGGCTTGATCCGTTCGAGCGTGAGATCGATGTCGTACGCGTACCTTCCATCCCGCAGGACCGCCACTCCGTAAGGGGACTCCGAGAAGCTCACTTTGCCCAATCCACGGGCCCGTCCCGTGCCTGCGACTCGCCTCGTGGGTACCATCTCGATGCCGTAATACGCTCCGGTCACATCGGGAATCGCAGCCGAGGAGCAAGGAACTCCACGGAAACCGAAGCCCGTACTCCAGGTCGGACGTTCCCCTTCAGAGACGGACAGAAGAGCGAGAAGGGCGGCGACCAGGGTCATTGGGTGCCATTCCCGACGCTCACGGCGGCGGGACCACGTTCCCAGTCCTGCACGCTCGAGATGTTCGGCATACCCCAGTCGGCACCGTTCCAGCCCTGGAAACCCTCCATGCGAAACGCCCAGAACCCCGTCGTCATGTCGCTCACCACGATAAGTCCGTCCGCGTTGCGTACGTCCACTCCGAAAGCTCCGTTGAACATCGGATAGCGGTCCTCGTTCGGGGGTCCGAGGTAGGTGTCGTAATATGCGACCGTCGTGGGATCCTTCGGATTCATGAGTGTGAAGACCTGGAGACCGTCGAGGTAACCGGACACGAAGACATAAGGCCAGCGAACTTCGTGGTTGTGGACGAGATGTCGCCAGTCCGCGGTCCAGGCAGCGATGGGCTCGGATATGTTCTCCACCTCACCGTCGAGGGCGGGCTTCAGATCGAAGATGCGAAGCGGCGCATATTGATATTCCGTCTCCGCGATCACGTATCTCCCGTCGGGCGTGGGCGTGAACGTATGGCCGGAGCGCACTCCACGGATGCCCGTCAGAGTCGCCCGTATCGTGGGCTGCTCGAGGTCGGTGACGTCGTAAACGTAGTAGCCCCCGGTGCCTCCTCCGTAGAATCGATCTTCGGCACTGTCGGGATGGTAGCCGACGTAGAAATCATGGTACCCGCGGCGCTCGCTGTCGGCTTCGGGAACAGGGACTTTCGCAACGAGAGCGTTCTCGAGATCTCCCTCCACGACACGACCCAGGTCATAAACGTGCGCGAACGGCCCGGACACGGTGGCGAAGAGGAGCACCGCGCCATTGGTGTGTCTATATATGAAGATATTGTGGAACCCTCCGGGCAGCTCGGCCTCTCGGATTCGGGCGACTTCCTTGACCTTCGAGGGGTCCGGAAGGTCCGTCACGTCGAGAACCACGGCACCCAGGTCGGGGTTCGGGCCCCCTTGCCTGAACTGGAGAGACTGAACCACGTAGTAGCGCCCCTTCCATTTGAAGTGCTTGACGTCCATGCCTCCGGTGCCCAGATGAATATCCTGATCTTCGATCCGCCACGAATAGATGCGCTTCGCATTTTCCGGATCGTGAAGATCGATGATGTCGACTCCTTTGTCGCCCTCGGTTCCGTAAACCATCCGCCCCACATACGCGTAAGGCCGATTCATCTCCTGCTCGAGATCGATATCGGAAACGCTCAGTCGTGGACCGAGCGGTACGTGCGACAGAACGCGGAGGTTGTCACTTCCCGGCTTTTCCGCGGTCCACTGAGCGAACGAGGCACTGGCGACGAGCACGAATGCCAAGGTGGGCAACGAACGACGCTTCATAATAGAGGTTACCTCACTTCCCGGACTGTCATTCTACTCGATTGAGATCGGGACTCATAACCCCGACCGCGGGATTGTCATATCATTCCCCGTCATGGAGGTCCGCATGGCCCATGGCACGCTGCTGCTTCTGGCGATGTTCGTCCAGGACATCGCTCTTCGGACGGATCTCGCGATCGACGGCCGAGGAAACATCCATCGAGATGCGCTGCTCGTCGTGCGAGCGGACAGGATCGAGGCATTCGGTCCGGCCGAGATCCCTGCCGGTTCCGAGACCATCGATCTCAGAGGGTACACAGTGCTTCCAGGGCTCATCGACGCTCACGTCCACATCACGACCCATTTCGGCGACGACGAGGCGAGGCCGTCGCTCAGCTCATTGTGGGGTGCCTTCAGCGCGCGCAAGCTCCTGGAAAGCGGGTTCACGACCGTACGCAGCCTCGGAAGCCCGCGGTACGAGGACGTCGATCTGCGCGAGGCCATCGAAGAAGGGCTCTTACCTGGGCCGAGACTTCAGGTGTCGGGAAAGTGGCTTTCGGACGACGACGCGCCGGGAACGGAGGGAGATCGCGTGCGAGAGGGCGCCGCTCCCGCCGACGAAGATGCGATGCGAGCCGAGGCTCGACATCGCATCGAAGCCGGCATCGACTGGCTCAAGATCTTCGCTACCCGGAGCAGCCGCGCGGGTGGAACGCCGACGCATTCGCTGGAACAACTGCGGTGGGCGATGGACGAGGCGAAGAAGGCTGGCATTCCCGTCTCGGTACACGCTCACGCGGCCGAAGGGGCGCGTCGCGCGATTCTGGCGGGCGCGACGACGCTCGAGCACGGTGCTCTTCTCGATGACGCCGTACTGGACCTCATGGTCGAGCAAGACGTCTACTACTCGCCTAACCTCTACCTCGGCGAGTACTATCTCGCGCATGGCAAGAAGTTCGGATACTCCGAAGAGGCTCTCGACTGGACGGCAAAGTTCCTGCCCACTCGCACGAACGTCTTCCGCCGAGCGGTCGAGAAAGGTGTGGCCATCATTTTCAGCACCGACGCAAACGCCGGCTGGGTCTGGTCGGGCGACACCGCCGTCGAGTTCGAGCGTCGCGTCGCGGCCGGCCAGTCGAACCAGGACGCCATCATCAGCGCCACGTCGCGTGCCGCCGAGGCCCTCTCCCTCTCGGGAGTGGTGGGGGATCTCGAGCCCGGTCTCAAGGCCGACATCGTCGCCGTCGAGGGTAACCCTCTTCAAGACATCTCGGCTCTGCGCCGAGTCCGGTTCGTGATGAAAGACGGGGAGGTCGTCGTTCCTCTCGAGCCCGGTCTCCGAAACGGCTCTTTTTCCGCGGACCTGGGAGGCCACACGATTCACTACGAGGTTCACGGCAAGGGCCCCGTCCTCATGACGGTACCGAACTCCTGGGGGCTGAGCCAGGAAGGCCTGCGGGCAATGTACCGCCCGCTCGAGTCGCGCTTGACGATGGTGTATTTCGATCCGAGAGGCATGGGCGATTCGAGCGAGGTCAAAGAAGGCAGCGATCGGGGCACGGCCGCCGTTCGCGCGGACTTCCATGCGCTTCGCAAGCATCTCGGCCTCGAGCGCGTCAACGCGATTGGCTGGTCGAACGGGGCCACCAATTTGATCCTCCTGGCGTCCGAGAACCCCGACACCTTCGAGAACGCGATCTTCCTGCACGGGAACGCCAGCTTCACACGAGAGGATGGACAGCAGCTCGCCGCGAGCTACCCGGAGCTCATGGAGGCCTTCGCGAGTTTCACCAAGGAGATGTCGGACCCCGGTCTCACCGAGGATGAACGCAACGCCCGCACCAAGACCTTCGACACGGAAGTGTGGTTCCCAATGATGTTCGCCGATCACGGCAAGGGTAAGGAGATATTGCCCGAAGTCTTCGCCGACGCCTCTTTCAGCTGGGCGCACGCCCAACATGCCAACGCGGAGTGGCCTACCCTGGATCTCGGCGACCGCCTACCGTCCATTCGCGCGCGATGTCTGGTCATCGCGGGAAGGCGCGATATTCTTCCTCCGGAGAAGGCCCAAGAGATTTCCGACGGTGTGAGCGGTGAGGCCGATTTCGCCATCTTCGAGGACAGCGGACATTTCGCCCCCGTCGAAGAAACGGAGGCATTCGTTCGCGCTGTCTGGAATTTCTTGGGGGTGGAATGATGCCGAGACTCATCGAAGCTCCTGCCGTGGTTCCGGCGGCGGGAAACAAGCCCAAACGAATCGAAGAGTTCGTCGGCCGCCTCTGCACGGGACACGGTGAGCTCAGCATTGCTCGAATGGTGTCCCCCTCGGGGTGGGAAGAGCCGGGACAGAGGCCGGAGTTCGAAGAGATCACGATCGTCCTGCGCGGCATGGTCCAGGTCGAGCACGAAGGCGGCACGCTCCAGGTTCGCGCGGGCCAGGCGGTCGTCCTGTCCCCCGGCGAGTGGGTTCGTTACAGCAGTCCCGAGCCCGAGGGCGCCGAGTACATCGCCGTCTGTCTTCCGGCGTTCTCGCCCGACACGGTGCATCGGGACACGGATAACTCGTGAGTCCGGAGGGGTGGCTCAGGCTTCTCGCTATCGGTCAGATCGGAGGTGGGGCCCAACCGCCGAGCGCTTCTTCGACGCGCGCCGCGAGCGCGATGACCCGATCGTCTCGCCAGGGGCCCGCGGTCAGCTGGACGCCGATCGGAAGGCCTCCCGACGAGGTACCCGCCCGAACGACCGCGGCGGGCCATCCCGTCAGGTTCTGGGTCATCGTATAGCTGAATCCCGGATACGAATCGGGAAGCTCGCTCGGCTTCAGTGCTGGGAAAGCGTTGACCGGAGAAACGAAGAAATCGTAGCGATCGAAAAATGCCAGGGCACTCCGGCAAAAACGGTCCCACCGGTCGCGAAGACGGACCAGCCCTTCGGGTTCCCCTCTCGGCGCTTGGAGATAACGAGTGAGGGTCGTCTCCTCGAGGGAGGTTCCCGCCTCTTCCAGCAGGAGGCGCACCTGCGCCCCGCCGTCCCATCCGCGAAGGAGCCCGGCGTGAAGCTCGACGGTCGTCTCGATGCCGGACGGGCGCGCTTCCTCGAAGGGAATTCCCTCCCCCGCGAGCGCGGCGACCGTAGCCTCGACGACCCTAACCGTCTCGCCGGTTGGAGGAGCGATGCCGTTATCCAAGAAGAACGCGCCGCGCAGCTTCGAGAGCTCGACCTCCGATGACCGAGCCAGAGGAACGGGGGCAATGAACGGGTCTTCGCCATCCGGCCCCTGCATGATCTTCAGCAACAGCTCGAGGTCTTCGACATGGCGCGCGAGAGGACCAACGTGGACCATCCGTTGGTACATTCCGCTCGGGGGCGGAAAGTGTCCCGTTCTCGGTACGCGGCCCGATGTGGGTTTTAGGCCAGCGATCCCGCTGAAGTGGGCTGGCAGTCGGATGCTTCCGCCGAGATCGCTTCCCACGTCGAAATAGGAGCCGCACGCGGCCACGATCGCCACCGCGCCCCCGCTCGAGCCCCCTGGCATCCGAGTTACGTCGTATGGGTTGTGGGTACGACCATAAACCCGGTTGTCCGTGTCATACGACAACGTCATCTCCGGGGTGTTGGTCTTCCCCAGGAGAATGGCACCCTCGGCCCGAAGTCGGGCCACCACGGTCGCGTCCCGGATCGGTACGTGCTCGGCCCGACCCACGGTCCCGTAGGTGGTACGCACCCCTTTGGTATCGAACGTGTCCTTGATCGTCATCGGAACCCCGTGAAGAGGTCCGACGTTTTCGTCTCGCGACAGGGCCCTGTCCGCCGCACTGGCCTCTTCGAGAGCACGATCGGCGCTCGAGCACACCACGGCGTTAAGTCGCGGATTGACGGCGTCGATTCGATCGAGGCACGCGCGAACCACCTCTTCGGCCGAGACTTCTTTCCTTCGGATCGCCGCGGCCACCGCGCTCGCCGACAGTGTGAGCACTTCCTTCAAGGAGAGAGAATTCTAACCGGAAACGGACTCAGGTTTCCCGTCACGCATGGCAGGAAAGAGCCGGCCTGGGGATAATTGAAGAAGGCGCGAATGTTTGAATATCGATATTCGAGGTCCCATGATCAGAACACTGCCTCTTGCTTTTCTTTTCATCCTAGGATGCGTGGAGTTCGCTCGGGCGACCGACGTCGAGATTTTCGGCGGCCTCGCCTTCTGGTCCCCAGCTCTCGACACGCGCTACGACGCCTCTTACACGCCGTCTCGCGTCCTGGGAATCAACCAGCTTTTTACCGACCCCGACCCCAGGAGCAGCGCCCGCCAGCTTCTCACGCTCCAAGGGGACACGGGCGTGGGATTCGGGCTGGGCGTAAACGTTTTGCCGCATTCGGTACTCGGGTTTCAATTCCTGCTGGACCGGGCGCGGGTCGATATCGTTGGAGAAAACCCACCGCACGAGGTGAACGTTACTTACGACACGATCGCCTTCCCGAATCCGGATCCGATCGTGAGCTCGGCGCATTTCAGGTTCGAGTGGCCGGATACCCAGGGGACGCTCGAAGAGACGACGTTGAGCTTCAACCTGGCCACGCGTTTTGGGACCGGCCGAGTCGTGAGCGGGAGCGTTTCCGGTGGGCTCAGCTATTTTCGGTTTCACGTCGAAGCCGAAAGAATCGGCGCTCACGCCGCCTGGCTCGGAGGCCACGCGGTGTTGTTCTCCGAGCTGCATGAGATGACGTACTCCACGAGCGTTACCGACGCCCTCGGGTTCAATGTCGGCGGCCAGCTCGATGTCGGCTTGGGGTCCCACGTCGCCGTCTTCGCCGACGGTCGCTTTCTGAAGGCCCCCGAAACGGCGAGCGCCGTGGGCCTCGACGAGCACCTCTCCGCCGATATCGTCACCGTACCCCTGCAGCAAATCGAAGCATTTCTGGCTCTTCCGCCGCTCGAGATCGACCCGAGCTACGTGAGACTGCTGTTCGGGCTGAAACTGAAACTTTGAGTTAACGCGGCAGCCCCACCAGGTCGTGGGCCGCCCCTGTCAGCGCGACAATGTGCAGCCCAGTCCCACGGCGATCGAGCAGGTAGATGTACCCACGATCGTCGATTTCGACGTTGTTGGTCTGGATCGCCACCTTGCACTCCTCGATTCCGTCGATCGTGACACAGGTCGGCTCGGTCGCGTCGGTGACCTGCGGAATGAAGTAACCGATCTCCTTGGGAAGGAATGGGTCGCGTATGTCAACAGCTCGCACGCCGGCGTTGAAGTAAGCGACCAGAACCACCTTCTTCAAGAAGGCCGGGTTAAAGGAGTCGTGTATGGAATGAGGGCCGAACCGGCCACCCTGATTGCAGAAGTCACCGGGCTCCTCCGGAACCTGGAAGCTCGATACCGGGAATGGCTTTTCTTCCTGGGTCACGTCGACGAAGAACACGGCGTGCCGGGTCTCCTGGCAGCGGGCGGGTCCCGATTCCGATGGAATAACGAGGAAATCGCGGACCCGGTTGTCGCGGTTGTCTCCGTAATCGAGTATCTCGATGTCGTAAATGGGTTTCACCGTGTGGGCGCCCCAGAAAGTCGGCATATCCAGCCTGGCGATCTGCGGATACAGGAGGTTCTCAGCGGTCGGGGCGAAACGGTGCTCGGCACCCGGGTCGCCTTTCAAGAACTTGTCCCGGTCCAGAATCTGCAACACGCCGTTGCTGCCGCTGCCATAGCCGATGTAGATGCGATCACCCACCACGACCGGCTGATGCAGTCCGATGGCATCGGAGAAATCGCCTTTTCCGCCCGGCTGCATCCCGTCGAGCGCGAAATCACGGATATGACGAGGCCTTCGGGGGTCACTGAGATCGTAGGCTTGCAGCACACGGGGAACTCGCCAGCCTTCGACAGTGGACAACAGGTACCCAATGCCCGTTTCGCAGTCCCACCAGTTCTTGTGCGTCTCCCGACGACCGTCCTCAGTGAATCCGGTGGTGAAGATCGTCGTAACGAAAGTCGGCCGAGCGGGGTCGGTCACGTCCAGGATCTCCTGGCTCAGCTGCCCGTTCGTCCGCAACACGTAGACGCGGCCGCCCTCGGCGTTCGGAAGCGCGCTTCCATCACAGACCTGGATGTGTTGAGTTCCATTCGCCTCCTGCCCGCTCGGAGGCTCGTGGTGGAGGAAGACCGGTACTTTCGGATCGGTGACGTCCAGAATCGACATGCCGTTTCTCTCCGTCGTCCCGGACAGAGAGTTCGCTGCCTCACCCGCATGGTGGCCGACGAACAGAATCCACCGTTCGCCATATCGGTGCGGCACGGGTTGGTAGGACCATCGTCCCTGCAAATCGTTATGTCCCACGAGCTCCATGTTCTTCGCGCGTGGCTGAGCGACGAGCCCGCCCGCTCCTAGGCAGCTCATCGCCCACACCGTCCCGATGATTCGGGGCACAACTGGGTATCTCATCTTCCTCGCTCCACCTGAGGACCGGCCAATCGATGGCGGATGATACGAGGGTGCTTCACCGAGAGCAACCGAGCCACCTTCCGATCCCCGATGGCAGGGTGATGAAAAACTCAGCCCACCCTGCGCGAGCGGAGCGAGCCCGGTGCAATCGTCCGCATCGAGCTCCTTCGAGGGTATTAGATGTGAGCAACAAGTGCGAATAATTGCCGCACCGTAAGCGGCCCGAGCCGTGGCGGCACGATCGATTACGGGTCCCGCCACGGCATTGAGCACTCTAGGTCAAATCATCACGGCTGACGTACACTCGTTCGACTTCGAACACCGAAAGGAGAGCTCGCATGCGAAAGATGGCGCTCAGCGTATTCTTCGTCACGGTGGCGTTCGTGCTGGGCCGGCTGTCGGCGCAGGACATTCAGCCTTCGTGTGAGATGTGCCCCGCAACCTACGTCTCCGCCGAGGAGATCCAGCGATATGCCGACGTGGGCAGCCAAGAAGGGATAACCGATCAGCAGGTTCGCTCGATCGACATTGGCAGGGTCAACGTGCAAATCGCGATCGCCCACCGAGGTAAGCTCGACGCACCTCCACCCGGATCGGTGGCCGAGCACGACCTGGTCACCGAGGTCTACTACGTGCTCAGCGGCTCAGGCACGAACCGCACTGGACCCGACCTCGTGGACAAGCGACGACGCCCGTCCGACAATCGGGCCGTTCAGTTTCTGAACGGCCCGGGCAACAATGCCGACGATATAAGGACCCCCTTGACCCACGAGCTCGAGGCGGGCGACGTTTTCGTCATCCCCGCGGGCACGGGTCACCAGTTCACGAAAATCGACGACCACATCACTTACCTCATGGTGCGTGTCGATCCGGACAAGGTGGTCCCGTTGATGGACGAAGCCGCGTCCAGGGCATATCTGGCCGAGCACGGCCGTTGATCCCGGTTTCGCAGAGGCCGAGAAATCCATCCAAAGAAGGTGAATGGCGGGCCCGACGAGACTCGACCCGTCCGCATCGGGCTGCTTCGTGGGCATGAGATGTGAGCACGAAGTGCGAATAATCGTCCGCATCGGGCTCCTTCGAAGGGACCAGATGTTGCGGGGCTCCCCCCGAAGGGCAACCTACCGCAAAACTCGCGACCTTGTTTACATCAGAGTTCGTTACCGGAGGCAAAATGAATGGCGGGGCCGACGAGACTCGAACTCGCGACCTCCGGCGTGACAGGCCGGCGTTCTAACCAACTGAACTACGACCCCGCTTTCGGGTGTGCAAGCAGTCGAGTATAGCGACGGCCCTTTCGCCTTGTCAATGGTGGGACGAGGCCTCCGGCGGATCCAGAGTGATGAACTCTCCCGAATCGATGACACCGTTTCGGACGCGGTAGAGCGTCACCCCGGAGAGAAGTCTCATTCCGTAGGCATCCCCTGCCGGTCCCACCACGGCGGCGGTTTGATGGAAGCGCGTCTGAAAACGGCCGTCGCCGAACACCATCTCTTCCCGCGCGTGCAGATGGCCTCCAAGGGCCAGGACGTGAGGGCGGCCTTCGAACTTCTCGAGCACCTCGGCGAAGTTCGAGACCACGTGACGGAATCGAGGTTTACCGTCGACCTCGATTACGCTTCCGGGCACATCGGTGTCCGGATAGTAGCCCGAAGCGCTCACGAGTGCCGAAAAGAACGGGATGTGGTTGAACGTGACAATAGGTGTTTCCGCGGGAACGTTCGCGAGGTCCGATTCAATCCATGCGAGCTGCTGGGCGTCGACGTGGCCGTAGTACCACTTGTCCTCGATGTCCGCGGTGTCGAGACCCATGAAGTGCACCCCGCCATAGTCGAAGGAGTAGTAGGTAGGGCCCATGAAGCGGCGGTACATGCCCTTACCGTACAGAGGATGGTCCACCGAGACGCCCGAAAGATGGCGCTCGATTCCGAAGATCTCGTGATTCCCCGGTACGCCCCAAACCGGCATCGGAAACGTCCCAATCTCGGCCCGCAAAAGCTCGTACCGCTCGCGGGCCGTTTCCTCGGAAACGCGAAGCGCATCCCGTACGAGGTCCCCGGTGAGAAGAACGAAAGCGACGTCTCTCTCGGCCGCTATCTGGCGGAGGCGACGGAACCTCGGGAGGCTCTCGGCATCGAGATGAGTATCGGAAGCATGCAGGAAGCGGAATTGGCTAACCGTCTCGCTACGCTCGAGTGAAATATTGACGAGCCACTCGAATGGGTCGGCGGGAACACGGCGCCAGAAACCCCCAGGGGACTTGAAGCCGTTAGGTTGCCGCGCCCAAACGACATGCGTTCCCGGCTCGACCGGGACCTCGTAAGCGCCGTCCTCGCCCGTCGTCGTACAGCCGCTCCGCGTGCACACCACGATTCCTGCGAGGCCCGGCTCTCCCGGTCCCCGTTGCGAGTCGCCGTCGGTGTCCTCGAAGACCACTCCGGCGACGACCCCCTCCACCTTCGATTGTGTCGGGAAAGGGAGCGCCGAAGCCGCCAAAACGAGCATTATCGGGCAAGAATGCACAAAAACCTCCAGTTCTACTTGAGGTTTCACCTAAACTTATGATAAGTTTTTCTGTTCACTATGAGGCTGACGAAGAACCAGATCGAGTTCATTTCGTACCGTATCACGAAGGAGCTGCTGGAGAAGGGCTACATCGAGATAGACCACCCCTCCAACATGGTGCAGAAGCTGGTCGGCCTGATGACCGAAGAGCTCCTCGTAGAGGATCGCCTCAACGACGAGGTTCGGGAGATCCTGACGGAACACTCCGAGGAGATGCGCCGGACCAACGTCGAGTACCGAGAGATGTTCAAGATGATCAAAAAGAAACTCGCGCGAGAAAGGAAAATCATCCTCTGATGCCTCTCCCGAGCTCCGGTCAGACCGGGCTCGAAGGGCATCGGACGACCCGGTGACGATGCGGCTTTCCAGTGCAAAAATCAACCACCTCGCCAACATCATCATGGAGTACCTCCGCAACGAAGGAGAGGTGGAGTTCTACGAAGACGACAGCGAGATCCGCCTCGAGGTGGCCCGGGTGATTCAAGAAGAGCTCAGAGAAGACGAGCTCATCGATCAGGCCGTCAGATACAAGATCGAAAGCCAGGCACGGGAGATTCCCGAAGGCAGCGAGGAATGGGACATCCTCTACCGGCGCTATTACGACGACGAGGTATCGCGGCGGCAAAAGATCATTCCCACCAGCTTCGCGCCCGCCCCCGAGCACCCGCACTAACGGCGTTTACCGCAGGGCTCTAATACGTCGGACCAGACTCCCATCCAACACGACTTTTTAAGATGCGTCTCTCGCGCGCAAGGCTGATTCCGATGTACTGATCGGAAGGCGAGCGGACGAGGGCTCCTCGACCTCATCCGGAGGCAAGGATCCGATCTGAGCCCCAGCAAATCGGACCCGGTCGCCCTGAACTTCGGATACTGAAAGAGTCTTTGGGATCCGTTCGGGTTAAGATCGCCGCCGATGATCCCGCTTCCACTCTCGGTGAGGCGATAGAGTTTCGTGCGCTCCTCGGCATGGCCGACCGCGGGCATCGCGAGCGTCGCGCCGCTCCTCGCCCTCATCGCGTTTCGCCTCGACGGGCCTCGGGCAGCCGTCATCCCCTGGTGGGCCATTTCCATCGTCTCCCTCTCGCTCCTCATCGCGGGCGGTTTCCTAATGATCCGGTGGGTGGATCTCGGCCGCCGTCTTTCGACCGCAGGACTCGTGGGGCTCCTGAGCTCGACCCTCTCCACAGCGACTTTGACTCCGGCGCTCGCTCTCGCGGCGCTCCTCGTGGGACTCGCGCTCCTCGGGACTTTGTGGGGACTCGAGGTCGTGGAGGATTCCCGCCTCTCGCGCCGGCAGCAGCGCACGCTGACGGAGAGAAGGGCGCGGATCGCATCGGCAATCTACCTGGCGGAATGGCTTTTGGCCTCTCTCCTGCAAATGGAAGATCGCGCGGTGCTCGCCTGCCTCGGGCTGGGACTCCTCGTCGCACTGGGCTTCTCCCTCGCCTGGATGCTCCGGACGAGGCGAGCGGGCTCGAGTCGATGGATCGGCCCCCCCGTGGTGGCGGGAGGCTCGCTCGCGGCAGCCGCCCTTCTTCCGTGGGAACCGCTCCAGATCGCGGGATTCGGAGCGCTCGTTCCCCTGACGGTACTCGTCGCGGCACGACCGAACGAGGAGCTCCACGCCTCCCACTGGTGGCAGCCCATCGTCGAGCATCCCGCGCGTCTCCTGGTGGTGACGTTCGCGGGGCTGAGCTTTCTGGGAACCCTTCTCCTCGTCCTTCCGTCGAGCGCTTCCGACGGCCGGAGCGTGGGATTTCTCGACGCTGCCTTCACCGCCGTCTCCGCGGTCTGCGTCACCGGCCTCATCGTGCTCGACACGCCCGCCGCCTTCGGCGGCTTCGGCGAGGCCGTTTTGCTCGTTCTCATCCAGCTCGGCGGTCTCGGGATCATGAGCCTCTCGACAGTGACGCTCGCCCTTCTGGGATTTCGTCCAAGCCTCCGGCACGAGGCCGCCGTCGCGGGAATCTTCGCTGCAGAGCGGAGAGGCTCCCTCACCGAGGCCCTCAGCCGGCTTCTCCTCTTCACCTTCGTCGTCGAGACGGTGGGGGCGATCTTCCTCGCCGGTTGGTTCGTCCACGAAGGTGTTCCTCCTCCGGAGGCGATCTGGCACGGGCTGTTCACGGCCGTCTCCGCCTTCTGCAATGCGGGGTTCGCACTACGAAGCGATAGCCTCGTCTCCTTCCAGCAGGACCCGACGGTCCTCCACACAGTGGGTGCCCTCATCATTATTGGAGGGCTCTCCCCAACTACCGTCGCCGCCGTACCGGCAATCCTGCGGAGACGACGGGTTGCGGTGGAGCACAAGATCGCCTTCGTGGCGACGCTTGTCCTGCTCGTCCTGGGAACGGCGACCATCCTGGCGCTCGAGTGGAGCCACACGCTGAGGCGGCTCCCCTGGCCCGACCGGATCCACAATGCCTGGTTCCAGTCGCTCACGACGAGAACGGCGGGCTTCAACTCCGTCGACGTGGCGGCCCTTCGTCCCGCGACCCTGACCGTCGTGATCCTGCTGATGTTCGTGGGGGGGAGTCCGGGCGGTACGGCGGGAGGCATCAAGACGACGACGGCAGTCGTCCTGCTCCTCGCCGTCGTGTCGGCGGTGCGGGGCCGCTTCGTGGCGACCGCCTTCCGCCGGCGGCTCTCCCACCGTACGGTGTACGAGGCGGCCTCGATCATCACCGTCGGCGCCCTCTCTCTTCTCTTGGGCTTCTTCGCGCTCCAGCTCACGCAAGGCCTGGACTCGCGGACGGCGCTCTTCGAGACGGCGTCCGCTCTCGGCACCGTAGGACTCTCGATCGGAGGCACGGCGTCGCTCGACACTGTGGGAAAGCTCATCATCATGGTATGCATGTTCGCGGGACGCGTCGGTCCGTTGAGCCTGTTTCTCTTCCTGGGCTCGCGGAGATCGGTATCCCATTGGGAGCTCGTGGAAGAGGAGGTCACGGTCGGATAAGCTCTCGAGCCCTTCGAGGCGTTGAGACCGGATGAGGTAGCTATTCACATGCGTAAACAAGTGATCGTCATCGGACTCGGACAGTTCGGCATGGCGCTCGCGAAAGCGCTCTCGGGACGGAAGGTCGAAGTGCTCGCCATCGATCGCGACCCCATTCGAGTGCGTGCCGCAGCGCCGTTCGTGGACGAGGCGGTGAGTTTCGACGCCACCGACAACGAAGCGCTCGCCAGAACCTCGCCAGAGAAGCGGGACGTCACCGTCTGCGCCATCGGCGACGAATCGAGGGAGTCCTCCATCATCTGTACGGCTCTCCTCCGGCAGATGGGCTCGCCCCGGATCGTCGCTCGCGCCAACGACGAGGTGCACTCCCGGATCCTTCGGCTCGTTGGAGCCCATGAAGTGGTGAACCCCGAGCGCGAGTACGGCGAAAGACTCGCGAACCACATGGTGTACCGCGAAGTGATCGGCGAGCTCCCCTTCGGCAAAGACCTCGTGCTCACCGAGCTCCAATCGCTTCCTTCGTTTCACGAGAAGAGCCTCTCGGAGCTCGCGCTCCCCCGCCGCTTTGGCATCCAAATCGTGGGCATCCGCAGAGATGGAGAGCGCACGGTCTCCCTGCCCGAGCCAAAGGAGACGCTCCGGGAAGGCGACATCCTCGTCGTGGTCTCGCGCGAAGGGGCCGTCACGCAGCTTCTGGAGCAAGAACCATGATCCCGGTGAGGCGAGAGCTCCGGTTCGGCATCGCCATCCTGCTCGCCATCCAGATCCTCATGGGGTTCGCGGCCATCGGGCTCCTCTCGCGCATGGCCCCCGTGATCGATCAGATCCTCCAAGAGAACGTCACCTCGATCGAAGCTGCGGAGGAAATGCTAGCCGTTCTCGCTCTCTCGAGGGGCGGGACCACGCGCTCGCGGGACCTCGACGGGCAGTTCTTCGGCGCTCTCGCGAGAGCCCGGGACAACGTAACGGAAGAGCAGGAGCCCGAGATCCTGGATCGCGTGGATCGAGGCTACGAAGGTCTCCAGGAGGGCGCCGAAGAATCACTCGCGGCCACCGTCGCGGCGGTTGAGGAGCTCATACGCATCAACCGCGACGCGACGCGGAACACGCGCGATAGCGCGCGCCGGCTGAGCGAGGCGGGAGCTTGGGCCGTGGTTCTGATGGCGCTCGCCGGATTCGCGGTTGGCATCGTCGTCGCGGTGCGAATCCAGAAGCGCGTCGTCGAGCCTCTCGACGAGATCCACGGCGTGATCGTCTCAGAGAAAGCGGGCGATCCGTACCGACGCTGTCAGTACCGCGAGGCGCCTCCCGAAGTCCGTGAGATCATGTCGACGCTCAACGAGCTCTTGGACTACCGCTTCTCGACGAGTGGGCAAGCGCCGGAGCCTCAACCAAGGAGCGACCGCTCGATCGTCGGGTAGGCCGAAGACCCGATGGCCGCCGTCGTTATCCTATGGCTTGCTTTTTGGTGCAGCGGGGTTGGCGGTGCAATACAAGGTCGAAAGCCAGGAACGCGAGATTCTGAAGGCAGCGAGGAGCGGGACATAATCTACCGGAGCCACCACGATGACGAAGAGTCGCGGCGGCAAAAGATCATTCCCATCAGCTTCGCGCCCGCCCTCGGAACACCCGCATTTAGAGCAACGGACCAGGACCAGTCTTCCCAGGGCGATCACCGTCGATCGTATGGAGTCGACGGGGTATGAATGCCAAGATCGCCCATCTCAGCCCAAACCCATGGTCGCAGGTCGTGCAAAGGTTTTCCGTCCTCCTTATACTGGCCCTGTTCCTCCGGAGCGATGCGAATGACAAGCCTGGCGCAGAAACGAACGGATTACGTGGAGCGGCTGAGAAAGGCTCTCCAAGTCGCGATCTAGATTCTTTCCGCGTGGGAGGAAGTGGAGCGAATCAGCGTCTTCGGAAGCTTCGCCCGAGGACGACTGGATCTAGGAACCGACCTGGACATTCTGGTGCTCATGAGAACGGAAGAGCCGTTCCCAGAAAGGCTGCGTCGAGTTCATGGTAGTGTGCGTCTCGGCGTCGATGCCGACATCCTCTGCTTATACACCCGAAGAATGGACTCACATGCGAGAAACTCCTTGGGGTCGGGTGATTCGACGCGAAGAGATCGTGGTGTATGAGAAAGAGCCCGCTTGAAGAAGGCCGCCGCTGGCTCGAGCAGGCCGAAGAGGATCTGAAGTGGACCGACGACCTGGCCGGGCGAGGCGGTCTGGCGAGGGAAATCGTCCTGCTCGTTCGCGCCCTTCTGTACCCGCCCGAACCGGAGTAGAAGGGGAGCTCGAGAGTCCTGCGCCCAGGTTCGGGGGCTCATTCGACGAGCCGCCAGGCCAAAATCACGGCGACCACCAGAATCCCGAGCACCGTTACGTGCTCACGATTCTCTCTGACTCTTCGCCAGGCGAACCCGTCGCCCGAGCCCTGGCCAGGACGGGGTAGCAACAGCGGTACCCTTGTCTCGTATTGCGCGTAGGAAGAAGGGAAAGCTTCCCTCAGTCGGTCGGCCTCCCGCTTCATGACGGGCCAGTAGACGATCCAGAATAGCGCGGCGAGAGGTACGGCGAGCTCGGGTCGACCGGCCGCCAGCACGAACCCAATTCCGATGACGAGACTCCCTAAATAGAGCGGGTTTCGCGTCATGGCGTAAGGACCGCTCGTGGCGAGACGCCGGTTCTTTTCCAGGTGCCCCGAAGCCCAGAGTCGAAGAGCTTCCCCGAGTCCCGCGACAATCAAACCGGTAACGAAGAAGCCTGGACGCGGGCGCGCGAAGTAGAGTGCGGCAAGTCCGAGGGCCCAACCAAGAGGGACCCGTGCTCGCGCCAGAGCGTCCGACGCCGGCATTCGTCCGCAAGCCTATCACAGAAAAGAGCTTGGCTATATACTTAGTGTAAATAACTAAGATTTAACCAATAAAATATTAGTTAGATTCGTTAAAATTGCTTGCGAGTGACACGGCAATTGTGTATAGTCTTCTTGGATTCCTTGAAAGGAGGAAAACCCATGAACTTGGTACTTCGCGACCCCTTCTGGAAAGACTTCAACACCCTGTCCGGACGCATCAACCGAATGCTCTCGGAGTTCCCGCGTGACGACGAAAGCGACTTTCTCGGTAACTTCCGACCATCCGTGGACGTCTACGACAAGGGCACCGAGATCGTGGTCCATGCCGAGATTCCCGGAATCAAGAAGGAGGACATCGACGTACGTGTCGAGAACAACGTCCTGACGATTCGCGGGAAAAAGGAGCGCAAAGAGGAAGTCAAGGAAGAAGGCTTCTACCGGGCGGAGCGGGCCTACGGGTCTTTTAGCCGCTCGTTCAGTCTACCCACGACGGTCGACATTTCGAAGATTTCGGCCGCCTACAACGACGGTGTTCTGACGCTTCGGGTCCCGAAATCCGAAGCGGCGAAACCGCGCCAGATCGAAGTCAAGGTCTCCTGAGAGACGAATAAACTAGGGCCCTCACCGAGGGCCCTTTTCTTCTTTTGCCGTCGGTCCGAACCGCTCGAGAACCGTGGCAATCACATCCCTCGTGGCATGTCGCTTCGGATCCCCAACGATCCGAGTGTCCCCTCCGAGGCGCCGCATGACGTCCCGCTCGGGGACGGTATCCTCGAGATAGTCGGTGCCCTTACAGTGCACGTCGGGGCGTAACCGCTCGAGGAGCGAAGAGACGCATTCCTGCCCGAAGATCAACACCACGTCCACTACCGACAGGGCTGCGACCATCTCGGCCCTCTCCGCGGCGGGCACGATAGGGCGGCCTCTCCCCTTCTGCCGCGCGGTCGCATGATCGTCGTTGACGGCGACCACGAGATAGTCCCCACAGGCCCGTGCCCCCTCAAGGTAGCGGACGTGTCCCACGTGGAGGAGATCGAAATGCCCGTTCGCGAGCACGACGCGTTTTCCTGCTGCTTTCGCGCGCGCGACCAGAGCCTCCGCTTCCTCGAGGTCGACCACCCTACGGATGGGAGACGATGGCATCCGCCAACTCCTCGCGCGACACCGTCGCCGTACCCCTCTTCATCACCACGATGCCGCCGGCATAGTTCGCTAGCACCGCGGCCTCGAAAAACGTGGCGCCGGCTCCGAGTGCCAGAGAAAACGCACTGGTGACGGTATCTCCCGCCCCGGTGACGTCGGCGACGTCATCCGTCCCGTAGATCGGTACGTATCTCACCGGTCGGCGCGGCTCGAAGAGCGCCATTCCATCCTTTCCCCGGGTGACGAGAAGCGCACGAGTGCGCATCTTGTCGAGGAGCTTTCGCCCGGATCGTTCGAGCGTCGCTTGGTCGTTTCCAATGCGCACGCCGAGCGCCGCCTCGACCTCGGGCTCGTTGGGCGTGGCCGAGGTGAATCCCGTGTAACGATGCAGGGCGAAGCGCGAGTCCAGCACCGTCCGCTTGCGAAGGGACGCCGCACGACGCGCCAGGGCATTGCCGCGCTCCGGCGTCATCAGCCCGTAATCGTAGTCGGATACCAGCAGGACGTCGGCTCCGGGGAGGAGCTTTCGAACCGCCTCGTCGAGGTGACGCTCCAGGTCTCGATCGCGCTCGACCCTTGTCTTGCGGTCGATCCGCACGACTTGCTGCTTCGTCGAGTGCAAGCCCCCGGCGAGGATCCGGGTCTTGGTCGGGGTTTTGTAGCTCGCCATCGTGCGAACGGCGGTGACATCGGCGCCAGCGGCTCGAAGCTGCGACAGAAGCTCCCGGCCGGGCAGATCTCTTCCAACGACCCCCACCGCGATGGGCCGACCGCCGAGGGTCGCCATATTGTTCAACGCATTCGCGCCGCCCCCGGGGACGAGACGCGTCTCGTCGTAATCGAGAATGAGAACGGGAGCCTCTCGGCTCACGCGAGAGATCTGACCGTACACGTACTCGTCGGCCACGAGATCGACGAACGCCAGGACGCGCACGCGCTCGAAGGCGGCGACAATCTCGAGGAGGCGCTCGCGAGAGGGATGCGCGCTCAATCCAACGCTCCCCATAGGATGGAGCAGACTGCCCGATGGAGATCCGGGGCAACGACGTCGGGGAAACGCTCCCATCGCCTTCCGTCGTGCTCCAGCGCACCCCGGCCCGATCCGGTGAGAACGAGAGCCGCCCGTGCGCCTGCCGCCCACCCGGCCTCGAGATCGGTGTAACCATCTCCAACGATCCACGACCTCGCCAGATCCACGCCGAGATCGTCAGCCGCTCGACGCAGCATGCCGGACTTCGGCTTTCGGCACTCGCAATCCTCCCACGGCGCGTGGGGGCAAAAGTAGATGCCGTCGAGCTCTGCCCCGCCCTTTTTGAGCATCGTGCGAAACTCATCGTGGATCGCGTGCATCAAGTTCTCGTCAAACAAGCCGCGGGCTATCCCCGACTGGTTGGTGACCACGATTGCGAGGTAACCCTCCTCGCGGACGGCGCGGATCGCGGGGAGAACCCACGGAAATGGACGAAATCGGCTCACATGATTGACGAAGCCGACCGCTTCGTTGAGCGTTCCGTCGCGGTCGAGAAAAACTGCAGGCCTACCGCTCACGCCAGAAGCGCCTCCGCTTCGGCCACGACTCGAGAGGGGAACACGTGGTCCATGCAACGATGATCGATCGGGCAATCGCGAAAGAGACACGGGCTGCAATCCACGGGCTCCCGGACCACACCGGCTTTTTCACCGACGGGCCCCGTCTCCCGGGGATCGGTCGGGCCGAAGACCGCCAGTGTCGGCGTGCCGAGAGCGGCCGCGATGTGCATCGGACCGGAATCGTTCGTCAGTACGATTGCGAGCCTCTCGAGGACGCCGATGAGCTCACCGAGCGACGTCTTGCCGTCTAGTGCGATGCAATCGCCTCCGAGCGTGGAGCGCACCCGTTCACAGAGCTCGCGATCCGATGGCCCACCGAGAACGACGACACGACCGTCCCGCGCTTCGGCGAGCCTGCGTGCGGCCTCGGCGAAGCGCAGCGGAGGCCAGATCTTGGCACGGCTGTTCGTGGCTCCGGGGTGCACGCCAATGAGCGGTCTTCCGTCCCAGCCCTCGGCCTCGAGGAGGGCGTGGGCCCGCTCGCGCGCCCTCTCGCTCGCCACCAGGTGTAAATCGGGCTCGGAGACCGCGTCGAACCCGAGTCCGCTCATGAGGTCCAGATAATAGTGAGCCTGGTGCCTGCCAAAGGGCCGTGGAGCAGGGGGAATCGACCTGGTCAGCAAGAGCCCACGACCTTCGGTCGCGTAGCCCCATCGCTCGCCGATCCGAGCGGCAAGCACCAGCGCGGCCGCTCGAAATGCGTTCGGCAGGATGAGAGACACATCGAAGCGTTCCCGCGCGACGCGCGCCGCCGCCCTAACGAAGCCGGTGACGCCTCGATCCTGGGCATGTGGTTCATAATCGAGCACTCCGTCGATGCATTCCACCCCATCGTAGAGCTCACGAACCCAGGGCCTCGTCAGAACCACGATGCGCGCCTCCGGGCGGGCCGCTCTGAGCACTCTCAGGGCACCGAGGGAAAGGACCGCGTCACCAATCCAGCTCGGAGCGTAAACGAGAATCGCCTGCTTCATCGAAGCTCGGTGGCTACGACGGGGTCCTCGATGGGCCGAGCGATGGCGCGTGGAGGTCGGGTCCTCCAGCGTCTGTGCATCCAGAGCCAGATCTCGGGACGTTCGCGGATGTAGCGCTCCTGGACCGCGACCAGCTCCTGGGTGAGCTTCTGGAGCGCCTCGGCGCGGGGAAACTCTCGAAAACGCTCGGAATCGATCGGAGCTTCGTAAACGGCACGGTAGCCCCCGTCGGGCATCGGATAACAGAACACCGGTACAAGGGCAGCGCCGCTCGTGATCGCGAACCAGCTCGCGACTGGAGTCGTCGCCGCCTTCTTGCCAAAGAATTCGACGAAAACGGCATCCTGGAGATGCACGTTTTGATCGATGACGAAGGCCACCGTCTCGCCCGCCTTCATGAGCCGTCGCATCTGGCGAAGAGCCTGCTTCTTATAGATGACGCCGTTTCCCGAGACTCGACGCAGTTTCTCGAGCCTTCGATTGAGGTAGACGTTGTCCAGCTCGCGCGCCACGAGGTGGATCGGTCCGAATCTAAAACCGTGGGCTATCGCGTGAAGCTCCCAATTTCCGAAATGGGCGGCGACGAGGATGACGCCGCGACCTCGACGCCTCGCCTGCTCGTAGCGTTCGGCGCCCTCCATTTGGACGAGCTTTTCGATCTCTGCCGGTTTCCGTGTCCCGAGCGTCAGAAGCTCGATGAGCATGGCGCCAAAATGTTGGAACGCGCCCCGCGCGACTCGAAGCCTCTCTTCGTCCGTCTTCCGGTCGCCGAAAGCGGTGAGGACGTTGTCGAGGGTGATGGCGCGATGGCGTCGATCGATGGCAAAAACGAGGCTGCCAAGGGCCCGCCCTATGCCGAGTCGCACCCGGCGCGGAAGGACTCCCACCAGTGCGCTGACGTTGAAGGCAGCGAGGTGCTCGGCCCAATGCTTCAAGCGAGTCATTCGAACCCGACAGGATACACCCAAGCCTCACCGCGGAGAAAGCCGAACCCTCTCGAGCAGGCGCGACAGCTCCATTTCGTCCGCGATCCGGCACTCCAAACGAATGGCAAACAACGGAAGCGAAAGCTGAGGAAGATCGGCCAACTTAACGGCGTCCTTGCGCGTCGTCAGCAAAGCTTTGGCGCCCTGAGCCTTGGCATGGTCAGAAAACGCACTCACCTCCTCCGGCCGCCACCAGTGATGATCGCGCTTCGCAAGGAACGCGACGATGCGCGCCGGAACGGAGCGCCGAATCCGCTCGGGACGTGCCACACCGCAAAGGACACCGACCGGCTCGTTGCGTAAAGCTTCCCCGGCGAGCTCCTCGGCGGAGTCCACTCGGGACAACCCAACCACTCGGGTCGACGCACGCAGCACGGGTTTGGACGGAAGGAGCGAGTGAGAGCCGAGCCCGCTGGTGACGACGACCGCATCGGCGCGATCGAGCCGCGCGAGAGGCTCGCGAAGACGGCCCACGGGGAGAAGCCGCAGGCTCGATCTTTCCTCGCTGGCATCGAAACACACCAGATCCAGGTCGCGATGAAGGCGCCGGTGCTGAAACCCGTCGTCGAGCACCAGAACGTGTGGTCCCAATTCCTTCACGAGCCTCTCTCCGACAAGAACACGATCGGCTCCGACCGCCACGGCCAATGACGGGATGTCGGTGGCGAGCTCCATGGGCTCGTCTCCCGCATTCTCACAGGACGTTACCAGACGTTTTCCGTCGGAGACCAGAACGAACGGCGAGTCGCTGCGACGCCCGTAACCTCGCGAGAGCAGGGCCACGGGATCCCCGCGGGCAAGGAGCACTCGGCAGATGGCGCCCGCGACCTGCGTCTTGCCGCTTCCCCCCAAGGTGACGTTTCCGACGCTGACGACTGGAACCGGCAGATGCTTCACTCCGAAACCCCGATCGTAACGGAAGTTTCTGACCGCCACGGCGGCCCCATAGAGCCACGACAGAGGAAGGAGGGCGCGCTTCATCCGAGCAGCTTCACCAGCTCTTCGATTGTCTTCACGGCCGCGCCCCGATTGGCCTCGATGACACCGAGCGCGCGACGCGATAGCTCGTCGCAGCGCGCGGGGTCTTTCAGGAGCGTTCCCAAATGCTCTTCCAGATCCTTCTCGTCCCTTACCTGGATGGCGGCGTCCGCTTCGAGAAAGAGCCGCGCCACGTCGGGGAAATTCTCCATGTGCGGCCCGAAGAGCACCGGTTTCCCCTTTTCCGCAGGCTCGATGATGTTGTGTCCACCCCAATTCACCAGGCTTCCTCCGACGAAGACGACGTCCGCCTGCGCGTAGAGTGCGGCCAGCTCACCCAGCGTATCCAGAAGCAGAACGTCGGTCGAGCTCGAGACCGCTTCGCCGGAGGAGCGACGAACGACCTCGAGACCACGGGATCGCGCGAGCTCGTGGACCTCCCCGAACCGAGCGGGGTGACGGGGCGCGAGAGCGAGAAGAAGCTCGGGATTCGCAGTACGCAGTCTCGAGAAGACCGAGAGCAGAATCGCCTCTTCGGGCTCGAGCGTACTTCCCCCCATGAGCACCGTGCGGCGCGGCTCGATCTCGACGTGCGCCGTTGTCGCCGCGGTACCGTCGAACTTCAAGCTCCCCAGAGTCGACACCCGTTCGACGGGTGCCCCCAGGGTAACGATCCGCTCGGCGTAGATCTCGCTCTGCATGAGAAACCGATCGACGTTTCGCAGGTAACGTTTCAAGAACCATCGCAAACGGCGGTAGCGGGGGAACGACTCGTCCGAGATTCGGCCGTTCACCAGCATCGTGCGCGCTCCTCCCCGCCTGGCCTCGCGGAGGAGATTCGGCCAGATCTCCGTTTCGACGACGATGAGGGCTCGTGGTCTCGTGAGCCGCACCACGCGGCGAACCAACCCCGAAAGATCGAAAGGGCAGTAGAAAACTTCGTCGGCATCGACCAGTCTCTCCTCTGCGACGCGCCGGCCGGTCACCGTCGTGACCGAGCAAACGATCCGGTCGCGGGGAAAGGCCTTCTTGACGCGAGGCAACAAGACCGCGGCAGTTACCACCTCGCCCACGGAAACGGCGTGTATCCAGATCGAACGGGCGTCGTTAGCTCGGGGACCTCGAAAGCCGAGCCGCTCCCGAATGCTTCCTGCGTAGCCGGCTTCCCGAACGCTCCGGTACAGCAGATAAGGGATCGCCCCGACGAGGAGGCCCCCATAGAGGACGTTGTAGAGAAGGTGCATCAGCCTGCCAGAGAAGTCTCGAACTATACCCCGACTGCGATAGCGTGAACGAACCGTGACGAACGCCGAAGCGGCGGCCCTCCCCATCGTCTCTTACCCCGCGGTGCGCGAAATTCAGAAGGCGATCGCGGTATACTCTCGACCAGAATTCAAAGGGAGTGGCGGAATGGCGGTCAGAGTAGGGATCAACGGCTTCGGACGCATCGGGCGAAACGTTTTCCGCGCGGCGTTACACGACAGCGCGATTGACATCGTCGCGGCAAACGACATCACCGACGCGGCTACCCTCGCGCATTTACTGAAGTACGACTCGGTCCTCGGGAACTTGCCCGAAGAAGTTCGCGCCGACGGCGACACCATCGTTGCCGGTGGGAAAAGCTTCAAGGTCCTGAAGGAGCGCGACCCGGCTAACCTCCCCTGGAAGGCACTCGACGTCGACATCGTCATCGAGTCGACAGGCCTCTTCACCAAACGAGACGACGCCGCCAAGCACATGGATGCGGGGGCCAAAAAAGTGATCATCTCGGCGCCGGCCAAAGGTGAGGACATTACCATCGTGATGGGCGTGAATCACGAGGACTACGACGCCTCGAAGCACCATGTGCTGTCCAATGCGTCTTGCACGACCAACTGCCTGGCTCCAGTGGCGAAGGTGCTCCACGATGAGTTCGGCCTGCGAAAAGGCCTCATGACCACCGTCCACTCGTATACCAACGACCAGAGGCTCCTCGATCTGCCGCACTCAGACTTGCGGCGGGCTCGGGCGGCGGCGCTCTCGATGATTCCGACGACGACCGGCGCCGCCATCGCGGTCACCAAGGTGCTCCCCGAGCTCGTCGGAAGGCTAGACGGCATCGCTGTTCGCGTACCAACACCCAACGTATCGCTCACGGACCTGACCGCCGTGCTCGACGAGCGAGTCTCGGCCGAGGATGTCAATAACGCGCTCGAAAAAGCAGCAAAGGGAAAGCTCGAGGGGATTCTCGCCTTTTCGAACGCGCCTCTCGTTTCCAGCGACTTTCGTGGCAACTCGAACTCGTCGATCGTCGACGGCCCCTTTACCAAAGTCATCGCCGACGACACCGCCAAGGTGCTCTCCTGGTACGACAACGAGTGGGGATTCTCCTGCCGGGTCGTGGACCTCATCCACCACCTGGTTGCGCGAGGATTGTAGAGACGGTCGCACGGCGCTGGCCCGGCGATGCCCGACATCGAGATCCTCTACATCGAGGATGACGACGAACAGCGTCGGACCCTGCAACAAAAACTGAGGGAGCGGGGCTTCGGCGTGCGTTCGGCCAGCACTGGACGCGAAGGACTCGCCCTTTTGGAAGAGGCCAGACCCAGCGTCATCCTCTGTGACCTCAACATGCCCGAGATGGACGGTCTCGCCGTCCTCGACCAGGTCCAGCAACGCGATCCCGACATTCCTTTCGTACTGCTGACGGCACACCCGTCCGTTCCGGTTGCCGTCAAGGCCGTCATGCACGGCGCACAACGCTTCCTGATCAAGCCAGTAAGCCTCGAAGACCTGGAGATCACGGTCCACCAATCGCTCGAGCTCGGCCGACTCCAACGGTGGCGGCGCGAAGCCGACGAGCAGCTTCTCCGCCTCGTGGAGACCGTGCCCGTTCCCTATATCGTCAGTCGATTGACGGATGGAAAGATTCTGTATGTGAACCGGCACCTGGCGGCGCTCGTCGGATTGACGGTCGACGAAATGCGACAGCGCAGGACGAGGGACTTCTATTACGACCCGGAACAACGCGAGGTGGTGCTGAAACAGCTCGAGCGCGACGGCTTCGTGAAAGACATGGAAGTTCGGATCCGTCGCGCGGATGGGGCCCCGATCTGGTCGGTGTTTTCCCTGGCGCTGTCCGAGATCGGTGGCGAGAGGGTGGTCCTCGGCGGTTTGCTCGACATCACCCGCCGGAAGGAGCTCGAGGAGAAGCTCAGGATCTTTCGGGAAGTCTTCATGCACTCGGTGGATGTCATCGTGGTGCTCGACAAAGACGGGCGGGTGATCGAGAGGAATCCCGCGCACGCGCGGAGGACGGGTTTCTCCGATGCCGAAGTCGTCGGGCGATCGGCCTTCGATTTTCTCGGCCAGGAGAAACGAGACGCGATTCACGAGGCAATCGCCCGAGAGGGAAGCTACCGGGGCGAGACCGAGGCTCTGACCCACTCCGGTGACCGGATTCCCGTCGACATCAGCATCTTCCCCATTCACGACGAGAGCGGAAAGCTCGAGCTCTACGTCGGCATGGGCCGTGACATCACCGCCATCAAGAAAGCCTTGAACGATCTCGCCGCCACCAACCGGGAGCTCAGACAGACGCAAGCCCAGTTAGTCCAGTCGGAGAAGATGGCGTCGCTCGGCAGCCTAGTCGCGGGCATCGCCCATGAAATCAACACTCCGGTGGGGGCGATGACGAGCATGCACGACACGCTGCTCCGCGCGATCGAGAAGCTCAAACAGGCTCTTCGGTCGAAGGACGAAGAGGCCTTCGAATCCGACGCAAAGCTCAAAGCGATTTTCGACATCATCGACAACTCGAATCAGGTCATCCGATCGGGCGCCGGGCGAGTGGGGGAGATCGTCAGAAGACTGCGGAGCTTCGCCAGACTCGACGAGGCCGAGCTCAAGAAGGTCGATATTCACGAGGGACTCGAAGACACCCTCACTCTCGTACACCACGAGATCAAGCATCACATCGAGGTCGTCCGTAAGTACGGCACCGTTCCCCATATCTCGGTGTTTCCCAGCCGGCTGAACCAGGTCTTCCTGAACGTGATCAACAACGCGCGCCAGGCCATCCGGGACAAGGGGACTATCACCATCACCACCGGGGTCGAAGATGGAATGGCCTTCATCGCGATCCACGACGACGGATGCGGCATCCCCAAGGAGCACCTGGGGAAGGTGTTCGACCCCGGGTTCACGACCAAAGGCGTGGGCGTCGGAACGGGCCTCGGGCTTTCGATCTGCTATCAGATCATTCAGGACCATCACGGGCGCATCGACGTCGAGAGCGAGGTTGGGAGAGGTACAACGTTCACGATCCGTATTCCCCTGAACCTCGACGTAATCCTGGGCGTCTCCTGAACCGCCAAAGGCGCGGTTTTCGAGTGACGATCGGTCCCGTATAATGGAGTTACCGCATCAATCGAACTGGGTTTTCGTGCGGAAGGAGATCCATGTCCTTCAACAAGCGGATCCCCTTCGAGGGGGTATTGAACTGCTGGAACGACGAGCACGATCTGCCCGACCTCCTTCTGGCGATTTGCCGTGCGAAGAAGAGCGGACAACTCTCCTTCTCCAATCCCGAGGGTGACAAGACCATCCACATTCAGCACGGAAGAATCGTCTTCGCACGTTCGTCGTCGGCGGACGACGGGCTGGGCCACTTTCTGCTGCGTGCCGGCAAGATCTCCCTGGTCGACTACCTCCGAATCTCGAAGCTGGTCGAGCCAGGAAAGCGACTCGGGGCGTTGCTGGTTTCCGAAGGCATCCTCGAGGCGAAAGAGCTCTTACCGGTGGTGATGGGTCAGGTACGGGCGATCATCCTAGGACTCTTTCGCCGTACGGAAACATGGTACCGGTTCCGGCCAGGGGCGCTCGACAAAGAGTCGATCACCCTCGAGATTCCAACCGAGAAGCTCGTCTTCGATGGCATTCGCCAGGTCGACAGCTGGCGCCGAATCTCGAAAGGCGTCGGGGATCTCGAATCCTTCTACGCTCGAGTAGAATCGAAGGAGGGGGAATGGAGGCGATTCGGGCTCGCCGAAGGGGCTCTGGAGTTGATCGACATGCTCTCGGAGGCCGTTTCGGTAGCGCACATCTGCACCCATGCGACTCTCCCAGATTTCGAAGCCTGCCGATACCTCTGGGCTTTTCGTTGCCTCGGCTGGGTCACGTCCGCCGACGCGAGAACCCAGCCGAGAGCCGCGCAATCGGGCGTCGTGACCAGACCCAGTGCGGCACCGCCCGAGTCCGTCCCGCGGGCCGCGATTCCTCCCGCGCTCATCCAGACGCGCGTTTCGGTGAACGAGCGTCCGCTCCCTCCGCCCGAGACAATCCCCCAGGACCTCGCGGAAACGAGATACGCCTTCGAGACTCATGCGTCCCGCGACAACCCAAGAACCGTAGTCACGGAATCGGAACGAACGCAGCTCTTCATCGAGCCAGAAACGCCTCAGCCGAGTACCGGCGAGATGATGGAGGCGATCCTGAACGAGGAGGGCCCGACCAGGCCGAAGGCGCAGCGGCCCGAATCCCCGGGCGGCTCGAAGACACCGTTCGTGGGAACAGGTGCCACACTCGGCTCGACTGACAAGACGCCCGCCGGCTTCGAGGTACTCGCGCTCGACGGACAGTCGAAGAATCAGCCGTCTTCCATCCCGTCTCTCCCGAGCAAACCGGAGGACAACGGCGCGAACTGTGCGACCCTATTCGACGAAGACGAAGAAACGTCATTCCGAGATCTCGCTTATCTGTCCGACGAAACGCATCTCGCGCGGCGGTCTTCTGGTCCGGCCGAGAACCCAACGCCCATCGGGAAGGCCCCGACACCCGCCAAAGCCATTCCCCCGATTCCTCCTCCTCGTCAGCCCGATCCAGCGGAAACGGACCTCGAGACCGGAGGACTCGCCCACCTTTTGAGCCTCGACGACTGAGGCCGTTTCGACGTCCTCTACCGCACCGGATTCAATAGCTCCGCCGCTCGAGCGACAGAAGTTCACCCCTCGGCTCGATTCCAAGAAAAATTGAACTGCCTCTGCGTATCCGAGGTACTCGACAGTCAATTGGAACCTAGAGCTATTTTTTATCGTAATGAGAAGAAAGAACGATGACGCCACTTACCTTTCACATCCTCTTGTCCTTGAAGGACGAGTCCCGCGACGCCGAGGGAATCGTCGGTCGCATGAGAGAGCTCACCGGAGCGAACGAGCCGCCGCTCGCGTCGTTCTATCGGAGCCTGAAGAAGGCGCTCGACGACGGAACGATTGTGCTCGCGGAGCCCACGGAAGAGTCCCGGCGGGGGCGGCCTCCCCAGCGGTACCGCATCACGCGAGCGGGTAGGGCCGCGCTCTCCGCGGAAGCGAGGCGGATCGAGAGACTGGCCCAGATCGCCCTCTCTGGGCGGGAGCCCCGATGACGGACGAAAGAGAGCTGCGCCGGCTGCAATCGATCTTCGACCGGCTCGCTCGCCTCTACCCCCCGGACTTTCGCCGCCTTCTCGGTGCGGACATGCGCGGCGAGTTCACACGACGCTCGCGCGAGCTTCTCCACCACCGCGGCCGGGGACGAGCCTACTGTTTCGCGCTCGAAACATACGTGGGAGTGATCTTCGGCGCGGGAAGGGAGCGCCTCGCCCAGTGGCATCGTCGAAGGCGCATTCATTCGGAACGAGCTCGAAGAAGAAAACGCGAGGGAATCATGAATGACCGGCTCCAGGACCTGGGATACGGACTTCGCCTGCTCTCGAAGTCCAAGGCTTTCAGCGCGCTCGCTATCGCGACCCTCGGCCTCGGCATCGGCGTCAACACCACCATCTTCAGCCTCATCAGCACGCTGTTCCTCGCGGACCTTCCCGTGACCGATCCAGATCGGTTCGTCTTTCTCTGGGGGACCAACGAGCGCGCGGGCGAAACGCGAACGGGACTTTCTCTTCCCGAAGTGGCCGAGCTGCGGGAGAGCGCCGTAAGCTTCGAAGGCGTCTCCCTCGCTCTGCCCGAAACGTTCCTCCTGACCGAGGGAGAGGAGGCCCGACACGTCACGGCGTTCCGCGTCACCGACAACCTGTTCGATGTCTGGGGAGTCGGCACGATCCTCGGGCGAGGGTTCCTTCCCGGAGACGACCGGCCGGGTGCCGATCCCGTCGCCCTCTTGAGCCATGGGTTCTGGCAGCGGAGATTCGCATCGGACCCCGGCGTGGTGGGGCGAACGCTCCTCCTCGATGGACGTCCTTCGACGGTCGTGGGAGTCGTCTCGAAAGCGATGGAGTTCGGCGACATATCGAACATAGACGTCTGGGTGCCCCTCGGGATGGAGCTCTCGACCCAGAGCCGCGAGGAGCGCCCCGCCTTCACCCAGGCCCGATTGAGTCCCGGCGTGAGCGTGGCGGAGGCGCAGAACGAGCTGACGGCTCTTGCCGCAGGTCTCGCCGAGAGCCATCCCGAGAGCGAGGGCTGGAACTTCCGCGTGAGCCCCCTCTCCGACGAGCTGATGAACGAGAGCGACCGCACTCTCTCCGCCGTCATCGTCATCGCCGTCTCGTTCGTCCTTCTCATCGCCTGCGCCAACGTGGCCAACATGCTCATGGCGCGCTCGGCGGGAAGATCGCGGGAGATCGCGCTCCGCCTCGCTCTGGGAGCGGGCCGCGGGCGCATTCTCACGCAGTTCGCCACAGAGGCTTTCCTGCTCTCCCTGGGAGGAGCGCTCGCAGGGCTCGCCCTCGCGCGGGGTCTTCTCGACCTGCTGGTGCACATCACTTCGGAGCGGCAATGGATTTATCGCGCGGCGGAGATCGATTGGAGCGTTCTCTCGTTCACTTTCACCATCTCGGTCGTAACCCCTCTCTTCTTCGCTCTCCTCCCCGCCCTTCGCGCTTCGCGACCCGACCTCGTCTCGAGCCTGCGCGAAGGTGCCCGCGCCGGAACGGGCCGGGTGACGCTGCGCTCGCGCGGCTTTCTCGTAACAGCACAGGTAGCGATGGCACTCTCTCTCATGATCGTCACCGGTCTTCTCGCGCATCGCGTCGACGACATGAAGACCGACGATCTCGGCTTCGATCCTTCGAACGTCCTCGCCTTGTCGCTAGAGCTTCCCTCCGATTACGAGACCGAAGAGAAGACTCGGCGTTTCTACGACGAGCTCCTCTCCCGCGCCCGCGAGACTCCCGGCGTCGTCGAGGCATCGCTCGCAAATCCAGTTCCACTCACGTCTCGGGGCACGAGGCGCAACTTCCAGATCGAGGGAAGGGCGCTCGACGAGCGAGAGGAGAGCCCGAGCGCCTATTTCTTCACCGCGAGCCCGGGCTTTTTCTCCGTTCTCTCGGTGCCGCTCCTCGGAGGACGGGACTTCGCTCCGACGGACGACGCAACTTCGCCGCCCGTGGCCATTCTCGGCCGGACCGCGGCGGAGCGGTATTTCGAAGGCGAGAGCGCGCTCGGCAAGCGCATTCGACTGTCGAGCTCCTCCGGTGCGGATCGGTGGGTCCGGATCGTGGGGATCGCGGGCGACATCGTGCACCTCGACGATCAGATGCCCCGCGTTCCTCAGATCTACTTTCCCTTCGAACAGAGCCCCCTGGCGGAAATGGCCCTCCTCGTGCGAGCAAACAACGATCCCGGGGCTCTGGTTGGGCCCCTCCGCCAACAGGTCCAGTCCCTCGAACCGAGAGAAACAGTGGAGAGCGCGCGCACCCTCGACGACATGCGCAGCGAGATCTTCGCGAGCTCCGACGCCATCATCGCTCTCTTCCTCGTCTTCGCCGGATTCGCCCTCGTCATGGCCTCGATGGGGATCTACGGAGTGATGTCCTACGCCGTGAGCCAGCGCGAGCGAGAGCTGGGGATTCGCATGGCGCTCGGCGCCGACCGGCGGAGGGTGCTGCGCATGGTCCTCGTCCAGGGCGCCAGGCTGGTCGTGCTCGGCGCCGGCGTCGGTTTGGTGGGGGCGACTCTGTTGAGCCGATTGCTCTCCGCGGCGGTTCCTGGCGGCGATCTCACCCATTCCGGGGTTTATGTCGCTGTCACGTTCGTGCTGCTCCTCGTCGCGCTCGTCGCCAACTGGGCTCCTGCGCGGCGAGCGACGCGCGTCGATCCGATCGCGACCCTCCGCGCCGAGTGAGCTCGAGACCCGCGCTCAGGCGTCCGCGAGGAAATTGGCGTTCGGCATCAACGACCGGTCATCCGGTGCGGCTCGTGCTCGGCGTCTTACCACCCGCGGAAGAAGCGGTTGCGGGTCGACAGAAAACAGATCGGAGTGTAATCCTGCTTCCTCTAGCCCGCTCCGCCCGAACCGTGAGCCTCGACGACTGAGACCGTTTCGGACGACCTCGCCCTTCTAGTGCTCAGTGCCGTGGCGGGACCTGTGATCGACCGGCCGCCACGGCTCGGGGCTGCTTACGGCGCGACAGGTGCGCCGGGCTCGCTCCGCTCGCGCAGGGTGGGCTGAGTTTTTCATCACCCTGCTAGTGCTCAGTGCCGTGGCGGGACTCGTAATCGATCGGGCCGCCACGGCTCGGACTGCTTGTGCAGGCTGGACTGTACTTTTTCATCAGCCTGCTATTCGGGCCGGCTTCCCTGAGAACGCCGGAAAAGGTAGTCCAGAAGCACGTTCGTCATGACCCGCATCCCGATGGGAACCGCCGCGTCATCCGCGCGAAACGTGGGCGAATGGTGAGGACCGGAGACCGTCCCTTCCTTCAAGGTTCCCAGCCGATAAAAGAAGCCAGGAACCTCGTTCGCGTAATAGGCGAAGTCCTCACCTCCCATCGTCGGCTTCAGGTCGATCACGCCGCCTTCGCCCACGACGGCAGCAACCGACGGCACCATCCATTGGGTCAGCTCGGGATCGTTGATGGTAGCCGGCGTTCCGCGCTGGTAATCCAGCGTGTAACTTCCACCGCCCGCCCTGGTGATGCCGTCGAGGATCTCGCCCATCCGGCGCTCGACCGTGTTTCGCACATCGGGATCGTAAGTTCGCACCGTCCCCTCCAGATGCACTTGCGCGGGAATGATGTTGAAGCGCTCACCACCATGGAACATCCCAACGGTCACGACCACCGGCTGGAGCGGATCGAGGTTTCTGGAAGCGATCGTCTGGAGGGCCAGAACGACCTGCGATGCCATGACGATCGGATCCACACCCTGGTGCGGCTGAGCGCCGTGAGTCTGAGTTCCCTTGACCGTCGCCTTGAAATGATCGACCGCGGCGAGAGCCGGTCCTTCGGTGAACCCGATTTGCCCCACCGGAAGATCGGCGAGGGTGTGGAGCCCGAAAACCGCCTCGGGACGCGGATCGTCAAAGACGCCTTCCTCGAGCATGAGATTGGCGCCTCCCTCTTCCCCCTCGGGTGGACCTTCCTCTGCGGGTTGGAAGACGAAGAGTACCGTCCCGGGAATATCCTGCTGGAGATCGGTTAGAACCGAGGCGACCCCCATTTGCACCGCAGTGTGAATGTCGTGGCCGCAGGCGTGCATGATACCGACCTCTTGCCCGTTGTAGGTCCCGCGCTTCGTCGATTTGAAACGAAGATCGGTGTCTTCGCTCACGGGAAGCGCGTCCATGTCCGCGCGGACCGCGATGACGGGGCCGTCCTTACCGCCCTTCAAGACGCCCACGACGCCCGTATGAGCTACTCCGGTACGCACGACCATACTGAGGCTCCGGAGATGCTCGGCCACGAGTTTTGCGGTCTCGAACTCGCGATTACCAAGCTCCGGATCCTGGTGAATCCGATGACGGTAGTCCAGAGCCGCTACCTGGTGGCTCTCCACCGAGCGAGCGATCCGATCCGCGAAAATGCCCGACGGCGGACGGTTTTGAGCCGCGGACGGCACGGCGAGCAGGAACAGCGTGGCAGAAAAATAATGAGGATATGGAAACATTGGCCGATTGTACACTGCGAGCGGCGCACGGCAATTTAATCAAGAAATAATCCTCTACCCATTGTCTTCCAGGATTGTCGGCGCTATGATCCGCCCTACCGTTCTTTCACACAGGCTCACGTAGTGGCAGGTCGTGTGCCGGCCATGCGCGTTTTTGATTTCCCTCGGAGCCCAGGGAATCAAAACCCGTGCGCCTTTGTGGAGGTTCGGACGAGAAGACGATGGGGTTATTCGAAACATCAAACGCGACATTCAACGGAGCGGTGCTTGACAGCAAATGGATGTGAACGAAAGGGCATCGACACGTTACCTCGGGCCTTGGCCGGGGATTCGATGGAGCAGTTGGCCAGGGAGCTGGAGAACTTTCAGGAGATCGCAAGCTATATCAAGCCGAAACCGGGCGACGTTCCTGCGCTCGATGGCTTCGATATACACGGGGAGAGCTTGCCCCTGAATGGCCTGGTCGGTGGAGATCACATCATCTACCTGGATTTCAAGAAGCGGTACGACCTCGAAGCCCGAATCACCCATGCCCGGGCGCAAGGACTGCCGGAAGTCGCCGCCAACCTAGCGCGGTGCCAGAGAATGGTCGGCGTCGTCCTCGTCGACGTCTCCGGGCATCAAGTCACGGATGGTCTCCTGGCAGCGATGCTCCATCAGTCCTTTCTGCTGGGGTCTCTCTATGAGCTCGACGTCTTCGGGCACGTTACCAACCACCTCTTCGAGAACTTGAACACGCGCTTCTACAAATCCTCCTCGATCCACAAGTTCATCACGATGATCTATGGCGAGATCACCGAGGATGCCAGATTCAGGTTCATATCTGCGGCCCATCCCGCACCCATCGTCTTTTCGCGGCTGCACGATCGGTTCATGGAAAGCGAAAGGGAGGCTTACGTAACGTGCCCTCCTCTCGGTACCTTGCCGTCGCAAAACGTGATCGACCGCAACACGACTCAAAGCGTTCTTGGATTCAAGGAGGCCTACGAGTTGAACGAATGGGAGATCATGGGAGCGGGTGACATTCTCTTGCTCTACACCGACGGGCTATCGGAGCACGCTGATGAAGAGAATCGATACTTCCCCGGCCGTCTAGAAGCGAAGGTGCGAGAGCTCAAGGATCGACGGGCCCGGGACATCGTGGAAGGAATCAGGGACGATATTCTTTCGTTCGCTCAGCCATCGGACGACATCAGTCTCATCGTCATCAAGCGAACCTAGCCGCTCCGGTTCCGGCTGCAATCGATGGCGTTCGAGCGCGTGAGACGTCTAGAATCTTAGCCGGGGTGAAGCTTGGAAAGACTGAGAACGGACCTCGTTTACGCGTTTCGGACGTTTGCCAAGAACCCGGGGTTTGCCTCGGCCGCCGTGCTGTCGCTCGCTCTCGGGATCGGCGCCAACACGACGATTTTCAGCTTGATCAACGCCTTGTTCCTCAATCCGCTTCCGGTGAAGCGGCCCGGGGAGCTGGTCGCTCTCCAGACCGTCGACGAGAAGAATCCCGGAGCATCGACGGTCTCTTATCCCAACTACAAAGACTTCCGCGACAGGAATGAAGTCTTCAGGGGTCTCGCCGCCTATTCGTTTCCTAACCTGGTCTCTATGCTTGCTGGAAACGACGAGCCCGAACAAGCATTCGTGGAGTTCGTGACGGGTAACTACTTCGACGTCCTGGGACTCGAGCCGGCACTCGGTCGATTTTTCCTGTCGGAAGAGGACGAGACGCCTGGCTCTCATCCCGTCGTCGTTCTCGGACACGGACTCTGGAGTCGGCGATTCGGAAGCGATCCAGCCGTTCTGGGCTCGATCATCCGTTTGAACGGCCGCCCGTTCACCGTCGTCGGAGTAGGCCCCGATGGCTACAAGGGCGTGAGCGTGATCTTTGGCCCCGACGTCTGGGTTCCCGCCATGATGCAGGAACAGCTGGCCGCGGCCCAGTTCCGCGATTTCTTCAACGACCGGCGGGCGCTCTTTTTCAACGTATTTGGACGGCTTCGCGACGGAACGAGCCTGGAGAGCGCGAGCGCGAATGTCGCGGTAATTGCCGACGCGCTGGCGGAGGCTTACCCCGAGCCCAACCGGGGTCGCTCGGCGAAGACCGTTCCCCTCGCGGAAGCGACTCTGTTTCCCGGTGGCAGGAACGCGATGCTCCTCGGTGGCGTCGTGCTGATGACCGTCGTTGGTCTCGTCCTGCTGATCGCCTGCTCGAACGTGGCGAACTTGATGCTGGCCAAATCGGTCGCTCGGCAGAAGGAGATCGCCATTCGCCTCTCGATGGGTGCCAGCCGACTGCGATTGGTGCGCCAGCTCATGACCGAGAGCACCATCCTCGGTTTATTGGGCGGCCTGGTAGGTTTGATCGTGGCCTACATGGGCCGCAACTTCATCTGGTCTTTCCGGCCTGCATTCGTCGCCAACAACATGATCCAACCCACGCTCGATTCCCGCGTGTTCCTCTTCGCTCTGCTCCTCTCGCTCGCGACCGGACTCGTGTTCGGCCTCGCACCCGCGCTCCAGGCGTCTCGCTTCAGTGTGGTCGATACGCTCAAGAACGAGTCGAGGGCGGTCGGGAGCGAGCGGCGCCGGATCAGTCTTCGCAACGGACTGGTCGTCGTCCAGGTGGCGCTGTCCATCGTGTCTCTGATCGCGGCGGGTTTGTTTCTACGGAGCTCGATGCACGCGCACGAGATCGATCCTGGATTCGAGACCCGGAGGCTCGGCGTCATGATCGTTAATCCCGGCCAGGGTGGTTACAGCCAGGAGCGGGCGGAGCATTTCTACGATGCGGTCCTGGAGAGGGTCCGCGCTCTCCCCGGCCTTCGCTCCGCGTCCTGGGCGAGCAACCTGCCTCTGTTCGGTGGTTTTTCGCGAAGCATCTTCCCCGAAGGCCAAGAGAACCAGGACCGACAAGAGGGGGTTCTGGTTCCGACCAACGTCGTCGATGTAGATTTCTTCGAGACGTTCGACGTCGCCGTCGTCCGTGGACGCGACTTCGGAAGCGGTGACCGGAAGGACTCGGTTCCGGTGGCCGTCATCAATGAGAAAATGGCGCAGCAGTTTTGGCCCGGCGAGGAGGCCCTGGGGAAGCGATTCCGTATGTACGGGAATGAGTTCTTTCAAGAAGTCGTTGGGGTGGTCGAGACCACCAGAATCGCAACCCTGGGGGAAGAGCCACAGCCCTGTGTGTATCTGCCGGTCGAGCAGAACTTCGCCGACTCGTTGACCCTGTACCTGCGCACCGAGGACGACCCCGCGCCAGTGATGGCCGCGGCCCAGCGAGAAATCCGCGCCATGGACCCGCTGGTGCCCATCATCAATCCGATGACCGTCGGGGAGGTGATCGACCAGTCGCTCTTCGCACCCAAGCTAGCGGCCGGCCTCCTCGGAGTCATGGGCGCGATCGCGCTCGCCCTCGCCTCGGTGGGCCTCTATGGGGTCCTCTCTTTTCGCGTCGCTCAGCGTTCCCAAGAGATCGGGTTGCGGATGGCGCTCGGAGCGCGTCGGCAGGATGTGCTCCGAATGGTGCTTGCCAACGCGATGACCGTGGTCGGGGTCGGAGTCGCCATAGGACTGGCCGCGGCCTTCGCCGTCTCGCGAGCGGTCGTGAGCCTGCTCTACGGCATCAGCGCGACCGATCCGACAACGTTTCTCGGCGTGACGGTCGTTCTGACTCTGGTCGCGCTCGTCGCGAGCTCGCTTCCCGCGCTCCGCGCCAGCCGCGTCGATCCCCTCGCGGCGCTCCGGTATCAGTAGACCCCCGTTGACAGCTCTCGTCAGTGGGTCAGAGCATAGACCATGTAGTTCACGCCGAGCTTGTAGGCTTCGTTGGTGATGTCGATCGGGAGCCACCCCGAATCGGACCACTCCCAGTACTCGGCGATGTCGTTGTTGTAATTGACGATTGCCACCATGCGTTGGGCCGCGTCGTTATCCTCGAAAAGCCCGTAATAGCTCGGCATGACGTCGACGAGGGGGTGGGGAAAGTAAATCGTCTCCATGTCGAAGAACGAATGAAAGATCGGATGGTCGATGTCGATCCGGATGGGCCGGTACTCGGGCAATACGCGCCTCAGTTGTGCCTCGAGATTGTCCCACTGCTCGTTCTCGAAATCGTCGAAGATGAGGAAGCCGCCCTTCAGCACGTAATCGCGAAGGCTCGAGACCTCGCTATCGGACATCGTCCAGAAGCCGGGCTCTGAGATGTAGGCAACCGGATGGTGAAATAGATCCGGGTCATCGAGCTCGAATACATTCGTGCCTTCGAGCTCGACCGCCATCGTCGTGAGTTCGCTCAGAAGTCGGGAGAGGTGGCGGTCGGCCCGCGGATAGTCGTGGCTCCACCTCGCTCCGCCCCAGCGGAAACCCCACTCGAGGTCCGAGGGGCCGTAGCGGATCCGCGTGAAGACGAACCGATCCCGATAATCCGGATTCGAGGCGAGTCCGTCACCGCGCTCTTCTTCTCGGGGGAATTGACTCCACCCCAACCCCAGAGCAATCGTCACGGACGCTCCGAGCGTGAGCCAGCTCACTCGCGTCGGACACCACGGCTTCAAGAGACTCTCCACCATCGAGCTCGCGCCAACCAAGGCACGTCTCCGAACCGACCTCAAGGTTACCGTGTGGCGCGGAAGAGCTCAATCGACGCTCGGAGACGGTTTATGGGGACCGCACACTTCTTAGATTTGAACTCGAACGCCACGGACGCATAAGCTTCACGGCTTGGGTCTGGCGCACCAAAGACGTCGCGATCTGGAGGGGAATATCACATGCATCGATTCTTGGTTCTACTGGGAGCCTGGCTCGTGGCGAGCTGTCGTCCGTCCGAGGAAAGCAGCCCCATTCGCCTCGTGGACGTGTTCGCCGACGAGATGGTCGAGGGTCGCCCGGCAACGCCTCCCGCACCTCCGCCCCGTACCGAGTGGATCTTCGCCGACGCTACTGGGACAGCCGGATTCGACGCCTTTGCCGATGTCTCCGGTCTCGCGGTTAGGGACGGTCGCCTCGCTGGGCAAGCCACGAGCGATTTTCCGTTGCTCCACGTGGAGCGCACCGACGGTCTCGATAACCGCGACCAGCTCCATTCGATCGAGGTTCGGATGCGGGCTTCGGCCGGCGCCAACTTCACGATCGTCCCCTCGGTGGAACCGGTGCCCGGACCCGGTCCGGCTCGGTTTCTCGTGACCGCGCTCGGCATCACGACACCCATCGTGGCGGGAAACGATGTTCAGACCTATACGCTCAGAAGCGGCTTGCCATTGTCCGCCCAAAGGATTCGCCATCTCTATATTCGTCCCACCGACGCCGCCGACGCCGATTTCGCGATCGAGTCGATTCGTCTCGTGTTCCGAAAGGAATATCTCGCCGGCATCGAGAGCGGTGTCGGCTTCCAGGGTATGTCGGAGATTTACCGAGAGTCGTTGGTGTCCCGGACTCCGGAAACGATCCGGGTTCCGGTGGAGGTTCCTCTCGGCTCCAGGTTGGAACTATCCCTGGGCACGGTGGACCCGATGCCGGTTACGTTTCGCGTAGCGATGGGAGACGACGTGCTGCTCGAGGAGACGGTGACGACCCCCTATCGATGGGAGGAGCGAATCCTCGACCTCACGGCGCACGGCGGGCGTTCCGGACGTCTTGCGCTCTCGCTCTCGTCCGAGGAGATGGGGGTCGTGGGCATCTGGGGAACCCCGGTGATCCGACTGCCGGCGGCGGCACGCGAGGATCGCCCTCGAAACGTCATACTTCTTTGGACGGATACGATCCGGAACGACCACCTGAGCGCCTATGGTTACGAACGGGATACTTCCCCCAACTTGAAGCGGCTCGCGTCGGAAGGCGTCCTGTTCCTGAACAATGTTTCCCAGGCGACCTGGACCAAGGTATCGACGCCGTCCCTAATGACCTCGCTCTACCCCTCGACCCATGGGGTAAGAGACTTCTCGGATTACCTGCCGGCATCGGCCGCGACGCTCGCCGAGGTGTACCGTGGTGCGGGCTACGCCACCGTTTCGTTCGCCTCGAACCTCTTCACCGGGCAGTTCACCAACCTGCATCAGGGATTCGAAGAGCTGCACGAGGACGGGTCGCTTCCGGAGCAGGGCTCGAGCAAGACTTCCCGGGAGTACATCGACCGGGTCAGCCGCTGGCTCGACGTTCACAAGGACGTGCCTTTCTTCGCCTTCCTTCACCTCTACGACCCCCACGACCCGTTCGAGCCCAGGCCGCCCTATGCCTCGCTCTGGGCGGATCCAGAGAAGAAGCACGTGCACGAGGAGGAGCTCGCCGAGGTGCGAAAGATCATCAAGGAACCGCTCGCCCAGAACTTCGGCATGCCGTCTCGAGCCGAGCTCGAGCAAGTCGGGATCGACGCCGACCGGTACGTGAGCTACGACAAGGACTGGTACGACGGCTCCATCCGCGGAATGGACTCCGAAGTGGGCCGTTTGCTCGAACGCTTGCGCACGCTCGGTCTGGAAGAATCGACTCTCGTCGTCTTCGTCGGCGATCACGGAGAGGAGTTCCTGGACCACGGCCGCACGTTCCACGGTCAATCCGTCTATGGAGAGCTCACGCGGGTGCCCCTCATGATGCGGTGGCCGGCTGGGCTGCCCACGAATCGGGTCGTCGATGCGGTCACGGAGACAATCGACATCATGCCGACTCTTCTTGCCTTGAGCGGGCTCGACACTCCGGAGTCGATCCAGGGTCACAGCCTCGTTCCCCTTTTGCAAGGCGAGGAGCGCTCCTGGCAGCCGCGCCCCGCTTTCTCCGAGAAAGCCCCGACGAAGCCCCAGGCCGGTTCCCCCTGGCCCGCGGAGACGGAGTCTTACTCAATCGTCCAGGAAGAATGGAAGCTCATCCATAACGTCGTTCCCGAAGCGGGCAAGCCTGAGTTCGAGCTCTATCGGTTCGCCGACGATCCCCTCGACCAGAACAACGTGGCCGCTGAGCACGATGACGTCGTCCGACGCCTAGCCGAGACTCTCGATGGGTGGCGTCAGATGGCGAATGCGGCGAAGCTCTCCCCCGACACCGAGCACATCGAAGGGATGAGCCAACAACAGCTCGAGCGATTGAGAAGCCTGGGTTACATTCGCTGAGTCGGCCTCTCGGCGCGCTTCGTGCCGGCTCGAATTCTCTTTTAGTGTCCTCAATGCCGTGGCGGGACCCGTAATCGATCGTGCCGCCACGGCTCGGGCTGCTTACGGCGCGGCAATTTGCGTTGGGCAGCCCTTCGAAGCAGCCCCGCAACATCTCGTTCCTTCGAAGTAGCCCGAGTGCGGACGATTATTCGCACTGCGTGCTCACATCTGATTCCCACGAAGGAGTCCGATGCGGACGATTGCGCCGGGCTTGCTCCGCTCACGCAGGGTGGGCTGAGTTTTTCATCACCCTGTTACTGCGTCGCGGGCTTGCGGTAATCGAGCGGAGGCGGTCGGTCGCCGACGAGCGATTGATAAACGAAATCTGGCCCGACTCGACGCTGCCACTCTCGCTTTGCCTCGGCGACGATTTCCGGGTCCTCGAACAGATCAATCGCCGTCAACGTCAGCGTCTTCGCGGCGACGATCATCCCCTTGTTACCGATCGTCGATCCCCCCGAGGCAATGGCCTGCCAGGAGTGGCCGGGAGTTCCCGGCACGTAAGTCGCGGCTCGCATGCCGGCGGTGGGAACGACCCAGCTCACGTCACCTACGTCCGTCGACCCGCCGCTTCCCTCCTCTTTGACTTCGAACTCCTCGATCTCTCCCGCCGAAGACAAGGCGGGAACGTCGCCGGTGAAAGACTCACGTACTTTTTCGGCGAACAGCCGCTCCTCGTCCGTATAGGCCACGCCACCGACGCGCTCCAGATTGGCGTGCATCGCTCGTCCGAGGGTCTCGTTGGGCAAGAGCGCGTAGATCCCATGAATCACCTCGTACCCCATGGTCGTTTCGGTGCCGAGCGCCGCGCCTTCCGCGGCTTTGACGACGCGTTCGAAGATCGCGATCACGTTCTTGGGGTCGGGGTTCCTCACGTAATAGTAGACCTCAGCGAAATCGGGGACCACGTTCGGAGCGGCGCCCCCGGAGGTGATGACGTAATGGATGCGCGTTTCCTGCGGCACGTGCTCGCGAAGCATGTTCACCATGTTGTTCATCGCCTCGACGCCATCGAGCGCGGAGCGACCCCGCTCGGGAGCACCGGAGGCGTGGGCGGAGAGACCGTGGAAGCGGAACTTGGCGGATTTGTTGGCAAGCGAGCTGTTGGCCGAGGCACTATTGCGGTCCGCCGCGTGCCAGTGCAAAACCGCGTCGACGTCGGAGAACAACCCTTCGCGAACCATGTAGACCTTACCCGCTCCTCCTTCCTCGGCGGGAGTTCCATAGAGTCGGATGGTGCCCGTCGTGCCCGTCCGCTCGAGCCACTCCTTGGTGGCAATGGCTGCCGCCACCGACCCGGTGCCGAAGAGGTGATGGCCGCAAGCATGTCCCGCACTCTTGCCGGCGAGCACGCTCCGCTCGGGAGATCGATCCTGCGAGATACCCGGCAACGCGTCGAACTCCGCGAGAATTCCGACGATCGGCTTTCCCGACCCATAGCTCGCCACGAACGCGGTGGGCATCCCGGCTGCACCCGCTTCGACGGAGAATCCGGCGTCCTGGAGCGTGCTCTGCAGGAGCTCCGAGCTCTGCGTCTCCAGATAGCCCACCTCGGCATAGTCCCAGATCCGCTGGGCGATGCCCGCGTATTCGTCCGCAAGGGCATCGATTCCGCGAATCACGTCCTCTTCGGGCTGCGCGGCGACCACGGCGGTGTGTGCCCATACCGCTCCACCGACGAGCAGATTCCAACAGGTTCTCGTTTTCATGTCTCTCCTCATGGCATCCAACCCTGGATGGCTCGAGATTCTATCAAGGACCGGAGAGGTGATTCGGTAGTGCGCGCTAGCGCTCGCCTCGTGCGTTGGCGCGCCGCCTCATCGAGTAATCGTATTCGTCCCGGCACAGCTCTTCGATGCGTCTGACCAGGTCCTTGACGGCGTCTTTCGCCTTTCCGCCTTCGTTGCGGACTCTCTCTCCTCGCAGCATCCGTTCGGCACCGAAGAGCTCGACCCGGGCCTCGAGAACGTGGAAGGTGACGATCTCGACCATCTGAGTCTTATTCGGCTGTCCCCCTTCAGTGGGCGGTACGACGCCCCACGTGCTGAGAACCCGTCTCTCTTCGCGGGTCCAGTAGTTGGTTAAATCGATTAGGATCTCCGCTTCCTCTTGCGCTGACATCACGCGAAACCACTTTTTGTTCTCATCGAGGCGTTTGGCTAGCTCGATCCGAGCCTCCTCGATCTGCGCTCGCTCGTCATCCGTGGATTCTTCCGGACTGGCCTTAAAGAACACCCGAAACGGGTCAATCGCCTTCTTCGGCGGCTCGAAGCGAGGGGTGGCGAGGGCGCTCGAGCCGATCGTGGCCAGAATCACAACGGCGGATAGGGTGAAGCTTTTCATCGAAGCCGCATGCGGTCAGTCCCAAAAACTGGGTGACACCGACTCTATCTCAGGACTCGGGATTTCTCGAAACTTTCGTCCACCAGCCTGGGCCGGTCCGAGACGACGACGTCTTCCCCGATGGTGATCATCATCAGGTCGTGAGCGACCACCATCCTGCCGTCATAAGGAGTGGCCTCGACCAGGTCCTCCGACGTCGCTTCGGGCGGGATGATGTGCGAGTAGACAGCGAGTTTCGGACGCGCGCGCTCGAAGATTCTGGCCACCGCCTCCGGCTCCGAGTGCACCGACAGACTCACGTTGGCGAGATTCGCCTCCTGGTGGCACCGGGTGAAGGCACCTGGACCTCGTGGACCAGAACGTCTACTCCGCGTGCCTGCTCGACGAGACGATCGCTCGGTCTCGTGTCCCCCGAGAGCACGACCGAATGACCGTTGAAGTCGATGCGGTAGCCGAGCGTTTCTCCGGCGAAATCGAGCCGCTCCCGAGTCTTCAGATCGATCGGCAGGTGCTCGACCTCGAACGCCGTGATTTTCAGCCCATTGTGCTCGTACACCCATCCCGGGGAGACGTCGGTCGCCTCGATGGAGACTCCGTTCGCCGGGACGCCCACAAGGATCCGATAGTCGACGTCCCATTGGAACGCACGCCGCGTGTTGTCGAGAAATTCCGTCGTGCCCGTTGGCCCCTCGACGCGCAAGGGGACGCGTCGGCCATAGAGCCAGCCGGTGAGCCACAGATCCGCGAGACCGATCGTGTGATCGTAATGAAGGTGCGTCAGGAGAACATGCTCGATGCCGGTGATGAGCTCGAACGATCCCGCCTGGAGCAACCGCTCTCTCAGCCCCCAGCTTGCATCGACGAGGAGCCTCTCCTCCCCTGCTTCGATGAGGATACTCGGGCCGTAGCGCTGGAACGAGGGCCGGGGCGCTCCTGTGCCCAGGAAGGTGACTCGCAAATCTCGGTCGTCACCGGCGAGGTTTCCGACGCAACAGATAAGAACCCCCGCGACCGCCGCGGCGATGATCCGAGCTCGCATCGAACGTCCTTAGCATATTAGTGCCTTCGTTTGTTGGTTGGAAAGTGCTCAGTACGGCTCGGAAGGAAAGAGCGCGTCCACCCCGACCCAGAAATCCGGCCAGGAGAGAGGCGCGAGTCGAGAGCCGGCAACATGCTTCTGCCGCAATCGGTACACGCCGCCCTTCGGATCCCGAAGGGTGTGGACCACTCGATGCACGAGGTCGACGACCCAGTACTCAGGGATTCCGCCCTGGGCGTAGAGCTCCGCCTTGGTCGTCAGATCGTCTTGAAGCGAAGAGTCGGATACTTCGATAACGAGCAGAGCTTCGGTCCGGTCCGTGCCGTACGCTCTCAAGTCTGGATTCGAGTAAATGGCAACGTCGGGCTCGGGCTCGGAATCGAGTGTGTCGAGCCGCAGGGGCTTTTCCTCGTACACACCGGCCCGGCACGCCAAGCCCCGAGCGAAGAGCTGTCGGATCTCGGACGTAGCGACGACATGGGACCGGTTCCTCGGGCTCATCTTGCGAACGACTCCGTGGATGAGCTCTAACCGGTCGTCTCGAGAGAAGATGCCCACATCCGCCATTCGGTGATATTCGTCCACCGTGAATTGGCGTACTCCGGCCACGTCCATGCCCGCATTTTACCTCCACCAATGGAGACGAGAAAAAAGACGTCGACCCTCCCGAGAATCGGCTCGCGAAGGCCACGCAGTCAGAGACGCGCTTGAGCGGAGGGCCGGGCCATTTCGAGCGAAGTAGAGCACTCCAACCTGCGTAGGCCTCTACCTACCCAGGGTCTCGGGCTTCTTATCGCACCGAACATGTGTTCGTCCGTTAGTTAAATAGCTGTGTCAATTTGGTACGTTTTGCTTTGCCCGGGCCTTGGCGGGTTTTCTCACCCAATGCGTAGATAGGAGAGAAGAAGCATGAGCGAGAGGCGCTGCCGACACTGCGCACTCTCGCGGAGAACTTGCCGTTTGGGCGAGAAGACCGCGAAAGAGCCGGTCGGGCTTCGCCGCGCGGCTCGGGCTATCTTCGAGCCACTGAGACGGAGTGAAAACGATGCCAACAAGAATCACCGCGATGGTTATCCTGGCTCTCGTCGCCGTTTGTGCTTCAGCTTTCGGCCAGACGACGGTCCACTTCGACGCTGTAAAGAAGAGCGTGGCTCTGTCGACCGGTATCGAGATGAAGTACGTGGAGGCGGGGTCAAGAAACGGTGAAGTCGTTATCCTGCTCCATGGCGTCACGGACACCAGCCGATCGTTCTACCCGACGATCGAATCACTCGTGGATCGAGGCACGGCGCTTCACGTCTATGCCCTCGACCAGCGCGGTCACGGAGAGTCGTCGATGCCTACCGAAGCGGAATGCGCCTCTGCCCCCGAGCGCTGCTTCGAAATGAAGGACTTCGCCGCCGACGTGATCGCGTTCATGGACGCATTGGGTATCGAGCGGGCGAGCATCGTGGGCCACTCCATGGGCAGCGGCGTCGCGCAGGAGATCGCGCTCATCCGTCCCGAACGGGTCGAAGGACTCGTACTCATCGGCGCGTTCGTGAGTGGGGACAACCCTGTGATCCACGACTTCCTTCTCACCGCCACGATCGAGGGCGACTGGAAGGCGAAGCTCGAGCGGAGTCGGCCGGGACTCGCTTGGCCCAAGGACGCCTATTGGCTCACCCCGGGCGATGCCGATCCCGACGTGGAGAAATGGATGACCGAGAACTGGGTCGCCGACCCGACCGCCGACCCGGCACTTCTCCGAGAGGTTTTGCCGGAGACGATCGCGACGCCGCTCGGAACCTGGCTCGGCGCCCTGCGAGGCCAGGGCGTGATGGATAACCGCGAGCGATTGACGGGACTGACCGTGCCCGTGCTCGTCCTCTGGGCGACGCAAGACAGCATCTTTCTCGAGGATCCCGATCAGGCTCGACTTCGTGCGGCACTCGACGCCGCGGTGTCAGCCTGTAATACCCGCTACTACTTCAAGACGTACGGGAAAAAGCCGCTCCCCGCGTCGGGCCTTCAGGAGAACGACTTGGGCCATAACACGCAGTGGGGCGCCCCCGAGGCGGTGGCTGCCGACATCGAATCATTCTTCACGACCGGAAAGCCCACCCGCGACTTGCCCTACGCCGACGCAGAAGACGTTCGCGCGGTCCGGACGGCCGTTGGCGAAGCCAAGATCCTGGCTCGTGAGCCAGGAGAACAATGCCGAACTCAGAGCGCGTCTGCACGCCGGTAGGCGCATCGGACGAGATAAATCGAAGCCGCCAATAACACGGGTGCCGAATAAACTCCCGGTATCATCTCGCCGATATAAATGGAGCCCAGGATGTGGAACAGGCCGTTTCCGAACATCATGACCCCGAGTGCGTAGGACAGCGGCACCATCCACCTGGCTCCGTGAAACGCGTACCGGGAGAGCGCGAGGAGGACGAGAACACCCAGTATCAGGCCCGCGAGCCATACTTCGAAAACAAACGTCGGGAGGGGCAAGACAGGAATTCGTTCTCGGATGGCTCGGACGAGCGGGTTCCAGAAGGATAGGAAGTCTCCGAGCGCTTCGTCGGCGACGTGAATGGCCAGGGCGAGGGAGAGGATTACCCAAGCCAAACCATGCTCTGTCTCGCTCTTATCGATGCCCCTGTTTCTGTCTATTGGTGCGCTCATTGTGCGCTCCTCGATGGACTGGTCTCGCCATATCGACCCCGATACCCTCCTCGGCGAAGATTCGCTTGGGAAGTAGCGCGTGAATCCCCTTCGTACCATCGACGATTTGCGTGACGTGCAGATCGACGGCGATGCTGCAGAGCATGTATGCCGCGTCCTCGTCGAGGCCGCGCTCCGCGACGAGGTAGTCCACCATCTCCGACACGGCGAGCTTTGCCGCCTCGTCCAGGTCGGGGTGAAGCCCCATTGTAATGAGGTGCTCCGGGGTTTCGGCGCGAGGCCACTTCAGGCGCGCGCCTTTTCTCACTGTCACTTGGAACGTACCGCGCAACGACGTCTCGAGCGCCGTTCCATCCACCTCGCCGTTGCCCTGCGCCGCGTGACCGTCACCGATGGTGAGAAGCGCGCCCCGAACGTGCACAGGTACCCAAAGAGTCGAACCGGCCACCAGCTCCTTGTTGTCGATATTTCCGGTGTGAAAGCCCGGCGGTCCACTGCTGATGCGACCCGAGGCATTCGGAGGCGCGACGCCGATGCTCCCGAAGAAGGGCCGCAGCGGGATCTCTATACCATCCGAGAAAATCGCCACGTCGCGCTCGCGATCGAGAGGGATGACGCGCGTTCCCAGATGAGGGAATCGCTCCGGGAGCGTTCCTCCACCGGGCCGGAAGAGGTTGATGGCGAAATCCTCCGCCACCTCGACCTCGACGATGCGGATCTCGAGAGCATCCCCGGGCTCGGCGCCCTCGACCGCCACGGGACCAACGAGCAAGTGCGGACCCTCCTGTTCTACCGCTCGATCGATTTCCTCCATCTCGGGACGAATGTGCTCCTCCGGGACACCGAAAGTCCGGAGGTTCCTGGCTCCGGTGACGAGTGTGGTGACCTCGAGAAAATCACCCGACCGGATCGTCAGTGCGGGTGGGACCGAGGCGTCATGGTAACCCCACTGGACGAAGCCTGGACGAGCGTCGATGGTATGAACCTGGTACTGCACGAGAGCAACAAGGATCAATCGAACCATGGAGCGCATTTTACGCGGGACGAGGAGTACAATGAGAATATCGATATCCGTACGACTGAAAGGAATCGGAGCATGAAGCTCGCGTTGATCACGTCTGTCCTGCTCGGTGCCGCCGTTTTCGCGGGCGCGGAGGACATGGAGCACTTCCGTTGGCGAGGAAGAGTCGATGGCGTCGATGACATCTTGATCCAAGGAAACCAGGTCCGCATCGAGCACGTTTCCGCCAAGCCCATCCAGAATCAGGAACACCGCTTCACGGCGCCCCTCCCCTTCGCCGAGGTCGAGCTCGAGCTCGAAATCCTCGAGGGGCGCGGGAGCGTACGGCTCATGGAACAGCCAAGCCAACGGAACCAGTTCACGGCTGTAGTTCGTATCGACGACCAGGACCAGGGGGGCGACAGCAAATACGAGTTCGAGCTTTCGTGGTCGCGTAAGGAAACGATAGACAAAGACGGGTACTCCTCGGTATTCCGCTGGCGAGGGCGCGTCGACATCGGTTGCGACATTGAAGTCCGTGGAAGCCATCACGAAGTGAAAGACCAGGGTGGGGCGGGCACTCACGAGAAGAGCGTGAGCTTCAGCGCTCCTCTTCCGGCATCCGACACGCCCGTGTCGGTCGACAAGCTCGATGGTCGAGGAAGTGTGGAGCTCGTGCAGACACCGAGCTCGGCGAACAACTTCACGGCTGTCGTCCGCATCGAAGATCCGAAAGGGGGCGCGGACGAGTACAACTTCGAGCTACGCTGGCCGCGCGAATGATTCGGCTTCCCTACGTTCGACCAAAGATCAGATGGCTCTCGGCAACCTTTGTGGGGACTGGGGTGCTCTTCGTCATGGGCACGACCGCGGCTTCGCAGCAGGAGCCGGACAAGCGGGCCCTGGTTCTCGATGGCGCCACCCTCTTTGACGGGACCGGGGCTCCGGCCCGAACTGATTCCCGGATCGTCGTCGCCGGCGAGACCATCCGCTGCGTGGGTGATGCGCAAAGCTGCCCGATGCCCGCCGGAGCACGACGCGAGCGACTCGTCGGCCATTGGATCCTGCCGGGGCTCGTGGACGCGCACGTCCATTTCTCGCAGACGGGCTGGTTCGACGGAAGACCCGATGCGCTCGATTTCACCGACGAGCTCCCCTACGAACAGGTGCAGAATCGCCAAAAGCGCGACCCGCGCCGCTACTACGATGCCTACCTCTGTTCGGGCGTCACCGCCGTCTTCGACGTCGGCGGCTTTCCCTGGTCCTGGGACTTGAGGGCTCCCGCTGAGCACGACCCGACCGCTCCTCACGTTGCCGCCGCCGGGCCGCTGGTCACCCACGCTCCCCGGGCGGATCTGAACCTTCCCGGTGAGAAGCTGATGATTGACCTCTCGGGTGAAGCCGCGGGTCGAGAGATCGTGAGGTATCTGTCGGCCTTCGGCTCGGACGCCGTCAAGGTCTGGTTTTTGGAGGTCGAGGACACCGAGCCGGGAACCATCGACGCCCGCGTCCTAGCCGTTGGGGACGAGGCGGCTTCCCTGGATCTTCCGTTGATCGTCCACGCCACGAGCCTCCGGGAAGCGAAGGTCGCCCTCCGCGCCGGCGCCAGCCTTCTGGTGCACGGAGTTGAAGACGTTTCCGTGGACGACGAGTTTCTGTCGCTCGCCCAGGCGAACGGCACGATCTATACGCCTACGCTCATCGTGAGCGGTGGCTATTTGAGAATGTTCGAGGCAGTCAAAGGCGTGTCCAAGCCTCGGATCGACGACCCCAACGGATGCATGGATTCGGAGACGCGGAAGTTGATCCTATCGAGCCCGGGTCATCGGAGCCATCCGAGCGTAAGCGAGCTCGAGCGCAATCTCGACGCTTACCGCGAACGGCTGGCCGACTCCTACGAGAGGAAGATCGCCAATCTCTTGCGGGTCCATCGGGCGGGGATCCCCCTCGCCGTTGGCACCGATGCGGGGAACCCGGGAACGTTTCACGGTCCATCGATATACGCGGAGCTCGAGGCCATGCAGGCTGCGGGTATCGAGCCCCCTCGGCTGCTCGTGATGGCGACGCGAAACGGCGCCCGCGCGATGAACCGCGACGACATCGGCACGATCGAGCCCGGCAAGATCGCCGATCTCATCGTCGTCTCGGCCGACCCCACCATCGACGTGGCCAACCTGCGCCACCTGACCCACGTCGTACGAGCGGGAAAGCTCCATCGTTTCGAGGAGCTCAAGCGAGGCGAGTGAGCGGCTTTTTTCCGAGGGCCTTTACTTCGCGGCGGCCACGTCCATGACGATGTCCCAGTGGAAGCGGACGAAGCGGTAGAGCTCGCTTTCCAGGATGCGTTCCTGATCGCTGTGCGCTCCGAAGCCCTTGGGCCCGTCTTCGACGTCGATCGCCGGGCCCACACCGTAGCACTGCATTCCCTTCGCGCGTAGATACGCCATGTCGGTCGCACCGGTGCTCATCGAGGGAAGCGTGAGGGCGTCGTAGTGCGTCTTGACGGCGGCCTCGACCGCCAAGAATGCGTCCGAGTCGAGACGCGGCTCCTGCCCCTTGGGTCTGGTGTCGCGCTGTCCCAGGCTCACCTCGACCGCGGGATCGTCGACCACCTTGCGAATCTCCTCGAGAAACGCTTGGATGTCCTCGTCGGGGAGCGCCCGCGTGTCGACCGTGGCTCTCGCCTCGGACGGAATGACGTTGATGCGGTAACCGGCGTCGATGATGTTGGGCGAGGTCGAGGTGCGGAGCATGGAAGCATGGTGCGGCTCGTGCTCCAGGAAATACTCGTCGGCATCCCGGGCGGTGTCGGGGTCGAGGACGGAACGGTAGCGCGCGGCCTCTTCTGGTGGAGATATGGATGCCAGCCGCTCGAAGTACATGCTCGTCGTCTCGTTGAGACGAACGGGAGATCGCCAGTCGGCAATGGCGGCCACGGCTTTCGCGAGGTGCGCGACGGAGTTCGTCTTGAGCGGTACAGACCCATGGCCTGCCACTCCTCTGGCAATCAGCTCGATGGCATACGGAATCTTCTCGAGCGTCTGCACCGCGGCATAACGTACCTCGCCTCCGACCCGCATCACGCGGCCGCCCTCGGCGTAGCAGAACTCGGCGTCTATCGCGTCGAAGTGCTCGTTCACCATGAACTGGATCCCGATGCGGGTCGAGCCCTCCTCCCCCGCTTCGGCGAGAAAGATGACGTCGCGAACGAGCGGGACGCCGAGCCGCTTCAGCTCGAGCATCACCATCAGGGCCGCGACGACGTTGTCCTTGTCGTCCACGGTGCCACGGCCGTACACGTAACCACCGTCGCGCGGGGCGCTGAAGGGAGGAAAGGTCCACTTCTTCGGGTCGACGTTGACCGTGTCGGTATGGGCCATGATGAGAAGCGGCCTCTTGCTGCCGGACCCTTTGAGCCTGGCGACGACGTTCGGACGGTGCGGCTCGAGAGCGAACGTCTCGACGGGAATTCCTTCGCCCTCGAGAACGGTCTTGAGGTACTCCACGGCGGGCGCCTCGCCGCCGGGCGGATCCGTCGTGTCGAAACGGACGAGCGCCTGGAAGTGCTCCAGGATCTCTGTCTCGAGCCCGGACCAGTCGGGCTCGTGAGGCTGAGCCAGAGCAGACGTGACGGAAACGAGAAGGATGATTCCCGATTTGAACATCTGCAGATTCTAGCGCCGTTCCAGCGGAAGCGCTGCACCTTCAATGGGTCGAGCCGTGTCTCCTTTCCGCCGTCCGCTGGAAGCGCATGTCGTAGACGCGAGGCACACTCAGACTGAGCTCGACGACGCCGTGATCGTCCCGGTGAAACCGAACGAATCCGAGCTCTGGCGCATCGAACGCGTCCTCATACTCGGGTTTCAGCACCGACTTCCAGTCCGGCCGCCGGTGCAGCGTCAGCTCGCCATCGACCACGGAGAGGACGAACGTCGTCTCGGCGTCGTAGCTCGTGTACTCACCTTCATAGGCGCTCAGCTCCGCGGCTTCGGGAGAGAAGGGCTCCACCGGCTCGAAACGGTCGACGTCACCGTCTCCAGAGACCATCCGGATGCCCGGGCGTTCGCCGCTCGCTTTTTGGTCCACCGAGACGCGACGGCTTCCCACGCTCGATTGAAACTCGTTGTCCGCGACGGGGACGAGCTTGATCCGGTCGTCGAGCTTCAGGGAGCCATCCTCGAGAGCAACGTGCAGGGGAACGCCCGTCGAGCTGTTCCGGTAGAGCCCGACAACGCGCGACAGAGTCTCGGCCGAGACCGGATGCTCCCGAGGCACGACGAGAGGTTCCGCGGCTTCGCCGAGGTAGACGCGGGCGATATCCTCGCCCGTCTCACTCGTCGGGACGTTCGAGGCATTGCAGAGCATCGCGACCGAGAGCTCCTGGTCGGGATAGCGCCCCAGAAATGCGCGATAACCGGATGTCGAGCCGGTATGGGTGATCGAAGGCACGCCGGCGAAGGTGGAGACCACGAGTCCCGAGGCGTAGGAGATTTGCCGACCATCGTTCAAACGTCCTTGCTCCAGCATCATCCCGGTGAGCTCGGCTCCCCCCAGCCTTCCGTCGCTCAGCGCCTGGTTCCACACGAGCAGGTCGCCAACCGTCGTCAGGATGCCGCCGTTTCCATGGACGTTCTCGATGGGGCGCATGATGGTGACTTCCCCGTCCTCCACCGAGTAGGCGGTACTACGATTCTTGACGATCCGTGTGTAGTCGTCGCGCCACTGCGTATTGGCCATCCCGAGAGGCTCGAATAGGCGCTTCTTCGAGAACTCGGCAAAGGACATACCGCTGACGCGGCTCACGATGATCGCGAGCAAATTGAACCCGGTATTGCAGTACGAGTACTCGTGGCCCGGCTCGAAGTTGACCGCGCTCTGGCGGCTCACGATGTCGATGACGTGCGCGTGCGTATGAGTGCGTTCTTGCCGGCCCCAGCCCGAAATCGCCGCCACCGACCCCCAATCCCTGAGCCCGCTCGTGTGGTTCATCATGTGCCGCAAGGTTATCGTCTTGCCGTAGTCGGGAACCTCGGGAACGTACTTCCTGACGTCGTCGTCGAAGGAGAGTTTGCCGTCGATGGCGAGGAGGATGACAGCGGCTGCGGTGAACTGCTTCGAAACCGAGCCGCCCTCGAAAATCGTGTCGGGCGTGTTGGGGATGTCGTGCTCGAGATCCGCCATCCCATAGGCGCGGGATAACACCGTGAGGCCTTTGTAAGCCACGCCCACGGCGCAGCCCGGAGTCTTCAACGAGCTCCAGGGCTCGAATATCGCATCCACTTGCCGCGACGCGTCCAGCGGCGGCTGCGCGGCGACGACGGGAAGGCTCGAGAAAACGAGAACGAATGTCAGAGCACGCAAGTTAGGTTTCATCGGGTCGCTCCCTGGGTTCGAGATTCGGCGACAACTTACCCGCTACCGGCTCACGGGTCAAAAGCCGTTAGGCGCGGACTCTCTGGCGACATCGCCAACGGCTCGTCGGTTTGTCCGCGTCCACTCTCGGGTGGAAGCGACTTCTCCCGGTCGCCTGGCTGAACGGAAGATGCGCGAGGGCTTCTACTTTCGATAGACCTCGGAACGATGACCCAAAGTGATGAAGATGAGCTCGCCTTGCTGAATCTTGTAGATCAGGCGCCAATCGCCCACTCGTAGCTTGTACAGGCCTTTGAACTGGGCTCCCTTCAGCGGCAGTGGAGCGTGTTGGCCGGAAGGCGTCCGGAAGAGCTCTCTCAACTTGTTTTTGACCGGCTTCTGGACTTCGTTATCGAGACGTTCGAGCTCCTCGATGAACTCGTGGAGATACAGGATCTGCACTATTTCCGCGAGCGGCGCTTCGCGAAGTACGACTGATGACGAATGGGTGCGGCCGCCTGCTGGCTGAGAACCCGCTGGGCCTTCGTTCCAAAGTAGAAGTCTTCCATTACCTCGCGAAGCGCATGCTCGGTGAACTTCCCCACCTGGAGAAAATGGGTCTCGCAGAACTCGCGGAACTCCTTCGCGAACTTGGGGTCCACTTTCACGCTCAACGTGGTCGTCGCCATGCCTGAAGTATACTTTTTGTGACCACTACGGGGAAGTCTGGTCTCGCTCCATGGGGTGCGGGTCCCCTCCCCCACTCTAAATCACATCGTGTGGGTGCATTTCGTGACACCATGCAGCGGTTACACCCCCGATTACGTCTGTTGGAAGCGGACGCCACCTCGACCACGTCGGCTCCTCGTGTGCGAGGTATTTTCCCATGCATCCTGTTGTGGCGGCGACCCTGCGGAGGCTCGAGCGTGAGAAGCGTAGCGGCGTATTTCGGACGATGGCCGCCCCGGAGGTTGGTACCGAGCGCGCTGTCCTCTTCGAGAACGGCGGAATCGTTGGAGCGCGCTCGTCGTCCATGGACGAGCGCCTCGGCGAGGTGATGGTGCGGCGTGGCCGCATCAGCGAAAGCCAGCTCGAAGCCGCCTCCGTCGTCGTGATATCCACGGGAAGGCGTCTCGGCGACGTTCTCGTCGCCCTGAAGATCGTGGCACCTCAAGAGCTCGACGCCTTGGTCCGCGCCCAGCTCACCGAGATCGCGAGCATGCTGCTGCGGAACCCACCTCGAAAGCTGGAGTTCCGGGCTCGCTCGGAATTCCACAAGGTAGTGGAAAGACCCGTCCGGGTGGCGGACGCGATCCTCGAGGCGTCCCGGCACGCCTTCGACAGCGAAGCTCTCCTTTCGCTGAATCAGATTCCCCGACTCACGCCCGAGTCGAAGGAGATTCTCGATTCCATCCACCTCGCGTCCCATGAAGCCTTCGTCCTCTCCCGGTGTGACGGGCGTACCCAGGTCCAGAGCATCATGGCTCAGGTCCCGCTCCCCCAGGAAGACACGGCACGCATCCTTCTGGGTCTGGAGCTCGCGGGCGTAATTCAACTGAGAGGCACGGCGGTCGCGGAGGGCGAGCCCTGAGCTTCAACGGATCTCGACTGGTAGACCCGCAACTACGAGCACCACGCGGTCGGCCTCGCGTGCGATGAATTGATTCGCTAGGCCCTGGAGATCTCGAAACTCTCGGCCGACGCTCGACTCGGGAACGAGGCCCGAACCCACCTCGTTGCTGACGACGATGAGATTTCGACCGCGCGCGAGCTGGGTCAAAGACTTCAGAGCTTCGAGAACGAGCCGCTCGCGATCGTTGCGATTGCGGTCGCGATGCTCAAAGAAAAGATTCGATATCCAGAGCGTAACGCAGTCCAGGAGAACGGCCGTACCCTCGGGCTGTTCGGCCACCGCGGCGGGGACGTCGAGCGGCGCCTCGATCGTCTTCCACTGTGGAGGTCGCTCGGCCCGATGCCGCTCGATCCGATCCGCCATCTCGGAGTCGGACGGCGTCGCCGTGGCGACGAAGACCACCGAATCGGACGCGTCCAACAGCGATCTCGCGTAACGGCTCTTGCCGCTGCGGGCACCGCCGAGAACCAGCGTCAGCATGGCGATGGTAACGACGTCCATCCCACGGCGGCAATGAGAGCCGTTGTCTCCGCAAGCTCGATATTCGCCCCGAGCACGTCCCCGGTGATTCCACCAATGCGGCGCCAAGCGATCGCGAGGACGAAGAACGTCGCCAGTACGACGGCCCCCGCGGAATACAAGACGAGACGAGGCGGCGCGACGAGCAACAGGCACAGGCACGAAAGCGTGGCTCCGATGAGCTCGACCGAGCCCACGTGCTCGCTCAATGCCAGCCCGAGACCGTCGCGGCGAGCATAGGGGAAGGCCCTGGTCACCGGCACACTCACCCACCGGGCCAAAGCGGGCGCCACGACCAGAGCTCTGGCATCGGCAAGCGATTCGATGGCCGCCACTTTGACCAGGAGCAGCAGGGCCACGGCGACGGCGCCGAACGCTCCGACCCGCGGGTCCCTCATGATCTCGAGAACGTCCTCGCGCGTTCTGCCACCCGCCAGTCCATCGGCGAAATCGGCCAGGCCGTCGAGGTGCATCGCTCGCGTGATCCAGGCGGACAGCGTCACGGCCAGTGCCGCAGTGAGAAGGGGCGGGAACGGCGTGCGCGTCCAGAGCAGCAGCAGAACGGACCCGATTGCCGCGCCCACGAGAGGAAAGAACACGGTCGAGCGACCCACGTCCCTGTCATCGAAATGCCGATGAATCGGAGCTCGAGTCAAGAAAGCGAAGGCAGCCAAAAGCCGCGTCATGTTCGGCCAGAGACTCCGGCACTCTCGAACGTCGCCATTCCGTTGTGGGCTTCGACGGCAGCGGCGATGATCGGCATCGCCAGCGCCGATCCCGTACCTTCGCCGAGGCGCAGGCCCAGATCCAGCAGCGGATTCCCGCCCATCCAGTCGAGCAGCACGCGATGCCCCCGCTCGCATGAGAGGTGCGAGAAGAAGGCGTAGTCCTTCACGAGCGGCTGAAGCTTCCAGGCAACGGCGAAAGCCGCGGTCGTGATGAACCCATCGACAAGGATTGCCATCCTCCGGGCGCCGGCTTCGAGACAAAATCCCGTGAGGGCGGCCATTTCCAGGCCTCCGATACACTCGAGGATGCGCAGCGGCTCCTCCGACGAGAGCTCGTGAAGCTCGAGGGCCCGGGATACGACATCCGTCTTCGTGCGAACGCCGCTCGCGTCGAGCCCGGTGCCGGCTCCCGTGACCTGCGCCGGCGTGGCCCCGGTCAATGCGGCGGAGACGGCGCTCGCCGCGGTCGTGTTCCCAATGCCCATCTCCCCGAGACCGGCGAGCACGACTCCCTCGTTGCTCGCCTGGTGCGCCTTCTCCGCTCCTTTCGCCATTGCCGCCTCGAGCTCGCCTCGGCTCATCGCCCGCTCGCGCGCGAAGTTACGCGTTCCGCTTCCCACCCCGACGTCGACGACGTCGACCCGCGCCTCCGCAACCCGCGCGAGCGCATTGATGGCCGCGCCCCCCGAGGCGAAGTTCCATAGCATCTGCTGGGTTACGCGCGACGGATAGGCGCTCACTCCTTCTTCGGTCACTCCGTGATCGGCGGCGAAGACGAATATGCACCGATCGCGAGAGACCGGGTCTTCCCGACGCTGGATGGCGGCGAGACGCACCGCGATGTCCTCGAGGCGCCCGAGACTTCCCGGCGGCTTCGTCAGGTGAAGCTGCCGCTCCCTGGCCCGGTCGGCGTGGGCCTCGCTCACAGGCTCGATCGCTACCATGCGCGCGACCAGTTCGGCCCCCCGCCCTCCCGGAGCCGAGAGTCGATGCCCGCATCCTTCTCGACCAGACGGCCGAAGAGCCAGAGCAAATCTGAAAGCCGGTTGACGTAAGCGAGCACGTTCTGGTCGACTTTCTCCCCCGACTCGCGCAGGCGCACGAGGACCCGCTCTGCACGGCGGCACACGGTTCGGGCGATGTCGTAGGCTGCCGAAGCAGTGCTCTCGCCGGGAAGAGCCCAGTCTCCAACGATGCCCTCGATGTTCTCGATTTCCTCGACCTGTTTCGTGAGCCGGTCGACCGTCTCAGCGGTAAGCCCTTTCTCGAGCGACGCGCTCACGTGGAAGAGCTCTTTCTGGATGGACTTGGTCGCCTCACGCACCCGCTCGTTCGGGCAAATCGAGCGCGCGAACCCCATGACCGACCCGAGCTCGTCGAGCGCACCATAGGCCTCGATACGAAGATCCGCCTTCGATACCCGCCCTCCGCGAACCAGGGCCGTCTCCCCTTTATCCCCTCTCTTCGTAGAAATACTCATCGTGCCTCTCCCGATCACATCGCTGCGTAGCGCCGTCTTCGGCCCAGCAGCAACAAGAACAAAGGCCCGCCCACAAGCGCGGTCAGAGCCCCTACGGGAAGCTCGCTGGCTCCCAGTATCGTGCGGGCCAACGTATCGGCCAGCACCAGAAACGCGGCTCCCAAGACCATCGAACACGGCAACACCGTCCGCAAGTCCTCTCCAAACAGGAGTCTCACCGCATGCGGCACGATGAGCCCCACGAAGCCGATCGGCCCTACCACCGCCACCGCCACTCCCACGATCAGGGACGAGGCCATATAAACGAGCTTCTCGGTGCGCGCGACGTTGACTCCGAGCGCCGCCGCCGATTCCTCGTCGACGGCGATCAGATGAAGGTCGCGCGTCGTCGCCAACAGCACCAGGAGTCCGGGAACGACGAACACGAGCATGCGCCAGATCAAATCCATTCCGACCACGTCGAGGCTTCCAACCATCCAGCGCAAGATCTGCAGGGCGCGCGTGTAGTCCGTCACGAACTGGATCATGAGAACTCCAGCGCCGGCGATGAGGTTCAGCACGACGCCGGCGAGAAGAAGCGCGCCGGGCATCACGATCGTTCCCGCTGACGCAAGGCGGTAGACGATCGCCACGAAGGCGATGGAGCCGAGGAAGGCGGCAACGAACACGAGCGGGATACCAGCGACGTTGGCGCCGAGCCCGAGGGCGATGGCCATACTCGCTCCGAGCGCTCCCCCACCCGACACCCCGAGGGTAAAGGGCTCCGCGAGTGGGTTCCGGAAAAGGGCCTGAAGCGCCGCGCCGACGGACGCGAGAGAGCTTCCGACGACGATGCCGAGAACGACCCGCGGTATGCGGAGTCGAAAGAAGATGGTGCGCGCGGTCTCGTCTGCACGAAGCTCCGACAAGGTGATGGGCTGGTAGCCGGTGGCGAGGGCAAAGACGACTGCGACCGCCAAGAGGGCGAGCAAGACCGATAGTGCCACCGGAAGTCGAGGCCCCATCACCACTCCGACCAGACGAAAGTCCGGCCCGCCACTTCACGAGTGCGAACGTGAGGATCATCGTAGATGGCCGCGAGTCTCTTCTCGCTCAGCACGTCGCGCGGGGCTCCTTCGGCCACGAGCCGCCCTTCCGAGAGAGCGAAGAGCAAATCGAAGGTCTCGTCGAGCATCTGCAGATCGTGCGTCACGACCAGCGCCGTCAGCGAACGCTCGGCGCGAAGCCGTTTGAGCGCGCTGAGAAGCTTCGCGCGGTGTTTCAGGTCGAGGGAGGCGGCGGGCTCGTCCAGAAGGAGGATGGTCGATTGTTGTGCGAGCGCGCGAGCGACCGAGATCATCTGCTGCTCCCCGCCGGAGAGCTCGGTGACCGGTCGAGTAGCGAGGTGCTCGGCCCCGATCTCCATGAGTGCCTCGAGCGCGATGAGCCGATCGGCCTCGTTCTCGAATCGAAACCGCGACGTATACGGGCTTCGGCCCGTGAGAACCACCTCGAGAGCCGTGAAGGGAAAGACACACCTTTGTTGCTGGGGTACGTAGGCGATTTGCTTCGCGCGCTCTCGGGGCGGGATCTCGGCAAGCGAGCGGCCTTGGAGTTGCACCGCCCCGCGGGCGGGCTTCAACACGCCCGACAGCAGGCGCAGGAGCGTCGATTTCCCGCAGCCGTTGGGACCGATGAGGCCCGCGAAGCTTCCGCGAGGAAGCGCGAGCGAGACGTCTTCGACGACCGGTGACTCGGCGTAGGAGAAAGCGAGCCCCTTCGCCTCGAGGATCACGGGAATGCCTCGGGATGAAGGCGCTTCGCGATCTCGCGCGCGGCGAGTACGACGAACTGCGACGGGTGCACGAGCCTCTTGTCGCTCAGCGGGTAGACGCGGCCGGTCTCGACTGCCCGCACCGACACCGTTCGCCAGACGCTCTGGGGATCCTCCGCGAGGTCGATCGAGCCCGCCCCCGCGACCGGAATCGTCAGAGCCTGGACCATGTCGAAGATGACCTCGGGGTCGAACGACACGAGAGCCTCTGCACTGATCCCAGCGTAGTTGTGGGGCGCCTTCGGGGTGATGGGGTCGCCGCCCCCGATGCGAACCAAGTCTGTGAGATAGCTTCCCTCCGTCGCGATGTAGATGTCCCGGAGCGTACCCGGAAGCCGATCGACCACCATGAGCACCCTCGGCGGCGCACGTCCTTCGACTCTGTGATGGATCTCCTGAAGATCGGCTCGCATCGTCTCGACGAGCTTCCTCGCTTCTTTCTCGTTTCCCACCGCGTCACCAATCGTCGCGATCGCATCGAAGATGTCGGCGAGAGACTGGCTCTTGACGACGAGCGTGACGAGCCCCAGCGCCTGGAGCTTTTCCTCGATGAGCGGCCCCTGCGCGTCCGCCATGATGACGAGATCGGGCTCGAGGGCCACGACCTGCTCGAGGCTCGTGTCGGTCCAGCCTCCCACCCTGGGGAGGTGCTCCACCTCCGCCGGAAACTCGCAGAATTTCGAGACGGCCACGACGCGATCGAAGGCTCCGATTCCGTCGAGAATCTCCGTAACGTTGGGCGATAGCGACACGATGCGCGTAACGACCGCGGCCGCGAGTAACCATGCACTTGCCATGTCAGAAATCCACCCCGATGCCTACGAGCGCGTACCGGCCCGGCGTCCGGAAACCGCTCTCGAAGATCGCCTGATCGAAGAGGTTTTCGACCTTCCCGAAGACACGCAGGTGCGAAAAGCGGTAGCTGGCGGCGAGATCGCCCTTCACGAAACCGTCGAACCGGTAGACGCGGCTCACGAACGTATTGTTGTCGAAGACCGGGGCGAGATAGGCGCCCGATGCGAAGAAGTCGAAGCTCACGCTGAGAGGCCCGAAGAGCGAAGTGATGACCGCCGAGCCCTGATGGCGCGGGATGACGAAGGCCTGGGTCTGTTCCTCGCTCACTCCCGTCGGAGGCTCCGCGTCGGTGAACGTGTAAGAGCCCCGGAGACGGATGTTCGATGTGAGCGCGAGCTCGCCGGTGAGCTCGACACCTCGGGCGACGCCGCCGTCCGTAGAGCGATAACCACCGAAACGCCCGAAGGGATCCGTAGCCGGATCGATTGCGCCCGAGAAGTCGAAGATGATGATCTCCGAGAGACGCGTACGGAAGAACGTTGCCGTGACTTCGAGCCGATCGGACAGCGCGCGCTGCTCGACACCGACGTCGAACGTCCTGGTCTTTTCCGGCGAAAGTCTCGGATCGCCGAAAGTCGAGTACCCGAAGCTCCCGAAAGACGTTCCGAAACGTTCGAAGAGAGAGGGCGCCCGGTATCCCATCCCCCAGTGGGCTCGAAGCCTCGTCCCGCTCCGCACAAGCGCGTAGGCGCCTGAGACGTCCGCGGTCACCGCATCGTCGGGCGAGACGAACGCGATGTCCCCGAACGGCGCGTTCTCCGCGGGAGTGAACGTCGGCTCGTGGAGAGAGAACAGCTGCGCGCGAAGCGAGCCCGCGAGCGTGAGGGCGCCGTCTACGAATGTCAGCTGATCCTGAACGGTCAACGTGTGGCTCGCCTGCGAGACATCCGTCAGCGAGGTGTCGCTTGCGTTCTCGGGCACCGTTCGGTTCTTGAAGGATTCGTGCTCGAGCTCGTATGCGGCGTGAATGAGCTGGTTGCGACCCCATTCGAAGTCGGAACGAGCGGCGAATGTGTGGATGTCTCCTTCGAACTCGGAGAGGAAGACGCCTGCGGGCTCGAAGGGTGAGACCCCCAGAGGACCATCCTCGAATCGGCGGTCGCTGACGAGGCCATGATATCGGAGTCCGAATCCGAAGACCGCGCTCGGTCTCCTCTCGAAGGCGACGAGGCTCGAGGCGAAGCTTCCTTGGCGAAAGCTGTCCGGATCGTCCGCGGACGGGATGAAGTTCAGGTTGGCGACGGCATCGACGACGCCGGGTGGCGGGCTTCCGAGAACGCTCGGACTCTCGTTGAGATCCAGGGCCACATCCGCACCGTAGAAACGGAGCGAAAGGCTCGAGCTCGGGTCGATCTGGAGAAGGGCGCGTCCTTGAACGCTCGTATTGCTCACGTTGTCGTTGCCATCCACGCCGTCAGCGACGTTGAGGTGAGCCAGGCCGACGCTGTATAGCATGCGATCCCGCAGGCCACCCGACGTCTGGGCGTTCGCTCGCACGAGACCGAGCCCTCCCCCTTCGATGAGAGCGCTTCCCCTCGGCTTGCCGCCCCCGGGGGCCGTGACGATATTGATGACGCCTCCACCCGCGTTCGTTCCGTGGAGCGAGGAACCCGAACCCCGTAGCACCTCGAGGCTGTCCACGTCGGTCACGATCAGGCCTTCGATGTAGGACGAGGCGTCGCCCTGCGGCGCCGAAGGGTCGCGAAGCCGAGCTCCGTCCACGAGGATGGCCGTGTCTTCGGTGCGGAGGCCTCGGGTCTTGATGGACGTGAACGCGCCGGGGCCTCCGAGCTGCTCGATGCGAAGGCCGGGAATCGTTCGGAGCGCTTCGGGAATGAAGTGTTCGTCGCGGATCTCGATCTCATCGCGATCGACGACGCTCACCGATTTCGTGACTTCGGCGAGCGTCTGCGCCGATGCCGCGCTGGTGACGACCACCGACTCCTCGAGGGAAGCAAGATCAAGACGTAACGTCACGCGCTCGCTGCTTCCTTCGGCGAGGCGTACCGGGATCGCCTTGCGGGAGAAGCCGGGCGAGGTGGCGGAAATCAGGTAGGCTCCGGGGGCGATCGAGTCGAAGGCGTGGGCTCCAGAAGCGTCGGCACGAACTTCGCTTTGCCATTGCCCGTCGCCACGAACGAGCTGGATTTGCGCGCCGGGTACCGGCGCGTGCTGGGGATCGACTACCTGGATCGACAGGGTGGCGGCAGCGAGAAGGACGAGAGAATGCATAGGACCTCCACAACGTGGACGTGACGGAGCGTGAGGTCTCGGGGTGAGGTGCCTCGAAACCGGACTCTTCCCATCGAAGAGCTCTCCGACTTCTTGGCCCGGGCAGGTTTCCTGACTCTCGGATCCGGCGCCTTTCACCCGCCTTCCCCCCGGCTCTCGCCGGAAGTGGCTGCCACCATGGCGTTGGGCTGAGGCTCTCCGATTACAGTGGCGTGGGCCGTCGGGGTCTTCCACCCCGTTCCCTTTTGACCACGAAACGTGGTACCCGAGCCTGTGTTCTGCGGCGGATTATAGCAAAAGCCCGCGCGGAGGCAATCGTCGGCTTGAGATATAATGTTTGGTTTATCCATGCGGAAGCTGACGATAGGCGAGCTAGAGCTCGCGGGGCGTCGCGTGTTCATTCGCGTCGATTTCAACGTCCCCCTCGACGGAGGAGCGGTACAGGACGATACGCGAATCCGCGCGACTCTTCCCACGCTCGAGCTCGCTCTCGATCGCGACGCGAAGCTCGTGCTCGCTTCACATCTCGGTCGACCCAAAGGCAAGCCTCGCGAGGACATGAGTCTGCGACCGGTAGCGGATGGCCTGTCGAAGCTGCTGGGGAAGGAGGTTCGCTTCTGCGGCGAGGTCGTCGGGGAAAAGGTCGACGCCGAAGTCCGGACTCTCCGGAACGGTGACGTGCTTCTCCTCGAGAACCTGCGCTTCGATCCCGGAGAAGAAGCGAACGATGCCGAGCTCGCGAGGCGCCTTTCGACGACTGCCGAGCTATACGTGAACGACGCCTTTGGCGCGGCCCACCGCGCTCACGCGTCGACCGTTGGCATGGTGCGGTTCTTCTCGCAGGCGGCTTCCGGGCTCTTGATGGAAAAAGAGCTCCACTATCTCGACATGGCGCTGTCTTCCCCTCCCCATCCGTTCGTGGCGCTTCTCGGGGGCGCCAAGGTATCGGACAAGATCGACGTCGTTCGCTCGCTCGTCGGGAAGGTCGACCACCTTCTCATCGGAGGAGGCATGGCTTATACGTTCCTTCGCGCCCGAGGCATCGTGACGGGAAGCTCGCTCGTGGAGAAGGACAAGATCGAGCTTGCCCGGTCGATTCTCGACGAGGCGGGGGACAAGCTCGTTCTGCCCAGCGACCACGTGGTCGCCTCCCGGTTCGATGCCGGGGCGGAGCGCAAAACGTTGCCCATCGATGAGATTCCCGAAGGTTGGATGGGCCTCGACATCGGACCCGCCACGATTCGAAGCTATGGCGAGCGGATGGAGGCCGCCAAGCTCGTTCTTTGGAATGGGCCCATGGGCGTTTTCGAGATGGCTCCCTTCGCCGAGGGAACGCTCGCGTTGGCAAGACGCCTGGCGGAAAGCGAAGCGACGAGTATCATCGGGGGCGGCGATTCCGTCTCGGCAGCGCACCAGGCGGGCGTCGCCGACAAGATTACCCACATCTCGACGGGCGGCGGGGCGTCTCTCGAGTTTCTCGCTGGCTGCAAGCTGCCCGGAGTCGAGGTTCTGACCGATGCGTAGACCCCTCATTGCCGCGAACTGGAAGATGCACTTGACGCTCGATGCGGCGGATCAGCTCGCCCGCGGCGTCGCCTCGGCGGTGAGAGAGATGGACGACATCGACATCGTCATGGCTCCCCCGTTCACGGCGCTCGCGACCGTTCGCGCCGCGATCACCGACACTCGAATTGCGCTGGGTGCCCAGGATCTATACTGGGAGGAGAAAGGAGCCTTCACCGGAGAGATCTCGCCGAGCATGCTGAAGGATGCCGGGTGCGGTTACGTCATCGTCGCCCATTCGGAAAGGCGGCAGCTCTTCGGCGAGACCGACCGGACGGCGAACCGCAAGGTCCTGGCTGCCCTTACGCACGAGCTGGTTCCGATCCTCTGCGTCGGTGAGACCGAGGCCGAGCGAGACCGCGGCGTCACTTTCGTCGTCGTCGACCGCCAAATCAAGGAAGGACTCAAGGATGTGGCGGAAAAGCAGCTCGAGCGGCTCGTGATTGCTTACGAGCCCATCTGGGCGATCGGTACCGGGCGCACCGCGACACCCGATCAGGCCGAGGAGGTCCACCAGTCCATACGTGGCCAGCTCGCCAAGCTGTACGGCACCGAGGCGGCGAGCGGGGTTCGCATTCTTTACGGCGGAAGTGTAAAACCAGATAATGTAGACGACCTGATGTTCGAAGACGATATCGACGGGGCCCTCGTGGGAGGAGCGAGCCTTAAGGCCGACTCTTTCAGCCGCATCTGTGGCTTCGAACGTCGAGATTAGCAGAGTGATGAAAAAGTACGACCCAGCCTGCGCGAGCGGAGCGAGCCCGGCGCAATCGGCCGCACTCGGGCTGGTTCGAAGGAACGAGATGTTGCGGGGCTGCTTCGAAGGGCTGCCCAACGCAAAATTGCCGCGCCGTAAGCAGCTCGAGCCGTGGCGGCCGGGCGATAGCAGGTCCCGCCACGGCACTAAGCATTCGAGAGGGACGAGACACTCATGTTGACGATTCTTTTCACCGCACTCCACATCCTGGTGTGCCTTTTTCTGATCCTGGTCATTCTGGCCCAGCAAGGCAAGGGGCAGGATCTCGCGAGCGCTTTCGGGGGCGGCGGCTCTCAGACGGCCTTCGGCGCCCGAGGGACGGCAACGCTTCTTTCCAAGATCACAGCCGGGGCAGCCATCACGTTTATGGTCACTTCGCTCACGTTGAGCTATCTCCGGCCCGCCGTCTCTCAGAATACTGTCGTTCCCGAGTCGGCGCCGGCCGTGACCCCCGAGGCGCCGCCGCCTTCAGGCGAGGTTCCCCCCAGCGAGGAACCGGGGGCGGGCGAAAGTACGGTACCTCCGGCCGAGACGCCTGACGCCGGTGAGAAGCCGCCGAGCGAGAAGCCACCGAGCGAGAGCCAGCAACCGCCCCAGTAAAGCCTTCGGGTTCAGCTCGGGCAGTCGGGGAATGTCCACTTTCCCGAGCGATCTTTCTCCGCGCGGAGATACGTCGTGACGCAACACGTATAGAGCGGAATCACTCCGTGCCGCATGCCGAGAAACTCGCCGCGAGGATTCGTTGGCCCGAGTACCGCGCCATCCGTTCGCCTCGTATCCAGCTCCGGACTCACCGCGTCCCATACCTCCCTTGCCTCTTCACACATGGCTGCCACGTCGGTTCGGTCGTGCTCCGTCAAGTACTCGACAACGAGGCGGCCCTTCTCGCCCACTCGGGCATCGAGCACCGCCACGTCCCGGCCGGAGGCCGTGCGAATTGGGCGCTCCGCGGTCGGTGACGCACACGTCCGTGCCCCACAGGTTCGGAACTGGACATAGTGCCACCCGAACCAGACGGCGGCGCTCACCACGAGAGCCGCCAGGACGGTCCGAAACGCCCAACGTCCCATCGCTCAAAGGATAGGTGATGGAGCCCCCCCACTCAACCCGCGCCGCCGCTCTCATCCATCTTGCCGTCCCTTCTGCGGCCTTCTATAATAATGCGCTCTACAGGCAACGCCTGCCCGAGCCGAAGTGGTGGAATTGGTAGACACGCACGCTTGAGGGGCGTGTGGGGCGACCCGTGGGGGTTCGAATCCCCCCTTCGGCACCATACGTAAGCCGCGCCAATAGAGAGAACAGGTTAGCGGCTTCATTCGGGCCGTTTTGCTAACGGACTGCAAACGCACCCTCGGTCAATGGGGGCGGGCTCCGGCTCGCCCCCCTTTTTTTAGACTCTGAAAACGAGCGCCAGAATCCCGTGTGAGCGCATTCGAGAGCCCGGGCCATACTTCAGCATCCCCCTAGAACGATACGCTGCGAAAAGACGGCGCGGGAAGTTTTCAGCGCTCGGTCGCGAGCCTCGGCCTGATTGGAACCTTTCGTGGGCTTGTGCTTCTTATCGCGGCGGCACTCGCTATTTATCTTTACGCGCTGGTGGATGCGTTTTAGCACGGCGAGAGCGAAACGTGAGTTCGTCCTCAATAGGTACAATCGTTGGTACATCTACGGTGTCATCATCCTGTCCGTAATACGGGGTTGTTCCGTCCCCTGCACATATGCTCAAGGTGACGGTATACAAGATCGACGGTGATTGTATGGAGCCGACGATTCAGATCGACGAGCGCATCCTGGTGAGGTTGCGTTCGCACGAGACCGAGCCGCCAAACCGTGGAGATATCATCGCGTATCACTTTCCACAACCGCCCCGACCCGGCGGTCCGGATTATCCCTACAGTGAGTTCCTGCGCCGCGTCATCGGTCTTCCCGGTGACCGAGTCCGCATCAAGGACAATCGCGTCTACATCAACGGTGAGCCACTGGAGGACCGGTACGTGTTTTTTAAGGACAACTCTGTTGAAACCTGGGTCCCAGGCGACCACTACTTCATTATGGGTGAAAATCGCAACACATCCCGCAACAGCGACTGTTTGGACTTAGTGCCGGACGGACTCATTGTCGGCAAGGCCCTCGTACTGTCAGATTAAGTCTTAGCACATGCAGATGAGTGCCGAAGCCGTTGGGGCCGAACCACTTGGTGACGAAAGTCGCGCGCCATCAGTTAGTTAGAAAAGTGGTCTGAACGGGTTCAAATCCCGCCGGCCTCCGCCACCTAGATACTCCCTGCCCTGCAACACTTCGTTTCCGCCGTATCTGCGAACGACAAACGCATAGTGACCCTTTTGTGATTTCTGCGTGACGTTCCTGTGAAACCGCGGGAGTACCAATACCTGCGAAGACACGACTGCTGTTCGTAACGCAACGGAATCGAAAGGAGTTCCATATGAATTGGTTGAAGGCAGCTCCCGCCCTAGTCTCGCTGGTGGCTATCACCCTCGTGGTAGGTTGCGAGTCGAGCCCAAGTTCACCCGATCTGAACGTCGCGCCCCCCGCGGTCGCAGACCCTAGCGGCGCCTTGAGTGCGACGGGACCTTTGTTCGGCCGCGGAAACAACCCAGGTCTGGGAGTCATCTATGTGACATCCCAAGGCCTTTATTACGATACGTTTGCCACGGCAGACCCACTTCCGCCGCACGGGCGGTTTCAAGAGCTCAGACCAACGACACAACCGGGAGCAACCGGCGAGACAGACTATGGTCCGGGCCAACCCGGCTATCTCGGGGGGCGTTGGAAGATGGGCGATCATTACTTCCTATGTCCGCTGCTAGGCCCGGGGCGAGAAGAACCCTGAAGAACCCTAGACGGAACTCCTCGGAAGGGGACGCCGCGACGCCCCCTTCCGAGGATCGAAAACCAAAGAGTCGTCTTGGACTAGGGGGGCGACAAAACGCGGGAGGTCTCCATCGTGGGGAGGGAAAAAGTGAAGACCGCGCCATCACCCGGCGAGCTTTGCACCTCAATCGAGCTTCCGTGAAGCTCGAGAATACGGCGGGTTATGGAAAGACCGAGCCCCGCGCCCGGCTGATCGCTGGCAGTGTCCTCGCCGCGGTAGAAACGGTCGAAGACCCGAGGCAGCTCGCTTTCGGGAATGCCACAACCGGTGTCCCGGACTTCCACTCTGACCCCGCCGCTGTCTGGAGCGGCCGTCACTGTGACCCGACCCCGCTCCGGCGTGTGCCAGATGGCGTTCTCGATAAGATTCTCAAAGACGCGCTCCACCAGCCCTATGTCCGCTCGGACAAACGGAACGTCTCCCGTCAGATCGGCCCGAAGTTGCACGTTCCTTTGCTCCGCCGCGAGCTGGAACTTCTGGACGACGTCTTGTAGCAGCTCCTCTAGTGAGAAAGCCTCCATGTGGAGATTCGCATCGCTGGACTCCAGCTTGGCGAGCTCGAAGAGCTCATAGATCAAGTGCCCGAGCCGCTCGCTATGCTTGATTGCGGTCTTCAGATATTCGTGCCGCTGTGCCACATCGAGTTGGCCGTCTTTGAGCAGAAGCGTATCCAGATAACCGTGAAGCGCAGCGAGGGGCGTCCGAAGGTCGTGAGATATGTTCGCGATGAGCTCCCGCCGAAGATGGTCTTTCTCTTTGAGCCTCTCCACCTGTTCGGTTATGCGCTTCCCCATCTGTTCGAAGGATGCGGTGAGCTGATCGATTTCGTCTACCCGGTTACCGTTGGTCGTCGCGCTACCCTCACCGTCAGCGTCGATAGCGTGAGCTCTTCGAAACCGGGCCATCGAGGCGGTCAGCACCCGCAATCGGCGCGTCAAGAACGCGAACAGAACGAGGCTCCCAACCAACGCGCAGGCGAGACTCCCCACGCCGAGGACCGCGCCCAACCGCAAGACATAGCTCCCCTGCAGCATTTCCACGACGGAGTCGTATCCTTCTCCACCTAGGATGATGTAGAGATAGCCTTGGAGCTCGGATACCAATGGCGCGTGTCTGCGCGAAACATCATCCAAAGGAACCGGCGCCACGGTGAACACTTTTCGCCGCGACAGGTCCCGAGGATCGTCTCCTAGAATGGGAAGTGCGGAGGAGTCCGAAAGGAATTGCTGTATCGGGTCGAGAGAGACCCGAGTCCTCTGGACGGTCCCCGGGGGAGCGGAAAACGCGAGGATCTTGCCTTCGGGATCGAGCAAGTAGATCTCGATGTTGGGGTTGATGACCATCATCATGTGGAAGACGTCCTCGAGAACCTCCTGATTGACCTCGCCACCTTGCATCAAAAGGGTCTCCGACACCAAGTGTTGTGCCAGACCTCCATTGAATTTTTGATTCACCTCCTGATTGTGTCGTTGCATGGTCATCAGGGTGAGAGGAAGGTAGACCGCGCCTATAGCAAGGAACAGAGCGAGAAGCACGACCGCTAGCTTTGCATAGAGTGTTCTAAACATCTTCGCCGCTGCTCCTTTCCTCTTCCGGCTCGGCAAACTTATACCCGACACCCCAAACCGTCAGGATGAAACATGGCTTCGCGGGATCTTTCTCGATCTTGGCGCGCAAACGGTTGATGTGCGAGTTGACCGTGTGCTGGTAGGACTCATTGCTGTAGCCCCAGACAAGATCCAGCAACTGCGATCGCGTGTAGACGCGTCCCGGATGGCGTGCAAACTGCACCAGAAGATCGAATTCCTTGGCGGTTAGATCGACCGGGGCACCTTCCACCACGACCCTCCGCTTCTCGGTGTCGATGGTCAGACCATCAACCTCAATCTCTCGCTCCGCGGGCACCCTTCCAGCTCCCATAGCCTCCGCGCGCCGGAACAAGGCCTTCACGCGGGCCAGGACTTCTCGAATGCTGAACGGCTTGGTGATGTAGTCGTCGGCGCCAATCTCCAGGCCCAGAATGCGATCCAGCTCGGTGGACTTGGCGGTCAGCATCAGGATCGGCGTGTAGTGGGGTTGGGCTCGAAGCCGCTTGCAGAGCTCGAGGCCCTCCATGCCGGGGAGCATGAGGTCCAAGATGATGAGGGCGTACTTCTCGCGGAGCGCCCTGTCCAGACCGGATGGTCCATCCCGGGCGAGACTGACCTCGCAATCGATATCCTGGAGATGGAGCTTCAAGAGATCGGCGATGTCCCGATCATCCTCTACAACAAGGACCTTCCGCTCCATCGCTTACTCTGGTTTTCAATCCCCAGGGCAAATTAACGCGAGATTGTCACAAAACCATCACAGAACCGCTCTCCACGGTTTCACCACCTTCAGCCTAGCGCTGGCACGTATAGTCAAGTGGCTCCGGTGTTCTGGTGGTTCTGGGTCTCGTCCAGCTTATCGAGACAAACGGGTGGTGTAGAGCAACAGCCAGGTGGCCTTCGGTCCGCTCGAGAAGCCGTCTCGTCGAGGAGCCCGGCAAGCTTGGTCAATTGATCCTGCTCGCGGTAAAGAAGACCGCAATCTTCTCGAGGATGAGTCGACCTTCCCAGAGGGCTCCTTTATTGGTGGTCACGAAAGCCAGCGCAATCTCGTAGAATCTCGCCTGATGATTCTTCGGTAAGCGCCTCGTAGGCGTTGTTCCATACCGTTTGGGCCTTCTTGAGCCGACCATGGGTTGGTCCCCTTAGTCCTCGAAGACATTACTGAACCACACCAACACGCCCGTCTCCAAAATGTCTCCAAAACTGGGGAGGATTCCAGAGGACTCGGGAGGACTGGAGAGGACTCGGATGAGGGCCGAAGGCGTTGGGGCGGAACCACTAGTGACGAAAGTCATGCGCCATCAAATAGTTAGAAAATCGGTTCAGCCGGTTCCCCCCTTCGGCACCATGATAAGTAAGTGTTTTGTCTTCAATAAGTTAGATAAGGTGATTCCGCAAAAGCCAACGTATTGCCAACGAAAATCAGCCGCTCTCGCGACACAATCGGGACAAGCATCTCGACAATCAGGTTCGTAGGAGTGCCGCTACGAGTTCCTCTTCGCTTTCTCGTGTAAAGGCCGCGGACTTTGTCCCTCCTGTGGAGCCAAGCGCGCAGCGATCTTCTCCGTACTGCTACACAGACCCGACGGGACCCTGTGGATCGGGCGCGAGCTGGACCTCCGCGCTCGCGATCGAGATCGACCCCTGACGACCCTCCGCAAGAATGCCGTTGGCCGGCATCGTCCTAGATGGCACCCACCGCGATAAGGACGAATTCTTCCGCCGGCCCCTCCGCCCAATCCTGGCCGACGTACCAGGCGGTGTAGGCCCTCGCCGCGTCCACAGTTGGAAGGAGCGCATGCTGGTTGAGCTCACCCAGATGCTTGGCCAGCTCGGGGATCGCCGCCGGTGCGGGCGGGTGCCACATCGGCCAGAGTGCGGCGTCGCAGAGAATCGAGAAGTTGCCGCCGCCCCAATAACCGACATCGAATCCGAGGACGTCCGCGGGCGAATCCGCTCCGGTGCAGAGCTCGACGAGCTCGTACCGTTCGGGACGCGACAGTGCTGCACGGACGGCGGCAGCCTCCCCCCGGTCTCCAAGGAACGCGCGCGGGTAGTGGATTTCGTGATCATCGGGCCCGAGAAAGGAAAGGAGAAGCTCGCGCGCTCGGGACTCCGCTTCATCGTAATGGGGGTCCCCACCCTGCCAGCCGGGCCCACGTTCCGAGTACTCGGTGAACGGGAACCGCCCAATGCCGCGGTAGCGCATCGCCAAGCCCGCCGGCAGCGCCGAGCGCAGCGCTTCGATCGCCATCTGATTCTGAGCGTAGAACGGGCTGCTCCGATATGCGGCCTCGAGGTCTCTCGGATCCCGCATGAGTGCGAAGGCGCGCATCGTCCCTGCCTGCCTGGCTATCGTCCTGTCGATCAGCGGGGGCCGAATGCCGTCCGCTGCACGTGCTTGTCAGGCCGTTGTTGACGTCAGCCTGTACCTTCTTGGTCTGTTTCGGGGCCATTTCGGCAAGCGTCCGCAGCGCTTCGTTCACCGACGCAGAATCCTTGAACAAGTTCACCACATCGGGATCGAGTACGACGACGTTGCTGCCTTCGGCGAATCTCGCTGCATACTTGTCGCGCACGCCGCCGGAGACGTCGTACTCCTCTCGCATGGCGTCGGACTCGTTGGTTTCAGCCTTCACGAGCGTGCCTCTCGATTCGAGTCGCCAGTCTAGCGCACATGATGAAGATGCGGATAGTGGCGGGCGCCCTTGTGAAAGGGCTGTGGAACGGACTTGAGGTTCGAGAGGCTGGGGAGTTGGGGACGGTGTTCGTAGCGCAAGGGCCCTTGTAGGCGCGCGCCGTCGTGCCCGAGGAGATCGCCAGATTCGCGTCAGGTGACGATCTCTCGCACGACCTCGCCGTGGAGTCGGTCAGGCGGAAGTCGCGGCTATGCAATGGAGCCCTGGCTCTTCCCACGTCCTCTACACTCCCAAAGACTCTCACGATGATTCAAGAGAGCTTTTTCCGAGGCTCGAAACCATCGACGCCCTCGAGTTTTGCGGTGGGTAGTCCTTCGAAGCAGCCCCGCAACATCTGATTCCCTCGAAGCAGCCCGAATGCGGACGATTCTTGGCCCGAGTCATCGCTCAGATCCCGGAGCCGAAGCGACATTTGCTCTTTTATTACGGACACTACGCCAACGTCGTTCGTGGACGACGACTGAAGATTGCCCAAGCATCCGGACAGAGCGTTTCTTCTCTGAACGAGCGACAAGAAGACGAGCCCACCATGAGCCCAGTCCGAAAACAGGCTCTGCGCCGACAGTGGGCAAATCTGATTCGTAGGGTCCTCGAACTCGACCCCCTTTTGTGCCCCTGCGGCGGCACTCTCCGCGTGGTGGCTTTCATCACCGACCCCCGCGTCATTAGAAAAATTCTCGAACATCTCAAAAAAACTGCCCACGGAGAACGAGCCCCTCCTCCGCAATCCCTCCCCTCCGCTTGACACCACCCAATCCCGTCGATTCCCCAATGTTCCTGTGCCTC
>DATIBD010000049.1:0-3644 GCA_035457705.1 Vicinamibacteria bacterium
TTTCGAATGAGGACGGGCCGGCGCGCCACGACACGAATCTCCACCACGAAGCGTTCGCCGGGACTCACCTGATCGGACTCGAGACCCAGGTCGATCGCGCGAAACGGATGTCGATCGAGGAAGGTGACGAGCCCGAGTCCGGCACGGAGCAGATTGGCGGCGACCGGAACCCATCCCACCAGGAGAATCCAGCCGGGCAGACGCCCTTGATAGAATCGCCAAAAATGAAAGTAGACGAGCGACAGCATCGTCGCGACGAGGAGCGACATCCAGTGTCGACGTTTGCCCTGAGTGATGAGCGAGGTCCAGACCACGAGCTGGGATCCTATCCAGCCGATCCCTGAGCATGCCACTGGATTTCCTGGCCGTGGGTCACCTTACCGTCGATCGACTGGAATCCGGGTGCCGGCTAGGTGGAGCTGCCGCCTATGCCGCAATCACGGCTTCCCGACTCGGCCTGAGGGCGGGCATCGTCACCTCGGTGGGAGCGGATTTTCCGTTCTTCGCCGAGCTCGAAGGGATCGAGATTCATAACACCATTGGGGAAGAGACGACTGTTTTCGAGAACGTCTACCGGGAGAACGTGAGGTCGCAGCGGCTTCTGGGACGAGCGGCATCGCTCGACCAGAGCCACCTGGCGCGAGCGCCTGTTACCGAGGAGGCCGCGGTTCTATACTGCCCCGTGGTCGACGAAATCCGCATGCCGCTTGCTAGAGTCGCGCGCCGGGGACTTTGCGGGGTCGCGGCGCAGGGCTTCTTCCGGCAGTGGGACGAGCAGGGCCGGGTCACGGTCCGGGATTGGCACGACGCCGCCGTTGCCCTTTCGCGAGCCGACTTCGTCTGCCTGAGCGAAGACGACGCCGAGCCGCAGGATGAGCTGGCTGCGAGGTTTCCCGGAATCGCCTGGGTCATCACGAGGGGTGCCGGCGGATGTCGTGTCTATGCCCGGGGCGCATTCCTGGATTTCGCCGCGTTCCCCGCGAACGCCGTCGACCCGACGGGTGCCGGCGACGTCTTCGCCGCAGCATTCCTCATCGCGCTCAAGGAGAACATGCCGCTTCCACTCGCGGCGCGCTTCGCCTCAGGCGCCGCGGCCATCGTCGTGGAAGGCCCGGGGACGAGCTCTATTCCTCGCCGTGCCGAGGTGGAGGTACGCATCGGTCGATGAAAGACACGAAGCTCGAAGCCTACTGCGATGCGATCGAGAACGAGTTCTTCCGTCTCAAAGGACGACCGGGAAGGCTTTCCCCGGAAGATTTCCGGAGAGCGAGCGAGTGGTACCGGCAGGGACTCCCACTACATGCCGCACTCCAGGGCATCGCGTCGGCGTTCGCGGTCCGGGCGGGCGGGCGGGACCAGGGCGTCGAGGAAGTCAATGGCCTCGCCTATTGTGAAGCCTTCGTCTCCGGGCAACGAAAAGGACCGTTGAATCGATGAGCCTCGCGCGCATCCTCAGCGACAAGGAAGAGAAGCTCCTTCGAGAAGAAAGGAGCGCGCTCGGCGAGCTTCGTCTCGTGCTCGAGCGGGTCGGCATCGAAGAGAGCGACGCATCCAGCTTCGACGCCTCCCATCGCCAGCTCGACGAGCTGTTTCTCCTGGTCGTGGCGGGGGAGTTCAATTCCGGAAAGAGCGCATTCATCAACGCGCTCTTGGGTGAGGCGCTTCTCGAAGAGGGGGTAACGCCCACGACGCGTCGCATCACCGTGGTGACCCACGGAGAGAAAACCAGTCGCGAGAACGGGTTGGTGAGAGCGCCGCTCGACGTTCTCGAGAACGTGAACATCGTCGACACCCCCGGTACGAACGCCATCGAGCGAGAGCACGAGCGGATCACCCGGGATTTCCTTCCTCGCGCTGACGTGGTGCTGTTCGTGACGTCCGCGGACCGGCCGTTCACCGAGAGCGAGAGAGCGTTTCTCGAGAGCATCCGAAACTGGGGGAAGAAGATCGTTCTCGTGGTGAATAAGATCGACGTGCTGGAAGACTCGCGTCAGATCGATGAGGTCGAAGGCTTCGTGAGTGCGCAAGGGGCGAAGCTCCTCGGCGACTCGCCCGAGGTGTTTCCCGTCTCCGCCCGGCTCGCTCTTCGGGCGAAGCAGGCGAAAAACGACGAGCTCTTGACCGCGAGCCGATTCGAAGTGCTCGAATCCCACATCGCTCGCACCCTCGACGAGCGCGAGCGGGTGAGGCTCAAGCTGCTGAACCCCCTCGGCGTCGCCAGTGCGCTGGTCGACAAGTACCTGGGCGTCGTATCCGCCGAGCTCGGGTTGCTCAAGGATGATCTCGAGATGCTGTCGGACATCGAACGACAGCTCACCCTTTATCGTGAGGACCAGACGCGCGACTTTGGCTATCGCCTCGCCGATATCGACAACACCCTCCTGGATTTCGAGAAGAGAGGAGCTCATTTCTTCGAGGAGACGCTGCGCCTGACTCGTGTCTTCGAGATCGTCAACAAGGCGAGAGTGAAAGCCGACTTCGAGAAAAAGGTCGTGGCGGATCTGCCCCAGACGGTGGAGAGGCGGACCGAGGCCGTGATCGATTGGATGGTCGAAAGCGAGCTACGCCAGTGGAAGGCCGTGATGACGCATCTGGAGAAACGCCGAACTGCGCGCGAGGGCCGTCTCATCGGACACCTCCCGACGACGTTCGAACAGGATCGGAAACGTTTGCTCGACTCGGTGGGAGCCGCGGCACGACGAGCGGTCGAGGGCTACGACCGCGAACGGGAGTCGACCCGCCTTGCCGACTCGGTGCAGGCCGCCGTCGCAAGCACGGCGCTCCTGGAAGTGGGCGCCGTGGGCCTGGGAACGCTCGTGAGCCTCATCGCGACCTCGACCGCAGCCGACGTCACCGGCATTCTCGCTGCGGGGGCTCTCTCGATCGTCGGGCTGCTCGTATTGCCCGCTAAGAGGCGGAGAGCTCGCCGCGAGCTGAACGCGAAGGTCGCGGAGGTCCGAGAACAGCTCATGGGGTCGCTGCGCCAGCAGTTCGAGCGGGAGATGACGGCGAGTCTTTCGCGGATCGAAGACGCGGTCGCACCCTATACCCGCTTCGTTCGATCGGAGCGCGACCGATTGGGCAAGGCCCGGACTGAGCTCGAAGATTCGCGGTCGGAGCTCGGCGGGTTGAAGCAAGAGATAGACGGCCTTTAGAGTTATTCATGCTCGCACCCATTCTTTGGCTCGCGCTTCAGGGGGTCACCGCTGACGCCATCCTCGTGGGGATGGAGGGGCCGGCCCAATCGTTCGCCGTCGACGAGGAGAACCTGGGAATGAGGGTCCTTATCGCGGAAGTGAACGCCCGAGGAGGCATCCACGGTCGGAAGCTCGTGGAGAAGGGCTATCCGCGAGGAACCGAGGACCCCGTGGGGGATGGGCTTCGAAACGTGCGCCGCCTGGTCGAAGAAGACGGCGTCTTCCTGCTCTTCAACTTCGGCGGCCCCGCTTCCGTGCCGATAGGCGCCTACGCCATGGAACGGAAGGTCCCCTACCTCTTCCCTCACACCGCACTGCTGACGGTGGAAGGCGAGCGTTATGTCTTCACGTCCTACCCTCGCTACGACGGCGAATCGCGCGTCATGCTCCGCTACCTCGCGCGCACCCGGGGACTGAAAAGGATTGGCGTCATCCACGATCCAAACG
>DATIBD010000050.1:0-11089 GCA_035457705.1 Vicinamibacteria bacterium
TCATTCGCAAAATCCTCGACCACCTCGACCACACAGCTCGCTCCCGAGCTCCTCCGAGCTGAGCCTCGGTCCTTAGAAACACCAACCCGTTGGTTCGACCCGCGATCTCTGCCCGCTCCCCCTCGTCCCAGGCTCCATCACCCCCACTCCCGTGTCCCACTTCCCCCTCCACAGGTCACACCGAACCCGACCAACTTCCAGTCTTCCGCCTCGACCCGCAGCTCCTGTCCCCTCTCGGGAACCGCCTCGGTTAGAATTCCCTACCAGTGAGCCTCGTCGACTGGTGGCAGCGTCGGTGTCAATGTCCGCGACGGCTCCCGGGCGATCGGCCTCGGCGCCGTCGTGGGCTCGGGCGCGGACGTCCGGGGAGCTGGCTTCGGGGCGGGCGGGGGTGGAGGAGAGGGAGGCACGGGCGCGGCAACGTTCTGACTGATCTCGGAGAGAACGAACGTTCCCGTCTCGAATTGAACGCTGATGGGCCGCTTCGGTTCCCCGGACTTCACTTCCAGGACCGAGGCAGCGAGAAGCCCGTAGAGCGCGCGTAGCATCACGCCCTCGTCGCCGCCCACTCTGTCGATCAAGACCCGTATGTATGGCCGTCGCGCCATCGCTCACCGCCTTCAAGACTCTTCGCTCCACCGGCCGAAGTGCGTCGAGGTCGAGCGCGAACGGAGGCTGGTCGACGACCTCGCCGTCGCCGTCGAGCGAGGGAAGACCGGCGAGAACCAGCCTCTTGCTCGTCATGTGGCGGATGCCTTCCATCAGGATCCGATAGACCGAGAGGCTCACCCGGAGGTCCATGGGAATCACGGTCGGCCGCTCGTCGAAGCTGTACATGCCGCGCTTGGCGGAGAACAGGGAAGCACGATGCGGTTCGCCTGGGCGGCGACGTAGTGCCCCAGCTCTTCCTCCGAGACGATTCCGGAGCTCACCAGCGCCTTCCCGAATTTGATGCGCGATGCCTTCATGAGCTCGCTCGCAGCGGCGAACTCCAGGGGAGAGATTCGCCCGGACTCGATCATGCTCTCCCCTAGGCGACCCCGCTTCCGGTTGCTCGAGGCGAACACGACGAACCCGCGGTCGAAGTAGATGGTCTTGATGGCTTCGGGTGTGGTGACCTGGAGGTCTCCGCTTCGCTCTTCGGTAACGATGCGCCGGAAGACCTCGGCGAGAGGGGTATCCGCGAGCGAGCCTATGAATCCCGCAGGTTTCCGATCGCGAAGAGACGGGTCCAGAGTCGGCATATCGCGGAGATGGGCGGTTCGACGCCTTTAATCATAGATCAATGCCGTCGCCCCTGCACGAGCGCGGGCTCGGCCTCGTAGACAGATATAACCCTTACCGATCTCTCCCCAGTCAAGAAGGTTCGTCCAGCGCGCCCTCGGCTTACGCATTCGTCGTCCGGACCGAGGTCGAGCCTCAAGGAAGAACGTTCGGAAGTTCCTGGACAAACTGAGGCCGCCAAGGACAAGCACGATCGTTCGCCGGTGAGCCGCCGCGTGAGCGTTCTCGGAGACGCGCAAATCTATTCCGCGGTCCGTTACTTCGACAAGTGGCCCGAGCGGGACGCGGGGTGGCCGCCGGGGCAGCTCTGAACAAGGCGTACGGCGAGGCGGAAGCTCGCGAGCCCACCGACATGGCTGCGGGGTCGCCCGACGGCCTGATTTCAGCCGCACGGGAACGCCCTCGACGACCAACGGATCAGAGCTCGTTCTGCCGGCTGGGCCAGCGGTGCCGTCCAGCCGCTCTTCGCCAACCGGTCAACTTGCCCCCCTCTCGAAACTCGCTTATTCTCGCCGCTCGCGGGAGGAGCGAATCCGCAGGGAGGGTTTCATGAAGGGCCCAGACGTCGCTCCGATCCTGAAGCGGCTTTCATCCCCTGGTGCAGCAGAGGCTTGGCGGGACTTCCTCGACGCATACGCGGCCCTCATTCTCCACGCCATCCGCATCGCAGAGCGCGACCCCGATGACGCTTCCGAGTGCTTCCTTTTCGTTTGTGAGCAGCTGAGCCGCAAAGGCTTTCGGAGGCTCTCGCGCTTCCGCGTGGACGGCCCGGCGAGCTTCCCCACCTGGCTCACGGCCGTGGTGCGGAATCTCACGATCGATTGGCATCGGAAGCGTTCGGGACGGAGACGGCCTTTTCGCGCAATCTCCCGACTTCCCCTCCTCGAGCAAGAGCTCTTTCGCTGTGTCTTCGACCAGGGAATGACCGCGGAGGCTGCCCTTCTCCATCTCCGGCCCCGCTTTCCCGCTCTCTCGTGGGCGCGCGTGTCGGAAGGGATCGAGAGGGTCAGGAAAGCACTGGCGCCGCGGCAGCTCTGGCTTCTCAGTATCCGTCAAGGTTCTCTGGTGTCCATCGAGCAGCCGGCCGATCCCGGGCCCGACCCGGAGATCCTCGCGGCGTCGAACGAGATGCGAGCGATCCTCGCTCGCGTTCTCAAAGAGCTGCCGAGCGTCGACCGGTTGCTCCTGCGACTTCGGTTCGATCACGATTTGACTCTCGATCAGATCGCGCGTCTCACCGGAATGGACGGCGCGCAAAGCGCCGATCGCAGAATCCGCAAAGTGCTTGACGATCTGCGCCAGCGAATGACGGGAAGGGTAGGCGCTAAAAACGAGAACGGTGTCCGTGTATCGGGGACAGATGAAGTCCTTTCCGACCCCCACGGGGAGGAGCCAGGTGGTTGAGACGTCGTTCGGAGCCAACCGCTCCTGGCGCTGCCCGGAGGAGACGACGATCGCGGCGTACGTGCAGTCCCGCCTCGCGAGGCGCGATCAGGACCGGTTCGAAGTCCATCTCTCCGGATGCGACTCCTGCCTTTCCCACGTGGCTTTCCTCGTAAGCGCCCAGGAGTCGACTGAGATCGAGCCCGTTCCCGAGTGGCTCCTGAAGAAAGCGCAGGCGTTGGGCACGGAAGACTCCCCCCCACCTCTCTTGCGTTGGGCCGTCGCCGGAAGCCTCGTCCTCGCCATGACGGGAGCCCTCTGGTTCTTACGAACGGAAGGCACCGAGACGGTGCGGACTCTGCGGGGCGAAAGCGATGCGTCGCTCGAGCTCCTCTCCCCGCGCGAACGCGCCGTTGTTCCCGGTGGCGAAGTCTTGTTCCGGTGGGCGCCAGCAGAGAACGCACTGTTCTATGTGGTCAACCTGGTCACCGCCGAGGGCGATCTCGTTTGGCAATCTCGATTCGAGGAGACCGAAGCACGGCTTCCCGCGGAGGTGCGGCTCGTTCCCAACAAAAGGTATTACGTGTGGGTCCGCGCTCCTTTGTCCGAGAGGGGCACGCTGAAATCAGCGGCCATCGCTTTCGAGGTGAGCGAGGAGCCATAGCCCCAGAGCTCAGGAGGAACAGGTGATCCGCTCGCGAGCGGCGGGGACGGCGATCCTTCTGTCCTCGCTCGCCTGCACTCCCGAGGAGCCTCCACCTTCTCTCGACGAGCCGGCGGAGTCCGGCTCCAGCGAATCCGCAGAGCAGATTTCGACCCGGGCACGGGATCTCTACTCCCGGGAGGGTCCCTCGGAGGCCCTGCCCCTCTTCGAGCGCGCCCTCGAACTCTATCGAAGAGATGGAGATCGGAGCGGCGAAGCCGTCACTCTCGGGCTCATCGGCAATTGCCACAAGGGATTCGGCGATTTCAAGAAGGCTCTCGACTACCTCGGGACAGCGCTGACCATGAAACGGGAGATAGGCGATGGGATCGAGGTAGGAAAGACTCTCAATCACATCGGGCTCGTGCACTGGGAGATGGGAGATTATCCCGCCGCTCTCGACCGGTTCGAAGAGAGCATTTCGCTCGCGAGGACGCTGAAAGACAGGCAGCTCGAGGGGGCGGTTCTCAACAATATCAGCCTGGTCTACGACGAAAGGGGCGACTACCGACGCTCTCTCGAGCAGTACCAGCTCGCTCTGGCGCTTCATCGGGAACAAAGCTTCGAGCCCGGAGAAAGCGACGCTCTCGGCAACATCGGCGGCGTTTACCTTCTGCTCGGCCACTACCGCGAGGCGATTCGCTACTACCAGCAGGCGCTCGCCATCAGCGAGCGCCTGCAGCTCAAGCCCTCGACGAGCAAGGACCTCGGGAACCTGGCGACCTGCTATCTCAACCTCGGCGATCCCCAGGAAGCGCTCGCCACCTTCGACCGGGCCCTGGCGGCCGCGCGCGACGCGGGCCTCACGATCGACGAGGCGGAGTGGCTCCGCGGAAAAGGGGCTGCGTGGCTCGAGCTCGGCCGGTACGACCGGACCCTCGACGCGCTGCGGCAGGCCCTGGTCTTCTATGAGGACGCCGGCGCGCAACGCGAGCGCACGGAGGCGCTCCAGCAACGAGGCTCGGTGCACATCCTTCTGGGCGACCTCGGCTCCGCGGAAAGAGATTTTCGAGAGGCGATGGAAGCGGCGCGGCGCATCGGACATCCGCGCGGGGTGACCGTCGCCTCCATCGCTCTCGGGGAGCTGGAGCTCCGCCGAAAGCGCTTCGATCGAGCGGTGTCTCTGTATGGAGAGGCGCTTTCGAGCGCACGGACCGCCGGCGAACGCGCGCAGATCGCGACCACTCTGATCGAGCTTGCGTTCGCCTACTGCGAGCAGGGACGCTTCACCGAGGCGGTGGGAGAAGCGCGCGAGGCTCTCGGGATGGCGAGGGCCATCGAGGCGAGGTCGCTCGAGTCTCAGGCGCTTCTCGCGCTCGCCGAGGCCACCCGGGCGGGAGGCAACTCCGAATCGGCGCTCGGACCCTATGAATCGGCGATGGCGGTCGCCGCCGACCTGCGCAACCCGGAGCTCGACTGGCGGATCGCCTACGGACGCGGGCAGACCCTCGAGGCACTTGGCCGGCTCCGGGAAGCGCTCGCCTCCTACCGGACGGCGGCGGAGATCATCGAGGACGTGCGCGGCCGACTCCAGGAAGAGCGGTTTCGTGCCGGCTACATCGAAGACAAATATGAAGTCTACGTCGCCCTCGTTCGCCTGCAGCTCCTTCTGGACGAGCCTCGCGAAGCCTTCCTTTACGCGGAGAAGCTGCGCGCGCGGAGTTATCTGGAGCTCCTTCGCCGAGGCGCACCTCCGATCCGAAGCCACGCGCAGAGACAGGTGGAGGTAGAGCTTGCGGATCGCATCCGGAAACTCCAGCAGGCGCTCGTCGACGAGGAGGCGAAAGCCGCTTCCGAACAACGAGGCGCAGCCCTGGCTATTTTCCGGGAGGAGATCGCGGCGGCGGAGCGCGCGTACGGGGATCTCGTCGTCGAGCTGCGTCGAACGGATCCGGAGTACGCCCTGGCGCGTGAGCTCGCCGTTCCCTCCGCGGAGGAGGTTCAGCGCCATCTCACCGCGGACACGGCGCTCGTGGAGTACGTCATCGACAAAGACGCTCTCGCCATATTCGTCCTCACGTCGAAAGGAGCTCACGCGATCACCGTCCCAGTAGGCGGGGCGGGCTTGCAGGCGAAAGTCGAGCTTCTGCGCGAGCTCGTGGCCCGCGAGCCTTCGAAGGAGTGGAAACTGCCGGCGGAGAGCCTGCGCAGGATTCTGATCGAGCCCCTCGAAGACGCGGGCTGGCTTCGGGGGGTGCGCCGGCTTTACGTGGCGCCTCACGGGATTCTCCACTATGTGCCTTTCGCCGTGCTCGTACGCTCGACGGGCGAGGACGCTCGCTATCTCATGGAGGACTACGTTCTCTCCTATCTGCCGGCTGCTTCCGCTTTGGTCTACGGCCCGGAGCGAAACGGGACCGATAGGACGATTCTTGCCGTCTCCCCCGCTGGCGCACGGCTCGCTTTCGGGGAAGAGGAAGCCCGCCGCGTCGGAGCTCTCTTTCCGAACGACTCCCTGGTGCTCGCCCGCAGGGAGGCGACGGAGAGCTCCTTCAAACGCATCGCCGCTCGATATGACCTGGTCCACCTTGCAACGCATGGATACCTGAACAAGCGCGATCCTCTTCTCTCGGGAATCGATCTGGAGCCAGGCGCGGGGGAAGACGGCCGGCTCGAGGTCCACGAGATCCTGGAGCTTCGATTGAAAGCGGGACTGGTCACGCTCAGCGCTTGTGAAACCGCTCTCGGGGGCGGCTATTTCACGGAGATCCCCGCGGGAGATGACTTCGTGGGGTTGACCCGCGCGTTTCTGTTCGCGGGAAGCACGTCGGTCCTGGCGAGCCTCTGGAAAGTGGACGACCGCTCGACGTTCGAGCTGATGGAGGCCTTCTATCGTGGGCACGGCCGGGCCGAGATGGCCGAGTCGCTCGCGCAAGCCCAGCGGGCAATGCAGAAATCGGGCGGCCGGTACAGCCACCCTTACTTCTGGTCGGCCTTCGTTCTGGTGGGGAGGATGTAGGAACGTTCGTCGGTTGGTCTGGAAAATCGTGATCGGAGTCCGTGTAACTAGGCCGAACGGACTTTTTTGGGGAGTCACGCCCCAGGGGCCGAGCTCCGAGAGGGGTGCCATGAATCGGAAAGCGTTCTGGGTTGCTCTCTTCGTTCTGTCGATTGCTCCCTGGGCCTGGTCCCAGGCGATCAAGGTCGATACCGCCGATCCTCCTTCCGCGCCCCAGGGGACGGTGAACCTCAATGTCACCATCCGCGGAAGCGGATTCAAGAACGGAGCCAAGTCAAATTTCTTTGTTTCGGGGACCCAGGACCCGGGCGGCATCGGGGTCAAACAAACGACGTTCGTGAGCTCGACGGAGCTCCTCGCCAACATCGACATCGCCGATACCGCCGTCATCGCCAAGTTCGACATCGAGGTCTTGTCCGGTGGACGGCGCGGCAAGGGAACCGAGCTCTTCGCGGTGACGGAGAAGGGCAACTCGCTGGCGTCGTTGATTCCTGTGGAAGCGGTCTTCACGGATGGAGGCAACAAGATCCGCAGTGACGGACTCGGCTTGACCTCCGCTTCCGCCTACAACGACTCCGAGCTCTGCGTCATCGGGCACGCCGACAACACCAACGGTCGATTCTTCCTGAGGACCGACGGCCGCGACAGCGCCTGTGAAAGCCAATTCGTCGACCGCAAGATCGTTCTCGATTTCGCGGACGCTATCGTGCGAAACGCTCCTTGCGTGGTGGACGATGCCTTCGGCCAGGACGGCATACTCAATATTTGCGAAGCCAACCTCGTGACCGATGTGCGGATCATCGCGGACAAGCTGTTCCAGAACATGTCCCCCACGACGACACCGGTGATACTGGCCTTCAGCCTTTCGCGGGACTTTCGCTACACGGCGTTCGAGCTTCAGTTCGAGCAGGCCGTCCCGGCGAGCGGTGACGTCTCGTCGACGCGCACGTTGACGGCCCCCGCCGGGGCCGTCGCGGAGCTGTACAAGAATCAGGCGAAGGGGAAGAAGCTTTCGCTGGGGCGGTTCCGGATGCCGTTCGAGATCGTGGTGACGCTGCAGCAATGACACTTGTCAAAGTGTCCTCTATCAACGACCTGAGTTGCTCTGCCCGCACGGAGGCCAACAATGAGAGTTCGTCATTTCGTCGGACGCCCTATCCTGTGGCTTGCAGTGTTCCTGATCCTCCTCGGTTCAGATACCGTCCTGGGCCAGGGGTGGGCCCAGCTCTTTCCAACCGGCACCCCGCCGACGCCTCGGTCGGGTGCGATGTACGCTTACGACGAAATCAACGACCGCCTGATTCTGTTTTCCGGAGAGTTCGGAGTGCACCCTCACCCAGCCGACGTCTGGGTGCTCGAGAACGCAAGCGGCACTTCCGGCGTACCGAACTGGGTTCAGCTCAGGACGACCGTCGGGCCGGTTGGAAGACTCATGGGCACTCTGGTCTACGATTCGTGGAACGACCGAGCCATCCTCCACGGCGGTTGCGGGGATCTTTCAGGCTTTGCCCACTGTTCTCCTGGCTTCAAAGACGCGTGGTACCTGACGAACGCCAACGGAATGGTTGGATCGCCTCAGTGGTTCACCCTACCCTCCTCAAACGTGCACTCTACTCTTGGTAGAGAGCTACACACTGCCGTCTACGATCCTAACAGTAACCGAATGATCGTTTTCGGGGGCACCCTGCCGTTCAACAACAACGACCGAAATGACGTCGAGTTGCTGATCAACCCAAACGGCATGGGATCCCCGAGCTGGATGTTTCTCTCCCCCAGTGGACCGCTTCCTTTGCCGCGACAGGGCGGCACGGCCGTGTACGACGCCAACGCGAATCGAATGGTGGTATTCGGGGGACACCGGGGGGGTACTTGCTCACCCGCGACGACAACGTTTAACGACGTTTGGGTGCTGAGTGATGCCAATGGCACGGGGAGCTCTCCTCAGTGGCGCCAGTTGAGCCCGTTGGGCACCCCGCCATCGGCGCGCAGCGGTCATTCCGCCGTCTATGATCCTTCGTCGAACCGAATGACCGTCTTCGGTGGGGTTTCCTTCGACAGCTGCGCGAACTTCTTGGCGTTCTTCAATGACGTCTGGGTGCTTACGCACGCCAACGGCCTGGGCGGGACGCCGGAGTGGAGTGAGCTCACTCCTTCGGGAGCGCTCCCGCTCGGCCGATTCCGGTTCGCGGCAGGCTACTCACCGTCCCGAAATCGGATGGTCATCACCACTGGACACAACCGCTTTGTGTCCCCACCCAACGGAACGGACTTCAATGATGTGTGGGTGCTGAACCTGAACGTCGCGCCGACGGTCACCGCCGATAGCCCCGAGGTCGCCGTGCCCGAGGGGGCGGTCGCGTACAACATGGGCAGCTTTTCGGATCCGGGTGAGGACCTGTCTCTTACCGCATCGATCGGCATTGTTGAACCCGCCGGCGGGACCACGGGCACCTGGACCTGGTCGTTCCCGACCGAAGACGGACCCGTGGAGAGTCAGATCGTCACGATCACCGCTACCGACAGCCAGGGAGCCAGCTCCAGCGTGGATTTCGATCTCATCGTGCACAACGTGCCGCCCGCTCTGACCTTGAGCCTGAGCGCAGCCGCCATCGACGAAAACGGCATCGTGATGCTGTCGGCAAGCGTCCACGATCCGGGCATCCTTGACACCCAGACCGTGGTCATCAATTGGGGAGAGGGCTCACCGACCACGTTGACCCTGGGAGGGGGCGAAGGCAGCTTCTCTGCGTCGCATCAATACCTCGACGACGACCCAACCGCCACCCCCTCGGACGCCTACAACATCGCCGTTACCGTCTCCGACAAGGATGGGGGCGGCGACTATGAAGAGGCGGGGATCTTGGTCTACAACGCGCCGCCCGTCATCACCTCCCTCAGCGGACCAACCGGCCCGTTGGCGTTGGGAAATCCTGCGGGCGTGACCGCGACGTTCACGGACGTCGGCACGCAGGATACCCATACGTGCACGTTCTCGTGGGACGACGGCTCGCCCGCTACGACCGTCTCGGGGACCGCTTCCTGCACCGCCACGCACAGCTACACCGCCCCCGGTGTCTACACCGTCGGCGTCGCGGTCAGCGATGACGATACCGGCCGAGCCAGCGCCAACTTTGAATACGTCGTCATCTATGACCCCAATGGAGGCTTCGTGACCGGAGGCGGCTTCATCAACTCACCCCTCGGAGCGTACGTTCCGGAACCGAGTCTCACCGGAAAGGCGAACTTCGGTTTTGTCTCGAAGTACAAGCCTGGGACGACGGTCCCCACCGGGAGCACGGAATTCCAGTTCCACGCCGCGAGCCTTAACTTCCACAGCAGCAAGTACGATTGGCTGGTCGTGGCGGGCGCGAAGGCTCAGTACAAGGGGTCGGGCACCATCAGCGGTTCGGGCGACTACGGATTCCTGCTGACGGCCAGAGACGGGCAAGCTGTCGGGGGCGGTGGAGTAGACAAGTTCCGCATCAAGATCTGGGACAAGTCCGGGGGTACAGTTGTGTACGACAACGCACCTGGTCCCGACGATGTCGACTCCTCCTACACCCAAGCCCTTGGCGGCGGGAGCATCGTGATCCACAAGTAATCACGCTGCCTGCACCGGCACCCACACCGAGGAGAGTTCAACTCCGTCCGGACGGAGTAACGTCAAGCGCGTGCCTCGACCTTCGGTTTTCCACGCCGTCCTGACTAATATCTCTTCGAGTCCTCGGAGAGATACTCGATGGCGCCTATCGACGTGCTTTGGCTGGAAGCCGGGTCGGGATCGACGCCCCCGCTCGCCCGCCGGCTTCGCGCCCGAGGGTTCCGGGTCCGTGACGTCGCTGCGATTCCTGAGGAGATTCGAGCCTCACCGCCGGACGTCGTCGTCTGGGATGTAGAGGCTCTCGGAGCCGCCGAGCTCGCAACGCTCTCGAAGATCCGCGTTGCATGCCCGGACGCTCCGATCCTCATTGTCGCGCCGAAGTCCGCGGACCCGGCGGCCGCGCGCGAGCTGATTCGGCTCGGCGCCCACTCCATTCTCACCAAGCCGGTGAAGACCGCCGATCTCGAACTCGCCATCCACGCGGCTCTCGAGCATGGCCGTTCCGGCCGGCGGAAGCGACCTGGAGCGAGTCGAGTACGCCAACCGCCAGCTCGCGGCCCTGAACGAGGTCAGCAACCACTTCTGCCGGATCCGGGACGAGACGAGCTTTTCGACACTGTCCCGCGGCTCTTGACCGAGAGCCTCGACTTCGACCGGGCGACCGTGCTGCTCCACGACGGGCGAGGGCTCAAGGTCCGCTCCGTAGCTCCTCTTCCGGCACAAAGTCCTCGGGCTTCTTCGAGACCGAGACCTCATCACCCAGGAGCGCATCGAGCTTCTCCTGTCCTGAAGGAACTCAGGCTTCGGTGTTCACAACCGGACCACCGTCTACCCAAGCGATGCCGAGGGCCTCCACAAGCTCGCCTGCTACTTGATGCGACCCCCGGTGAACCTCTCCCGCCTCCGCTATCACCCGCACTCCCAGCTTTTCGTCTACGAGCCCAAGGCTCCTCAAGACCTCGACGACGAGGCTCTCGTCAACCCCCTCGAGTTCTTGGCCCGTGTCCTCATCCATATCCCCGAGCCGAAAAAACACCTGGTCCGTTTCTACGGCGTCTACGCCAACCGGCTTCGTGCGACCTGCCGAGCAGAGGACAACGCCCTGACGGACGGTGAAGTCAACGAGGCGACATCCAGCCGTACCTTGAGCAGAAGATGG
>DATIBD010000051.1:0-5040 GCA_035457705.1 Vicinamibacteria bacterium
CTGGTGGGTCGAGCCTCCAATCGAGACGGCATCGGGGCGAGGGTCCGAGTCGACGCGGGCGACAACGAGCAGATCGACGAGCTCCGTTGCGGTTACAGCTACTTGTCGATGCACGATTTGCGAATCCATTTCGGTCTGGGAATCGCCGATCGGATCGACCGGCTCGAAATTCGCTGGCCTTCGGGACTAGTACAGAGTTACTCCGATCTCACCGCCGACCGGATCGTCTTGTTGAAAGAGGGGCTCGAGGGGATCATGCGGTAAGACTTACCGCTTCTCGAGTGCCGCGAGGCGCTCTTCCGCCTCGGCTCGTTTCTCCGGATCCGCGGAGCCTTGGCTCGAGAGGAATCGTCGATAGGCATCGGCCGCTTTACTCGGCTGACCGGCGGTTTGATAGGCGAGGGCCAGGTTGAAGGTCGCCTCGGGCCATTCGGAACGAAGCGCGAGAGCCTTCTCGAACGCCTCCACGGCGCTCGTGGCCTTCCTGGCGCGGAGATATGTGTTCCCGAGGCTGAACCAAATGGAGGGCTCTCGGGGAGCGTCATCGGCCGCCTGCTTGAGCTGCGCGAGCGCGGCATCTACCTTTGCCTGCTGCAAATAGACGAGTGCGAGGTTCCGGCGAACTTCCGGGCTCGATTCTCCGAGCGAGACGGCTCTCTCCAGGGTGCGCGCCGCGAGCGCCAGCTCGCCAGCGCGCCCGTAGATTGGGCCAAGAAGTATGAGGGCACGCGTATTGTCCGGATCGAGCTGCAGCGCTTCCTCGAGATGGGCTCTCGCTTCTTCATACCTACCCAGGGCGAGAACCGCTTCGGCGAGCGTCGTCTTGGCTCTCGCGTTCGTCGCCTCGCCCAAAAGGTCGATGGCTTCCACCGGGCGGCCCGTCTCGGTGAGGAGTCGGGCGAGTGCGAGGCGTGCCTCCTGAAACTGCGCATCGCGCGCCACGGACTCCCTGAAATCGCGCTCGGCGCCCTCCAGGTCTCCGAGTTTGTGCGCAACCGCACCACGACGCCAGTAGTCCTCAGTGCCTTCCGGGCGAAGCTCGATCGCTTTCGTGTACGCGCCCCGCGCATCCTCGAGCCGCCCGCTCTGTTCCAGTGCTTCGCCTCTCAGGACCTGGAGCTCCCGGTAACGAGGAAACTCCGTGAGAGCCTGCCCGGTGAGCGCCAGTGCTTGTTCGGTGCGATTCAGGAGGAGAAGAGCCGAGATAAGATTTTCCCAGTCTTTGGTTTCGAACTCGGCGATTCGATAGAGCTTCTCGAGCTCGAGTACTGCTTCCTCCAATCGCCCTTCGTGGGCGAGCACGCCCGCAATGCGCTTCTGCGCCAGGATGTTCCCGGGCTCGAGCGCTAGGATCTCTCGCAAGCCCTGGATTTGCCTCTCGGCCGAGACGCCGGGAGCGAGCAGCTCCTGTATGCGGTCGAAGATCTCGACCCGATCCTTCGGATCCGGAAGACCGCCGCCCGGCTGTCTCTGTGGGGCCGAGGCGACGTAACCCAGGCTTTCGAGTTGCCGCTTTGTCTCTTCGTCCACGGGCGTTGCCGACGCCCGGCTTTCGGACTTTGCGATCCCATCGAGCTCCCGGCGAAGTCTTCTTCCCACCTCGGGCGGATTCTCGGTCCAGAGGTTGTTCGCCTCCTCGGGATCCGCCCCGAGATCGTAGAGCTCGGGGCGCGGAGCCTCGATGAACTTGAACCCGTCTCTTCGCAGGAACCGAAGCTCGCTCCAGTTGAACTGGTACAGTGTGCCGAATGTCTCGCCGTAGGCCGACAGATCCTCCGCGGTCCCCGGGCCCAACCGGTCCAGCAAGCTGACTCCGTCCAACTTTCCCCTGGGGGAAATGCCCGCCAGCTCCAGAATCGTGGGAGCGACGTCGATGGAACGGACCTGGCTTTCGACCCGGGCCCCGGCAGGCACTCCCGGGGCTTTCAGGATGAATGGTACCTTCATCGTCGAGTCATAAACGAAAAGCGTATGCGTCGACTCGCCATGGTCGCCGAGGCCTTCGCCGTGATCGCCGATCACGATTATCGCGGCTCTGTCGTCCATTGCATCAAACAGCGGGCCGAGAGAGGCATCGGTGTAGGCCACCTCGGCGTCGTAGGCGCGTCCGGGATAGCGCTCGGCGTAGGCCGACGGCGCATTGTGCGGCAAGTGAGGGTCGTAAACGTGGACCCAGACGAAGAGCGGATCGCGCTCGTGCGCTTCGATGAAGTCCAGGGCGCGCGCGACGACTTCCTCGGCGCGGCGCTCGGCGAATTGCATCGGGGCGTTGGTGTTCTCGTTGGGGAACTCGTCGTCGTAGACGTCGAAGCCCTGTTCGAGACCGAAGAGCCGATCGAGCACGAAGGCGCCGACGAAAGCTCCGGTCGCATAGCCCCGGTCCTTCAGAGTCTCGGCGACCGTTTCCACGTCGTCGGATAGGCGAAAGATTCCGTTGAAACGGATGCCATGAGAGCTCGGGTAAAGGCCGCTCAGGATCGAAGCGTGGGCGGGAAGCGTAATGGGTGCGGAGGTGATCGCCTGGGTGAAGATGGCGCCGGAGCGAGCCAGCCGGTCGAGATTCGGCGTCTCGACGTCGGATCCCATAAAGCCCATCCGATCGGGGCGAATCGTGTCGATGGTGACGAGCACGATGCGTTGGACGGGCTCTCGGCGCGGACCACATCCGGCGAGGAGCGAGAGCACCGCGGCGGTGATTACGAGGCGATATGCCGGCACGGCGTTAGTTTAGGATTCTGGGTTGTCGCTTTCCAGCGCGCAGCGGCAGGCGGAAGGGGAGGAGCGAGACGAAAAAGGAGCCGAAGCGGGCATCGCTCGCTTCGGCTCCTATCTTCCGAACTTAGAACTGGAACCGCAGGCCGATCTTCAGCGTGCGACCTCCGATCCACTCGATGATGTTCCGGTAGTCGGAACCGGTGTTCAGGATGAAGTTCGTCTCCGCGTTGGTGTTGAGCAAGTTGTAGACGTCCGCCATCACACTGGCCGTGTACTTGCCCCCGAAGTTGAACGCCTTGTCGACCCGGATGTCGAGGATGGCCACGTTTTCCGAGCGGTTGTTCTCGATGTTCTCGAGGAAGACGTCGACGTTCCCGACCTCGGGGAGATTCAGGTTGGCGATGGGCGCCCAGGGAAAGCCGCTCTGGAAGCGGAAAGTCCCGGCGAGACCGAGACCGTGCCCGGCCTCATACCGCGTTCCCACCTTGAATCCGTAGTACGTGCTGTTCTGAAGGATGCCCACGTCCCGATTGTACTCGGGATCCCACCGGTAAATGATGGGGTCTGCCACCAGCGGGCTCGTGGATACCGCCCCGGGCGAGCGCAGCTCGCGCCGCCACTGGTAATCGAAGTTTGCGTTCAGGAAGAAGTTCTGGCTGAAGCGCCGGTTGAGTGCGAACTGGATCGTGTCGTAGTCGCCGTCCGCGTCCGGGGCCTGGGCGATTCTAAGATCGTCGACGGGAGCACCCGGTGGAAGGGTCCGCAGGTGAAGCGTGCTGCCTTCGAAGCCCGCCGGGCAGTCGGGGCAAGGAACGTCGACGTTTTGCGTGAGCTTCTCCGTCGTCCGGGCGAGATTCACCGCGTAATAGTACGGAGCCTGCATGTGGACCCAGCTGTCCCGGATCTGCTTTCGCACGTACGAGAAACGAACCCCGGTATCCGCCCGGATCTCGTGCTCGACCGAGAACGAGAACTCGTCCACGTACATGTTCTTCAAATCCGGATCGATCACCTGGCCGGCGGCGCCGCCGCCTCCGCCCACGAACTCACCGAGCTCCTGCTCCCCGTCGTAGAGCCCGTTTCCGTTGGGATCGAGAAACTGGTACGTCAGGAACGAGTTGCCCACCGGATTGATTCCGGAGCTCATCGTCGTGGCATTGGAGTAGTACCGGCCGTAATACGCCTTGAGAACACTCTTCCCCCGTCCGGTGAGGTCGATGGTCCCGCCGACGCGGGGAGCGAAGGTGTTGAAGTCCACGGCCGTCTCGCTCGTCACAGTGAAGGGGTCGAAGAACTCGGTCAGAAGCGGCTCCGCTGAATCGTCCAGGTAATACATGTGCTGGCGCCCGTAGCGCACGCCGAGGGTCAGCGTCAACCGATTGTTCGGGGACCAGACGTCCTGGAAATAGAGATCGGTGTGGGCATTCCGGTCGTCGGGCGACGTGGGCGTGTTGTAGAAGCGGATCTGGTTCACCCTTCCGAGCTGGCCGCTAGCGCAGGGGCTGCAGGGTCCGAGCGCGCTCGAATCCCGGTACCAGATGGCGCCCGAGTTGGTGTTGGCACCGAAGCGGTAGCTGTCGATCACGTACTCATACCCGAACTTGAAGTCGTGGCTTCCGGCGGCCGATGGGACGTAGTAGTTGAACTGGCCCGTGCTCTGCGGCTTCCAGCGCTGAGAGTTGAACGGCTGCCAACCGGCACCTCGTCTCTGGTTCGTGGTCGTGTCGATGCGGGGGGGATTGCTTGACGGGTCCACCGCCGGCGTCATGGGCCAGATCAGCCCAAAGTGGCCAACGAGGATATTGCTAAACAGGCGATCGGACCAAACTCTTTGCCATTCTGCCTTGTGGATGTAGCTCCAGCTGTCCTGGGCGAGGATGGATTCCGCGGGAATCGTCGAGGACAGCGAGCGATAGGGTTTCTCCTTGCGGCTCCAGTGGCTGAATCCGATGAACTGGTCCTTCTCCGAGATCTGCCAGTTAATCTTGGCCGTGTACTCGTTGAAGATGCCGACGTCGGTTGCGAGATCGGGATCGCGGCCCGAGATGATCTTGTCGATCTTGAAGTAGTTGTAGGCCCCGTAGAACCAGAACTTGTCCTTGACGACCGGCCCGCCGAGGTCGACGTGGAGCTCGTGGAAGCCACGGACCGGGGCCGAGCTTCCCGCGCGATCGACGAGCTCATCGTCGATGTTGTCGGTGACCATGCCCTCGGTCTCGAAGTCGAGGTGGGTGAGGCTCGAGAACTCGTTTCCACCGCTCTTGAAAGTCGCCACCACGTGGGATCCGGGGCTCGACATTTCCACGTCGGCGCCCTGGGCGCTGA
>DATIBD010000052.1:0-25921 GCA_035457705.1 Vicinamibacteria bacterium
GCGCCCGAGAAGATCGCCGCCATCCGCCGGGAAGCGCAGGACGTCGAGGCCCACCTGGCGGCCACACGCGAGACGACGCCGAGGCTCTCTGCCACCTAGCCCTGCGTCTCGTGGGGTTCCGAGCTCGAGCACGACGCGCCAAAGAGCAGCGCGATCACGCAGGGCGTGGCGGGCTTCGTCATCAGAGAACGAGTTCTTCAGCGACGGTCTCTCCGAAGAGCTGATCCACGCGCTCTCTCGGCTGCCCGGCTTGAGGGTGGCCTCCCGAACGTCCGCCTTTCGCTATCGCCGCCGCGATCTCGACATTCGCCAGATCGGGAGAGAGCTCAACGTCCAGACCGTTCTCGAAGGGAGCGTCCGGCGCGCGGGCTCGAAGCTCCGGGTCAGTGCACAGCTCGTCAACGCGGCGGACGGCTATCAGATCTGGTCGGAGCGCTACGACCGCGAGATGGCCGATGTGTTCGAGATCCAGGACGAGATCACGGAGGTCATCGTCAAAACGGTAGCACCGACGCTTCTCGGGAAGAGAGCCCGTTCCTCGAAGCGGCAAACCGAGAACCTGGAAGCCTACGAGCTGTATTTAAAGGGACGGCACTTCTGGCACCAGCGGACCGCGAGAACGTTGAAAGCGGCGATCGACTGCCTCCAGCAGGCAATCGAGCTTGGCCTTGCGGGCATCGATGGCAACCGCCACCGACGCGGGCGTGTTCACGTAGAGAACGCCTCCGACCATGAGCGGCGTCGCCTTGAAGTTCCGGATGTAGGAGGCTCATCGTCCCGCCAGCGGTTCGGGTCCTCACCCTGGAGAAGCTCGAAGATGTGTTTCGCGCTCGCCCACCACTCCCCTCCCCCGGGCAGACTCATGCTCAGGAAGCCGTCCGCGGACTTCCAGCGCCAGGCGATGGTCAGTTTCTCGAAGTTCTCCTTCGAGATTTGATCGAGGGGCGAGTACTTGGTGCTCGCGAGGTCACCTCCGTAGGTCCGCCACTCCCGGTCCTGCGTCCGCGCGTGTCGGGCCGCGAGGACAATGGCGAATGCCAGCGTCATCGCCCTGCGGGTGGGGAAGGCGAGCATGGAGGGGCAATGTACGGCCCCGACGCAACTCTTGACAAGGCCCTCCGTTCGGGAGTAGATGACTTTTCGATCCACATCAGTGTGCTTTCTTCTGCCCGGACCTAGTTCCAAAGGAGGGGTCTCATGAAACGATGCATCGCTCTCTTGTCCGTCCTCACACTCGCGGCCGCTCTGGCGACGCCGCTTTTCGCCCAGGAGGGAGAATTCACGGCCGTCACCGTCGTGACCGTGAAGCCGGGGATGACCGTGGAATTCGAGGACTATGTGAAGAAGGTGGTTGCCGCGGCCGCGAAGACCGGCGATCGCCGAACTGTGCAAGCGTACAGTCTCGCCATGGGAGGTCCCGGAAGGACCTACTTCTTCGCGCGCAACTTCAAGAAATGGGGCGAGCTAGATGACAATCTGACCAACCCGCAGATTCTCGCCAAAGCCTATGGCGACGTCGAGGGGGCCAAGATCTACAAGTTGGGTAGCTCCGCCGTCGAGACCTCGGAAACCCGGGTCTCCCGCACGGTTCCCGAGCTCAGTCGACCGGCGCCGTCTGGAGGTGGACCCGCCGCATTCGTCTTCGTCGTTCGTACAGAGGTCGAGCCCTCGATGGCGCGGAGCTATCGAAAGTTCCTCGACAAGCAGAAGGCGGCTGAAGACAAGCACGATCCCTCGCCGGTGAGTCGCCGCATCAGCGTTCTCGGGGATGCGCAGGTGTGGACGGTCGTCCGCGGCTTCAACAAGTGGGCCGAGCGGGACGCGGTGATGGCCCCCGGAGAAGCAATGACGAAAGCCTACGGCGAGGTGGAGGCCCGGGAGCTCGTCGACATGGCGGCGGGCGCAATCCGGCATCGCACCATTTACGTTCTCGCACACAGGCCGGACTTGAGCCGCGCCGGCACGCCTTCCACGACGAACTGAGCGCAGTCGAACGCGGCTGGACCAGGTGCGGGTGGTTCGGCCGCGTTCTGCGGATCTCGCAGCTTGCTCTCTCGACGAGCCTTGCTCTATCCTCGCCGAGTCAGTGGGTGGGGAGGGTTTCGATGAAGGGCCCGGGCGTCGCGCCGATCCTGGAGCGTCTTTCCTCTCCCGTCGCGGCCGAGGCTTGGCGAGAGTTCCTCGACGCGTACGCAGCTCTCATCCTTCACGTCATTCGAGCCAAAGAGCGCGCTCCCGACGATGCTTCCGAGTGCTTCCTCTACGTCTGCGAAGAGCTGAGCCGCAACGGCTTTCGACGGCTGCGGCGCTTTCGGGTGGACGGCCCGGCGGCCTTCCCGACATGGCTCAGCGCGGTGGTGCGGAACCTCTCGATCGATTGGCATCGGAGGCGATCGGGGCGCAGACGCCCCTTTCGCGCCATCTCCCGACTCCCCCTCCTCGAGCAAGAGCTCTTCCGGTGCGTCTTCGACCAGGGCATGAGCGCGGACGCAGCACTTCTCCACCTGAAGCCCCGCTTTCCCGCTCTTTCGTGGGCGCGCGTATCGGAAGGAATTGAAAGAGTCAGGAAAGCACTCGCGCCCCGCCAACTGTGGCTTCTGAGTATCCGCCAAGGCTCTCTGGTCTCGATCGAGCAACCGACTGACCCGAGGCCCGATGCCGAGGCCGCCGCCATGTCGCGCGAGATGCGGGCGCACCTCGCGCGAGCTCTGCGGGAGCTCCCACGAGCCGATCGGCTCCTGCTGCGTCTACGGTACGGCCAGGACCTTACGCTCGAACAGATTGCCCGCCTCACGGGAATGGAGAGCGCGCAAAACGTCGACCGCAGGATCCGCAAGATCGTCGACGAGCTGCGACGCCGCATGACGGGCCCCGCACTCCATGCCGAGAGCGCGAAAACCGAGCGCGGTGTCCGTGTATCGAGGACGAATGACATCCTTTCCGGCCCCCACGGGGAGGACCCAGTTGACTGACACCTCTACCCGAATCGAGCGCAGGACGTGGCGTTGCCCGGACGAGACCCTCATCGCGGCCTACGCGCAGTCTGGTCTCGCCGGTCGAGACAAGGATCGGCTCGAAGCTCACCTCGCGGATTGCGAAGTCTGCGTCTCTCAGGTGGCCTTTCTGCTGAAGGCCCAGGAGGCAACCGGGATCGAGCCTGCTCCCGATTGGCTCGTCAAGAGGGCGCGGGCGATGGGTACTCAGGACTCCGTCGCCCCGCTCCTGCGGTGGGCAATGGCGGGAGGTGTCGTGCTCGCGATTACGGGCGCGTTCTGGCTCTATCAATCGGGGGGCGGTAGCGGGAATTCACGCACGGTGAGAGGTGGAAACGAAGCCTCGCTCGAGATCCTTCGTCCGCGCGAAGGCGCCGTTCTTCCAAACGAAGGGCTCGAGTTTCAATGGGAGGAGGCCGAGGGCGCGCTCTTCTACGAGATCAACCTCGTGACAACCCGGGGCGATCTCCTATGGCAGTCCCGAGTCGATGACTCCAAGGTTCGGCTTCCTTCCGGCATGAGCCTCGCCGGGAACGAAAAATACTACGTTTGGGTACGTGCTCATCTTTCCGACAGGGGAACGATCAAATCAGAAACCGTCGCATTCGAGGTTAGAGCGAAGCCATAACCAGAGCTCGGGAGGCAACCGGTGATCCGCCGGCGAACCGCGGTGGCAGCGATTCTTCTATGTTCGCTCGCCTGCACGTCCCCGGACCCTGAACCCCTTCGCGACGCCCAACAGGGTCCTGAGACCACGGAATCAGCGGAGCAGATCTCGGATCAGGCGCGCGAGCTCTATTCCAAGGTCGGCCCTTCCGAGGCCCTGCCCCTGTTCGAGCGCGCCCTCGAGCTGTACCGGCGAGACGGCGATCGAAGGGGCGAGGCGGTCACCCTCGGGCTCATCGGCAATTGTCACAAGGGATTCGGAGATTTTCCAAAGGCTCTCGAATTCCTCAGAACCGCTCTTCGCATGAAACGGGAGATCGGCGAAAAGATCGAGGTCGGAAAGACGCTCAATCACCTCGGTCTCGTGCACTGGGAGATGGGGGACTATCCAATCGCCCTGGACTTCTTCGAGGAAAGCCTCGCGCTTGCGCGGGAGCTCCACGATCGGCAGCTCGCGGCGGCGGTCCTCAACAACATCAGTCTCGTCTACGACGAAAGAGGCGACTACCGCCGGTCCCTCGAACAGTACCAACTCGCTCTCGCACTCCATCGCGAGGAGGGCTTCGAGCCTGGCGAGAGCGACGCTCTCGGCAACATCGGCGGGGTTCATCTCCTCCTCGGCCAGTACCGCGAGGCGACCCGGTACTACCAGCAGGCCCTCGCCATTAGCGAAAGGCTCGAGCTCAAACCGTCGGCGAGCAAAGACCTGGGAAACCTGGCGACCTGCTACCTCAACCTCGGCGACCCCCCTGAGGCACTCGCGACCTTCGACCGAGCCTTGGCGGTGGCACGGGAAGCAGGGCTGACCGCGGACGAGGCCGAGTGGCTCCGAGGAAAAGGGGCTGCATGGGTCGAGATGGGCCAATACGACCGGGCGCTGGACGCGCTCGCGGAAGCCCTGACCTTTTATGAGTTGGCGGGCGCGCAGCGCGAGCGTATCGAAGCGCTTCACCAACGAGGCTCGCTTCGCGTTCTCCTGGGTGACCTGGGTTCCGCCGAACAGGACTTTCGAAAAGCGATGGACGAGGCGCTGCGCATCGGGCACCCGCGAGGCGTGACGACGGCTTCCATCGCGCTTGGCGACCTCGAGCTCCGCCGAAAGCGCTTCGACCGCGCCCTGTCTCTCTATGGAGAAGCGCTCGCGAGCGCCCGAGCCTCGGGGGAGCGCGCTCAGGTTGCGGCAACTCTCATCGAGCTCGCCCTCGCGTACCGTGAACAGGGGCGACTCGCCGAGGCGATGGGCGAAGCGCGCGAGGCTCTCGGGGTGGCGAGGGCGATCGAGGCTAGGTCGCTCGAATCTCAGGCGCTTCTCGCGCTGGCCGAGGCGACGCGGGAAGCCGGCAACTCCGAGTCCGCTCTCGAGCCCTATGAAGCGGCCCTCACAATAGCGACCGAGCTTCGGAACCCCGAGCTCGAGTGGCGAACCACTTACGGGCGTGGTCAGGCCCTCGAGGCGCTCGGCCGGCCCCATGAAGCCCTCGCGTCGTACCGTCTGGCGGCAGCTACCATCGAGGACGTGCGCGGTCGACTCCAAGAAGAGCAGTTCCGTGCCGGATACATCGAAGACAAATACGAAGTCTACGTCGCCCTCGTTCGACTGCAGCTCCTCATGGGCGCCCCTCCGGAGGCTTTTCTCTACGCCGAAAAGCTCCGGGCGCGGCGTTATCTGGAGACCCTTCGCAGAGGTCTTCCTCCCATCCGCGGCCCGGCTCACCGACAGGCGGAGGTCGAGCTCTCGGATCGTGTTCGGAAGCTTCAGCAGTCGCTGATGGAAGAGGAGGCGAAACCCGCTTCAGAGCAACGGCCGGAAGCTCTTGCGACCTTCGGGGAGGAGCTCGCGGAGGCGGAGCGCGCGTACCGGGATCTCGTCGTCGAGCTGAGGAAGACGGATCCCGAGTACGCGTTGGCGCGAGAGCTCACCGTTCCTTCGGCGGAGGAAGTTCAGCGCCGTCTCCCCGTGGACACGGCGCTCCTGGAGTACGTCATCGACAAGGACGCCCTCACCGTGTTCGTCCTCACGTCGGAACGGACCCGCGCGATCACCGTCCCCCTTGACTCCGCCAGCTTGCAGGCGAAGGTGGAGCTTCTGCGTGAGCTCGTGGCGCGCCCCCCATCGAACGACTGGAAACTTCCCGCGGAAAGCCTTCGAAATATCCTGATCCAACCGGTGGAGGACGAAGGGTGGCTGCGCCAGATCGAGAAGATCTACCTGGCCCCTCACGGTATTCTCCACTACCTGCCGTTCCCCCTGCTCCTTCGTTCGCGGAGCGGGGAAGTTCGCTTCCTCATGGAGGATTACGTCCTCTCCCTTATCCCGGCTGCGTCCTCTCTGGTCTACGGCGCAGCGAGAAACGGGACGGGCAAGACGATTCTTGCCGTCTCTCCCGCGGGAGCCCGGCTCGCTTTCGGAGAAGAGGAGGCTCGCCGCGTGGGCGCCCTATTTGCGGGGCACTCCGTCGTGCTTGCCCGAGAGCAAGCGACGGAAAGCTCCTTCAAGCGCATCGCTGCCCGGTACGACGTGATCCACCTCGCAACGCACGGATATCTGAACGAGCGCGATCCGCTTCTCTCCGGAATCGATTTGGAGCCAGACGCGGGCGAAGACGGGAGACTCGAAGTCCACGAAATTCTAGAGCTCCGGTTGAAAGCGGGGCTGGTGACCCTCAGTGCCTGTGAGACGGCTTTGGGAGGCGGTTATTTCACGGATGTCCCCGCAGGAGATGACTTCGTCGGGCTGACCCGGGCGTTTCTCTTCGCGGGTAGCCCGTCGGTCCTCGCCAGCCTCTGGAAAGTGGACGACCGTTCGACGTTCGAGCTGATGGAGGCCTTCTATCGGGCAAGAGACCGAGCCGAGACCGCCGAGTCCCTGGCGGCGGCACAGCGCGCCATGCGGCAAGCGGGCGGCAGGTACAGCCACCCCTATTTCTGGGCCGCCTTCGTCTTGGTGGGGCGGATGTAGGAAGAATCCTTCCCCATGCTCTGGAAAACCGTGTACGGAGTCCGTGTAACTACCCGAACTGCTTTGGAAGAGCTCCCGCCTTGAGGCGAGGCGCTCTGAAAGGCGATGCTATGAGCCGCAAATTGTTCTGGATTGCTTCCATCGTTCTCTCGAGCGTTCCCCTGGCCTGGTCCCAGGAGATCCAAGTCAAGTCCGCGGATCCCCCTTCCGCTCCCCAGGGGACGGTGAACCTGAACGTCACCATCCGCGGAAATGGCTTCAAGAAGGGGGCGCAGTCCAACTTCTTCGTCACCGGGACCCAGGACCCCGGCGGCATCGGGGTCAACCAGACGACATTCGTCAGCTCCGCGGAGCTCGTCGCCAACATCACCGTTGCGGACACCGCCGTCATCGCCAAGTTCGACATCGAGGTGTTGTCGGGCGGACGGCGCGGAAAGGGAACGGAGCTGTTCTCGGTGACGGAAAAAGGCAATTCGCTCGCGTCTCTGATCCCGGTGGAAGCAGTTCTCCGGGATGGAGTGGACGACAAGATCCGAAGTGACGGACAGGGCATCGAGGACGGTTTGATTTCGGATTCCGCTTACAACGATTCCGAAATCTGCGTCATCGGGTGGTCCGACAACACCAACGGCCGATTCTTCCTGCGGACCGACGGGCGCGACAGCGCGTGTGACGTCCAAGCCCCCGACCGCAAGCTAGTTCTCGATTTTTCTGATGCGATCGAGCGCAACGGAACATGCGTAGTTGACGATGCCTTCGGACAGAATGGGACTCTCAACATTTGCGGGGTCAACTTCGTCACCGACGTGCGCATCATCGCCGACAAGCTCTTCCAGAACATGTCCCCCACGACGACGCCGGTGATCCTGGCCTTCAGCCTCGTCCGGGACTTCCGCTATACGGCGTTCGAGCTCCAGTTCGAGCAGGCCGTCCCCGCTAGCGGCGACGTCTCGTCGACGCGCGTGCTCAGCGCCCCCGCCGGAGCGGTCGCGGAGCTGTACAAGAATCAGGCGAAGGGGAAGAAGCTTTCGCTGGGGCGCTTCCAGATGCCGTTCGAGATCGAGGTGACGCTGCAGCAATAACGCCGGTACACATGGGGTAGGACACCACTTGCGCCTCCAAGGAGATAACGTCATGTTCGGAACCGAGACTAGGTCGTCGGTCAATCGGGCACCGTCTCCCAGACTAACTGGGGGATCCTGGTTCCCGTCGGTCCTCCTCGCATCGGCTGTTCTAGTCGTCACGCCTGCGGGGGCGACAGCGCAGAGTCTGGCACAACGTGTGCAACAACTCGAACAACAGGTGAGCACGCTGAGCGCAAAAGTTACGTCGCTCGAACAGGTCACGGCGAGGACGGTCGTGTCCGTTGACTGCAACAATGGCCAGAGGGTCAGGGACGCGCCTATCCAGACAAAAAGGAACGGCTTTCGTCTTGGGCACGTGACCATCAACATCACCGGCGTGTGCATCGAACAGTTCACCATAACCCGCGATGATCTTACTCTGGTGGGCGCTGGGCCCGGCGCCGAACTGCGTACGCCTTCGGGCGGCGGTGGAATCGCCATCAACAATTCACGGCGAGTGGATTTCAATTCGCTCGCGATCACCAACGGTAGCGTTGTCGTCGCCGGCAACAGCAAAGTGAGCTTTCTCAACGTGGCATTTCGCAACAGCCCAAGGTTCGGCCTGTTTGTCACTGGTGGACGGGTTACCGTAAGCGACTCATTCTTCGATGGCGCCGGTGAAAGTGGTGTCTTCGCATGGGTAGGTTCCACTGTTGAGCTATACAACACCGTGATAGAGAACAGTGGCGGCCGGGGCCTCGAGCTGCAGATTGGCGCCACGGCGCAGGTCGATCGTGGAAGCGTGGTCCGGAACAATGGTACCGGAATCGGCCTGTGGTACAACTCCACTCTCGATCTGAGAGATGCCTTCGTCGAGAACAACCTGGGCGACGGTGTGACGCTTGTTGGTGGATCTACGCTTCTCCTAGGGGGACCCGCGGTGATTCGCGGAAACCAATGGTCCGGCATCAGGCTGGAGGACACGAGTGTCGCCGGGTCATTCGCTGCAGGCGAGATCACCGGCAATGGTTTCGGTGTGTTCTGCACTGGCCCGCCGGGAGTGGCTCAAATCGCATCGGGAGGACTCGGAAACGTGAGCGGCAACACCTTTGCTGATGTCGTGTGTCCCGTAAACCCATAAGTCACCCGGACCCGTCGCGAGACTGGTCCCGCCCCGAAACCTCGCCACAGCGCGTTGGGAGCTAACGAGGTCTAGATGGGAGGGTCCGCGAGGTGACTCCGTCTGGACCGAGTTGCGTCACCCGACCCTTTGGTTTTCCCCCCTTCCTGACTAATATCTCTTCAGTCCTCGAATAGATGCTCGATGGCGCCAATCGATGTTCTTTACCTCGAACCCCGATCCAGAGGGGGCGCGTTCTCCAACCCGCCGGCTTCCGGCCGACGCTTCCTCGTCCGTAACGTCCGCTCCATTCCCGAGGGGATTCGAGCCTAACCTCCGGACGTCGTCGTCTGGGACGCGGGCGCCTTCGGCGAGCTTGCAACGGTTTCGAGGCGATGCCTTCCCGAGCGCCCCGCTCCTCATTCTCGGACCCAAGGGTGCGGACCCAGCCTTGGCACGCGAGAAGGATAAAGGATAGGAACTTCTTCGGGCCTTCGGAGGGAGAAGGATCAAGAAATCGTTGTCGTGGGCAGAAAGGATGGGGTCTGGGAGTGGGAATCGGAGGTTGGGCAGCCCGGAGGCCATGTTTCGATATCGATACCGGAGGCTCGATGGGCGTCGAGGCACAGGAACATTGGGGAATCGACGGGATTGGGTCGTGTCAAGCGGAGGGGAGTGATTGCGGAGGAGGGGCTCGTTCTCCGTGGGCAGTTTTTTTGAGATGTTCGAGAATTTTTCTAATGACGCGGGGGTCGGTGATGAAAGCCACCACGCGGAGAGTGCCGCCGCAGGGGCACAAAGGGGGTCGAGTTCGAGGACCCTACGAATCAGATCTGCCCACCGTCGGCGCAGAGCCTGTTTTCGGGCTGGGCTCATGGTGGGCTCGTCTTCTTGTCGCTCGTTCAGACAAGAAACGCTCTGTCCGGATGCTTGGACAATCTTCAGTCGTCGTCCACGAACGACGTTGGCGTCGTGTCCGTAATAGAAAAGCAAATGTCGCTTCGGCTCCGGGATCTGAGCGATGACTCTTCCCAAGAATCGTCCGCATTTGGGCTGCTTCGAGGGAATCAGATGTTGCGGGGCTACTTCGAAGGACTACCCACCGCAAAACTCGAGGGCGTCGATGGTTTCGAGCCTCGGAAAAAGCTCTCTTGAATCATCGTGAGAGTCTTTGGGAGTGTAGAGGACGTGGGAAGAGCCAGGGCTCCATTGCATACGGGACAGACTCACCGGCGATCGAAGCATGTAGCGGGCGACGTGCTCGAGAGTTTTGTCTTCTCCAGCGGGGATACGGACGGAATCATCTGCGCTGAACCGCTTCTGGTCCACGACAACATAAGCTCGATAGCTCGATGCGTTCGTTGCTGATGAGCTGACGTCTCTTCAGCAAGCGCAGGACGCGAAGGCGAAACAGCGCCTCAACGCTGCGATGGTCGAGATAGGGGACGGGCACCCTTGACCAGCAGCATTCCATCCGCCTCTGGAACAAAGAGCATGGACGTGTGATCACCCTATTACGCGCTCGCGCGAGAGGTCGGAAGCCGACTCGCCCGCGCGGGCTTCACGGTCATGACCGCGGTGGGCCCGGGACCATGGAGGCGGCGAACCGGGGGGCGAAGGAGGCCGGTGGAAGGTCCGTCGGCTGCAGCATCAACCTGCCCAAGGAAATGGGAGCGAATGCCTACCTGGACGTTCTCGTGGGCTTCCATTACTTCTTTGTTCGCAAGGTCATGCTCGTCAAATACTCCTACGCCTACGTCGTGTTCCCCGGCGGCTTCGGCACGATGGACGAGATCTTCGAGGCCGCGACACTCATCCAGACGGGCAAGATGCCGGACTTCCCGATCGTCGTCATGGGCACCGACTATTGGTCTCCCCTTCTGGATTTCTTGAGGCGCAAAATGGTCCCCGAAGGCACCGTCGACGCCGGGGACGTCGACCGGCTCGTCGTCACCAATTCGCCCGAGGAAACGGTGAGCCACGTCCTTCGCTCTGCGACCACGAAGTTCGGCCTCGTCTGGGTGCCGCGCCCGAGCTGGCTCCTGCGCGAACAAAGCAAGAAAGGAAAGCCGGAGCGGGCAAGACCTATTGGGTAGTCATTAGCCCATTAACCACGGGTGACCGCTGCCCCACGCCGCGCAGCGCTTCCCGCACATCTCTCGGGCATCAGCAAGCTCGTGGGGCACCTATCCGCCGCCTACCAACTCCTGCCGGCAGGAGTTGCCTGCGCCCGCAGCTCCTGCGACAACGCACCGCCCTGGCGTCGTCGAGCCGCTGGCACCGGCGAGATTCAGGGTTCAGTTCATGGCAAACGCCTCACTCCGCGACAAGCTGCGTCGGCTCGAGGCGCTCATGCAATGCGATCTGGCCGAGGTCATCGATGCAGTCGTCACGGAGAAGCTGGAGTCCCTGGAGGCCACCTGCTTCGGGAAGGCGAAGTCGCCGAGGGCGACGCTGGAAGAAGACGCGTCTCGGAGCCTGTGCTCACGTACTCTCTCCAGAACGAGTTGCCGAACGACTGCCATGCGGCTACCTTGCGGTGTGAGGCTCCTCGGCCGCATTCGGCTCACGAAGGCCGGCGAAATATCGTGGTGACGCGACTCAAGGCGCACGGCGGCGTTGCCATAAAGACCGTGATGCCGTAACCTCCGTACGGGGGTAGCGCTCGTGGCTCTCTATCCCAAGAGAAGGCAGGGCCTGAGACAAGTTCGGGCCGCGTGCCAACACTGGCCGTGCGTGCGCTCTCCTGCGGCCATCTGGGTCTTCTTGCCCTTCTGCCTCGGCGCAGCCGTCACGAGCTCTCGGGCAGAGCAGCTTGCTTTCCAAAACTACGGAAGCGCCGAAGGAGTTGCGGAGACGCAGGTCGTAGCGATCTACCAGGACCAGAAGGGCTATCTTTGGTTCGGAAGCAACGACGGCCTGACCCGTTTCGACGGTTACCGCTTCCAGAATTATGGCCTCCGCGAGGGTCTCGGGTACCCTCTCGTCAGCTCGATCGCGGAAGATCGTGAGGGCCGCTTGTGGGTGGGAATGAACGGCGGCGGTGTGGCCCGTCTCAGCGAGGAGCCGCCAGATGGGTGGCCCGTTGAAGAGCCGATCTCGGATCGACCTCTCGTGTTCGAAACCCACAGTGTCGGCGACTCGGATGCCTCGAACCACGTGAAAGACATCGCGTTCGACGCGGATGGGGCCCTCTGGTGCCTTGCCGACGACGGCCTGTACCGCGCCGACCCCGGTTCGCTGCAGTTCGAGGCGATTCTTCCGGGCGGGCCGTCCGTATTCGGCACGCTGCTCGTCGACAGCCGAGGACGTCTCTGGGCCGGAGCCAACGAAGGGCTCGTGCAGATAGAGCGAGGCGAAGTGACGCGCTGGGTGTCCCCTGAGCCGATCGCGGAGTACACGGTCCGCGCCATCATCGAAGACGCGAAAGGCCGGATTCTCGTGGCGAACCGGTTCGCGATCTTCGTGTACTCTTCGCCGGCCGGTGACGCCGAGTCGGGAAGTTGGAGAAAGCTCCCGCTCGCCCTCGTCCCGTCGCAGGAGATCTGGTCGATGTGGGCCGACCTCGCCGGCACCCTTTGGATCGGAACGACACACGGGCTCGTCAAGTATTCCGATGACCGTCAGGAGCTCTACACAACGGCCCACGGCCTCCGGAACGATTTCATCTGGGCGCTGGCGGGGGACCGTGACGGCAACCTCTGGATTGGCACCTGGGCCGGACCGGTGAAGCTCGCCGCGCGGAGCCCCGTAGCCTGGACGACACAGGACGGGCTCCCGGACCCGTCCGTCAGCCTGGTGATCCCCTCGCACGACGGCCGCATTTACGTGCGCACGTTTCGGCGCGGCCTGGCCGAGGTCGTGGGCGTGAAGGTTGTGCCGGTCCCCCGTTCAGAGGATCCGCGATTCCGAGAGGTCATGAACATGGGAACGACCCAAGTCCTCCAGGACAGCCGCAGCGACTGGTGGGTTGCGTCGAGTCACGCGCTCTACCGCTTCGGTGGGCCGGAATTGCAGCTCGAACGGGGCCACCGGTTCACTGCTGCGGACGGGATCCTGGATGGCACTCTCTTCGGCGGCTGGACGAGCGGAATCCACGAAGACGCCTCCGGGCATATCTGGGTCGCTAGTCGTCGCGGCCTCTACGTCTTCGACCCGAAACGGACCGAGCAGCCGTTCTTCGATTTCTTGCCCCTCGTGGGCTTCGACGAGGACGACGGGGCGAGCGATATCGTGAGCGATCGCTCCGGGACCATCTGGTTCAGAACGCACCGTGAGACCGTGCGAGTCGTCGACGGACAGCTCGAGCGCCTCTTGCCGACCGAGGGGTTGCCTACGACGGTATGCAGTTTTCTGTTCGCCGACAGTCGGGGACGGCTCTGGGTCGGCACGGGCTCCGTCGGCGTCTCGATGACGGCCGAGCCCAGCGCGCGAGAACCGAAGTGGATTCACTACTCCACGGCCAACGGCCTTTCGAGTGATTCCATCCTGACGGCTGCAGAGGATCCCCTGGGCAACATTTACCTTGGCTCCACGAACGGCCTCGATCGACTCGAGCCCGATACGGGCCATATCCGACGTTTCACCACCCGGCACGGACTTGTGGGGAGCCACATCAGCCACCTTCTCACGGACAAGGATGGCTATTTGTGGGTCGCGACGCAGACCGGCCTTACGCGGTTCGATCCGCGCTCGGTGTCGCCCGACGTTCTACCACCGCCAGTTCAGCTCACGGACCTCCAGATTGCCGGGGAGCGCCTCTGGCTTCCCGAGCGTGGAGCGCACGAGGTCCCTTCGATCCGTCTAGCCAGCTCGCAGAACAACCTTCAGATCGACTTCGTCGGCCTCAGCTTACGTACCGAGAGCTCCCTCCGGTACCAGTATCGCCTCGAGGGAGTCGATGCGGACTGGAGCCCTCCGAGCGAGCAGCGATCGGTTCACTATGCACGACTTGCCCCGGGATCCTACCGTTTCGAGGTCAGGGCGCTCGCCGAGGCCGGTGCCTCGGACCAGGAGCCCGCTTCGGTCGCCTTCACGATTGCCGCACCGTGGTGGTCCAGTTGGTGGTTTCTCATCGTGGCAGTGATTCTGGCGACGCTTACGATCGAGTGGCTGAACCGTCTGAGGCTGCGACGTCGCCTGGAGCTCGAGGCCATTCGCACGCGGCTCGCCACGAACCTCCACGACGACATCGGCTCCAACCTGTCGCGAATCGCCATCCTGTCCGAGGTAGCGCAGCGCGACCTCGACGGCGCAAAGCCGACCACGAGTGAGCGGCTGTCTCGTATCGCGGCGGTCTCACGCGAGCTGGTCGACTCCATGAGCGACATCGTCTGGGCGGTCAACCCTTCGAGAGACAGACTGGACGACTTGACGCGTCGCATGCGTCGCTTCGGCGACGACTTGCTGGGCGCCAGCGACATCGCCATGCAATTCAGCGTTGCCAACCGTGACGACGTACCGATCGAGGCCGACACACGACGCGAGGTATTTCTGGTCTTCAAGGAAGCCGTCAACAACCTCACGCGTCACTCCGGGGCCCGGGTTGCGAGAATCGAACTCGGTATCGACGACGGGTGGCTGGCGCTTCGGGTGAGCGACGATGGCTCCGGGTTCGACTCGGATCAGATCGCCAGAGCCAGCGACGGTAACGGGCTCACAAGCATGAAGCGACGCGCCGAGAACTTGAGCGGGACGTTGGACGTGATTTCCGTACCCGGCGAGGGTACGACGGTCGCGCTCCGAGTTCCTCTCCAGCGTCGTGGATGGACCGACCGCCTTCGAAACCGCTAGGTAAATACCCAGTGGCAACTTCGGCTCACAGGATTAGACTTCAGACCGACATCCGGCTTGATCAGACGCCCTTTCGGACTCGCGGCCGTGCGTGACAAAAATCATCTCGCCTCCAAGCCCAACCCGGCCCTTCCTATTCGGGTCGCGCTCGTGGAAGATCAACGCGACATCCGGGAGGGAATCGCCTTTCTCATCAACGGTACCGACGGTTACCGCTGCACGGGGAGCTACCGCTCGATGGAGACGGCGCTACCGGCAATCGTCTCCAATCCCCCAGATATCGTCTTGATCGATCTCGGCCTTCCCGGAATGTCCGGAATCGACGGCATCCGCCGGCTCAGGGAAGCTCGTCCCGACCTCGTCCTCGTCGTTCTCACGGTCTACGACAACGATGAGCGTATCTTCGATGCACTCTGTGCCGGGGCCTCGGGCTACCTTCTCAAGAAAACGCCTCCTGCACGCCTGCTCGACGGACTGAAGGAGGCACTCACCGGCGGAGCCCCCATGTCGCCCGAGGTTGCCCGGCGGGTCCTCTCCCTCTTTCGTGAGATCCGCCCGCCTGACAAAGCGGACTACGGATTGACCCCGCACGAGCTTCGCCTGCTAAAGCTCTTAGTCGACGGCTGCAGCTACAAGACCGCCGCCACCGAGCTCGGCGTTTCCGTGAAGACGGTTTCCTTCCATCTCCAAAAGATCTACGAGAAGCTACAGGTCCACTCCAAATCCGAGGCGGTGGCCAAAGCGCTGCGCAACCGCCTCGTCCGCTGACTTTCCTGGAACGAAGAATCTCGTCACATAGCTGGGTAAACGCCCGGTGACAGAGGAACAAACGCTCTGGCATTTTATCGACCGCCCACGGTGGCCTTGGCGGGGCCCCTCAAGACTGACGAGGAGGTAGACCTCATGCTCAAGCGAAATGAGCGACGCGAAGGAGACGTAGGCTCGAATCCTAGCGCGGTCGTCACGAGGCCGCACGTAACTCTTGAAACGGTCGGCCGGTTCTATGAAGAGCGTGTGGCCAAGGTCGTTCATGGTGGCTGAGGAAGTCGTACCGGTGAAGCGTCGGTCGAAATTCACGTTCTGGTAGATAAAGAGACTTGTCGAGGAAGTTGTTACGGGTCCGGTAGCGAAATGATGAGTATGCGCAAACGGCTGGTTGATCTCGACGCCCGGCGTGGAGGCTGGCTAGATCTTCTGGCAGAGGTTGGGTCCCGGTCGCGGTCAACCTGGTTCGTCGAGGGAGCCGGTCTCCTCACGGCGACCGTTACTGCACGAATCATCGTATCCCTTTTCGGGGACCGCGCCAAATTGAGAAAAGCTCATCCGGCGCGTTCGGTCCGGGCGCCTTTTGTTGCCTCTAAAGGCAGAGGCCGGACCGCTGGGTTCCGTCCCGCTCGCGCGGTTTCGCGCCCGGACCGCGGATTCAATGACGGCAGTCTTCGAGGCAGGAACGTAGGAGCGCCTTTATGCTTCGCTCGGTTCTAATCGTTCTTCCGGGGCTTGGCTTGGGCCTTGCCTTGTCCTTACCCAACCGGGCTTGGCGGAGGAGTTTGCGCCTGTTCATTACGATAAGGCGAGGTGGATCCAGCTAGCGGGTCCGGGACATTTCGAAAGAGATCTCTATTTCGGAAAAGGAAAGTTCGTTGTTTGATGGTAGCGTCAGCATCCCAACGGATGCTTTGAGGGGCAAAGCGGAAGTAGCGCCGGTCGTAGTCTCGCGCCGAGGACCTGGATCTGGGCCGCGATGTGGCGCTCAAGGTCCCAGCCGCGATCCTGACTCTGGATCCCGTGCGACGCACACGCTTCGAACGGGAGCCCTGCGGACAAGACGAGGAGGCGCGGAGACGACACACGCGGGAAAGGTGCGCACGATGATCGATCAAGGAAGCCTTAGAGGGTTAGAGCGAGAATCGCGTCGGCGGTTGGCAAACTTTCACAAACGACTCGTAGAGAAGAAATTCCACCGGGTTTCAGCCGCTGTCTCGCCATCTTGCTCGGTGAGGTTCGGCCCTCTGGCGAGGCCGGAAAATGAGAGGAGTGGGACCATGTGGGCAAAGAAAGCGGCGACGGCCGTGAGATGGAGTGAGCTGGCAGTAGCGGTGGGACTGATCCTCTGCCTTGGACCCGCACAGCGGGTCGACGCCCGGTCGACACCTGTCAGGTCGTCACGCCCCTCTCATTTCACCTCGTCCGCCCAACTGTCTAGTTCTGGCCTGCCCCTCGCCGCACGGGCCGCGATCTCGGCCAACCTCGGCAAGGACCGGCCCGCCTATCACGCGCTGGCGCGTGGGGGCCTGCTCTCCGCCGACAATCCCGCCCACAGCCTCCGCGCGGAGTTCACCGCGAAGGGCGTGAGGGTCTTCGTGGGTGCGGCGTCCTTCGGCCTGGCCTTGCGTGGCTACGGCTACGGCAGCGAGCTGCGGCCGGCGACGACGACTGAGCCGTGGTCCTCAGCCAACCGTGTGGAGTACCGCCGCGGTCCTCTGACCGAGTGGTACGTCAACGGACCCCTCGGGATGGAGCAGGGCTTTACGCTGGAGGGCTCGCCAGGCCAGCACCGGCGCGGCCCGCTGACGATCGAGATCGCTCTCTCGGGAGATCTCGTGGCGTCGATCGACCCGGGAGGCCGCGGCCTGACGATGAAGGGACCGGGCCGCGATTCTGCCCTCCGCTATACCGGCCTCGTTGCCAACGATGCCAACCATCGCGACCTGCCCGTATGGCTGGAGCTTCGGAACGACACACTCCTTCTGCGAGTGAACGATGCGGACGCCCGGTACCCGATTGTCGTTGATCCACTGGTTCAAACGGCCAAGCTCACCGCCTCGGACGCCGCGGCCGGCGACCTCCTGGGAAATTCCGTCGCGATAAGCGGCGACACGATCGTGGTCGGGGCCATTGGCGACGACATCGGCGAAAACATCGGCCAGGGCTCCGCGTATGTCTTCGTCAAGGGCCCGACTGGCTGGGCGGACATGACACAGGCGGCCAAGCTGACCGCCTCGGACGGTTCCGAGGCCCACGAGTTCGGCACCTCCGTCGCCATCGACGGGGACACGGTGGTGGTCGGAGCAAGACACCACCAAGCGTTCGGTGCCGGCTCGGCCTATGTCTTCGTGAAGCCCGCGAGCGGGTGGGGGAGCGGAGGGGACACGGTGGAAGACGCCATCCTTCTGGCCTCGGACGCTGTGGTCGGCGACCAGTTCGGCATCTCGGTCGGCATCAGCGGCGACACGGTGGTGGTGGGAGCCTATTTCGACGACGGTCCCGGCGGCGTGGACCAGGGCTCGGCCTACGTCTTCGTCGAGCCGGTGGGGGGCTGGACGTACCACACTCTCATGGAGACCGCGAAGCTGACCGCGTCGGACGGCGCGGCCCAGGACCGCTTCGGAAAGTGGGTGGCGATCGACGGCGACACGGTGGTGGTGGGGGCGAACCTGGACGACGTCGGCGCCAACGCGAACCAGGGCTCGGCCTACGTCTTCGTGAAGCCCGGAGGCGGCTGGGCCACGACCTCGAGCTTCGACGCCAAGCTCACCGCCTCGGACGGCTTGGCGAACGACCTCTTCGGCTGGTCGGTGGCGGTAAGCGGCGAAGGGATCGTCGTGGGGGCTATCCAGGACGCCCCGCCGACGAACGGAGGCTCGGCCTATGTGTTCGTGACGCCTGCGGGCGGGTGGAGCGGAAGCCTCCATCAGAGCGCGAAGCTCACAGCCTCAGACGCGGCGTCCGGCGCCTTCTTCGGACGCTCGGTGGCGGCGAGCGGGAGCCGGATCGCCGTGGCCTCCTCTAAGGACGCGGGCTCGGTCTATGTGTTCGACGAGCCCGCGGGAGGATGGAGCGGAACGCTCACCCAGACGGAGAAGCTCTCGGCCGCGCCGCTTGCGACCGCGGCCGCCACCTCGGTTGCAACGAGCGGCTCGACGATCGTGGCGGGGGCGCCCGGGTACTCGAATCCCAACGGCAACCAGGGCGTGGCCTATGTCTTCGAGGCGCTGGGCGCGGAGGTGTGCGACGGCGTGGACAACGACCTGGACGGCCTGGTGGACGAGGGCTTCCTCGACACCGACGGTGACGACATCGCAGACTGCGTCGACACCGACGACGACGCTGATGGCATTGCGGACACTGTCGACAAGAACAGGACGACTGGCGCCGACGAGAGCCTGGCGCCTTCAAACGATTTTAACGATGGCACAACATCCGGCACGATCACAGAGGGCGATGGAACAATTACAATTCACGACATAAGCCCTGACGGCGTCCGGGCGAAGAGCTTGAACCTGAACGCAACGTCGATTGAGACCTGTCACGTTACTGGGCCTGAACTGGTGAAGTTGAATGGGGCTGACGTGGCCGACATCACGTGCGTGACCACCGCCGGTGGTACCAACGCGGGTACACAAGTGACGGCGGTCGTCTTGACGGAAACGATTGATGTTCGAAAACCTCCAGACGGCTCAGGCACTGTGGCTATGATTTTGTCCGCAGGTGATACGGTCACGGTCGGAAGCCCGATTGCGGCCGGCGTATCCAACGTCGCCCCGATTGAGGTTGATATTATCGATGCGTCAGACAATGTGGTCGGGTTCCTTGAGCTACCGGCTGGACAAACGGTGGGCATCGAGCCCCCGGGCCCCGATGGCGAGTTCATCGTGACGAACCTCAGCGATCCCGGAACGCCCCCAATCACCGTTACCGCGGGTGGTGTAACAACCACGCTGGATCCTGGTGAGACTATCGCTTTGAGCTCCAACGACCCGCCCGTCGTCGATGCTGGAGGACCTTACAGCGGAAACGAAGGCACTGGCATCTCCCTCAACGGTTTGGCTTCCGATAGCGACGGAGACCCTCTGAGCCTCATCTGGGCGGTTAGCTCGCCGTCGTTGTGTAGTTTCTCTGATGCGACGGTATTGAACCCAACTCTTACATGCAATGATAACGGAAACTACACAGTCACCCTTACTGCGGAAGATGGCGTGAACCCACCGGTCAGCTTCGACGCCAACGTTACGGTGGCGAACGTCGCGCCGAACATCGCGCTCGCTGGAGCGGCGAGCGTGGATGAAGGTTCGGCGTTCACGCTCTCGCTAGGAGCCGTGCTCGATCCGGGTGACGATACGGTTATGGAATACATCGTCGATTGGGGCGACAGCAGCACTCAGACGTTCTTAGCAGGCGGCGACGTCAATCACACGTATGCGGACGGCCCGGCGTCTCGGGCGATCATAGTGGCACTAAAGGACGAGGACGGCACGCACAGCGGCGCGGGTACGCTTGCTGTTGAGGTGAATAACGTGCCGCCCGCCGTTTTGTCGGTTTCGGTACCCCTCGATCCCACCCAAGTCGGCACACCGGTCAATGCCAGCGCGAGCTTCGTCGATCCTGCTGCGACGAACGACGAGCCCTATACATGCACGGTCGATTACGATGACGGGAGCGGTGCGCTAACGGGTACCGTCAGCGGCACCACCTGCACGGGGCCCGCGCACTCGTATTCCACTCCCGGTGTCTACACGGTATCGGTGAGAGTGACGGATAAAGATGGAGGCTCTCGGAGCGCCCAAGCCACCGAGTTCATCGTCATCTTCGATCCTGGTTCCGGCTTCGTGACGGGCGGCGGCTTCATCGATTCCCCTTGGGGTGCCTTCACGGCGAATCCTGATCTCACCGGGAAAGCAAACTTCGGCTTTGTTTCCAAGTACACGAAGGGAGCGCCCACCCCCACGGGCCAGACCGAATTTCAGTTCAAGGTGGCGAACCTGAACTTCCACTCCGACGTGTATGAGTGGCTCGTGGTGACTGGCCACAAGGCCATGTACAAGGGAACCGGCACTGTCAATGGCGGCGGCGACTACGGCTTTCTCCTGAGCGCCATCGATGCCGCCTTGACCCCGAGTAGGGATGTGGATGGGTGCCGGATCAAGATCTGGGATAAAGACAACGGGGACGCAGTCGTCTATGACAACGAGCTCGGCGCCGACGAGGATGCGGAGCCCAGTACTGACATCAGTGGCGGCAACATCACTATCCACGATGGGAAAGGCAAATAGATGCGAATCGGGGCGGCGAGCGAGACTCACCGCCCCCGCGTTCGTCATCCTGATGACAGAGGAACAAATCCTCTGACATTTTAAGAGAGAAGGAGGAGAAGATGAGGACATCCATCAGTCGGCCCGTTCGGGTCGTATCCCTCGCAGCTGCTGCTTTGTTCTTTGCTGCACAATCACAGGCTGAGTGTAAAAGCAACATCCTAGAGTGCCTGGCAGAACAGACGTTGAAGGAGGTCCTACGTGGAAATGAAATGTTGTTTGACATAAATAAAATGTTGATTGAAATGAACGACAGAATCCGTTTCTTGTTTCCCCTGTTGAATTCTGATCTGTTTCCTCTCCCGACTGGTCCCACAACCCCTATTGGAACCGAGTACTGCATGCTGAGTGATGGCGACCACGACGGAATTTTGGACCACTTACAGGTGCGCGTGGCGAACGACGGGACCGTTAGGGCTGGCGCCTCCGATACCCTAGTCCGGTTCGACGTAGTCGTGGGAGGAATCCGCCAAACCCACGATGAGGTGGTGCCCACCCCTTCGATCGCTGGCGGACAAGCGACGGACGTCGACGTGCCGTTTCCGGCAACCTGTTTTATGGTCAAAGAGAACCGAGGCAACTGCCTCTTCACGATTGAGGTGGATCAATCGCAAGCCGTCAGCGAGAGAATAGAGTACAACAACACAGTCAACGGAACATGCCTTGGCATCAAGTGAACCGCTGTCCTCCCGAAGATGCGGCGATTGGAACCGATGGACAAACAGGCTGCGAGACGGGTTCGGACTCCTAGACTTGTGGGCTTGTAGCAAGTGATTTCTTGGGTGGGTACTGAGCAAGGGCAGTCGTAGGTGGACCCCATTCTCTAGACCAGAAAACAGGGAAGCGAAGGTGGTGCCTGCTCGATTGAAAACGTTGCCGAAGAGATCGGAGGCGACCGAAGGGAGCCTCCGCAGAGAGAGTCGGGGGGCCACAAGCGACCCGAGCCATCGTGTGAGTGTCGTCGAGTTCGTCATGGGTTTCAAGCGGCCTCGCCCGGTTGGGCGTCGTAGAAGCTGGCCGCGGTTTGGTAGCCGAGCGCCGAGTGCGGGCGCTCGTGGTTGAAGAACTCGAAGTAGCGACTGATGCCGGCGCGGGCCACTTGCACAGACTCGTAGGCGTACAGGTAGACCTCCTCGTATTTCAGTGAACGCCACAGGCGCTCCACGAAGATGTTGTCGAGCCATCGCCCCTTGCCGTCCATGCTGAGCTTGATCCCATGGCCGAGCACAACGTCGGTGAAATCGCTCGACGTGAATTGCGAGCCTTGGTCCGTGTTGAGGATGTCGGGACAGCCGTAACGCTGTATGGCCTCGTGCAGCGCCTCCACACAAAAGCTCGAGTCCAGGCTGTTCGACAGGCGCCAGGCGAGCACCCGCCGAGAGTACCAGTCGATGATCGCCACGAGGTAGGCGAAGCCTCGTGCCATCGGGATGTACGTGATGTCGGCGGCCCAAGCTTGGTTAACTCGGGACACCGTAACGTTCCGCAGCAAATACGGGTACTTCACGTGCTCCGGGGCCGGCTTGCTTGTGTTCGGCTTCGGCGCGACGCTCTCGAGCCCCATCAGGCGCATCAGCCGTTGCACTCGCTTGCGGTTGACCCGGACTTCGTCGTCCTTCAGCACCCGCGCCAGCTTGCGGCTTCCGTAGAACGGATACTTCAGGTGGAGTTCGTCCAGCCGGCGCATCAGTGCAAGTTCATCCTCGTCCGGCTCGACCGGTCGGTAGTACAGGCTAGAGCGATTCACGTCGAGAAGCTCACACTGGCGCCGCATTAACGGGCGGCCGTTGGCTTCCACTAGCCGACGACGCTCCTTCACCGGAGCCGACCGAGCCCGCGTGATAAAAAATCCCGCTCCACCGTCAGCTCCCCTATCTTCTGCAGCAGTTCGGACTCCCGCGACGACGACTCCCCGCCGCCACCGTCCTCCGTCTCGAACGCCCGCGAGATGTTCTCCAGAAGCTGACGCTTCCACTTGTAGATCTGGTTCGCGTGGACCTTGTGACGACGTGCGAGTTCGGGCACCGTCTCCTGCTCCCGCACCGCCGCCAGCGCAACCTTCGCCTTGAACTCGGGACTGTGTTTCGTTCGTGATTTCTTCTTCATAGCTTGCTCCTTTTGTCATGGAGCAGGCTTGGATTTCCACCTTAGCCCCTGGTCCAGGAAACGGGGTCCACTTCAGTCGGGAGCATTCTTGGCGGTGTGAATCTCCCAAGTTCCCGAGCCACCCCTTGGAATGCTTGCCCCGCTCTTTTCGACCACGTCGGGGTCCTGAAAGCTCGCCCTACTGAAGGGTCCGGTGGCTTTTCCATCCCTTTCGAGATGGGCCTCAGTCCGGCGCCCATGATGGATAATGCGCTCCCAGCACGGCTGCCTTCCGCCCGTTCGACAGCGTCGGGTTTCCTTCCCCGCTTTCGTGCCTTCCGGCGCTCACCCACTGGGTGACGCCGACCAGTTGCCGGAAGCTCTCACCTCCTTCCCAAGGTCTCGACTTCTTGTCGCACCGACCACGTGTGCGCGGATCCCAGACTCGACTTGAGGATCGCAATCCACATAAGTCCCCGGTCCGGTGAGTAGACCAGCGCCGAATTACTCGCCGGGAAGACCCAGTGCCTTGAATCGCACCAGCCAAGCGGAACGAGGCTTTCAGCCGAGAGAGTGATGCGAAGCTCGCCGCGCCTGAGAGTACTCGGCATTCTTCCATGAGACCAGCCCTCGTGCTCCTCGATGCCCGCGCGTGTTAATCTGAACCCGATGAGCTCGAGCCCGCGCCGCAAGCATGCGACGTACGAGGATCTCGCGGCACTGCCCGAACATCTCGTCGGGGAGATCCTCGACGGCGATCTGTTCGCGCTTCCAAGGCCTTCCCCGCGACACTCCCTTGCTGCGTCCGGTCTGGGAGGGGAGCTCTTCGGTCGCTTTGGGCGACGCGGCGGCGGTGACTCGCCGGGAGGCTGGTGGATCCTGGACGAACCCGAGCTTCATCTTGGCGCCGACGTTCTGGTCCCCGACATCTCGGGCTGGCGTCGGGAGAAGATGACCACCCTTCCCGAGACAGCGTTCATCGAGCTCGCGCCCGATTGGGCCTGCGAGGTGCTCTCCCCAGCGACCGAAGCCATCGACCGCGGCCGTAAGATGCGCGTGTACGCTCGAGAGGGCGTGAGCCATCTATGGCTCGTCAACCCGATTCACCGCACGCTCGAAAGCTATCGGCTGGTCGCATCTCAATGGACTCTCCTTCAGACGTTCGTGGGCGACGTGGAGGTTCGCGCCGAGCCTTTCGAGGCCGTCGCTCTCGACATGTCGCGGTGGTGGGTTCCCGACACCAAGCCCGAAGAAAGCGCACCGTAGAGGGAGGAAGGGGAGCTCATTTCGGCGGGGGAGCCAGGCGCTTGAGCTCTTCCGAGAAGTGTCACGCCTCAAGCTTCGGGACTCGCCCCCTCGCGAAAGAGAGATGGACCACGTTGACCGCCCGGCCCCTTCGGGCTACGCTCGTCCATCGTGGAGCCGGATCGGATCGTCGTCCGCGGGACGCGCCAGCACAACCTCAAGAACGTCACCGTGAGACGCGCGCCGTGCGATACGGACCGAAAGGAATACCGATTTGCAAATCGGGACAAAGTTTCTTCCCTGATCCCGTCTCCGTCCGTCCCTGCCTCGGCGAGGTAGAGTTTCCCGTCAGGACCGGACTTTCAAACCGCGTGGATTATCACGGAAAGGCCCGGGACACGCCGAAACTCGCTCAGGTTCGCCGTCACGAGAGCGCTCTTGTCGATAACGGCCGAGGTCGCGATCAGGAGGTCCATGACACCGATCCTCTCCCCTTTGCGCTCGAGCGACGCGAGCAACTCCCCGTACACCAGCGAAAACCGCGTGGACGGGCAGACGATCGTGAAACCCTGGCAGAGGAGCTCGACTCTCTCCCGTTCCTCGTCAGGGTTCTTGGACAGCTCCACACCGGCATGAAGCTCACAGAGCACGTGAACGCTCGCAGCGAACTCCTCTTCCTCGATTTCCCGGAGGAGAGCACTCGCTCGGCCGGGCTTCTTTCGCGCCGACTCGCGAAGCAGGTCGACGAGAAACGTGGTGTCGAGGTGGATCAAATCTTCGCTGCCCTCGCTCGGTGCCGCCGCCGAGCCTTGACCTGAGCCTCGATGCCTCTGAGCGCATCCTCGCCCATGCCAAGCCGTTCCACGATGAGGCGAAGGTCCCGGCCCGTCCTCCGGCGCCCGAGCTCGTCTTTGATCACCTCCGAGAAGGACTTGCCCGGAGCCTTGTAGCGGGAGAGGATCTCGTACGCCTCTATGTCGATGGTGATCGTTTTCACCGCCATGCACTTATCATGCACTTATACGTCGGGCAAGGCAACCTGGAAACCGATGGATCGCTAGCCTATCGAGCTCCGTCGAATGCCCTAACAGCGAGGGGCCCATCAATACCGCGATGGCTTACGATCCGACGCTGAAATACGCGCATCCGCACGACTGAGCGGGCCGCCCTAGACGTCGGAAACCCAGGAACATCGTCTGTCCTATCGCTCCCCGACAGGGTATTCTTCGGCTCCCGGAGGTAGATTCATGCTCACGAAGCCTCGCTGGATCCTCTTGCTCCCTCTCGTCGGCGTGCTGGCGTCCCGCACGGTGAGCGCGGCGCAGACCGAGCCCGCGGCCAAGCGAGCCCTCTTCGATCTCCTCGAGGAGGACCGCAACCGTTTGGCGATGATCGGCGACGCCATCTTCAGCTACGCCGAGCTGGGGTTTCAGGAGTTTCGCGGAGCGAAGCTTCTGGAGGACCTCCTGGAGGAAGAAGGCTTCGCGGTGACGCGTGGCGTCGCGGGAATCCCGACGGCCTTCGTCGCATCGTTCGGCGAGGGGCGACCGGTCATCGGCCTGATGGCGGACATCGACGGTCTGCCCGTCCAGTCTCAAAAGCCGGGTGTCGCGTACCACGACCCCCTCGTCGAGGGCGCTCCTGGGCATGGCGAGGGGCATAACACCAACCAGGCGGTGATCGCCGGAGCCGCGATGGCGCTCAAGAAGACGATGGAGCGGCTCGGCCTCCGGGGAACCATCAAGGTCTTCCCAGGCGTCGCCGAGGAGCTGGTCGGGAGCCGGGGTTTCATGGCGAAGGCGGGCGTGTTCGACGGTCTCGACGTGATGTTGGATGCGCATATCGGCTCGGACTTCGGGACGAGCTACGGCGTCAACAACATGGGGCTCGTGTCCACGCAGTTC
>DATIBD010000053.1:0-7249 GCA_035457705.1 Vicinamibacteria bacterium
ATGGAGCTCTCCGGGCTTCGCGAAGGCGTTCGCGCCGGCATCGGCGGACGCCGACAGCGGCTTCGCTCGCTGCTGGTGGCGGTACAGGTGATGGCGACCGTCGTACTGTTGACGACGTCGGGGCTTCTGATGCGCGCTCTCGTTCGGGTCTCGTCCCAGGATACGGGTTTCCGAACCGAGGACGTCCTCGCCGTCCAAACGCCCGTTGCCTGGACCGCCTATCAGGAGACGGCTCGCCGCGCGGAGCTCTACCGGCGCATTCTTACCGAGGCGCGAGCGGTGCCGGGAGTGAGTCACGCGGCTTTCACGAGCTTTCTCCCCATGGAGGTGGGAGGAGGCATCTGGCCGGTGAAGATTCCGGGACGCGAAGAGACGAGTGGACCCGGGCGACAAGGTCCATGGACGGCCAGTCTTCGGTTCGTCACTCCGGGGTTCTTCGCGACGATGGGCATTCCCCTGCGAGCTGGGCGTGACTTCGACGAGCGCGACACAGGGACGGCACGCTATGTCGCCGTCGTGAGCGAATCGTTCGTCGAGCGCTTCTGGCCCGATGAGGATCCGCTGGGGAAACGCTTCGAGTTCGGATTCGCGGAGCGAGAGGTTGCGGGCGTCGTGGGCGACATCCGCGTACGCGGCCTCGAGCGCCCGAGCGAGCCTCAGGTGTATCTGCCGTATCAGCAAGTGCCGGACGGGGGCCTCATCGGCTACGTCCCGAAAGAGCTCGTGCTGCGGGCGGCCGCGTCAAGAGAGCCGCTAATCGCGGAGGTTCGCCGGATCATCCGCCAGGCAGACGCCGAGCTGCCGGTTGGAAAAGTTCGCACCCTCGCCGAAGTCGTCGGTGAGCAGACGACGCCGCGACGAGTCCAGGTCGGCTTGCTGGGTGCGTTCACCGCGCTGTCGCTGACATTGTCCGGCATCGGCCTCTACGGGCTTCTCGCTTTCTCGGTTTCACAGCGGCGGGGCGAGCTCGGCCTTCGCATCGCCCTCGGCGCCCCGGTGTCAGGGATCGTCGCGATGGTAATGCGGCAGGCGGCGATCTTGACCGCAACCGGAGCCACGGCGGGCATCGCACTCGGCTACGCCGCCGCACGCGGGCTCGAAGCCCTTCTGTTCGGCGTCCGACCGGGTGATGCGACGACGTACCTCGTTGCGGGCGGCATCGTCTCCATCCTGGCGCTCGCCGCCTGCGCTTTACCCGCCCTTCGGGCGGCGCGCGTCGATCCGACCGAAGCTCTCCGCACCGAGTAGCGGCGCCCATTCGAGTCGATCGAGAGCCGCTGTCCGACGCAGTTCGCGCCCGTTGACTACGAGCCCGTATCTCCCCGCTCGAGCTTCGCGGTGATGCGATCCCGGATCCAGGCGGGGTCCCACCACTCGATGGGATTGACGGCCAGGCCGTGCACCAGTAGCGTGAAGTGGAGGTGATCCCCTCCCGCAAGTCCCGTCTGTCCGGTACGTCCCAACACTTGGGCCTTCTCCACCTCCTGGTTTTCCGAGACGTCGAACGCTGAAAGGTGGCTGTAGAGGCTCATGAGGCCGAAGCCGTGGTCGACCACCACGGTGTTCCCGTAGATGCCCAAATACCGGGCGAGGATGACCACGCCGCGGTTCGCAGCGGGAACGGGGGCGCCCCGCACCGAGGCGAGATCGAATCCCAGGTGGTCCTGGCGGTCCACGTCGCGGCCTTCGAAGTGGTAGGTGCGGCGGTCGGCGAAAGCGGAAGTGACTTGACTGTTCGGGAGCTGGTCGAACGGCCCCGTCCAGAGAAAGCTCGGGCGGGACCGGCTTCCGAGCTCGCGCAGGGTCTGGGTGTTTCTGGCGCGCAACTCGCCGTTGATGGCAAGGTAGTTCTGGAGGAGATCCCCGCGGTCGGCAAGGTCGGGCGTCTGGGCGATGATCTCCGGCACCACTTTCTCCATGAACTCGACCGAAAGCTGGATCGTGTCGCTCTTGAGAGGACGGGGAAAGAAGCGCTCGACAAACGCGATCGAATTTGTGTTCCCAAAAGCGTCCGAGGCGACGAGTCGGATCTTCGAATCATCCGGAAGGTCGTACGGAACTCCGTATAGCGCGAAGCGCTCCGTGGCCTGGCCTCCGGGAAGCGGATACCCGCGGAAGAACCAGCTCCCCGCCTCCACTCCGTCCAGGCCGCCCTCCTCGAGGACGACGTCGCCCACGCGATACACGACGACTCCGCTCCCCCCCTGCGCGGCATAGTTCTGGCTAGAAGTGAGACCCAGCACCGGAGCCGTGAGCCGAACGGGAAGCACGGTTTCGCTCGTCGTCTCCCGAGGCCCGATGAGTGCCGACCCGGAGCCTTTGGCCGTCATCCGCAGGAGGAGATCGCCTTCGGACAATCCGGGGATGGTCTCAGGACTCAACCGCAACTCGAGCGCGGGCTCGACCTCCCCTCGCTTCCACACGGCCCATGCCGAGCGAGGGACGAAGCTCTGATCCGCGAGCGTTACAACGCGATCCGCCTGGAGCGCTTCCACCCGGATGGAGCTCACTCCTCGGGCAGGCTCCCTGGCGGTCACGCTCAGGCCGGTCCCGGCGCGGCCGACTCCCGGCCGGTCCGTCCGGACGTCCACCGAAGGCGCCGGCCCCGGCCAGAACAGCACGAAAAGGAGAACGAAGGACAGGGCGGCGGCGAGGAGGTATCCGAACGGCCTGCGCATGGTTCGGGCATTGTACCGTTTCAGGCCCCTCGCGCGTCGCAGCCTCGCAGCCAGGCGACGCGGCGGCTCTGCCCCCGGCCTACCGGTACGACGCTCGTACGAAGATTTGGCGGTCCTCGTTCTTTCTGGAGATCAGCTCCCCCCGAATCTCCACTTGATGCCGATCTGAGCTTCCCGGGAGACCCCGTCGAACCGATCGCAGTTCGTCGTATTCGGATCGCTCCCGCACAGACCGTAGATTGGCGATCCGAACGCGAAGGTCGTCGTTCGGAAATTCTCGCTGTTGAAAACGTTGAAGATCTCGAAGAGGAGATCCAGCTCTCCCGCCGCTCCGAGATTGCGGGTCCACATGACCCGCAAATCGACGTTGTAGAACTCCGGCTGACGTTCGGGGAAGCGGGGAACGATGCGGCCGCTCGAATCCACCGGTCGGTCGAACGTGTTGCCGTCACCGTTGACGTCGACGCTATGGAATGCGGGAATAGGGAGACCGGAGCGGAACGTTCCGAGCCCGCTCAGGGTGAAGCCGCCTCCGAGCTCCGCCGTCCCCTGGAAGACGAAACGGTGGGTGATGTCTCGCTCATCGATCCCGAAGTCGCTCTCGAGGTCGAATGCGTTCGAAGGGCCCATGGTGAAGCCGATATCGCGCTCGGGATCGGCGTTCGACTCGTCCTTCGACCAGGTGTAGTGCGCGAGGAACTGCGCGCGATCCGTGAATCCTTTCTTCAGCTTGACGGTGACCGCCTTGTACCGTGCCCTGCCCAGGCTCGAAAGCATGTCGGCCTGGAAAACGCTGTTCGAGGGCCGACCGCGCGTAAAGACGTCGACCCCAATCGGCCGCCCGAACTCGTCCGTGCCCGAAGGCGCGAACGTGTTCTGGTCGAACGTGGTGTTGAACCCCCCGACTCTGGCGTTGTCGGTTCGAGAGTAGATGAAGTCGACACCTGCGGAAAGATTCGGGACGAGCTCGCGCTCGGCGCCCACGTTCACGTTCAAGACGCGGAGGTTCTGGAAGTCCTCGGAAACGAAATTGACCGACGATATCAGCCCCGGGGTCACGGGGACGACGCTCGGCGGCGTGTTCGGAAACTCGGCGCCCGGGGGAAGTGCCCCGAAGAAAAACCCGACGCTGTCTCGAAAACCGGAGCCTCCGGTGGGCATGAAGATCGTCGCCGTCCGGCCGAAGTAGACTCCCGCTCCTCCGCGGACGACGGTCCTGCCGTCCCCCGTCGGATCCCAGGAAATCCCCAGCCGCGGCCCGAAGTTGTTCGTGTCGCTGGCGATGGTCTGCGGAATCGAGCGAAGGTCCATCCCCGGTGCCTGGCGCACCGAGCCCACCATGCCGTCCGGATTCGCGATCGGGAGCTTGGGGTCACCGTTCATCTGCCCTTCGTAGCGCAATCCAAAATTCATGGTCAGGTTCGGCGTCGCCTGCCATTTGTCCTGGACGAAGAGACCCAGCTCATTCGTCCAGTAGTTGTCGGTGGTGGCGGTGCCTTCGTTGAAGGGCTCGAAGAACTGCCGGAAGATGAAGGCGAACGGCTGGCGGGCCTGGAAGTCTTCCATGGTGAGAAACCAGTAGCTCCCCCGCGACCAGCCGATGAAGGCGTTGTTCGTGAGCTCGGTCGCGTTCCAGTCGACACCGAACTTCACGTCATGGCTGCCAAAGAGATAGCTGAAGCTGTCCGTGATCTGGAAACGATTGTTGTCGCCCTTGATGGGTAGGAAGAACTCCCGGCCGAAACAACCTCCCTGGGGGAACGAGAACCCGCAGGTATCACCGATCTGTACTTCCGGGAGATCGGACTTCGCGTCGCGCGGCCGGATCTCGTGAATGTAGTGGAACTTGAGCTCGTTGAAGGCGCGGGTGCCGATGACGCTGGTCAGGCTCGCCACCACGGACGTGGCGGTGTTGGTGAAATCCTCGAAGTTCTCCGCCGCCCCTCCCACGATCGACTGCCCGCGACCACCGGTGAAGTTGATGGTGTCGTTCTCGCTCCGGTTCAGCCGCACCGACAGCCGGTTGTTGTTGGTGAAGTCGAAATCCACCTTTCCGAAGAACGTCAGGAGATCCTGCGTCTCTGGATTGGGACCTTCGAGATCCGCCAGATTGGTGATTCCGTACTCCGGGACCGAGATGCCGTTGACATCGCGGGCGAATCGGGTGATGACGGTGTCGTCTCGATTCTGCGCGTCGAAGGCGAGGAAGAAGAAGGCCTTGTCCTGCCGGATGGGCCCGCCGATGCTGGCACCGAACTGCTGCTGATCGAACTGATCGGAAGGATTGCCGAAGGGATCGTCCGACTTCAACCCGGAATCACGGAAAAAGGCGAACCCTCCCCCACGAAGGTCGTTTGTCCCCGACTTGGTCACCACGTTGATGACGCCACCGGTGGAGCGGCCGAACTCCGCGTTGAATCCGTTGGTCAAGACCTCGAACTCCTGCACCGCTTCCTGCGAGATCGCGAAGTTCTTGGTCTCGAGCGACCCGGTGTACTCGGCGAAGAACGGGTTGGTCATGTCCGCTCCATCGACAGCCAGAAGCGAGTAGTCGCCCTGCTGGCCGCCGAATCGCAAGGGAGAGCGGAGGCCCGGCGTCTGCTGAACGCCCGGCGCGAGCAGGGCGAAGTCACGGAAATCCCTGCCGTTGATGGGAAGCGTGGCGATCGCTTTTTGATTGAGGGTGGTGCTCACGATCGATCGCTGGAGCTCGATGACCGGAGTCGCCGCTGTGACAGTGACCGCCTCGGTGACGCTGGCGAGCGGCATGGTCAGGTCGATGACCGGCGCCGAGCCCACCGTCACTACGACACCTTCGCGGGTAACGGCGGCGAAGTTCGGGAGCTCCGCCTGGATAATGTAAGCGCCGACGGGAAGTAGCGGCGCACGGTAGCGACCCGTGTCGTCGGTCGTCACGACGCGGGTGAGACCGGTCTCCACATGGGTGACGGTGATGGTCACCCCCGGTAGCGTCGACCCGGTCTCGTCGCTCACCGTTCCCGACAGCTCGCCGCGATCGAGAACCTGGGAGAAGACAGGCACCGCGAGAAAAGCCACGACCAAGAGAGCGCTCGCTTCTTGAGCGGCTCGTGATGACCTCCGACGATGCGTCATAGGGCCTCCTGATACATCTCTTGCTAAGGACGGGTACGGCAGGTTCGAGAACCGGCCCGATATGGTCGCGTATTCTAGAGCCGCCCCCTCGATCGAGTCAATGGACATATTTCTTTCTGATCGAGACACTTCTGAGTGACGAGGGACCTTGGCGTTCTGACGGAAGCTATCGGGTCAGCCGATCCAGAAACAGGGACAGGAAACGCGCGGAGTCGACGGTCACAGGGACTCGAGCGTTCGGCTGGACCCGCGGAAACGACGTGATGCGGTAGTGGTCACCGGCGTCCTCGATCGCTTCCAGCAGAAGGTAGCGGTTCGCGACGGTTTCCCCGTAGGTCAGGCTCCCCTTGGTCTCCACCTGGATATGCATCGGCCGGAGGTCGGTCGCGATGGAGAGATCGATCGCGAGGCCAACGGCGAGAGGGTCGTGAAGTGCCGCCCCGCCCATGAAACCCAGTCTCTCGGAGAAGTCGATGTAGAAATCGCCGATGTCCGCGGCATAGCGGGCCACCCGCGAGCCCGCAGCCCTGAGCCGCTCGACGTCTTTCCGCGTGAGACGCGCCTGGTCCGTCGCTCCCAGATCGACCATCACGATCGGGATCCCCGACTCGAACACGACCTTCGCCGCCTCGGGGTCGTTATAGATGTTGGCCTCCGCCGCCGGGCTCGCGTTTCCTCCCACGATCGATCCACCCATGAGGATGATCTCGGGGATTTGCGAGCGGATCTCGGGGGCCTTCAGGAACGCGAGGGCGATGTTCGTGAGCGGGCCGACCGGGACGAGGGTGATCTCGCCGGGGTTGCTGCGGACGATGTCGATGATGACGTCGACCGCATGACGAGGGTCGAGCTTCTTCGCCGGCGCTGGGAGCTTCTTTTCTCCGAGGCCGTCCTCTCCATGGACCGCCTCCGCGGTGATGAGCTTCTTCTGCAGGGGATATTTCGCCCCCTTGGCGACCACGAGATCCTCTCGGCCCGCGAGCTCGACGAGCTTGAGCGCGTTCTCGGCGCCGAGGTCCACGATCACGTTTCCCGATACGACCGTCACGGCCTCGATGCGAAGCTCCTCCGATCGCATCGCGAGGAGCATCGCGAGGGCATCGTCGATTCCCGGGTCCACGTCGAGAATGATGCGGCGCGGCCGCTCCAGAGTCGGCGACGGCCCCTGGGCGAAGAGCGCCACGAAGAATAGCGTCAGCGTCACGGCCATCGGGAGGAGGACTCTAGCACGACGGAGCGGACGGCGATAGACAAATGCTCTTACTTCAGCAGCCCGAAGCACTCGACAGAGTGACTGGGCGACGCGCCCTGGCAAAACAATGACGGCGGTCGCCCAAAATTCTATGCGCCGGGTAGAGTCAGGGACGACCGCCGCCACCGTCTTCGAATCACGCGACAACGCGACTCGATGCCGTTTCCTTCTCTCTGAGTAGGTTTCGTTCGGCTAGCTCTGTAGT
>DATIBD010000054.1:0-85129 GCA_035457705.1 Vicinamibacteria bacterium
GGCTCATCGCATCCTGGAGCTGTAGCAGGTTCCAAGGGTTGGGCTGTTCGCCCATTAAAGCGGTACGTGAGCTGGGTTTAGAACGTCGTGAGACAGTTCGGTCCCTATCTGTCGTGGGCGTAGGAGATTTGAGGGGAGCTGACCTTAGTACGAGAGGACCGGGTTGGACGAACCTCTAATTTACGAGTTGTTCCGCCAGGAGCAGCGCTCGGTAGTTACGTTCGGATGGGATAAGCGCTGAAAGCATATAAGCGCGAAGCCCACCCCAAGATGAGATCTCCCGGACCGTAAGGTCCCTGAAGGCCCCTGGTAGACCACCAGGTTGATAGGCCCGGTGTGTAAGGCGAGTAATCGTCTCAGCTGACGGGTACTAATCGGCCGTGAGGCTTGACCATAGAATTTGCAGAGAGCAAAGACATGCCCGCCAACGCACTGTCGCACCCAGTTGCCCATGTCCGCCGTAACCCGAAAGGGCGAAGGCGGAAGATATTCGGAATCGTTTCCCGGTGACTCTAGCGGAGGGGCCACACCCGTTCCCATTCCGAACACGGAAGTTAAGCCCTCCAGTGCCGATGGTACTGCAGGGGAGACCCTGTGGGAGAGTAGGGCGTTGCCGGGGACAAACCAAAGGCCCGGGCGCGTTCACGTGCTCGGGCCTTTCGTTATTTGGGTGAGCGATAACAGGATACGCGTGTCCGCGACTCGCGTTTGCGGAAGGAGGACGAGGTCGACAACGCGTCGGCTGCTTTCATGTTGCTTTTCACCTAGCGACCGCAAGGCTCTTCGGGCGTGCACTCGGAGGCCTTCGGTTGACGGAGGATCGCCGAGGGATGAACGTTGCTCTGGGTAAACACTTGATCGCCCCCACTTCTTTTTCACCCCGACCCTACGCGGGTGTTGATCGCCGGTGGGGATGCCCTCGGCTATCTCGGCCGTTCATCCGCCGCTTTCGACGTCATTCTTCTCGATCTCCTCGACGGCTACGACGAGGCGGGGCTCAACCTCTACCAGAGATCCTTCCCCTCGCCAAGAACGCCCTTCGCGGCGGGATCCTGGGTGGTTTGGGGGACTTCGCGAGACCCCATCTGCCTGCGTGGTGGATACGTCGGGAACTCATGCGCCACTTCGCGAACGTCGTTTGTCACCGAGCCGCGATCGAATCGTTCGCGAGCTCATATGCTTTCCTCCTGGCCTCCGATTCGGTCGACTTCGAGCGAGCTCCGCGTGAACCCTTGATGGCGTGCGCCGGGGCGCTCGAGGGTGAGCTCCGCCTCCCTGGTTCCGGAGTTGTACCCATCGCGCTTCCGCCTCCCGAGTTATCTGCAGATGCCCTCGACGGCGTCCTCCGCCACCCCCGCACGGAGAGATCGAATGGCGCGAGCTTTAGATTAACTATTAAAGCGCCACCTCGTAGTGCCCGCTTTGCAGATACTGCATCGCCCGCACCGTGAGGGCCACTGTCGCGTCCCTCAGCACCCGGTGCTCGTTGCCCGACACACGGAGCCCCGTCGCCCGGGAACGGGTGATCCAGTCCTTCAACACCTGATCCACGGTGTAGCCATGGATTCCCGTCCACCGGGACACCTGGTGCCGAAGCGCGGTCCGATGACGGCGGAGAAAATCGGACGCCGAGCGTCTGCCCTTGTCTCCGAACAAACGGTGGAGATCGGCATCGTAGTGCTGAGAGAAGTCGACCTGATAACGTATTTTTTTCCGCCGATAGTGCGTTCTCAAGGTGCGTCGGAGCGAGGCGAGCTTCTCCGGGGTTCGCCGGTTGTTCGTTAGCGGCTCCCGCCTAGCGACTTCCTTCATGAGCTGGTCCATGTAGTCGAGCTTCTCGAGTGCCGGCCAGTCTTGATAGCGCTCGCGCCACCGCGACCCCGGATCGAGCCACACCGCGAACGTCTCGGCGAAGTCTTCGTCGGGGTGCGCCTGTGCGTATCCGAACTCGAGGTGACGCACGAAGCGCCTCGAGAAAGGCCGGGGCGCGTAGAATTCCGGATAGGGTTCTTCGGAGCTTCCGAAGAGCCGACGCCGTTGCCGCCGCAGCCGAAGCCGATAGGCATTGTCGATCGCGTGTCCGGTCTCGTGACGCATCAGTCGCAGGCAGCTCCGGAACGTCCCCCCCTCCACCTCGAACATTTGACGCCTTTCGAGCTGCATCAGGCGCGGATGTGCCAGGTAGAAAGGGGCGGCGAAGCCGGGAACGCCGTCGGGGCAAAACCACTCCTCGCCCAGCCAGACGTGCGGACGAAACTCGATATCACGCCGGGAAAGCTCGCGGGATAGAGCCGATAGCGCCTTCGAGAGCAGGCCAAAAGCCACGTCGAGCTCGAGGTCACGAAAACGAATTCCGAGAAGCTCCTCATCCGTCAACGAGGCCCAATCCTTCACGGGCCGCATTCTAGCGTAGTGACTCGGGAGCCATTATCATGGCCCGCCATGCGTCGATGCGCCTTTGCCACTGCCCTGCTCGCTGCCGCCACTCTCGAGGCTCAACCAGCCGTTCCCCAAAAGCTCGAGGTCGACCCTCCCGGGATCGTCCTTGCGGGCGTTCCCTTCAAGCTCACCGTTCGGGCGACGGATGCGGAAGGAAATGCGGTTCAAGGCTACGGCAGTACTCCCCAGCTCGAAGGATTCTCCGCCACGGCCACTTCATTCGAGGACGGAAAACTCGAGATCGAGGATGCCATCGTCCCTTCGAGCGGCCGCCACCTCCTGCGCGTCCTCGACGGGCCGCTGACTGCCGAGCTCACGGTAAGAGCCATCCCCGCTTTCTTCAGCATCCTTCCACCCGTCCTCGCCATCACCCTCGCGCTCGCGTTCCGGCAGGTCGTCCTTTCGCTCTTCGCGGGAATCTGGCTCGCGGCATTCTTCGTCAGGGACTACAACCCACTCTCGGGGTTCTTCGCCGTCGTGACGCACTTCCTGGTGAACGCGATCACCACGACGAGCCAAGCGCAGATTGTGATCTTCAGCTTTCTCTTCGGCGGTATGGTCGGCGTCATCAGCAGAAACGGTGGAGCGCGAGGTATCGCCGAGCTCATCACCCGCTACGCCACCAACGCGAGGGGCGGGCAGGTCGCGACTATGGCCATGGCCTTGGTGATGTTCTTCGACGACTACGCAAATGTTCTGGTGCGTGGCAACTTGATGCGGCCCATCACCGACAGGCTCCGGATCTCTCGCGAGAAGCTGTCGTTTCTCGTGGACACCGGCGCGGCGGCGGTCGCGAGCACGGTCCTGATCTCGACCTGGATCGGATACGAGGTGGGGCTCATCGAGCAGGGTCTGAGAATCATCGACTCGCCCGAAGACGCTTATTCGATGTTCGTTCGCACCATCCCCTATCGCTTCTATCCCATCCTCGCCATGGTCTTTGCCTTTCTCGTCGGCTTTTCCGACCGCGACTTCGGTCCCATGCTGCGCGCCGAGCGACGGGCGCGTTTCGAAGGAAAAGTGATCCGGGACGGGGCGCAACCGGTGACAGAGTCCCTCGACGACCCATCCGACACCACGACCCGCTCGAGCTGGTTCAACGGTCTCGCCCCCATCGTGACCATCCTCGTCGTGGGCCTCGGGGGCATCTACTACACCGGAATCCAGGCCGCTCCCGGCGAGACGGACATTGGCAACATCGTCGCTGCTTCGGACTCCTACGTGGCTCTCCTTTGGGCGTCGCTGTCGGGATGCGCCGTGGCGATCGGACTCGCCGTGGCGAGAAGAATCCTGACCATGGCTGAGGCCTTCGACGCCTGGATCCGGGGGCTCAAGTCGATGATGATCGCGATCGTCATTCTCGTCCTCGCTTGGTCCATCGGTGCCGCCACCGCCGAGCTGCGGGCCGCCGACTACCTGGTGCAGATACTCGAGGGCACCCTGAACCCGGTGTGGCTGCCCGTGCTTACCTTCGTGGTGTCGGCTGCGATGGCCTTCGCGACCGGGACGAGCTGGGCGACCATGGCCATCATGATGCCTCTCGTCATCCCTCTGGCGAGCGTGCTCGGAACCAGCGCCGGCCTTTCTCCTGACCGCGTCGATACGATTCTCGTCGGGGTGATCAGCTCGGTGCTGGCGGGCGCGGTCTTCGGGGACCATTGCTCGCCGATCTCGGATACGACGATCCTGAGCTCCATGGCCTCGTCGTCCGATCACATCGACCACGTACGCACGCAACTTCCTTATGCTCTGCTGGTGGCGATCGTGGGCATGTTCCTGGGCGACATCCCCACCGCTTACGGACTCTCCCCGTGGATCTCGATTCTCCTCGGAAGCGTCACCCTCCTGGGTGTGCTGATGTTCTTCGGTAAGCCGGTGGGAGCGCCGGAGACGGAGGAGAACGAGCTATGAAAACGACGCGATTGGGAACGAGCGGCCTCGAGGTGTCCCGACTCGGTCTCGGCTGCATGTCGTACGGGGATCCCGACTGGCGGCCCTGGATTCTCGGCGAGAAGGAGGGGCGAGCTCATTTGAGTAGAGCACTCGAGCTGGGTTTCAACTTCTTCGACACCGCAGACATGTACTCGAAGGGTGTGAGCGAACAGCTCACGGGAAAGATTCTGAAGGACCTGGCCGACCGGGAGGACTACGTTCTTGCCACCAAGTGTTTCTTTCCGCTGGTGGACGGTCCCAATCGCGGCGGCCTGTCGCGAAAGCACATTATCGCGGCCTGCGACGCTTCATTGAGTCGACTCGGTCACGATTACATCGACCTGTATCAGATTCACCGGCTGGATCACCAAACGCCGATGGAGGAGACGCTCGAAGCGCTCGACTCTCTCGTTCGTGCCGGCAAGGTTCGCTACCTCGGGGCGAGCAGCATGGCGGCCTGGGAGCTCGCCAAGATGCTCTTCCTCGCGGACGCCCACGGCTACCACCGTTTCGTCTCGATGCAGAACCACCTGAACCTTGCCTACCGTGAAGAAGAGCGCGAGATGGTACCGCTCTGCCTCGACCAGGGAGTGGGAATCATTCCCTGGAGTCCTCTGGCGCGCGGCTTCCTCGCTGGCAACCGGCGCCGCGCCGGCAAGGGCGATACCCGGCGGGCCCAGGGCGATCCTTTCGCCGATGATATGTACTTTCGCGACGAGGATTGGGACGTTCTCGACGCGCTCGTCGAAGTATCGAGAGAGCTGGGCAAGACGCCCGCCCAGGTCGCGCTCGCCTGGGTATTGTCAGTTCCGGGTGTCGACGCTCCGATCGTCGGTACCACGAAGCTCGAGCAGATGACCGAGCTGGTGGAGGCCGTCGAGATCGAGCTGGACGACGCGCTCATCGAAAGGCTAGAGGCGCCCTACAAACCCCACCCGATTCTCGGCCACCACCAGCGATCTCCCCGGTCCTTTTGACGAAGTCGTTCGGTCACCCGAGAATACGGGGAAACCGAGGGAGGGTACGATGACCACCGAGTTCAAGGTCACACTCGCCAACAAACCGGGCTCGCTCGCTCGACTCGCAACGGCATTGGGAGATGCCGATGTCAACATCGAAGCCATCCAGGGCACGAGCGGTGTCGAGGAAACCGTGATTCAGTTCGTCACCGACGATGCGGAGGATGCCGCCTCCGCGCTGCGACGGGCAGGCTTCGCCCACGCTCAGCGGGACGTCGTGATCGTCAAGGTCCTCGACGAGCCGGGGATGCTCGGCGACGTCGCGCTCGTCATGTCCGAAGCGGGGATCAATATCGACTCGGTCTACGTCACCACCAAGGGCCACGTCGTTCTCGGTGTGGACGACGTGCCGGGCGCAATCCAGGTTGCGGGTGGGATGGCCGTCATCGCCCCGAGTTGAACGACCGTCTCATCCGCTCGCCCCTCGAGGAGAAAACCTTGGTTGTTGACCGAGCCCGTTCGCCCTTGCTAGCCTGAAATCATCCCTGGACAACTGAACAAGGAGTAGGCGATGAAACCTGGTCACCTGTGTCTCGGTCTTCTCGCGGGCACCCTCGCCGCGCCCCCCCTCCTCGCCCAGGAGCTCGGCGTTCGATCTTACGGCCTGCGCGGAGGCATCAATGTGAACCCCGACCAGTTCAACTTTGGTGGTCACATCGATGCCGGACGGCTCGGCCCCCGAATCCGGCTCCAGCCGAGCTTCGAGCTCGGGCTCGGCAATGGCGTCACCCTCGCTTGTGCCAACTTCGACGCCCACTACCTGTTCGCCGCCCGAGCCGTAAGTCCCTATGCCGGCGGGGGTCTCGGCGTCAATTTCATCGACGTGACGAGCGGGGTGGGACGGGCGAACGGCCTCGACGTCGCCCCCGTTCTCAACCTCGTCGGAGGCGTCGAGTGGGGGGCGCCCCGTCGTTATCTTCTCGAGGCCCGCCTCGGGCTTGGGGACACGCCTGAGCTCAAGCTCGTGGCCGGATTCAGCTTCTGAAGGGTTGTGATCGCGATCATGTGAGCATTTCGGCGTCCGTGCCAAACTGCACGGAAAGCGCCGAAAATTCTTCGTCTCTCCCCCCAGAGCGATCATGAGAGGTGTACCCATGAACCGACGAGCATCATTGACGGCCGCTCTCGAAGCGCTCCTGATATTGGTTTCCTTCGGTTGCGACTTCAACCCGACGGCGCCCTTCTCCGGCTTCGAAGGAGAGGACGGAGCCACACTCACCGGTCGATTTCAGGGCACGCCCTCCTCCGGAGTGACGCTGGGGACGAGCTCGCTGAGGGCGCAAACGATCTCGGCTCAGTCGGGTTTCGAAGGAATCACCGCGAAGGTTTTCGACACCAACGACCAGGAGATCGCGAGCGTCGACGTCAACGCCGACGGCACCTTCACCTTGCGAGGACTTCCCGAAGCGTTCTACCTGCAGTTCGAAGGCCCGGACGGGCCCATAGGAGGTCCCATCTATTTCGACGCCGTCAAGCCGAATCAGGAGATCGACATCGTTCTCGAGATGGTGGGGGATGCCATCGTGGTCGTCGAGGAACGCCGCACCGGTATCGACCATGAGGGTTCGGAGGGAGTCGAGCTCGAAGGACGAGCAAGCAGTATCACGCCAGGCGAAAACCCCATGACCGGCTCTCTGGACGTCAATGGTTACACGGTTCTGACCCGCGCCGGCGAGACGTCGATCCGCAAGGGCAATCGGAGCTTGACATTGGAGGATCTCCAAGACGGAGACAGAGTCCACGTGAGAGGTGTCTTCGAGGGTCAGGACGTTTTTGCGTACGAGATCAAGCTCCAGGAAGAGCTCGAGAACGACGGGGGAAACACGGGCGGTGGTTGCGACTACCGGGACCCGGCGAAGCCGAACCACATCCTCGTGTGTCACAAGGGAAAGACGCTTTCGATCGCACCGGACGCCTGGCCGGGTCACCGCGGACACGGCGACACCTGCGGCCCCTGTGGTAGCTCGAACTGACTAGACTGGTACTAGTTGGTCGGCTCGCCCAAGAAGCGATCTTTCGGCTCGACCAGCTTCACCGCCCATAGTCCCGAATGGTGATCGGCGATGAAGATGTGACCTTTGTACGGCTGCGGGCCCCAGGCAAATGGGGCGTTCGGCTTGAAGCTCTCGGGGTCGTTCGGGTGCCAGTAAGCCATCTCTCGACCCTGCTTGTACAGATCACCCCGGAGCTCGCCCGAGACGTCGACCACGCGTAATCCACCGTTGTAGTAGGCGATATAGAGAATATCTTCCTCGATCCAGAGATTGTGCGTGCCGGCCTCGGGCACCTGATACCGGGCAACCTCCCTGGGATTTTTCCAATCGTCCCACGCGATGACGTGGATCCAGCCTGCCGCTCGCTCGGGAGCACCAGGCCGGTCGTCCTGGGGGTAAGGAAACGCCTCGTCTCCGGCGAACACGTAGAACCTGCCCGTCGACTGGCTCCGGTATGGGAACGCGGCGTGATTCCAGCCGCTGGGATAGGCATAACTCCCGAGTTGAACGGGATGGTTCGGAGCCCCACCCTGGCCACCGCCCCCGACGTCCACGGCCACAACGCCATCGTGCCAGTTCGACGAGTACGCGACTCCCTTGTCGATCCAGACGTCGTGGATGCCGTGCCCCGGTGTGGTGAGCTCGAACCGGCCCACGCGATACGGGTTCTTGGGGTCCTCGATGCTGATGATGTCGTATCGCCTGCCGTTGGAGAGCGCGTAGACGTGGCCGTTGGCTATGAAGACGTTGTGGACACCGCCGTTGAGCTGATCGTCGTAGCGGGCGATGACCTGGACCCCCTCGCTCGGGTTGCTCACGTCGAGAATCACGAGGCCGTTCTTTCGGTTCGACGCACCCTCGCGACTGATGACCGCCACGCGTCCGTCCTCGGAGACCTTCACGTCGTTCACCGTTCGCGCATCCACCCGAACCGTGTCGACGAGCACGATGTTGCTCGGCTCGGTGACATCCCAGAAATACGCGTGCCCGTCGGCGCCCCACGTCCCGGTAATCGCGTAGTCCCGGCCGTTCGGAGCTTCCCAGACCCACAAGTCCGACGTGTGACGATCCCGAACGGCGCCGTGTCCCACGACCTCGATTTCTTTGCGCACGTTTCGGGGGACGATCTCGATCGTCTTCTGCGCGGTATGGGATCCGGCGACGGCGACGACAGTGTGAAACCCTATCCGCTCGGCAACGAAAGCGCCCTCCTCGTCGATCTGGCTCATGGCGCCAGGAGCGACGATACCGTTTGCGGCTCGAGCAAGAGTGGCGAATTGAACGGGGAAATCCGGGACGGCGTTTCCTCGCTCGTCGAGCGCTTTCGCCTGGAAGAAGACGACGTCTCCGGTCCGGGCCCGGTCGGCGTCCGCCGCAAGCTCGAATCGGTCGACCGGATTTCCAACCACCTCGATATCGAGCTGTCCCGAAACATCCTCCGCATGAGCAGCGAGGCGCGCCCGACCCGTTCGATGGAGCGCGAGAGCGCCGGTTTCCTCGATGCTTGCGACGGTCGGATCGCTGCTTTCGATCCTGACCGGGATATCGGTCCTCTTGACGCCCGAAGTGTCAATGACTTCCGTCAATAGAGGGACCACGGTGCCCTCGTAAAAGATGGAACGAACGTCGACGAAGGCGACCGACGCGGCCGGCGGGTTCGGAATGGTGACCGGTATCTCCACAGTCAAAAGGGCTTCCGCTCTCCGATCCAGATCTTCCGGGTCCTTGGGTACCATGCACACGAGGACGTGCTCCCCAGCTCGATAGGCTTCGACGAAGCCTGTGGGGTTGACACTCACCGAGCGCCGTTGCCGGGAGTAGAAGACGACGGGACGATCGACGACGTTCCCGCCCTCGTCTCGAACCGTTGCCGTGAGCTGCGCGGTCTCTCCGACCTCGAGCGTCAGTTGGGTGGGCTCGACCACGAGCTCGGAAGGCTCCTGCGCAAGGCTGGGTGCGGCCAGTACGGCGAGGACCAACGTAAAGCGTAAAGACGTCATGGCTCTCCCTTCCAGAATGTGATGCCTCCGGCCTGTTTGCCGACGTCCGCTTGGGCCACGCGCTCATTGGCCGCGAGGTCGTAGACCTCGACCGTTCCCGGCTCGCCGCCCACGCCCTCGAGCGTCACGAAGGCGTAACGGTCGTCGTCGGACACGGCAATCCCATGGGGTACGCTGCGAGTCGTTTTGATTCGCGCCCGTTCCTTGCCCGCGGGCAGATCCCAAATCCCGACGTGGGCGCCCGATTTGTAGGTCGCCAGCAATAACTTGCCGTCCGAAGTGACGTCGAGGTTGTAGGGTCCCATCCCCGGCCCTGCGTCGAAAGTACGCGAGACTCGCCACGCTAGGAGGTCGATCTCGTAGATCGTATTGTTGCCGTTCCCCGCGACGTAGAGTTTACCATCCGCCGTCGGTACCGTGCTCCAGGTGGGTTTCACCGCGCTCGATGGGTGGGCGGCGTCGTGTCGCTCGTGGTTGCCTTCCGGTGCGAGCGACAGCGTTCGCGAGACCTCGAACGCGAGCGTGTCGACCTCCACGAGGTTGTCGTCCATCATATTGACCGAATAGAGTCGCGTTCCCTTCCCGTTCATCCGCGCGCCGTGGGGCATGGTCCCGGTGTCGATGCGCGCCACCTCGAGCATCGTGCTCGTCTCCACCACGGAGATCGTGCTCGGTTTCATATCGCCGTGGAGATCGAAGTTCACGACGAATAGAAGACCCGTCGCGGGAGATACAGCCATGGTGGCGGGGAACATGCCGACGGGGACGTCGGCCAACCATTCGTCGGTCTCGGCCGCGTACTTGTGGATCGACCCGAAAGGCATACCGTGGGCGATCGAAACGAACCAATGCTTCTTGTCGGGAGACACGCTGATGCCATGCGGGCCTTCGGTTTCCGCCGGGAAACTACCAACCGGTATCTTCTTGACCTCCTCGAGCCCCCCCGGACCGTAGCGGAGCTTGTGGACCGTGTCGTCCGATTCGGCACAAACGTAGATGTAGTAGTTACGAGTGGGAGGCGTCGCGGTGGTCTCAACCGGCCAGACGAAGGCAGCGACGAGCACCACGTGGCTCACGCGGTTCAATGCGTTTCTCCCATGAAGCGCGGCTTCTCAGGTTCCACGAGCTTGACCGCCCAGAGACCGGAGTTGAAGTCGGCAATGAAAATGTGGCCCTTGTAGGGCTGCGGACCCCAGGTGAACGGCGCGTTCTTGATGAACCCTTCGGGATCATAGGGGTGCCAGGACGCAATCTCTCGACCTTGCTTGTAGAGGTCGCCCCGCAGCTCCCCGGAGACGTCCACGACGCGAAGGCCGCCATTGTAGTAGGCGACGTACAAGACGTCGTCCTCCACCCAGAGGTTGTGGGTTCCCGCCTCGGGAACCTGGAATCGGGCCACTTCCCTCGGCTTTTCCCAATCGTCCCACTCGATGACGTGGATCCACCCGGCGGCACGAATCGGCAAGCTGCCATCGGGATCGAAGTCGTATGGGAACGCCTCGTCCCCGGCGAAGACGTAGAACTTCCCGGTCGTTTGGCTTCGATAAGGAAACGCGGCGTGGTTCCATCCGCTCGGATAGGCGTAGCTCCCCAGCATTACGGGATGGTTCGGCGATCCCCCTCGGCCTCCACCCCCGACGTCGACGGCAACCACCCCATCATGCCAGTTCGACGAGTAGGCGATGCCATCGACCACCCAGACATCGTGGATGCTGTGGCCCTGGGAAGTGAGCTCGAACCGGCCGACGCGGTAGGGATTTTGCGGGTCCTCGATGTTGATGACGTCGTAGCGACGGCTGTTGGACAGAGCGTAGACGTGACCGTCGGCGATGAAGACGTTGTGCACGCCGCCGTTCAACTGATCGTCGTAGCGGGCGGCGATGCGCACGCCGTCGGTGGGGTTGCTGACGTCCAGAATGACGAGTCCATTCTTCCGGTCGGAGGCCCCCTCCCGACTGATGACGGCGGTGCGGCCATCCTCCGACACCTTCACGTCGTTGACGGTGCGCGCGTCGACCCGCACCGTGTCGACGAGCTGGATGTTCGAAGGCTCGGTCACGTCCCAGAAATAGGCATGGCCGTCCGCGCCCCAGGTGCCCGTAATCGCGTAGTCCCGGCCGTTCAGCGCCTCCCACACCCAGAGATCTGATGTGTGGCGATCGCGTACGGCACCGTGCCCAACGACTTCGACGTCCTTGCGTAGGTTTCGCGGTCGGATCGCGACCGTCGCTCGAGCCGAATGTGGGCCGGCAACGGCGATTATGGTATGAAGCCCGGCACGCTCGGCAACGAACCCGCCGTCTGGATCGATGAACGCGGCGGCACCGGCCGAGATGATCGTTGGATCAGGACGGGAGAACGTCGCGAACTGGACCGGGTAGCTCGGGACCTCGCGCCCCTCGCCGTCCCGGGCGATGGCCTCGAATAAGATGACGTCGCCGGTGCGACCCTCCATCTGACTGGCCCTCAGGTCGAGGGATGTGACCGGGTCGGCGACGATGTCGACCGTGGTGAGCGTCTCCGCTGCTTCGGCTCTTGCGACGATCGTGGCCCGTCCCGGCTTCCTGCTTTCGAGCTCGCCCACGTGGTTCACCGCCGCGATGTCGGGATTTCGGCTCTCGAACCGCACCGGAACATCCGCGCGCTCGACACCGGTACTGTCGATGACCTCCGTCTCGAGCCGCACCATGGTGCTCGCGTAGAACGTCCCGGGCAAGTTGGTAAAGGCGATCGATTCGACCGGAGGGTGCGGAACCTTGACGGGGACGTCGACGGTGAGAAGCTCCTCGTCGTAGAAGTTGAAGCTCGCGGGGTCGAAACGACCTTCGAACGCGGGAACCATGGCGACCACGACATGCTCGCCCGGTCGAAAGGCCTCGACGACGCCCGTTGCCGGATCAATTCCGACGCTTTCCAGGGCGCGTGAATAGAAGACGACGGTAACGCCTTCGAGAACCCTACCGTCTCGATCCTTCACCGTTGCGGAAAGCTTCGCTTTCTCGCCGACCTCGAGGGTGAGCTCTTCCGGCTCGACGAGGATCTGCACGGCGTCCCGGGGCTCCGCGCGCGAAACGATTGGAGTCGCGGAACCGGCATTCACGTAACCGAGGGCCGCAGAGACGCACAACAGGATCCAAAAGTCACGGGGAGACCTCATTCACGTTCCTTTCCCGAGTATTTGTGCCACAGGACGGCATCGGCTCGCAATTGCGGTAATCTTGATTCGGCGTGCTTCCCGATTACCTCGGTCCGGGCCTCGACGTCGTTCTCGTCGGCATCAATCCGGGCTTGCGCTCCGCCGAGAGGGGCCATCATTTCGCCGGCCGCGGCAACAAATTCTGGGACCTACTGTGGGAGTCCGGGCTCGTGCCGAGGCGTTTGAGCTGCGAAGAAGACCACCGCCTTCTCGAGTTCGGCATCGGACTCACGAACATCGTCGCTAGAGCCTCGCGCTCGAGCTCCGAGCTCCGCCGAGCGGACTACACGAAGGGACGAAGAGTCCTCGCGCGGAAACTTCGTCGACATCGTCCCGGGCTCGTCGCCCTGGTGGGCCTGACGGTGCTGAGGCAGCTCTGGGAGGGTCGCGCGCCGCAGGGGATTGGTTGCGGTCTTCGACGGGAACGCTTCGCCAGCTTGCCCCTCTTCGTTCTGCCCAATCCGAGCGGGAGAAACGCTCATTACCGCTACGAGGCCATGCTGGAGCATTGGCGAGGCCTGGCCGTTTGGTTGGGACGTGCCTGAGCTTCCCGAGGTGGAGATTGCTCGCGAGAGCCTCGAAACGTGGCTCTTGGGCAGGACGATCGACACCGTCAGAGCACCCGATTCGCGGATTCGCGGCGCGGTCTCTCGTCAGAAGTTCGAGACGGAGCTCCGCGGGTCGAGAACGCAATCGGTCGAGAGGCGGGGCAAGTTCCTCGTTCTCGGTTTTGGCGAGAGTCGCCCTCGGGTGCTCGCCCACTTGGGAATGACTGGGAAGTTCGTTTACGTCCCAGCGGATGAGCCCTTGCCTCGATTCACGCGCCTGGAGCTGCGGCTCTCCGACGGTGCACGTGTCGTGCTGGACGACCGGCGACGCCTGGGGCAGTTCCGCTTGCTGGACGAGCGCGAGCAGAGAAGAGTGGATAGCCTGGGCATCGAGCCGCTCTCGAGCGCATTCACGCACAGTTATCTCCATACACTTCTCCGCAGCTCGCATCGGGCGATAAAGCTGTTTTTGATGGATCAGAAAAAGATCGCGGGCATCGGAAACATCCAGGCGGCCGAGGCGCTCTTTCTCGCGGGCGTCCACCCGAGCCGCACCGCGCGCTCGCTTTCGGGAGACGAGGCGCGTCTACTCACGCGTTCCGTCAAGAAAGCGCTCCGGGCGGAGATCCGACGGTATCGGTCCCGGCGCGCCTATCTTTATGAAGGTGCGCTCAACCCGTTTCTCGTCTACGGACGTGCGGGTGAGCCATGCCCGCGATGCGACCGAAGAATCCGACGGGTGGTTCAAGGCGGACGAACCAGCTACTATTGCGCGACTTGCCAACCCGGCCAGCCAAGGAAGTCAGGCCAGCCAAGGAAGAAAAGATGAAACGCGAAGAGCTCAGTCAGCTTACTCGGGCCATCCATGGACCGTCCGAGGGACCAAGAACGAATCGACCCGTCGCCGTGCCCATTCATCTCACCGCTACCTTCGAGTCCAAGGACGTGGACGAGCAGATCGTCCTCGAAGAAACGAAGGCCGATACGTTCTACAGCCGCTACGGTAATCCCACGCTCTCGGTCGCGGAAGCCATCGTTGCCGATCTCGAGGGAGCGGAAGCGGGAGCGGTGTTCGGCTCGGGCATGGCGGCGATTACCACCACGCTCCTCGCGCATTTGAAAGCGGGAGACCACGTCGTTTTTCAGCGCGAGATCTACGGTGGCTCGTACCGCTTCGCGCGGGAGATCTTGCCTCAGTACGGCGTCACGGTCGGCTGGTTCGCCGCCACCGACGTCGCCAGCTACGAGCGCGCTTTACGTGACGAGACTCGCGTCGTCTACATCGAGTCGCCGACGAACCCGACCCTCAAACTGGTGGACATCGAGAAGGTGGCGCGGATCGCCCGGTCGAGGGGCGTTCTGACTTTCATCGACTCGACATTCGCGACCCCTCTCAACACTCGACCCCACGAGCTCGGTGCCGACGGCGTCCTGCATTCGGCAACGAAGTACCTCGCGGGCCACTCCGACGTACTCGCCGGCGTTCTCACAGGAGCGCGCGAGATCGTCGATCGAGCAAAATCATACCTCCGTGTGCTCGGAGGTAATCTGGGCGCGCACGCCGGCTATCTTCTGATTCGAGGGATCAAGAGTCTCGGTTTACGGGTGGAGCAGCACAATCGAAACGGAATGGCGATCGCGGAATTTCTCGGCAAACACCCCAAGGTGAGGGCGGTGCATTACCCGTTTCATCCGGCTCATCCTCAGCTCGAGCTCGCTCGCAGACAGATGCGGGCCGGAGGCGGCGTCGTCAGCTTCGAGATAGATGGAGGACTCGATGAGGCCAAGCGATTCTCGAACGCAGTTTGTCTGATTCGTGTGGCACCGAGTCTCGGCGGGGTGGAATCACTCCTCTCGATTCCCTGCCTCACGTCCCACGCGATGCTTTCTCCCGACGAGCGGGAACGAGCGGGCATCGCCGATGGTCTCGTGCGCCTGGCTCTGGGCACCGAGTCCACCGAGGACCTCATCGCCGATCTCGACCACGCTCTGGCGCAAGCTTGACAAGCCGTGCTATGTTAAGGGGACTTCGGTAAAGACGTGCCACTTTCGGGGTCGCGCGCCCAGCACTCTCCCCTGATGGCCGTCATATCTCAGATCCCTTGACAGCGCGAGCGGAACGCCTCGCCTTTTGGAGGAGGATCTCCTATGAAGTACCGGCAACGTGGTTACCGGGACGACGATTATAACGATGAACGACGAGAGAGTCGTCGCGAGAAACCGCCCGATCTAGGGAACCGGGAGCAGATCCGTTCCCTCCGCCACGCCATCGACCGGGAATCGATTATTGTAACGCGCTGCGCCAAATGTGGGCACCAGGTTCCCTCGAGCCAGCTCGAAGTGGACTACCAGAGCAAGTGCCTGAAGTGCGGAACCCCGTTGCATTCCTGCCGGCATTGCAAGCACTTCGACCCCCAGGCGCGGTTCGAATGCAAGAAACCTATCGAGGAGCGCATTGCCGACAAGGGGGCCGCGAACGAATGCGCTCTTTTCAAGCCCGTCCAGGCGCTCGACGCCACGGGCCGGCGGGCAAACAGCGCAGAAGACGCCAGGAACGCCTTTCACAACCTCTTCAAGACTTAGACAGTGTATGCTCGCGTTCCGATACCCGCCGGAACCTTTCTCATGGGGCGCGAGGGGAAACTAGACAACGAGCGACCCGTTCATCGCGTCTTCGTCTCCGCCTTCGAGATGGCCGAGACGCCCGTCACCAAAAGACACTATCGCGTTTTTCTCGAGCGAACCGGAGCCCCGCCGCCTCCGTTTTGGGGCGAGCCTGGCTTCGATGATCCCGACCAGCCCGTTGTGGGCGTGAGTTGGATGGAAGCCCGTCGTTTCTGTCGGTGGCTCGCGAGCGAATCGGGTCTCAAGATTCGTCTCCCAACCGAGGCCGAGCGGGAGAAAGCGGCTCGCGGAGGGCTCGAGGGTGCGAACTTCCCCTGGGGAGACGATCCCCGAGGTGGACCCGCGCGGATTCATGGACCGCTAGAGCGGCCCGATCGGGTACGCTCTTCACCGCCGAACGGCTATGGTCTCTACCACATGGGTGACATGGTCCACGAGTGGTGTCTCGACGCCTATCGCGCCGACTACTATCTCGTCTCACCCGATCGCGATCCCTGCGCCTCCGGCACGCCACGTCGTTCCGCTCGCGGTGGTTCTTGGCGCCACGCGACCATCGTTACCCCTTGCGCTTCACGCAGCAGCCTGCCGCCGTCGTTCCACTACTCCGATTTCGGGTTTCGCTGGATCCGCACGTTCTCTTGATATACGCGGGTTGTTCCGGATACAGCTTCCGCGAATGGATTGGCGCTTTCTACCCCCCAAAGACTCCGGCGAAGGAGTTCCTTCGGTTCTACGCCTCGAGCCTCAATAGCGTCGAGATCAACTATACGTTTCGCCGCTTTCCGAAGATCGACCTGGTGAGCTCGTGGTCCGAGTCGACCCCGAGTGAGTTCCGGTTCTCGCTCAAGATGCACCAGAGCGTAACGCACATGGCGCGGCTGAGGGGCGTCGGCGAGTCGGTTCGGGACTTCATGGATGCCCTGGTGCCGCTTGGGAATCGGTTGGGTGTCGTGCTCTTCCAGCTGCCGCCCTTTCTCCGGTGCGAGCTCGATCGCCTCGACGCCGTACTGGCCGAGCTGCCGTCGGGCCATCGCTATGCGATGGAGTTCCGCCACGAGTCCTGGCAGGTCGAAGCCGTGGAGGCGCGATTGAGAGAAGCCGGCGTGGCCCTATGCGCGGCCGAGCTAGAGATCGACGCCGCGACGGACCCCACGATCACGGCTCCGTTCGCCTACGTGCGTTTGCGCAAGACGCCGCCTTACGGCGAGACCGAGATCGACGCCGCGCGCGAGCTGGTGGGGCGCCTTTCCGGGAAAGTCGAAGACGTCTACGTCTACGTCAAGCACGACGCGGAGGGAAGGGCGCCGACGGACGTGAGAAGAATAGCTATTTGATACGGATCGATTCCAGGAGCTCTTTATTGGTTTTGGTCTTCTTCATCTTGTCCAGAAGAAGCGCCATGGCTTCGGTGGGCTTGAGACCGGCAAGTGCGCGCCTCAGAAGGTGGACTCGGGGAAGCTCCTCCTCGTCGAGGAGAATCTCCTCGCGTCGGGTTCCCGAGCGGGAAATATCGATGGCGGGGAAGATCCTCGCCTCGGCGAGCCGCCGGTCGAGCACCAATTCCATGTTGCCGGTACCCTTGAACTCCTGAAAGATCACCTCGTCCATCTGGCTCCCAGTGTCGACCAGAGCCGTTCCGAGAATCGTGAGGCTTCCCCCGTCCTCGATGTTCCTCGCGGCACCGAAGAACTGACGAGGGAACTCCAGCGCCCGCGAGTCGATGCCCCCGGTCATCGTTTTCCCGCGCCCTTTTTGCTCTCGGTTCGCCGCGCGGCCGAGCCGGGTAATGGAGTCGAGCAGGATCACGACGTCGTCGCCCATCTCCACCAGGCGCCGTGCCCGCTCGAGCACGAGCCGTGCGACGCGCAGGTGGTTGGCGCTCGTCCCGTCGGAGGTCGAGGCGATCACCTGCCCCTTGACCGCTCGGCGCATGTGCGTGACCTCTTCCGGTCTCTCGTCGATCAGAAGAACGAATAGATGGATTTCCGGATAGAATGCACCGATGGCGCAGCCGATCTGCTCGAGAAGAATGGTCTTTCCGGTCTTGGGCGCGGCTACGATGAGTCCCCGTTGACCTCGGCCGATCGGAGTGATGAGGTCGATGACTCGAAGCGATATGGGCCCGTCGGGATCCTGTGACATCCGGAGCCGTATGGCGGGGTGCTCGCTGACGAGCTCCTGATAATGGCGCGGAGGCGGCAGCTCTTCGGGCTTGAATCCGTTGATGCTCTCGACAGCCTGGAGCTCCCGGTGAGGCGGGCCTCCGCGGCGGTTGTTTCTTCGCCGCGCCATTCCCGAGGGGCCTTGGATATAGTAGCCCTCCTTCAAGAAATGTTTGGCGACGAGACGGCTCGGGACGCGCACGTCCTGTGGTCGGGGAAGAAAGTTGTTGCTCTCTTGCCGGAGATGGCCGTTTCCCTGCGGCTCGAGCTCCAATACACCTTCAGCTGTGGGAGTAGATACGCCGTGATTCATAGCACCTTGCAAGGGTCGTTGCGGCGACTCAGCGGCTGTCATAAGGAGGCAGTCGATTGCGCCGCAATCTGTGTCCTGCCAGAGAGGTCGGGACAAGGGCCTCCATCGAGACCCACGTGCCGCATTCTAGCAAATTTACATCGAGAACGGAAGGGCCGTTTCCATTGTCCAAGAAACACTCTTCGAAGCAAAGCCATAAGATGAAGAACCGAAGCCATTTGAAGGTCTATGTCCTGATCCAGATCGTTCCCGGACGAGTCGAAGCCGTCATGAAAGCTCTTCGTCGTTTGTCTTCCGTCGTGACCGCCGACTCCGTGACCGGCCCCTACGATGTCGTCGCGCTCATCGAAGTCTCCGAAGTTCGAGAGCTCTCGCAACTCGTCGCTGGCGCCATCGGTGGCATTCGAGGTGTCACACGCACCACCACACTCATTTGCACCTGACCACGCGTTTAGCAGTTGGCCGACACTCGTGTCCGAATCCGCCGATCGGTCAAGTAGGTCTTCGTGAGCGGCGGCCGCTTCCACGGCCAGTACCTCCAAACCAGGTGGCTCGCCGCGGAGAGACACATATTACCCCATCGGGGGCAAAATCCGATGTGAGAAACTGGGCGATCGAGAACGCCGAGTCGTAGCAGTCGCGTCTCGGCGTTTTGGCGCACGTGGCGAAGGAACCCAGGAAATTGGCGCAAGACCGGATGCTCGCGGTCACCTCTACGCGCCACCGCGCGAGCGAGAACATCGATCCCAACAAGAGACCAGAGCGCTAGACCCCGCAGACGCCGGACGATTCCCGGAGTTTCTTCGATCGCCCTGCGGGTTTGATCTTCGCCGAATGCGACGTGTCGCTCTTCCTGTCGGGTGGCGCGTCTCAAGATGGAAACGATGCGCTCATGCTCGATCGTATCGATGAGCGCGTAAAGCACATCGAGAACATAACCCTCACCGAGAGCCATTTCGAGAAGAACGTGCTCGGCCCAGTCGTCGCCCATCATTCCCGAAGAGAGGAAGCGAACCGCGGGATGTGCCGTTTCCGGGCTGGCGTCGAGGATCTCGATGATGTCACGAAAGCGATCGACGTGCTGCAGCTCCTCCACCGCCTGACGCGCGAGGAAGTTCGCCGCGTCGAGGGACGGGGCTCGGTAGAGCCAGTGTCCAACTTGGATTCCCGTGACCTCTCCGTAGAGGAACTGACTGAAAATCCACACGAGCACCGAGCGATCGCGTTGCACGTCGAAACGGGCATCCCCGAAATCGAACGTCATTTCTTCACGGCTCAAGATCATCGGGTCAGAGAAACGGCACAGGGCCGGTGTGGAGTTCTGATTTTCTTGAACGCGAGCGCTCCGGTCAAGTACCATCTCGTCCCGGCCTCTGGCGGGAGCGCCGGTGAAAGGAGGATTCTTCGTGGGCGAGCTGGTCGATTACCCTTCGAACGGTCGGAGCGCGCGGGGCTATCTCTCGATGCCGGAGAAAAAGACTGGCCCCGGTGTCGTCGTGATCCAGGAATGGTGGGGCCTCGTCGGCCACATCAAGAGCGTGGCGGATCGATTCGCCGCCTCGGGCTACGTGGCACTCGCCCCCGACCTCTATCACGGCGAGGCCACCAAGTCCCCCGACGAGGCGGGGAAGCTCATGATGGCCCTCGACATCGGCCGGGCGGAGCGCGATCTGCGCGGTGGCGTGGATTTCCTGGCCTCGAAGTCTTCGGGCAAAGTGGGCGTCGTCGGCTTTTGCATGGGCGGTCAACTGGCCCTCTTCGCGGCAAGCCAGAACGACCGCATCGGTGCTTGTGTCGACTTCTATGGAATTCATCCGAACGTAAAGCCCGACTTCACGCACATCCGGGCGCCCGTGCTAGGTCTATTCGCAGAAAAGGACGCCTTCGTGAACGCCGAGGCGGTGAAAGAACTGGAGAAGGCTCTCCACGAGGCACGAGTCACCGCCGACTTCCACACGTATCCCGGGGTCGACCATGCCTTCTTCAACGACGAGCGCGAGGTCTACGATCGAGAGGCCGCCGAAGACGCCTGGAACCGCGTACTGGCTTTTTTCAAGACGCATTTGAGCTCTTAGCTCGGTTCGCTACGCGGCCGGTGTTCGCGATTCGGCGAGCGAGCGCGAGCAGGAGCTTCACTTCGCGTGGTGTCAGCCCCGCGCGTCCGAAGAGCTCCCTCCACTCCACGAAACGGGCCTCGGGGTTCTGGCTCGGCAGAAAACCAATCTCGAGAAATGCTTCTTTCAGCTTCGAGAGCGCCTGGTTCGCGTCGTGATGCGGAGCCCTCGGCGGCGGCGCGGCGCCACCGGATTGGGCAACGAATACCTCGTATGCCGCGACCATAACGGCCTGCGCAAGGTTCAAAGAGGGTTGCCGCGGATGCGAGTGAATACGTACGCGTCGCTGGCACAGGCACAGTTCCTCCTCGGTAAGGCCTTTGGACTCGCAGCCAAAGACGAGGGCGACTCGGGCACCGCTCGCGAGCTCCGAAACTTCGTGGGCCATCGCGCGTGCCGTGATCGGCTCGACTCGGCGCGGCCGACGGCCCACGAGTCCCGCCACGTACACGCAGTCTTCCAGGGCTTCTTCGAGGGTGACGAACACCCGCGTCTGCTCTAGAATGTCCTCGGCACCCCACGCCATGCGCCAGGCTTCCACCGTGCGATAATCACAAGGATCGACCAGATCGAGCCCGTCAAGACCTGTGTTGGCGACCACGCGGGCTGCGGCACCGATGTTCGCCGGGTTTTGGGGTCTTTGCAGCACGATCCGTACGACGGACATCGTTATGGCCGACGAAACCAGTCCCTTCGAGAACGTCCGGGGTGACGAGAGGAGCTTCTGGCTGCCACGGCGAAAGTGGCGAGAGCTTCTTTTCGTTGGAGCTCTGGTAGCCGACGGCGAGTATTTCGTGCGTGACTCGACTCGGCCACTCCCCCCGTTACGTAAGCCGGACCTCTTTCCCGAGGGGAGGCGTTTCCGGGCTCGACTCGACGGGGACTGGGTCTCGGTCGAGCGAGTCGAAGACTGAATCCACCCACGAAAGATCTCATTGAGCGTCGCGAATCCTGCTGGCGAGCTCGCGGATGGGAACCCGGTACTGCTCGCCCGAGCCCAGGTCCTTCAGTGTCGCTTCGTTCACTTGCCACTCCTCGGGGCCGACGATCACCGCGAACCGAGCGCGGTCGCGGCTCGCCGCCTTCAAATCCTTTCCGACCCCTGCAGGCTCGAACGGCGTCTCCGTCGGCAATCCCGCGCTTCGTAACTCGTTCGTCACCTGCCGGGCGGCGGACTGGAGCTCCCCCCCCACGGGAATGACGACCACTTCTACCCTAGGGGCCGGAGCGGGAAGAAGCCCACGATCCCGGAGCATGAGCGTCAACACCACGTCTCCCATGCCGAAGCCGAGAGCGGGAAGCTTCGGTCCTCCGAACGACGCGACCAAGTCGTCGTATCGGCCACCGCCGCAGATCGCGCGCTCGACCCCTTTCCGATCGTACAGCTCGAAAACGATGCCCGTGTAGTATGCGAGACCTCGCACGATGGAAAAGTCGGTCTCGACGAACTGGCCGAGCTTCGCCTCTCTGAAGATCTCGAGATAGCGCTCGAGATCCGATACGACTCTTCGCGTGGTCTCGTCGACCGGCTGAGAGCGGCACCATTCGAAGAGATTCACGCTGCGGTCGCACAGACCCTGGATTTGGAGAGCGGCATTGCGCTCGACGCCGGCTTCCGCGAGAAGATCGGAAAAGACTTCCGCCGGAACCTTTCGGAACTTATCGACGACAGCGTAGACGGCGGGGGCGATTTTCGGGGATATCCCGAGAAGCCCGAGGACACCCGAGATAATGCGTCGATCGTTGACGCGTGCGACGACGTCTTCTGGCGCCAGGCCGAGCTCGCGCATGACTTCGAGGGCGACCGACAGGAGCTCCGCATCCGCCTCGATGGCGGGAGACCCCACGATGTCGACGTTGAGCTGGAAATGCTCGCGAAGCCGGCCTCGCTGGTTCTTCTCTTGGCGAAATAGCTGCGGGATTGAGAACCACTTGAGGGGTTTCGGCAGGCTCGGGGCGCGCGCCGCCACCATGCGGGCGAGCGTGGGTGTCATCTCCGGACGCAGAGCCACCTCACGTCCTCCGCGATCCTGGAAATTGTAGAGCTGTCCCACGATCTCGTCGCCAGATTTCCTCGTGTAGAGCTCGAGGAGCTCGAGCGGTGGGCCGTCGAACTCGACGAAGCCGAAGCGACGTGCCACTCGCCGCCACGAGTCGAAGAGATAGGTTCGCTCCGCCATTTCCTCGGGAAAGAAATCGCGGAAGCCCTTCAGTGATTGCATCCGGTTGTTACTCCTTCTAGCGAGCCCTATAATTTTCTCACGAAGAGAACGTCGTAATGAGCCCGATCCTGGCGGCGGTGTGCTGCTTTTCTGCCTATCTGCTCGGTTATCACCTGTACGCGAAGCGCATCGCCAGGACTGTGTTCGAGCTCGACGGTTCCACCCCCACGCCAGCCCACGAGCTGCAGGATGGCCAGGATTACGTTCCCTGCCGCCGATACGTTCTCTTCGGCCATCATTATGCGTCGATCGCGGGACTCGCGCCGATGCTGGGACCCGCCATCGCTGTCATGTGGGGATGGGTCCCGGCGATGTTATGGGTCGTGCTGGGGACGATTTTCATCGGAGCGGTTCACGATTTCAGCGCGCTAGCCGTGAGCCTCAGGGCGAGGGGTAAGTCCATTGGCATCGTCGCGGAGGGAATCATCGGCCGAAGGGCGAAGAGCCTCTTTCACGCCATCATATTCTTCCTGATTGCGCTCGCGATGGGAGTCTTCGTGCAGGTCGTGGCGCAGCTGTTCTCTCGATCTTTCTACCCTGAAGCGGTGTTTCCGAGCGCCGCGCTGGTGATCCTGGCCGTGGGCGTCGGCGTCCTGTTCTACAAGAAGGGTGTCGCCCTCGGGCCTCTGACCGCCGTGGGCTTCTCCCTCACGCTCGTTGCCGTCTATCTCGGACGAGTTCTACCGGCGCCCGATGTGAGCGTATCGGGATGGAGCTACTTGCTGCTCGGCTACGCCTTCGCCGCCTCGGTGCTGCCCGTTTGGCTGCTGTTGCAGCCGCGCGATTTCCTGAACTCACTCCTCCTCTACCTGGGTCTCGCCGCCGTGCTCTTCGGATTCGCGATCATGAATCCGAGTTTCGTGGCACCCGCCTTCGATCCCGCACCGCCGGGAGCGCCACCTCTTTATCCTTTCGTCTTCATCGTGATCGCTTGTGGAGCCGTTTCCGGCTTCCACGCCCTCGTGTCCTCGGGGACGACGGCCAAGCAGCTCGACAAGGAGGAGGACGCCGCCTTCGTCGGATACGGAGGCATGGTCGGAGAGAGTATTCTTGGACTCGCGGCGGTGCTGGCGTGCACGGCTGGCTTCTCGAGCTCGGAGGCCTGGAGAGCTCATTACTCGAACTGGCAGACGGCGGACGGGCTCGCTCCGAACCTCGACGCATTCATCACCGGCTCGGGGAACTTTCTCACCCATCTAGGGATTTCTCCCGAGCTTGGAAGGGCCTTCGTAGCGCTAGTCGCGGTGTCTTTCGCCCTGACCACGCTCGACTCGGCGACGAGGCTTCTGCGTTACAACATCGAAGAGGTCGCGGAGACGATTCGGCTTCCTTTCCTGGGCAACCGCTATCTCGCCACCAGTGTCGCCGTCGTCGCGATCGGATTTTTTGCCCTGCTCGAGATCGATGGCCGACCGGCGGGGGTCGCTCTATGGGCCGTCTTCGGCACGACGAACCAGGTATTGGCGGCTCTGACGCTTCTCACGGTCACGATTTATCTCTTCGCCCGAAAAAAGAACTACCTCTATACGCTCATCCCCATGGTGTTCATGTTGGTGACGACGCTTACCGCCATGGTAGCGAACGTAAAGCGGTTTTTCGTGGAAGGGAACTACCTGCTACTCGGAGTGGGCTCGGCAGTGCTGGTGCTGGCGGTTTGGCTCGTCGTCGAGGGCACGCTCAAGTTCACTCGCGGCCGTTCCCGAGCGCTCTCCGGTTTGAAGGACGCCGAGCTGGCTTAGAGTGCTCAATGCCGTGGCGGGACCCGCGATCGCCCGGCCGCCAAGGCTCGGCCTTTGCGGCGCTTATTCGCACTTCGTGCTCACATCTCATGCCCACGAAGCAACCCGATGCGGACGATTATTCGCACTGCGTGCTCACATCTGATTTCCTCGAAGGAGCCCGATGCGGACGATTATTCGCACTGCGTGCTCACATCTGATTTCCTCGAAGGAGCCCGATGCGGACGATTCGCGCGAACGTCGCGGCAGAAGTATTGGCCACCGCTCGGCAGGCTGGGCTGTGCTTTTTCATCAGCCTGCGCTCAGCGGGCGCAGGTCAGGTGCCTGCCTCCGTCGATGCTCATCGTCGCCCCCGTGATCCAACCGGCCTCCTCCGAGGCGAGAAAGGTGATCAGGGCGGCCAAGTCGTCTGGTTGCCCCACCCGCCCGATGGGATGTGTCGTCTTGCTTCTTTCGAGAAAGCTCTCGTAAGCGGCTTCGTCGAGTCCGCCCTGTCGATGCAGCTCGGTGACGACGACCCCCGGATTGACCGCGTTGACACGGACTCCCTGAGCGGCGAGCTCGAGGGCGGCACAGCGCGTGAGCTGATCGAGCGCGGCTTTGCTCGAACAGTACGCGAGAACTCCGGGGAAGGAGCGCAGGCCGTTGACGCTCGAAACGTTGACGATGTTTCCTTTTCGCGGCCCGATGTGAGGCAGAGAAAGCTGCATCAGACGAAACACGGAGACAACGTTGATATCGAACATATGGTTCCACGACTCGAGGGCCGTGTTCTCGATGGTTCCGAAAGCGATGATACCCGCAGCGTTGACGAGGATATCGAGCCCGCCGAAACCCGAGGCAGTCTGGTCGATCAGTTTCCGACGGTCGCTCTCGCTCGTCACGTCGGCGGCGATGGCCTTCGCTTTTCCACCCGTCTGCTCGATCTCGGAAACGAGCCCGGAAAGCCGCCCCTCGCGTCGTGCCGTGACGGCGACGGCCGCGCCCTCGGAGGCGAGACGCCGTGCCGTGGCCCTGCCGATGCCGCTCGAAGCGCCCGTCACGAGCGCGACCTTCCCCTCGAATCGCCTGTCTGCCATCTCGACCTCCTTCATCGTTTCGGAACAGCCTATCGCGATGGAGTGAAGGGAACAATGCAGGACTGAACGCGGCTAGGTACCCGTCGTGCCACAATACGGGCTCCATGCCGGAGCTTCCCGATGTGACCGTCTACGTCGAGGCGATCGAAGCTCGCACCAGCGGTCGTTTGTTGGAGAAGCTACTCGTCGGGAGTCCATTCGTCCTTCGCTCCACTTCGCCGGCGCCTTCGGACCTCGAGGGTAGACGGGTCGTGGGTGCTCGGCGCATGGGCAAGCGCGTCGTGATGGAGCTCGAGGAGGAGCGTTTCATCGTGATTCACCTCATGATCGCGGGACGCCTTCATTGGAAAGACGCAACGGCCGCCCGTCCCGCGCTCCCGAAAAAACGCGGGCTCGTGAGGCTCGATTTCTCATCGGGGACGTTGACGCTCACGGAAGCGGGCTCGAAGAAACGGGCCTCCCTTCATCTCGTGGTCGGGAACGACCAACTCGCTGCCCTGGATCCCGGGGGAGCCGAAGTGCTCGAATCGAGCCTCGACGATTTTTCCTTGGCGCTCGCGCGCGAGAACCATACCTTGAAACGCGCACTCACCGACCCGCGAGTCTTCAGCGGTATCGGAAACGCCTACTCCGACGAGATCCTTCACCGCGCGAGGCTTTCGCCGGTTCAATGGACCTCGCGTCTCCGGCCCGAGCAGGTCGTGCGCCTCTACGAGGCGACGCGAGCCACGCTTCTCGAGTGGACCGAAGCGTTGCGTCGTGAGGCGGGTGATGCGTTTCCTGAGAAAGTGACGGCATTCCGACCGAATATGACGGTTCATGGCCGCTATGGAAAGCCCTGCCCCGACTGTGGGACTCCGGTGCAGAGGATCGCCTACGCCGACAACGAGACGAACTACTGCCCGGAATGCCAGACGGGAGGGCGGCTGCTCGCCGATCGGGCCCTGTCGCGGCTCCTACGAGGCGATTGGCCGAGGAGCCTCGAAGAGATGGAGGAGCGGAAGATTCAGCTCAAACAGTGAATAACCAGCTAATTCGACAGGTTCTCCGGGGATGACCTCTCGAGGAGAGCGACCAGCCCCTGACCGGCCTTCGGGGTGCCGACTTTGCTCTCCAGGACGATCTCTTTCGCCGATATTTTCCGGCCATAGAGTTTCCGGTTGGCGCCGTCGTCGGGCCTCAACGTGGAGCCTTCCAGGGAGATTCCGGCGAAGAGGCCTCGGGAGCGTGAGTAAGTGAGGATTTCCGCGTGCATCGAGGCGTCGGTGGCTGCGCCCGTCGCCCTTCCCTTGGGTCCGGCAGCGACCGATGCGTCGGCGCCGAGCTTGACGTTGCTCTTCAGCAGGGCTCGCACGCCCTTGGAGTTCATCACCAGGAGAAGGAAATCCGTCGCCTGGCCGCCAAGTTGGAGGCCGATGTTACCGCCCTCGAGCCGATACATGGCCGGTGCTCCCCACGGCAGCGAGAAGTCCTGCCCTCCCCGGCACACCATCGCCCCCTTCCCGTAGCTCCCACCGATTCCCAGGGCGAACTTCTTGACCGAGGGCAAGACGACGATGCATTCCGCTTTGTCGAGAAGCTCTTGCGGAATGCCATCCGGGATATCGAGGATTTCCTCGACCACACGAGCCGAGTCGTAGAGCCGTTCGCCTTCATTGCTCTGACCGAAGGCGCCCATCGAGCCGAGCGCAATCGGGATCGCGATCGATCGGGTCCGGAGTCGTTTCATCCTGGCTCTCCTTCCTTTCGGAGCTTTGCCAGCTCGCCAATGACATAACCGAAGACGCAGGTCGACCAGAACGCGGCGGGGAATACTCCGATGCAGAAAAGGAGCAAACCGAACTGGGCGACGAATGCGGCGACGACAATGGTAATCAGAGCGAGGATATAGGTCGGTCCGTTCTGACGAATGAAATCCAGGTTCTCCTTGATCTCGAATGCGGCACCGAAACGGGAGGTCCCGATGAAGCCGACGAAAGCCGTCGGCAGGTAAACGATCAGCGCCAGCGAGAGGCAGAAGACGATGACGAAACCGCCGACGAGCGCCGGCACTCCGATGAAGGCTATCTCCTCCGGACTCACCCTTCTGTCGCGTCCGAGCAGGATACTGCCGAGCAAGGCGAAAGCGACGACCAGTCCGAACAAGATCAGGGGAAGCTTGTGCGCGAGCGAGATCCCGAGCCCCTTGAGACCATCTCGAAACAGCGACGGAAAGTCGTCCCACTCTGGCAGAGGAGGTGTCTTTTCCTCCATCGTGTGCCGGGCCAGAGCCATCGCGTAGCCGGTCAGGAACACCGTTCCGATCAAAAAGGGGCTAAGGAAAGCGAAAAGCGATCCGATGACGAGCTTCGGCACCCATTTGGGGTCCTCGAAGAAAAACGCGAGCGCCCGCGAGACGTCGAAACGCTGGGGGAGAGCTCGGGGGCTCGCACCACTCTCCATGATTCTTCGAATATCATAGCAAAGTACTCTGACTGCAAAGGTTTGTGGCTACGATGTGTAAAGTTATTGATTCGCGCCACGGACGGGTTCTAAAGTTAAGCTCATGAGCCGATCGATAAGAAACCCATTTGGCGCCCGGAGACCGCTCCATACGCGAGATGGCAAGGCCGACATATTCTCGCTCGAGCTCCTGGAAAAAACTGGCCTCGGACGTGTTTCGTCGATGCCGATAAGCGTCAAGATCCTGCTGGAGGCCGTACTTCGCCATTGCGACGGCAATCTCGTACAGGAGGAGGACGTCGAGGCCCTGGCCCGCTGGAACGCCAGAAACCCAGGAGACGAGGAAGTGCCGTTCCAGCCCGCTCGCGTGATCCTCCAGGACTTCACCGGAGTGCCGTCCATCGTCGATCTCGCCGCAATGCGCTCCACCATGCAAAGACTCGGTGGTGATCCGGCGCTCATCAACCCCGCCGTGCCCGTTGACCTCGTCATCGATCACTCGGTGCAGGTCGACGTGTTCGGCACACCGCTCGCTCTTTCCCGCAACGCGGAGATCGAGTTCGAGCGAAATCGCGAACGCTACGAGTTCCTTCGATGGGGGCAACAGGCGTTCGACAACTTTCGCGTGGTTCCCCCGGCTACGGGCATCGTTCACCAGGTGAACCTGGAATTCCTCGCCAAGGTCGTCATGAAGTCCGAGGAAGACGGTGAGGCTCTGCTCTATCCCGACACTCTCGTCGGCACCGATTCCCACACGACGATGATCAACGGGCTCGGTGTCCTCGGGTGGGGTGTGGGAGGCATCGAAGCCGAAGCGGCCATGTTGGGTCAGCCCTCCTATCTGTTGATGCCCAGAGTCGTCGGCTTCCGGCTCGACGGCAAGCTCGGCGAAGGCGTGACCGCGACGGATCTCGTTCTCACGGTCACCGAGATGCTCCGGAAAAAAGGGGTAGTGGACCAATTCGTCGAGTTCTACGGAAGCGGACTTTCACAGATGTCACTTCCCGACCGGGCAACGGTGGCGAACATGTCGCCGGAGTACGGAGCGACGATGGGCTTCTTCCCCGTGGACGAGGAGACTCTTCGCTACCTTCGAAGAACCGGACGCACCGAGGAAGAAATCCGTCGAGTGGAGGCTTACTGCAAGGATCAGGGCCTGTTCCGGACCGACGACGCGCCCGAGCCCGAGTTTACCGATGCGCTATCGCTCGATCTCGGCACCGTCGAGCCGAGCCTCGCTGGACCGAAGCGGCCGCAGGATCGGGTGTCACTGGCCTTGATGAAGAGCTCCTTTCGCACCTCCCTTACCGCCCCTACCAAGAATCGGGGCTTCGGTCTGGACTCCGAGGCACTTTCCCGGGTTGCCACCGTTCAGTTCAACGGGATGCGGGAGAATCTAGGTCATGGAGCGGTGGTGATCGCCGCCATCACGTCCTGCACCAATACCTCCAACCCCTCCGTCATGCTCGGAGCGGGGCTTCTGGCAAAGAAGGCAACCGAGCGCGGTCTCAAAGTACCGCCCTACGTGAAGACATCGCTCGCGCCGGGCTCAAAAGTCGTCACCGAGTATCTGAAGGAAGCTGGGCTCCTGCCCGCCCTTGCAGATCTCGGATTCCACCTCGTGGGCTACGGGTGCACGACCTGCATCGGCAACAGCGGCCCGCTCCCCGATCAGGTGGCGGCCGCCGTCTCCGAAGCCGAGCTGGTGGCGGCCGCGGTATTGTCCGGGAATCGAAACTTCGAGGGTCGGATCCATCCCCTCGTGCGCGCGAACTACCTCGCGTCGCCTCCTTTGGTGGTGGCCTACGCGCTCGCCGGCACGGTCGATCTCGATCTGTCGACCGAGCCTCTTGGTACCGATGTCGAGGGTAAGCCGGTCTTCCTGTCGGAGATCTGGCCCAAGGCGGAAGAAGTGCAGCGGGTAATGGACGAGGCGATCCGCCCCGAGATGTTCTCCAAGATGTACCAGAACGTGTGGGATGGCAACGAGGTGTGGAACCGCGTTCCCGTGTCGGGCGGAAAGCTCTACCCGTGGAGCGATTCCTCGACTTACATTCAGGAACCACCTTTCTTCACCGAGCTCGCGCGCGAGCTCCCCGAGGCGAAAGACATCGAGGGAGCGAGGGTGCTCGCGCTGCTCGGCGACAGCGTGACGACGGACCACATCTCACCGGCGGGTGACATTGCCAACGATTCCGCCGCGGGGCGCTACCTGCGGGAACGAGGTCTGGAGAAGAAGGATTTCAACTCCTACGGCTCGCGCCGCGGTAACGATCGCGTCATGGTTCGCGGGACTTTCGCGAACATCCGCATCAAGAACTTGCTCGTCCCCGGAGTCGAGGGCGGAGTTACTGTGCACTTTCCCAGCGGCCAGCAGATGTCCATTTACGACGCCGCGATGCGCTACAAGAAGGAGGGGACCCCCCTCATCGTCGTAGCCGGCAAGGAGTACGGTTCGGGATCCTCTCGCGATTGGGCTGCCAAAGGCACGCTCCTCCTGGGCATCCGCGTCGTTCTCGCGGAAAGCTTTGAGCGGATTCACCGCGCCAACCTTGTGGGAATGGGGGTACTGCCCCTCCAGTTTGCCGATGGACAGAGTGCGTCGGGCCTCGGCATCTCGGGCCGAGAAACGTTCGACATTGGAGGGAGCGCGGAAGATCTCTCGCCACGTCAGAGCCTCGAGGTGGTTGCCAGACGCGAGGACGGGACGAGATTCCAGTTCAGCGCCGTCAGCCGCCTCGACTCACAAGTCGAGATCGAGTACTACCGAAACGGCGGAATTCTGCACACCGTCCTTCGAACGCTCCTGAGCCAGACTCAGTCGAACTCGAAAGGGTGAGGCGGGGGCGAACCGTCTTTCTCCGCCTTCTCGAAGGCCTCCTTGAACTTCTTCTCCAGAAGCTCATCGCGATTCTCGTGCTCTCGAAAAGCCTGGGCGAAGCGGTCCTCGGCTTCCGCCGTTCGTTTCTTGTCGTCGAGGACGGCATCCTCGAAACTCTTGGCTGGACCCCGTCCCGGTTTGTCGTGGGACAAGATCGAACCGGTCTTGTGGTCCACGAGGATCTTCGTGCCACAGGATGGACACAGGAGATGGAAATCCTTCGTTAGCATAGCCATGATAGGCTAGCACAGCGAAGGGGTCATTTCATGAGCCATCACCACGACGCCGAGTTGATTATCCGCTTTTACGAACTGCGCAGGGAGCCACGGCTGCGGGAGGCCCGCGCGTTCATGCTCGGACGTTTCCGGGCCAAAGATGCGAGAGAGCTGAACGAGCTCTGTCCCCCCGGGTCGGACGAGAACGCCTACTTCCGACAGGTCATCAGCTATTGGGACATGATTGCCGCGATCGTCAAGCGGCATCTCGTGGACAAGGAGCTGTTCTTCGAGACCAACGGCGAGATCACTGGCGTGTGGGAGAAGGTCAAGCACCTCGTGCCCGAGCTCAGAGAGTCGTTCAAGAATCCCAATTTTCTCGCTAACTTCGAAGAGGTCGCGAAGCAGCGAGAGGCTTATCTCGAAGAAAAGAGCCCCGGCTACCTGGAGTCATTGCGCTTGCGACTCGGAGCGGCTTGAGCGGCCACCTGCTCCGAAGTGAGGCCGTAGAGCGGTTTCGTCTCGACGCCCATGAGACCCAGATAGGTATAGATCTGTCCGCGGTGATGGATCTCGTGCTCGATCATCAGGCGTAGCCACTTCCACACGGTGATGGGGCTTCCCGCCGGAGTCGTGCATTTCGAGCGCAGCTCGGCAGGAGTGAGCCTGCGAAAGATTTGAAGCGACTCTTCGTGACACGTGTCGAAGAATCGCATCACTTCCTCTCGCCCATCGGCCAGCTCCTTACCGCAACCCTCGTACCGACTGGGGTAGCCGCGAACGTTCTCGGCGTACATGAATCGCTCGATGGCGGCGAGGTGCCGGACGAGATCCGCGAAAGTGAACTTTCCCGGAACGGGGGATCGGTCGAACGACTCGTCGGGGACGAGTGAGATTACACGCTTGGTTCTGCTTCTCACTTTCTCGTAGTAATCGAGGAATGGCTCGATGGTGGTTATCTCCATGATTCGTCTCCTTCGAGTACTCAATGCCGTGGCGGGACCCGTAATCGATCGAGCCGCCACGGCTCGGGCTGCCTACGGCGCGGCAATTATTCGCACTGCGTGCTCACATCTGATACCCACGAAGGAGTCCGATGCGGACGATTGCGCCGGGCTCGCTCCGGTCGCGCAGGCTGGGTCGTACTTTTTCGTCAGCCTGCCAGGATGCCGGCGAGCACGTGGGTGTCGATATTGCCTCCGGATAAGATACATACGATTCTCCGCACGTCGATCTGCCCCGACAGAGCCACGGCGAGCGCGCAGGCGCCGGCTCCTTCTGCCACGACACGATTGCGCTCGACGAGCAAACGGATGGCGGTGGCGATCTCGCCCGTCGATGCGGTGAAGGCTCCACTCAATAGAGACTGCGCGAAAGGCCACATCTTGGGGAGAAGCCTCTCGCTCCCGATCCCGTCGACGAAGCTCGGTCGACGCTCGACGGACGTCATTTCCCCCTTCGCTAGCGACGCCGTCAGAGGTGCGGCGGTGTCGACTTCCGCGCCGTACACTCGGATCCTCGATGCGCGCTGCGCGAGGGCGCTCGCGATTCCCGTGGCGAGACCTCCGCCACCCCACGGAATGACGACGGCATCGGCGTCGGGCAGATCATCGAGGATCTCGAGACCGATGGTGCCGTTGCCAGCCATCACCGGCTCGTCCTCGACGGGATGGAAGAAGCGCCCCTCGACCCCGGGAAACCGCCTCTCGGCCAGGCACTGCCACCAGCGGTCGAAGGGCACCCGCACATGGCGAGCGCCGAGTCGCTCGATGGCCGCGAGCTTGGTTCGGGGCGCGGTGTCGGGAACGATGATGGTGCACGGTACTCCTCTTTCCCTCGCCGCCCAGGCGACCCCCTGGGCCCAATTACCCGCGCTCGCGGTGAGGACGCCGGTCCGAATCTCCGCGTCGGATACCGAGCGAAAGGCATTGATGGCCCCTCGAATCTTGAACGACGCGATGGGCTGCAAGTTCTCGAGCTTGAGGAATATATCTCTCGTCGACTCGGGATAATCGAGTCGTACGAGCGGAGTGCGGAGGGCCAGGCCCGAAATGGCCACCCGCGCCCTCTCGATCGCCGCGATGGGAACCATCTTCCATGTGTATCACGATACCGCTGCGCTGGTAGAATGCCTCCGTGCTTCTCGTCTTGGACGTCGGCAATACAAAGACGATGATCGGCGTATACGGCTCGGAAGCCTGGGTGGCCGATTGGCGGATAAAGACCCACCTCGACCATCTCGCGGACGAGTACTATGTGCTCGTCAAGGCGCTGCTGGGGGACCGAGGACTTTCTTTTCGAGAGATCACGGGGGCGGTCATCGCGAGTGTCGTTCCGCCGATGACGGCCATTTTCGAAGAGCTCGTCTTTCGGATTCTCGGCCAGCCACCTGTTATCGTAGGACCGGGGATCGAGACCGGTGTAGGAATTCGCATCGACAACCCGTCCGAGCTTGGCGCCGACCGTGTCGCCAACGCCGCTGCGGTCCACGAGCTCTACGGCGGTCCCGCCATCGTGCTCGACCTCGGAACGGCGACGACCTTCGACGTCGTTTCGAAGGACGGTGACTATCTCGGAGGTGCGATCGCTCCCGGCCTGGGCATCTCCGCCGACGCCCTGGTGCGCCGGACCGCCAAGCTCCCGAAAGTCGAGCTCCAGCTCCCGGTGAGGGCCATCGGACGCAGCACCGTAACCGCGATGCAGTCCGGGCTGGTCATCGGTTACGTAGGGCTCGTGAAGGAGCTCGTCGGCCGCCTCAAGAAGGAGCTTGGGGGCTCGCCCAAGGTCATCGCCACCGGCGGCATGGCAGAGATGGTGGCCGAATGGACCGAAGTCATCGACGCCGTGCACCCTCGCCTCACGCTCGACGGCATCCGGATCATCTACGAGCTGAACGTCGATGCTTCGAAAGTCCGATGAGGGCTCGTGCCGACGGCGAGGATTGGATTCTGACGGCGAAGCGCGGCCGCAACGCGATCGTTCCAACCTAACGGATCAGCTCGAGCTCGGGCGCCTCACCGATTACACCCGCCGCTACCCCGCGGGAGAAGAGCTCCCCGAGCGCCTTTTCGCCGGCTTCCCCCATGTCTAGCGTCAGGTGCGAGACGTACATCTTCACGAACCGGCGGCCGAGCTCACGTCCGAGCCCCCGCCCGAACTTCAAGGCATAGCTGAGCGCCTCTTCCTCGTGATCGTAGGCCCACTCGATGCTGTCTCGCATCGCACGGTTGATCTCGACCGCGAGCTCGCGACCGAGATCACGCCTGACGACGTCGAGTCCGAGAGGAAGCGGGAGTCCCGTTTCCGCGTTCCACCTCTCTCCGAAGTCCTCGATCTTGTAAAAGCCCTTGTCACCGTACGTGAGCTGACCTTCGTGAATCAAGACGCCGGCGTCGGCCTCACCCTTCCCCACCGCCTCGAAAATCCGATCGAAAGGCAACACCACCGGTTCGAAAGGGGGGAGATAGATGCGCGCGAGCAAGGCCGCCGTCGTTTTTTCGCCCGGGATGGCAATTCGCTTTCCGCGGAGCGCTTCGATGTCGGATTTCTCCTTGGTGACGACGATGGGACCGTAGCCTTCACCCATGCTCGCGCCCGTCGCCATGATCCAGTACTTGCTCGCGACGTCGAGAAAAGCATGAGCGGAGATGGCGGTGACCTCCAGCTCTGCTCTCGCGGCACGACGGTTGAGACTCTGGATGTCCTCCAGCACGTGCACGATCGAGTAGTCTCGGATGCGTACAGCGCCATTCGAGATCGCACAGAACATGAACGCATCGTCGGGGTCGGGACTATGGCCGATGCGAAGCACCCGATCGCTCACGGATGCTCAGGATCTCCCGCTCGTGACGACTCCCGGCGATGTCCTTGACGAGAGAACGCTTTTCGCATGAACCGATATTATATGCCAGGCGATCGGCTGTTCCCGATCTTCTCGGGGTCGAGAGATCCAGTCCGAATTTGAGCGAGCGGCGACCGGCGAGATATCATGCCGGCTCCGCGTGTCTTCCACGCGCCACGTGCTCCGCGGGAAACGAGAAGAGGGGTCGGAAGTTGCATTTGAGACGAATCGCGGCAATCGGTGTTTTTCTATCGGGTCTTTCTATCGCGGGCTGCGAAGACCGCTCCAATCCCACGGCGCCCACGACCCCGACAGGTGCGGGGTCTCTCGATCGCGTTTTCGGCACCGGTTCGGTTGCCGGGTCTTCCAGCTCCAGTTCGATGACGGTCGCTCAGATCCTGGCCAACCCGGAGGAATTCCTCGGGCAGGAGGTCGACCTGCAAGGGACTCTGGTCGAGCCGTTTCCAACAGGTGAGTTTCTATTCAGCGACACCACGGGCAGTATTCCGGCGGATTTCAGCGCGGCAAGTCCGGCACCCTCGCTGAACGTTCTAATTCGAATTGTCGGGATCGTTTCGCCAGGAATCGTGGGCGGATTTGCTGTCAAGGTTGCCGTGACCTCGTGGGAGACGGCGCCAGGCTTCAACTGTGACGATTTGATCGAGGCGCGCGCCCGGTTCACCGACCCTGGCTTCTCGTTTGGTAACGTCGTGGGACTCTACCTGGCTTATCGGGGAACGCCGCCAGGTGACAAGACCGTCGAGATTACTTGGGATCAGCACAACCCCGGTGGGACGGTTCAGACGATCCCAGTCGGCGAGGGGACGCCTAGTGAGGACGGCCTCTTCGACCTCGAGGGTGTCGTGGCGCACGAGTACACCGACGTAAAAGGAACGGAAGTAAAGAATGTACGGGCAGTGCTCTTTGTCGAGGGTCGCGAGGGAAGCTGCACGAGGGCGCGCGATGTCACCGTCAGCCCCGGCTCGGGACCCGGCTCTGCGGGCGGTGGAACGCTGCAGGTGTCAATCGATGAGGGCGAGATGGTGCGATCCGGGGCCGTGTTCTCCGTGCGCGCCAAGATCTCGAACCAAACGCCTCAAACCAGAGACGTCGAGGTTGTCTTCCAGACGCCGGACCGTGCGCTTATCGCGGAGTCCCCGAGCTCGGAGTGCAAAATACTCGGCGCGGAGTTCATCGACTGCACGATCACGCTCCAGGGAGGAGAGGTAATTACCCGTGTTGTTCGGTATCGGGCGCCGGAAGTCACCGCTTCGACTTCGATAACGGGTGCCGTCACGCTCGTTTCTGGCGAGTTCGCTCCCGTCGTCGACTACAAAGTGACGGTTGTACCATAGCCATCACCGGTTCACTCGACGATCGGTTGAAGCGTTGACACAAGCGAGTTCGGAACGCTATATTCATCTTTCAGAAGATACCCCAAATCGAGAAGACGCTTCCAAAACGGACTTCCCAATGGCCGCTCACCACCCGTGCGACGAGAGGTCGCTTCGATGAAAGTGCAAGTTGTCGGCTGCTCGGGTGGGAGCGTAAGAGGTCGTTTTCTTTCCTGCTTTGTGGTGAACGAAGAGATCGCGCTGGATGCCGGTGGTCTCACCGGACCGCTCACATTAGAAGAGCAGCTCCGTGTCAGCCACGTCATCGTCACTCACACACATCTCGATCACAACTGCGGCCTTCCGTTTCTGGTAGAGAATGCATTCGGTCGGATGGACGAACCGATCACCGTCTACGGAATTCCCGCGGTCGTGCAGAGCCTCCAAGCCCACATGTTCAACGACGTCATGTGGCCTGACTTCACCAAACTCCCGAGCCCTCACCGACCGACCATGCGTTTCGAGCCAATCGAGGTGGAAAGGACGTTTCGCATCGACGGCCTCTCCTTCACCCCAATCGAGGTGGAGCATCTCATACCCACGGTGGGGGTGCTGGTAGAGGACGAGGATGGCGCGATCCTCTACACGAGCGATACGGGCCCCACCGATCGCGTATGGGAAGTGGCCTCTTCTCATCCACGCCTGAAGTGCGTCATCACCGAGGTGTCTTTTTCGAACGACGACGACGAGCTTGCCAAGTTGAGTGGCCATATGACGCCGAGCATTCTTGCCTCCGAGCTAACCAAGCTCCACCGTGACGTTCCCGTGCTCATCACCCACACCAAGCCCAACCACGTTCCAAGAATCGAACGGGAGCTCCGCGAGCTCGGGCTGAGGCACGTCGAGCTCATCGAGCAGGGTAAGATTTACCAGTTCTAGCCAGGGATGAAGTTTCTCCAAACGTTCGGCTACTCTCTAGAGGAAGCCTTCGTGGAGCTTTGGCGCAATCGTCTCGTCAATTTCGTGTCGGTTCTCACGATCGCGATCTCGCTCTTCATCCTGGGCATCTTTCTGTCGGTCTCCGCCAACCTGGAAGCTCTCGTCTCCGAGTGGGCCAGCCGTGTTCAGCTCACGCTCTACCTCGACGAGAACGTGGTGCCGGAAAGCGAGGCGCATCTATCGAGCCTGCTCGAGAAGAGCCCCGAGGTCGAGTCCTTCCAGCACGTCTCGAAGCAGGAGGCGATGGAACGGTTTCGGTCTTACTTCCCCGAGCTGGAAGCGCTGCCCGATCTCCTCGACGAGAACCCACTCCCCGCTTCGTTCGAGGTGAGCCTGTCGGCCGCCTATCGAAACGCGGCACAGGTGCGAGCCCTGGCGACGAGATTCGGGTCGGTCGAAGGGGTCGCCGAAGTCGATTACGACCTGCTATGGGTCGAGAGGCTCACGACAGTGATCGAGCTCATGCGAGTCGTCGGCCTGGCGGTCGGTGGCGCACTCGTCGTCGCCTCGATGTTCACGATCTTCAACGTCATCAAGCTCACCGTCTACGGTCGGCAGGAAGAGATCGGAATCATGCGGTTGGTCGGGGCGACCCGCGGGTATATACGAGGCCCTTTTCTCGTGGAGGGCGTGCTGCAAGGTGGCCTGGGAAGCGCCCTGGCTCTCGGCCTTCTCTACCTCTGCCACCAATTGCTGTTCGTGGAGGCACTGCGGCGGTCTCAGCTCCTGCCGGCGGCCGATTGGATTCGCTTCGCTCCACCAAGTGCCTGGGCAGCCATCCTCCTCGGCGGCATGGGAGTGGGATTCGTCGGGAGCTTGCTTTCGGTGAGAAAGTTCCTTTCGAGCCCCGTCTAGCCGCGCTGAGAGAGCGATCCGTGCCTCCGCCTCACGACTCTACGAGGCGTCCTTTCTCCAGACATATGACGCGCTTGCCCATCCGGTTGATGAGATCGCGATCGTGCGTGGCGACCAGCACCGTCGTACCGCGAGCGTTGATCTCTTGAAAGAGGGACATGATCTCGACAGCCAGGTCGGGATCTAGATTTCCCGTGGGCTCGTCAGCCAGAAGGAGCACGGGCTCGTTTATGAGCGCTCGAGCGATGGCGACTCGCTGTTGCTCTCCTCCTGAGAGCTGCAGCGGATAGGTGTGGAGCTTGTGGTGCAGGCTGACTTGTTTCAGAATTTGAAAAGCTCGTCTTTTTCTTTCGGACTTGGCCACGCCCAGCACGCGGAGGACGAAGGCGACGTTCTCGAATACCGTCTTGCGCCTGAGTAGCTTGAAATCCTGGAACACCACGCCGATGTCGCGCCTGAGAAACGGAATCTTGGCCTCGGGAATCGCGGAGACATTCCTTCCATTGACCAGGATCTGGCCCTGGGTGGGCGTTTCCTCGCGAAAGATCAGCTTGAGAAAGGTCGTCTTGCCCGCTCCGCTCGGACCGGTCAGGAAAACGAACTCACCTTTGTCGATCTCGAGCGTGATGTCGCTGAGAGCTTGATTGTCACGGCCGTATTGCATCGATACGTGAAAAGTCTGAATCATTCCTCGACCAGCATCTTCAGAAGCAGTTCGCGCGCGAGCTTGGGATTTGCCTTGCCCTGGGAAAGCTTCATGACCTGGCCGACCAAGAAGCCGAGCACCTTCTGCCGTCCCTCTCGATATTCATCGGCCTGCTTCTTGTGCTGCTCGAGCACTCGTCGAACCCAGGGCTCGAGAGCTCGGGAGTCGGATATCTGGGTCAGGCCCGAGCGCTCGACGATCACTTCCGGGTCACTACCCGAAGCGAACATCTCGTCGAAGACCTCCTTGGCGGCTTGGCCGCTGATCTTTCCTTCGTCCACGAGGCGGATCAGCCTCCCCAGCGCTTCGCCGTCGATGGCCAGCGCGGAGATATCCGTGCCCGTTTCCTTGGTCTTGCGCAGAAGCTCGGTCATGACCCAGTTGCTTGCAGCTTTCGGGTTGTTCGACGCCCTTGCGGTCTTCTCGAAGAACTCGGCGAGCTCGCGAGTGCTGGTCAGAAGGCTTGTGTCGTAGGACGGAAGCCCATATTCCACGGCGAACCGCTCACGTTTTGATGCCGGGAGCTCGGGAAGGGCTCTCTCGATTTCGTCCAGAAACTCACGCTCGAGCTTCAGTGGTGGAAGGTCGGGGTCAGGGAAATATCGATAGTCGTGAGCTTCTTCCTTGCTCCTCATCGACACGGTCCGTTCGGACGCGGCGTCGTAGAGCCGAGTCTCCTGGTGCACCGATTGGCCCGATTCCAACACCGCGATCTGGCGGTCTACCTCGTAGGTGAGGGCGCGGAAAAGGAAACGAAACGAGTTCAGATTCTTGACCTCGACCTTTGTGCCGAGTGCCGAAGTCCCCTCGCGACGCACGGAGACGTTGGCGTCGAAGCGAAAGTTGCCCTTTTCCATGTCAGCGTCCGACGTCTCCGTGTACTCCAGAATCTCTTTGAGTGCTCGAGCGTAGGCCACCGCCTCGTCCGGGCTCGACAGACCCGGCTCGCTGACGATCTCGATGAGCGGGACGCCACTTCGGTTGAAGTCGATTGCGCTCTTCGTTTCCGCATCGGAGAAGCCTTCATGGAGGAGTTTTCCAGCATCTTCTTCGATGTGGATGCGCTCGATGCGGGTCCGCTTCGATTCGATCGAGATGCAGCCGTTCGTCGCCAGAGGACGATCGTACTGCGAGATCTGGTAGCCCTTGGGGAGATCCGGGTAGAAGTAGTTCTTACGCGCGAACACAGACTCCACGTGGATCTGGCAGCCCACTGCCAGGGCCATCCGTGTTGCGAGGCGCACGGCGATGCGGTTCAGCACCGGAAGGGCCCCGGGAAGACCGAGGCAAACAGGGCAGACGTTCGTATTCGGTGGGTCCCCGAACCGAGCGGGGCATCCACAGAAGAGCTTGGTCCGGGTCAGCAGCTGGGCGTGACACTCGAGCCCGATGACGGTCTCGTAGGCTTCGCTCACGTGATGGCGCGCTCCGACTCGCCGTAGAGCTCGTCGATCAGGTGTTTGTAGCGCGATTCGACCACGGACCGCTTCACCTTCATCGTGGGGGTCAGCTCTCCTCCCTCGATAGAGAACTCTTGGGCGAGCACGTAGACCTTTTTGATCTTCTCGTGCTGGGGTAGCTGGTTGCATTGACTTGCGACCTGCTCGTTGAAGAGCTCTCGAACTTTGGGATGGGACGCCATCTCGTGGCGGTCGCTCGACGGCAGCGCGTTCTCGCGGCACCAGGCAGTCAGCCTCTCGAAGTCCGGAACCACGAGAGCCGAGGGAAAACGACGTCGGTTTCCCACCACGACAACCTCGGCGATGAAGGCGTTCGTCTTGAGGAGACCCTCGATGGGCTGGGGAGCGATATTCTTTCCTCCGGAAGTGATGATGATGTCCTTCTTGCGATCGGTGATGCGGAGGAAGCCGTCACTCGAGAGCTCACCGATGTCGCCGGTGTGAAGGAAGCCACGCGCGTCGACGGTTTCGCGGGAGGCTTCTTCCTGCCCCCAATAGCCTTTCATGACGTTCGGTCCCCGCACGAAGATTTCCCCGTCCTCGGCGATCTCGACCTCGACGCCGGGAATGACTTGACCCACCGTACCGAAACGGATGCGGTCGGGATGGTTCACCGAGATTACCGGTGAGGTTTCGGTCAGACCGTACCCTTCCAGTATGGTGATCCCCGCAGCCCAGAAGAACTTCGCGATCTCCGTTGGGAGTGGAGCGGAGCCGGATACGAAGAATCGCAGCCTTCCTCCGAGCCTCCGATGGAGCTTCCCGAAGACGAGTGCCGTCGCCATCTTGTATTTGAGCGCGAGCCCCGGTGGCGCGCTCTCGCGGCGAAGCCGAAACTCGCCGTGCGCCGTGCCGGTGGCCACCGCCCAGTGGAAGATTCTCTTTTTCACCGCGCTGCTTTGTTCCACTGATTCAGTCACTCTCGCGTAGAGCTTCTCGTAGAATCGAGGAACCATCGTCATGACCGTCGGGCGGATCTCGCCAATGTTCTCCACCACGTGCTCCAGACTCTGAGCGATGGCGACCGAAGCCCCCGCGGCGGGAAAGAGGTAATGCGCGACCATGCGCTCGAAAACATGGCAATAAGGCAGGGCCGAAAGGGCGACGTCATCTCTTCCGACGGGAAGGACCTCGAGGCTCGCCTTCACGTTGGAGACGAAGTTTGCCTGGGTGAGCATCACGCCTTTCGGCTCACCCGTAGTACCCGAGGTGTAGATGATGCTGGCAAGGTCGTCCGCGGTTACTTCCGTTCCGAGCTTCGCCGCCAGCTCGGGATCGGATTGCTCTAACTCGCGTCCTTTCTCTTCCAGGGACGATATCGCGACGGCGTCGCCCAGGGGAGCGTCGAGGCTGATGATCCGTTCGACCTTGGTGAGGCTCGATCGCACGCCAGCGATTTTCTCCTGCTGCCCGCGATCCGAGACCACGACGAGCCGCGCTCCTGAATCGCGCACGATGTAGGAGACCTGCGCACCCGGAAGCGTCGCGTAGAGTGGGACGTTCGCGGCTCCGAGAATCTGCAAAGCCGCGTCCACCAGGAACCACTCGTGACGATTCTCCGACAGAAGGGCAACGCGATCACCGCGGCGGATCCCGATCCCGTGAAATCCAAGCGCCAAGCGCCTCGACCGCAAAAGCCATTCGGCCGAGGAGACTCGATGCCAAGAGCCGCCCTTCTTGAACATCAGGGCGTCAGGCTTCTGGTAGGTTTCGGCTGCCCAAGCGAGAAGTTGATTGAGCGTCTCGAACTCCATGAGTCACCTCGGGTTGCGCCGGATGTTAGCACAGGCCGCAGCGCCGCTGAGTCGGCCGGAGCCATTGGTATAATCGCGCGTGTCGCGTTGCGATTCGTTTTTCATCGGACTCGGCTCTAACCTCGACGATCCGGAGGCTCAACTGGATCGTGCGCTGCGATCGCTCCAGCTAGCAAATGTCGAGGTGTGCCAGACCTCTAGCCGGTACCGCACGGAGCCCGTCGGGGGGCCCCCTCAGCCCTGGTTCTTGAACCAGGTGGCCCGCGTCCGATTCGTCGATACGCCCTTGGCCCTGCTGCGCTTATGCCAATCGATCGAGCGGCGCCAAGGGCGCGAGCGCAGACTTATGAACGGCCCCAGAACGCTGGACGTGGACTTGCTTTTGTCCGGAGACCTGGTTCTCGATTCACCGGCATTGAGACTCCCTCATCCAAGGCTCCCCGAACGACGGTTCGTGCTCGTTCCCCTGGTCGAGATCGCGCCACGGATGATCGACCCGCGCTCGGGGCTTTGCCTGGAAGCGCTGCTCCGCCGTTGCGAGGATAGAAGCGTGGTCGAGCGCGTCGGAGCTTGAGAGACATGCGGTTTCGCTATATCGCGATCGAAGGCCCGCCGGGGCTCGGCAAGACGGGCCTGGCGCGGCGGCTCTCCGAGAAGCTCGAGGGCGAAAGCGTCCTCGATGACGAGCTCAACCCGTTCTTCGACGATTTCCTCGCTGGGCGTTCGGGTGCGGCGTTTCAGGCCCAGGTATTCTACTTGATGAACCGTTACCTGAAGCTCAGCCGCCTGTCGCAGAGAGAGCTCTTCAAAGGAGTAGAGATTGCTGATTTCATAATGGCGAAAGACCGGATTTATGCCTACCTGAACCTGGATGACACCGAGCTGATGCTCTACGAGAAGATTTACCCTACGATTGCGGCGACCGTCCCCGCGCCGGAGATGGTGATCTACCTGCAGGCGCCGGCGAGTACTCTACTCAAGAGGCTGCGACGCGGAGCCACGAGAGTCCCGGACGACGAAGCGGTGCGCGAGATCGTCCGGGCCTACGACTACTTTTTTTTTCACTACTCGGCGACACCCCTTCTGATCGTGAACTGCTCGGAAGTCGATTTCGCGCGGCCGGAGACGAAGCTCGACGATTTGATCGCGGAGATCGGGCTCATGTCCGGTGGGACCCGCTACTTCGTGCCGACGGCGGGGTGAATGCTTGCCACCGCTCCCGAGCGCGTGCTAGCCTGTAACCGTCGATTCATTCAAAACTCATAGCATTTTGCACCCGCCCATGGGGTTGTCTTGTTTTCGATTGTTCGAGGCAGGAGGAGGTCTAGCCATGAGCAACGTTGCCCAGTCGAAATCGCACCCATGGGGAGTTCGCCCCCCTCTCCACCGACGGCAGTATGTCGTCGACAAGCCGTTCCAGGCACGGCTGATAGGAACGCTTATGGCGATCTGGCTCGCCAATTCCGCGTTCTTCATGATTGTTCTTTACTTCTTCTACGAGGGACACTTGCAGCGGTTCTACGATCTCGTGCCCAAGCCAGGGCCCGTGCCGCTGCTGACGCTTCCGACGCTATATGGCATCACCATCGGGTTCGTGATCGCATTCGGTTTCGTCGTGCTGGCCATCGTGGGTTTGTACATGAGCAACCAGATCGCCGGGCCTCTCTACCGGGCCAAGCTGAGCATGGATCGCGTTGGCCAGGGAGACTGGAGCTTCAACTTGCGGTTCCGTCAGCGGGATTTCCTCCGGGACTTTCCCGGCAGCTTCAACGCCATGCTCGCCGGTCTCCGTCAGCAGGCGGAGTCCGAAGTCGACGAGCTCAAGATGATCGAAACCTGTGCGGAGCTCACCGAGGCGAAGCGGCTCGTGCGGAATCTACGGGAAAGGCGAGAGGCCCAACTAGGACTCCCCACCGGCGAATCCGGTGACCCAGAAGCGGAACCGGTGTCCGCTGCCGTTCACTGAAGGCTGGGCGTCGGCGGGCTCGGGAGGAAACGAGTAGAATTGTCCAGATGGCCAACAAGGACGGGAACCCCTTCACAAGAGGCGTCAAGTACGAAGAAGTCCTCGGGGTGGACCGCTCGAAGGTGCACGAGCGAATAAGAAGGCGTGATGAAGCGAAGGCCGGCGAGCCACTCCTGACCTCGACGGATCTCTTCGGCGACATCATCGAGGGTTTTCGGGACGGCTCGGACGCTTCCCCCGACTCGCGCGAGCCACCCGTCAAACGAGCCGTCATCGAGACCGACACCGACCCTTATCCCCGCGCGGTCGAGAGTTATTCGTTGCTCGACGCCGCCTACGCAACATTCGATAACGATCCTCGTTCTCTCGGTGCGACCAAGCGTCGCGAGGAAGCGTCCGGAACGGCAACCGACGGTAGCACGGATTTCGGGCGTTACCGCCTGTTGGAGCGAATCGCCACCGGAGGGATGGCGGAGGTGTTTCGCGCCAAGCAGGAAGGGGTCGAAGGTTTCGAGAAGACGGTCGCCGTAAAGAAGATCCTTCCCCATCTCGCATCGAACAAGGGCTTTGTCGAGATGTTCATCGCCGAAGCCAAGATGGTAGCCTCGCTCTCGCACCCGAATATCGTGCATATCTTCGATCTGGGGAAGATCGGGGAGAGTTATTACATCGCGATGGAGTTCGTCGAGGGGAGGGATCTGAAGAGCATCCTCACGCGAGCTCGCGACCACGGCTCGCTCATCGGCATAGAGCTGGCAGCACTGGTGGCCAGCAAAGTCGGTGCGGCACTCGAGGCCGCGCACTCTCACCAGGACCGAAACGGAGTCGAGCTCGGAATCGTCCATCGCGACGTGAGCCCGCAGAACATTCTCGTTTCGAACGACGGTGAGGTCAAGCTCGCCGATTTTGGGATTGCCAAGGCCGCCTGCAAGGCATCCCATACCGATAGCGGCTCGCTCCGAGGAAAACTGCTCTACATGTCTCCCGAGCAGGCGTGGGGTCGTCCCGTTGACAAATGCTCGGATCTATTCTCCCTCGGAGCTGTTTTCTTCGAGATGCTCACCGGTCATCTGCTCTTCAGTGGGAACTCGGAGCTGGGCATTTTGGAAAGGGTGCGTGAGGGCAGGTTTCTTCTTCCATCGTCCCTAAATCCGGCCGTGCCGATCGAGGTCGAGTCCATCGTCACGCGCCTTCTGCGGAAGGAGCCGAAGGACCGGTATCAAAGCGCTGCGGAAATGCTCGCGGATCTCGATTCTTACTTGCGGCGGCGTCCCGCGGTTGGCCCTAACGAGCTGAAGCGGTTCGTGGCGCAATTATTCGAGATGAATCCGTCGGGGGGAAGAGCTGTTTGAGCGCGTTGCCGGCCCGAGCGGCGAGGTTGACCGCCGTCCGCTCCCGCTGCTAGGATCCCCGCTCCTGAGACATGAGCTGGTTCAAAAAGGAGAAAACTCCCCTCTCTCCGGTCAAAAAAAGCCGCATGCCTGAGGGCCTGTGGACCAAATGCCGAGAATGCGCCGAGATCCTGTACAAGAAGGAGATCGTTCGGAACCTGAGCGTGTGCCCGAAATGCAACTACCACATGGGCTTGTCCTGTCGGGAGCGGGCTCGGACTCTTTTCGACGACGGGCGTTACCAGGAGTTGGAGAGAGGTCTGTGCTCCACCGATCCGCTACGATTCTCGGACACGAAGCGATATGCGGATCGGCTGAAGACGAGCCGAAATCAGACCGGCCTCGATGACGCCGTCCTCGTTGCCCGGGGACTGATTGGGGGTATCCCGGTGGTCGTTTCCATCATGGAGTACCAGTTCATCGGGGGCAGCATGGGCGTGGTGGTGGGCGAAAAGATTACCCGGGCGATCGAGCGAGCCCTTTCCGAGCGCGTTCCGCTCATCATCGTGTCGAGGTCGGGCGGAGCGCGGATGCAGGAAGGGGCCATTTCCCTCATGCAGATGGCAAAGATCAGCGCGGCCCTGTCTCGACTCGACGAAGCGAGGGTGCCCTACATCTCGATCCTTACCGACCCCACGACGGGGGGCGTCACGGCCAGTTTCGCCATGCTCGGCGACCTCAACATCGCCGAGCCAAAGGCGCTCATCGGCTTCGCCGGGCCCAGAGTGATCGAGCAGACGATCCGCCAGCCACTTCCCGCCGGCTTCCAGCGTTCCGAGTACCTCCTGGCGCACGGAATGCTCGATCTCATCGTCGAGCGCCGCCAACTGAAAGAGACCCTCGAAAAGGTGTTGCGTTTCTTCACCCACCCGGCGCCGAGCGTCAGTCGCATCGACCAACCGTCTCACAGGATGGCGGAGCCGTTCCGGGCTCTGGAAAAGCCCGCTCTGTGACCGACGGTTCCCACGAGCTCTACCAGCAGGCCCTTCGTTATTTGAAGGGTCGGGAGCGCTACGGCATCAAATTCGGTCTCCACAACATCGGGCGTCTCATGGAAGCGCTCGGCTGCCCCGAGCGGGACTTCGAATCGGTTCTCATCGCCGGCACGAACGGAAAAGGCTCGACCGCCGCCCTTCTCGAATCGATCCTTCGGAATGCGGGCCGTCGAACCGGCCGTTACACATCGCCTCACATTCGCCACGTCGAGGAGAGAATCGCCCTTCAGGGCCAGCCGATCCCTCGATCGGAGCTCGGCTCGGCCGTGGGCCGCGTGGCCGAAGCGGCGGCTGCGCTGTGGCCGGACGACGCGGCGGCGCCCACTTTCTTCGAGGCCCTGACGGCCGCGGCCTTTGTCGTTTTCGCCGGGCATCGGGTGGAGATCGCGGTGCTCGAAGTCGGTATGGGAGGTCGCTACGACGCCACCAACGTCGTTCCCGCACGCCTGTCCATCGTTACGACCATCGGCTACGATCACGAACGGTTTCTCGGGTCCACCCTGGCGTCGATCGCCTCCGAGAAGGCAGCGATCATCAAGGAGGGACGTCCCGTGGTGGTCGGGAGGCTCGTTCCCGAAGCGCTCCGTGTGGTCCGCGAGGAGGCCAGGCGAAAAAGGGCGACGGTGATCGAGGCCGTGCGCGAGGTCGAGACCGAAGCCGTCGAAGAGCTAGCGGGCGGCCAGCGCGTCACACTTCGAACGGAACAAAACGACTACGGAAGTCTCGTTGTTCCTCTGTCGGGGCTCCATCAGCTCGATAACCTGGCGGTTGCCCTGCGCGCCGCCGAGGTCGCCTGCCTGCCGGGAATATTGGACAAAGAGGCGGTCCGCGAAGGGATCAAAGGGGCGCGATGGCCCGGTCGCCTCGAACGGATCGCGGGGAGGCCGCCGATTCTTCTCGACGCGGCCCATAACGTGCAGGCCGTGGACGCTCTCGTCCGATACCTCGAGCAGCACCCGCATCCGAGACGCGTACTCCTCTTCGGGGTCATGAAGGACAAGCGGGTCTTCGAGATGCTTTCTCGTCTCCTGCCGCATGTTGCGTACCTCGTCGCCAGCAGGCCCGCCATGTCGCGCTCCCGAGGTCCCGAGCCACTCAGCCGCTGGGCCGCCGAGCAGGGGACTTCTGCCGAAGCGATTCGATCGTCATCCGCGGCTCTTTCTCGCGCGCGGGAGCTCGCGGGCCCCGACGGCGAGATCCTGGTTGCTGGTTCGATCTTTCTTCTCGGCGAGATCGCTGCCTGGCTCGAGCAGGAACGTAAAGCCCTGGCGCCGGCCTAGCAGGCTGATAAAAAGCTACGGCCCAGCCTGCCGAGCAGTGGCCAAAAAGGTCTGCCGCGAGCACGCAGTGCGAATAAGCGCCGGAAAAGCCGAGCCGTGGCGGCCGGGCGATCGTGGGTCCCGCTACGGCATTGAACAGTCTACTGTCTCGCAGGACGCCCATCGATCTCACTCCGCGCAACGAGGGCGCCGGTCGGAATCACGCGAAGCGCGCTTCCGATGCCTGTGTCGTCCTGGTCGTTATCGTAGATGACGAACAAACGACCCGCTCCGAGCGCGAGACCCTCCGCCTTGCGGCCCACGTCGAAGCGGTCGAGAAGAAGAACGGGCTCTTCTCCGGGAGTCCAATACCAGAGGCGATTTCCCAGAAACTCGTGAGTCGAGTCGTCTTCCGTGCTGGTGGCGATGAGCAGCCCTGAAGCGTGCGAATCCCACACCAGCCCGGACACACAGTAGGGGGTCGATTCTACGGAGCCGGCATCGAACTCGAGGGCGAGCTCCAGGCGGGGCTCGCCCGAGCGGAGGTAATCGAGGCGCGAGCGGTAGATGCGAGCGCGGTCGACCGGCTCACGGAGCCCCACGAACAACGTTTGGCGACGTGCGTCGACGGCGAGCCCCTCGATCTTCATAGCGCGTGGCTTCCACATTCCGAGGTGCACGAAGGGCTCTCGTAGCGGCAAAGTCCGGATCGATTTCTCGTCGATCGCTCCGAGCCGGCGAATACGAAACTCCACGAGCAGGCTCTGGCGGTCGAGGTCCTCGGGGCCAAAGCCCGAGTGGGATCCGACTGCCAAGTAGCTTCCGCTCTTCTCGTCGTAAGCGATGTCCTCGAACTTGGCCTGGACCTCGGGAAACTGCGCCGAGTGGATCCGGGAAACGAGTCGTCCGGAGGTGTCGAAGACGAAGATGTCGTTCTCGGTGTCGTCTACGACGACGAGACGGCCCGCGTGGTAGGCGACTCCCGACGCTTCGAGGCGGGCGAAGGGTTTCTGGTCGAGACCGGTGAGCTCCATGAGCTCGCCCGGAGCATCCGTTGACGCCGTGCCTGCCGGGAGAAGTCCCGCGACCACGAGCGCCGTCAGCCGCGAAACCCAACGGAGATTGGCGGGCCGAGGGGCTCGATACGCGAGTGCGGGAGCCTTGGAAAGTCTGATTTGTCCCGAACCGTGGGTTGAGTTTTTCATCACCCCCTAACTCGATGACGGAGAACAGTCGTCGACACCGTCGCGGCGGTCTAACGCCTCGTCTTCTCGGCGGGATCGCAGCGTCGGGTGAACTCCTGCGTGATGTACAAGAACCCGTCGTCGGCGCGCACGATCCCGACACCGAGGTGGGTGAACTTCTGGTTCAAGAGATTAGCGCGGTGGCCCGGGCTCAACATGAAGTCTCCAATCGAATAGTCCACCGAAGTGTGTTTGGCGACGTTCTCTCCAAACATGCAGCTGTCGGCGATGCCGCGGCGAATTCTTTCCTCCACGGAGCCGCCCAGATCATGCCGGACCGCACCACTCGAGGCCATCTCCCGGCTGTACTCTCGGGCCGCTTCGGAGAGCTCGGGCGAGAATGTCAGTCGCGGAACCGCTCTGGCTTCCCTTTCCACGTTGATGAGCTCGGCCATGCGGATTTCCAGTTCGGGCGCGTCGGTGAGGCTGGGCTGAAAGCATCCCAACAGGAGAAGGGTAGCAAGAAGGGCAAGCATCGCTATCAGCCAGCGGGCTCGCATGGGAGAGAGGCCCGAGCGTTCCCGGCCTCTGAGATCGCCTGGCGGGCGAGTGTGTCGGCCCGCTCGTTTCCGGGGTGGCCTGCGTGGCCTCGGATCCATTCCCAGCGAACACGATGACGCGAGGCGATCCGGTCGAGCTCCTCCCATAGCTCCCGGTTCTTGACCGGTGAGCCGGCCGCCGTCTTCCAGCCTTTGCGCCGCCATCCATGGATCCATTTGTTCATCCCGTCGACGACGTACCGGGAATCGGAGACGACGCGCACCGATCGACTCCGACCGAGCGTCCGGAAGCCTGCGATGACCGCCATGAGCTCCATCCGGTTGTTCGTCGTGCGCCATTCGCTTCCCACGACCTCATGGACGCTGCCGCCGGTCTCGATGACCGCGGCATACCCTCCCGGACCAGGGTTGCCTTCGCAGGCGCCGTCCGCGTAAAGGGTTACGTCAGGCAGAAACCTGTCGTCGGCGTTTCGATCGCTCCTCTGGCCCGCACGGAAACCATCATTCTTCACGGTCCGATTATAACGATCGTTCACGGCAGGCGGACATAGACACCGAGCCGCCTCTCGTCCTCGCCGCGCCCGGCGCGCGCAGGAACGAAGCTTCCTCGAGAGCGAACCCGGAGCTCATAGAGAAAGCTTTCACCCTTGGGACCGTCGAACCGATGAGGGTTCCTCAGAAGCACTTTCCGTTCGTGCGGTCCATCGGGGGGAAGCTCGATGACGGCAGTCGACCCTCTTCGCTCAGTCACGAGGACCTCGTTCTCGTCGGGACCGTTCGTCAGGGCGAGGGTCAGCGAAGATAGGGGACGGTGAGTCCGCAGATGAAAACGACTCTCACCGCCGCCAGGCACCCAGGCTCCGGGCCCCTCGAAGCCATGCTCTCCCTCGACCCAGACCTCGATGCCCGAGTCGGTCGAAAGCGTGTCACGATACCGTGGTCTTGCCGCCGTCGACTCGTTCCCCGGCCAGCTCTCGAGAAGCACTCCTATACCGATGACACCGACGAGCACGCCGGTGGCTCCAAGGCAAGCTCGGTACGGAAAGTGTCCGGCCTCGTTCTCCACGTGACGATTGCCTAAGCGAGCTCCCTCTCGGAGCCAGTAAACGAGGATCGCGATGAAGAGCAGTACGGCCAGAACCTTGGCGAAGTGCGCTGGCCCCGATCCGAGAAATCCGTCGCTCAGAAAGCTCGGCAGGTACTGCGCTGGATCGGAATAGAGAGTCCGGCTCCAGAGCAGCTGGGCGTCATAGCTCGGGATGAGGTCACGGGTGAAGCTCGCACTGTAGGCAAGGCTGGCGGCGAGAAGCGTCAGGGCGCTTCCCGCAATCGTCCCCCGCGACATCGCCCGGCCGGCCACTAGGGCAAGGGGAAGCGCGAGCAATGGAAGAATGCTCGAGATGTAACGTCCCATCGTGCTGATCGCACCCGGCCAGTACGGGAAAGAGGCGATGACCAAAAGGTACGAGATCAGAGTCATAAAGTAAGGCCGCGCAAGGCGCCGGTGCTCCTCGACAAAGGCTGATAGACCAACGAGCGAAAGAAGGTAAACGGGCGCGAACACGAACAACCCGTTGTCTCGGTCGAGCAGAAGACCGAGGAGCCCCTTCCCGATGTTCCTGGGCTCGAAGGAGGAACGCTCCGCGGCAGAGAAAGTCGCAGTCGGTGACAGGCTGCCGGTGAGCGCATGATTGTAGAGAAAGAGGGAGTAGGCCGACAGTGCGAGTGGCGCACCGAGAGCAAGAAGCTTCATCGGTTGGAGCGAGATACCCGTTCGGGTTCCGCCGACCAGCCGGAACAGCGCGTACAAACCGAGGGTCGCCGCGACCAACGCGTATTTCTGGTGAAGCCAGGGGAGGGCCGCGAGGGCGACTCCAGATGCGAAAGCGGCACCGAATCCGGGCGAAGGATCGATGGCGAGCTTTCGGAAGGCAAAAAGGAGGAAGAGACCGGCGGGGAGCTCAGGATAGACTTGAAACGTGTAGAACAGGGCAGGGACGCTGAGGGCGAAGGCAAACGCCGTGAGGATCGCGGCCGGTCGCTCCGTCAGCTCCGAAGCCGCGAGCACGATCTGGTAGACCAGCATCGCGCCGATAAGTTGCCAGAAGACGATCATCGCCACCTGCCGCTCGGTCCCCAACCATCGGTTCAGGGTGCAATCCAGAAGGTACGCGGGAACGAGAAGCAAGCCAGGTCCAGGGGCATTGATGTAATAGATTCCGCCCGAAGCACTGCGAAACATCGATCGGTTGGCGCGCGACGCAGTCGGCTCGCCCCAGTAGAATTGGCCTTGGATTATGGAGTCCAGAACTCTCGAGAGAAGCTTGCGGGATTCGGACGCATAGCTCGATGCCATTCGCGGGACATGCGACAGAAAGTCGAGAAACGAAGGGTCCCGATTCTCGCCGGCTCTTCCGATGTCGAGAGTGCCAGAGCCCGCTACCGCGGCGGCCATTCGGACATACTTGAACATATTGCCCTGACCGGTTCCTTCCTCGTAGAAACGCGAAGGGGTCGAAAGCGTGAACAAGAGGAGAGCGGTCAGAATGACGGCCGGTCCGAGCCAGCGTCCGCGACCCGGGGGCTTTTCCTCCCCGCCGCCGAGAGAGTGGGCCAAACCGCTCACGAATAGCATGAGGGTCAACATGGGCTCGAACCACCCTTCGAGCGCGAGGCTCACCGCGAGATTCGAGCCGTACGGGAAGCTGGGTGACAGAGTGAGCGAGAGTATCGCGGCGACGTCGAGCCCGATGGGCACGAGAACGCAGACGTAGGCTGGCGCGACCCGGCGCAAGGAATCTTCCACCGGAGTCTCGCGGTACCGGGACAAGGCGACCGCGAGCCCCAGCGCGATGACGAGCCCAAGCAAGGCGAAGCGAACCGTGGCTCCGATCACCGGAAGAAACTCCAAATTGCGCGCGAGAGCGGACCACAGGGCCTCGCCGGAATCTTGTCGCAGGAACAACAGAAGAAAGTTTTCGAGGGCGACCGCGAGTCCGTAGAGCGCGGAGGCTGACGTGACAAACAACGCCGGCCCCAGGCCACTTGCGATTCGATGGGGCACGAAGCCGGGATTATAATCGACGGTACCAATGCCAACACCCTGGTATGCTCGAGGGCTGCGGTTTCGTTGTCATCAGTGTCATAACTGCTGTCGCGGGACGCAGCCGGGGTGGGTCTACGTGACGTCGCGGAGGGTCAGGCAAATCGCCAACTTCCTGGACACGACCGTCGAGTCGTTCCGCAAACGCTTCGTGACCCGAGACGAGGATGGCGATGTGGTACTGCGTCTTCGATCCAACGGCGACTGTGTTTTTTGGAACGAAGGTTGCGCCATCTACCCCGTTCGCCCTCGCCAGTGCCGCACCTTTCCCTTCTGGAAGGAGACACTTCAATCTCCTTCCGCATGGGCTGAGCAGAGAGAGTTTTGCCATGGCATCGATCAAGGAAAGCTCTATTCTCTGGACGAGATACGGGCGGTCGTCCGCGGGCGCGCTACGAGTTGAGCGCCTTCGAGACGAGGCGTCTACTCGAGCGGGCCGGCTTCGACGTTCCCGTTCTGACCGGAGGGGGTACGGGAACTTACAACATCGATTCCGAGATCGAGGCCATCAGCGACGTGCAGGTGGGGTCGTATCTCTTCATGGATGTCAACTACTTGAATGTGGGCGGAAAGGATAGCGCGACGTTCGACGACTTCGAACCGTCTCTCCTCGTGTTAGCGACAGCCATCAGCCGGCCGGTGAAGGGACGGGTCACCGTCGACGCCGGCTACAAGGCCTTCGCTACCGACCAGGAGCCGCCTCAGCCCCGCGATATCCAGGGCGTATCCTATCGCTGGGCTGGAGACGAGCATGGCATTCTGCAGTTCAAAGATCCGTCGAGGGAGTCGAAATCGGGGACAAGGTTCTTCTCGTGGCGTCGCACTGCGATCCCACGGTGAACCTCTACTATTATCCCTTCCGTGGGGAGACCGTCACCGAAATCTGGCCCATCGCTGCCCGAGGCCACTCCCAGTAGACCGCGTTTACGTCGGACGATTACTACGGCTGAACCTCGAAGACGAGGACCGGTGCCGTGGTCCCGGACTCCCTGGATGCGTAGCTAACGCGTCCCGGCGTGCTGTCGGTAAGGGCAATGGTATACGTCCCGTTCCCATTCACCAGGCCCGTCACGTCGATTTCGATCCAGCCTCCAACGATGGACTGCGGTGATCCAAGGGAAACTCCGCCGATAGGCGGTGCCGTCTCCCAAGTGATGGTCGTTTCGCTCCAGGTGGTGCCGCCGGGCAAGAGCAACCCCACCGTCGAGCCCGCAGACCCTTGAGTGAGAAATAGCTGCACCTTGACGGATGATATCGGGGTCGCGCCCAAGCCGGTCACGTCGAACCTCAAGTAGCTTCGTAGCGTTTGTTTTTGATGTGCGCGAAGCTGAAGGTCTGGGGCGCTGCCGAAGTTTGCCGTTGGCGACTTGCTGTCGACGTAGGCATCCGCGCTCGGCTGGAATTGGATGTCGTTGTCGGTATTGGTGACGCTGACATCGCTCGGGTTCAGCCCGTTGTACGCCAAGTCGGTGCTCGTCGCGGCCGCGGTCACGATCGTGTAGGACTGGATGCCATCGGCGATCGTGTCGTTGACCCCGGTCACCGTTACCGTCTGCGGTGTGTTCCAGCTCGAAGTCGTGAACGTCAGCGAAGGGGGTGACACGCTCCCCTCGGTCGCATCCGAGGACGAGAGACCGACCGTCACATCCCCCGAGGGCTGAGCGGTCAAGACCACCGTGAAGGTAGCCGTTCCGCCGGCTTCGGTGGTCGTCAGTCCGCTCGTGGGGGACACGGTGATTCCCGCGGTGTCGTTATCCGTGTTCGTGACGCTGACATCGCTCGGAGTCAGCCCGTTATATGCCAAGTCGGTGCTCGTCGCGGGCGCCGTCACGATCGTGTAAGACTGGTTGCCATCGGCGATCGCATCGTTGACCCCGGTCACCGTCACCGTCTGGGGAACGTTCCAGTTCGCAGTGGAGAAGATCAGCGAAGCCGGTGACACGCTCCCCTCGGTCGTGTCAGACGACGAGAGTCCCACCGTCACATCCCCCGAGGGCTGAGTGGTCAAGACCACGGTGAAGGTAGCCGTTCCGCCGGCTTCGGTGGTCGTCAGTCCGCTCGTGGGAGACACGGTGATTCCCGCGGTATCGTCATCCGTGTTCGTGACGCTGACATCGCTCGGATTCAGAGTGTTGTAGGCCAAGTCGGTGCTCGTCGCGGGCGCGGTCACGATCGTGTAGGGCTGGTTGCCATCGGCGATCGTATCGTTGACCCCGGTCACCGTCACCGTCTGGGGAACGTTCCAGTTCGCAGTGGAGAAGATCAGCGAAGCCGGTGACACGCTCCCCTCGGTCGTGTCAGACGACGAGAGACCCACCGTCACGTTCGCCGTGGGTTGAGCGGTCAAGACCACCGTGAAGGCAGCCGTTCCGCCGGCTTCGGTGGTCGTCAGTCCGCTCGTGGGAGACACGGCGATTCCCGCTGGATCGTTCAGAATCGTGGAGAACTCCACGTGCAGCAAGGGTGCGCCCGGTACGCTCCCGTCGAACGATTCCGCAGTTCGTTTTCCCGTCCCGGAGATGAGAATGACCATGGAGCTCGTGCTGGACCAGTTGGGATGAGACACGATCTCGGCGACGACTGAGGCGATATTTGGGGTCCGCTGATTCGGGCCCCGCTCCGGGCGCGTCCAGGGCGATATGTTGTTCCAGGGCACGGCCGCCGCCGTCGTCGCCCGACTCGAGATATTCCCGGTCGCCGACGTAAACGTCGCGGCACTTCCGGCCCATTGGCCCCGGATGGTCAACGAAGTGGGCACCGAATCGGTGGCTTCCGCCTGGAACTGAACGTAGGCGCTGGTGATCGATGCGTCCTTCGGAATACCCACGTTTACGAAACGCATACCGATCACTTGATCGACGCTGTCGAGCACCAGCTCGAGGTCAGAGCTCGTCAGCGAGACGCTGCCGTTCGTCACTTTTTCTTCGGCATCGTCCGAGCTCGCCACGACCGGCACGTCAAGGACGCTCGTGCCGTCGATGGTGACGCTGACGGTATCTGAATCGAAACGACCACCGCTGTCGGTGACGGAGGCGTTGATCAAGTGGGTGCCAAGCGACAGTGCGGACGTGGAGACTTGAGCCCCCGTTCCAAGCCCGCCGTCGAGGTCGGACACCCAGCTCAAGGATGCGGAGAGGTCTCCGTCTTCGAAATCGGAGGCCGAGCCCGAAAAGGTGACTTGGGTGCCGACGCCGAACGTCGAGCCGTTCGCGGGGGCCGTGATCGTCACCATCGGCTTGAAGTTCGGATCGATCTCGACGTTTACCAGTACGGTATCCTGCGCAACGAGCTCGCCGTCGTCAGCCGTGAGACTAAGCTGGTAGGTCCCTTCCGCGTCGAAGAACGCGGTCGGCGTCGGCGAGCTCGCGTCGTCGAAGAAGACCGTGCCGGGTCCGGAAAGCTGGGTCCAGTTCACGAAGAGGTCGCCGGTCGGCACGCCGTCGTCGGTCGCCATTCCATTGAGAAGGACGCCGTCATCGACCGCCACCAGCAGGTCGGGACCGGCATCCACGCAGGGTCCCTGATTGTAAGGCACCGCTCCCGGTGGCCACGGGTTACGCTCGAGCACGAAACTGCCGCTCGCCGTGACCGTCACCTGGACTGGCGGGGCGTTGAGGTCGCCTCGCTCGACCTGCACTCGAAGGATGTTCGGCTCGGGGAAGGGGTGATCTTCGATCCAGGAATGTCCGTCCCCGTGGACGAAGAGCACTTGCTTGCCGAATTGGCTGCTCGCCGCCCGAAATTGGCTCTCGAAAGGGCTGTCCATGGGGTCGGCCTGTGAAAAGACCACTGCGGCGCGAACTGCGCCGCCGTGCGTCTGAAACTGCTGAGTCACCCAATCGGCGTCGTCTTGAAGACGCGCGGTTTTTTCTTGAGAGCTGAGACCTCCACTAACCTTGTTGATGCCGACGAAAAGCACTCCGCTCTTCATGAAAGCGAAATTCTCCGTTCGAACCGTCTGGACCTCGACCACCGGAGTCCCGCAGAAGTTCTGCTCCAGCCTCAACAGGTGCGTTACCCAGAAAGCCCATCCCTGGTTGGGGTTCGAGCAGTCGACCCACTCGTTGTCCCCGGGAACGATGAATCCGGGAACCGCCAAAGTCTTCATGCTGTTGGCCATATCCGAATACCAGCTCTCGACGCAGGAGGTGCTACCCGACTTGATATCGCCCAAATGAACCAGGAACTCGGAAGGGCTGAACAGGTTGTGGTTGTCCATGTGGCTTTGGAAGTCGGCCTTTTCGCTCACGGAGTAGGGAACGTCTCCGATCACTGAAAACGTGATTGGGTCGCCCTGACCCCACGCCGATTCTTCGACGCCCAGCGAAGCCGCCACCAACACCGACAGCGCAAGGCTCGACGCTCCAGAGCTGCGAACCTCCATTTGATGAGGCGCCTTTCCGGGAGGCCTGCTCCGGGCTTTTAGCCTAAGGTGTTGATAAGGAGGGTGGAAATGTATATACGCCGACTCTCGGGCGAAGTCAAGCGCGGCTCTTCCTTACCGACATCCGGGAGAGATCGGGGTTGTCACTCCGGCTTGATCCCGCTGCGCGCCGTACACGAATCGCTCCATCTCGCCGTGGATGCGCCACACCGTTTCGGCACTTGGTCTCCGGGTAAAGCAGGAGACGGTCCAGGCGACGGCAAGGTTTGCTCCGAGTCCCCAGACGCTACCGTGGGTTCCGAGTGGGTTCGGCCAGACGACCAGAGTGCAGAAGAGAACCGCAAGCCCCGCCGCGATTCCCGCGAGAACACCCGCGCGGGTGAGCATGCGTCTCGTGGGAAAACAGACGTTACAGACGGCTGGCGCGAGCTGCAGTGCGCCCGAGCCCGAGATCGACACGAGCACGACGAGAAGCTCGAACGTGTGGACCGCGAGCAGGTAACCGACGACGAGGAGCGCGAGGACGAAAACGCGTCCCGCCTTGACGTAGTGGGCCTGGCTCCGGCCCGGCCGAACATAGCGTTGGTATACGTCTCGCGTGAGTACGGTCATGTTGGCGTGGAGGATGGAATCGAGGGTGGACATGGCCGCCGCGGCGGCGCCGGCGAGGACGAGGCCCGACAACCACGGAGGGGCGTAACGAAACAAGAGATCGGGAAAGACGCGATCGGGGATCTCGATATCCGGCAGGACGAGTGCTCCGCCCAGGCCTACGAAAGCCGCGGGGATGTAGAGCGTCACGAGATAGATGGGCGTCGTCGCGCCGAGCCACTTGATGGTGTTTTCGGATACGGCGGTGTAATAACGGATCATCATTTGTGGCATGAACAACACTCCGCAAAGCGACACCATCATGCCGAACCACATGCCGGGCGTGAAATATCCGCTCGGACCGGGGAGTGTTAGGAGCTCCGGCCGCTCTGCCGCCACGCGACGCCAGAGCGCCAGCGGTCCCCCGAAGATCTCGTACGACAGAAACAGCGCTCCGACCCAGATTGCGACGTACATCCACACGCCCTGGACGACGTCAGTCCAATAGACGGCGCGCAGCCCTCCCATCACGAGATAGAGGGCCGCCACCACGAGGAGGATCAGCGTCCCTAGCTCGAAGGAGATCCGATCTCCCGAGGCCACCGCGATGATGTATCCGAGGCCCTGCGCTTGAACTTGAATGTAGAGAATCGTAAAGAGGACCGAGACCAGGGCCACGGTCACCCGCACCGCCTCGCTCTCGTAGAAGTCGGCAAGCAAATCCGCAGGCGTCACGTAGCCGAACTTCTTGCCGAGCGCCCAGATCCGACTTCCCAGGACATAGCTCGAGGCCCCTACCAGAACGGTCCACGTGCCCGCGTCCCAAAAACCGATGCCGTGGGTGTAGAAGAACCCGCTAGAGCCCAAAAAGGCGAACGCCGAATGATAGGTGGCAACGACGGTGAGGTAGAGGACCACGATGCCGGCTCTTCGTCCGTACAGGAAGAAATCCTCGACGTTGATGGCGAGCTTGCGGTTCGCGACGAATCCAACGCCGAGCGTCACCAGCAGATAGAGAGCAACGAGCCCCGTGGAGACGACGGCGGGCTCCATCTTTTAGTGCTCAGTGCCGCGGCGGGACCTGTGATCGATCGGCCGCCACGGCTCGGCCTTTGCGGCGCTTCGCGCCGAACTCGCGGCAGACGTTTTGGCCACCGCTCGGCAGGCTGGGCTGTACTTTTTCATCAGCCTGCTGTTCAATGCCGTGGCGGGACCCGTGATCGATCGAGCCGCCACGGCTCGGGCTGCTTTACGGCGCGGCAGGCGCGCCGGGCTCGCTCCGCTCGCGCAGGGTGGGCTGAGTTTTTCATCACCTGCTAGAGACGTCGATGATGGGCGAAGAACAAAACGAGAATCAGGGCGGCGTAGACCACGAACAGGTACGTGTAGAGGAAGGGCTGGCCCAGCAGCCAGGGTTCCAACCGATTGGCAAGCCAGTACAGGATTGGCGGCTCCGCGAGAGCGAAGAGCGACAGGAATGCTGCCAGAGCCACGCGGCCGTCACGGGTTCGTGGGACGAAATGATTCTCGAATCTCGGGTAGTCCATGGGCTCACGCCGAGGCAAAGTATCATGTTCCCGTGCGGACGAGCGACATCAAGGTCGTGGGAGGCGGCCCCGCTGGAGCGAGTGTCGCCTTGCGGTTGTCGCAGCTCGGTTTCTCGGTTACCTTGTCCGACGAATCATCGAGTCGACGCCAACACGTGATCGAGAGTTTGCCCTCGAGCATCCGCATCGTTTTCGAGGCGCTTGGCCTCGAGCTTCCGCCCAAGGTCCTGGTAAAGCGGCCCCCGGAGCACCGCGTTTATTGGGGCGAGGTTAAAGGCGGGTTTCCCTGGAAGACGACGGGAGACGAAGCATCGTTCCTGGTATCGAGAAGGGCCTTCGACGCGTTTCTGCGCGAGGCCGCCGAGGCCGCGGGCGTGGAATGGATCTCGACGCGGGACACCGTCCGGGGCACACACCCATTCATCATCGACGCCTCGGGGCGGGCCGGTCTTCTCGCACGACCCTATCGCATCTATGAGCGCGCTCGCACCCTCGCCCTCACGGCGCACTTCGGGACCAAGGAGCCCTCGCCGCCAACCGTGATCGAAGCGTTCGACGAGGGCTTCGTTTGGTCGGCTCCGCTTCCGAACGGTCTACGAGATGTGACGATCTTCGTCGACGCGGAAAGCGGGAGGGAACCATACGACTTGCTCCTTGCGAGGGCGCCCAATTCCGCAGCGCTCGTGGCTGATGCGCCCCGCGTGAGCCCTGTAAACGGAACGGATGCGACACCTTATGCTTCACGGCGCTATTGCGGACCCGACTTCCTTTTGGTCGGTGATGCGGCGTCGTTCCTCGATCCGCTCTCCGCCCACGGCGTTCACAAGGCGATGGACGGCGCACTCGTAGCCGCGGCGGTCGCGCGCACGATCCTCGAGCGGCCTTCATCCGCGTCCCTGGCCAGGTTGTTCTACGAGGACCGCGAAGATCGCATCTATCGAACGACTTCTGAACGGCTGAAGCGACTCTACGCCCAGGAGACGCGTTTTCCCACGAGTCTCTTCTGGCGAAGACGCTGCGCCAATCTCCGCGGCGACGATCGGGCCTCGCGTCCCTCCCCGCGCCCTCTCACCCCGACGATGAAACTACGAGCTGCCGAGGGGGTCAGAATCGTCGAAGGGCCCGTGCTCGAGAACGATTTCATCGTGAGCCGCGAGGTCCTCCTCGCTCCCGACACGGAGCGACCGGTTCGCTATTGGGACTCGATTTGCCTTCCGGATCTGTTCCGAGAGGTGATCACCTCCTCTGACGTCGGTCGGGTCGCCGGAACAGCGCGTTTTCCGGTCGATCTCGCGTTGGGAGCCATCGATTGGCTCTACCGCTCGGGCTACCTTATAGTGGAATCGTGACACACCGTAGCTGGGACGAGCCCTGGGAGCACCCCGACTGGTACGATCTGCACGACACCGCCTGGACGGCGGGCCCCGACCGGGAGCCCGAGCATTATCGCGAGCTGGTCATCGCGCTGCCCCCCCTGGACTTCGAGGACCACGTCGTCGACGTCGGCGCGGGAACGGGTAAGGTCGCCTGCGCTATCGGGCGTGCCTATCCCCGACTCGGAAAAGTGAGTCTCATCGAGCCCAACGATGCCAAGCTGGAGCGAGCCGAGCAGCGTCTCCGCGGGGTCCTGCCCAACGCCGAGATTCGCGCCTATCCGTTGGCGGTAGGGCGAGATTCGGACCTTCCCAAGCTAGAGGCGAGCATCGCCACGATCGGAAGCGTTTTCATGCCGCTCATGGAGCTCTGGAGCGGCTCGCTTGGCTCCGGACTCGATTGGCTGCGGTCTTCTCTCGAGCAGGTGGCCGGTCTGCTTCGCACGGGTGGCGTGGTGTTCGATGCCGAGACCCTGGCGCCTCCCTGGGTACGGGGGAACCTCGACGGTCCTTCGCGACGCCTCCACATGAGGGAATTCAGGCTGGAGCTCGAGAAGGTCATGGAGAAGGTCGAGATAGTCTATCGCTTTCGTGATCGCGTCGTCGTGAGGGCCGAGAAAGCGTCGACCTGAGTCCATCTTGCACGCGTTTCGCAGCAATTGATAGAATCGCGCTCCTGTTGACATCGGGGAGGTTCGAGTCTTGGGCTTCCGTCGTATCCTGATTCTCACGCTCTCGTGGTTCGTCGTGCGCCCGTCCACCGCGAGCGAAGGTATTCCGGTGGGGAGCGAGCTCGTGCGAACGGCCTGCGGCGCCTGCCATGAATCGGATGACCAGGGCCGTATGTCGCGAATCTCCTACCTGCGCAAGACTCCCGAAGGCTGGCAGCTCACGTTGAAACGGATGATGCGTACGGCGAAGCTGGACCTCTCTCCCGAACAGGCTCGGGGAATTGTCAGATATCTCGCCGACCACCATGGCCTCGCGCCGGAGGAGGCGAGACCCTATTTCTATGCTGCGGAGAACAGGCCGAAGCTCGAGAACATCGAGGACGAGGAGATCCGGGATACCTGTGTGCGGTGTCATCTCGGAGCCCGGTTCCTCACTCAAAGGCGCACCAAAGAGGAGTGGGAGCTCCTCAAGGGGATGCATATCGGCTATTTCCCGCTCATCGAATTTCAGACTTTCCGTGCGGCCTCGCCGCTGGCGGGGGACTCACCGAGCGAAGGCGGCGAGAACGGAACGGGTTGGCGCGCCGACCGGGTGCTCGACAAGCTGGCGAAGACCTATCCTTTGGAGACTCCGGAATGGAAGCGCTTCGCCGCGAAGCGGTCGAAGCGGACGCTCGAGGGGCGTTGGCTTTTGCGTACACATCAACCGGGGCGAGGACCCGCGTCCGGTGTCGTATCCATGGTTCTCCAAGGCGAGGACTACGTCTACGAAGGTGACATCGTTCTCGCCGACGGAAGCCGACGCCGCCGTGAGGGCAAAGGGGTCCTCTACGCGGGCTACACGTGGCGCGGTACTTCGCACGGGGAAGGACTCGGAGAGCTGCGTGAGGTTCTCATGCTCTCCGAAGACGGCTCGAAGCTCGCGGGGCGGTTTTTCGAAGGCACCTTCGGTGAGCTCGGGCTCGACGTGAGTCTCGAGCGCCTCGGAGGTGACCCGAGAATCGCGGCCGTTTGGCCGAGGTCGGCCAAAGCTGGCGCAGGAGCAATCACCGTTCGCATTCTCGGGGCGAACCTTGAAGGTGTTTCGATGAATGAGCTGGATCTGGGCCAGGGGATCCGCGTGGCTCGAATCCTGACAAGCTCGCCGGAAGTCCTCACCGTTGAGCTCGACGTTACCCCAGAGGCTCTCCCCGGCTATCGCAACGCCGTCCTGGGTACGTCGGCAGCGGTCGACGCATTTGCGGTATACGACTCGGTCGACTACGTGAAGGTAGTGCCCGAGGAAGCCCTCGCCCGCGTCGGAGGGGTCAACGTCCCGAAGCAATACGCCAAGTTCGAGGCGGTCGCGTACCATCGCGGTGCCGACGACGAACCTCTCACAGCGGACGACGTGAACCTGGGGACGGTTCCGGCGGCGTGGACCCTCGAGGAATATTACATCCGCCACGATGACGACGACATCGACTTCGTGGGCACCATCGACCAGGACGGCTTTTTCACACCCAATCAGGAGGGCCCGAATTCCGGACGGGAGCTGAATGCCGACAATTTTGGAGACGTCTGGGTGGTTGCGAGCTACACTCCTCCGGGCTCGGAGGAAGCCCTGCGGGGTCGCTCGCGCCTCGTCGTGACGATTCCCCTTTATCTGTACTGGGATTTGTTTCCATGACCTTCGTCCGAGCCAACGAGCTTCGCCGTTTCACCGCGGGTGCGCGAGAGTTTGCTTTTCTCGTGCCCTCGTCGATCGTCGTCGAGCTCGACGCCGAAGTTCGCTCGATTCTCGACCGCTTGTCGGATGGACCCAAACGCGTGGGAGAGCTGGCCACTTCGAAGGAAGCCATCGAAGCGCTCCGAGAGCTCGCGAGCGTGGGGGCGGTCAGCCGCGATGGAGCTCCCGACGTTCCTCTGTCCGAGCTCGCCAGCCCTCCAGTACCACCCCCTCTGAGTACGATCGTGCTCAATGTGACGAACAGCTGTAACCTCAGCTGTCGCTACTGCTACGAGTACGGAGAAGATCGATTGGAGAGCCCTGCCACACCGCAGATCATGGACGAGGACACGGCGCGGCGAGCGGTGGACACGCTCATCGCCGAGTCGGGTCACAACCGAAGGCTCCAGGTCACTTTCTTCGGCGGAGAAACGCTCTTGAACTTCAAGGTCATCCGCCCCACGGTGGAGTACGCACGCAGGCGGGCTGCCGAGGAGAAGAAATTCATCGACTTCAGCTTGACCACCAACGCGACCCTCCTCACCCGAGGAGTCAGCCAGTGGCTTGCCGACAACCGGATAGGGGTCACCGTCTCGATCGACGGGCCTCAGGACGTGCAGGACTCGATGCGCGTGTTTGGCCGCGGCATGGGTAGCTACGAGGTGGTCGCGCCACGAATCAAAGAGCTCCTGAGCATCTACCAGACGCGGCCCATCGGGGCCCGCGTAACCTTGACGGCGAAGACGATCGACGTTCCTCGAATCTTCCACCACTTGATCGACGAGATGGGATTCTACGAGGTCGGTTTCGCTCCGGTGACGTCCTCGAGCGGGCTCGACTACGCGATCGACGGCAAGGGGTTCGATACCCTTCTTGCACAGTTTGCCGATCTCGCCGATCGATACGTGGATGCTGCCATCGATGGGAGTTACCTGGGGTTCTCGAATTTGAGCGACGTCCTGGGCGAGATTCACAAAGGCGTATCCAAAGCCTATCCGTGCGGAGCCGGGCTCGGACTTCTGGGCGTCGCCCCCGGAGGTGAGATCGGACTGTGCCATCGTTTCGCCGGTTCGGGAGACCACGATTTCGGCGACGTCCACTCAGGGGTCGATTCCGCGAAACGTTCGGAGCACCTCGTGAAAGGTCACCTCGATCAGCGCACCGACTGCCGAACCTGTTGGGTGCGGAGCCTGTGCTCCGGGGGGTGCTATCATGAAGCGCAGGTGCGGTACGGTGACCGTTTTCGCCCCAACCTTCATTACTGCGATTGGATACGTGCCTGGACGTCGCTCGCGCTCGAAGCCTACACGAGGATCTTGGTCGGCAACCCGGCTTTCCTCGAGCGTTTCGACGAAAGGAAGGTAGCATGAAACACCTGAAGCCCGGCAACCGGAAAGCGGAAGCGGCCTTCGAATGGCTCGAAGCCGAGGGCGGCGAGGTCAAAGCTCTGCAAGAGACCCCACCACATTATCCGCCGGGGTGTACGACGATCTTCTCGCCGGGATGGGAAGTCGACTCGACCGGAGGAACCGCCGCTTTGTGCCAACCCATGGAGCGCGACCTCTACGATTGCTACAAGACCTGTTTCTGGCCCGCTCAGGTGCCAGACTACCTGAACAACAATCCCGACTGGCATTCGGGTTGTGCGAGTGCAAGCCAGGATTGGCGGAAGATCGATCTGATTTTTCCGTAAGGGTTCTATGCGAGCCTTCGCCCTCACGCTATTGGGGCTTTCTTTTCCTCTTTCGATCCGCGCGCAGAGCGAGCCCACCATTTTCATCGCCGGCGTATGGCCGGACCGGATCCTTTTTTTCGACCAGACGAAGGATGAGTTCAGCGAGGGTCTGCGCCTGCGCCACGGTGCGGTGACTGACAGCTCCTATACCCACGACAAGAGACGGTTCTTTCTCATCACCGATCGTATGGAGTCGGTCGAGGTGGTCGATCCGGTGCACCGCGAGGTGATCGACGAGCTCAAGCTCTCGACACCGGAGCTGCGTGTTCGAATCTTCGGCGTGTTTCCGAACCCCGCGGGTACTCGCGTCTACTTGACCGTAAGCTTGGTGCGCCTTTTGCCCGACCGGTACCTTCGCGACCAGGAGTACGACATCGTGCTCTACGACTTCGAGAAGCACGACGTGGTGGAGCGGTTTTCGCTTCCGGAAGAGGTGCAGGGACGAGGTTTTCGTGCGCCGCTTCATGTTCCCCCAGGTGGGGAATCGATATACGTCCTGGGAAGAGACATCTACGAGATCGATGCGCAGACTCACGAGGTGAAGGACACCTGGGCTCTCTCGAAGCCGCTTCTTGCTGGCTACGGTGCTGTTCGAGGGATGAGCCTGACGCAAACCGACGAGCCCGGCGTTTTCTACGGCATCTATCGCACCAAAGACCCCGTTCAGGAGAAGAGCCTCTTCGGGCTGGCGAAGATGAGCCTCTACGAGAGGAAAGTCGAGAGCTACGAGTTGGGACCCGAGCTGGAGCTCGGTCGTGGGGTTGCCATATCGCCGGACAGGAAGCGCGCCTACGCCGGGCTCAAGGATCTGGTGGTCGTGGATCTGGAAACGAGGAAGGTCATCCTTCGGAAGGAGGGTTTCGAGCGAGGCCGGACCAACAACAGCCTCATCGTCTCGCATGACGGAACGAAACTCTACATTTCTGGAGTCGGCGATACCGTATGGGTCTACGATGCGGCATCGCTCGAGCTCGTGAAAACGGTTCACGCGGGTGGCGACTTCATGATGCCCCCGGTCGAGATCCCCAATCCGAGGCTTTCGAAGAACGACTGACGACGTGACTCGAGTCGTTCGTGTGGGCGTCGTGGATAGTGGTATCAATCCGCGTCATCCTCACGTGGGCTCGGTGGCCGGCGGCGTAGGCATCCGCGTCCGGGACGGCCGCGTCGAGCTCGACGAGGACTGGCAAGATCTCTTGGGCCATGGCACGGCTGTGGCGGCGACCATCCGAGGACACGCCCCCGGAGCCGCCCTCTTCTCGATCCGGATCTTCCGGCGACGCCTCGATGCCCACGTCGAGGCGCTCGTGCGCGCGATCGAGTGGGCGGCGGACAACGGCCTCGATATCGTGAGCTCGTCTCTCGGCTGCGCGAGCCGGGACTGCCGACCCGAGCTCGAGCGCATCTTGCGAGGGTCAGGGTTGACGATCGTTTCCGCCGCGTCGATTAGGGGAGAGCCGTCTCTTCTCGGGGGGATCCCAGGAGTCTTGGCGGTGGTGGCGGATCCGAGGCTTGCCGACGACGAGGTCCGTCATCGCGACGGTGTTTTCTATGCTTCATCCTGGGCGCGCTGTCTCGGCGAGCTGCCGAAGGAGAAGAACTTCCACGGCACGAGCCTGGCCGTAGCCCACGTTAGCGGAGCCGTCGCGGCACTGCTCGGGGCGCGGCCGATGACGCCGACGGAGCTCCGCTCGGAGTTTCGTGCTCTCTGCTCTTCCGGTGGGTCGAGGACGTCCGAGGTCTCGGCTCAGAGCGCCGGTGGCGGAGCCAGCGCTTCACGTTCTAATCTAAGATGAGCCCCGAATGCGAATTCTCCCATTGGCGCTGGTGTTGGCGATCGCCAGCCCGGCTTTCGCCGAGGTAGACCCCGACAAGGGAGTCTTCCTCGTCGCGAGACCGAAGATCGATGGGGGTCCGTTTGCGCACAGCGTCGTGTTGATTCTCGCCCACGGGGATGGCGGGACCCTTGGCGTCATCGTCAATCGCGCAAGCGACGTCCCCCTCGAAGAAGCCCTTCCCGAGTTGAAGAGTAAACGAAGGCCGGTGCATTCGTTGAACTTCGGCGGTCCGGTGGGACTCGACGGACTCCTTTTTCTCTTTCGCAGCGATGAGCCTCACCAAGGTGCCGACGAAGTCATGGACCATGTGTACTACTCGGGCGGACGGAACGTTCTCGAGTCGCTTCTGGACGAGGACAAGGGGCCCGAAGAGCTCAAAGTCTTCCTCGGTCACGCGGGCTGGGCTCCCGGGCAGCTTGGCGCCGAGATCGCCCGCGGCGATTGGGACCTCGTTCGCGCCGACGCCTTCACGGTGTTCCAGAAAGATCCGAAGACCCTCTGGCTCGAGCTCTCTCCGTCCAGCCGGACCACCGCGGACTACTAGAGAGAGCGGGAGGTTAGTCATGAGCAAGAATTCCATCGTGGTCCTGGCGCTCCTCGTGGGCGCCTGTGGGGCGTCGGACTCGGGTGACTCGAGCGCGGCGATTCCCGTGGACAAGATCGTCTTGGATACGGAGCTTCTTCGTGAGATGCAGTCCGCCGCGAATGACATCGTTCGCAACGCCGCCGATTGCAATTATGTAACGAGCGCTGCTCCCGACTTCTACCGCATGCTCGGCGAGGCCGAGGGGAAAGCCCAGACCGAGGTGGGAAAGCAGACTCTCGACACGGTGCGAAGGCAGGTGGACCCCATCGCCGAAGCCTGCGGCGCTCGATAGTGGCGCGACAGGTTCCGGGCCAGTCGAGGCTCGACGGGGAAGAACCGAGGAAACCAAGCGACGAGCTCGAATGCATAGAGCGCAGGAGGTAGGATGCCAACTTTCGTGTTGATGACCAAACTCTCGCCCGAGACCATGGGTGATCCTCGAGGCATGAAACAGGTCGGCAAGACCTGGCTCCAGAAAGTCTCGCAACACTGTCCCGGCGTGAAGTGGATCGCCCACTACGCGCTTCTCGGTCGGTACGACTTCATGGACATCTACGAGGCACCAGACTTCGAGACCGCTCACAAGGTTTCTTACATCTCTCGGGCCGAGGGTGCCCTCGATGCCGAGAGCTGGCAGGCCGTCCCCTATGAAGACTACGTGGAGCTCGTCGACGACCTGAAGTAAGTAGGCAGCGTCGCGCTCTTCATCGACCGGCGGGTCAGAAACGTGGAGATCGGTCGCGAGTACCGGAAGAAGAAAGACGGGCTCATCGCTTCGGACCACGCCCCGGTATGGAGCGGTCTCGATTGAACAATCGGTGGGACTAGATTTCTCGAGTCGGACACGAGGCGATCCGGTAGCCGGCCTTGCGCACGGTGAGGATATGCCGCGGAGCGGAAGGGTCATCTTCGAGCTTTCGACGAAGCTCCGCGATGTGAGTGTCAACGGTGCGGCTCACGACCTCCGCGGAGTACCCCCAGACCGTTCGCAAAAGGTCGTTTCTGGAAACGACCGCGCCCCGAGCGCCCACGAGTGCCATGAGAAGGTCGAACTCCTTGGGGGCCAACTCGACGATCTCCCCGGCGCGTCGAACCGTTCGGGAGGCGATGTCCCAGGTGACGTCTCCAAAGCCAGGAGCGAAGTCGCCGGCCCGGCTGCCCCGCCCGGGAAGCTGCGGGCGACGCAGCAACGCCTCGACCCGCGCCAGGAGCTCGAGAACCCCGAAGGGCTTCGTCACATAATCATCGGCCCCGAGTCTCAGGCCGCGCACTTTGTCCGCTTCGGCTCCCCGGGCGCTCAAGATTAGCACCGGCATCGCGAGGGCCTCTTCCCGCATCGCGCGCAAGACCCGGAACCCGTCCTTGTCCGGGAGCATGAGGTCCAAGATCACCAGGTCGGGAGCCAGGCGTTGCGCCTTTGCGAGTCCGGTAGACCCGTTGGTCGCCACCTCGACCCGGTAACCCTCGATCTCCAGATTGTTGCGGAGTCCGAACGCCAGGTCCTCGTTGTCCTCTATCAAAAGCAATTGCCTCACGGCCGCACCTCGGGATCGGGGCCTGCGGGAAGGTCGAAGGCAACGCGGGTTCCTCCCGTCGGGCCGCTTTCGACGAAAACACGGCCTCGCTGACGGGAAACGAGCTCGCGCACCACAGCGAGCCCTATCCCCGTGCCGCCGACCGCAGAGTTTCTTTCTCGCTCGAGGCGGTAGAAGCGCTCGAGCACCCGCTCCCGCTCGTCCCGCGGGATCCCCGGGCCCTGGTCCTCGACGAAAACGCGGGCTCCGCCTTTGATCGACTCGATCCCCACGACGATCTCCTGACCTCGCGGGCCATATTTCATCGCGTTGTCCAGCAGATTGAGAAGCACCTGGCGGAGCGCGTCGGGATCGAAGGCGGCCTCGACTCCGGGCTCGAAACGGGTCTTTATCTGTATCCCCTTTCCCGAGACGAACGGATGGAATTGCTCGAGCGCTTCGAGCACCGAAGGCTCGAGCGGATGCGCTTCGGGCGACACCGCTATGGCCTCTCGCTCGGCGCGCGAGAACTGGAGCACATTCTCGACGAGATGCGAGAGGCGTCGCGCCTCGCGGTCGATAACTTCGATCGCACGCTGCCTCTCGTCGTTTGATCGTACCCGACCGAGGTGAAGGGTCTCGGCGAACATGCGGATCTGGGCGAGGGGGGTGCGTAGCTCGTGCGAGACGCTCGCGACGAACTCCGAGCGGAGCTTCTGGTTGGCCCGCTCACGGTGAAGATCGAGAACGAGAGTGGTTAGAAGCGTTGCCGTGAGGAGGGTCAGCCCCAAGAAGACGGGCAATCGGGACGGAGGTAGGCCGCCGATGACGAGGTCGGAAGCCTTCGCCGGGTCGACGGAAACCAGAACCCGGGATCCCGCGAGCACTCCACCATAATGGTCGTCGAAGTAAGTCACGACACCGAAGTCAGCTCGGTACGTTCCCGACGAGCGGAATCTCTCGATCCCGCCGTGGTCCACGAGCGAAGCGAAGATCACGTCGTTTGTAACCTCGCCCCGACCAAGAGACGGCGGAAGAAGAGGGCTGGCCATCACCGCCTTCCGGACGAGCTCTTCGAGGGCAGGGAGATCCACCTGGAATCCAACGATCGGAGGTCCGGGTCGAAAGACCGCGGTGACCGGCCCGCCTTCCACGTCGCCGTGGGCTACGAAGTAGGGGGCGGATGTCTCCGAGGGCGGGGTCTCGAGCCGGGATTCCAGCCAGTTGAGAAATTCTTCCGAGGGCGACTCTTTGCCCGCGAAGTACACTTGACCAGAGCTCGGCTCGAAAACGAAGTACCGCTTCGAAAGCGGCAAGGCGAGCCGCAACCTCTCGTCCCCTTGCTCGTTCAACAGGCGTACTGCGTGCTCGATGTCGCCACTCGCCTCGAAGCTCTGGGCGAGAGCGGTCACAAGCGGATAATAGCCCTGGTAGCCGACTTGCACCGCGGTGCGGCGAACGAGCTCGTCCGCGGCGAGAGCCGCGTAGTCCCTGAGGACGCTTTCGGCCGCCGCGCGGTGGGAGTTGACGGCGTATTGGGCCTGCCAGGCGAGGATGCCCGTAGCCGCCAGGATGACGAGAAGCGACGCCGCGATTACCGCGCTTCGCGATCTCATCCAAGGGAGTCTAGCACCCGTCGACGGGGCACTGGCGTCGGCCAGGACGGAACGGGTGAAATTTGCCGTTCCCTGACAAAACCCTTGCCGAATCCGGACCTCCAGGTCGAACCCTTTCGACTACTCTTCCATTCATGAACTGGCTGCTCTTCTTCATCAGCTTTCTCGCCCTCCTCGTTGGTCTCGCCTCCCGAGCAGAAGGACAGATTCCGGAAACGTTCACCAACCTGCAGGTCCTCCCGAAGGACATCGATCGACGAATCCTCATCGAGACGATGAGGAGCTTCTCCTTCGCCCTCGGAGTGCGGTGCGAGCACTGCCACCTCGGTGGGCCGATGCTCGATCAAGTCGATTTCGCGTCCGATGAGAGAGAGGCCAAAGGGATCGCGAGGCGGATGCTTCGCATGGTCGAGGCGATCAATCGCGAGCACATCTCCCCGATCCGGGGCGGCGAGACGACCGTCCAGTGCTTCACCTGCCACCGCGGGGTCGCGAGACCGGTAACGATCGAATCGATCATGGAAACGGTTCTCGACGCCGATGGAGCCGAGGCGGCGGTCGCACGTTATCGAGAGCTCCGGAACGACCACTACGGGCGCGGGAGCTACGATTTCGGCGACATCCCCCTCAACCGGCTGGGAGAGGCTCTCCTCGGAGCGGGCAAAGCTGGAGAAGCAATCTCGATTCTCGAGCTCAATGCCGAGTTCCATGCGGATTCCGCCTGGGTCCACCAATTGCTGGGGGAGGCGTACCTGGCCTCGGGAGACCGCGAGAAAGCCCGTGCCTCGTTCGAAAAGTCGCTAACTATCGCTCCCGAGAATTCTGCCGCCAAGAAGCGTCTCGAGGAGCTCGAGAAGTAACCGTCATCGCCCTGCTCGGCTAATCAGCGCTCGAACTTGTAGATCGTACCGCTCCGCATCACGAAACGAACGCGCCGGAGTGCGGAAATGTCTTCGAGAGGGTTTCCCTCGACCGCGATCAAGTCGGCCGCCATCCCCGCTCGAATCTGGCCGATCTCGTTTTCGAGTCCGAGCGATTCCGCCGCGAGCGACGTAGCGCCAAGGATCGCTTGGTGCGGGTCCTGTCCGCCGGTCTCGACACGGTACACTAGCTCCTCCACGTTGCGACCGTGGGCTCCCGCGACCGCATCGGTTCCGAACACTATCTTCAGCCGATTGATGCCGAGCCCGATTTTGAAAGCCTCGAGAACGGAAGGGACGGCATTCTCCATTTGCCGAAAACCCTCCTCGGTGTAGTTTCCGATACCCAGATACCGCGACTTGTTGTCGAAATAGTTCTGGAAGATGAGGTGGGTGTTGGGATCGAAGTACACGCCCTTCTCCGCCATCAGGCTCATCGTCTCTTCATCGAGGAGCGCTCCATGCTCGATGGTGGTGCACCCCGCTTCGACCGTTCTCCGGGCGCTTTCCGGTCCGTGCGCATGCACGACGCTTCTCAATCCCAGGCGTGCCGCCTCGGAGCAAGCGGCATGAACCTGCTCCTTCGTGAGCGTGGGCTCACCGCCGTCCCTTATGCTCGCGGATGCGAAGATCTTGATGACGTCGGCGCCCTCGGCCGCCTGTTGGCGCACGAAAGCGCGTATGGCATCGGGGTCTCCGGTCTCGGAGGTGACGCTGCGTAGTGAGGTCAAGATCCTCGGTCCGGGAAGGACTCCCCGGTCGATGGCGTCCCGAAGCGGCTTGTCCACCGGAGCTCCCAAGCTCTGGACGGTGGTGAATCCCGCCATGAGCATCTTGTACGCGTTCTCGGCGGCGTAGAGCACCTGCTCTTCCGGTCCTTCTTCCGAGGCGTCGCTCGCGAGCCGCCCGCTTCGGTCGAAATGCCAGCTCAGGTGGACGTGGGTGTCGATGAGCCCCGGCAGAAGCGTGAGTCCGCCGAGCTCGTAGCTCGGCGTTCCTTGTGACGGTCGGACTTCTCGTATCGAGCCGCCCCGGATCTCGACGTCGCGATTTTCGAAGAGGCTGCCAGAGCCATCGATGAGCAGAGGAGTCCTCAGCACGAGCGACTCCTGAGCGAGCACGAGCAACAGGAGTGTAGTGAGCGTCATGAGCGGTTTCCTGAGTCCTAAGGGCTACTTCGCCAGCGGATCCGGACGCATCTGGAAATGAACGACGATTGGCCTGCTGCCCTTGCCGGTCTCTTTCAGCCACGGGGTGCGATCTCCCTCGGGAACCCATAGCCCGCGGCCTTTCCAGCCGGCATCGGGATCATCGATGCGGCCCTCGAATCCCTTGGTATAGAAGCCGAGCGGGTAGGGGACTCGCAGGGTGACGAACTCGCCCTCGACCAGCGCATGGACGCCGTCGAAGAGGTTCCCGGTGGCGATCGGCACGTTTCTTCCGAGGCCCAGGGTGTCGTGCTGATCCACCCAGGTGTAGTAGCTCGACTCGACGCTGAACCCGGGAGCTTCGGGAAAGGACGGGCCGGGCAAATCGTGAAGGGTCCACCCCTCGGGACAGTGATCTCCAGTGGCGTTCGGTCCGTTCAACGGCCCCTTGCACTTGCCGCGATCGAATTCACCCAGGTGTCCACTGCCGAGCGACGCCCAGACGACGCCGTTGCTGTCGATATCCGCGCCGCGTATCCCAAAGCCAGGCAACGGGGGGTTGTAAGTCTCTGCCAATCCCGTTTCCGGATCGTATCGGGTCAGCGACCCGGGGTAGAAGAACGTATTGGAGCCCCAGACGGACCCATCGGCCGGATTCGGCATGACCGCGTAAAACCCTTTGGGAACCCGCTTGTCGAGGTTCGGATCCAGATCGGCTTCGGGCTCCACCCATTCGTCCCGCTGGCCGTTTCCATTCGTGTCCAGCACCAACGGCGCCCAGCCCTGAGCTGCGGCCGCGTCTCCGGTCTCATCGAATATCTTCGTGTTCAACCAGCCAACCACCTGGCGATCGCCGCTGGTCCAAAGCGTGTTGTCTTCGTCGTAAGCGAACTGCAGATGATGGGTGCTGAAGCAGGTATCGACGAAGGTGTATTCCTGAGTTTCGGGGTCGAGCACTGCCAGATGCCGGCTCGATAGCTCGGTGGGGAATAGCCGTGCCGATGGGTGTTCCGAACCCTCCCGGCAGAATTCCGGATTGTCCGGACCGCGTATCCGCGCCGTAAGCCATACGCGGCCGCGGTGGTCGAGCATCGGATTGTGGATGTTCGTCTTGCTGTCCCAGATGGCTTCGTCACCCCAGTATGGCGACGGTGCGACGACCGGGTCGTCATGAGTGGTCGGAGTATCTTCGTCCCGGGCCGAGGCGTGGAAGACGGTGTCGGTATTGGCAACCGGATCCAAGATGGGAATCTCATCGGTGCTGAGCTCTGGCGCGCCATACAGATGCCCGTATCCGTTGACGGTCGGGTTGCGGCGATCGGTACCGGATAGATCGTGCATGTAAGCTTTGGCGTTAGACCAGTCCCTGATGGTGGCGACCACGTTGCGCTCGCGGCCGGTCGGACGCTCAGGAGCCTGAGCCGGAAGCTCCCCTGCGGCGATGCGGTCGGTCCAGTCGGCCAGATACTTGATCGGCAATCCGGCAAGCAGCTGCTCAGCCTGGCGAGCCATCTGGCCTCCTGCCTGGCCCGACGAGATACGGCGTAACCAGGCCTCCTCCGATGATTCGAACTCGCCAATCCCTTCGGGGAGGGCGCGGGTCGAGAGTTGGCCCATCTGGTGACAGCCGACGCAACCCATATTCTTCATCCACATCAGGTAAGCATTCTTGCCACCCGTGACCTTCTCGAGCTCGGCATCATCGGGAAGATCCATCATCGCGTACCAATAGGCGGCAGGGTAGACTTTCGCGGCCGTGGCCGCATCGGTTGCGTTCTCCGCGGTGAGATCCACATGATCGCCGGGCTTGGCAGCTACCTTTTTCGAGTCGGCCAGCCCGTACCCGCGAACCCAGACCTGATAATTTGCCGGGGGCAGGTCGGGCACCACGTAACGACCCTGGTCGTCGGTCACGACGATCCGAACGAACATCGTGTCGAGGTCGCGGGTCTCGGCAATCACCCAGACCCCTGCCTCTGGACCCTTCGTGCTGCTCACCGCCCCGCCGATGTCGTCTTCATCGATCGTGACACCTGAAAATGGTGATTCGGCTTGGCACCCGGCCAAAAGCGAGGCAGCCGCAGTCACTCCCCTAAGGAGCCGGCCCGTCTTCGACATGATTTGTCTCCTTTCTTAGTGGTCGCTCGCCTCCTCGGCTCGCTCCCGGCGCGCGCTCCTCGCGCGCGTCCACGGCCGAATTCCCTCGCGCCCGCGCCTACGCTGCTCGCTTCGGCGCGACGCGATTCCTCTCGGCCGGCGGCCCTGACGGGCCGCTCCTAGATCGTGACGGAAGTCTAAGTCAGCACGACACGCATTTATGGTTGTTCTTCGCACCCAGCTTTTCCAGCAGCGCGATGGTCTCGGGAAAAGGAGAGACCCTTTCGATCGGCCCGTTGGCCATGTCGGCCGTCGTTTGTCCCTTGCGGCTCGTGGCCTTCACATCGGCCCCTTTCTCGACGAGGTAGAGCACGAGATCGTTGTCCCCCCGGGAAGCAGCGTGGTGAAGCGCGGTGTATCCGTTGGCGTCACGAATATCAACTTCCGCCCCGCACTCTTCGACCAGGAACTTCACCGCCGGCACCCAGTTGTCGGGAACGTGACGATGCGCGTTTCCGGCGAAAGACTGTCCGTAGCCCACGCCGGAGGCTGCATGGATCGGATAGATATGCGGGCCGCCGACGGGCACTTCGGGATTGCCCAGCTTGAAAAAGTGAGCGAGCTTCTTGAACGGCTTGGAGACGTTCTCCTTGAGACCCGGGTCGTTCTCACCCCGGCGGCGCCTCGCGGGAGGCTTGAGTGTGGGAAGGCTGGGATCCGCTCCGTGTGCCTTCAAGAGACGCATGGCTTCCACGTCCAACGCGTAGGCGGCGCGCCAGAAAGGCGTCGCGCCCATATAGTCGATTCCCGCCGCGCGCAACACTCCGAACGTGTATTCCATGTACCAGAGGTGTTTCTCGAGGCGTACGTTCGGGTCGGCCCCGGCGACGAGAAGAGCTTCTATGAGCTCGAGATGCGTGGCCTTCTGTTGTTGGTTCTCGATCGGGTGAGCATAGGAGGCTCGTGGCGCCCAGGTTCGCTCGAGGGCCGCAAACAAAGGCGTCGTGCCCGCTGTGCTGGCAAGATTGGGATTCGCCCCCCTCTCGAGCAGAAGCAGAGCGAGATCGAAATGCCCGTTGAGAGAAGCCATTAAAAGCGGGGTCGTTCGATCGGAAGCGGAGGGTTGGTTGACGTCGGCGCCTCCATCCAGAAGAGCCATGGCCGCTTCGACGTGGCCCTGCCGGACGGCGTGAAGAAGCGGAGTGAGCCCTCCCCAACTCTCGACCAGCTCGCCGTACGAAGGTGCATTCTCGTCTCGGTTCTTGGAATCCTTTGCCTTCTTGGCCGAGGCCGATGGGGACGGCGTCGCTCCATCCGCCGTGCTCGCTGGCTCGTCCGCATCGTCTGGCTTGCGCCAGTTCCGCTGAAGGTGACGAGAAGCCTCGATCGCCACCTGAACCTGGCCCGGTGTCGGTTTCCAGTCGCTTCCTCCTTTCTCTTGCTTCTTGAATCCCTCGAGCACCTCCGCGATCCGCTTGTTCGCCGCCTCGTCGGCTTTTTCGAGCTCGGCGACGTCCACGGCACGGGACGTGGCGGCGGTGTCGGCTCCGGCTTCGAGAAGCATCCGAATCGCTCCTACCTGGCCCCGAGACGCGGCAAAGATGAGGGGCGTCTGCCCCCAGGACGCCTCTTTGGTGTCGACGTCGGCGCCGCGCTCGAGCAGAGCCGCTATCGCGTCGATCTCCCCCGCTGCCGCCGCGAGATGGAGCGGGGTCACGCCCGAGTTGGTGGTCGTCACGTTTGGGTTGGCGTTCGCCCGAAGCAGCGCCCGCACGACGCCAGCGTGGCCCCCGCCGCCCGCGAGATGCAGCGGCGTGTAGCGTCCAATGCGGGTTCCGGCGTGTACGTTGGCGCCCGCGGTGATGAGAACCTCGGTCAGGCTGGTGTCGCCGCGCTCCGCCGCCCAGTGAAGGGCCGTCATGCCGTCTCCTTGCGCGGTATTGACGTCGACGCCGCTTCTGAGAAGCTCTCGGACCCGGTCGGAATCGCCGCGAGCGGCGGCATCCGCCACCGCCGCTTCGAAGGCCATCGCCCCTGTCGCTGGAAGGGACAACGCGAGTGTGACCGCGAGACCTAATGCCGGCTGCCCTCCGATCACAATGACATCTCTCCGGTGCTGTCGCCAAAGCTCTCCCTTTCGTGTCCGAGCTTGTTGAGAAGCGCGAGCAAGACGTTCGCCATGGGAGTGCCATCCGGAGCCTTGATGTGAGATCCCCCCTGGAGCCGGCCGTTCGCCCCCCCGAAAACCACCAAGGGACACCGCCGGTGGTTGTGGAGGTTGGCATCGCCCATCGGGGAGCCCCAGAGAATCACCGACTGGTCCAGGAGACTCGATTCACCGTCGCTGGTCTCCTTCAACCGCTTCAAGAAGTAGCCAAGCTGGCTCACCCGGTACTGGCAAATCTTGTTGAACTCCAGAATGCCTTCCTTCTTGTCGCCATGATGGGAGGCCGGGTGAAAGGCCCGATCCGATCCGCTTTCGGGAAAGGTTCGATTCGAGGCGTCCCGGCCGGTCTTGAACGACACAACGCGGGTCATGTCGGTTTCGAACGCGAGAATCTGGAGATCGAACATCAGTTTCATGTGCTCCGAGTAAGAATCGGGCACGCCCGGAGGAGCGTCGGGCAGCTCCCGTGCGTCTCCGCTCGTGTTGCGGGCCTCCACCTTCTGGATGCGGCGCTCGATCTCACGGACGTTCTCCAGGTACTGGTCTACCCGCATTCGGTCGACCGCCGAAAGCTCTTTGGTCATGCTCCTGACCTCCTGAGCGACCCAATCGAGAATGCTTCTGTGGGTCTGGCGACGCCGTGCCCGTTCTTCGGGACTGCCGCCGGCTCCGAACAGCATGTCGAAGGCCGTGCGCGGACTGCGGATCATCGGCAGAGGCTCCGTTTCAGACGCCCAACTGATGCAATCGATGTAGGAGCACGAGTAGTTGTAGTCGCAACCGCCACCCTTGTTGGTGCTCTCGATGCAGAGCTGCAGGGACGGTATGGCGGTCTCGTGACCGAACCGCTGCGCATGGAGCTGATCCATGGATGTCCCGCAAAGCAGATCCGAGCCCTGCGTCTGCTTGGGGTGAGTGTGGGTCAGGAATACCGCGGACGAGCGAAAGTGATCCCCGCCCACCTCTGGCGGTGCGAAAGCCTCGGCCATTCGGGCGTCGGTATTGCTGATGATGGTGAAGCGATCGCGCCACGGCTCCAGCGATTTCAGGGGATTTGCCTCGACCAGCTCGTAGCCGCGCCCGACCGTGGCCGGGGCGAAAAGATGCTGAGCCGCGCCCCACTGGTTGCAGCCCGGAAGTCCGTGCACTTCCTCGATGCAGACGAGCCGGGAGCGTTCGCTCTTCGAATAGCCGTAGGCGGGCACCATGGCATCGAGCAAAGGTAGCGCGACACTCGCGCCCGCCGCGCGCAGGAAAGTCCGGCGCGGAAGCTTCTTACCAGTGACGAAGTGCATATTCCCTCCTCCGGATGACGTCTCTCTCGTGCTCAGCGCCGTGGCGGGACCCGCGATCGATCGTGCCGCCACGGCTCGGGCTGCTTACGGCGCGGCAATTTTGCGGTGGGGCAGCCCTTCGAAGCAGCCCCGCAACATCTGATACCCACGAAGCAGCCCGATGCGGACGATTGCGCCGGGCTCGCTCCGCTCGCGCAGATGGGCCGAGTTTTTCGTCACCCTGCTCTCTGGTGCTCATCGGCCCGACTTCCCGGCGACGGTTTCCTGATCGACTGTCTGTGCCTGCTTCGTCCGAAACGCCTCGCTTCGGACGATCCCCAGAATGACGGAAGACAGGCGGTAATCGTGTTGTTCGGCCTCGGCGGTAATCGCCCGCACCGTGGGCTGGTCGCGATACTCGACCCTTCGTCCCAGAGCGAAGGCCATCAGGTTCTCGGTGAAATGCCGCACGAGCGGGATCGGCCGCCTCATGAGCACGTCGACCAGATCGGCGGGGGTCTCGATCGGGGTGCCGTCGTAAAACGTGCTGCGCGTGTCGAGGGCGACCCCGTTCTCCCGGATCCGCCACTTTCCCGTCACATCGAAGTTGTCCAGAGCGAGTCCGATCGGATCGATGAGGTTGTGGCAAGCCGCACAGGTCGGGTTCTGTCGATGGATCTGGAGCCGCTGGCGCGTCGTCAACACTTCACCATCACGCGAGTCTTTGGTTTCTTCCAGATCGGGAATACCCGGAGGTGGAGGAGGGGGCGGCGTCCCCAGGAGAACCTCCAGAACCCACTTGCCGCGCAGCACCGGCGACGTCCGGTTTCCCAACGACGTTTGAACCAAGACGCTGCCATGGCCCAGGATGCCCTTTCGCGCGTTCGAGGGATAGCTGACCCGGCGAAACGACTCACCGACGACACCGGGAATCCCGTAATGACGCGCCAACCGTTCGTTCATGTAGCTGTAGTCGGCGGTGACGAGCTCGAGAATGCTCCGATCCCGACGCACGAGCTCATCGAAAAAGACCTCGGTCTCTCGTCGCATGGCTTCCATGAGCTGCCGGCTGTAGTTGGGAAACCAGAATGCGTCCGGGCTCACTTTTTCTAGGTCCTGCAGTCGCAACCACTGTGCGGCGAAGCGCGTGGACAGCGCCTCCGAGCGCGGATCCTCGAGCATCCGAATCGTCTGGGCTCTCAGGACTGTGTCTCGTGACAGCTCGCCGGACTGCGCCAGTTGGAGCAGCTCTTCGTCGGGATTCGTGCCCCAGAGGAAGAAAGAGAGACGCGAGGCGAGATCGATGTCCGCGATCCGGTAGACATCTCCCGGCGCGACTTCGTACGGCTGTCGCTCCATTCGATAGAGGAAGTGAGGGCTGCTGAGAATCGCTTCGAGCGCGGTCCGAACGCCGACCTCGAATCCTCCATCGTCGGCGCCCATGGTGTAGAACGCCATGAGGTCTTCGACGTCGTGTCGATCGACGGACCTGCCATAGGCCTTGGCCGCGAGCCGGGCAACGATCTGTTCGGCGCAGGACTTCTCTTCCATGGGTGCGGTGGGCCGGCAGGAGAACACGCGCTTTCGCGAAGGGGACTCGGAGACCCCGAGGGGATCGTAGGGTCCCTCCAACGTCAAGCTCACGAGGTGGGGTGGCGAGGTCGTACCGTAGCTCGTCTCGGTACCCGTAAGAGACCAATCGTTCGGCCGGATCAAGTCCTCATAAGGCCCATCCATATGGCGGATGAACGCAGCGGTCACGCGATGCTCGCCGGCGTGGACGAAAATGGGATCGGTCGCGATGGGGAAGTCCTTGCGGCCCTGGAAGTCGATGTCACCGCCGTACCGGACCAGGGCCACCTGCGCGCCGTCGATCGAGACGTCGATGTCGTGAAATCGTTCTCCCCAGCCGGACATGAATCCCATCGAGAACGTGTACTTCCCGTCCGCTGGAAAGTTGTGTAGAACGCTGATGCCGCCTCGGGTTCCGAAGGGAGCCCCGTCGACCCGCTCCCACTCGTGCTGAGAGACCGACGGCGGGTTGGTGTAGGTTATCGCCGTTACCGCCGCGTCGACTTGCCCGACGGCCTTCCGGGCGACCTCGCTCGCCGCCGTGAGGTAGGCGGCCATCAGGGTCGGCGATAGGATCTGGGCGTCGGCGATGTTGTCGAAGCTGGCGCTGATCGGATCCTCGGGCAGCCATTCCGAAGGATCGATTGTCAGATCGAGTAGATCTTGCACCAGTCGACCGTATTCAGCTCGATTCAGTCGCTGGGATGGACGAGTGCCCGGCTCGCGCCGTGCTTCTGCGGCGGCGTCGATTCCGCGCTCGAGCGTTTCCACCAGCGCGAGCGCGGCGTCCTCTTCGGGCCTCGGCATTCCCGCTGGCGGCATCATGGCGGTGCGAAGCTTCCGGATCATCTTCTCCGTGAGCTCGGCGTCCCGCTCGGGATGTTCTGCGTCAAACGCCTCGAGGCTCATCCCGCCGAGCAACGTGACATCGTTGTGGCATGTGACACAGTATTGCTGGATCACCGCGTTGGGTCCGGTATCCTGCGGTTCCGACGCCTTGAAGGCGTGAGCCCTCGTTGACGAGATGATAGTGAACAGGAACGCTGAGGTGAGTTGTGCCCATTGCTGGCCGTTGTGCTTAGCCACGGACGATGCTCCGAGTTCTTAGAATATAAGAAGGATCAAGCCAAGTCTCAAGCAGCTTCCAAAAATCGGCCGAATCGAGGCTCGGCCCGTTAGGCCGAAGCTTCTTCAGGCGCCCTCCCGACTGTGACCTCCTGCCGCGTTGACCGGATTGGATCTCTGCGGGAACTCCTTCGCCAGCGCTTGTGCGGAGCGCAGAGAGAGCGCGCCGAAGGTGAGTGTGCCGTTGTTGCAGCCGGCGGAGACGATAGTCGGTGCTCCCACGATCCAGAGATTCTCGTGATCGTGACTTCGACCCCATCGGTCGACCACGCTCGTCTGTGGATCGTCCCCCATGCGGCACCCTCCCCCGGGATGATCGTAAACGCTCGGGTCGGGCCGAACCTCGAGAATCTTTCCGCCGCCCGCGCGTACGAGTGATTCGAACACCCCGCGGATGCTCTCCTCTGTGAAGGCACGAAGGTCGTTGGACCAGTGGCTGTCCACGAAGTCGACCCTGGGAAGCGGGTCGCCCCAGGGATTCTTCCGGTTGGTATCCAGTGTGATGGCGCTGTCTCGGGAGGGAATCACGTCGTAGTACGCACGCATCCGGGCCGCGCCCGTTTCCGAACGCCGTCGCCAATCCTTCAGGATCGAGTCGCCGAGAATAAGCCTTCCGTCGTCGTCCCGCATCCGAGGCGCGCGCCCCCGGGAGGATTCCCAAATGCGGAGATCGTGCCGGACGTATCGATCGCGCTTGCCCCGCTGAAACTTCTTCGACAGCAGGCTGTCGGCCTCGAAGACACCAGGATAGAGTTTCAGCGGAACTTCCAAAAACGCGTTCACCGGCCGATGTCCGGTTACGAACCTCCCCACGAGACCGGAGCGGTTGGCAAGGCCCTCGGGGAACCTGCCCGCTGCCGAGAGCAGGAGAAGGTGCGTGCTCCAGCAATAGCCCGATGCCAGGACGAAGCTCTTCGCACGAAGCTCGACGGGCTCGTCGGGCCGATCGCGATCGGTGGCGACAGCGTGATCGATCCGATCCGATCCCTCGGCGAGCGCGAGCTTTCTGACGAGCGTCCGGGTCACGAGCTCGATCCGGCCATCCTTCAGAAGCTCCAGGAAAGAGAAGTCGGGAGAATATTTCGCGCCGGTGGGACAAATGCTGCACGTATCGCATCGCATGCAGACGCCGCGCCCACGATAAGGGATCGAGTTCTTGGAGACGGGATTCGGCCAGAAGGGGATGCCGGATTGTTCCGCCCATTCGCGAAGCCGGCTCAGATTGTACGAAAGCGGCAGGGGTGGAAGCGGATAGTCTTTCGACCGCGGGTCCAGCTCCGGCGGCCCCGGAGTCCCCGCGACTCCGATACGCTCCTCGGCCTCTTGGTAGTAGGGCTCGAGCTCGTCGTAGTCGAGCGGCCAGTCGTAGCCGACCCCGTAGATCGAGCGGAGGCGAAAATCCTCGGGCGTGAACCGCGGCGTCGTTCCCCCCCAGTGAAGAGCGAGCCCCCCGACCGCCATCGACCGCGACTGGATGCCTTTCGCCGACTGTCCCTCAATGTGATCGTCTGGCCAGGGGTTCTCGCCATAGGCGAGGAAACGCTCGCGACGATGGGGTCTCTCCTCGAGGTTGAAGATTTTGTTCCCCGCCTCGACCACGACGACCTTCGCGGTCGTCTCCTCGGTCAGCTTCTCCGCCACCATGGCCGCGCTGATGCCGGCGCCGATGACAACGATGTCGCTCTCGATCGTTCGCGCCATGGCGTCAGCTCCTCCTTTCGCCGGGCGCATCGGGTGAGGCGTCGAGCCCGCGGCAGGTGTGCCTTTCGATAGCAGCGCGGTAGCACATGTCGTTTGCCTCGGAGCTCGCGTAGAAGTACGCGAGGAGGCCGCAAGCGACGTGAGGTGCCCTCGCGATCTCGGGAAAGCTCGCTTCCAGATCTTGGGGAAGATGACGTTCCAGAATTACGGTCTGGTCGTCTCGAGAAAGCTCCTTGAACGAGGAGCCGTGACGCCTCTCGGCTTCGAGCTCGAGTGCTTCGAGCTGCGAGGACCAGAGCGGCTCCGGATCGGGCGGGCCGTAGAGGATCTCCTCCGAGAGGTATGGGTGGTCGAGCTCGGCGACCGGGTCGAAGCCCTCGAGCCATTTTCGGAACCCGTCGAGAACGCGGGTCGTTCCCGCTTCGCCCATCTCCTCCGAGGGAAGGACGAGTCGGGCAACGGCATCCATCGTATCGGAATCGAGCGCTGGTCGAGCCGGAGCCACCGGAGTGTCCCCAGGGGCACAGCGCTTCAAAGCGAGTCCCGAGACGATTGCCGCGGAGCTCTTCATGAAAGCGCGACGCTTCATCGCAACCTCCTTCTTCTCTTTAGTGCTCAATGCCGTGGCGGGACCCGTAATCGATCGTGCCGCCACGGCTCGGCGTTTGCGGCGCTGCGCGCCGATCTCGCGGCAGAGGTTTTGGCCACCGCTCGGCAGGCTGGGCTATACTCCTTCATCAGCCAGTTAAAGACCTACCCAGTCACCTTGGTCACGACGAGCGTGACGTCGTCGTCGAACGGGCGGTCCTCACGAAACGCGTTCAGACTCCTCAACAAAGCTTCTTTGATTTCGCTTGCGGGCCGGTGCGCCGTTTCTCGCAACACGACCTCGAGTCGATCGTATCCATAGGGCTGCAGGCTCCGGTTCATCGTCTCGGAGACACCATCCGTGTAGAAGAGCAGGACGTCGCCCGGGCCGAGAGCCAACTGAGACTCCTCCATCAATCCATCGAAAGCGGGTTTCTTCCTCATTCCGATTCCCACTCCCTCGGGGGCGAGCCAGCGGGTCTCTCCCGTCTCCGCGGAATAATGGAGGGGGTGATTGTGACCGGCCCGGGCGAGAACGAGCTTTCTCTCACGAAAATCGACCACGGCCACGACGGCGGTGATGAAGTAGTTGCGCTCGATGCGCTCGGATATCACGTCGTTCATCTCCACGAGCATCTGCTTCGGCGAGAGAGAACCCTTTCCTAGCACTTCGAACAGGGCCTGGAGCCGCATGGCATAGAGGGCGGCGGGGATTCCCTTGCCCGAGACGTCTCCGAGAATCACGGTGAAACGCCGGCTTCCTTCGAAAGCGAAGTCATAATAGTCGCCTCCGACCTCGCTGGCGGGAAGGAAGTAGCTGGCGACGTCCAGGTTCGGTAGCTTCGGGTTTGCCACCGGGTAGAGGCTGAATTGAATGACCCGCGCGATCTCGAGCTCGTCCTTGGTCAAGAGCTTTTCCGCGAGCTCGAGCGCGAGAAGGAAGTTGAGGACCACGAACCCGACGAGAGCGCCCGTCCAATCGTCTCGAATGAATCCCCACAAGAACGTCAGGAGAGCGATGACATAAGCAAGCCGTCGAGCGGGGGTGAGCTTGCGCAAGAAGCTGAGGAAGACGGCTTTCGTGACGGAGAGATAGCGCTCGAGCCCTCTGGAGGGGAGTGCCTCGTCCCTCTTCTGATCGCGCTGGTAGTAGTCGTAGGCTCGGGCTGTGTCGCGACGGACGAGCGTGTGGAGCTCATCGATTCCCAGATCCCGGCTCCGCTCTTCTACCGTTGCTCTGACCCGGTCGAGCCAGTCGCGAATGAGTGGCGGGGACATCGCTGTCGGACTCTAGCACGATTCCTCGGAACGGATCCCGAAGCCGGCTTTCAGGGAATCGCTTGAATCGTTGCCCCGTAGTGCCCATACTCTGAAACGGGTCGGCAGGCTCGCGTCGATCGGAGGCAAGCGATGGACGTCAATCGCAGAGATTTTCTGAACGGAATGGCCGTCGCGCTGACGAGCTCTCTTCTTCCCACATCGTCGGTCGAGGCTTTCCGTCGCGCCCTTCAGGCCGAGGCCTACCCGCCGACACTCACCGGTCTCCGCGGGAGCCACCCCGGCTCGTTCGAGGTCGCCCACGCGCTTCTCGACGGCAAGTCGTGGGGAAGCCCGGTGGACGTGGACGGCGTCTACGATCTCGTGGTGGTCGGAGGGGGGCTGAGTGGACTCGCGGCCGCCCATTTCTTCCGCAAGCAGCGCGGGCCCCGCGCCCGCGTCCTCGTTCTCGACAATCACGACGATTTCGGAGGGCACGCGAAGCGAAACGAGTTCTGGCACCAGGGACGGATGTATCTGATGAACGGTGGAACGCTCAACGTGGAAGCGCCGTCCCAGTACAGCACCGTCGCGGCTGGTCTTCTCTGGGAGCTGGGCATCGACCGGACGCGTTACTTCGAGGCCATCGAGGCGGTCTCGAGCCGCGATCGGAAGCTCGGCCTCACCCCGGCCATGTTCTTCGACCGAGAGACCTTCGGAATCGACCGACTCGTGACGGGTTACCGGACCAAGTCCATCGAAACGTTCCTCGACGAGACGCCCCTCGCGAAGAAAGTTCGGGGCGACATCGCTCGGCTGTACCAGAGCCCGGGCCCGTACCTCCAGGGTCTCTCTTCGGAGGAGAAGAAGAAGCGGCTCGCCCGTATGAGCTACCGGGATTTTCTCGTCGATGTGGCCGATTGCGATCCTGGCGTCGTGCCGTTCTTCAATACCAGGCCGATGGGGTTGTTCTGCATCGGCATCGACGCGTTACCCGCCCTTTACGCCTGGGAGATGGGCTATCCGGGATTCGACGGAATGGCGCTCGAGCCCACCCCTCCGGAGAGGCTTCTGAGCGAGCCGGGCGGTCAGCATGGACGCGAAAGCTCGGAGCGTGCCGACAGCGGCGATCCCGACATGTACTTTCCAGACGGAAACGCGACGATTGCACGGCTTCTGGTGCGGGCGCTCATTCCTTCCGCCGTCCCGGGAAAGACGATGGAGGACGTCGTGACCGCCCGCGTCGACTATGGCCGTCTCGATCGCGACGATCATCCGGTGCGGATTCGACTCGAAAGCACCGCGATTCGGGTCGAGCACAGAGGAGCGGACGAAGTCGCCGTCACCTACGTGAAGGGTCGAAAGCCTTGCCGGGCTCGCGCGCGGGCAG
>DATIBD010000055.1:0-38443 GCA_035457705.1 Vicinamibacteria bacterium
GTCGCCATCGCACTCGCCCTCGGGGGCACCTCGTCCGCGGACGAGCGTCTCGAAAATCTCAACCCCGAGCACCGGCAATGGCTCGAAGAGGAAGTGGTCTACATCATCACCGATCAGGAGCGAGACCTGTTCCTCTCGCTCCCCACGATTCAGGATCGCGAGGGCTTCATGGCGGCGTTCTGGGAGAGGCGCGACCCCGATCCGGCGACCCCGGCGAACGAGTTCAAGGACGAGCACTACGAGCGCCTGGACTACGCGAACCGCATCTTCTCCCGCGACGCTCCAAGGCCGGGCTGGAAAACGGACATGGGGAGGTTCTGGATCATCCTGGGAAAGCCCCATGAGATTCAGCGCTATGATGGCCTGAACGATATCGTTTCGACCCAGGTCTGGTTCTACAACGGCGACCCGAAGTACGGGCAGCCTCCGCGCTTCAACCTGGTGTTTTTCAAGCCGCAGGACATCGGGGTGTACGAGCTCTACAGCCCCCTGGGCGACGGCCCCGAGGCGCTTCTCCGCGCAGGCTCGGGGGCGACATTCCGAACGGATCAAAACGCGGCTGTCGACGTCCTGGAGGTCACCTCGATGGATCTGGCGCGAGCGAGCCTCACGGTGGATCTCACCGAGCCCGTCGGCAACTTCCTCTCCGCCCGCAACTCCCGCCAGCCGCTCACCAGCTTCATCCGCGTGCCCATCAACGTCGACGCGGTCATCGCCAACATCGAGGATACGCAGCGGCGACGAGTAAGCGTCGACTACCTCGATGCCTACCTGCGCTACAAAGACAAGGTGACCGCCGACTATTCCTTCCGCTTCGTCCCCAGCCGACAATACATGGCGGTTCTCGTCGGACCAGAGCGCACACCCTTCGTTCACTACAGCCTGGAGCTTTCCCCCGAGAACTTCTCCCTGCAGGCGAACGACGAGGGGACTGGCTTCTACACTACGCTCGACGTCACCGCCGAGGTCCGGGACATGAACGGTAACCTGATGGCACTGTCGGAGAACTCTCCCTACCTCGAGCTCACTTCGAGCCAGATGCAATCCGTCGCCAGCCTGCCGTTCGCCTATCACGACGCCTTTCCGCTACTCCCCGGCGACTATCGTCTGAGCCTGATCCTCAGGAACCGGGCCACCAAGCAGTTCACCGCGGCGGAGTCGGAGCTCCGCGTTGAAGCGCCGCCATCCGGTCCCGCTGTGGTCGGGCTTCTCATCGGCTACAAGACGGAGCTCACGGGAGCTTCCGGAGGGTCGGATCTCCACCGAACGTTTCAGATCGGGCCGGAGATCGTTTATCCCGCGATCGACGGCACGTTCACCCCCGGGGAGACCGCATACGCGATGGTGCAAACCTGGAACGCGCCACCGAGCTACCGGTTGCGTCTCTCGCTCTCGAACGAAAGTTCCCCCGCGACCCTTCGCGAGAGGGATGTCAGCTCTTACGAGGGGAGGGTGATCATCGAGGCCTTCTCACTGAGCGGACTCGAGAGCGGCGCCCATCGACTTCGTGCGGAGCTCCTTAACGAGAGCGGACAGGCGGTCTCGGAACGCGTCGCCGAGCTGACGGTATCGCCGCGTACCTCCATTCCCCGTGCCGGCTTCGTCTATCGTCACAGCTTCAACACCGAGAACCCCGGTCTTCTCGCCCTCACTCGCGGACAGCAGCATATGGTGCGAGGAGAAATCGCCGAGGCGGAATCTGCGTACCGGCAGACGGTGGAGGCGGGAAACCCGAGTCTCATCGCCGCCAACTGGAAGCTGGCCACGGTCTTTCTCTATTTGGGAAAGCCCGACGACGCCCTCGCTTTGCTGACGCCGCTCGCCGCGCAGTTCTCGGAAGAGCCCGAAGTCATCGAAGGCCTCGGTCTCGCGTACTATCAGAAACAGAACTACGCGGAAGCAGTGTCTCATCTGGAGCGGGCGATTACCCTGCGCCCCCCCGACTACACGCTTCTGAACGCGCTCGGCGACAGCTACCAGAACCTGGGCGACGCCGAGAAAGCCAGGGAAGTCTTCGAGCGTTCGTTGCAGTTGAACCCTTCGCAGGAGGCGGTGAAGGCCCGCATCGATGCCCTGGCCCGCAGCCAGTAGGTTCATGGCCGGCTTGCTTCTGATCGGTCTTCTCTCGCTTCACGGACCTGTCGTACGGGCTCAATCGCATTCTGATCACCCGGACCTCGGAGTTGCGGAGGATCTGCCCCTCTACTCTCAAACCCCAGGTCATCGCCGGATGCTCGAGCTTCTCCGCGAGATCCGCGACCGGGCGCCGGAAGAACACTACTGGCTCAGCGACCGGAGCGCCCGTGAGCTGAGGGCGCGCGCGGCCGCCATGCGGCCCGACGCCTCCGAATTTCTTCGCTTCGAGCTGTTCCTCAAGTTAGGAGAGGCCGAGCAGAGAGCGGGCCGGGAGCTCGCGGCCATCGATTCTCTTACCCGCGCTTACGAGCTCCTTCCCGTTGTGGAGAGGGATCTCGACGAGGGAGTCGTTCCCCGGACGATCTTCAATCTCGGCTTCGCATACATGCGATGGGGCGAAACGCAGAACTGCGCCCTGGGAGCGAACGCCGAAAGCTGCCTTCTTCCCATTCGTGGAGACGGAGTTCACCGCCTTCCGGAAGGATCACGGAAGGCCATCGAGAAGTTCCAGGAAGTCCTGACCCGTGTTCCGGTGAACAGCCCGGGGTATCTCTCGGCGCTCTGGCTCCTCAACATCGCCTACATGACGGTAGGGGAGTATCCCGACGGAGTCCCGGCCGAGTATCGGATTCCTCCCGCGAGCTTCGCCTCCGACGATACCTTCCCGCGGTTTCCGAATGTCGCGAGGAGCGCGGGCGTGGACACCTTCAGCCTGTCGGGAGGAGCGGTCGCGGAGGATTTCGATCGCGACGGGTACCTCGATCTCCTCGTCTCGACTTACCATCCGGGAGAGGGTGTTCGATTGTTCCTGAACGATCGGCACGCCGCCTTCATCGAGCGGACGGCCGAGGCCGGGCTCACAGGGATCTACGGCGGTCTGAACATGGTGCAGGCGGACTACGACGACGACGGCGACGTGGACGTTCTCATGCTGCGCGGAGCGTGGATGGGCCGGATGGGGCGCCACCCGAAATCCCTTCTCCGGAACAACGGCGACGGAACCTTCACCGACGTCGCCTTCGATGTCGGGCTTGGCGAGGTGCACCTCCCCAGCCAGACCGCTTCCTGGGGGGACGTCGACAACGACGGCGATCTCGATCTCTACGTTGGGGTGGAGAGCAACGAAGACCTCCGGGCAAGCTCCCAGCTGTTCGTCAATTCGGGGGGGAGATTCGAGGACCGGGCTTCCTCGGCTGGTGTCACGAACGATCGAGTCGCCAAGGGGGTGGTGTTCGGCGACTATGACGGCGATCGGTTCCCGGATATCTACGTCTCCAATCTGGACGGGGAGAACCGGCTCTACCGGAATAATCGCGACGGGACGTTTCGCGACGTCGCGCCTGCACTCGGCGTCACCGGCCCCATACGCAGTTTTCCGACGTGGTTCTGGGATTTCGACAACGATGGCCGGCTCGACATCTACGTCGCGGCTTACAACGCCCTTATCGAAGATCTCGCGGCGAGCTACCTCGGTCTCGAGTCCGACGCCGAGCGCGCGCGTCTCTATGAGAACGACGGCCGGGGAGGGCTTCGCGACACCGCCCGGGAGCGAAACCTGGCCCGGCCAAGCGCTCCCATGGGAGCGAACTTCGGCGATCTCGACGGCGACGGCTTCCTCGACTTCTACCTGGGCACGGGCTATCCGCCCTACTTTGCGCTGATGCCCAACCTGATGTACCGGAATCGAGGCGGCGACGGTTTCTCCGACGTGACCACCGCAGGCGGGTTCGGACATCTGCAGAAAGGACACGCGATTCTCTTCGCCGATCTCGACCGCGACGGGGATCAGGACGTTTTCGCCCAGATGGGGGGGGCGCTCGCGGGCGATCGGTTCCACGACGCGCTCTATCGCAACCCCGGGTTCGGGAGCCGGTGGGTTTCGGTGGAGCTCACCGGAGTGCGCTCGAATCGGTCGGCGATTGGGGCCAGTATACGGCTCAAGGTGCGGGAGGGGGGCGCGAGTCGTTCCATCTACAAGCACGTGAACAGCGGAGGCTCCTTTGGCGCGAACCCTCTGGAGCAAACGATCGGCCTGGGGATGGCGGAGCGAATCGAGGCGCTCGAAGTCTACTGGCCTACCTCCGAGCTCACTCAGACCTTCACCGACGTGCCGATGGAGCGTTCTTTCCACCTTCGGGAGGGATCGGAACTTCTGCTCGTTCGCTGATTCAGTTACGCGGAGCCTCGACGTAAGGTTTTTTGTCCTTGTAGAGACTCAGTCGAGCGCGAATGTCCCCCGCCAGCTCGACATCGGTGGCCAGTCGAAGAGCCTCCTCGGCAACTGCCGTCGCTCGTTCGAACTGGCCGGCGGCGGCATAAGCAGCGGCAAGGGTATCGAGGATCGTGGGGTTTTCGTATCTCGTCAGCTCGGCTGCTCGATCCGCGAGCCGGACGGCCCGTTGCGGATCGCGCCGGTCGGGGTCCGGGTGCGTCGCCAGTATTCGGGCCAGGGCGCTTTGGGCCGCGGGCCAGTCGGGACTCGCCTGGAGGGCTAGCTCGAACTGGGTCCGGGCCGCCTCGAGCCGACCCAATCGCTGGAGGGCCAGGCCCAAATTCCTGCGAGCTTCGGGATAGGCGGGCTTGAGCTCGAGCGCACGCTGGAAGTGGGTGCGCGCCTCTTCGAAGTCGCCTTGCGAACCGAGCACGCTTCCGAGACTGTTGAGCGCCACGGCCGAATCGGGATTGAGCGCGAGCGCCTGACGATACCGGGAGGCCGCCTCGTCAAGCTTTCCCGTGAGTTGAAGCAACTCACCCAGCTGATAGTACGCCTCGTCGGGTTCAGGTCCGCTCTGGATGGCATCTTCCAACACCTCGATCGCCTCCGGAATCCTGCCGCCTTGGCGAAAGAGGGCCGCGGCCCGGAGTCTCTGCGCGTAGCTCGGATGCGCGGAGAGAGCTTCTCGAAGGGTTCGGAGCGCGTTCTGGTGATTTTCTCGCGCGAACTGAATTTCGGCGAGTCCAAGCCCCAGCTTGGCTTTCTCCTCGGCTTCGACCACCGGCCGGAGCAAACCGCGGCGGTAGTCGTTCTCGAGGTACTCGAGGTACTCCTCTCGTTCGAACGAATCGACGGGAAGGGGCGATCCGGGAATTCGAATCCAGTGATCGGTAAAGCCAATTGCCGAGATGCCCCTCTCCTCCACCCGCATGTGGCATGAAACGCAGTCCGAATAGGAAGAAATGGAGTGCGAGCGATGATCCCGGTCGGCAGCCAAGTGGCAGCGCAAGCAGGAGGCGCGGGAGCGATGGGCGGTGGTCTCGATATTCCCGTGCGGGTCGTGGCAATTGAGGCAGCTCACCGTCGTGTCTCGGGGAGAGCGCCGGAAACATTCGCTCAGCATGAGCCCGGCTCCCGCGTGTCTCGCCATGGACGGGTCGCGACTCATCGCGTCCAGAGGATCGATGTCAAAGGGTTGCCGGTGGCACTGGCCGCAAAACTCGACCTGCCGGTCGGCTCTCAGAGCGCCGGGGTTGAAGATCGCGGAGGGGTTGCCCGCTCGGACCGCGTCAACGTGAGCGCTCCCCGGACCGTGGCAGCGTTCACACTCCACCCCCAGCCGCGATTCGTCGAAATCGAGAACGTCATTTCTCCAGGCGAGCAGGGTCGCGTGACACTCGAGGCAATTACGGGACTCCTCGGCCGACTTGGGCGTTCCCAGGAGATCTCGGTCTCTCTCCGAGCCCGGGGTCATGAACCAGGAGTCGTGGGGTGCCGAGAAAGAGAGACGGAGCTCGCGGATCGTTCGCCCGGGCTCGGCGCTGATGGGGGTGAATCCGCGCGAGCCGGATCCGAGCACGGCGCCCACGCGCGCGGCGCCATCGCCCGCCTCGAGCAGGACTCCGTCTGCGGTTGGGCGATAAACGGGGGATTGGCCTCGAGGCCACTCGACGGGCCTTCTCAGTCGCTCCTCGGAGAACCAGAGGTCGCGGGTCTCCGCCGTCACCTTCTGGCCGGTGAGCGCCATGGGATGAGAGCTCTGCTGTCGCCAGTGCTCCGCGTGGCAGGAACCGCAGGTTTCCGACCCTACATATTCAGCCTGATAGGGAAGCGATTCCGGAGGAAAGCCGGCGATCTCGCGCTCGATCTCGCTCGCTCTCAGCCAGACGAACGCCAGGCTCAAGCCGAGCACGAATGCCACGGCTCGACCTTACGCCACGTTCTCTCGACTTTCAAGATGCCGGTTGGGAGGTCTGGATCGGCGTCACCAGCGTCCCGATGCCTTCGATCTCGATCGAGACGACGTCGCCGGGCTTGAGAAACTCCGGAGGCTTTCGGCCCGCGCCGACGCCGTCGGGGGTTCCGGAGGCGATGACGTCCCCGGGGTACAGAGTCAGGACCTGGCTGATGTGGTGCACGAGGTGCTCGGTGTCGTAGATGAGGTCTTTGGTGTTCCCGTCCTGGACCACGCGATCGTTGACCTTGGTGACGAGCCTGAGGCTCGCGTGATTCGGAAGGAATTCTCTCGGCGTGATGAAAGGGCCCATCGGCGCCGCCCGGTCGCGGCTCTTTCCCGAGAACCAATCGGGCCCCTGGAACATGGGGTTGCCGCGATGCTGACCGCCGCGGTCGCTCACGTCGTAAACGATCGTGAAGCCGAAGACGTGGTCGATCGCTTCACCGAGCGGAACCCGACTAGCGGCGTTGCCGATGACGATGCCGAGCTCCCCCTCCCAGTCGATTTTGTCGCGGCCAGGAGGAATGAAGTAGGGCTCGCCCGGGTCGATGATGCCCGAGCGCGCCGATTTGGCGAACAGGAACGGAAAGTCCTGGTCGGGATCGACGTTCGCTTCCGTGTTCATCTCGGCGGCGTGCGACCGGTAGTTTGCGGCGGCGGCCAGGAGGTTCCACGGGTACTTGATGGGTGCTTTCAACGAAACGTCGGCCACGTCATGAGCGAACGCAAGCCCGTCGGTCTTGCCGTCGAGGAAGTTGGCGATCTGGTAGAGGCGCGAACGCACCCGGTCGTACTCCTCGATGAGCTGCTTCATTTCCGTGGGAACGGGCATCGATCCCAGGCCCGCTTCACGTGCCACGTGGTCGTTGGCCTCGCCGAGATCGAGGATCCGATCCCCAATGGCGAGGCCGACGCGCTCGCCGCGACCCGCGTCGTACGTCGCGAGCTTGAAAGGCGTATCCGGGGCGTCGGAGACAGTGGTTTGCGCATGCACGCAGCCGAAGCTGACGGCCAAAGACAGGAGAATCCATCGTGGGTTCATGACGAATCGCACCTCCAGGCGGTTAGAGGGGAGCGAGTGTATGGTAAATGGGCGATATAATCCACCGCCGGTAAGGAGATGTTCCCATGTATCGCATGATCTGGCCTCTTTTGCTGGCCGTCGCCTGTGCGGCCCCCGACTCCGGCCCGAGAGCCGATCTCATCGTCACGAACGGTCGGGTGTACACGTTCGCCTGGGACGACCCAGCGCCAGACGGCACGCCGGCGGCCAACGCTCCCTTCTCGGACGGAGCTTGGCGGCCCGACGCGGAGGCCGTGGCGCTCAACAGTGGAAGGATTCTCGCGGTGGGGTCCGAAGCCGAGGTGTCGTCGTTTCGCGACGACAGAACGCGCGTTTTGGACGCTCGAGGCGGCACCGTCCTTCCCGGGCTCGTCGACTCGCACACGCACGTAGCCGGGCTCGGTGAGCTCGAGGCGCAGATCGACCTCTTTGGCGTCGAGACCGAGGACGAGGCGGTCGAACGGGTCGTCGAGGCAGCGAAGAACGTGCCAGCGGGCGAATGGATCGTAGCCCGCGGTTGGGACGACAGCGACTGGGCGAGCCACTACCCCACGTGGGATCTCCTGAACGAAAGGTTTCCCGACAATCCCGTGGTGATGCGTAGTCTCCACGGCTTCGCCGTGTGGGCGAATCGCAAGGCGTTCGAGGAGGCAGATATTACTAAGGACACCCGGCCACCGAGTGGCGGACGAATCGTGAAGGACGAAAACGGTGAGCTCACCGGAATTCTTCTCGATCGAGCGGGGCGTTTGTTGACAGATGCCATTCCGCCGCCCACGGACGAGGAGTACGAGCGTTGGGTGCAGGCGGGTCTCGAACGGATGGCGCGTGACGGCTACGTGGCCGTCCACGAGGCGGGTGTCGACCGACCTTTGATGACCGCATTCGAGTCGCTCGAGGCAAAGGGAAGCCTTCCGATTCGGGTGTACGCGATGCTTTCCGCCCGTGACGGTGACTTGTGTCGCGAGTGGCTGACAAAGGGCCCGGAGCGGGACAACGATTCGACGCTCATCGTTCGCTCGGTCAAAGCGTACTACGACGGGGCGCTCGGCTCGCGCGGCGCCCGGCTCATCGAGGACTACTCCGACATGCCCGGTCACAAGGGGGTCGCGGGCGGCGAATACGGCTTCGACACGGAGCTGGTCGCCGAGATGATGCGGACGGGCTTCCAGGTTGGAATCCACGCCATCGGTGACGCGGGTAATCGCGAGACGCTCGATTTCCTGGCGTCGGTCATCGAGGCTGATCCCGAGACCCGAGATCTGCGAAACCGAATCGAGCACGCTCAGGTCGTACATCCTGACGACTTTCGCCGGTTCGCCGAGCTCAATGTGATCGCCTCGATGGAGCCTCCGCATTGTGCCGAGGACAAGAGGTGGGCGGAGGATCGTCTCGGTCCTGAGCGCATCAAGGGGGCTTACGCATGGAGGACGATGCGTGAGGTGGGCGTTCGGCTCGCGTTCAACTCCGATCTCGCGGGCTCGGATCACGACATCTTCTATGGGCTCCACTCAGCCATTACCTGCCGCGACAAGGAGCTCGAACCGCCCGAAGGTTGGCATCCGGAGCAGCGGGTGACTCCAGAGGAAGCGGTCCGCGGCTACACGATCTGGAATGCTTACGCGGCCAAGCTCGAGAACGAGACGGGAACGCTCGAGCCAGGCAAGTGGGCGGATATCACGATCCTGGACATCGATCCTCTCGAGACCGGCATCGAGGATCCAGGAGCTCTGTTCTTAGGCAAGATCGTCGCCACCATCGTGGGCGGAAAGATCGTTTACGGAGCGGAGTAGGACATGACACGCATTGCGCGACGAACTTTCATCAAGACGGCGGCCGCGGGAATCATGGGCCCCCGCGTCGTCGTGGCTCAGTCGCCGGATTTCGTCGTCGTTGGGGCAGGAGCATTCGGCGCCTGGACGGCTCTTCATTTGCTGGAGCTGGGTCATCGCGTGGCTCTCGTGGACGCCTACGGGCCGGGGAACTCGCGTGCCAGCTCGGGCGGCGAGACGAGACAGATCCGCGTGGGCTACGGCGACCAGGAGCTCTACTCGAGATGGGTCCTGAAGGCTTTCGATAGGTGGAGGGAACGCGAGGAGGAATTCGGCCAGAGGCTCCTTTTCGAGACCGGACGGCTGCAGCTGGCGGCCGAGTGGAGCGATTCTCTGAAGGCCACCCTGCGCGTGCTCGAAAAACTCGGCGTCGCTTGCGAGGTCGTTTCTACCGAAGAGCTCGCGAAGCGCTATCCCCAGATGCGTCCCGAGGGGGTGTCGTTCGCGCTGTTCGAGCCGAGCGCCGCGGTGCTGCGGGCTCGTTTCGCCCTGATGCGAGTCGCCGATGCCTTCCAGAAGAAGGGAGGGCAGCTCATCCTGGGACGGGTCGAACCGCCGCGCGTCTCAGGGGCTCGCCTCGAGAGCATCCGGCTGACGAACGGGACGTCGCTCCCGGCCTCCACCTATGTGTTCGCCTGCGGTCCGTGGCTTGCGCAGATGTTTCCCGAGACGATGAAAGGTAAGCTGTTCGTCCCACGAAGAGACGTCTTCTTCTTCGGGACTCCACCGGGGGACGATCGCTTCACCTACCCCAACCTTCCGAATTATTCGGAAAGCGCCTACTATGGCTTTCCCTCGATCGACGGCCGCGGCTTCAAGGTGTGTCCCGTGGGCGAGATGACGCCGTTCGACCCCGATCGGGACGAGCGAGCTCCATCCGCCTACCAGCTCCAGCGGGCCCGCGCCTATCTCGCCGAGCGATTCCCCGCCCTCGCGAATCAGCCTCTGGTGGAAAGCCGGGTCTGTCAGCTCGAGATGAGCGTCGACGAGCACTTCATCATCCAGAAGCATCCGAGCTGGTCGAACGCCTGGATCGCGGGAGGCGGCTCGGGCCATGGCTTCAAACATGGACCGGTGTTAGGCGAGTACATTGCCCGCCGCGCCACCGGTGCCGACCCGGAGCCCGAGCTCGAGTCGATCTTCCGCATCAAGTCTGCGACCTTCGACCCGTCGGTCTACGAGTCCGGCGCACGAAAGCACTGACCAGGAGGTTATGATGTCCAAGTTCCGCGTCCTCGCCTTGATCGCGGCCACCGCTGCGGTTTCCTCGGGCCTCACCGTGGCGATTCAAGAACAGCAATCACGCCGCGAGCCCCAGTTCGAGAACGAACACGTCAAGGTGTGGAAGAGCATCATCGTTCCGAATCAACCCTTGCGGTTGCACCGCCACGACCACGGCCGCGCCCTCATCGCTCTCAAAGGGGGAACGCTCAAGGTCGTGGATGAGTCGGGAGAGACGGTCGATATTTACGAGTGGGAAGATGGCAAGGCGTACTGGCTCGACGCTGACCCACCCGACAAGCTGCATGGTGATCTGAACGAGGGCACGGAGACGATGGAGGTCATCGTCGTCGAGCTACAGAAATAGCTTCGGACGTTGAACCGGATAAACGTCAGGACGAGCGAACGAGCGAGTCCCACCGGTTGAACTCGCGCGCTTGTTGGAGCGCAAGCGGAAGATCCACGAGCACTTCGAGCTCGTCATCGACCTTCCACGAGATGACCGGCAACGGGTCCAGCTCGTTCCAGCCCCATCCGCGCAGCTTCCTCTGCCCGTCCGAGTGAAATGCGGTCCAAGCATTGCGATCGAGTTCCGCCAGACTCGACAGCGAGGCGGGCAGAATACGATTACCTTCGATCAGCGCATCGATCTCCAGGATGTTGACCCCGGCATCCAGAAGCGCGCTGCGTGTCCGAAGATGTTTTTCTTGATCGATGCTGCTTCCGAGCCCTTTGTTGGAAGGGGATAGAATCTCCAGCGCCGCGACGACGAGATTGTCGGGAGCACGACGAATCAGGAGACGGTATTTATTGACCGTCTCTCTCGTTTCCTGGACTTCGATCACCGCCGCCGTCGCCCGGCTGACCGACACCTCGGAAGTCGTGTCTGTCGCCTTTTCGTGCCTGGCGATGGACGCATCCGGCAGGACCGAAGCGGTCGCATCGGGCGAGATCAGGATCGCCTCTGATTCCACGAACAGGCGGTACTTTTCTGGCAATTGAGGGCGGAGAAGGCTGCGCATTTGAAGCAACCAGTCCTTTTGGAAATACGCCCACAATCGTGCCTTCTCGATGCGGAAAGTAGAGAATTGGAATTCGTCACGGCTCCAACCGGCCCCCGAGCGATCATATCCCACCGTCGTGATCATCCTCCGGGTAGCCTTGGCCATGGTCGCGCGAGCCGACGCCAGGTTGGTTTGCTGAGTCGGATCGTAGAGGTCGTAGAGCTTGGGGCCAGGCGCGTCGACGAACAGGAACTCCTCGTCACGGAGCGAAGGGAGCGGGCTCTAACCGTAGTGACTCGGGAAGAGGGAGTCTCCACGAACCGGCGGGGTCCCCCCTCGCGACCTCCAGCAGACTTCGTCACTTGAATCACCTCGGGCGTCTCGGCCACGAGATCGAGGATGGTGGGAATGAGGTCAATCGTCCGTACCAGAGAGAACACTCGGCGCGCCACGAGCTTTCGATGAGGCGTTCGTACTACGAGGGGAATCCGCATGGTGGCGTCTTAGACGAGGAAGCCATGCGTCAGCTCGCCGTGCTCCGCGGTTTTCTCCGTGATGACCAACGAAGGCGATGAGCGTCGAGCCACCGAGCTGTTTGGTGTCCACCCATTCGAGGATGTCGCCCCACGAGGCTATCGACGTAGGCGACTATCGTCGTCGTAAGGAAGAATGAACGCCAAGACACCAAGTTACAAAGACGGAGAAAGGTTCTAAAGCCAGAGGACACGCTCGAAAAGTCGGGAAGCGGCGCGTTTCTCGCGCGCTCCTCGGAGGTAATGCTTTCCGTCCTCCGGCCTTCCGTTGAAACCCGCCTAACTCCAGCCCTCGCGCTCGCGCAGAGCGGTGATGTGGGCCACATGGTGACGGCCGTGCCATGCGTACAGAGCGATGTTCTGGTCGACGGTGATCGTGCCGAGCTCCGGATGGCGAAATCGACGGCGGTACAGATCTGGTGTGAGCGATCGCAAGAAGTAGACCCACCGCTCGTGCAACGACTCGAGGAGATCGAGCGACACTTCCACGGCCGCGTCCTTCGCGTCGCTCAGATCGGCCCACAGCGCTTCGTCGTAAGCCTTGATCGTGGGCTCGTCCTCTGTAACGGCGAGCTTGAAGCGGACATAGCTGTTCAGGTGGCTGTCGGGCAAATGGTGCACGACCTGGCGAACCGTCCAGCCGCCTGGGCGATACGGCGTGGCCAACTGGTTTTCGTCGAGTCCCGAGACCGCCGCTCTCAGCTTGCTTGGAGTTTCGGCGATGCGATTGACGAGCGACTCACGGTCGTCGTCGCTGATGGTCTCGGGGAAGCGAAACGGTCCGATGGGATAGCGGACGTCAGCGCTCATGGCCGCATTCTCACGCGGCCATCGCGCGTTTGTCCAATGTTTGAAGGCATTCTCGGCATTCCGTGAATTCCGTCGGACAGAAAAGGAAAAGGCCGCCGCTCGGGACAGCGGCGGCCTGGGATGCGCTTGAGAATCTAGGCGGCCTGGGCCTTCGACGCGGCAAGAGCGCGGTCGAAAACTTCCACCGCCCTCTTCATCTCCTCCATCGTGCCGATCGAGATGCGGCAGTGCGTCCACAATGGCGGAAACGGTCGGCCGACCCGCACACCCTCTTTGCGGCACGCTTCCTGGAAATCCTCGACGGGCTGCTGGACGTCGACGAAGATGAAATTCGTCTGCGCGTCCGTTGCCTGGTAACCGCGGTCCGCGAACCACTTGATGGTGAAGCTTCGCGCGTCATCGTTCCGCTTGCGCTCGTTGGGAAGGTAGCTCGAGTCGACGGCGTCCCTCTCGATGGCAGCAATGGCTCCCGCGTAGCTCACGCTGGACACGGAATTGCCCATGTGGAACTCGGAGAGCTTCTCGATCGTCTTCTCGTGCGCGATCGCGTATCCGATGCGAAGTCCTGCCATGCCGTAGGCTTTGGAGAACGTGCGGGCAACGATGAGGCGCGGCTCGGAAACCGCCATAGGAATCAAGGTCTCGTGCCCCGGCGTGGTCACGTAATCTATGTAGGCTTCATCGACCAGGATCCGCAGTTCCTTGTTGGCCTTGAGAGCTCTCGGAATGAACTCCTTGGTATCCGCGGGATTGACCAGCGAGGCGACGGGGTTGTTCGGGTTGCAGTAAAACAGCATGCCCGAGCCTTTGCAGGCGTACATCGTCTTGTCGAGATCCATCCGGTAGTCGGCCGTGAGCGGAACTGCCTTGGTGCGGTTGCCGATGAGGGTCGCGTAGCCGAAGCACTCCTCGTAGGTCGGTAGAGAGCCCACGAGCGCTTTGTCCCTGGACGTGTAGCAGTGGGTCGCGTCGACGAGGATCTGTGTCGAGCCGGCGCCCAAGAGGACGTTCTCCGGCTTCACGTTCCACTTCTTCGCGATGGCCTCGTGGAGAGGGCCCTCATAGGAGAATGGATAACGCCCGGGTTTCGTGCCGTTCGGTCCGAGCGAATCCTCGATCGCGCCGAGCACCACTTTCCCCGGTCCCATCGGGTTCTCGTTGTTCGCCAGGTTGATCACCTGGTCGAGGGGTAGACCCATGCTGGCGGCGAAAGCGATGGCTTCCTGCCTGCGGGTGCTGACAATCGTCGCCGCATAAGCGCCGGCAGCGCCGACACCGAGCGTCTTCACGAAATTGCGTCGCGACAGCGACATGGCATCCTCCTGATAGTGTGAATTCCCGTTTTTCTCCATCGCTCCAACCTCAGCTCCGGTCGGACCCCGCGTCGGTGGTGGAAATCCCCAGCACCTGGGCGAAAATCTCGGTTGCTTGCTTCATCTCGTCGAGCGTGCCGATCGAGATGCGCGCGTGGGTTTTTTCGTAGGGCGGAAAGTCCCGCCCCACCTGGACGTTGAACTTGGCACAGGCTTCACGGAACTCCTTCGCCGGACGATTGATCTCGACGAATATGAAGTTGGTCTGACTGTCGGTAGCCGAGAAGCCGTGTTTGGCGAAGAAGTCGAGGGTGTACTGTCGTGCCTCGGTATTGCGTGCGACTTCCTTCTCGATGTACGCGGGGTCGTCGAGCGAGGCGCAGGCAGCCGCCAGGCCGAGCACGTTCGTTCCGAAAGTGAGCTTGTAGGCGCGTAGCTTCGCCATCGCCTCCGCGCCACCAACGGCGTAGCCGAGACGCAGACCGGCCATCCCATAGGCCTTCGAGAACGTCCGGCCGATGAAGACGTTCCGGTACTTGAGGGCGAGCTCCGCTGAAGTCTGATAGCGCGGATTCGTCACATAGTCGTGGTAGGCCTCGTCGATGAGGATGTAGGTGTAGGGAGACTCCTTGGCCACGAAGCGAACGAATTCCTCGACGTCCTCTCTGACGTGGACCGTCCCCGTGGGGTTGTTGGGATTGCAGAAGAAAACCAGTCCTGCTCCCAGTGCGGCCCCGGCCAATTTCTCGAGATCGATTCCGAGATCGGGGGCGTTCGGCACCTGCTTGACCGGCGTCCCGAAGAACTCGGCCGTTCGAACCGGGTTCTCGTAGGAGCATTCGGCGCTAACCAGCGGGCGATCCGGTCCGGTGAAGGCGCGCACGGCGTTGCGCAGGATTTCGGACGAGCCCGGAGCGATGACGACGTTCTCCACTCGAGCCTGGTACATCTTCGCGATCCGATCTTGCGCATCGGTATCGGTGATGCGAGCATTCATCGGATAGCGATTCGAGTCGTCGAAGTGCTCGCGGATCGCCTGGATCGCCGTGGGGCCCGGTCCCATCGGATTCTCATTGCTGCTGATCCGAATCTCGTCGGCGTCCGCCGGCGGAACGATTGCCGACGTCAGGACCCCGAGCTCCCCGACGAGCGCTTCTCGACCCCGGGCGGTGATGACTGCGGGAGCGGGGCCGCCGGCTCCAGAACCCACTGTGCGCAGAAACGCACGGCGCGTAAGCGTCATGAGATCCTCCTTCGTGCTGACTCAGAAATTCTGTTGGTACAGCTGGCTTCGAGGCGTAGGAAATCAGATCGGTCGACTATAGCAGAGAACTTGGGGTGCTGCATCCAGCTTCCTTAGCCCTAGAGCACCATTAAGTTACACCCCCCCGAGGGCCAACGCAAGGACGAAAATGTCCCGATACAAGTGTAGGTCTTGCAGTGCATGGCAGGACGCTCCGGCCGGCGGACACCTCGCTTTTGAATGCACTCGGCGATTGCTACGAGCGGACGGCCAATGCGAACAAGGCGCGCGAGATGTTCGAGCTGTCGCTCGAGCTGAACCCCCAGCAGGAGGGAGTGCGCGCGCGTCTCGCCGGGCTGTCGGGGGGGTAGGCCGCCTCGAGACGCGCCAAGTTTCTCATTCTCTCAGAATCCTCCCGAACTGCTGGCCGCCCGATTCCGGGCTCCACCAAAGTCCGGCGTAGCGGTCGCGATAGAAAACGACCCGGGCGGTGAAGGTGCCGACTCCTGGAAGGCCTAAGTCGGTGAGCGTCACGACGGGCGTGTCGCCGGCCCACAACACGCGTACGGGGATCGGAAGCGTGACATCGGTATCACCGAACTCGAGACGCGCCCGAAACAGCCAGTGGTCACCGGCCAGCTTGTCGACGCCTTCGATCGTGTATCGCTCGACGCGTGGCGGTGTCTGCGCCGAGCCTTCGGTCGTGAACGAACCCTCGAGAACGACTCCCGACATCGAACGGGCGAACTCGCCTTCGAGCAGCGTTTGCTCCGCCGTTGCCCCGGTCAATCCGGCGCGGCGATAACCAAGGAAATAGCCCGCGCTCGCGGAAAGCCCCAGAAGGATGATTAGAAGTGCCGCGCCTTTCACGGCTGATCACTCGCGGATTGAACATCCAGCACCATGCCTCACCTCGCTTTGAACGGTCACAACCTCGGAGCGAGACTAGCGCATTTCTCTACCTCCCGCTCAGGTGGCCCGTCTTTCGGCGAAGTCGCTTTGTCAGGGGGAATACGATGAGGCAAGATAGGATGCGTGAAACGTCTGCTGAGGATCGGTGATGTGGACGCCCTCTTGTCCATGCCCCTCGCGATCGTCTACAAGCACAGCCCGCTTTGTGGGCTGAGCGAGCGCGCCCGGAATGAGGCGGAGAGGTTCTTGTCGGACCATCCGGAGCAGGAGATCCACGAGGTCAACGTGATCGAGGATCGCCAGGTATCCGACTACATCGAGACGCGAACAGGTATCCGCCACGAATCCCCTCAGATACTCGTCCTACGCGATGGCAAGGCCGTGTGGGTTGCCTCTCATTCCCGCGTCACTGCGGAAAGGATTGCATCGAACGTCGAATGACGACACTGTTTCTCACCGCAATGACTCTGGCCGGTCTGCTGGAGGTGGAATCTCTTCTCTCGATTCGACACCCGGGAAGCCCCGCTTGGTCGCCCGACGGAACGCACGTCGCGTTCGTTTGGGACCGAGCCGGGGTCCAGAATCTGTTCGTCGTCGATGCCGTCGGGGGATGGCCAGAAGCGCGAACCGACTACCGAGACGGCGTCGTCGGGGCGCCTTTCTGGAGCGCCGACGGAAGCGTCGTTTATTTCGAGCGCGACGGTGAGCTCTACGAAGTTCCCCCGACCGGGCCGGTCTCGCCGAAGGCCGTATTCGGGACGGAGGCCCGGGAGAGCGAGGTGCGTCTTTCACCCGACGGGCGACAGGTCGCGTTCGTTCGGCTCGGCGATGTCTGGATACGGAATCTGGAAAGCGGTCGGGAGAAGCGCCTCACGGTCACACTGGTCTCGGAGTCGGATCTTCGGTGGTCCCCCGACGGGGCTCGGATTGCCTTCATCTACACGCGCTCCGCGCCCCGAACGGATAGCTACGACTACATCGGGCAGAAACTCCTGTTTCAGCGAATCGAGGGCGATCCGCAGGACGTCGGGGTTGTGTCGATCGAGGGTGGCGGCGTCATGCCGGTCGGGGCCAGCCCCCAGGTCGAGCATTTTCCGCGGTGGCTCGACGCCCGGCGCTTGACGCTCGAGCGTGTGTCGAGCGACCTGCGAGTCCGAGAGGTCCTCCTTGCCGATGCGACCACGGGCGAAGTTAGAACGCTTCATCGGGACGAGGACGAGAAGTGGTGGAGTCTGGGTTATCTGGGAGCCGAGCCCAGGCCATCGCCGGACGGACGGTTCGTCGCTTTCGTGAGCGATGCCACCGGATGGGATCGACTCTACGTGGTTTCGACAAACGGTGGCGAAGCGCGCCCACTCACGAACGATGGCGAGGAGGTGCGCCGCTTTGCCTGGTCACCTGACGGAACGTCGATCGCGTTCGATTCGAATGCCGATGCGGCGAATCCCGGAAGGCGCCACCTCTTCGTCGTGGATGTGGACGGGGCCGACCCGCCCCGTCGATTGACTTCGGGAACGGGCACGAACACTCAGCCGGCGGACGCTTCGGGTTTCGGTCTGGTGAACGAGCACGGGGGATGGTCTGCCGATGGGTCGAAGCTCTTGTTCCAGCACACCGACTCGCGTCGCCCTGCCGACCTTTTCTGGTTGATGCTCGGCGAAGACCTGCCTCCTCGCGAGCTGACGTACTCCCTTCCGCCAAGCGTCGATCGCAACGAGCTGATCGAGCCGGAGCTCGTGTCCTATGCCGCGCCCGACGGCCGGCAGGTGCCCGCCTATCTCTTCGTGCCGCGGAATCTCGACCGAGCACAGAAGCATCCCGCCATCGTGTGGATTCACGGGGACGGGATTGCGCAGAACTACGAGGGCTGGCACATTCGCCGCGACTACGCCGTTTACTACAGCTTCCATCAGTACCTCGCCCAGCAGGGCTATATCGTTCTCGCACCCGACTACCGAGGAAGCATCGGGTATGGGAAGGAGTGGCGTCAGCTGCCCTACCGCGACCTGGGAGGTGGGGACTACGAAGATATCGCTGCCTCGGTGCCCTACCTCGAGAGTCTTCTGTATGTCGATCCCGAGCGCATTGGCGTGTGGGGCCTCAGCTACGGAGGGTTTCTGACGCTCAAGGCGCTTACCGAGGACCCCGAGCTCTTCCGGGCCGGGATCGACGTCGCGGGAGTTCACGATTTTCGCTACTGGCACCGCGATCCCGGAGGCCGCTGGATTTTGGGTCGCCTTGGCGACCCCGAGGAGAACCCGGATGCCTATCTCCAGGCGGCACCCGTCGAACGGGTCGACCGAATCGCTCGGCCCCTTCTCGTCCTCCACGGCACGGCCGATGTCAACGTGCCGTTCCTCGAGTCCCTCCACCTCATCGACGAGCTGATGAAGAAAGGAAAGAAGGTCGATTTCGTCGCCTACCCAGGCGAGTTTCACTACTTCCACCGCGAGCACGTGTTGCGTGACGCATGGCGAAGGGTCGAGGAGTTCTTCTCGACCCATCTGCGAGGATGAGCGTGGCGGAGCGAAAAGAAGAGTTCCGAGTGCTCGCCGACTACCTTACTGCGAACGGCCTCAAGCACTCCCGTCAACGCGAGGTGGTTCTCGAGCACTTTCTCGAGACCAGTGGGCACATGACCGTGGACGACCTCTATCGCGTCATCCATAGAAAGCACCCGGGTATCGGCCGCACGACCATCTATCGGGCGTTAAAGGTGTTCGTCGACGCTCAGCTGGCGAGCGCCATCGAGCTCAAGGACGGGCTGACGCGTTTCGAGCACAAGTATCGCCACGCCCACCACGACCACATGATCTGCACCGAATGCGGGACGATCCTGGAGTTCCTGAGCCCCGAGATCGAGCGGCTCCAGGACGAGATCGCCGAGGCTTACGGGTTCAGCATCGAGTCTCACCGGCACCAAATCTTCGGGCTGTGCCAGAAATGTAATCGCAAGGCCAAAGCTTCCCTAGCGAGAAAAGCACGGAAGAAAACTCGAGCCACGGGCTCGAAGGCATAGCCCTCGCGGCTACGTGCCCCTGAGGCTCTTCGGGATGCAGTCAGGACTCGGGGTCCAACCGCGCGGCGAGCCCGACGAATCGCTCGAGATAAGCTTTGAGAAGTTTCGGCGAATCGCCTTCGAGCTCGAGGAACTCCAGTCCGGCGCCGATAGGCGGCTCGGTCTTGCTGCACCAAATGACTCGAGCACGGGCGGCGAGCTCGCCAAGCTTCCACGGCAGGATAGCGCGCAGCGACAACTCGGCGCCTACTTGAGGGAGCGAGTCGACGACCACGAAAGCGCCCGAGGCGCTGAGGTTCGTGAGGTACCCCTCCTGTTTCATTCCACCCAGGTCGACGACCGCCCTCATCACGAGAGGGGCTAGCCGGGGATCGGCCCGCCTGCTCATGGCTTCGAGCTCGGGGTGAAGGGCGCGAGCTCCTGGGTGAGGGGTCCCTGGTCTTCCAGGGAGAACTGTTCACCGATCGAAAGTACCCTTCTTTGCAGCGAGGCGTTCTCCATCGCCATACCCGCCTGAGCCAGAAACACCTCGAGACCGCTGAGATGCGCCAGGTTCATCCCGGAGATCGGGTTGTCCAGATAGACAATCGCAAGAACCTCGTGGTTCAGCATGAGCGGCAACAGGGCATAGCTCTTTGCCCGCCCCGGTTCGAGCTCGGGAGGGAGTGGTTGGATGTCGTGCGAGCCCGATAGCGGCCCTCGCGAATAGACCACCTCGGCGAAGGGCTGCACGTCCTGCAAATCGAGAACGAGCTTCTTCGCTGCTTCACAGACCTGGCGGTCGAGGCGGCCCACTTGTACGCCGGCGAGTCCGCGGGCTCGTGATTCCTTTACGAGAAATAGCAAGACACGTTCTGCATACCGGGATGCCACACGTAGGATTACGCGAGCGACGACGTTGCCGGGAGCGTAAAGCTGCTTCGCCATGGTCTTCAGGAAGTCGAACATGACGTCGTGATTGAGTCGCGGCGTCGGGGACGTCGGCGTCGCTTCGTCGGCGTGCGCGACGAGGGATGTGAGCTCGCCGACGATGGTGGCCGCGAACGAGCGCAGATCGCTATCGTACTCGTCGGCATCGAGCTTGGTCAGCGCCGGCTTATGAACAATCTTGGCAATCCCGAGCCTTTTTGCACGGGAACGAACCTGAGGGGAGATGCTCTCGGCCGTCAGCAGGATCGGTACGTCGGCGTCCATCTCCTTGACGAGCTCCACGATCTCGAAGCCACCTTGAAAAGTCTCTCCGCCGGAGCTCGGCATCGCGACGTCGATAACCAGCGCGAGACGCGATCTATGGGCCAAAAGGTTTCGTACCAGGTCGGAAGCTTCCACCACGCCCGTGGCAATCTCGGCCGTCGAGCCTGCCTTTGATATGGCCTGCGCCAGAATCTGGACGACTTGCTCCTCGTCGTCGGCTATGACAACGGTAAGACCGGCTTCGGGGAAGGTCGTCGTTGCCGGATCGACGATGTTGGCGGACGGTTCGTCCGAGCTTTCGAGGAGACTGGCCCCCTCCCGCCGGCTCTCATCGAGCGCGCGCGCGAGCTCGAGCATCAGAGCCTGAGACTCGACCCCCTCGGTTAGAAGCAAATTGCGGATGTCGAGGCCCTTCCAGTGGAGTGACGGGTCGGGTGTAACGCGAAACTCGAATGTGCCTTGGCGAAGGGCCACCAACTCCTGGAGTGCGACCCGGATCTGGCTTTGCAGGAGCTGGACGCGATACGAATCGAGCGGTTTTTCGATAAGCGACTCGAACAACTGGTGAGTCGATTCGGAAATGGCGCACTGGATGTGACCTTCCCTGAAGACCACAGCACCGTGACCGACGGGACCATCGATCTCGAGAGAGCCGGTTCGTTTGGAGAAGGAGACGATCTGGAGAATCTCGAGAACATTCATGTCCTCCAACCGTCCGCTGAGAGCCATAAGGTCAGTCCCCAAGTACTCCGCGCCCGTTCAACCGGGAGCTCTCGATTTCAGGCTATCGAAAATATGTTATCTCATGTGGGGCTCTTTTCCCACCAGTGGCCTCATTTTCGCGCCAATTCGAATCGTTCCGCCTCGCGACCCGACACGGCCGCTTTCATGAACGTGGTCCAGATGGGAAGAGCCGCTTCGGCGCCCGACAGTCCGAGCGGGGTGTTGTCGTCGTAGCCGACCCAGACCACCGCGAGGACGTCGGGCGTGTAGCCAACGAACCAGGCGTCTCGCGAGTCGTCGGTCGTCCCGGTCTTGCCGGCCGCCTGGGCGCTTAGCCCGCGAGCTCGGACTTCACGGGCAGTACCCGATTCCAGCACCGTCGTCAACATGTCCGTGACCCTCGTCGCGCTTTCGGACGATACGACGCGCCGCGAGCGCACGGGGTTAGAGGCGAGCACCGTCCCCACGTCGTTCTCTATCGTGGTGAAGAGGCGTGGCGCTACCCGTTTGCCACCGTTCGCGAGAACCGCGTAGGCGGTCGCCAGGTCGAGCGGCGTAACCTCGAAGCTACCGAGCACCACGGATGGATAAGGCTCTATCCGGCTGGGCATGTCGAATGCATCCCATAACTTCGTGATCCGCTCGAAGCCGACCCGTGCTCCGACTCTCGCCGTCGCAACGTTGAGAGAAAGGGCCAACGCCTGTCGAAAAGTCACACTACCGTGAAATCGCCGGTCATAGTTCTGAGGCCTCCAGCCCCGGATCGTCGTCGGCTCGTCAACAACCACGCTCCACGGCCTCAGCGAAGGGTCGTTTTCGAATGCGGCCAGGTAGACGAACGGTTTGAAAGCGCTCCCGGGCTGCCGGTGGGCATCGAGCGCCCGATTGAACTGACTGGCTCCGTAACTCCTCGCCCCGATGATGGCGAGGACATCGCCGGTGTCGGGCTCCATCGCCACCAACGCCGCTTGGGGTAATGGTTTGCCGTGTCGAGCGAGCCTGGGGCCAATTTCTTCGAGTCCATCGACGACCGCTCTTTGAGCGGCCGTCTGGAGATAGCGATCCATCGTGGAGATGACCCGAGACGCGCCGGCGCGAACGTTATAGTCGGTCAGTTCGGCGCGCAGGGCATCCACGAAATGGGGGGCTTCGCCCCAATCGACGCCTCCAGAGACGAGCTTCACCGCGGTCGATTTGGCTTCCTCGGCGGCGGCGGTCCCGACGTAGCCCGCGCGGACCATCTGATCGAGCACGATGTCCCGTCGCCGGCGTGCTTCATCCATGCTTCGGTAGGGAGAGCTGGCGTTCGGCGAGCGGATGATCGCAGCGAGCAGGGCGGCTTCGGGGAGAGTCACGTTCTTGATGTTCTTGCCAAAGAAAATTTGCGCTGCCTGGGGAACGCCTCGGATACCAAAAGAACCGCGTTGGCCGAGATAGACGTCGTTCAGGTACAGCTCGAGGATGGCCTCCTTGCTCGTTCGGCTTTCCAGGATGATCGCGAGATAGGCCTCGAGAAGCTTCCGGCGAAACGTGCGCTCGGGCGCGAGGAAGTAATTCTTGACGAGCTGCTGAGTCAAGGTGCTGCCCCCTTGCTGAAGCTCGCCGCTTTGGATGTCCGCGGCCATCGCCCTGACGACGGCAATCGGATCGAAGCCTGTATGGTCGAAGAACCGGCGGTCCTCAGTGGCGAGAACCGCCCTCGCTACGTGCGCGGGAATTTCGTCTAGTGAAACCCATTGCTTCTTCGACCTCTCCTCTCCGAAAAGCGTGGCCACCGGCACGGGCTCGAGGAGAAGTCGATCGATTACCCCGCCGCCCGCCAGAGGGCTCATCTTCGCAATCCAGAGACGTTCGAACTCAACCGCGACCGGCGAAGCCAAGGGCCCTCTCCGGCGGAGATGAACGGTGCCCCCGTCGGTCGCGAAAGTGCCGGGCTCGTCCCCGAGCGAGTCCATGCGTCGATAACCGAGATCGTTGAGCACGCCGATGAGCTCGTCCTGGCTCAGACGTTGCCCTTTCCGAAGCTCGAAGGTGCGAGCGTGGACCCACGTGGGGCGTTCGCGGCTCTTTCCCCGGAGCCTCTCGTCGACGAGCGTGGTGAATCGGAGGGTGTGGAAGATTAAGACTGCGGCGGTAAAGAAGAGTACGAGCGTAAGCCCGCTCAGTGAATAGATCGCGATCTTGAATCGCCGAGAAGAGTACTTCCGTTTCTTCTTGCGACCAGTCCTGCTCACGCACTCACTCTTGATTGTTGACTGTCGACTGTGAACGGAGGCTCTGACTCGTTGGAGGCGGAGCCTCCTTAGAACTTCAGGACTTTCATCATATTCGTTGCGCCCGGAAGAGTCGTGTGCCCGCACACCGTTACGACGATGTCCCCGTCGTCCACCAGACCCTTCCGCCGAAGGAACTTCATCGCGACCTCCAGCATCGTGTCCGTCGTTTCGAAATGCTCCCCGTGCATCGGGGTGACACCCCAGCGCATCGACAGACGGCGGTAGACCCGGTTCGAGGGGGTGAAACCCAGGATGTGACACCGGGGTCGCGAGTGGCTCACCAGTCTCACCGTTGCCCCGGACTCGGTGAAAGCGACGATGTATTTTGCGTTCAGCTCGTCGGCTGCGCGGCGTGCCGCGAGCGCCACGGCGCGAGCTACGAGCGAACCGTCAATCAGGTGATAGTCGGCCTTCCGCGCTTCCGCGGGGCTGTCGCCGATGTGACGCTCGGTATGTTCGGCGATGCGCGCCATGGTCTCCACCGACTCGACGGGATACTTACCGCTCGCGGTCTCCGCCGACAGCATGAGCGCGTCCGTGCCATCGAGAATCGCATTGGCCACGTCCGAGGCCTCGGCCCGTGTGGGAACGGGATGGGTCACCATCGATTCCAGCATCTGGGTGGCGGTGATGACAGGGCGGCCGCGCTGGTTGGCCTCGTAGATAATCCTTTTCTGTAGCGTCGGGACCCCCTCCGGCGACAGCTCGACTCCAAGATCGCCACGGGCGACCATCACTCCGTCGGCAACGGTGAGAATGGCATCGAGATCCTCCACGGCCTCCGGCCTCTCGATCTTCGCGATGACGTGCACGTCATCGCGCCCCTGCTCTCTGAGGAAGGCCCGCAACGCCTCGATATCGTCTTTGCGTCTGACGAACGACATCGCGATGAAATCGAAATCGAGCTCGAGGCCGAGCAGTATGTCCCTCCGGTCTTTCTCGGTGATGGAAGGAGTGGAGAGCTGCACCCCGGGAAGGTTGATGCCCTTGTTGGACTTCAGGGTCCCGCCGCTCACGACTTCGGTGATTACGTTGGAGCCTTCGACTTCCCGTACGGCGAGCGAGATGAGTCCATCATCGATGACGATTCGATCGCCCGCTTTGATATCCATGGGGAGCTGTTGGTAGGTGGTGGACACGCGCTCGGCGTCGCCGAGGACGTCGTCCGTCGTCAGGACGAATCTCGCTCCATCGATGAGATCGACTCCACCCGACTGCGAGATCTTTCCCGTACGGATCTTGGGGCCGGACAGATCTTGAAGGCAGGCAACGGCGCGGTCGCTCCTCTCGGCGAATTCACGCACGGCCGTCACGTTCCGGCGATGTTCGTCGGGAGAGCCATGGGAAAAGTTGAACCGGGCGACGTCCATCCCGGCTTCGATGAGCCTTCCCACCATTTCCGGTGTCGAGCTCGCCGGTCCGAGCGTCGCCACGATCTTCGTCTTTCTCATGAAGAACGAAGCGATGCTTTCGATGCGGCGACTTCCACAGCGCCAAGGAACCGGAGTTTTAGAATCGTGGTGATGATCTTATAGCCCGCAAGAACGGTGCCCTTGACCGTTCCGGTGATTTTCGACCGTCCGATGCGCCGATGATAGCTCACCGGAACCTCGGTGGCGCGCACGCCCGCCCGCGCGGCCTTGGCCTGCATTTCCGCGGTCCAGCCATAGTCCTGGTCCTGCATGTCGAGTGCCAGGAGCGTGTCGTAACGGATTGCGCGGAATGGGCCTAGATCGCTGAAGCGATAACCATAGAGAAGGCGGATCATCCAGGTGGCAATCCAGTTGCCCAGGCGAGCGTGAGGTGCCAGCGCCCCGCGCTCGCGTACGCCCAACACCCGCGAGCCCACCACGAAATCGGCCTGGTGCGAGAGAATGGGCGAAACCAACGCGGGCATTTCCGAAGGGCGGTCGCTGAAATCCGCGTCGACGAACACCACTACGTCCGGCGGTCTCCTTCTCAAGTAGCGGATCCCGGCGAGACAAGCGCGGCCGTAGCCGGAAACCGGCTCGTGAACGACGGAAGCACCGGCGCGCAGAGCCGCAGCGGCCGTCTCGTCGTGGCTTCCGTTGTCTACGACGACGATCTCGTCGACCAAATGCTTTGGAATGTCACCCAGCACCTTCGGAAGCGAACTTTCCTCGTTGAGTGCGGGGATGATGACGACAATGCGCACCACGCGCCCAGTATAGCCGAATTAGGTGATAGGCTCAGGGTGATGCACGGCCTACTATTGGCGGCGTTCGTTTTCACTGGGCAACCTTCGCAACCGGAAAGCTTCGATGTGCTCATCGAGAACGGTCGGGTGCTCGACGGAACAGGGAATCCATGGTACCGGGCCGACATTGCTATCCGCAGCGGTAGGATCGCCGCCATTGGTCATCTCGACATGGCGCGAGCCGACGTCGTGATCAATGCTTCTTCGCTCTACGTTGCCCCGGGCTTCATCGACGTGCATTCGCACTCGGGGGAGGGCTTATTGCGGCCGGAGCTCAAGGACGCGAAGCCGATTCTTGCGCAGGGTGTGACGACTCTCGTGCTGAATCCCGATGGCGGAGGGCCTTGGCCCCTTTCCCAGCAGCGCCTCACCTACGAGTCCCAGGGCATCGGGGTGAATGTGGCCCTCCTCGTCGGCCACGGTACTCTGCGGCAGGAGGTCATGGGAATGGAGGATCGTCCGCCGTCGGACGACGAGCTCGAGAAAATGAAGAGCATGGTTCGCGAAGGCATGCGCGCAGGGGCGTTCGGGCTGTCCAGTGGTCTGTATTACGCGCCGGGAAGCTACGCCGAGACGGAGGAGCTCGTGGCTCTTGCGAAAGAAGTCCGTCCCCGGGGTGTCTACTCGAGCCACATTCGGGATGAGGGCGATTATACCGTGGGGCTTCTCGCCGCAGTAGAAGAGGTCATCCGCATCGCCGAAGAAGCCGCCGTCTCCGGCGTGGTTACCCACTTCAAGGCTCTGGGGCCTGACAATTGGGGTAAGGCCGTCGCCGCCTGTGTTCGCATCGAACGGGCGCGGGCCCGCGGCGTTTCCGTGTGGGCGGATCAATATCCCTACGCGGCTTCGGGAACGAGTATTACCGGAGCACTGGTCCCCCGCTGGGCCGAGGCAGGCGAGACGATGCCGGGAGGGCCGACGCCGCTCGAGGCGCGACTGCGGCATCCTCCCGACCGAGCCCGCCTGCGCATCGAGATGCAGGCGAACCTAGAAAGGCGGGGTGGCGCGGAAACACTCCAGATTTCTCGGCACCTCGCCGACCCCAGTATCGAGGGTGAGACACTCGCGCAGCTTTCTCGGGAGCGCGACCAGGAACCGGTCGATGTCGCGCTTGACCTGCTCGATGCCGGAGGCGCTAGCCTCGTTTCGTTCAATATGTCGGAGAAGGACGTCGCGCACATCATGCAGCAGGACTACACAATGACCTGCTCCGACGGCGGACTCGTTCCCATGGGTGAGGGCAAACCCCACCCTCGTTTCTACGGCACATTTCCTCGCAAGATCGCTCGCTATGTGAAAGAAACGGGTGTCGTGAGCCTGGCCCACGCGATTCGTTCCATGACGAGTCTTCCGGCGACGGTGTTCGGCTTGGAAGGACGCGGACTGCTTCGCTCCGGCGCCCGAGCGGACGTCGTCGTCTTCGATCTCGAGAGCATCCGCGACCGCGCAGACTACCGGGACCCTCATCAGCTCGCCGAAGGTGTCACACACGTGCTCGTGAACGGTCTCTTCGCCGTTCGTGACGGGGCATTCACCGAAGCCCTCGCCGGCGAGGTTTTACGCCCTTCGAACTGAGCGTTAAGATCGAGAAGGGGGCACGATCATGTCAAGAATCGCCGAAAGCATTCTCGAGACAATCGGACACACCCCTCTCGTCAAGCTAACCAAGGTCACTGCCGGCATTCAAGCGACGGTCCTGGCCAAGGTCGAGTTCTTCAATCCTGGCGGGTCGGTCAAGGATCGTATCGGCATAGCCATCATCGAAGACGCCGAGAGGAGGGGTTTGCTGAAAGCGGGGGGTACGGTGGTCGAAGCCACCTCGGGCAATACGGGTATGGGGCTCGCAATCGCCGCCGCCGTCAAGGGCTACAAATGCATCTTCGTCATGCCCGACAAGATGAGCGACGAGAAGATCCGGGCCCTGCAGGCCCTCGGCGCCAAAGTCGTCGTCACGCCGACGGCGGTCGAGCCCGACGATCCGAGGAGCTACTACAGCGTCTCTCGCAAGATTGCCGACGAGACGCCGAATTGCCTCTACGCGAATCAATACCACAATCAAGTGAATCCCCAGGCCCATTATGAGACGAGTGGCCCGGAGATCTGGGAGCAGACCGGCGGCAAAGTGGACGCGCTGGTAGTCGGTTTGGGTACTGGGGGGACGATCTCCGGTACCGGAAAGTATCTCAAGGAGAAGAACCCCGACATCAAGGTCATTGGTGCCGATCCCGTAGGGTCTCTCTATTACGAGTATTTCAAAACGGGAAACCTGGGTGCCGCGCACACTTATAAGGTCGAAGGTGTGGGTGAGGACTTCTTGCCCTCCACGATGCACTTCGACGTCGTCGACGACGTCATTCAGGTCGGGGACAAGGAGTCCTTTCTCATGGCTCGCCGGCTCGGCCGAGAGGAGGGTCTATTCGTTGGTGGGTCTTGCGGCACTGCTGCGGCCGCCGCGATTCGCTACGCCAAGAGTCTATCCGCCGGCCAAGTGGTGGTAGTCATCCTTCCCGATTCCGGCTCTCGATATCTGTCGAAATTCTTCAACGACGACTGGATGCGTCAGAATCGCTTCCTCGAGAGCGATCTCGGCGAGGGCACCGTGGCCGATCTCCTCGCGGCGAAGCGGATCCAGCGGGTCATCACCGCCTCGTCCCGGGAAAGCATGGGTACCGTCGTACAGATGATGAAGGAGCACAACATTTCTCAAGTCCCGGTTCTCGACGACGGTAAACTGAAAGGTCTGGTGACCGAGGTCGCGCTGCTCGATCACATGGTTCAAGGTCACTCTCGACCGGACGAGCCGATAGCGCCGCTGGTGAGCAAGGAACAGATGGAAGTGGTTTCTCCTCGCGCCGGTCTCGAAGCTCTCGCCGAGGTTTTCAGCCGGGGTCACGTTGCGGTCGTTCTCGACCGCGACTCCCTCAGCGGAATCGTCACCAAGATCGATCTCATCGGTTATCTGGCGGAGCATCCTCTCTGAATGAGAAGGCTTTGCGGAACGCCGGCTCGCTCTTGGCGTTGGTTTTCACCGTTGGCTGTGGTGTGGACCCGGTTGCAGAGACACCTCACGCCCTGCAAATCGAGTTCTTGACCGACCTGGTGGTCCCCCCATCGCCCGATTTCGGAGGGATCTCGGCAATCGTATTCGACGAATCTTCCGGCACCTGGCTCGCTCTATCCGATGCCAAGACCGACCACCGTTTCTTCGAGCTCGGAATCGACTTCGCGGATGGTCGACTCCACGTCGAGACCAAGTCGGTCACGCATCTGGTAGGGTTCCCAGGGGTCGTCCTCGACCCCGAGGGGCTAGCGCCCAGTCCTTGGCACACCTTGTTCCTCTCCTCGGACGCCGACTTGCAGGATGATCACCAGGAGGACGCGAAGCTCCTCGAGTTCGATCGGCAAGGCCGATGGTTGTCCAATGCCGACGTCCCAACGAAGTTTCTCTTGGGGGAGGGACGTGGCGCCCGGAACAATCTTGGTTTCGAGAGTTTGGCGATCTCGTCCGACGGCTCGCGTCTATTCCTTGGAATGGAGAGCGCTCTCGTGCAGGATGGACCGGCCGCGAGCCTCGATAATGCGGCATTCTGCCGCATTATCGAATACAGGGTAACTGACCGTCGCGTCGAGCCGGAGGCCGAGTACGTTTATCCCGTCGGGCCCATCGCGCCCGCTTCCGAGCTCGGCGAGGTCGAAGCATCGGGGGGACTTGTGGAGCTCGTCGCACTCTCGGCCTCGCGAGTGCTCGCACTCGAGCGTATGCTCCTTCGATCCGTCGACGGGGATGGCGAAGTCCTCATCCGAGTGCGGCTATACGACGTCGACTTCTCTTCCGCTACCGACGTCTCCGCGCTCGAGTCTCTCGAGTCGGACGGAGACTGGCGTCCCGTTACCAAGGAGCTGTTGGTCGATTTCGATGACGTCGTACCGCGTCTATCGCCCGAGTACCGACGGCTAGACAACTTCGAGGCCATGGTTCTCGGGCCCGAGCTGCGCGATGGAAGGCGTTCCCTCGTGGTAGTGAGCGACGACAACTTCAGCGAGGAACAGCGTACCGTCTTCCTGCTTTTTGGGCTGAACGGCCTGAATTAGTCCGCTCCGAGCCGTAACGAGAGCAACCCATTGAGCTCGTCGTAGCTCAACCGGATCTCCGTCGGTCCGAGCGAGTAGGGTGCAACTTCCCCAGGATTGTAATAGAAGGAGAGACCGTTCGCTTCGACGGCGAAGTTCTCCGTGAGAGTGAAACGTTTCTCCTCGAAACGAAATCCCGCCTCCTCGAGGTCGGTGTTCGCATCGAGCCCACGGACTTCGCGGAACCGGTCCTCGGCGACGAGTCGGAGCTCTTCAAGCTTGCCTTCTACGAGGACCTTCGTGAGCGTGAGTCTCTCACCCGTGTGCGGATCGAAGTTGGCGTAACGAAAGCTCTCGCGGAGCGGCTGTCCGAGACAAGATCGTTCGGAAAAGCTCAAGGTCACGGCTTGGTGAGTATTGTGGATGACGAACACCTTGCGTTCGAGAAACCATGGCGCCTCCGATGGGTCATCGCGCGCCCGGTACTCCCTCAGGAAGCGCTCGGCCAGGCGCTGCGGGGGGCCGCCTTCCTGCCCTTCTCGCAGGGGTCTCGACAGAAATTGTTCGATTGCATCGACAATGGCTTCCGCGCCGTCAAAGAGCTCGGGCGGGGTCTCGACCAGAGTCGCATGATCGAAGCGAACGTAAGCACAATCGGGGGCGCCCGCGGTGCAACCGGCCAGGGTATCCTCGACGGTTTTCATGTCGAAGACGAGCGTTTTGGGCTCGGGGGGGGGCGGCGCGGGCGGCTCCTCGCAGGCGACGAGGATGATCAGCCAAGGCAGGAACCGGTTGTACATGGGGAGTCAACTATTATGATACTCCCTCCACCCCTCCTACGTCTTCTCCGTTTCCTGGGGCAGCGGCGGCGACTCCGATGCCGGTTTCCGCCCAACTGGCATGATGATCCAGAGGGCGAAGTAGATCAGAAGACCCCACCCTCCGGCGAACGTGGCGATCACGAAGGCGATACGAAGCGCGGTGGCTGGAATCCCGAAATGTCGTCCGAGCCCAGAGCAAACGCCACCCACCATCCGGCCATCGATATCCCGGTACCACTCGGAGGCACTCGGTCTAGGTGCGAGCATACTTCCGCAGTAGCGGCACTTCACCGCGGCTTCCTTGATTTCCTCTGCGCAAAAAGGACAGGTTTTGGTACTCATGCTGTGCCCTCACGAAGGCGAAAACCCCAGATCGCCAGGAGAGGAAGCGAGCCGTACGCGAGCGCGAGAGCGAGGAGCAGGGAAGTCGCGAACGCGGACGTCAAAAAACTCGCGGCGGGGGAAGGCAGGTAACGGTCGAGCGTGCTGTGGAGCAGCAAGACCTCGGCCAGGCTGACAAAGGCAACGAAAGGCAGGCTCAGAACCCCAACGAGAGAGACCCGTCGCACGACTGTGCGTCGGACGGATCTCCGGTGCTCCAGATCGGCTCCGAGACGCGCCAGAGTCCTCCGGACCAACCCCTCGGGGACCTCGTACCCTGTTCCCGCCACCGTCTCGAGCAACCGTTCCGCCGTCATGACTGCTCTCGGCTCAATACGGCACGAAGCTTTCGCAAACCATGATGGAGCCGGCTCTTGACGGTACCTCGTGGAATATCGCAGGCCTCCGCGATCTCGGCCTCTTCCAAGCCCTCAAAGTACTTCAGCACGATCACCTCACGATGAGTCTCAGGGAGGGTCGAGAGCGCCCGCAGCAGATCGGCGCGCGAAATCCAATCCGCTTCGTGATCTCTCCCGTCCGTGTCGGGCAATTCATCCTCGCGGCGAAGCTCCGGATTGGCGGCATGAGCGAGCCGGTTGGCACGGTCACGAGCCAGGTTGAGCGCGATGGTGTATATCCATGGCTTGAACCGTCGACGCGCGTCGTAACTAACGCTCGCCCGGATGGCGCGCAGAAACGTTTCTTGAAAAAGCTCTTCGGCATCGGCGGCATTACGCGAGAAGCGATACAGGAATCCGAACAAAGGTCGCTGATAGCGCTCCACGAGGCGTAGAGCGGCCTTTTCGTCTCCTGCGAACATCTTTCGGGCGAGCTCTTCATCCGAGGGTGAGCCCGACGTCGCACTCAGGAGACCTCCTCCGCCGACCCTTTCTTCGACCGGTACCATTGCTGGAGTCTATCGAGATGTCGACGGAGCCATTGGATACCGCGCTCGAGGAGCGAGGTGCCGCCCCTATTTTCGCCATCGAGCGAGCGGAGAAACCCGGCGAGAGGGGCCAGTCCGCCTGGTTCGTTAGGAAGCAGGAGCCACATCGTCACGTAGACGATCGGACCGATGAAGCTCACGAAGGTGAAAACGATGAACAGGAGCCGCAACAAGGTGACCGAGACGCCGAGCGAATGCGAAAGTCCGATGGCTACACCGCCTATTTGTCGCCCGAGGCGATTCCGATAGGCTTCGTTCTCGCTGGAAGCGTCCAAACGGCTCCGGCAATGCGGGCAGATTACAGCCGCCGCCTGAACCGGCTCGGCGCAAAAGGGACACATATGGCTCATTGTTGTTTACTACCGCCGGCCAGGGTGAAAGGTTCAATTTCGTGTGGATCCTAGGCGCGGTACCTCGCCAGACGGTACAATGAAATCGAAAACACCGCTCAGGGAGAGGTTTATGCAGGCGCGTTTCGTTGGGCGCAATTGCGCCAAGGTGTGTGTATCTTGCTTCGTGGCTTCTCTTATCGCGTGCGAATCCAGCGACAGGCGACAGACGGACGCTGGAGCACTCGCCAATGAAAGGATGCGTGTTCTGGCGGGGGGTGCCATCGTTTCGCCCTGGGCTTCTTCGCCTGATGAGGAGACGGTCGTCGCGCCCTCTCACCTCGTCGACGAGATTCCCGCCCGGAACGCCGATGGAACCGTCAATGCGGTGGTCGAGATTCCCGCCGGAACCACCGCCAAGTTCGAGGTCGAGCCCGATTCCGGCGAGCTCAAATGGGAATACCGGGAGGGGGTTCCCCGCGTGGTTCCGTTCCTCGGATACCCGGGCAACTATGGCCTGATCCCGTCTACGCTCCTCCCCAAGAGTGAAGGGGGAGACGGCTATCCCCTGGACGTCCTGGTGATCGGGCCGGCAATGGGACGGGCGGAAGTCTCTCGAGTGCGGGTGATCGGAGTTCTGAGGCTTCTGGATGAAGGGGAAATCGACGATAAGCTGATTGGCGTTCCCTTGGAAACTACGCTACCGAGCCCCTTCACCGCTTTGCACGATATCGCCGATCTCGAACGCGACTACCCCACGGTTCTGGAGATACTGAAGCTTTGGTTTCTCGGCTACGACGGGCCCGGCGTCACCGAGTTCCGGGGTTGGGGCGGACCTGGCGAGGCGATGGAGCTTCTGCGACAGGCCGAGGCAGCGTACAAGCGCGGTGAAGGTGCTGCGACGACGCATCATTAACGCCTGGTCGGGCCGACAGAAACGAACGATAGTCGTTGACTATGCGCGGGAACGCGTTATATAAATGTTTGTTTGAACGGTTGGGTTGGGAACTAGCCGAATCCCCCACCGCGCTGCTTCCTACTCCTCGAGACACCCCAGCTTGATGGGCTCTCGGTCGCAAGATCCCCATCCTCGAGAGCGTTACCGAACGGAAACGTTGTGTCGGGAGGACGGGGAATATGCGGTCCTTGATCTCACGCGCCCGAGGCGGCCGGCCTTTTTCCGGGCCGAAGCACCGGGTGGGACGTGGTGTCACGATCGGTCTGGCCATTTCATCTTTGATGGCCACCTTGGGAGCGGCCCAGAAGCCCGATCGCGATGTACATTTGGTTCGCACTCTTCCGGCGGCGGAATGGACCGAAACGCATGCCGCGGGCCTCGGCTTCTCCACGCGGGCCGATTCGTTCGTCGTCTTGCTTGCGAACGAGGATCGCGCCATGGATTACTCGGAGCTCGGCTTGATGCAACCTCTGGGCACTTTGCGCAGACGCGTCGGCATGCCGTTTTCGATCCAGGATCCGCTCAATGCAACGTTCGACAACTATGGTCACCGCCTGCTGGCAGTAATCGAAGATCGATTGTTCTTCCTTCGGGTAGATCGGAATGCTTTTAGAGAGACCGGAGCGGAAGCCGGGTATTTGAGCGAGCCCCTCGCGCTCGGGGATGCTCGAGGGCTGACATCGGATCCGGCGACGGGGGACGTTTACGTCCTCGACGGCTCCGGCCCGCGACTCCTTGTTCTGAAGCCGGATATCCACGCCGATCGCGTCGTTCCCGTCGAGTCGGTCGACTTGTCTCGGACTCGGCTGACGGACCCGCTGGGTATCGCTTTCGATCCTTCGACCCGGCATCTGTACGTGTTGAGTCCTCCGCAACGTCGAGTGTTCGAGCTCACTCCGGAGGGCATCGTCGTGGCCAGTCGCTATGTGTCCCACGTGAGTCTGGCCAGGGTGACCGGCATGGCGTTCGCGCCGAGCACGGATTCGACGGACGATTCCAACGTCTGGAACCTCTACCTGAATGACGGAAGCGAGTTGGGCGCTCCTTCGCCGACCGAGGATCTGACCGCCGGCTCGAGGGCGCGATTCTCACGGGCGGCAGCCACGACGAACCTTTACGAGCTGTCGACGATCGCGCCGACGGCAATGGCACCCACGGCGACCGGCACCCTCGTTCAGGTCATCGACACATCGCTGTTGTCGCCTCCGAGTCCCGATCCGGCCGGCATCGCCTATCTCACCTCGACAGGAAATTTTTTGATGAGCGATTCCGAGGTCAACGAAACGAGCCTCTATCAAGGGGTGAACGTTTTCGAGCTGACGTTTTCGGGGAACGTCGTCGATGGCTTCAATACACTGGCCTATTCGGACGAGCCGACGGGCGTGGCGTTCAACCCCAATAATCTCCATCTCTTCATTTCCGACGACACGAATCCTCACGTCTACGAGATCGATCCGGGGTCGGATGGGACCTATGCGACGTCCGACGATACCGTCACATCGTTCGCGACCGCCGTCTTTGGCAGCGGCGATCCGGAGGGGATTACTTACGACACTTGGTCCGATGTGCTCTTTATCGTCGATGGGGTCAACAGTGAAGTTTACCGGGTGGACCCCGGTACCAACGGACTGTTCGATGGCGTGCCGCCGGCAGGCGACGATCAGGTCACGAGCTTCGATACCGCCAGCCTCGGCGTGTCGGATCCCGAAGGAATCGCCTTCGATACGGACGGGGGCCACCTCTATATCGTTGGCAAGCCGGCTTCGCAGGTAGCGCATGTAACGACCGATGGATTGCTGCTTCGAACCATCGACATTTCCTTTGCCAACGCGTTGAAGCCGGCCGGGCTAGCCTACGGCCCCGGAAGCATCGACCCGCTCTCGATGAGCCTCTGGGTCGCGGCGCGCGGCGTCGACAACGACACCGATCCGAACGAGAACGATGGAAAAGTCTATGAGATCTCCATCCCGGGAAGCGTGTCGCCTGGAAATCAACCTCCTTCCGTTTTCGCCGGCCCGGACCAATCCATCACGTTCCCCGAAGTCGCGGTGCTCGACGGGACGGTGACTGACGACGGCGTCCCCTCGACTTCATCACTCACCACGACTTGGAGCCAGTCGAGTGGTCCCGCCAACGCGACCTTCGCCAACCCCAATGCTCAGGACACGACGGTGAGCTTCCCTTTGCCGGGCGTCTATATTCTGCAGTTGGATGCGGATGACGGTGAGCTGCTTGACGCCGACACGATCACGATCACGGTGGCGGGAACCGGGGGTGAAAGCGTCGTCGACGTCCGAATCCAGAAGAGCTCCGATGATGCGGAGGAAGGCCCGGTGGCGGTGGATCTTTCCAGCTCCGATCTGGAAATGGTATACGACGGGGGCTTCAATCAAACGGTTGGCTTGCGGTTCTCCAACGTCGAAATACTTCCAGGGGCAACGATCGTCAATGCCTACGTTCAGTTTCAAGTGGACGAGGTCCCCTCGAATCCGACGACTCTCCTGATCGAAGGGCAAGCGAGCGACAACCCGCCCACGTTCACGACGGCGGCCGCCAACGTCTCCTCCAGGCCGAGAACAAGCGCTTCGGTTGCCTGGTTCCCCCCACCCTGGCCTGTCGGCGGAGCGGCCGGGCCGGATCAGCGAACACCAAATCTCACGCCGATCGTTCAAGAGCTGATTGATCGTCCGGGCTGGTCCAGCGGCAACGCGATGGTTCTCATCGTCAGCGGGACGGGGGAGCGTGTAGCCGAGTCGTTCAACGGCGATTCGCAGGGCGCGCCGCTTCTCCATATCGTGTACCGTCTCAGCGACCCCCCGATCGTGAGCATCGAGTCTCCCAACGAAGGTGCGAGCTTCGAGCAAGGCACCCCAGTTACGTTCGTGGCTGTTGCAACGGATCCTGAGGACGGTGACTTGAGCGGAGTCATCGTTTGGGAGTCCGACCGGGATGGTGTTCTGGGAACTGGAACTGGCTTCTCTCGCTCCGATCTATCCCTGGGAACCCATACGATTTCGGCGGCCGTGTCCGATAGCAGCGGTCTGGTCGCCACCGACACGGCTCTGATCGCCGTCACGATCGGAGAGAACGATCCTCCCAGCGTGACCATCGGATCCCCCGCGAACGGAAGGACCTTCTTCGTTGGCGAGACGATCGTTTTTACGGGGACCGCGGCCGATTTCGAGGATGGGGATCTCACCTCAGCCCTGACCTGGACATCGAGTATCGATGGACTCCTCGGAGCGGGCGGGGTGGTGACGACCAACGGCCTTTCGGTGGGAAGTCACACGATCACCGCTTCGGTCCAGGACGGTGGCGGCCTATCGAGCCAAGCTCAAATCAGCATCGCGGTCGCTACGGGTGAGCCTTCGGTGTTGGTCGGGGCCGGTGACATCGCCGATTGTCTGAGCAACGGAGACGAGCTGACCGCGGACCTGCTCGACGATATTCCTGGCACGGTGATGGCTGCGGGGGACACGGCGTATCAAGACGGAACCGATCTCGAGTTCGCTCAATGCTACGAACCGAGCTGGGGCCGTCACAAGACGAGGACGGTTCCGGCCCTCGGCAATCACGAATACCACACTCCCGGCGCCGCGGGATACTTCAACTATTTCGGCCCCGCTGCCGGGGACCCGGACAAGGGTTATTACAGCTTCGACATCGGTGCTTGGCACGTCGTCATTCTGAACAGCAACTGCACCGAGGTCGGATGTCAGCCGAATTCTGCCCAGGGACAGTGGCTTGCGGCCGATCTCGCCGCCCACCGAACGACCTGCACGGCTGCGATCTGGCATCACCCCCTGTTCTCTTCCGGTGGCGGTAGTAGCGGTGTCGCTGATTTCTGGCAGATCCTGAACGAGGCCGGCGCGGACCTCGTTCTGACTGGCCACAAGCACAGTTACGAGCGCTTCGCGCCCCAGAACGCGAACGGTGCCGCCGACCCGACCGGGATGCGGCAATTCGTCGTAGGGACCGGCGGGGTGGAACTAGGCTCGCTGGGTATAACGATTGCCGCCAACAGCGAAGTGCGGGACAACACGAGCTTCGGCGTTCTGAAGCTGACGTTGTGGCCCAACAGCTACGACTGGGAATTCATCCCTGTCGCGGGCGCTTCGTTCTCCGATTCGGGAAGCGCATCGTGCAACGGAGATGTCTCGCCTGTGGTCGACATCACGGCTCCGGCCGATGGTGCGGTTTATGGCATCGGGGAGTCGGTGAGTTTCTCGGCGACGGCTTCGGATGGAATGGACGGCGATCTGTCGTCGAGCCTTACCTGGACCTCGAATGTCGATGGCGTCGTGGGGACCGGCGCGACCTTCACCACGACGGCGCTGTCGTCCGGTGCGCACAACATCACTGCCTTCGTAACAAATGGTCTTGGTGTTCTCGGCCAGGACACGGTCAAGGTCACGGTGAACGGCAACACCCCGCCGACGGTGAGTGACATCGGAAACCAGACGACGTCAGAAGACACGCCGACGGGCGCGATCGCGTTCACGGTGGGCGACGCGGAGACACCGGCAGGAAGCCTGGTAGTTTCTGGTAGCTCGAGCAACCCGACACTGGTCCCGAACGGGAACGTCGTATTCGGAGGCAGCGGAGCGAGCCGTACGGTGACGGTGAGCCCGGCGGCGAACCAGAACGGGAGCGCGACGATCACGGTGACGGTGAGCGATGGAGCGGCGACGTCGAGCGACACGTTCGTGCTGACGGTGACTGCGGTGAACGATCCGCCGACGGTGAGCGACATCGGCGATCAGTCGACTTCGGAGAACACGCCGACGGGGGCGATCGCGTTCACTGTGGGCGATGCGGAGACGCCTGCGGGAAGTCTTTCGGTCTCTGGCAGCTCGAGCAACCCGACGCTGGTCCCGAACGGGAATATCGTATTCGGAGGCAGCGGAGCGAACCGTACGGTGACGGTGAGCCCGGCGGCGAACCAGAACGGAAATGCGACGATCACGGTGACGGTGAGCGATGGAGCGGCGACGTCGAGCGACACGTTCGTGCTGACGGTGACTGCGGTGAACGACCCGCCAACGGTTAGCGACATTGGAAATCAGACGACTTCGGAGAACACGCCGACGGGGGCGATCGCGTTCACGGTGGGCGATGCGGAGACGCCTGCGGGAAGTCTTGTGGTCTCTGGCAGCTCGAGCAACCCGACGCTGGTCCCGAACGGGAACATCGTATTCGGAGGCAGCGGAGCGAGCCGTACGGTGACGGTGAGCCCGGCGGCGAACCAGAACGGGAGCGCGACGATCA
>DATIBD010000056.1:0-4730 GCA_035457705.1 Vicinamibacteria bacterium
CCCGAGACGATGGATCGAATGCGTCTTCACGATCAGATGAACCGATGCCCGAGCTTCGAGGCCGAGCTGGGCGACGGCACGGTGCGTCAGCTTCACGTAGATCGGCTCGGGCGTCGCCACGCGCACCATCGCGACTCCCCCGCGCTCGTCGATGGCCTCGACGATACCGGGTATCAGGTTCCGCGCCGACAGACCCTCGGGAGGCTTGCGCGCCAGGAGTACGTCCTCCGCAAATATCCCGACGAGCTCTTGCCTGCCCAAAAGGTCGGGACGATGAGGGATTACGAGCTCCAGCCCGGCACCTGTCTGAACTCGAGTGATTCCCTCTTCGGGCTCCTGGGCGACGACTCGGACATCGAGCAGGTTCTCGAAACGTCCGCGGTAGAACTCGCCCCCTTCGCCGGGCCGCGCGAGCACCGCCCGGGGGGCTCCTCGGCCGGCGACGCGGCCGCGCTCGAGGACGACGACCTCGTCGCATAGCGTCAGAACCTCGAAGACGTCGTGAGTTACCACCAGGGCCGGTATGCGGTGGTGGTCGCGGACCCGATGAAGGTAAGGGAGGATGCGCTCTTTGAGACCGACATCGAGCGCCGCGAGCGGCTCGTCCAACAGGAGTAGCCGCGGTCCGCTCAGGAGAGCCCGGCCCAGTGCGACCCGTTGACGCTCGCCGCCGGAAAGGGTCCTGGGCGCGCGATCGAGCAAGTGGCCGACCTCGAGGGCGTCGACCACGGCGTCGAAAGGGATCGAGCCTTCGTCGACGCGCATTCCATAACCGAGATTGCGGCGAACGCTCATGTGGGGAAAGAGCAAAGCATCCTGGGGCACGTAACCGACGCGCCTCAGCCCCGGTGGCAACCAGACTCTTTTGCTCGATGAGAACAACAGCTCCCCGTCGATCCGGATCTCTCCCTCGGCAGGTTGACGGAGGCCGGCGATCGTCTCGAGAAGCGACGTCTTTCCCACGCCGGAGGGGCCGAACAGAGCGGTCATAGGCTCCTTCATGTCGAGCGACAGCTCGAGCTCGAAAGAGTCGAGCGGAAGCCGCACGGTGACGTGGATCATCGGAGAGCGATGGATTTCGACCGAGGCCGTCTCGAAAGCCGGTCGGCGAGCCAGATCGCAACGAACGCCACCAGCACGGTGACGGCAGCCAGACGATAGGCATCGGGATCGCGACCGAGCTGCACGAGTTGAAAGATGGCGAGCGAGAGCGTCTGAGTCTCTTCAGGGATGTTGCCCGCCACCATGATGGTCGCGCCGAACTCGCCCAGAGCGCGAGAGAAAGCGAGAATGAACCCGGCGAGGATTCCCCGCGAGGCGAGGGGGGAGACTCACCGTGAAGAACACGCCGAGCCGGCCCCTTCCCAGGGTGCGGGCAATGGCTTCCAGGCGAGGGTCGATCTCCTTCGGCCGCTCACCCCGCTACGCCAGCGATTCGGAATCGGACGAGTCCGTATCTTCTCCTTGGGCGACGCTGGCGCCTCCAAAATGTGTCGTCATCGCGATCTCAAATTACCGATCGAGGTGATCTCGTCGCCGTCTTGGGCTTCGGCCATCTGCTGTTCGTAGAGCTCTTGCTGGGCGAGCATCGCTTGAACGTTCTCGTGCACCTGCGCCGTCATGCGCTCTTCGAACTTCGCCCGGTCGGGAAATAGGCTCCACGCGTCTCGGTCCTCGTTCGCGAACTCGGGCGCACCCGTCACTTTCTCTACCCAGGCAATCCGCTGATTCGGCGGCGGATGACTGTCGTAGGGTGAGGCGACGGCCGAGAGGGCTTCCTGATACGCGTTCTCGATGGCATCGGCCGGGCTTTTCGCCTCGGGGGAATGCTCCGCTCCCTCGTTCCATTTCAAGGGCACGTCGAGTCGGTAGAGGTTCGCGAGCGCACGCCCTTCCCTCAAGGCCTGGTGGATTTCGTTGTTGGTGAGGAAATCGAACTCGACCGCCCGCCGAACGGCGTGCCGGAGGCCGTCGGCAAAGGCTCTCTTACCATAGGCGAGGACGGCCCACCGGTCCGCGAGGACTTCCTGAAGGCGTGACGCGCCGTGAGAGATTCGCAGATAGAGCAGTAAGAAGAGGTTCAAGAAGAGCCAGGCCGGGTTGTACCACGTAGCCGCGCCGGAAACGGCCATCGTCTCCGCGCTCGACGTGATGGAGCGTCGCACTTGCAGCGCGAGCTCCCCGCCGGCGGTATCCCGGTTCGAAAGGTGTCCGTATTCGTGCGCGAGAATCGCTTTGAGCTGCGACAGGCGCATGCCCTCCAAGACCCCGAGGCCGAGGAGGAGACATCGCTCGCCCCGATGTCGCAAGTGTGCGAGCGTCGAGCCCCGCTCGAACACCGCTACGCGCGCGTCCGGGACCGCGAACACCGTATCCACCATCGGCGTGCGAACTTTCTCCGCGACCTCGCGAAGCACGGAGAAGAGCGCCGGTGCATCTTGTTCCGCGATCCGCTCTCCCGGATCTGCGTCCTCTCTGCGAGCGAAAAGGCCCTTCAGCATCGCCCAGGTCGTGACCACCATCAGCACCAGGGCGATGATGAGAAGCTTGACCGGCAAGTACCCGAGCGCCAGAAGAGCATAGATGAGTCCGCCTCCCACTCCGAACACGAGGAGGAAGACGAAGGGAACGGAAAGATAGAAGTAGAACGACGTCACCGCGAGCGCGAACTGGTAGAGCCGGCGCATGATGCGAACCGAGGCGTCGGGATCGCCCGTCAGCTGAGGCGACTGTCCCTCGATGGTATGCAGCGTGAGCTTCGAAAGGACAATGCCGACGACGGTCAAGAGGACGAGGCCCGACGCCCAGCCCAGGGCGGCGAATCCGGCGTAGCGTACGTAGCGCCAATTGCGGGCCCGGTCTCGAATGCCCGCATTCGACAGGAGCCTCTCCGCCTCCTCGTCGGATAGACCTAGAGCGCGCGCCTGCTCGACTTCGGCCTCGGCCCGCTCCCAGTCCCCGTCGATCGCCGCCTCGATTCCCGAAAAGTAGTGGGTCCCGACGTTGTCCGGATCCACCTGACGTAAGCCGCTCGTGGCTCGCCTCAAGAGCTCCCTGTTCTCGGTGCGCAGAGCCGCCATGGCGACGAGCTGGAGGGCGACCGGATCCTCGGGTAGCTCCCCGATGAGGCGCTCCGCGAGATCGCTCGCCTCTCTGAGGCGCGCGTACTCCTGGAAACGAAGAAGCGCCTCCAAGACCGCCATCAAGTTGTATGCGTGATTGTCGAGCTCATAGGCTCGGCGCCCGAGAACGAGGGCCTCCTCATCATCGGCGGCGACATAGCTGAGCCGCCGGAGAGCGGGCACAAAGTCGGGCGCCCGCACGAGGACCGCCCGGTATCGGATCTCCGCCGTCTCTCGGTCGCCGGTGTCCATCGCTTCCGTGGCCGAGCGGAAGTCGCTCACGGCCTCGGGGGCGACCGAGACGAGTGCCTCGTAAATCTTGGCCTCGTCGGCGGGATCGCGCTCTTGCCCGAAGGCGAGAGCCGCAACCAGGATGAGGCACGAAATGCAGCACACCCATAAGCGCATGGTTTACTCCCCCTACTATACGGCCGCATCGTCCAGATTTAACCGAGCCCGCGGCAGCTCGCAGGCTCGACAACATGGTGGCATTGACAGCCCGAACCCTCACGGAGGCGACGATGCGAGTCGGAGCGATTTGCTGATACCGTTCTCTTCATCGCATCGATCGCGTAATACTGCCCGAGCTGCGGCCCACCTACACGTCCCGCGGTCCTCGTGGCGACACCGTCCTTGTATCCAGTGACATCTTTAACTGAACGTTGACGACGCCTTCGCCATCAAGAAACCGTTTACCGGCTTCTCGCACCGGCCCGGGTGCGAAACCCCTTACCATCACCGCCAGCCGTGCAATACATCGAGTACCAAGATTCATCTCGAATGACTTCGAGTGGGGTCTCATCGGAAGGTTCGTAACCCTCGCACGTACATGGCCGGCCGGGCCGAAACATTTCGCTCCCGCAATTGAGTTTGTTCGGGCTCTCCGCGGAACTCCGCGACCTTCGGACTGAGACGAAATTCTTCCAGGGCGATTCAGAGACGGCGGACGACGCCGGCGTATCGCCGGGGGAGAGTTTGACGAACGGCTCGTTGGTGGCTTCGGGGGAGCAGTGTAAAACACTTCCCAGCAACCGACACGTAGTCGTGCACCTGAGCCATTAATGGACCCAGGGGCACTGTGCGATTTGAAGTTGATTACGGTGAAAGGGTTGGGCTGTCGATGGGGACGATATAGCCTGACACCGTTACGTTAAGAACAGCGTTCCCCTGGTTGCTGCTCCAAGCGATGGATGCACTAATTGGGGGTGCGCCCGCCAGGTTGCGAATTGATGTCCACAGCGGTGACGTTACCAACGTTCACCGTAGGTTCCCTGCGGTGCTGTAGGCACAGGCATCGAAGCATCGTTGACGATCAGGGACTCCTGGAAACTGATAGAAAATCGTAACTCGCCGGTTCCGGGAGATCGACTGGCACACTCTGCTGGAGCGCCTCGTTCGGGATGGACGATAGCTGAAATGAGACTCCCCATATGGCGCGGAGACGCGACCGACCCCCCACTCCACTTACCCGAGACGATGGATCGAATGCGTCTTCACGATCAGATGAACCGATGCCCGAGCTTCGAGGCCGAGCTGGGCGACGGCACGGTGCGTCAGCTTCACGTAGATCGGCTCGGGCGTCGCCACGCGCACCATCGCGACTCCCCC
>DATIBD010000057.1:0-4052 GCA_035457705.1 Vicinamibacteria bacterium
GTAGCCGTTCTCGGCGCAGCGCTACTCATCTGGATTCTCCGGGCGCTCGGCGTCTTCTCCCGGTTGAGCTCAGTGCGCTGAGCTTGACCAAAAATCAAGGAAGCATGAGATGTCAGTAGCAAAGGTTTCCGAGATCAGCGCTACTTCGACGAAGAGCTTCGAGGATGCGATCCAACAGGGTATCGAGAGGGCGAACAAGACGATCCGCAATGTCCAGAGCGCATGGATCAAGGAACACCAGGTCAGTTGAACAAAGGCTCCATCACGGAGTAACCAGCTCAACATGATGCTCACCTTCGTCATCGACGATTAGCAGCTTTGACCCAGGCGGGGTGCTCGGGAGCGAGTCCGTCTCCCGCGGAGCTCCGCGATCGACGCAAAGGCAAGAAGCATCGCGCGTGCTCTCGCTGCCTCGCGGTCTGCTAGTCGAGCGTTGGGGGTCTCGAGTCCGCCCGGTTGTACGCGTTCGTGTGCCGCGAGGAACGGGGCCGCTTATTCGGCGCCTGCTCGAAGGGGTGAGGCATCGCCCTCGCCCTCAATCTCGTCGTTCGGTTCGGTAAGGCCGGTCGCTTCCCGGATCTCTTTCGCATCGAGCGATTCCGCTTTCAGGAGGGCCTGAGCGAGACCATCCAGCTTGTCGCGGTTCGTGCCCAGCAGCCGTTCGGCTTCGCGGTGGCTCCCGTCAACGATGGCCCTGACCTCAGCGTCGATCAGCTCCGAGGTGGTCTCGCTGTAGGGTTGGTGCTGGAACGCCGGCGGCAGGCCCTCGTCCTGGGGGGCAACAAAGCTGATCGGTCCGAGTTTGTCACTCATTCCCCAGCGCAGCACCATGTGACGGGCGATCTCCGTGACCTGCTGCAGGTCATTTTCGGCGCCGGTCGTCACCACTCCGTAGACGAGCTTCTCGGCTGCCCGACCGCCGAGTGCGGTGGTGATTCGGGCCCGCAGGTAGTCTTCGGCATAGCTGATCCGATCGTCGACGGGGAGTTGATACGTTGCTCCCAGCGCCATACCGCGCGGCACGATCGAGACGCGGTGCACTGGGTCACTGCCGGGCACCAACATCGCGAGCAAGGCATGGCCTGCCTCATGGTAAGCGGTACGTTCCCGATCGGCGGGCTTCAACAGAATGTTGCGAGCCGGTCCGAGAGTGATCTTCTCGAGCGCTTCCGCGAAATCCTCGGCGCGGACCGTGCTCGTGTCCGTGCGCGCCGCCAGCAGAGCCGCCTCGTTGACCAGATTGCGCAGCTCGGCGCCGACCAGGCCCGGCGTCTCGGCGGCGATGGTCTCGAGAGAGACATCCGACGCCAGCGGAACGTTCTTGGTGTGAACCTTGAGAATTGCGGCGCGGCCGGCGCGGTCGGGACGATGGACGACGATTCGGCGGTCGAAGCGGCCCGGTCGCAGCAGCGCCAGGTCGAGCACGTCGACACGGTTGGTCGCGGCCAGGACGATAACGCCTTCCCGCGAGTCGAAGCCGTCCATCTCGGTCAGGATCTGGTTCAAAGTCTGCTCGCGCTCGTCGTGGCCGCCGAGCTGCACGCCCCCGCCGCGCGTCCGGCCGATGGCGTCCAACTCGTCGATGAAGACGATCGACGGCGCCGCCTCCCGTGCCTGCTTGAACAGGTCGCGGACGCGCGACGCGCCCACGCCAACGATCATCTCGACGAACTCCGAGGCGCTGAGGCTGAAGAAGGGGACGCCCGCCTCACCGGCGATCGCCCGCGCCAGCAGCGTCTTGCCGGTTCCGGGCGCACCAATCAGAAGCACACCCTTGGGTGCGGTTCCACCGAGCCGCTGGTACTTCGCGGGTTGTTTCAGGAAGTCGACGATCTCGATGAGCTCATTCTCGGCTTCGTCGACCCCGGCGACATCGTCGAAAGTGACCTTCGATGCTTCCTCACTGTATCGCTTCGCGCGGCTGCGCCCAAGGCTGAAGAGCCCTCCACCGGCCGCCGAGGCGCGGCGACTGATCCAGACGAAGCCCGCGATCAACAACAGCGTGGGAGCGAAGCCAACCAGAAGCGTGAACCATGGCGAACGGCTCTCGTCCACCGCCTCGATCACGGTACCCTTCTTTTCGAGCAGCCTTTCGAGACCCGGGTCGGCGAAGACAGGGCGCCGGGTCTCGAACCGCGTCGCAGAACGCGTTTCCGATTGGTCGGGTTGCGTCGTACCTTGCGCTTGGGGACCCGGCGCCGGCATCTCCGGAAGGTAGGTGACCTCCTTTTTGAAACTGCCGCGGATCGAGTCCCCGGTACTGGTAACGTAAGCGACGTTGCCTGCCTCAACCTGTTTCTTGAAGAACGTGTAAGAGACCGTAATCGACGATGGCTCCGGGAAGAACACTCGGGTCAAAAGGTAGTTGGCGACCACGAGCGCCAGGAAAATCAGCCACCAAGGCTGCGGCCGCATACGCTTTTGACCGGAAGCAGCGTTTTTCGGGCCCATGGCCCCGCGGCCGACCGGAGGTGTCGTTGCCTCGTCAGTTTGTGGATTCGCCATCGTCTTCCGCTCAGCTCACAGTGTGCTTGTGGACCCCTCGCCGGCGAAACCAATTTCGCTTTGGGACGCCGGTGGGGACATCCCGTCAACGAGCGGCGACTTCGTCGTCAATCGGAGCGAGATCTTTGAATGCGCCAGGGACGCTGTTCCTACCGCTAGCTTCGGGATGGTCTCGTTGAGGTAACGATCGGCGCTCCGATCGTTGAGCATCGGAAGCTGCCACTCGGCTTCCCGCAGAAACTGACCGCGGCCGAATGGTTCTCTTCATCTTTGTTACTCCCCGTGAATGGGGCCCGCACGTCTCGTGTCTACATCCTCTCGTTCCGTACGAAGCGGCACCGATGCTCCTAATCAAAAGCAACCCTCGTGCCACCGTCCCATCTCACCGACCCATTGCTCTTTCTCTGTAGGCAGACACAAGATACGAAGATCGGCGGCGGAGCAGAAGCCCAAGTCCGAAGGTGGAACAGAGGAACAATCTACAATCCACCCCCTCAGAGACCGGGCGGGCACCGCGTAATACGTTCCCGCAGAATCCATGACGCCGCAGCGATCGACGACGAACGGCTTCGTCCATCGCCGCCAATTCGCGAAGCGTCTCCAAGAAATTGGGGTCGTGGGTGCTCCGGCTCGCCTGGCGCGCCGATTATGCTCGACCCGCCTCCCACGGAAAGCACAGTAGATCTGCTCCTCCCATACCGATCGACTCCTGGCACGGGGTATGCAGGCAGATAAGATGCCGGGTTACACTTGACGCCCCCGACTTCCAAGGAGGCGCTATTGCTCGCGACGGTGATGATGATGATTCGGAGGAGAGAATGAATTACACCAACGGGTTTGCCGTAGATTCTTATGGGAACTCATATATGCGTACCCTTGGCTCAATCGATTCGCACAGGCTTGCGCAAGCTTACCTTAGACTAACCGACGCCTATCGGCTTTCGAAGAATCCGTCTCCGCGGAGCTCCGCGATAGACGCTAAGGCAAGAAATATCGCGCGTGCTCTCGCTGTCTCGGTCTGCTAGTGCCGTTCCAACTTGTTCCAGCTAATCTTTCGAGATAGGCACTGAGTCGATTCTTCAAAAAGCGCTTGCCTTTGCCGGTCTTGAGGAACCGCTCACGGCGGAATGCATCGTCACGCGCCATCGTTTACCTCCTTCGTCGCTCGCACTCTTTGGCGAGCAGACAAAGGATGCCTCGGATCGCTAGGTTTCAGAACAGTGGCATACCGCGCGGCACGATCGAGACGCGGTGCACTGGGTCACTGCCGGGCACCAACATCGCGAGCAAGGCATGGCCTGCCTCATGGTACGTGGTACGCTCCCGATCGGCGGGCTTCAACAGAATGTTGCGAGCCGGTCCGAGGGTGATCTTCTCGAGCGCTTCCGCGAAATCCTCGGCGCGGACCGCGCTCGTGTCCGTGCGCGCCGCCAGCAGAGCCGCCTCGTTGACCAGATTGCGCAGCTCGGCGCCGACCAGGCCCGGCGTCTCGGCGGCGATGGTCTCGAGAGAGACATCCGACGCCAGCGGAACGTTCTTGGTGTGAA
>DATIBD010000058.1:0-58954 GCA_035457705.1 Vicinamibacteria bacterium
TCGGATCCCTCTCGCTTCGCATCGTGCAGGAGCACCTCGACAAAGAGCTGAAATCGCATCGCGTATTCGAAGATATGTTGCGACGAACGAAGCCGTGAATTTTCAGGAGCTCGTCTTCAAGCTCACGAAGTTCTGGTCGGATCGGGGTGTGCTCGTCCACCAGCCCTACGATCTCGAGATGGGAGCGGGCACGATGCATCCCGAGACGTTTTTCCGAGTGCTTGGGCCGAGGCCCTGGAAGGTCGTCTACGTCCAGCCGTCGCGGCGCCCCACCGACGGGCGATACGGGGACAACCCCAATCGCCTGTACAAGCACCACCAGCTTCAGCTAATCCTGAAACCCTCACCGCACGACATCCAGGATCAGTACCTCCGGAGCCTGCGGGCCTGTGGCATCGAGCCCCGTGAGCACGACATCCGCTTCGAAGAGGACGACTGGGAGTCTCCGACGATCGGAGCCTGGGGCATCGGTTGGCAGGTGCTCCTCGATGGACTCGAGATCACCCAGTTCACCTACTTCCAGCAGGCGGGCGGGATCGAGCTATCGCCCATTTCCGTGGAGATAACCTATGGACTCGAAAGGCTCGACATGTATCTCCAAAACGTGGACGACGTGTACGAGCTCGAGTGGGCGAAAGGCATCAAGTACGGAGAAGTCAGGCGTCGCGACGAGGTCGAAGGCTCGCGCTTCAGCTTCGATTCCGCGAACGTCGAGATGACGAGACGGCATTTCGAGGATCTTCGACAGGAAAGTGAACGCCTCTTGAGCGCCGGTATGGTATTGCCCGCCTACGAGCTTTGCCTTCGCTGCTCGCACCTGTTCAACACACTCGACGCACGGGGCGCGGTCTCGGTGAGTGAACGCACCGCGCTCATCCTGAAGATACGGGATCTGGCCTGCGCCATCGCCCGAGCCTACGTGGAGTCACTCACCCCGGTGCCGGTATGAAGCCTTTCCTCTGGGAGATCGGTTGTGAAGAGATTCCCGGCTCCTGGCTGCCTTCACTGGTCTCCCAGCTCGAGGAGAAGGTCGATAAGGAGCTCGAGGGCCTCACTCTCGCTCGTCGCAAGATGGAGTCGTACGCCACGACACGGCGGCTCGTCGTCCACGTCCCCGGGATCGCCGAGAAACAAGACGACCGCAAGGAACAAGTGATCGGGCCGCCGCTCAGCCTCGCGCGTGACGAGTCGGGAAACTGGAGCATGGCCGCGCTCGGATTCGCCAAAAAGAACGGGCTCGGTGCCCGCAAGCTGGCCACGGTCCAGACGCCGAAAGGCGAGTACGTGGGCTTCGAAAGGACCATTCGAGGCCAGAAAACGAAGGATCTGCTGCCCGGTATCATGGCGCGCGTCTTGCGGTCATTGAGCTTTCCGAAGTTCATGAGCTGGGACGCTACGCTTCCTGACGGATCGCCCCTCCCCTTCGGCAGGCCCATCCGATGGATGGTCGCGATCTACGGGGACAGAGTCATTCCCTTCGAGATCCCCGTCGTGGGCGCTCCCCCGGTCAAGGCAGGGAACAAGACCAGAGGCCATCGCTTTCTCGCGCCGCACCGTGCCCAACCGGGAGCCCCTTTCGTCGTCTCCTCGTTCGCCGAGCTCAAGCAAGGCCTTCTGAAGCATTACGTCGTTCTCGATGGAGAACAACGCGCGGAGCGCCTCGAGAAAGAGCTGAGAAGGCTCGAGAAGAGGGCAAAGGCTCGACGCGCTGGCGGGATCGATGCCAAGACGGTGGCCGATATGGTCGAGTGGCCGGGAGCCGTGCTCGGGCACTACCCGGCGGAGCTCTTGGCTCTCCCCGAGGAAGTACGCCATACCGTTCTCATCCATCACCAACACTACTTCCCTCTCGACGGCCGCGCATCGTTCATTGCCGTGACGAACATGGCATCAGACCCCAAGGGGCACATCCGCCGTGGCGCCGAGCGCGTCGTTCTCGCGCGCTTACGCGACGCGAAGTTCTTCTGGGACGCTGATCTGGAGGCGCCGCTCGAGCAGAGGCTCTCGTCGCTCGAGGGCGTCCTGTTCCACCCGAAGCTCGGCAGCTACCGCGAAAAGACCGAGCGGGTGACGCGACTCTCTCTCGCCGTCGCCGAGCGCTGCGGGGCGCGTGAGTCACCAGTTCGCCGGGCGGCGATGCTGGCGAAGTGCGATTTGACGACCGGAATGGTGGGCGAGTTCCCCGAGCTTCAAGGCGTCGTGGGTGGGCTGTATGCGCGAGAGCAGGGAGAGTCGGAAGCCGTATGGAAGGCGATCTATTCCCATTACCGCCCGCTGGGTCTCGCAACCGACGACCTGTTTCCGCTGAACCGCGAGGGCGCGGTCGTGGCTCTTGCCGACAAGCTCGACACGCTGGCGGGGCTCCTCTCCGCTGGTGTGGTTCCCCGGGGATCCAGCGACCCCTTCGGCTTGAGGCGGGCGGCGCTCGGTGCGATCCGAATTCTGCTCGAAAGCCAGGAGCGAGTCGGGATCGAAGTGGCGGTGGCACCTTCCGAGCTGCTTCGTGAAGCCCTCTTGGGCGTCCGCGAACAAGGTGCCAACGTGGACGGGGAAGCGGAAGCAAACCTGTCCGATTTCTTTGCCGAGCGGCTGCGTTTCGTTTTCGCTCGCCGTTATCGCTACGACGAGGTGAACGCCGTCTTTGCCCTGGGGGTTCTCGAGCGGCCGGTCCAAGAGGTCGAAAGACGGCTCGAAGCCCTGGCCGCTTCCAGAGGCTCGGAGGATTTCGCCGCACTTTCGGCCGCGTTCAAGAGGGTGGGGAACATCCTCTCGGATCGAATCGTGGGCGAGGTAGACGAATCCTTGCTCTCGGCGAAGGCCGAGAAAGAGCTGTTCCTCGCCGTCGAGGGAGTCAGCCCCCGAACGCGAGCGCACCTCGACGCACTCCGTTACGAGGAAGCGCTCGCGGAGCTCTCGAAGCTGCGGCCCCAGGTGGACCGTTTCTTCGACGAGGTGCTCGTCATGGCGGAGGAGCAGCGCCTCAGGGAGAACCGTCTCGCCCTTCTGAAACGCTTACAGCTGCTCTTTTCCGAGGTCGCCGATCTGTCGGAGATCGTGCCGACCGAACGCGCCTCCTGACCATGGCGAGGATCCGGCGCATGCCCGACGCCCTCGCCAATCAGATCGCTGCCGGCGAAGTGGTCGAGCGGCCGGCCTCGGTCGTCAAGGAGCTGGTCGAGAACTCAATTGATGCCGGCGCTTCGAGAGTCAGGATCCTCGTGGAGAAGAGCGGAAGGGAGTGCATCCGGGTCACTGACGACGGCATCGGAATGTCGAAGGAAGATGCACGGCTTGCTCTGGAGCGTCATGCGACGAGCAAGCTCTTCTCCTCCGAGGACCTTTCCAACATTGCTTCGCTCGGTTTCCGCGGTGAAGCGCTTCCGGCGATCGCCTCGGTCTCGTCGTTCACTCTGAGAACCCGAGAAGCCGACGGGGACTCGGGGGTCGAGCTCGTCGTCGAGGATGGACGGCTGGTGCGCGAGGTGGAGATGGGCCTTCCACAAGGGACGATCGTCGATGTGGCGCGCCTCTTTGCGAACGTTCCCGCCCGCCGCAAGTTCCTTCGCTCCGACGCCACGGAGTATTCGCACATCGCCGCGCAGGTGCACTCTCTCGCGGCTTCCTATCCCGACGTTCAGTTTCGTCTGGATCACGGCCAGCGTACCGTCATCGACGTACCTTCGGTCGCCTCGCGCCGCGAGCGGCTCTACCAGATCGAGGGTAGCTGGGTGGAGAGCGCCGTGGTGGTCGATGAGCAGGTGGGCTCGCTCACTCTGTCTGCGTGGCTCGCGCCTCCCGCCGAGTCCCGAGGGTCGAGCAACCGACTCCACTTCTTCGTGAACGGGAGGCCGGTCAAAGACCGCATCCTTCATCATGCGGTGACCGAGGCCTACCGACGGGTATCCTCGAGGGCAGGCGCGCCTTCGGTTTATCTATTCATCGAGCTTCCCCCGGACCAAGTCGACGTGAACGTCCATCCGGGGAAAGCCGAGGTGCGCTTCGTGGACCAGCGGTTCGTCCATGCCGCGGTCTGCGCGTCGGTGAGCAATGCCTTGGGGACGCAGAGACGGGCTCCCGAAGCGGCGATCTCGGGTCCGTTTCTCGGATCCGAAGCCGGTGAGCGACGGGCACCGTCGGCAGACGGTCAGCAGATGGCCGAGGCCCTCTTCTCGAGCCCGTCGGTTGCGGAAGACACGCCGGCGTTCGCCGAGCTTGCTCGCCTGCCGCCCTCGCCCGCGGGCCAGTTTCGCTCGAGCTACATCCTCGCCGCCGATGCCGACGACGTTTGGCTCGTCGATCAGCACGCGGCGCACGAGCGGATCCTCTACGAGGAGCTCGTCGACCGAGGGCCTCAGACGGAACAACAGCTTTTGCTCGCGCCCGTCTCGCTCGAGCTCACTCCGGCGGAACGGGTGACCATGGAAGAGGAGCTCGATGCGCTCGTATCCTACGGCTACGACATCGAGCCGTTCGGCAGAGATAGCTTCGTGGTGCGCGCCGTTCCCGCCTGCCTGAGCGGGATCGATCCCGCGAGGCTCATCCGGGAGGCGCTCTCCGAGCGCGAGCGCGAATGCCGCACCGCGACGGTGCGCGAGGCACACAGCCGGATCGCGGCACGAATCGCTTGTCATGCCGCCATCAAAGTCAATTTCCCGCTCGCCCGGGAGAAGATGGAGTATCTCGTGAAGGGCTTGTGGCGCGCGCGCGAGCCGACGGTCTGTCCTCACGGCCGGCCGACCACGCTCCGGATCGGAAGAGAGCAGATCGAAAGGAACTTCGGGAGGATATGACGCGGCGAAACAGGGACGTCGCCTGGCTGGGCTGGAGCATCTACTACGTCGGCCGGGGACTCGAGCTGTTCGGGCTCATTCTCGTGACCTGGGCGATGTTTCTTTTCTTCGGTTCGAGCGAGATGCGGCAGATGTTGGCGATGACTGGTGCCGGGGGTGCCTTTTTCTTCATTGGCTGGCTCCTGGCGAGAAAAAATCCCGAAGCTTCGAACAGGTAACCATGCGGAATGTCTGTCTGTTCGTCCATGTGCTCTGCGCCACGAGCGCAGGGGCCCAGAGCGTCCCGCCGCGCTTCACTCTGGAGTGGGAGCAAATGGCCAGGCGGATCGTCGAGCGACTGGACTTGAAAGAAGGGGAGACGTTTCTCGCGGTCGCCCACCCCGGCCTGTTCGAGGAGCTCATACCTCATCTGAGGTTCGAGGTCATGAAGGCAGGTGGCGTCGATCTCGGGGTGATGGACGTGCTCGGAGAGCCGGTTCCCGCTGACTGGAGCGAAGAAACGCTTGGTGCGGGCGGCCGCCGCGCCCGAGCGAAGCTTGCGGAGATGCTCGAAGGCGTCGACGCTTCGATCATGCTCCCAGGAGCGCGGCCCGGCCAGCCCGTTTACGCCGCGATCCAGGACCTGTTGCGTTCGGGGCGAGGACGTACGGTTCACTTCCACTGGCTCGAGAATGAAAGCGCGTTCACGCTGGCGGGACAGCCTCTGCCCCCGAGGCACGTCATCGAGTCCGTCTATCAGCGCGCCCTCCTCGAGACTGACTACCGCGCGCTCGGCGGGCACCAGCGTCGTTTCGAGGCGGCGATGCGCGCCGGGGAGATCCGCATCACGAGCCCCTCGGGCACCGATCTCCGTTTCCGCATTGGCGATCGGCCCGTCAACTTCCAGGACGGGGACGCGTCGGCGGCCCGCGCGGAGCGGGGCGTCGTTCTCATCGATCGCGAGATCGAGCTCCCTGCGGGGGCGATTCGCGTCGCGCCGATCGAGGAGAGCGTCGATGGCAAGATCGTCTTTCCTCCGTCGCAATGGAGTGGACGACCCGTCCACGAGCTCGAGCTCGTATTCGAGCAAGGCCAGGTTGTCTCCGTCCGTGCAGCTTCCGGAGCCGAGGCCGTGGAGTCCGAGATGGATGGAGCCGGGCAGGCAGGCCGTTCGTTTCGCGAGTTCGCGCTCGGATTCAACCCTATCCTCGAGGTACCCGAAGAGGGTCCGTGGATTCCGTACTACGGATACGGAGCGGGCGTGGTGCGGCTTTCGCTCGGCGACAACTCCGAGCTCGGCGGTAACGTCGGAGGCGGTTACGTTCGCTGGAATTTCTTCACCGATACGACGGTCACCGTCGACGGTGACCCGTGGGTCGTGGAAGGCAAGCTGGTGAAGTAAGGGACTAGTCGCCGATGATCTTGATGAGCACGCGCTTGGGACGCCGGCCGTCGAACTCGCCGTAGAAGATCTGCTCCCACGGACCGAAGTCGAGCTTCCCATCCGTGACTGCCACGACGACTTCGCGGCCCATCACCTGGCGTTTGTGATGGGCATCCCCGTTGTCCTCCCCGGTCCGATTGTGGTGATAGCGCTCGGGACTGGGATCGTAAGGAGCCAGCCATTCGAGCCACTTCTGGTAGTCCTCGTGAAGACCGGGCTCGTCGTCGTTGATGAAGACCGAGGCGGTAATGTGCATCGCGTTGACGAGGCACAGGCCCTCCCGCACGGCGCTCTCGCGGACCGCATCGCGGACATCTTCGGTGATGTTCACGAATCCCAAACGTTCCGGAACCGTGAATGTGAGCGTCTTGCGCAGGGACTTCATCCGCCGATGCCGTCGGCGGTAAAGAAGGCGACCACCGAGTCCAGCTCCTGGCTCAGCTTGTCTACCCGGTTGTGGAGCAGATCGCGGATGGATAAAAGCCCGAGAACGTGATCGTGATCATCTACCACCGGGAGATGCCGGAAATGATGCTCGCTCATGGTCGTGAGAGCGTCACCCATCGACATGTCCTTCTTGGCGGCGGTGCAATTCTCGGTCATCACGTCCGACACCGGCGTTTTCTTCGGGTCTTTACCCTCGAGGACGACGCGTATCATCAGATCCCGCTCGGTAAATATCCCCGCGAGCTTGTTCGCCTTCGTCACAGCGACCGCCCCCACGCGTCGGTCGTTCATCAATTTCACGGCGTCGATGACCGGGGTCTCGGGAGAGACCGTCGCCGCCGGAACGCTCGCAATCTTCAGGAGATCCATAGCGCCCCCTTCCTCCGTATACTCAACGCTCGACCGGCGACGTCTCGCCGCCGGCCTTCGGTTAACGACCACCGACAATCGACCGGTGCGGCGTTTCGAGATGGCCCTCGTTGTCGTCTCTCTGGACCGGCCGATGGGTCAGCACCTGATTCTACCAGATGCGGCCGACGACTGAGGAGGAACCGCACCTCGGCGCAAGCGTCTGGTCTGGGTTAGACTTCGGGCGTGCAAGTCGACGCGCTCGCTTTCGGCCCGCACCCCGACGACGTCGAGCTCGCGATGGGAGGAACGCTTCTCAAGCTCTCGACTTTGGGCTACCGCACCGGCATCATCGACCTGACATCGGGGGAAATGGGTACGCGGGGAACGCCCGAGGGCCGGGCGAGGGAAGCGCAAGAAGCTGCGCGCATTTTGCACGTGTCGGTTCGCCGGTGCCTGGATCTGGGAGATGGCCGTCTCGAGGCGTCATTCCCATCGAAAGTGGCGGTCGTCGAGGCGATTCGCGAGTACCGGCCACGACTGGTCTTTACGAATTACCCGGAGAACAATCATCCCGACCACGCGGCGGCAGGACCGCTGGTGGCGGAGGCCTCCTACCTGGCGGGGCTCCAAAAGCTCGAGGCGAAAGGGGAGCCCCATCGCCCAAACCGTGTCCTCTATTACCTCGTGCCTCGCAAGGTCACGCCTTCGTTCGTCGTCGATGTCACCGCTTTCCATGAAGAGAAAATGCGCGCAGTCCGAGCCCATGGCTCGCAGCTCTTCGATGAATCGAGCCGGGAGCCGGAAACCTATATCAGTCGCCCCGGTTTTCTCTCCAGAATCGAGAGCCTCGATCTCTATCACGGCGCGCTCATCGACGTGGACTTCGGCGAGGCGTTCTACGTTCGCGAATCCCTAGAGGTGGACGACCCCGTGCGGTTTTTTGGGCGTGGGTTTACTCGAATTACATAGCGCCAAGCACCGTGAAAGTCGCCATCGTCTGTTATCCGACTCACGGGGGCAGCGGTGTGGTCGCCTCGGAGCTCGCCCTCGGGCTCGCCCGCCGCGGCCACCGGGTCCATATCGTTAGCTACGCCGTGCCGTTCAGGCTTCGGGGCTTTCACCCCAACTTGCACATGCACGAGGTCGAGGTGTCGACCTATCCGCTCTTCAAATACCCACCGTACACACTGGCGCTGGCTACGAAGCTTGCGCAGGTCGCGGTCGACGAGGAGATCGACGTCATTCACGCGCACTATGCCGTACCCCACGCCGTCAGCGCCTTCCTGGCGAGACAGATTCTCGGAGGTCAGGCACCGAAGATCGTGACTACTCTCCACGGCACCGACATCACCCTCGTTGGCGCCGACGAGTCGTTCCACCGAGTGATCAAGTTTGCCATCGAGGTATCGGACGCGGTAACGACGGTCTCCGAGTACCTCCGGGCGAGAACCATCGAAGAGTTCGCGGTCGAGCGCCCCATCGAGGTCGTTTATAACTTCGTGGATACGTCCCGGCCGCTCCGGCAATCGGCCGCGAGAGCGCACTGGGCTCCACGGGGGGAGAAGATCTTGGTACACGCGTCGAACTTTCGCCCGGTGAAGCGAGCGGGCGACGTGGTGGCGATCTTCGATCTCGTCAGGCGGCGCCTGCCCGCGAAGCTGCTCCTGGTGGGCGAGGGTCCCGACCGGATCATGGTGCGCGATCTCGTCAAAGATCTGGGACGCCAGGAGGACGTTCACTTCCTCGGGGAGCAGGACGACCTGGAGAGCATTCTGGCGTCGTCGGATCTATTGCTGATTCCGAGCGGGGAGGAGAGCTTCGGTCTCGTCGCGCTCGAGGCCGCAGCGGCGGGCGTGCCCGTAGTCGGGAGTCGGGTGGGCGGGCTTCCCGAGGTTGTCGTCCATGGCGAGACCGGCTACCTCCTCCCGGTCGGCGAAACCGGTCCGATGGCCGAGGCGGCGATCTCGGTGTTATCGACCCCGGCCGAATGGAAGAGGCTTTCGCAGGCGGGGCGAAAGCGCGCGACCGAGAGGTTCGATGCCGCGTCCATCGTTGCACAGTACGAGCGCGTGTACGAGAAGCTCGTCCCGCTTTCCCGGCCCGGGTAGGACGTCGAGCACAAGCGATTGAACGGGATTAATTGCCTGTCACATGGATCGTGTCGACTTCGAGCCAACCCATGAAGGTCACTAACCCCGAGCCCGAGAGATCGATCTTGTCGAGCCCGTCGAGACGGTAAAGCCGGCCGCGAGAGTAGAGCATCGGCCGTTTCCCCTCGCGAAGGCATCGCTGGGCGCACTCCAAGTGGAGCTCCCCCATCTTCCCTCCCGAAACGCTGCAGTCCTCGTCGGTAAGGGTACCTGTCCATTCCCGAATCTCGGCCGGTGCGGCGCTAGGGCGAGGCCGCGGAAAATCGTAACGAAGGATATGGACGGATCCCGCGGTCGCCACGACGATCTCCTCGTGGATCTGCCCATGACCGGCATCGAGTACGAGCACGTGAGGGCCGGGAGTAATCGATCGGAATTCGCCCGGAGCGATCCCGGCGGGCTTCCCATCGAGAAAGACGCTCGTGGTGCCGCTTGTTTCGATGCGGAACGTGGCATACCTGGCTACGGGCGGTGACGGTTGCGGGAGTGGAGCAGTGGGCTCGCGCGCCTGCAGTTGATGAGCCGCTCGTTCGGATGGGTCGGCCGAATCGTTCTGCGTGATCGCCGTGCCCGATGCGGGCGGCGGGGGTCCGTAGGCGATGCTCGTTTTCGAATCGGGCCAAAGCGCATACATTGTGGCAAGAAGCAAGCCCACCACGCACGATGCCGAGGCCAGTCGCACACCCGGCCTCTGGAAATGGCGAGCCCACGGCCGGATCCCAAGAGTCGGAAACAAAGCGCGGCGGATGTCGGCGGCATGGAGCGTCACGGTCGCTCTTTGATCTGCAGACTCTTCGAAAGCCGAGGCGAGCTCACCCGCGGTCTCGTACCGGTCTCGGGGCTGTCGGGCCATCGCCTTTCGCAGGACGCCACTCACCGCCGGGGGGAGAGCCACGCCTCGCGGCGGCACCGGAAGCGGCTCCGTGAGGTGCTTCATGAGGATTCCGACAGCGGTCTCGGCCGTGAAGGGCACGTGGCCCGCGAGCAGCTGATACGTCATCACTCCTAGCGAGTAGACGTCGGAGCGATGGTCAACCTTGTCTCCCTTGCACTGCTCCGGCGACATGAACTCCGGAGTCCCCACCACGTCGTTCGAGCCGGTCGTAACGTCGTCGCGGCGGAAAGGCTTGGCGATACCGAAATCGAATACGAGGCACTTGAGATCCGGCGTAACGAGGACGTTGGAAGGCTTGATATCCCGATGAACGACACCGGCGTGATGCGCCGCATCCAGGGCGTCCGCGACCTGGTTCACGACTTTTACGACGCGGTTGAGCGGCCAGGGCTGGCCGGTCAGCAGGCTTCGGAGCGTCGAGGCGTTCCCCACATATTTCATGACGAGGAACGGTCTTCCCTCGTAGTCGCCGGCGTCGTAGATGGGAAGAATGTGCGGGTGGTCCAGCTTACCGAGGAGCTCGACCTCCTGGCGGAACCGCCGCACCCAGCCCAGATCCTGGCTGACTTCCTGGAGGAGAACCTTGATGGCTACATCGCGCTTGGTCGCCGGGTGGAACGCCTTGTAGACCTCCGCCGTCCCGCCTCGACCCAGAAGCGAGAGAATCCGATAAGCACCTACCTTATGGCCAACGAGTTCCAATCGCGATCTCCTCCCACCGATCGATACTCAGCGGTCGCCGATCTCGGTTGGGGAGTCACCCCACAGGCTAGTGAGTCGGTACTCAAAACGCAAGCGAGAGTGAAACGCTATGGGGAGAACCCCACAGTAGGGTCTGCGGAGCACACCGACGTCACAAGGGCTCGAGTTTCGAGTCTGCTAACATGGTTGGGAGTAGCCGACAAAGTGAATTTTCCGCAAAAGCTCGCGCGATACGAGCTCCTCGAAGAGATCGGTCGCGGCAACATGGGGGTCGTCTACAAAGCGCTCGATCCAGCCATCGGTCGGGTCGTCGCGATCAAAGTGGTCCGGCTGGGGCTCTCCTCGGACGATCCCAAGCGGCGTGAGTTTCTCGAGCGCTTCGAACGCGAAGCGAGCATCGCGGGACGGCTCAGTCACCCCAACATCATTTCGATCCACGACTTGGGGCTGGAAGACGAGCCCTACCTCGTGATGGAGCATTTTCCAGGAACCGATCTTTCGCGTCGGATCGCGAGAGGCCCTCTGGATCCCGGCGAAGTGCTGCGCGTTCTCGAACAGCTGGCCCACGGGCTCGGCTATGCCCACGCCCAGGGTGTGGTTCACCGCGACATCAAACCGGCGAACGTCCTTTACCAGCCCGGACCCCAGGTCAAGATCGTCGACTTCGGCATCGCGAAGATCGAAAGCTCGGAGCTGACTCGAACTGGAGAGCTCATGGGAACGCCGGGCTATATGGCCCCGGAGATCTTTTCCGGCGGCCGAGTCGACGGCAGAAGTGATCTCTTTTCCGTCGGCGTGCTGGCGTACCACCTCCTAATCGGAAAGCGGCCCTTCGACGGGGGAAGCGTGAGTCAAACGATCTACCGTGTCTTGCACGAAGAGCCCCACCCGCCTTCCGAAGTCCGGCTCGACCTCTCTCGCGAGTGGGACGTCATTTGCGGGCGGCTTCTGGCAAAGGACCCGGCCTTGCGCTACCCCAACGCCGAGGCACTCCTCGGGGATCTCTCGCGTCTCGATCCCGATCGATTGGAGGTTTCTGCCTTGTCCGACTCGCCCACCATACCGGTCAGAGTCGGGAAAAAGCGCTCCATTTCCGGGGAGCGCTTGATGCTGCTCGGCGTCGTGTTCCTGTTCGCGCTCGGGCTCTGGTTTATTCCATCGGTCGAGCACCCGGTCGGCGCTCCTCCGAGGATGGCGAGCGCGCCGAAGACAGGGGACTCATCGGGGGCCAACGTGAGACGACCGATGGAGCCGCTTACTTTCGTGGCACGGCATGAGCACTTACTCGGCCACTGTACGGGCGACCTGACGTTGTCTTCGGAAGGAGTACGCTTCGAGAGCTCTCGCCACGACTGGTCTTGGCGTCATGACGAGATCACGATGCTGGAACGCAGGAGCGAAACGTCTTTCGATCTCGTCGCGCGCTCGACCGAGGGGGACACCGACTCGTACCGGTTCACGTTCCTCCGGCCAGGTCTTTCCCTCGAAGAGTGGGAGCGGTTTCGATCGCGTTAACTAGCTGGTTCTCTCCAACGCGATGCGGGCAATCTCTCTCGCCCGCAGGTATCCCATCGCTGGTCCGCGACGCCGGGCGCGGCGATAACCACCGTAAACGGCGTGCCCGGCGCGAAGCCAGAAGCAGTCCACTACCGCGAAGCCCGCTTCGATGAGCCAGAGTAGCTGCGAGGCAAGGGGCGCGGGACTGTCCGCGGCATCGGGGTATCGGTAGGCGTTCCAACGCTCGATCTCGAACAGGTCGCCGACCGCGGCGTCTCCCGCCCGCTCGGCCCGCTCGCGGGTCGCGAGATCCCAGGTTTCTCGGAACAGCTCCTCGGCCTCCTCCCGCTGGGGAGCGACGAGATCACAGATGATGAGCGCGCCGTCGTCTTCGAGCCGCTCGTGGATTGCGGCGAAAACCCGTCTCTTTCCATCGTCGTCCAGGTGGTGGAGGCACAAGGACGTGACGACGGCATCGGCGCCGCGGCAGTGCTCGAGCCATTCGGAGGATTCGAGATCGAATCCGAGACTGCGAAACCGGCGCCCGAATCTCGCGAGCCGCTCGGACGCATGCGCCCGCATGCTTGCGGAGCCATCGAGCGCCGTCACGCCGGCGCTCGGAAAGGCTTCGAGGATACCGTAGCTGAGCGCGCCCGTGCCCGCGCCGAGATCGACCACCTTGGCCCTTGCCTCCGTGGCAAAGGGAAGCAGACAGAGCATCGTAACGATGTGTGCGTCCCGGTCCGGCACGGCCACGTTCGCGAGACGGCGGTACATCGCGCTGTCGTTCTCTGACCACGGCTCGCTCACTGAAATCTCCTGGACGAGATTCTATCGCGCGGCTGGTGCCCGCAGCCTCGAATGGACTATTCTTCCTCGGTCGATGATTGAGACCAAAGAGAGCCCGCCGCGCTGGATCGAGCCCAGCGGAGCCGGCGAAAGCCGGCTAGCTCTGGATTTCGTGCCCGCGGTCGAGCCACACGCCCGACTTTGGTTTTTTCTCCACGGCCTTCACTCCAACCGCCGAGGAGAGAAGGCCCTCTATTTTGCGAGGCAAGTCGCTCGGCGCGGCGACGCCTTCGCGAGTCTGGACTTGACGGGTCACGGCGACTCCGAAGGGGATATGAGCGGGCTGTCGCTGACGCGAAACCTCGCCGATCTAGCGAGGGGCCTGGATTACGTGGAGAAGCTCGAGGGCCCGTTTCGCGCGATCTACCTCATCGGCTCGTCCATGGGAGGACTCACCGCGCTCTGGTTCTCGGCTCGCTCTCCCGGCCTAGTGACACGGAACATCGTCATTGCGCCCGCGTTCGAAATGGCCGGGCGGCTGCTGCTGTCCCTGGGACGCGCGAGGGCCCAACAGTGGCGTCGCGAGGGTCGAGCGCTCATCGATACCGGCTTCTCCGCGTTCGAGCTGAGCTACGGCTTCGTCGAGGATGAATCCCGCTATCCCACCGCTAGCCTCATCCAACGGCTCAAGACCCCGAGCCTGATTCTGCATGGTTCCGACGACGAGGTGGTGCCGTGCCAGCTCTCGCGCCAGTTCGCCGACCGTCTCCCGCACGTGGAGCTCGTGGAGATTACTGGTGGGGACCACCGGCTGACGGCTCACAAGGAGACGCTATTCGAAATGATGTGGCACTTCGTAGGCTCCGGGCCTTGAGGAATCAGACCGCCTGAAGGGCGTAGGTAGCGAGACCGATGGCGACGACCCGGTCGTTTCCTTCGACGACTTCGATCCGGCACATGGCGAGCGTCCTGCCCTTACGGACCACTTCGCCGATGGCGAGCAAGTCACCCGTCACTCCGGTGAGGAGGCTGATCTTGAACTCGACCGTCTTCACGGTGGCTCCGGGCGAGACCGAGCCGACGGCGAAGTTACCCGCCGTGTCCCCGAGGAGCCCGATGAGTCCGCCGTGGATCACGCCGTGGCCTTCTTCGAAGTCTTTGCGAAAGGGAAGCCGGACCCTCGCGACCCCGTTCTCGCAATAACCGAGCGACATTCCCAGCGCTCGACTGATCGGCGCCGCCTCGAAGAGCTGCTTCAGCTTTTCCAGATGGGCCGATCGTTCGTTGGGCTCGAGGCGCTGAGGTCGGACGCCCTCGGGGAGGGGCACGGGAACGAGTAGTGGCTCCTCCTCGAAAGGAAGCGACAAGGGGGACACCCCTTTGCGCTTGGCCGTCTTCGGAGCCTTAGCCGTCTTGGAAGGTTTGGACGCCTTGGAAGGGCGAGTTTTCTTCGCGGCGGCAATCAGCGCCTCTTTTCGCTTCTTCGAAGGCTTGCTCTTCGCGGCGTGCGACGGGGAGCTCTTGGTCTTCGTCTTTCTCGTCGGCTTCCGTACGGACGCTTTCTTGGTCTTGGTTTTTCGTTTAGCCATCCGAGATCAATACCTCGTTACGCTAAGAGCTCGGGCAAATCGCGATGGAAATGCGTTTCGAAGGACACTCTGTTTCGGGGAAGGTCGGAAGCTGATCGTATAACCCTAATGAAACTCACTAGATACCATTGGGCGAGCCGTGTCGGGTAGTGTATCACAGGCATGGCCGCCGCTCGTGAGTAATAAATATATGACCTTCTCGATGATTCTCAATGATTTATTTGATTTATTGGTGTAAATTAATGATAATAAACCACTTAGAGAGGAGCTCATGACGGAAGACACGACGTACGACGTCGCCATTCTCGGCAGCGGACCGGGGGGATACGTTGCGGCGATTCGAGGGGGGCAGCTCGGTTTGAAGGTTGTCCTGATCGAGAAGGATGCTCAGTTCGGGGGAACCTGCCTTCACGTCGGTTGTATTCCGAGCAAGGTCTTTCTCTATACCGCGGAAATGCTGGACACCATTCGGCGAGCCCGTGATCACGGCGTCGTGGTCGAGGGCGTGCATTTGGACTGGTCGGCGATGATGAAACGCAAGGAGCGGGTCGTGAGGAAGCTCGCGTCGGGGGTAAAGCTCCTTCTCCAGAAAAACGGCGTCGACACCGTTCATGGCTTCGGCAAACTCGCTTCGCCTCGGACGCTGAGCGTCGAGACACCGGACGAGATCCGCACCTTCGAGACGAGGAACATCGTCATCGCGACGGGCAGTAGTCCCAAGAGCTTGCCCGGTGTCGAGATCGACGGTGAGAGGATTCTGACCAACACCGAGTTGCTTTCGTTGCCGTCCTGCCCCGACCGGCTCGCGATCATCGGTGCCGGTGCCGTCGGTGTCGAGTTCGCGTCCATGTTCCACAGCTTCGGCTCCAAAGTCACCCTCATCGAGATGCTGCCTCGGCTCGTGCCGCTCGAGGACGAAGAGGTCTCCGAAGTGCTGCGCCGGTCTTTCCGCAAACGAGGAATCGAGGTTCTGACCGGCACTCGGGTGGATTCGATCTCCCGGAAGGAGGACGAAGTCGAGGTGCGCTTCACGCAGGAGGACGGGAGATCGGATTCGCGCACGGTCGATAGACTCCTCATGGCCGTCGGGCGAGGCCCTAGGACCGAGGGTATTGGCCTCGACCGAGCCGGCATCGAGGTCGATCGTGGATTCATTCGTGTCGACCGCTTCTCCCAAACCAGCACCGAAGGGATCTACGCGATTGGGGACGTGGTCGCCAGCCAGCAGCTCGCTCATGTGGCCTCGGCGGAGGGGATCCTGGCCGTCGAGAAGATCGCGGGACACTCGGTTCGCCCCTTGAACTACGAGCACATGCCGGCCGCTACTTATTGTTCTCCCGAGGTGGCGAGCGTCGGTCTCACCGAGGGCCAGGCGCGCGAACGCGGCTATTCCGTGAAGGTCGGCAAGTTCCCTTTCGCCGCGAGCAGCAAGGCGAGCATCCTGGGAGAGAACGAGGGGTTCGTCAAAATAGTCTCCGAGGAGAGCTACGGGGAGCTGCTCGGGGTACACATCGTCGGGGCCCATGCCACCGACCTCATTGCCGAAGCCGTCGTCGCCCTCGAGCACGAGGCGACGGTCGAGTCATTGATGCGTTCGGTGCACGCTCACCCGACGCTGTCGGAGGCCGTGGCCGAGGCGGCGCACGGTGCTTTCGAGCAGCCGCTTCATGTCTGATCCGTGCTGGTGCGTCGAGCTCGGAACCCGCGATTTCGGCGACACCTGGGGTTTGCAGAAGCAGCTGGCCACGGCGCGTCAGCGAGGCGACGTTCCCGACGTGCTTCTCCTCGTCGAGCACCCGCCGACCTACACGCTCGGTCGCTCGGGACGGTCGGAAAATGTGCTCGCCGATCGATCGAAGCTCGCCGAGCTGGGCGCCGAGCTGGTGGTGACCGACCGGGGTGGCGATGTGACCTTTCACGGTCCGCGGCAGGTCGTCGGGTATCCGATCGTCGATCTGAAGCGCTGGCGTTTGGACGTGCATCACTACTTGAGAGCGCTCGAGGAGGTGAACATCCGGACGATTTCCGAGTTTGGTATCGCGGGCTTCCGCAAGCCCGGATTCACCGGAGTGTGGCACACGCGCGGAAAGCTGGTCGCCATAGGGGTCCGGGTCACTCGTTGGGTGACGTCTCATGGCTTCGCGCTGAACGTTGGCACGAGGCTCGATTACTTCAATCAGATCGTGCCGTGTGGTATCGTCGGAAGCAAAGTGAGCTCCATGGAGGATGTTCTGGGAGAGCCCGTGGATCTGGCGCTCGTGCGGAAGGCTCTCGCACGTTTCTTTGGCGCCGTCTTCTCGCGCGTCGTAGTGGAGGCTTCGGAGAGAGAGCTCGTTTCCCTGGCGAGCCCTTGATGCCTTTCGGAAAAGGTCGCCTGCAGGAGCTCCTCTATCAGATGGTGCTCACCCGTAAGCTCGACGAAGCGCTCGCGCGAGCCCACCGGGAGCGCCGGCTCGTTTCCCCTCTCGGGCTGCGGTCGGGCCTCGAGGCGGTGGCCGTGGGCAGCGCTTCCGTACCCGGTCGAGAAGACGCCATCGCTTCGTCGCTTCCCACCGTCGGCACCTGGCTCGCCAGAGGCGTGAGTCCGCGCGATCTCGTATCGCAATTTCTCGGCACGTCCGAGGCGCCGAGCCAGGGTCGGGATGGTCTCGCCGGTCTCGGAGACCTCGACCGCGGCGTCGTCGCCGCCGCCGATCACGCGGCGATCCATGTGAGTGTCATGGCCGGGATCGCCTTCTCCTCCCGGATCACCAGGAAGGAAACGGTGGCGGTAGCGATCACATTCGAGGAGGCGGTGGCGAGCGGAGACTTTCACGAAGGCTTGAACTTCGCCGCCGTCCACAAAATCCCTCTCGTCGTTCTGGTGGTGCGGATTCCGTCCTCGGGCAAATCAACCGGGCCCGAGGTGACGCGGCTCTACGAGCGCGCGCGAGGCTACGGCGTCGCCACCATACCGGTAGATGGAAGCGATCTCCTCCAGGTCGTCGAGGTCATCGAGACCGCGGTCGCGAGGGCGAGGAGGGGAGAGGGACCGACTTTCATCGAGGCCCCGGTCCGGAGCTCGATGTGGTACGAGGGAAACGAGGGCGCCACCTCAGCCGCCCTAGGCGAGAAGTCGCGGCATTTCGATGCCGCGGCGAGTGCGGTCGACTCCGAGGCGGGCCCCATCGGGCGATTCGAGCGCTTCCTGCTCGAGCACCACTGGCTCGGCGAAAAGGAAAAATCCGATCTGGCGTCCCGCGCCGAGAGGACCGTCGCCGACGCCTTCCGGGTCACGCAGGCAGCAAGCTGAAGTCGATGTCCGACGTCACCTATCTCGAGGCCATTCGCCGGGCGATGTGGGAGGAGATGGAGCGCGACCCGAACGTCATTCTTCTCGGGGAAGACATCGGCCTGTACGGTGGAGCCTTCAAAGTGACGGAAGGTTTTCTCGAGAAGTTCGGTGAGGGGCGGGTCATCGACACTCCGATCAGCGAGGAGGGGTTCACCGGCATTGCGGTCGGGGCCGCCTTCAAGGGCGTGAGGCCCATCGTGGAGTTTCAATTCATCGATTTCATCGCGAGTGCGTTCAACATGATCACCAACTTCGCCGCCAAGAGTCGCTACCGATGGGGCGTCGCCGTGCCCATCGTGATGCGGGGACCGGCTGGTGGCGGTGTGCGCGCCGGGCCGTTTCATTCCCAGAATCCCGAGATGCATTTCGTTCACACTCCGGGCATCAAAGTCGTGGCGCCGGCCACCGTCGCCGACGCACGCGGGCTCATGAAGGCGGCGATTCGCGACGATGACCCGGTTCTCTATCTGGAGCACAAGAAGCTCTACCGCCACCTCAAGGTCGCCGAAAGCGAGCTCGAGGCCGAAGGCGACGTGACGCCTCTCGGGAAGGCAGCTGTCCGACGATCGGGGCGCGACGTCGTCTGCGTCACCTATGGTGCGATGGTCCACACCGCCCTGGCAGCCGCCGAGCAGATTGCCGACGACGGAATCGAGGTCGAGGTCATCGATCTGAGAAGTCTGGTGCCCCTCGACAAGGAATGTGTGCTCGAGGCCGTTCGGCGGACCAGCAAGGTCATGGTGCTGCACGAGGACACGCGGACCGGGGGCATGGGTGCGGAGCTGTCAGCGATTATCGCCGAAGAAGCGTTCGACGATCTGGACGGTCCCATCGTAAGGGTCACCGCTCCCGATACGCCGGTGCCTTACGCCGGGGCTCTCGAGGATGCCTTCATTCCCGGAGTCGAGGATGTGGTGCGAGCCGCCCGCGAGCTCGCCGCCTACTAATCACGCGGAACGAGAAAGGGTCGACCTCAATGACCGAAGTCATCATGCCCCAGATGGGCGAGAGTATCGCCGAAGGCACGATCATCAAGTGGTACAAGCAGGTAGGGGATCGAATCGAGCGCGACGAGCCTCTGTTCGAGATTTCGACAGACAAGGTGGATACGGAGATCCCCGCACCGGCGTCGGGGATCCTCGCCGAGGTCAGGGTCCAGGAAGGTGAGACCGTGGCGATCAACACCATCGTGGCGCTGATCGAGAGCGAGGGATCGACGACGAGAACCGAAGCGGCCTCCCCCGACGCCAAACCGCAGGAACCGACGCCCGAGGCGCCTCCGCCTCCTCCGCGGGAAGAACGCGCGTCCGACGGGCCTCGAAGCTCGCCGCTCGTGCGGAAGATGGCCAAAGAACACGGCATCGATTTGAGCGAGCTCACGGGTACCGGGCGTGACGGAAGGATCAGCAAGGGGGACGTTCTCGAGTTTCTCGAGAAGCGAAAGGCGGCGCCCCTGGCGGAGGCTCCACCGGCCCCGCCTTCGGTTCCTCCTCCGCCCGCGCGTCCGAGCGTTCCCGAATATGAGCGCCCATTCGAGGCGCCCGTCGGGCGCGTAGAAGTCGAGCCCATGAGCGTGATGCGGAAGTCCATCGCCGAGCACATGATCGCCTCGCGCCGCACTTCCGCTCACGTCACGACCGTCTTCGAGGCCGACGTGAGCCAAATCGTCCGGGCGCGCGAAGCGGCCAGGCACGTCTTCGAGAGAGACGAAGGCGTCAAGCTCACTTACACGCCGTTTTTCGTCCGCGCCGTCACCTCGTCGCTCAAGAACTTTCCGGTGATCAACGCTCGTATCGACGGAGACACCATCGTCTACAACAAGGAATACAACATTGGAGTCGCCGTTGCCCTCGACGACGGCCTCATCGTGCCCGTCATCCGCCGAGCCGACGAAAAGAGCTTTCTCGGTCTCGCTCGTGCCGTGGCCGATCTCGCCGAGAGAGCGAGAACGAAAAAGCTCCGACCGGAAGAGGTGCAGGGAGGGACTTTCACCCTTACGAACCCGGGGCCGTACGGGGCGCTCTTCGGAACACCCATCATCAATCAACCGCAAGTTGCTATCCTGGGTCTTGGTGGAATCCACAAGAGGCCGGTCATCGTGAATGATGCGATCGCGGTGCGTTCGATGGTCTATCTGGCCTTGTCGTTCGACCACCGATTGATCGACGGGGCGACCGGGGATCAGTTCATGGCGGACGTGAAGCGCCGGCTCGAGGGCTGGGACGAGAAGGTCTGGTAGCTCGATGAACCCGCGCCCCCCGTGGCTCAAGGTCCGGCTTCCGAGCGGCGAGAGCTATTTCCGGCTCAAACGCATCCTCGGCGGGCTCGATTTGCACACGGTCTGCGAGGAGGCGCGTTGCCCGAACGTCGCGGAGTGCTGGGGGCACGGCACGGCCACGTTCATGATTCTGGGAGACGTGTGCACCCGAGCCTGCGGCTTCTGCGCCGTCAAGACGGGTCTTCCCACGTATCTCGATCGCGACGAGCCCCGGAGAGTGGCGGAGGCCGTCGTGGCGATGGAGCTCGACCACGCGGTCGTTACGTCGGTGAATCGGGACGAGCTCCCCGATGGGGGTGCGTCGGTATTCTCGGATACGATCGAGGCGATACGCCGAAGGCGGCCGAGCACCTCGGTGGAAGTCTTGATTCCTGACTTCCAGGGTTCGCTCGCATCGCTCGTGGCCGTTCTCGCCGCCCGTCCCGAGATCTTGAACCACAACATCGAGACCGTTCCCCGGCTCTACAAGCGGGTGCGGCCGGGCGCCAGCTACGCTCGATCGGTCGAGCTGCTTCGGCGGGCCAAGGAGCTCGCACCCGGCATCGTGAGCAAGACCGGCATGATGCTCGGACTCGGTGAGAGCGCCCAGGAAGTCGAGGACGTCATGCGTGAGCTCGTCGAGACCGCGCACGTGGACGTCCTCACGCTCGGGCAGTATCTTCAGCCCACGAAGGCTCACCTGCCCGTCGAGCGATTCGTCCAGCCCGGGGAATTCGAGGAGCTGGCCAGGAGAGGAACCGCGATCGGGTTTCGTCACGTGGAGGCAGGACCTCTCGTGAGAAGCTCCTATCACGCCGCGAATCAGGTGCCTGTCTAACGATTTTTTCGAGCGACCGCGACCAGGGACAATCCGAACGGCAGCGAGGTGCGGCCGATCAGAATGGCTTCGAGGCCGAGCACCTTCTCGAGCAAAGCGTTCAGAAAGGGTGACGTCGCTTCCACGTCGGAGCCCGAACGGGTCGAGCGGCTGGCACGGCGGCGCATCCAAGCCACCGGGAACAGGAAGAAATTGGCGAACGACACGAAGATCGGCTCGAGGCCCGCGTCACGCAGCTTCGCCGTGAGCTCTTTCTTGCCGTAGCGCTGTCTCGTGTGCACCGCTTCGTCGTGGCGGCTTCGCAATCGCTCGAAGGCGGGCACCCTGATGAGAAGCGTGCCACCGGGTCGCAGCACCCGGGTCATTTCGGCAAGGGCGACTCTGTCCTCGAGCACTCCGCGATGGTAGATGACGTCGAACGAGGTAACGAGATCGAAGATCGCCGAGGGGAAGGGAAGACGGGCGACGCTGGCATGAACCAGGGGGGCTGGGCCTCTGCTCCGTGCGAGCTCGAGGGCCATGAACGCGAAGTCGACACCGGTCACCGATCCGTATCGCGCGAGGGTCGGCAACATGCCCCCGGTCCCGCAGCCGGCATCGAGCACCCTCCTCGAGGGCCCCGGGCTCGTCTCCGCGGCGAAGCGCTCGAGAAGGGCAATCGATATGGCCTCCATGCCGCGAAACCACCACAGAGATTTTTCCAGCTGGAAGAGCTTCTCGTACTCTTCGGATTCCACCGCCGGAAGTCTACCGCGGTCGACGGGATGGTCGGGCCTCTACCCCGCCCCCGCCTCGGGCGGCAAGCTGTCCAATTGGGCGCCAGCAGCGAGAGACCATGACTTCCATGATTCTTCCGGCTGCCCCGCGACCGAATGCACGGAGGGATTCGACCGGTGTCCCACGTGAAACATCGGGGCTTGGGATCGAGCGGCTCATAAGTCGGGCCCCACTTCCCATGGCGCTGACGTCCGGATTTCGTTGGAGCACCCATCAATGTCGTCGAGGCTCAGCGTCGTCTCCCGGCACCTATCCAGTGTCCTCAATGCCGTGGCGGGACCCGCTCGACCGGTCTCCACGGCTCGGCCTTTGCGGCGCTTCGCGCCGATCTCGCGGCAGAAGTCTTGGCCACCGCTCGGCAGGCTGGGCTGTAGTTTTTCATCAGCCTGGCTAGGTCGTCTGCGTAGACCACCACAGAGTGCACAGTTACGCTCCCCCGCTCGGATCGCAAAGCGCCGCAACCCTGTCGCAGTCCAAGAAAGAATCGCCACAGCAGCTTTGGCAGACTGGAATGAGAAGCATGCCCAACGGGGCTGGTGATCGAATCTTTGAGTTCGCAACGGACAGGTGTCGCGCCGTCATGAACCCGATCTCGGGCTTGAAAACCGGGGATCGCCTCGCGCGCGAACCGTGGTCGGATGGACGGGTTTCGACTGATTGTCCCACGTGGAACATCGGGGCTTGAAATCGAGCTGCCAAAAGTCGGGTCCGGCTCACGGGCGACGCTGACTTCCGGACTCGTAATGGCTTCGGCGGTATCCGCCTCCTTGTTCGGCTGCGGCGACTCGATGATCCCGAAGGGACCTTCCCACGTGATGTTGTCCCGGGGCCGTGCCACTTACCTTGAGAATGCCGAGCTCGATCGCGCGGTGACAGACGGCACAGGCGGGTGTGGATGTTCGACGCGTCGTCGCTTCCACCCTGAGCACGCGATTCGATGTGGCTTCCCTGAAGTCCGGAGCGACTGCTACAGCCGGGCCGGGTGCATTGAAAGCCATCTCTTTCGATGACCTTGGCGACGTAACCCGTCATCGTGTCGCCCTCGGCGCCAAGCGGTGGGGTCAGATCGTGCTCGCGAAGGCGAAGAAGCTCGGCGTCTGGTCGCTTCCGAATCCCATTCCACCTTGGGAGGCTCGAAGAAGCACAGCAGCGTCGTCCAGTCGATCAAGCTCGGGCCCCCTATCACGGCAACTCCCGGAGCAAGGTCTAACACGCGCCTGGATGCCAACACTACGACTGCGCCAACTGCACGGTAAGTCTCGCCTCGAGAGAGGAGGCGCACGCTCAGGGATTCCGTCCGCATGAGCAGTGCACTGCCCACTCGACGCCAGCTACTTCGACGAGAACCGCCGTGCCTTCGTCTGCGGGCGTCTACCACGGCAACCGGAGCAGTCACGTATACCACGCCCCGGGATGTCGCTACTACAACTGTAAGCACTGTACGGTCACATTGGGTTCTAAGGACGAGGCGGCGCAGAAGGGATTCCGGCCTCATTTGGGACGGGGAGGATGCGTCCGATGATGCAGTACTTGGGTCTCACCAATTTTCTCCACGCATAACACGTTCGGCCGCCGACACGGAACAGACCCAGCGAGCGCGTCGAATCACATCGTGCGTCGTGTTACTCTCCGGGAGTTTCTAATCGCGGGAGATGTGAACATGCGTCTGGCAGTCCTCGCCTTTCTGTCCCTTCTCGCAACGACGGCGGCAGCCGACGGGAACGATGATCATTTCGGACCCATGGACGTCTTCGGTCTCGAGTGGGTCACCGATCCACAGATCTCACCCGACGGGAGCCGAATCGTCTATGTCCGGAATTTCATGGACGTCATGACCGACGCGCGCCGATCGAATCTTTGGATCCTCGATGCGGAGGGGGCGGACCATCGACCCGTGGCATCCGGTCCGGAGAGCCAGAGCTCGCCGCGCTGGTCTCCTGACGGCAAGCGCCTCGCTTACGTGTCGTCCGCGGACGGTTCGAGCCAGATTTTCGTGCGCTGGATGGACTCGGAAACGACGGCGCGGGTGACGAATCTCACGAGTGCCCCGAGCGGTCTGACGTGGTCGCCCGATGGGCGCCTTCTCGCGTTCTCGATGCACGTGCCGTCGAAACCGGTCCCCTTCGTCGAGATGCCGCAGAGACCCGAGGGTGCCGAGTGGGCACCTCCCCCGAAGGTGATCACGAAGCTCCAGTACCGTTTCGACGGTCAGGGCTATCTCAAGGACGGCTACTACCACCTCTTCGTCGTACCGAGCGAAGGTGGCACGCCCCGCCAGCTCACCGAGGGCGAGTTCCACCATCGGGATGCTCCTTCGTGGAGTCCGGACGGCCAGTCTTTGGTGTTCTCGGCCAATCGTCATGCGAACTGGGAGTATGAGCCCCTCGACTCCGAGGTCTACGAAGTGTCCCTGGGCGACAGTGGGATCAAGGAGCTGACACAACGCCGAGGCCCCGATGCCTCTCCCGTCGTCTCTCCCGACGGCGAGCGGATTGCCTACTTGGGTTTCGACGATCGTTATCAGGGCTACCAGGTAACGAAGCTCTACGTGATGGGTCGTGATGGATCCAATCCGACGGAGCTCACCGGCTCGCTCGACCGGAACGCGAGCTCGCCAAAGTGGAACGGGAACGGCGACGGCCTCTACTTCGACTATGACGATGCCGGCGAGACCAAAGTCGCCTTCGTCCCGCTGGACGGTCCGGTGCAGACGCTCTCAAAACGGGTGGGAGGTATCTCTTTGAGCCGTCCCTATTCGGGGGGATCGTTCTCCGTATCGAAGAGCGGCCGTTTCGCCTTTACCTACTCCGACGCGAGCCGGCCGGCGGATCTCGCGGTCTCGAGCCCGCAGGTGGAGCCGAAGCTCTTGACGCGTCTGAATGAAGACCTTCTCGGACACAAGACGCTCGGAGATGTCGAGGAGATTTGGGTTGAATCCTCTCACGACGGTCGCCGCATTCACGGCTGGGTCGTGAAACCCCCCGATTTCGACGCCACCAAGAAATATCCACTCATCCTCGAGATCCATGGTGGACCGTTCGCGGCTTACGGGCCGCACTTCTCGGCCGAGGTCCAGCTCTATGCCGCGGCCGGCTACGTCGTCCTCTACGCCAACCCGCGCGGCAGCTCGAGCTACGGCGGCGAGTTCGGAAACGCCATCCACCACGCCTACCCGAGTCACGATTACGACGACTTGATGTCCGGTGTCGACGCCGTCCTTCAGAAGGGCTATATCGATGAAAGCCGGCTCTACGTCACCGGTGGCAGTGGCGGCGGCGTCTTGACGAGCTGGATCGTGGGACACACGGACCGCTTTCGCGCCGCCGTCGCCGCGAAGCCCGTCATCAACTGGTACAGCTTCGTCCTGACCGCCGACGCTTACCCCTTCTTCACCCGGTACTGGTTTCCAGGGTTCCCGTGGGACCATACCGAGCACTACATGAGACGCTCACCGCTCGCTTATGTGGGGAACGTCACCACACCGACGATGCTCCTCACCGGTGAAGAGGACTATCGCACGCCCATTTCCGAGTCGGAACAGTTCTATCAAGCTCTGAAGCTACGGCGGGTGGACACCGCGCTCGTCCGGATCCCCGAAGCCTCGCACGAGATCGCCTCCCGCCCGAGCCAGTTGATCGCGAAGGTTCAACACATCTTGAAGTGGTTCGAAATGCACGGAGGCGCCGCCGAGAGCGGCGACAAGACGGAAACGCAATGAGGATCCTGCTCCAGAGGATTCCCGAAGACTGATTGGCACCCGAACGATCGCGTTCGGGAGTCAGTACAAGACCCTGAAGTGCACGGTGTGAGGGACGCTCTTCAACTGCTGAACGATGTTGGAGTCGTACGTCTTGCTCACGTCGGTGATTACGTATCCCAGACGTTCATTCGTTTTCAGGTACTGGCCGAGGATGTTGATGTCGTTCTCCGCCATGACCCGGTTGATGGATGCGAGGACGCCGGGCTCGTTGGCGTGGATATGAATGAATCGGTGCGCCCGCCGGAGCGCCGGCAGCTGAACCACGGGGAAGTTGACGCTCCCCACCGAGTCCCCCGAGTTGATGAAAGATATCAGCCTGCCGGCGACGTGCTCGGCGATGTTGCGCTGCGCTTCCCGCGTGCTCCCGCCGATGTGCGGCGTCAGGATCACGTTGGGCAGGCCACGCAAGGAAGAGGAGTACGATGCCCGAATGGCCGATGGCTCCTCGGGAAATACGTCGACCGCGGCACCCCCGAGTTTCCCGGACTCGAGTGCCTGCGCGAGAGCGTCGAGGTCCGCGACGAACCCCCGGGACAGGTTCAAGAACAGGGCGCCGTCCCGCATCAGCCGGAACTCTTTGCTTCCGAAAAGATTGCGATTGTGGGGATTCCCGTCGACATGCACCGAGACGATATCGACCCGCTTCAGTAGATCGGCGAGCGAAGAGCATTTCCTGGCGTTTCCGAGGGGGAGCTTTTCCACGACGTCGTAGTAGTACACGTCGAGACCGAGAGCCTCGGCGATGACCGAGAGTTGGGACCCGATGTTCCCGTACCCCACGATGCCGAGCTTCTTGCCTCGCAGTTCGAAGGACCCTTCCGCGGTCTTCTGCCAGACGCCGGAGTGAAGGAGCGTCGAGTGCACGAAGGCGCGGCGCGCCAGCATGAGCATTTCGCCAATCGCGAGCTCCACGACGCTCCTCGTATTCGCGTAGGGCGCGTTGAAAACGATGACGCCGTTGTCCGAGCAGCCGGCGAGGTCGATATGGTTCGTGCCGATACAGAAAGCTCCGATGCCGCGAAGCGAGGGAGCCGATTCGACGATGCCTCGCGAGATACGCGTCCCGGAGCGAATCCCGAGGAGCGTCACGCCCTTCATTTCACCGATGAGCTCCCCTTCGTCGAGACTCCCGGCGATGGTACGGACCGTGTACCCTTCCTTCTCGAACTGCTCGGCGGCCGCCGGGTGGATCGACTCGAGCAGCAGGACGCGGATGCGCGTCTTGGGATACGACACCGACATGGGAAACTGATTGACATAGAGGAACTCGTCGAGGCTCGTGAGCACGTGATCGGCGCCTTCGACAACGGACTCACGTCGCACGTTCTCGGTGAACGCGTAGAATCTCGTCGCGAGTCCCGCCCCTTTCATTCTCATGTCGCTGTAGCCGTCGCCCAGGACGTAGACATCCCCCGCGAGCTGCAATGTCCGGAGAACCCGCGCCTTGCCATCCTGGTGGACGAGAGGGTTTCTGGAGTCGAACCCCACGATGTATCCCTTGCCGTCGAAGACGAACGAGTTCGCAAACAGTTGATCTCCGCTCAGGCCCATGCCCTCGATGACCGGCAGGATCACTTCGCGAAAACCGTTGGAGAGCACGTAGATTCGGCGGTTGAGTTTCTTGAAGAACTGCCGATTCCTCTTCACGGAAGGAGTCAGCGAGCGCTTGAGAACATGAACCAGGCTTCGAAGGTGTTTCTGGTGAGCGGCCAGGATCTCGATGCGGCGGGTGATTCCTTCGGCCATCGACATCTGTCCCGTCGCGGTCAGCTCGGTGATGCGCTCTACCTCGAGGAGGCGCTCGACTCGTTCGGGGTGGTTCTTCAGGGAAATGCGCGCCAACTCGGGGAAAGACTCCACCTGAACGAGAGTGCTATCGAAGTCGAAGACAATGTGGGGGCCGTCCGATTCTTCCTTCGTCACAAATAGATTTCCAGGAACTCGAGGATTTTTTCCACATAGGCCCAGGCTGCCTCGGGGTACAGGTCGTGGCGGGTGGCGCCCCTCATCTCCTCGCCACGGAACACGAAGTCGAGCAGCGGGTAGTCGGGTCGTGCTCGTAGAGCCTCCAGAAAAGGCTCTTTGGAAGAGTAGGGCACGAGCGGATGAGTTTCTCCATGAAACGAAAGCAACGGGGTCTTTACCGAGCCCACGCCTTGGATGGGGGACAAATCTCGGTACAGCTGCAGGTTCCCGCGAAGGGGCCCGAGCTCGCTTTCGAGATACCGCCTTCCCTCGTCGCTCGTTTGTCGATACAGCTTCTCCAGGTCGGGCATGCCTCCCGTCTCGACGGCGCAAGCAAAGAAGTCGGGGTAACGGACGATGGCGGCGAGCGCGAGGAACCCCCCATAGTGCACACCCCAGATGCCGATACGGTCGCCGCGAATCTCGGGTCGAGCCGCAACCTGGCGGGTACCGACAACGAGGTCGTCCAGATCCCCGCGCCCCCAGTCCCCGTCGTTCAGCTTCTCGAACTCACGGCCGAAGCCGGACGCTCCTCGCACGTTGGGAGTGAATATCGCGTATCCCTTCTGCGCCAGGAGCTGCACGAAGGGGTACCATTTGTTCATCCACTGGGATTCGAGACCGCTTACGGGGCGAACCAAGAGCTTCGCCGGGGTCTCCGCGCTCGCGGTCTCAGGAAGGTAGAGGTAGCCGGTAATCTCCCGGTTGTCGAGGCTCCGGTAGCGCACGAGCTCGGGCTTCACCGTCTTCCGGACGTCGACATCGGGAGGCAGCGTATCGCTGACCCGTTCCCGGCCGCCCTCGATGGAATAGGCCCATAGGTCTCTTGGATAGTTCCACGCCTCGAAGAGGCTCCAAACGGCCGAGCCGTCGGGCCGCCACGCGGGCCGAGAGTGCACCCCCGCCCGCAGCGTCAGGGTTCTCTCTCGACTCGACCCGAAGTCGTGGAGCTTCAGCTTGACATCGCCCTGCTGATTCTCCAGATAGGCCAGCTTCTGCCCGTCCGGGCTCCAGGCGGGCTCGCTCATTTCGTACTCCGACGTGAGGAGGGGAACTGGGGCTTTGCCGTCTGGCTCGATCAGGAAGACGGTCTTGAGGCCGGTATGGTCTGAGACGAAAGCGACGCGCGAGCCGTCGGGTGAAAAGCGCGCTCCGAAACTGTCACCGGGCCAGTCCTCCGGCGTGAGCGGGTGGACGGCGCCATCATCGAAGTTGACGAACGCCACCGCTCGGTCCTGGTATCGCCCGCCATTGAGGGCGATGGCGATTCTCTTTCCATCGGGCGACCATCGGGGATCTTCCTCATCGAACGGCTCGTTCGTGAGGCGACGAGAGACTCCACCCTGTGTGTCGACGACCCAGAGATCCCATCCGGTGTCGGTCGTGCTCCCTCGCGACAAGAAGGCGACGTGCTTTCCATCCGGGGAGAACCTCGGAGTCCGATCCTCGCCGTCGTGGTGGGTCAATTGGCGTGGGTGCTGTCCGTCCGGATCCGATAGGTACACGTGCCAGCCGCCGTCCCGGGTCGAGACGAAGGCGATGGAGCGACCGTCTGGCGACCAGTCGACATCTCGCTCGCCCCATGATTTCTGGGTGGCGATTGGGCTTCCAGGAGTGTCCCCGTCCCCCACCATCCAGATCGTTTCCTTGCCGAGAACCGACAGGCTCAGCGCGATTCGTTTTCCGTCGGGCGAGGCGGCGAAGTCGGAGATGAGAGGCGTTCGCAAGATATGGGGAATGGTCAGCAGCGAGTCGGGCTCGATTTGAGCGGCAGCGGTGCCGGCCAGGAAGAGACCGAGCACGAGCAGGAATCGGGAGGCCATGCGTCAGATTGTAGCGCTCTCGGTTCGGACTTCGGTGCGTCGAAGCTCTCGAGCGATCTCCCGTGCGGCGGCGTCGGGCAGGAGCTCGCTCGTGTCCAGGGCGAAGTCGGCCTCTCGATAAAGCGGCTCTCGCTCGCGCAGCAAGGCATGGATCTCCGACAGAGGATCCGACCTTCCCGCCATCGGGCGTCGATCCCCCTGCGCGATGACCCTGGCGAGGTGGAGCTCGGGTCTGGCGTGAAGCCACACCGTGACCGTATTCCCCTTGAGGAGGTCGAAAGTCGCACGCTCGGTCACGAGACCGCCACCGGTAGCGAGAATGAATGACCTCTTCGCCGAGATGGCGCGGACCAACACATCCCGCTCCAGCCGGCGGTAATAGCGTTCGCCGTGGAGCGCGAAGAGATCGTCGAGACTCAAACCGGCTTCCTCTTCGACGAGGGCATCGAGCTCAATGAAGGGGCACTGCATCTCGCCGGCCAGGTGAGGTCCGATGGTGCTCTTTCCCGCTCCGCGAAGGCCGATCAGTGAGACGATCGGATCCTCTCTCTTGACTCTGACCAGCTCGTGGAGCGGAACACCGAGGGCACGAGAAATGTCGTTGAGCCGCAGGATGGAGACGTTGCCGCGCCCGGCCTCGAGCTGAGACAGGTAGCGCGGAGAGAGCTGCGCCGCCTGTGCCAGGCTCTGCTGGCTCAGACCCCGGAGGGCGCGCTCAGCCCGGAGCTTGCGTCCGAGCTCTCTCAGGAACCGCCGCTCGTTCATTGGTGTATTATAGTTCCGATCCAGTGGAGCTCATGGGTAGTATAATTCCAGGTCCGTGTGTGCGCGCGTGGAGTAGCGGCCGGGAGCGAGCCGACGAGTGCGAGAGACACCAACAGGTTGATGAAAGACACGGCCCACCCGGCGCGAGCGGAGCGAGCCCGGCGCGCTGGCGCCGTATGCAGGCCGAGCCGTGGCGGCCCGATCGATTACGGGTCCCGCCAGGGCATTGAGCAACAGAAAGAAGGGCGAGCTGAATGAAACCCATTTCTTTCGAGGCACATCCAAGCGCCTACCGACACTGGCGGCTTTCGACGGACGGGCCGGTCGCCACGCTCGCGCTCGACGTCCAGGAAGACGGCGGGCTCGTCCCGGGCTATCAGCTCAAGCTGAACAGCTACGATCTGAGCGTCGACATCGAGCTTGCCGATGCCGTCGAGCGGCTTCGATTCGAGCATCCCGAGGTCCGGACCGTCATCATCACGAGCGCCAAGGATCGGGTCTTCTCCGCGGGGGCCAACATCTACATGTTGGGTAGCTCTTCCCACTCGTTCAAGGTCAACTTCTGCAAATACACCAACGAGACTCGTCTCGCCATCGAGGAGGCGAGCCGTGAAAGCGGCCAGACGTACCTCGCGGCGCTCAACGGAATTGCGTCGGGAGGGGGCTACGAGCTCGCTCTCGCGGCCGACGAGATCCTCCTGGTGGACGATGGCAGTGCCGCCGTCGCGTTGCCAGAGGCCCCCCTGCTGGCCGTGCTACCCGGCACCGGTGGGCTCACGCGACTCGTCGACAAGCGAATGGTTCGCCGCGACCGCGCCGATGTCTTCTCGACGCTGGTCGAAGGTATTCGGGGTAAAAGGGCGCGGGAATGGAAGCTCGTGGACGAGATTGCGCCGCGCAGCAAGTTCGAGGAGCTCGTCCGAAAACGAGCGGAAGCGCGCGCGGCGAGCTCCGCGCGGGGCGCTGACGGTCCCGGAATCACACTGACTTCTCTCGAAGCGGAGCGGAGCGAAACGTCGATCGATTATCGCACCATACGAGTGAAAATCCGTCCCGACACGCGTACCGCCGTCATCGAGGTTCGCGGGCCGGAGGGGCGATTGCCGGCGACACCCGAGGCGATACGGGAATCGGGGGCGGGTTTCTGGCCTCTCGCCCTGGCGCGGGAGCTCGACGACGCTCTCCTTCACCTCCGTTTCAATCACGAGACCATCGGTCTGATCCTGCTCCGAACCGAGGGCGATGCGGAGGCGGTGCTGACTTCCGACCGCGTTCTCCACGAGCACGCGTCCGATTGGCTAGTCAAGGAAGTCTTGTTGAAGCTGAGACGCACCTTCAAGAGGCTGGATCAGACGGCGCGGAGCCTCTTCGCGCTCATCGAGCCGGGATCTTGTTTCGTCGGATCCCTCCTCGAGCTGGCGCTCGCGGCGGATCGGAGCTATATGCTCGACGATCCGAGCAAAGAGATCCCATTGGGGCTCGGCCCACTCAACGACCGGTGGTTCCCCATGGCCAACGGGCTGACGCGACTCCAGACCCGCTTCTGGGGTGACCCGGAAGGTCTGGCGAGGGCCCGGACCGCGGAAGCCCCAATCGGTGCGGAGGAGGCACTCGATCTCGGACTCGTCACATTCGCTCCCGATGAGCTCGATTGGGACGATGAGGTTCGCATCGCTTGCGAGGAGCGCGCCGGGTTCTCGCCCGACGCGATGACCGGCATGGAAGCCTCGCTTCGATTCGCCGGACCGGAGACGATGGAGACGAAGATTTTCGGGCGTCTCTCGGCCTGGCAGAACTGGATCTTTCAACGCCCGAACGCGGTCGGTGACAAGGGAGCGTTGACCCTCTACGGCAAGCAAAGCTTGCCGGAGTTCGACTGGAGGAGGACCTAGAGCATGGAGCTCGATGCCAAGATACCGAACAACGTCAACCTGACGACCGACCCCAAGCTGCGGCGGGCGCTCGAGAAGTGGCAGCCACATTTCATCGATTGGTGGATGGAAATGGGGCCCGAGGGCTTTCAGCAGGACGAGGTCTACCTGCGTACCGCAGTTTCGGTCGAGCCCTCCGGATGGGCCCACTACGATTACGTGAAAATGCCCGACTATCGTTGGGGCATCTTTCTCGCGCCGGGCGAGCCCGATCGCCGGATCGGCTTCGGCGACAACGAAGGCCAGCCGGCGTGGCAGGAGGTTCCCGGAGAGTTCCGGACCCAACTGCGAAGGCTCATCGTCACGCAGGGGGACACCGAGCCGGCGAGCGTCGAGCAGCAGAGGCACCTGGGGAGGACGGCGCCGAGCATTTACGATTTGCGGAACCTCTTTCAAGTCAACGTCGAAGAAGGGCGCCACCTCTGGGCGATGGTCTATCTGCTCCATTCCTACTTCGGAAGGGACGGCCGCGAGGAGGCGGAGGAGCTTCTCGAGCGTCGCAGCGGGGACGCCGACAAGCCACGGATTCTGGGTGCGTTCAACGAGCCCTGCGACGACTGGCTCAACTTCTATATGTTCACGATGTTCACCGACCGCGACGGCAAGTACCAGCTCCTGGCGCTGGCGGAGAGCGGGTTGGATCCCCTATCGCGGACGACGAAGTTCATGCTGACCGAGGAAGCCTTTCACATGTCGGTCGGCGAGACCGGCGTCGGGCGAGTCGTGGAGAGGACGGCCCAGCTCATGCGGGAGCACAAGGACGACGACGTACGGAAGCACGGCGGGATCGATCTCCCCACGATTCAGAAATATCTGAACTTCTGGCTCAGCGCCTCCACCGATCTGTTCGGAGGGGAAATCTCGTCGAATGCGGCCCAGTACTTCGCGGCCGGGCTCAAGGGCCGAAACCGTGAGGAGGGCTATTCCGACCACAAAGCGCTCGAAGGCGTTTATCACATGGTCGTACCGAAGGGAGGCAAGCTCGTCAACGAAGAGATCCCCTTGCGTAACGCCATGAACGAGATTCTGAGAGACGACTACATCGCCGACTGCCAACGCGGGGTCGAACGTTGGAACAAGCTTCTCGAAGAGGCCGGCCTGTCCGACAGACTCAGCCTTCCCAGTCGCCGATTCAACCGTCAGATCGGGATCTACTCCGGGATGCGCTTCGATCCGGCGGGCGAGCTGATCACGGAAGAAACATGGAATCGACAACGAGACGAATGGCTGCCCACCAAGGAGGACCAGGAGTTCGTTCGCGGTCTGATGCACCCCGTCGAGGAGCCGCGGCAGATCGCCGGCTGGATCGCGCCGCCGGTCAAAGGGATCAAAGGGCGACCGGTCGAGTTCCAGTACGTGAGAAGGACGCACTAGCCATGGCTCTCGTCAACTACTACAAGAACAATGGCGTCGCGGTGATGGAGCTCGACCATCCACCGGCCAATACCTACAGCTACGAGATGATGCAAGAGCTCGACCGGGCGATCCTGGATGCGCGCATGGACGACGGAGTCCACGTCCTCGTGCTGACCGGGGCCGGGGAGAAGTTCTTTTGTTCCGGGGCAGACATCGGGATGCTGAACGAGGCGACGCCCGAGTTCAAGTACTACTTCTGCCTCCATGCCAACGAGACCCTGGGCCGCCTCGAGTCGACGCGTAAACTCGTCATCGCGGCACTGAACGGTCACACGGTGGGCGGCGGCCTCGAGGTGGCTCTGGCGTGTGACTTGAGAGTGGCGAAGAAGGGCACCGCCAAGATCGGCTTGCCCGAGGTTCAGCTGGGTGTTTTGCCGGGTACGGGTGGGACGCAGCGTCTCGCGCGACTTCTCGGCCGCGCCCGGGCCCTCGAGCTCATGGTTACGGGAAAGCTCCTCGGTTTCGAGGACGCGGCGAGCCTGGGGCTCGTCAACGAGTTGTTCGAGGCCGACGGATTTCGAGAGCGAGCTCTGGAGTATGCCGCTCAATTCGTGCCGCCGAACCGGGCGTCCCGAGCCGTGGGGAGCATCAAGCGGGCCGTCTGCTCGGGCCTCGAGGCACCGTTTGCCGAGGGACTCGCGCTCGAGCGAGAGCTTCAGCAACAGCTGTTCCTCTCGGAGGACGCGACGGAAGGCATCGCCGCGAACGTCGAGAAGCGAAAAGCCAGGTTTCAGGGGCGTTGATCGTGCGGAAAGACATCGTCATCGCCGGCGCCGTTCGGACGCCCATCGGAAAGTTCGGTGGTGCGCTCAAGTCTCTGAGCGCCTCCGAGCTCGGTACCGCCGCTGCTCACGCGGCTCTCGACAGAAGCGAGGTGCCGCCCGATGCGGTTCACGAGGTCATCTTCGGTAACGCCCGTCAGGCAGGAGTCCGTCCCAACGTGGCGCGGCAAATCTCCTTTCGAGCTGGACTGCCCGAGAGCGTGCCCGCGTATACGATCAACAAAGCTTGCGGGTCGGGCCTGAAAGCGATCATCAACGCCTACGGCGCGATCGCTCTGGGCGACGCCGAGATCGTTCTGGCCGGCGGAACCGAGAGCATGAGCAACACGCCCTACCTCCTCCTCGACGCGCGCTGGGGTCACAAGCTCGGCCATTCCGAGATCGTGGATGGAATGTACCGCGACGGCTTTCTCTGTCCTCTCTGCGAGCAGCTCATGGGCGAGACCGCCGAGAACCTGGCCGACCGTTACGGCATCCCGCGGGAGGAGTCCGACGCCTACGCGGTGGAGACCCAGCGTCGATGCGAGGCGGCGCGCCGCGAGGGTCGGTTCGACGACGAGATCGTACCCCTCGACGAGACCGCAGCGGACGAGCACCCTCGCGACGGAGTCACACTGGAGGGTCTGCAAAAGCTTCCTCCGGTTTTCCGCAAGAACGGTACGGTGCACGCGGGCAACTCTTCCGGGATTACCGACGGCGCCGCGGCTCTCGTCGTACTGAACGAGGAGAGAGCGGCGGCTCTTTCCGTCGAGCCCATGGCACGCATCGTCGCCTATGCCGCGGCGGGAGTCGATCCCGCGGTGATGGGCATCGGCCCCGTTCCCGCCATCCGAAAGCTGCTCGAGAAGACGGGCCTCGGCCTCGACGACATCGACCTCGTCGAGATCAACGAGGCGTTCGCCGCTCAAGTCATCGCCTGTCAACGCGAGTTGAGAATCGACCCCGAGCGCCTGAACGTGAACGGGGGAGCGATCGCCCTCGGGCATCCCATCGGCGCGACGGGCACCCGAATCGTCGTGACGCTCGTTCACGAGATGCGCAAACGAAAAGCCAAACGCGGCCTCGCGAGCCTTTGTATCAGCGGTGGCATGGGGCTGGCGTTGCTTCTCGAGACGCTCTAACCAGCTCGTGACTTGGGATCACATTCGACTCGAAGTCGACGAGGCGATCGCAACCGTCACGCTCGATCGTCCCGAGGCGCTGAACGCATTCTCCGGGTCGATGCGGTCCGATCTCCTGGCCGCGATCCAGGAAGGCGCCGATGAGGCTCGGGCGCTCATCGTCACCGGGGCGGGGACGGCCTTCAGCGCGGGTGGCGACGTCAAGTTCATGGCGAAGGCCCGTCCCGAGGACTTGGAGCCTCTCGTCGAGCAGGGAAAGAGGGTCGTGACGCTTCTGCGATCGCTTCCCATCCCGACTCTGGCGGCGGTGAACGGCGTCGCCGTGGGCGCGGGGCTCGGTCTCGCACTCGCCTGTGACGTGCGCATGGCGGCTCGCACCGCACGGCTCGGGGCGAGCTTCGCTCGCGTCGGGCTTCATCCGGACTGGGGGGTGAGCTACTTCCTCACACGGATCGCGGGTCCGGCGGTGGCTCGAGATCTCGTCTTCTCCGGGCGGCTCGTCCCGGCGGAAGAGGCCCTTTCGCTCGGCATCGTCAACTGGGTCGTCCCGGCCGACGAGCTCCTGGCGCGAGCGCTTCAGAAGGCAAGGGAGTTTCGGGACGCGTCTCCGGTATCGATTCGCTGGGCCAAACAAACTCTTGCCCGCGCGGAGAATGCAACGCTCGAGGAAGTGCTCGAGCTCGAACAGCTCGCCCAGCTCGCCAGCTTTCGCTCCGAGGACGCCCGCGAGGGCCTGAACGCGCTTGTCGAGAAAAGGACTCCCAACTTCAAGGGCAGGTGAGCCTGTGCTGGAGCGTGGGTAGGATTGATTCAACATCAAGAGCCTGATTCGGTGGCTTGACAGCGCGTACGAGACAAGTGCACGATAAGTGCATGGCTGTCAAGACGATCACCATCGATCTCGAGGCATACGAGGTCCTCTCCCGGTACAAGACCCCCGGTAAATCCTTCTCGGAAGTGATCAAGGACGAGCTCGGGCGTCGGCGAACGGGTCGGGATCTTCGCCGCATCGTGGAGCGGCTTCGCATGAGTGAGGATGCACTCGATGCCATCGAAGCCCAGATCAAGGCACGCCGGCGGCATCTCGCCAAAGCACCGAAGCTTTGATCCATCTCGATACCACGTTTCTCGTAGACCTGCTCCGCGAATCCGCTCGCGAGAAGGAGGGTCGGGGCAGCGCGTTTCTCCGGAGCGTCGAGAGCGAGGCGCTCGTTGCCAGCGTGCACGCGGTTTGCGAGCTTCATGCAGGCGCGGAATTGTCGAGGGACCCGGTCAAGGAGCGGGAAAGAGTCGAGAGGCTATGTCAGGGCTTCACGATCGTTTACCCCAACGGTCGATTCCCACTCGTCTACGGGCAGTTGCTCGCTCGGCTGGAACGAGCGGGACAGAGAATTGGCGTCATGGATCTCTTGATCGCGACGGCGGCCGTAATCGACGGGGCGGCTCTGGTAACCGCAAACGTTCGCGAGTTCCGCCGCGTTCCCGAGCTTTCCGTTCTCGAGTACTGACAACGCCCGCTCACCAACCAAGCGGGTCTCAACGCGCGCAGTAGGCCAGCAGTGCCAGCAGGAGCACGAGCGAGAGGGGCGGGATCCAGAGATAGGGGATCCATTTCTCCAAATCCATGAGCTTCTACTCGAATCGTTTTCTTAGCTCGTCGAGCTTCTTCCGAATCTTCTCGGCCTCTTCGGAGCGCCCCGCTTCTTCGAGCTCTTTCGAAAGACGGCCGATACCCCGCTCGAGATCGTCCGCCACTTTCTTGGCCTCCTCCGAGGTGGCTTCACCGAGCTTACCCAGGGTTTCCTGGAGCTCTTCGAGGCGTCGATCCAGCTCGGCCTGGTCTTCGTCGCTCCAGTCCAAAACCGAGCTCACGCTTGCCGTCGCCCGCTTCATCGCGAGCTCCAGGGCCGAATCCGTGCCGTCGACGGTCGCGCCTTCCTCGAGGCGAGGCGCGTCGGCGTCGAGAACGTACGTTTGCACAAAGAGCCCGTTGCCGTCCTTATCGACCAGGAACGTGGTGGCTTTGGTGAGCTGCTCCAGGACCTCGCGCTCGATCGAGAGCACGGCCCGCACGCGGGACGCGTGAATGTCGACCGAGATGACCTCGCCCACGTCGAAATCGTGAAAGCGCACCGGCTCGCCGCCCTCGAGGCCATGTCGCTCGTCGAAGAGGACGTTGAGCGGCACTCCATCCTCAACCGTCGCTTTCTCACCGGAGCAGGCCAATGACAACCCCAGCAAGACGATCGACCACCGCATAGGGGCGAGTTTAGCAAAAGCGTCGTTCGTTGACAGGGTCGATCCCCCATGGTAGGAATCTTTCTAGGGGCGATGAGTATCGAGCTTACCCGGAGGCAGTTCTTTCGGATCGGCGGAGTGACGCTCGCGACGAGCGCGTTCGGATTCGATTTGACCGCCGCTTCGATGCGGGCTCGAGAGCTGAAGATCGCCCGCACCACCGAGACCCGCAGCGTATGTCCCTACTGCGCCGTCGGGTGCAGCGTCGTAATCCACACGCTCGGTGACGGAGCGAAGAACGTCAAGCCCACGGTCGTACACATCGAGGGCGATACCGAAAGTCCCATCAACCGGGGAACTCTCTGCCCCAAGGGCATCTCGCTCAAGCAGTACGTAGTGAACGATCGCCGCCTCACCCGACCGCTTCATCGCGCCTCCGGTGCTTCCGACTGGACTCCGATCTCGTGGGACGAAGCCATCCAACGGATGGTGCGGCTCATCAAGGATACTCGAGATCGTGGATTCGAGGAGAGGGACGCGACCGGTCGCACCGTCAATCGGCTTACGAACGTCGCTCTCATCGGCGGCTGCACCGACACGAACGAGATCAACTACCTCCTGGGCAAGTTCCGCTTCGGTCTCGGGATACTTACTTACGAGAATCAGGCCCGTCTTTGACATGGCCCCACGGTGGCCAGTCTGGCCGCCACATTCGGCCGAGGGGCCATGACGAACGGCTGGACGGACGTGGCCAACTCCGACGTCGTCCTCGTCATGGGCGGCAACCCGGCAGAGAACCATCCCGTTGGATTTCGATTTGTCATGGAGGCGAAGCGCCACCGGAAAGCGAAGCTGGTCTGTGTCGATCCGCGCTTCAACCGCACCGCGGCCGTCTCCGATATGTACGTGCCCATCCGGGCCGGAAGCGACATCGCCTTTCTCGGCGGTCTCATCCACTACGCCCTCGACCGAGGCCTCTATCACCACGATTACGTCGCCCAGCACACCAACGCCTCTTTTATCGTGCGCGACGAGTTCTCTTTCGAGAACGGTCACTTCTCCGGCTGGGACGAAGCTAAGGGAGCGTACGACAAGTCGACGTGGCAGTATCAGCATGATCCGCAGGGCTTTGCCTCGGTCGATCCGACGCTCGAGCACCCGCGCTCGGTGTTCCAACTCCTCAAGGCCCACTACGCTCGCTACACGTCCGAGCGGGTGGCCGCGATCTGTGGTTGCAGCGTCTCCGAGTTCGAGCGCGCGGCGGAAATCATCTGCTCGACGGGCCGCGCCGGGCGCGCGGGCACCGTCTTATATGCCCTGGGCTGGACGCAGAGCAGCCACTCGGTACAGCTCATCCATGCGGCTGCCATGGTGCAGCTTCTTCTGGGCAACGTCGGCGTGCCCGGTGGCGGCGTCAACGCGCAACGCGGGCATTCGAACATCCAGGGGGCGACCGACATGGGCGCTTGGAACATGCTTCCCGGGTATCTCAAGGTGCCGCGCGCCGACTGGAAGAACCTTGCCGAATATGCCGCCGCAAACTCCCCGGCGGCCCTTCGTCCCAACTCGCTCAACTACTGGAGCAATACCCCGAAGTTTCTCGTGAGCCTGTTGAAGGCCTATTACGGGGACGGGGCGACTCACGCCAACGACTTTGGCTACGATTATCTTCCCAAGGTCGGCGAGCACGACAACTACGGATGGGGCTTCTTCTTCGATCGCATGTCGCAGGGGCAGCTCGAGGGGATGATCGCCTTCGGCATGAACCCGGTCGCCAATGGCCCGAACTCGCCCAAGATGCTGAACGCTCTCTCGAAGCTGAAATGGCTCTTTGTCGTCGACAACTTCGAGACGGAGACAGCGGCATTCTGGAAGGCGAGGACGCTCGCCGGCGAGTACTATCCAGGTGCCCCTCAGGAAAAGGACGTCGCGACCGAAGTTATTCTGCTTCCCGCCGCCTGTTTCGCGGAAAAAGACGGCACGTTCGTGAACTCATCGCGGTGGCTCCAGTGGAAGCGGGCCGCCCTTCCGCCTCCCGGTGACGCCAAGCCCGACCAGGAGATTATCGCCCGGCTCTTTCTCGAGATCCGCGCGCTCTACGAGCGAGAAGGCGGCGCGGCTCCCGAGCCTCTCCGGACGATTTCCTGGAGCTACGGCAATCCCATCTCGCCCGATCTCGATGAGGTTGCCAGGGAGATCAACGGCCAATCGGTATCGACCGGCCGGCAACTCTCGGGATTCGGCGAGCTACGGGACGACGGTACGACACGGTGTGGCAACTGGTTGTACTCCGGCTCTTACACCGAGGAAGGAAATCTCATGGCGAGAAGGGGGCAGGACGACCCCACCGGGCTCGGCCTCTTCGCCAACTGGAGCTGGAGCTGGCCGGCGAATCGCCGCATCCTTTATAACCGTGCCTCGGCGGATCGGGATGGCAATCCCTGGGACTCCACCAGGGCTCCGATACACTGGGAGAATGGCCGGTACCGCGGCGACGTTCCCGATTTCAAGGCCGACGCGGCTCCGGATACGCTCGGCTCGTTCATCATGCTTCCCGAGGGCGTCGCGAAGCTCTTCGCGTCTGATTTCGTCGAGGGACCTTTTCCCGAGCACTACGAGCCCGCGGAGTCTCCCGTGGCGAACGCGATGCATCCCGAGGTCTCCTCGAATCCCTTGGCCACGGTCTTCACTGGCGCTCTCGATCCGCTGGGGGACCGCGAGACGTACCCTTACGTCGCGCTGACCTATCGTCTCACCGAACATTTCCATTACTGGACGAAGCACGTGAAAACCAACTCGCTCCTCCAGTCGAGCTTTTTCGTCGAAGTTCCCGAGGAGCTCGCCCGCGAGAAGGACATCAAAAGCGGCGATCTGGTTCGCGTCACCTCGGCGAGAGGCGCCGTCGAGGGCCCGGCCATGGTTACGCGTCGTATCCGGCCGCTCCAGGTCCAGGGCCAGACGGTCTATCAAATTGGGCTTCCCATCCATTGGGGGTTTCTCGGCCGCGTGCGCGGACCGCTCGTCAACAACCTGACGCCCTCGGTGCTGGATCCGAACTCGGGCACGCCCGAGTACAAGGGCTTTCTCGTCGATCTACAAAAAGTCTGATGACGATCGTAGCGAAGCTCATCGACACCACGACCTGCATCGGCTGCAAGGCCTGTGAGGCCGCTTGTCAGGAGTGGAACGACCAGGACTTCGGTCTCGGCACCTACGACGGGACTTATCAAACTCTTCCCGATCTTCGGCACGACTTCTGGAATTTGATCAAGTTCAACGAAGTGACGCGGGACGACGGCGGGCTGGCATGGCACATGGCCAAGTACCAGTGCATGCATTGCGTCGAAGCTGGATGCCTCGAGGCCTGCCCGGCACCCGGTGCAATTTTCCGCCGCGAGAATGGCATCGTCGATTTCGATCATGACAAGTGCATTGGCTGCGGCTATTGCATCACCGGCTGTCCCTTCGACGTGCCCCGGCTCTCGCCGATTACGCAGAAGGTCTACAAGTGCAACCTTTGCTCCGACCGAACCAGCGTCGGTCTCGAGCCAGCCTGCATCAAGGCCTGCCCTACGAACTGCCTCAGCTTCGGCGAGAGAGGCGATCTCGTGCAGATCGCCGTCGACCGTGCCGCAGAGCTTCGGGGCGAAGGCAAAGCGCTTGCCGGAGTCTACAACCCACCGGGTGTCGGAGGAACGAACGTCATCTACGTGCTCGAAGACGCGAGCCGCCCCGAAAGCTATGGGCTGCCGCGCGATCCTGAGATCCCCTGGACGGTTCGCCTGTGGAAAGGACCCGTCAAGTGGATGGGTAACTTCATCTTCGTGGGCGGCATCCTGGCGGCGGTTTTTCACTATCTGCGCTATGGACCCAAAGTCACCGACGATCGAGCGGTTTAGCCTCGCCGAGCGGTGCGCCCACTGGCTCTCGGCCATGGCGTTCGTCTATGCCGCGCTCAGCGGCCTCGCTCTCTGGTCGCCTCGGCTCTACTGGATCTCGGACGTGCTCGGAGGCGGTATCACCATCCGAGCCTGGCACCCGTGGGGCGGCGTGCTTTTCTTCGTGATTCTCGGAGTCATGTTTCGCAACTGGGCGCATGACATGAGAATCGGGGCGGAAGACCGGAGATGGCTCGCGAACGTTCATCGGTTCGCCGTCCATGAAGACGAAGCGCTCCCGCCCGCCGGCCGCTTCAATGCCGGACAGAAGGCCCTTTTCTGGGTTCAGTCGCTTTCAGCCGCTTTTCTTCTCGCGAGCGGCGCCGTGCTCTGGTTTCCCGAGTGGATGCCCCGAGGCCTCAGGCTCGCCGCGGTGCTGATTCATCCAACAATGGCGGTCGTCGCCATCGCGGGCATCATTCTTCACGTCTATATGGGGACGGCCGCGATTCCGGGAGCTTTTCGAAGTATGCTTCGCGGCTTCGTGACCCGCCAGTGGGCAAAGGCCCACCACCCCAAGTGGTACCGCGAGACCAAAGGGTAGGCTTTCTCCATCGCGCGCAGCGCGCGCGGATCCTGGCGAAGCGATATCCCGAGGCCGCCGAGGCGCTCGACTTCTACGCCGAGGTTGCGAGCTTTCAAGCCCGCCGCGGCACGTCGCTCGAGCTCCTGAAGATGGTTTCGTCGCTCGGGCCGCCTCTTCTGAGGCAAGCGGCGAGCGGAGTCGACGTTTACCAGGCCGTCGAGATGTATCGATCGGGAGAGGACCGGAGCTCACCGAAGAGCTTCTTCGCGCGGGTGCTGCTCCAGATCGAGGCCGCGTGCCGCGACGACCACGCTCCGCCTCAGGTGGGCTGTCTTCGCGGCGAAGGCGAGGGGAGTTCGCTCTGGCTCGCCTGCTCGCTCTGCTTCGAGGAGCGCCGAGCCGCGCGCTCGCAATGTCCAGCATGCCAGATGACGGACGAGCGACAGATCGTGGTCTTCAGCGCGTCCGAGATCCCGCATATCGAGGTGCGAGCCTGCGATGCCTGCCGTTTCTATCTCAACGTGGTGCGGCTCGACGAGGAGCCCGAGGCAATGCCCGACGTCGACGAGATGGTGGCCATCGCTCTCGACCTCCGGGCGCGGGAGATGGGCTACGAGAAGATCCAGACCAACCTGGTCGGGATGTAAGTGCGGCGTCATAGACAGGCCGATCCGTACAACCGGTAAGAAGTTCGAGTATTGCCATGAGCCGCCGATAATGTGTATAGTTGGTGTATGTCACGCACAAACATTGACATCGACGATGTGGCGTGCGCCGAGGTCATGAGACGGTTTCAGCTGGCCACCAAGCGCGATGCGGTTAACTTCGCCTTGCGAACGCTCGCGGCGGAACCGCTCACGGTCGATGAAGCCCGTGGATTGCGTGGTTCGGGCTGGGATGGGGATCTCGAGGAGATGCGCAAGAACCGGACAACGTGATCCTGATCGATACTTCGGCCTGGATCGAGTTTCTCCGCAATACCGACTCACCGGTTTGCAATCGAGTCGATGCCTTACTGGCAGGAGATGTTGTGATCTGCGACCCGATTCGCATGGAGGTTCTCGCTGGAGCACGAGACGAACAACACTTGCATCGGCTCCGTCGACTTCTTGCGCGAGCTACGATTCTTCCCATGAGGCCCGCGCACTATGATCAAGCGGCTTCCATCTATCGTCACTGTCGCCGCGAAGGAGAGACGGTCCGCAAGCTGATGGATTGCCTCATCGCCGCCGTCGCCATCAGCGCCGATGTGACGATCCTGCATCTAGACTCAGACTTCGATGCGATAGAACGTCGCACGGAGCTCAGCGTAGATCAGCGCGGGTGAGTCACTGGGCCAAGACGGGGACGGGAAGAAGCTCCCGCCCCCCTTGATGCGGTCACTCGATGGCGATCCAAGCGAGCTCGATAGTCTGCCCCGTTCGAGTCCCTTCGACCGTAGCGCGCAAGTGATCGCTCTTGGTCGCGGCCTTCAAGGCAGCCAGCGCCTTCTCGTTGCCGGCGGCATCGAACGTGAGGTACTCGCCGTCGATCGTCAGCACGCCGTACCCACCCTTGGCGCATTGAAGGGCGCATTGCTTCGTGTGCTTGTCGGGATCGGCTTTGACGTCCTTCAAGCAGAGCGTGTCCACGACCGGCACGTCCTTCCACGTTTCCGCAAGGGCTGTGAACGGTATTAGCAGAAGACTCACGACGATGGCGAGGAAGATTCGGTTCATGGGTTCATTCTCCTTTCCTAGGAGGCGCTCGTGACGGATCACGCTTGGACCTCCTCTGGGGCGATGCCCAGGCTTCTCGTCTGGCTCTTCCGGGGAACGCCCGCGACCACTCTCACTTCACTCAGCCGGGCCAAACTGTAGGCGGCGAGCGCGATCTCCAGGTCCCGGACCGCTAGGTCGTAGAACATCCCCGTACTCACCAGGTTTGCGGCGATGGCTACCAGCCAACCCATCGCGAGGTAGCCTCCCAGACGCGTGTAGCCGGCGAGGATCATCAGGCCTACTGCCACTTCGACGACGCCCACTGCCCGCATGAACGCCGTTTCGCTTACGGGCAAGAAACGCTCTGCCCAGGGGCTCAAATACATGGTCCAGCTCGTGAGGACGTTGAAGAACTTGTCGAGCCCCGCGAGAAGCGGAGCGAGTCCAAGTCCGATTCTCAATGCCCACCAAACCGACCGCACTTTGTCGCTCATTGGATTTCACCTCCTACCCATACAGAGTGGTGCGGAGGCGTTTCGTGACAGAAATGGATTCGCAAAAAAAGAAGGAAATGTCCGTCACCTTTTCCCGTTTCGGCGCTCTATTCTAGTGAGCGGATGAGCGAGTCGGAACGACCGGAAGGAAACGGAATGCCGTCCCCGGCCTCTTTTCCAGACGAAGAAGTTGTCCGGCGCGTCCGAGACGGCGAGTCGGGCTTATTCGAGATTCTGATGCGTCGCTACAACCGCCGGCTCTACCGGACGGTCCGCACCATTGTGAAGGAGGACGATGAAGCCGAAGACGTCATGCAGCAGGCGTACGTCAATGCCTATACCCATCTCGAGCAGTTTGCCGGACGGGCCCGCTTCAGCACCTGGCTCACGCGGATTGCTCTGCACGAAGCGCTCTTGCGCGTTCGGCGTGGGGCTCGTATGGAACCTTTGGACGCCATGAAGGACAAGAACGATGAGGTTCCGACCGACGGGGTTACGACTGCGCTCAATCCGGAGGAGGAGACCTTGACCGGCGAGCTTCGCGTCGTCCTCGAGTCCTCTTTGGATGCCATCCCCGAGATTTATCGCTCGGTCTTCGTGCTCCGCGAGGTCGAGGGGCTGGACACGATGGAGACCGCCGAGTGCCTCGGCGTGAGCGAGGACACCGTGAAGACGCGCCTTCACCGCGCCCGCAACCTGCTTCGTGCGGAGGTTTTCGAGCGTGCCGGGCTGACTAGCTCCGAGGTCTTCCGTTTCCACCTCACGCGTTGCGACCGGGTCGTGGCGCAAGTTTTCGCGCGGCTCAAATTCCCCGCTCCGGCCCATCCTCACTGCGATTGCCCAGGCGAGTTTTGCCTCCAGCAACGGTGACCCCGACGAGAGGCGCGCGGACCCTTTGATCCATTCTTTTTTGATCCCGTACGAACACCGATGTATCGTGACTCGGTCTTCATGGCGTTTCGTCGTTGGAAGAAGCTCGCGCTCTCCGTGTCACTCCTGGTGATCGTTTCGTGCGGTGATAGCTCGCCGACAACCCCGGGAGCGTCCACGGACGGCTCTCCGAGCGGCACCGTCAGTATCTCGATCGTCGATCCGCAAGGGCTCCTTGCCGCGAGCCATGCAAGAATACGCGAGCTGGTGGAGCAGACTCTGGATCAAGCGGGGTCCCTGTTTGCCATTGGCCGGCTCTCGATCACGGTCTCGGCGAGTGCAAACCGTGCGATCGCAGGCTACGGGATCGGGGGATTCGCGCCCGACGGACTCACTATGCAGATCGACATCGACCCGTTTTTCCCGGCGCTTGACGACGTCCTGTCGGATCGGCTGCCTCCGATCGTTGCCCACGAGCTCCACCACAATATGCGATGGAGAGGCCCCGGTTATGGGTCCACGCTCCTCCAAAGTATGGTCTCGGAGGGCCTCGCGGATCACTTTGCCATCGAGCTTCTGGGGGCTCCGGTCCCGCCCTGGTCCAACGCGTTTCCCCGCGATCAAACCGAGCACTACCTCGAGCAAGCTCGCCCCGAGCTCGACAGCACGAGCTTCAACCGCGACGCCTGGTTTTTTGGCACCGGTGCGCTTCCGCGCTGGACCGGCTATACGCTCGGCTTCCGAATCGTCGACGATTACCAAGCGGCGAATCCAGGTCTCTCCGCCGCCGATCTGGTAAACACCCCTGCGGAAGCATTTCGTCCGTTCTAGTGCTCAATGCCGTGGCGGGACCCGCAATCGATCGAGCCGCCACGGCTCGGCCTTCGCGGCGCTTCGCGCCGATCTCGCGGCGGACGTTTTGGCCGCCGCTCGGCAGGCTGGGCTCTACTCTTTCATCAGCCTGCTCGTGATCGGGTAACCACTGTCCACTGTCACTCACTCCGCCGGTATAATGTTCTCTTTGGTGATGTTTTTCGTTCCACGAAATGGAGGTGCCATGAGAACGCCGGCCTGTCGTGTCGCGACGCTTCTCGCGGTCTTGCTCGCGGGCAGTCCACTCTTGGCGGCGACCGAGGATCTCGGAACCATCGATTTTCCAACGTCCGCCCGTTCCGCCGAGGCGCAGGAGCGGTTTCTCCGAGGGGTCTTGCTCCTCCACAGCTTCACATTCGAGTCTGCCGAGAACGCGTTCAAGCAGGCACTCGAGGCCGAGCCGGGCTTCGTCATGGCCTATTGGGGCGAGGCGCTGAGCCATAACCATCCGCTTCTTGCCGAGCGCGATCCCGAGCTTCCCCGCGGGGTGTTGAAGCGTCTCGGCGCGACGCGTGAGGAGCGTCTCGCCAAAGCGCCGACCGATCGCGAGCGGGGCTTCCTCGAAGCCGTCGAGTATCTCTTTGGAGAAGGCACGGAAAAAGAGCGCTCTCTTGCCTATGTCGATGCCATGGAGCGACTCGCTTCGGCTTATCCCGAGGACGACGAGGTCCGGGCCTTCTACGCCGTATCTCTCCTCGGGCTCGTCCGCTTCGGGGTCGACCCCGATTTTCGTATCCGGATGAAAGCGGGTGCCATCGCTGAGGAGCTCTTCCGGAAGAACCCCGATCACCCGGGCGCCGCTCACTACGTCATCCACGCATTCGACGATCCCGTTCACGCGCCGCTCGCCTTGACCGCGGCCTACAAATACGCGGAGATCGCTCCCGACGCCGCGCACGCCCTTCACATGCCTTCTCATATTTTCATCCAGCATGGCATGTGGGAACGCGTCTCGAAATCGAACGACCTATCCTATGATTCGGCCATCCGTCTCTGGCAGAAACGCGAAGACCTGTCGGAGACGGAGCGCTTCTACAATGACCTCTACGTCTGGCACGCTCTCGACTGGGGGCAGTACGGAGACCTGCAGCTCGGCGACTACGAGAAAGCCGAGCGCCGCATCGGGCTTCTGGAGCCGGTCGCCGCCAAAAGTAAATCACGGCCGGCCATGATGGGCCCGCGCGAGATGAAGGCCCGTTACACGATCGAGACCGAGCGTTGGGACGCCCGTCCTATCGCTGAGGACGCTACGTCGGGAGAGCTCCTGGCCACGGCCTTGAGCGCCGTCCGCACGGGCGATCGGGCTTTGGCCGAGAAGGCCGAAGCGAAGCTCGAAGCGATGTACGAGAAGGAGAGTGCGGAGCGCGGCGAAGAGGCGACCCGGGTCCTCGCCATCATCCACAAAGAAGTCGCGTCTCTCGTCCGGCTCGCAGGGGGCGACGGTGACGGCGCCGCCGCTTTGATGAAGGAAGCGACCGCCATCGCCGAAGCGATGCGGGCGCCGAACGGGGCGGCTACACCCGCGAAGCCACCCAATGAGCTCTATGGAGAGATTCTCCTCGAGCTCGGACGGCCCGAGGAGGCGAAGGCGGCCTTCGAGCGCTCGCTCGAGCGCATGGCGAACCGGACCCTTTCCCTGCGCGGGCTCGCGCGCGCGGCGAAAGCCTGCGGGGACATGGACACGGCTCGAGAGAGCTACGAAAAGCTCGCCAGAAACCTCGAGCGACATCCGGACCACCCGAGCTACCGCGAGGCGACGGGGTTCTCGACGGACAACGAGTAACGGGGAGTCATCGAGGCCGCCGAATACCGCGAAGAGGAACGGCTAGATCGGGCAGTGCTCCACCCCGATGAGACGCGAAGCTAGCGGCGTATAATCGATCGAATGGCTCCCTCGGTGGGCACGCGGCTGGGACCCTTCGAGATCCTAGGGTCTGTCGGTGCCGGCGGTATGGGCGAGGTTTATCGCGCTCGCGACACGCGGCTCGATCGCACCGTCGCCTTGAAGATCCTGCCTTCTCACCTGTCCGACGACCCGATCTCCCTGGAACGCTTCGAGCGCGAAGCCCGAGCCATCTCGCGTTTCAACCATCCCAACATCTGCTCGCTCTACGACGTGGACCAAGAGGACGGCGTCGCTTATCTCGTGCTGGAGTATCTGGAAGGGGAAACCCTCGCCGCGCGATTGAAGCGCGGTCCCCTCTCCTCAACGGAGTTGTTACGTATTGGTCGCGAGGTGGCGAGCGCCCTCCATACGGCGCACCTCCACGGCATCGTTCACCGCGATCTCAAGCCGGGGAACGTCATGCTCACGAGATCCGGGGCCAAGCTTCTCGACTTCGGGCTTGCAAAGCACCCGGGCGAAAACGCCGGGGCGGATGTGGATGGCTCGGATGCGTCCGTGTCGCCGACACGGAGTCAGCGGCTCACGAAGGAAGGAACCGTGGTGGGCACGGTCCCGTACATGGCCCCGGAGCAGTTCGAGGGTAAAGAAGCCGACGCGCGCACCGACATCTTTGCCCTTGGCCTCCTTCTCTACGAGATGGCGGCGGGAACACACCCGTTCGAGGGAAGTACGCCGGCCGGTTGGATCGCCGCCATACTCAAAGAGGAACCACGCTCGTTGAGCGAGCGTGCGCCGTCGGTCCCGAAGGCGCTCGATCGGATCGTGCAGTCCTGTCTCAAGAAGGATCGCGAGGAGCGTTGGCAGTCCGCACACGACGTGAGGATTCAGCTGGATTGGCTCGAGGACCATGTCGAACCCGCTGTCCCTTCGTCGAGCCCATCCAAGAGGCTTTCCCGGCGAGAGTGGATCCTGGTAGGAGTCGTACTTTCTCTCCTGGGCGCGGCAGGGGTCGTCGGCCTCCGCTCGAATCGGGGGGATCGCGAGCTCCCGCCGCCCGTCCGGTCCTCATTGCTGCCTCCACCTGGGTTCGCTTTCGAGCACGATGACTTTGCCATCTCTCCAGACGGAACGCGCGTCGTCTTCGTCGCCCTGGATGCGGCGCAGAAATACTCGTTGTGGGTGCGCACGCTTTCTGGAGTCGGAGCGCAACGACTCGCCGGGGCAGAAGACGCCATGCTTCCCTTCTGGGCGCCCGACAGCCGTCGCATCGGTTTCTTCACCCGAGCGGGCAAGCTCAAGGCGTTCGATCTCGCGACCGGAGCGGTCAAGGAGCTCTGTGACGTTCAGTTCGGCCGAGGGGGATCGTGGAGCCGCGACGATGTGATCGTGTTCTCGCCCGCCACTGCGGGGCCGCTTCTCCGCATCTCCGCTGCCGGCGGGGATCCGGTCCCGGCCACGTCGATTCCTCCGGGGGATCGCGGCCATGCGCATCGATGGCCTTACTTTCTCCCCGACGGAAGGCACTTCCTGTTCTTCCTGGACTGGAGTGCTCCGGGAAACCGGCTCGGAAGCGGCATCTATGTTGGGTCGCTCGATGCCGTGGAGCCGAAGCTCGTGTCTTCCGGGATCACCGGGAACGTCTCCTACGCCGCCGGTCGCCTGCTCTTCGTCCAGGATCGCCGGCTCATGGCCATTCCGTTCGATCCGGTTCGTCTCGAGCCGACGGGACCTCCGGCACCCATCGGCGAACAGGAGCTCGAGAAGGACCTCGCTTTCTCCCGATCAGGATTCTCGGTCTCCGACACCGGAGCTCTGGTGTTTCAATCGGCTGCGGACAACCCCGCGCGTCTCGAGTGGCTCGACGCCGAGGGGAACGAGCTGGCTTTAATCCCGGCGATGCGTTACCGCGATCCCCGGCTGTCACCCGATGGCCGGCGGCTCGCCGTGACCTCCGATGATTCCGGCAACGGCAGGCGCGTCGTTCGAATTTTCGACCTCGACCGCGGTGTCAGCAGCCGGCTGACGGAAGGCGGAATCGAAGAGATGCCGGTGTGGTCGGCCGACGGTTCCCGGATCGTCTACGTCTCGTTCGACGGTGAGTCCTATGAGCTGAACGAAGTCCCCGCCGATGGCTCCCGTCCTCCTCGTTCCCTGATTCATGGCGGAAAGATGATCCCGAACGACTGGGCCCGCGATGACCGTCTCATCTTCATGAGCTTCGACAAAGGTCCTCCCGAGCTCGCCGTCCTCTCTCCGAGCGATGGTGTCGTGACCACCATTGGCCCGGGCGCGGAGGCCCAACTGTCACCTGACGACAACTGGATCGCTTTCTTGAACCCCGGCCGCGTCTATGCCGAGATCATCGTCCAGCCCTTCCCCGGGCCGGGCGCCCGGCTCCAGATATCGAACGGCGGAGGGGGGCAACCCCGCTGGAGCCACGACGGCAGAACCATTTACTACGTCACGCCCGAGAGAAAGCTGATGGCGGTCACGTTCGACCCGGAGCGCCAGTCGGCGGAAGCGCCGCGCGAGCTCTTCCAAACGCGCATCGTTTCGCCGAACTTCGTCCTATTCCAATACGATGTGGCGTCGGACGGTCGCTTCCTCATCAACTCGCTTCCGTCCGAGAACGACTCCCCGCTCACGCTGCTGACGAGCTGGCCCTCCCAGCTCGAACCCTGAGCGAATCAAAGCTTGTTCCCCATCTCCCGGCGCGGCGAGCCGGGCTGCTCGAGTTTCTGCGTCGCCCAACAACGAGTATAGTCCTAAGTAACAGGCCTACAACTTAGGTCCATTTTATAGTACTATGCTACTGTGAAGGTGCAGAAAGTCCAATTGGAAGAGAAAGACCTCGATTTCATCGAGGCCGTCTTCTCCATCTTCGACTACAAGAGCAAGAGTGAGTACATGCGGGAAGCGATTTTGGCAAAGATCCGCGAGGACAAGAGGAAGCTGCGAGAGATGAAGTGTCGCCAGGCGATGGAAGCTTACGGCGAGGAGGCGCCCGAGAACGTCTTCGAATCCATCGAGGCCGAAGACTTTGAAGGCCGGTGACCTATACCTGGTGAACCTCGACCCCACGGTTGGTTACGAGATTCGGAAGACGCGCCCGGTGGTGGTGCTCAACCCGGGGCATGCGAAGCACCTGCGCCTTGCCATCGTCGTACCGGTTACGGCGTGGAAGGACCGCTGGGAGACGAACCCGTTCTTCCTGACTCTCGATCCCGATACTCGGCATGGTTTGCGAAAGAGATCGGCGGTGGACTGCTTCCAGTTGAGAGCCCTTAGCCACGGTCGTTTCGTGAAGAAACTCGGCTCGCTGAGTGGGGATGAGATCGATCGAGTCAAGTCATCGGTCGCGCTCATTCTGGGTATCGAACCGGAGCATTGTCTGCTGCATCTCTAGCTATGTTTGCCCGCAGATGACGTCTCGTCGGAGGAGATGGCCGTCTTAACGTCCCGGCACCCCGATTGCGACGGGGCGGATCGGCGACCCGGCGCTGCCCTTTTCCCGTAAAGGCAGCACGATCGTACAGGACGTCGAGACCCCGTCCCGCGCCAGCTCGTCGAGCTTGAGGTTCTCGAGGGTGTGGATTCCCGCCTGCGTGAGCAAGTAGTGGTGGATGGGAAACGCCAAGCCCTCGGGCGTACCGGGCGGCGGCGGTGCGTTTCCTTGAAGCATCCCCTCAGCCACCGTGTCGACGAACGGCGTGTCGAGCCCCGCCGCGACGACCCGCCGGTCGCCGAGGTACTTCGCCGCATCGTACGAAAGCCCCGGAGCCTTGCTGTAATAGACCTTGTCGGTGTCGGGATCCTTGTAGTGATCGCTCCAGCCCGTGTACACGAGTACGACGTCGCCCGCCAGGATCCCCCGATCCCCGAGTCCTTGCGCCCGTAGCATCTCCTCGATGTGCTGCGAGGTCACCACCTCGCCGGCGTTCATCGCCTTGCCGCCGCCCACGTGCTTTTTCGCATCGAGCAGGATCGCCGTGGTCACGACGGGCGGGACTTTTTCCATGCCGAGCTTGAGGAGCGGCGAGTCTGGCGTCGGCTTGACGTCTTTTTGGATGAACCCCCCGTAGTAGTGTGCGCCGTCCGTCGAGAACGCGGACGTACCGTCCCAGGCCTCGTCGAGGTAGGCGAAATGCCCGAGCGCGTCCATCTGCGTGCCCTGCTGCCCTGGGCTAGCATTCTCGTTCACCACGTCCACGTTGAAGGCCTGTTTCGACCCGGCAACGCCCGCGGAAGGGAGATAGGTCAGCTCGAAGGGCCCCGCGAACGGCGAGAGAGGCATGGTGTTCGAGCGTACGTGAGAAAGCTCGTAGGCCTTTGCGTCAGGATTCGAGAGGTACGCTGCGCAACGGGCCCAGGTTGCCGGGCCGAGCTCTTTGGCCATTCCGAGCTCGTCGGCCTCGCCCTGGCTCGGCGCACCTGCCTCGGGCGCTCTGGTCTCGGCTCCCAGGGACATCGAGACCGTCCACGTTGTCGCCGCAATCGCCCATGCAACAAATCGGGACTTCGGATTCATGGCCTCCTCCTTTCGCATCGCAGTGGGAAGATCAAAAACGTGAGCTTAGATCAATACTCGTGACACGGCAAAAAGCGCGTCCGTCCTGATTGGCAGCAAGTCTTCGATTCGAGCTGTGACTCGGTCTAGAATGCTGGCGCATTTCATGTCGCGTTCTCTCCTCCGCTGTGGCCTCGTCCTTTGGATGCTCCCGGGCTTCGCTCGGGCGCAGGTGCCGGTCGTCCGCATCGGCGTCGTCATCGACGGGCCCTGGGAGCGCAACGACGAAGTGGAGTCCCGGTTTCGCAACGAGATTCTCGATCTCACGCGGGGCGAGTTCGAGGTTCGGTTCCCCGCCGAAGCTCATCTCGTGGGGGACTGGACGGTGGCCCGGGTCGACGCGGCTCTGGATGAACTGCTGACTGCCCCGGACATCGACCTCGTGCTCGCCATGGGCATCATCGCGTCGGACCGGGTGATCCGACGCTCGAATCTGGCGACGCCGGTCATCGCCCCTTTCGTCATCGACGCGGGCATCCAGGACGCGCCTCGGGCCGTCGACGGCGCCGGAAGCGGCGTTCACAATCTCGGCTACCTCGCGTCGTCGATCACGTTCGAGCGTAACGTCGAGGTCTTCCGGGAGCTTCGGGATTTCGAGCGCCTCGTCTTTCTCCACGGGCCGTCGCTGCGAGCAATCCCCCGGGTAGAGGGGCGTCTCGAGCAGACGGCGACCGATCTCGCGATCGACCTCACGCTCCTCGAGGTCGCGGGACGCGCGGAAGCCGCGCTCGGTCGTATTCCGCGGGACGCCCAGGCGGTCTACGTGGATCCCCTCCTGCAGCTCGAAGAGGGCGAGCTCGAGAAGCTCGCGTCGGGACTCATCGATCGGAGACTCCCGAGCTTCTCCGTGCTCGGTCGAAGCGAGGTGGAGCGAGGGTTCCTGATGAGCCTCACCGAAGACGTCTTCGACCGACGGGCGCGACGCGTCGCGCTCAACGTCCAGAGGACGCTCCTCGGTGACGATCCCGCGACATTCTCCGTCGACTTCGTTCACCGCGAAGAGCTCGTGATCAACATGGCGACGGCTCGGGCGATCGACGTCTATCCGAGCTTTGCTCTCGAGACGGTGGCGGAGCTTTTGAACGACGAAAGACCCCAGACGGCTCGAAGGCTCAACCTCGCTCTCGTCGCCGAGGAGGCTCTCGCGGTGAACCGCGATGTCCAGGCCTTTGCCCGAGAAGTCGCTGCCGGGGCCGAGAACATTCCCGTCGCCCGTTCCTTTCTTCTGCCCGAGCTCGAGCTCGTCGTCGATGGCGCGATCATCGATCGGGATCGGGCCGAGGCGACGGGAATTGCGCAAAGGCGCCTCGCGCCGGGCCTGTCGCTCAGCCAGCTCCTCTTCTCCGATTCCGCCTGGGCGAACAAAAAGATCCAGGAATACCTCCAGCGTGCCCTCGTACTCGAGGAGCAGAGCTTTCGTCTGGACGTCGTTCAGGAGGCGACGTCGACCTACCTCGACGTGATGCGCACGTTCACGAGCGAGCGCATTCAGAAGGAGAACCTCGCTCTCACGCGATCCAACCTCGAGCTCGCGCAAGCTCGGGTCGCGATCGGAACCTCGAGCACGTCGGACGTCTACCGCTGGCAGGCTCAGATCGCGGCCGACCAGGATGCCGTCATCCGTGCCTCGGCCCAGCGGAACCGGGCGGAGATCGCGGTGAATCGACTCCTCCACCGGCCGCTCGAAGCGCCCTTCGTAACCGAGGAGTCGGGCGTCGACGACCCGGTCTTCCTCTACGTGCGGGAGCTCTTCTATCCCTATATATCGAGCCGACGAATCTTCGATGTTACCCGGAGTGCTCTGGCGCGGGTGGCGATCGAACAGTCTCCGGAGATTCTCGCCGTCGACGCCGCTCTCACAGCCCAGGAGAGAAAGCTCCTTTCGTCGAATCGTGCTTTCTATCTGCCCGACGTGTTCTTCGGGGCGAGCATCGAGCGGCAGTTTCGTGGAGGGGCCGGAGGGGCAGGTATTGCCGAGCTCGGTCAGCTTTTTCCCGGGCTCGAGCTCGTGCCACCAAACGATACGAACTGGAATCTGGGCGTCTCCGCTTCGCTCCCGCTGTTCACGAGCGGTTATCGTCCCGCAGTTCGCCGCCAGGACCAAGCGCTCCTCTCGCAGCTCCGCTTCCAGAGAGAGTCCACTCGGGAGCGGATCGAACAGCGAGTCCGATCCGCCTTGCACACCGTGGGGGCGTCCTACGCGGGCATCGGCCTCGCCCGGGACGCCGCCGAGGCCTCGGGCAACAACCTCGAGCTCGTCACCGACGCTTACGCTCGGGGTGTGGTCTCCATCCTCGAGCTGCTGGACGCGCAGAACGCCTCGGTCCTCGCCGAGGAAGCGGCGGCGAACGCCGTCTACGATTTTCTGATCGACATGCTCGAGGTCGAGCGATCGCTCGGCAGGTTCTATTTTCGGACCTCTCCCGAGGAGATCGATGCGCTCTTTCGAGAGGTGGACGCCTACTTCGCCGAGCAGGGGCTCGCTCCCCCACGGCGAGAGTGATAACGGGAAGGCGAATCATGCGCAATGGCTGGCTCGTAGTCCTCAACATGGCGGGCGCGATTGCCTGCGGTCGCCAGGAGGTGCCCCCCGAGCCTCCTCTGCGGCCGGTACGCACCATGGAGGTGTTCTCGACCGGCGGGATGCGGGCTCGCTCGTTCTCGGGCGTCGCTCAAGCCGCGGTCGAGTCCACACTGAGCTTCCGCGTGCGCGGAAACATCGAGCGGCTGCTCGTGCGAACCGGAGGCTCGGTGCAGCCCGGCCAGATCATCGCCGAGCTCGATCCCACCGACTACCAGCTTCAGCTTCAGGAGGCGGAGGCAGCGCTCTCGCAGGCGGAGGCTCAGGCGCGTCAGGCCGAGGCGGACTACGATCGCCTGCGCGGGCTCTACGAGAACCGAAATGCGTCCCGAAGCGATCTCGATGCGGCGCGTGCCCGCTCGGAGTCCGCCAATGCTCAGATCGATGCCGCGAGACAGCGCGTCGAGCAGGCTCGCTCCCAGCTCTCCTACACGAGTCTTCGGGCGCCCGTCTCCGGTTCGATCGCCGCGGTGCCCGTCGAGGTGAACGAAAACGTAGACGCGGGAAAGCCCATCGCCGTTTTGACGTCGGGAGAGCGCCCCAAGGTCGATGTCCCCGTCCCCGAGAGCCTCATCGGCGAGGTGCGGCAGGGGGACGTGGTCGAGGTCGCTTTCGATGCTCTTCCGGGACGGCGGTTTCCCGCAGAGGTCGTCGAGGTCGGGGTCATGTCGACGACGCTCGCCACCGCATTCCCCGTCCGCGTGCAACTCACGGATGCCGAGCCCGATGTGCGCGCCGGCATGGCTGCGCGCGTCAACTTTACTTTCGGATCGCAGGACTCTCGGAAGCTCTTCATCCTTCCGCCTCACGCCGTCGTCGAGGATCGCGCGGGACGTTTTGTCTTCGTGGTGGAAGCCCAGGGCGATGGCAAAGGCGTCGTGCGCCGGCGCGCGGTGAGCGTCGGCGAGCTCACCGGCGAGGGCCTCGAAGTCCTCGAAGGACTCGAGAACGGAGACCGGGTCGTCACCGCCGGCGTGAGCCAGATCGAAGATGGGCTCACCGTGCGATTCGAGGGTTGAAGGGGTCGAGACGCCATGAGCTTGACCCGAGCTGCCATCGAGAAGAATCGCGTCACCGCCGTGGCGCTCGCGGTGGTTTTCGCCGCGGGCATCCTGGCTTTCCTGAGCCTTCCTCGCGCCGAGGACCCCGGCTTCATCGTGCGCGCGGCGCAGGTCATCACCTATTTCCCCGGAGCCAGCCCCGAGCGTGTGGAGCTTCTCGTTACCGACAAGCTCGAAAAAGCGATTCAGGAGATGCCTGAAGTCGACTTCATCAAGTCGGAGTCGAAGACCGGCGTCTCGATCCTCATCGTCAGCGTGCTCGAAAGCTACACGAACATGCGGCCCATCTGGGACAAGCTCCGCCGCAAGGTCGAGGATGCGATTCCCGAGCTGCCGACGGGAATCCGCGGTCCCTTCGTGAACGACGAGTTCGGCGACGTCTTCGGAACTATCGTCACCGTAACGGGAGAAGGCTACAGCTACGCCGAGCTCGAGGACGTCGCAGAAAACGTGCGTGACGAGCTGCTATTGATCCCCGAGGTCGCCAAAGTGGAGATCTACGGCGCTCAGGAGGAGCGGATCTTCGTCGAGTACAACAACGCCCGCCTCGCCGAGCTCGGCGTTTCGCCGTACCAGCTCCAGCAGCTCCTCGAGAGTCAGAACATCATCTTCCCCGGAGGAGACGTCCGCACCGCGCGGGAGCAGATCGTGCTCGAGCCTTCGGGCAATATCGAATCCGTGGAGGCGCTTCGCGCGACGGTGATCCGTCTTCCCGGACGGGACGATTTGATGTACCTGGGCGATCTCGCCGAGGTCAGCCGCGGCTATATCGATCCCCCGCGCACCAAGCTGCACGCGTCGGGAACACCCGGGCTCGCGCTCGCCGTGAGTCTCCGGGAAGGCGGAAACATCATCGAGCTCGGTGAGAAGGTCCAGGCGCTCGTCTTCGATCTCGAGAGCCGTTTTCCCATCGGGGTCGCCTTCGACTTCGTGGCGCTACAGTCGTATCACGTCGAGCGCAAGATCGACGACTTCGTGAGCAACTTGATCCAGGCGGTCGGGATCGTGCTTCTGATGATGCTCGTGAGCCTCGGCCTGCGTACCGGTCTCGTGGTCGCCTCGCTCGTGCCCATGGCGATGATCGCGTCGCTTCTCGTCATGTCGTTTCTCGGTATCGGTCTCGACCAGATGTCGCTTGCCGCGCTCATCATCGCCCTTGGCATGCTCGTCGACAACGCCATCGTGATGTCCGAGTCGATCCTGGTGCAGATGAAGGAAGGCAAGGAGGCACTGGCGGCGGCCGTCGATTCCGCCAGGGAGCTCCAAATCCCGCTTCTGACGTCTTCTCTGACCACCGCGGCGGCTTTTCTTCCCATCTATCTCGCCGAGTCGTCGACGGGCGAGTACACGGCGCCGCTCTTCGAAGTGGTCACGATCACGCTCTTGAGCTCATGGCTCCTTTCTCTCACGATGACGCCCCTGTTCTGCGTGCTCTTCCTTCGGGTGAAGCCGACCGGGGAAGAAAGCTTCGACTCACGTGCCTACCGAACGTTCCGGAAGACCATCGTCTGGGCGCTGAGGCACCGCGCTCTCACCCTTGGCGGCGCGATGGCCGCGTTCGTTCTCTCCCTGGCGCTTCTCGGTCGGGTTCCAAACATCTTCTTCCCGCCCAACGACAAGGCGATCTTCACCGCCGAGCTGCGCCTTCCGGTGGGTAGCCCACTCGGCCTCACCGAGAGCGTCGTGACCGAGCTCGAGAGCTACATGGAAAACGAGCTTTCGGTCGATGCGGGCCGAGAGGGAGGCATCACCAACTGGGCGAGCTTCATCGGCGAGGGCGCTCCGCGCTTCTTTCTCTCGTACACTCCGACCCCACCGACCCCGGAGTTCGCGATTCTCCTCGTGAATGCCGCTTCGCGCGAGCGCTTGCAGAGCGAGATCATCCCCCTCATGGAACGGTTCTGCTTCGAGAGCTTTCCCGATCTCCGCGCGAGCATCGCGCTCCTTCCCCTCGGGCCCTCGTCGGAGGCTCCCGTCGAGGCGAGGGTGCTGGGCCGGGAGGAATACAAGGTCTTCGAGCTCGTCGACCGCGTGCGGGAGCAGCTCGAAGGCATGCGCGGGGTGAGAAACGTTCGCGACGACTGGGGGCTTCGTACGAAGAAGATCGTGGTCAACATCGACCAGCCCCGGGCGCAGCGCGCCGGCCTCTCGAGCCAGGACGTCGCCCTCTCGCTGCAGACGGTTCTGACCGGCTACGAGACGACGGAGTACCGCGAGGGAGACAAAGTCATTCCGGTAACGCTCCGCTCGGTCGCCGCGGAACGGACGGACATCGGCAAGCTCGAAAGCCACGATATCTTCTCGCAGGCGACGGGACGTTCGGTGCCGTTGAAGCAGGTCGCCGACCTCGAGGTCGTCTGGCAACCGGCGGTGATCTACCGACGGGACCGCCTCAAGACCGTCACGGTGCAGGCGGACGTCACCCCGGGCACGAGCCCGGTCGAAGCGAGCCTCGAGCTCGATCGATTCTTGCGCGAGGAAGGTGCCAACTGGCCTCTCGGTTACCGATACGAGCTCGGCGGGGACTACGAGAACTCGGTGAAAGCGAACGAGTCCATCGTGGCGAAGCTCCCGGTAGCGATGTTCATCATCGTTTTTCTGCTCGTGGCTCAGTTCAATTCCCTTCGCAAGCCACTGATCATCCTGGCCACGATTCCACTCAGCCTCATCGGTGTCGCCATCGGCCTGAATCTTCTCGGTTCGTACATGGGATTCATGACGTTTCTCGGGATCATCTCCCTGGCCGGGGTCGTCATCAATAATGCGATCGTCCTCATCGACCGCATCCAGATCGAGATCCAGGGCGGACGCGATCCCGCTGCAGCGATCGTGGAAGCGGCTCAACGTCGCTTGCGGCC
>DATIBD010000059.1:0-5209 GCA_035457705.1 Vicinamibacteria bacterium
CTCGAAGGCTTTGCCGATAAGTCCGCCGACAATCTTCTGAACGCGATCGAGGCGTCCAAACGAGCGGAGCTCGACCGATTCGTCTATGCGCTCGGGATTCCCAACGTCGGACAGCACGTCGCCCGTGTCCTCACGACGCACTTTGGAAGCCTCGACGCAATCATGAGGGCGAGCGAAGGCGAGCTTCGTTCCGTGCACGAGGTGGGCGACGAGGTCGCTCGCGCCGTGGCCGATTACTTCCGCGACGAGCGTAACCGGCAGGTGATCGAGAGAATGAAGCAGCACGGCCTCGAGCTCGAGAGCGAAGCGACAGCGACCGAGCGAACTCTCGAGGGCAAGAAGATCGTGTTCACGGGAACGCTTTCGCAGCTCGAGCGTACTGAGGCCAAGCGCCTCGTCGAGGAGCGCGGAGGCCGAGTAACCTCGACCGTCAGCAAGGGGACCAGCTTCGTGGTGGTGGGGGAGAATCCCGGCTCGAAGGCGGAGAAAGCGAAGGAGCTCGGGGTCGAGATAATCTCTGAGGAGGAGTTCCTTGCGCGCATAGGTCGCTGGCCCGGGTGAGAAGACAGACTTCAAATAGCACTCGAGGTCGGCGCATGGACCCCACCGTCATCCGACATCTGTTGGATTAGAGGTTGTATTTCCTCGAGGTCGACAGGAAGATGGATTCATGATCGTTTCTGGTCTGCTGGCAGGATGGTTGACACTCCCGGCGACGGTGCTATGGGCGTGGGAGCGTCCCGAAGACCTGAGCTTCGTAGATCCAACCCATATGGGCGTGGCCTACCTCGCGGCCACCGTCCGGCTCGGCGACGGCGAGGACGTCGACTCCGTGCCACGGTTACAGCCGCTGGTTGTCCCACGAGCGGCCTCGGTCATCCCTGTCATTCGGGTCGAGAGCCCGCGCGATCGCCGACCGAGCCTTTCGGAGAAACAAGGGTTGGCGCTCGTTCGCGCGATCGACGCCGTGATCCCTCTGCGCGAGGCGCGTGCGCTTCAAATCGATTTCGACGCCAGGCTCTCCGAGCGGACCTTCTTTCGATCGTTTCTCGAAATGCTGCGCTCGGAGCTGCCTGAAGATTCCTTCCTTTCGATTACCGCCCTCACCTCGTGGTGTCTCGACGATCCATGGCTCGACGGGCTTCCCGTCGACGAGGCCGTTCCGATGCTGTTCCGGATGGGAGATCACGCGGATACGATTCGGGCGAGGTTGGATTCCGGCGTCGACTTCGGTCCGACCCTTTGCCGCGCTAGCGCCGGAATATCGACCGACGAGCCGATTCCCTCGCTTCCGGCCGGCCGGCGCTACTACGTGTTCCATCCAGGGATCTGGAGTGCGGATGTTGCGGAACGAGCGCTCACGATCGTGCAGGAGTCGAGGCGGTGAGATATCGGTTCGCGATCATTGGCCTCCTGTTGACGCTCGCTCTCGTGGAGAGCGGCTTCACATGCTCCTTTGGTCGCGGCGTCCGGTTTCACTATCACGATCGTCCCGGCGTCGAGCGCGACCGTTTCCTTTCGGGCGAGCTCGGCGTGCTCGAGACCTCGTTCGACAGGATCTATCTGTACGTGGCCTATCGATATTTGACCGGGCGTCCGCTGTCGGAAGCGAGCACCGAGCGGCTCGAAGCGTATTGGAGGAAGGATGCACCCTCGGTGCGAATCGACCACTCCGTTTGGGGGCGAGCGGTGTCCGACGTTCGGCAGGAGCAGATCACGCGAGACGGGAACGTCCGGTATCTCTACTACCTAAACTGTAATCCCAACGCTTTCGCGACGGCGTCGGCGACACTTGAGGAGCGGTCGGCGCGTTACGGGGAAAGCTCCCTCGAGGTGCGCCGGTGGATTGAGGCTCAGACGCAGGTTTTCCAAAACTGCGCTCGAGGGGCTTCCATCCCCGATGAGCCCGGGGAGGACTGGGAGCCCCTCGAACGGGCCGATCGCGTGTATCAGATCGCGGCCGCACATTTCTATTCCCGGAGCTTTCTCGAGGCAGCGGAACGCTTCGCGGAGATCGCCGAGGACGAGGATTCCCCGTGGCGAGACATTTCGGCTTATCTAGTCGCGCGAGCATATCTGCGTCAGGCCGTCGTCGGTGATGGACCGCGCGGCGACTACCTCGCTCGCGCGGAGGATCAGCTGCAACGTGTGCTGGCCGATCCGGAGCGCGAGGCGGTTCACGGCGCCGCCCGATCGCACCTGGACTACGTGCGGACGCTGGGAGATCCGGCGACGAAGCTCGCGGAGCTCGAGGCGGAGCTCCTCGGCGAGCTCCAGACGACGTTCCCCCGACATTGGCTTGACTACCTGCGGGTCGTGCCTCGAGTGACCGTGGATCGTCCCGAGCTGAGCGCGTGGTTCCTGAGTCTGTCTGACCGTTCGGAGGATGTGCTCGGGGAGGCACACCGACGGTGGAAAGAAAATGGGGAGGCCTCCTGGCTCGTCGCATTGTTGATGCGCTCGACAGCGAGCGATACCTGGCTCGACGAGGTGCTCGCAGGCGCGGCGGAGATCCCGGTGGAGTCCGCCGCATTCTGGACGGCAGCCTACCATCGGGCCCGTCTCCTTCTCGACGCGGGCCGTATCGAGGAAGCGCGAAAGCTTCTCGATGAGCTGCCCGCCGCGTTGTCCCTGTCGGATCACAATCGTTTCGAAGGGCTTCGTGCCCGCGCCGCGCGGTCGGTCGACGAGTTTCTTTCCCACGGCGCGATGGTGCCGGTCCGGGTGGGTATCACCGACGGAAACAGCGTCTTCAGCCATCCAGGCGACGGGCTCGAATCGCTGCGTGACGGACGGAGGTTTTTGGAGTCCGACGTCGTCCGGACGATCAACCGACACTTTTCGCCGGACCTGCTCATTCGTGGGGCGAGAAGCGAAGGTCTTCCGGAACATCTCCGGCGCGAGGCCGCGTGGGTTGCGTTCTCGCGCGCGTTCGTCACTGGCGATGCGGACGCCGCTTACGATGCGGCTGGTCTAGCGTCGGATCTCGCCCCCGAGCTGCGGGCTTCTCTAGCGGACTACCGGAACGCGGGAACGGATGCCGAGCGAGAGTTCGCCGGTGCGCTGACCATGCTGAGGTTCCCCGGTCTCGGACCCAGCGTTCGAGATGCTGCCGCCCGCGTTGCGCCGCTCGACCGGATCGGAGACTTTCGCGATACGAAGTGGTGGTGCGTCGTGCTGGACTACGACGTCGAACGACCGCGATTCGTCGAAGGCGACTCGAATCAAACCTTTGAGCGGCTCACTCGGCTAAAGCCGGCTCCCATCCATCTCGGCGAGATGGTTCTGCGCTGGTCCGACAGCCATCGTGACGACCCGCGTGTTCCGGAAGCATTGCACCTTGTCGTCCGCGCCACGCGCTACGGATGTAACTGGATTGCAGGCGGCGAGAAGACCGACTATGGCGACGTCTCGAAGGCAGCCTTCGATCGGCTCCATCGCAGGTACGCGAGTAATCCGTGGACGGAGCGAACCAAGTACTGGTATCGATGAACCGCCGAACCTCGCTTGCGCGTACTAATGTTGGAAGGAAGTCCCCACCTGGAACTGCCTGGAGAGAGAACTGGGTCCGGACCAGTTCCGCGTCGGTGTGTGGTAGTGGTGATGCTTTCGGGGGCGGCGGCTCCGTTAGCATGCCGATGGTGGGCGGGACATCGGACTTGGGGCAGTCCCAGGAAAATTTCGAGAGAATCAACGTGCCGGTAGGCGCAGCTCGAAGCCCGCGCCCCCGAACGGGGAGTCGAAAAGGCTGATCGAGCCTCGATGGCGCTCGACGATCGCCTTGACGATGGCGAGGCCGAGACCGCTATGCTCGCGCGAGTTAGCCGCGGCGGGACGGTAAGAGAAGAAACGATCGAAGACTCGGTCGCGATGCTCCGGAGGGACGCCGGGGCCCTGGTCCTCGACCCGCAGTATCGCGCCGCCGTCGCTCTGCTCGAGACTGACGCGGATGCGACCACCTGGCGGTGAGAAGGACACGGCGTTGTCGACGAGGTTCTCCACGACTTGGGTGAGGCGGTCGGCGTTCCCCTCGACGGTAACCGGTCGCTCGGGGAGGGCCGTTTCGATGCCCGAGTCGCGAAATCGCTCCGCGGCGACGACTCCTCGGACGAGGGCGTCGAGGGCTACCGGCTGCGGGTCTTCGCCCGCATCGGGGTCCGCGTCGAGGAGCGTGATCTCTCGCACGGAAGACAGCAGCCGCTCGAGCCGAGTGATGTCCTTCTCGACAAAGGCCACGAACCGGGATCGCTCTTCGCGATCGTCGATGTCTCGGAGCATCTCGGCGGCGGCGCGGATCGATGTGAGCGGGTTCTTGAACTCGTGAGAGACGTCGGCGGCGAAGGATTCGATGAAACGCATGCGCTCGTCCAGCCTCGACGAAAGCTGCGAAAGCGCGCGGCTCAAGTCACCGATCTCGTCGAGCCGGTTCGAGCCGCCAAACTGGCCTTTCAATCTGCCGCGCCGGTCCAGGATCGCCGCCGATTGCGCACGGAGCTGTTTGATCGGGCGTGAGATCGTCGTCGACACCAGAAGGCTCAAAACGGCGGCGACGGCAACGGTGCCGAGTAGAAACTGGAAGATGGCGAGACGCACCTCGTAGAGGTCCTGGAGTATGTAGAACGTCGACTGCGATACGAGAACGGCGCCGTCGACTTTACCCTCGTTGTAGATTGGGAGTGCGCTGTACAACGTCACCGAGCGTTGTCCGCCTGGGGTAATCCTCGTGGCGGCGCCGTAGTTGCCTTCGAGTGCCTGGCGCACCTCGGAGCCGGAGAAGGGCGTGTCGGCCGAGTAGTAGCCGTCGGCGGCGACCGGGGCGGGAGGCTCGCCAAAAAGCCCCGACGCCGTGCGCACCAGGTACGATCCAAGGCGATACAGGACGCTCGAACGTGGATCGCGTCCACCTTCGTTGGGCGTGGTCGCGTCTTCCTCCCCGATTCGTGCGGGGCCGAGCCGGCTCGTGTCCGCCAGAAGCCATCCTTCTCGATCGAGCACGCGGATGCGAGCCGAAGTACGCTGCTCGAGACGGAGGAGAATCGGCTCGATGACGGACTGGGACAGCGGGCCACGCTCCGATAGCGCAGCGGTCAGCAGGCGTCCCTGCTGGACCATGGACTGCTCTTGTGCCTGGAGCAGCTTGCGCTCGTAAATCGCCAGATAGGACGCGCCCGCGGCGGGAAAGAACACCAGCAGGACGTTGAACGCCAGC
>DATIBD010000060.1:0-109397 GCA_035457705.1 Vicinamibacteria bacterium
TTTCGCCCAGGCATGGTCTCCGTCGTGCAAACTTTCGGAGAAGCGGCTCGATTTCGTCCGCATGTCCATGCTCTTTGTTCTAGGGGCGGTTGGAATGCCGCCGGGCAATGGGCGCCCGTGCCCTATCTCGATCATCGGAACGCTGAGAAGCTGTTCCGCCATCGCGTGCTTCGCTTGTTGAAGAGACAACAACTCATAATCGACGAGCGCATCGCGCTCTCGTTGTCGTGGGCAAGGAGCGGATTCAGCGCAGACGATTCCGTCCGTATACCCGCTGGCGAAGGCAAAACTCTCGAACACGTCGCACGCTATATGCTCCGCTCCCCCGTGAGCCTATCCCGATTGCAATGGAGTCCAGGCTCTGCTCACGTGCTCTACGCTTCCAAAACCTCTCATGACGAGCCGGGGGAGCTCTTCCCGCGCCTCGAAAAAATCGACGCCCTCGAGTTCTTGGCACGAGTCATCACCCAGATCCCGGAGCCGAGGTCGTGGCGCGGTCATTGCTGCAATCGCCGGTGGCGCCGATCGGCGTCTCGCCGCCCTCGTCATGTCGTACGGTGGCCACGTCGATGCCCTCGAGCGGGAGCACCTCCCCGCTGCATGCCCAGCGAACTACGTCGGCCGCATCGGCCCCCGGCCTCTCCTGATGCTGAACGGCACTTCGGACGCGGACTTTATCCGCGACACGTCGGTCGACCCGTTCTACCGGCTCGCCAAACCACCGAAGCAAATCCTCTGGTCCGAGGGCGGGCATGCGTTTCCGAGCGAGGAAAATCAGGCGACGATGCTGAGATGTCTGCGGGAGAGCCTCAAGTGATGTCCGGCCTCGATCGCGACTCGAGGTGGAGCTGAGCGCTTTTCGAGCGGCTCTCCATTGTAGGTCAGAGGCTCGACATCGTCGGGCGGGTCATCGACTACCCACGTCCCGCAATCCGGAGCCCCGGTCCACCTGGGGCTCGACCTCGAGAGTCTTTGCCTGAGATTCGGCCAATTCGCCACGCCGTTCTCAGCCCCGCCGCCACGCTCCACCCCCGCAGCCTGGCCAGCCCTCACTTCGTCTGTACCAGTCCCAAATACCGATCCAGCCAATCCAGACTCTCCTTCATCATCTCCGGCATGTCGCTCGGGTTCGGAAAGTGCCCGGAGTCTTCGAACGCGACATGGCGCTTGTCCTTTGGCGGCGCGCCCAGCAGGCGAAACATCGGTTCCTGGGAGGCTTCCCGGGAGAGTTCGAAATCGTGCCGGCCATTCAGCATCAGGACCGGCGTCTTCGCGCGGGGAGCAAAGTTTATCGGGTCTGCCTCGGGCGGCAGACTCTGCGAGGGAAACCCTCCGGACAGCAAGATGCTCGCCTTGAAACGCGGCTCCAGCGCCATGAGAATCGGACCGCGAACCGCGCCAGCGCTGAGCCCGTAGTACGCCAGCCTGTCCCGATCGATATCCTGCCGGGTTTCCATGTAGTCGATGCTGCGGCCCACATCTCTGGACTGTTGAATCTGCCGGTCTCGCACCGCGCCAGGCCCCGACGATGGCAACCCTCCTCCGCGTTCGTACGTGCCCTGGTAGATCGGATACAGAACGGCATGGCCGCTGCGGAGGATGAAATCCAGGAACTGCGTCGACAGGTTCTCGCTGGAGCGGGAACGAAAGGCGTACCCGCCGGGGTAGAACACCACAGTTTGATACGGCGGGACGGCGTTCCTGGGCAGGAACAGGTAGGCCGTCACGCGCTCCTTGCCGTAGCCCGCATCGAAGGTGATCTTCTCTGTCCGCCAATGCTCGGGGGTGTCGTCCACCGATTCGATCACGGCGTTGAGTGGCGTGTGGTCGTAGGAATAGATGTTCTGGTAGAGCCGGAACGTCTCATCGCTGGCGGGCTTCTCCCTGCTGTAGTCGCGACGCAACGCGCCGACCGCAACAGTGAGCGGATCGGAAAGGGGACGGGGATACTTGGCGCAGCGGAACCCGTAAGTGGCCAGCCGTCGGAGGGGCGTTTGCGCATCCGGTTCGGTGAACATGTAGCTCGGCTCGCCCCAGGCCCCTCCCAGGACGTAGCGGCGATCGTCAGCCTGGTTCCAGCACCATTCCTTCACGTTGCCGGCCATGTCGTAAGCGCCCCAAGGGCTAAGGCCCCGGTAGCTGCCAACCGGGGCGGGCTCGGTCCCGAAGTTGCTGAGGCGATAGATGTCGGAGAAGATGCCCACGTCGGCGGACTTGCGCCAGTGATAGACGGTGGGCAAACTCTTACCTCGGAACGTGGCGTAGGCGTCGGCCTCGTACCAACTGACACCGCCCACCGGGAATTCGGCTCGCCCGTCGCTGTAGCTGCCCAGCGCCCACGTGGAGGGTCCCGGTCGGCCGGTGGTGTCGCGAAACTCCTCCATGGCTCGCTCCCAGGAGAGCTCCCGGCCGCCTTCGACGAAGGGATGCTTCCAGTACTCGCGCTTGCGGTACCCGCCATCATCGACGAATTCCTTGAACTCTTTGTTGGTGACCTCGTGCTTGTCGAGCCAGTAGTCCTCGAGCTCGACGGCGGGAGCGGGGCCATACTCGTACGGTCCACCCGGCACTCGAACCATGCCCGGCGGGGTGGAGCCGAGCGGCGCGAGCTGGAACTGCGCCACCGAAGTGGTCCAAACTGAGAACGCCACTTCCACCGCGTCGAAACCCTCTTTCGAGATGCGCCAACGGAGATAGGCTTTCGGAACCTCTGTTCCCTCGATAGGAGAAGATCCCACGGACTCCCAGGGGGAGTCCTCGGTTGCCGAGTAATCTCTCCACTCAACGACGGCCCCGGGAGGAGTCGTTCGGATGGTGATGGGCGCGGCCACGTCGCGCCAGAGCTGCTGAAGCCCACGATCCTCGGGGAGAACGCGGTGAGCCTCGCGGGCGAGGCGAAAGCCCTCCACGCTGGGTCCGGCTTGCCCCAGCTGGGCAATCTCGGGAAGCGCCACGTTGCGGGCCCAGCGGGCGCGGTGACTCCGAATGCCGAACCACGCCGCTGCGGCAATCGCGAGGGCGAGGACCAACGACACCGGCACGGCGACGCGCGGCTGAAACAGGGCTCGTCGAAAGCCCGTGGAGCGACCCAGAAGCTCCGCCTGAGATCCCTCCAGATCCTCGCGCAAGTCGGCCGCAGAGGCATATCGCGCATCCCGGTTCTTCTCGAGACAGCGGTTCACGATTGCCTCGAGACGGCGGGGAACTTCGTGGCGCACCTTGCGGACCCGCACCGGCGTCTCCCGCAGGATGGCCGACATCGTCGAGAGGGCGGAGTCGCCCGAAAACGCTCGCTGCCCGGTGAGCAACTCATAGAGCACGACGCCGAAGCTAAAGATGTCGGAGCGCGTATCCAGTGGCCTGCCTTCCACCTGCTCGGGCGACATGTACGAGACCGTCCCGACCACCACGCCCTTTCGCGTAAGGCCGAGATCGTCCGATTGCTCGGCGGCGGTCGCCGCTTCGCTGTCGACGTCGCGCGGGGCGACCAGGTGCTTCGCCAGGCCGAAGTCGAAGACTTTCACGTGTCCATCCGGCGTGACCATGACGTTTGCCGGCTTCAGATCGCGGTGGATGATGCCCTTCTGGTGCGAGGCGCGCAGCGCATCGACAATCTGGATGGCGTATTCGAGCGCCTTCGCGACGGGACAAGGCGACGCGAGCCGCGTGCCATCGATGTACTCCATCACCAGGAAATCGACGTCACCTTCGCGGCCGATGTCGTGCAGGGCGCAGATGTTCGGGTGATCCAGACCCGCGATGGTCTTGGCCTCGCGCGCAAACCGCGCCCGGCGTTCTGGGTCGGCGGTGAGGTGCCCGGGCAGCACCTTGATGGCAACGCTGCGATCGAGGCGCGTGTCCTTTGCCTTGTAGACCTCACCCATTCCGCCCGCCCCGATGGCAGCCTCGATCTCATATGGCCCGAGCCGAGTGCCGGGCGACAGGGTCATGACACCAGCTCGGGATGCGACAGCGTCGAGCGGTCACCGCAGTGGTGCGTGTGCAGACGCAGGGCGACGACCGTCCGAGCGATCATGACACGCGGGAGGCCTTCACACCGGACGCGAACCGATACGGATGGGAGATTGTATCCCGCGGACAAGGGGCTCACGAGCATGAATTTTACCGGTTCAGTGGTTGGAAAGGGAATCGCACCAGGGGTGTGAATACGGGTCGGAGGGCGTCGACGGGCCAAAATGGCGGGCCGCGTTGTGTATGGCGATCGAGCGGCTACAAAGGAGAGCATGAGCGCGCTCGTTCACGTCTCCGGCATCGCGTCATCTCTCGCTTGGCTGCATTCCGCGCCCAGCGCAAGCACGGGAGCGCCAAGCGCTCGCTCGCGCCCGGAGAGCTCGCATCGTGAGGAGTGTCGCGGCGGCGCTCAATCCGATCGGGTTCCTCGCGCACGACCATCGGACTGCTTTCGCAACCAGTCGACCCGTTTGGCAAATATTGACAATAAACGGGCATGCCGATAAACTGGCCTCAACGACGGAAAGGACCGGACCGATGGCGAGCACCCTGAATCTATCTCTCACCGACGAGCTGCGGGCGTTCATCGACGCCAATTGCGGGGACGGCACGATGTACGCGACGCCCAGCGAGTTCGTGCGCGATTTGCTGCGGCAGCGCAAAGCGCAGCAGGAGGCTGAAGCGGCTCGCGACGGGATCCTTGCCGGCTATCGCGATGCCATCGAAGGTCGCGTCGTCGAGTTCCGCGGCGACTTGTTCAGCCTGCTGAAGAAGGCTGCCAGGTGAAGAGGAGGAAGCAGCGCTCGGCGCTGCTTCTCACGAAGCGGGCGCTGTCGGACCTAGCCGAGATTGAGGCCCACTCGATCGTGCAGTGGGGGAGGCGGGTCGCGTCCAAATACCTGAAGGCGATCGAGTCGGGCATCGGGCTCATTGGGGAGAACCCGGAGATCCTCCGATCCATGGACGGTCTGCCGTCAGAACTCCAATTCCACCGGGTGAACAAGCACTGGCTCGTTTGCGATGTGGCGCTGCGCTCGATCGTCGTGCTTACGGTGATTCACGCGAGCATGGAGGTTTCCGCCCGACTCGCGGAGCTCGTGCCTCAACTCTGCGCCGAAGTCGCGCTACTCCATGGCCAGCTGGAGTCCAGTCGCAAAAGGGGCTAGCCTCGCGACCGATCGGGTGCCGGGCTTCGCCGTCGACCTCGGCCTCTTTGTCTACGACCGTCTCACCGACCGGCCCGAACGACACGGTCACCCGAGCGCGGAAGAGGTGGCCCGCATCGCGCTCTCGCTCGACCTGAGCCGGCTCGACCGGGCGCTCGCTTACCAGGACGCGATCGCCGCCGACGCCCGTGCCTCCCTTGTCCAACTCGGAGGTGATGTTGTAGTGAGCGAGGGTCTTGCCGATCATGAGCGAACGGGTCGAAGCCTACTCTATCAGGAGGGAGAAATCATCGGTCTCGTCATCGACCTTCCTCCCCGTCGCGCCGTGAGCCGAATCCGTGTCGAACCGGCCGCAGCGTCCGCTTGAAAGCCGTTGACAGCCTCGCGCGGGTTGCCGCGTCGCAAATGGTTTCAAAGAACATCTTGACGTGCTTATTCGATTGTCCTTGCGCGGCGAAATTGGCGTACAGCTTCGCGACCGACTCGGCGGCAATTACGTGGGGAGAAACATGATGGTTCTAGCGGATTTCGGGATTCTCGTAAAGTGGTGAGCCGCGAAGGAATCGAACCTTCAACCTACGGATTAAGAGTCCGTTGCTCTGCCAATTGAGCTAGCGGCCCACTCGACGCTCGGATTTCGGCTGGTACGCCTGAGAGGATTCGAACCTCTGACCTTCTGCTCCGGAGGCAGACGCTCTATCCATCTGAGCTACAGGCGCATGCCCGATCCGGGGAAACGCCATTCTCCGGAATTCAGAAGGATAGCCGAGCGAGCGCCGGCTCGCAAGTCCTCAAGAGTGAACCTTCTCGAGCTCGGGCGCGGAATCTTCTCCGGCGGAAACCCTGGACTCCTGCTGGTCACCGTCCAGGCTCTTCTGCACCATGCCGTCGTAGAGCCAGGTCGCGGCGTCTTCGAGGATGTCTTGCGCGAGGACGTACCCCAGCCGGTCCGTGTTCTTTTTCACCCCGCGGAATCGCTCCTCGATGCGAAGGCGCGAGCTCTGGCAGAAGTGCTCCACGAGGGCCAGCACTTCCTTCCTGTTGCGGCCCTGGGCGATGAGCGCCTCGGCTCTCGTCGCCGAGGCCGCCTGGGCGAAGAGCTCGGTGCCGATGTCCACGAATCGCGCGAGGAGCAACTGCTCGCGCTCGAGCTTGGGGCCGTGTTTCACCATGGCGTGAAAGATCGCCCGCGCGAGCTTCTTCGATGTCCGCTGGACGTAACCGATGTGCTTCTGGAGCTCGGGCTCGAGACCCTTCACGCGCGAGAAGGAGGGCATCCACTGCTTCGGATACCACACGGCATAGAACGCCGCCGCCTTCACCGCCGCACGAAGGCGCCGCGAAAGAGGAAGCTTTGGATTCATGACCTCTCCGGCGACGCGAAGATGCGGGTCCATCGCCTCTCGCGCGATGAAAAGGTGCATGATCTCGGTCGAGCCCTCGAAGATGCGATTGATGCGGGCGTCCCGAAGCGCTCGCTCGACGATGAACGGGGTCTCTCCCCGGGCTTTCAGCGACTGCGCCGTTTCGTAGCCGCGTCCGCCGAGAATCTGCATGGCCTCATCGGCCATCGTCCAGGCTTCCTCGGTGCAGAACAATTTCGCCATCGCCGCTTCGATACGGATGTCCGTCTTCTTGCGATCGACGAGCGCCGAGGTCAGGTAGGTCACCGACTCCATGGCGAACAAGGTCGATGCGATGCGGGCGATCTTGTTTGCGATGGCGGCGTGCTTTCCGATGGGAACGCCCCATTGCTCGCGCTCTCGTGCCCAGCGAGTGGCCATCTTGAGCGCGCGCTTGCCGAGACCGACGCAGTTGGCGGGGAGGGTGACGCGTCCCGTGTTGAGCGTGGTGAGGGCGACTCGAAGGCCCTTGCCCTCCGCGGCGATGATGTTCTCTCGCGGAACCTTGACGTTCGTGAACTGGATCCTCGCGTTGTAGAGCGCTCTCAGTCCCATGAATCGGCAGCGCTGAACGACTTCGACACCCGGGGAATCGGCTTCGACGACGAATGCCGTGATCTGCTCCCGCTCGCGCCCGTTCACGACCTTAGACGGCGTCTTGGCCATCACCACGAGAAGCCCCGCCAGAGTACCGTTGGTGCACCAGAGCTTCTCGCCGTTGAGGATGAAATGCTTTCCGTCCTCGGTCGGCACCGCGTGAGTCTCCATGCGCGCGGGATCGGAGCCGACTCCCCGTTCGGTGAGCGCGAACGCCGAGATCTCCCCCGAGGCCACTCTGGGGAGGAACCGGCGTTTCTGTTCCTCGTTCCCGAAGAGCAGGAGCGGCTGCGGCACGCCAATCGACTGATGAGCGGACAGGAGCGCCGAAAGATTGCCGCAATAGCTTCCGAGAAGAACCGCGGCGCGCGTATAGACCTGCTGGCTGAGACCGAGTCCTCCGAACTTCTCGGGAATCTTGATGCCGAAAGCTCCCATCGCGGCGAGCCCCTCGATCACATCGTTGGGGATCTCTCCTTCGAGGTCGATCTGATCCGGGTCGGTGCGCTCGCACAAGAAGTCCTCGAGCTTCGCAAGGAAAGCCCGGCCTCTCTCGTCACGGTCCTGGGGAAGCTCGGGGTAGGGGTGAACGAGCTCGAAAGGAAGCTCGCCCATGAAAAGGGCGCCGGCAAACGTCGGATACTCCCAGTAGCTTTCCCGAGACGATTCGGTGAGCTCGAATGCGGCGCGCTTGGCCGCGGACATGCCGGATGTATCGAGGACGGGCTCGTCGCTCATGGCTCTTTCTCCTTCGTTCGGTTCTTCGCGTGCTGGGCCAGCATTTCCACCACTTCAGCGCCGGCCACTCGCAAATCGACCGCCTTTTCGTCGAAGACCCATTGCAGCATCACGCCGTCGATGACGGCTTGAACGAGAGAAGCGGTCGCGTCAATCGGAAGCGGGCGAAACTCTCCGCTGGCCATGCCCTCTTCCAATATGTGTGAGAGGTAGCGGCGAGAGGGCTCGTAGACTTCGGCGTTGAAGTGGTTGTGATTTTCTGTGCTCCCGCGTCGGCCCCACAGATCCACGAGCGCCACATAGTTGTCGCGGTTGGCTTCCATGAACTCGAAATTGGCCTCGATGTAGGCCGTCAGCTTTTCGAGCGCCTTTTCGCACTCGCTAACCCGCTGCTTGATGTACTCGGCGGGCTTGCGCAGGAGGCTTTGAAGGATCTCTTCGACGAGCTCCTCCTTCCCACCGAAGTGGTAGGAGATGACTCCCTTGCTGATGCCGGCCATTTTGGCAATCTCGGCGAGCGAAGCTTGCAAAAACCCCTGGCTGGCAATGATTTGGATGGCCGTCTCGACGATCTGCCGGCGTCGCGCCTCTTCGATGAAGCTGGGCCGTTTCTGGCCGACTGGCTGAGTGTTTGACCGCACGGTCAAATTTTAACCTATCCGGTCATTCGAATCAATCGGTATCCTTCTTACTACTTTCTTCCCACGAAATGGTCCATGGCGTCGTTGATCCCCATGAAGTTGGAGACGGCGTCGAACCAGCGGACGGGAAGTATTCGGAGCCAGGCGATGCTATGAACGAGGGGCGGCGTGAAAAGGCGAGGGCGGTCGGCCTCGATGGCGCGCAGGATCTTCTCGGTTAGCTTCGCTTCCGAGAAGATGGGCAGCAGAAACGAGAATCGCGACTCGACGCCCTCGAACATTCCGGTATCGACGAAATAGGGGCAGACCACGGTCGTCTTGATGTTGGCACCCCGTTTCTTGAGCTCGACCCGGAGGGATTCGTCGAATCCAACCGCGGCCCACTTGCTCGCGCAGTAGTCCGAAAGACGGGCGACTCCGATGAGGCCCGCGGCGGAGGCAATGGTGACGAGATGACCGTGGTTTCGCTCGAGCATTCCCGGAAGAAACGCCTTCGTGGTCCAGAACAGGGACAGCGTGTTCACCTTCAGGCTGCGCTCGATCTTCTCGTCGGGGATCTCGAGGAAGCTCGAGCCGCTGACGACGCCGGCGTTATTGATGAGCACGTCCACGGGCTCGTCCAGTCGACTCGCCAGGTCGTAGACGGCCTCGCGGTCCGACACATCGCATGCGAAGGCTTCGGCGGATCCGCCCGCGGAGGCGATCTCCTCCGAAACGCGGGCGAGTTTTTCGCCGTCGAGGTCCAACAGCCAGAGCGCTCCGCCGCGGCGGGAGATCTCGAGCGCCATGCGCCTTCCGAGCCCGCTTGCGGCCCCGGTGACGACGACACGGCTTTGTCCGAGACGCGTCATGCTCGGGTGATTGTATCGCCGCCTTCGCCCTCGCCGTGAGCGAATCGAGCGGCGAACGGCTTAGAATAGGAGCTCGTCTTCATGAAATCGATCGATTCTTTCGACCTCGTTCCCGGGCGCACGCTCGCCCGCAAGTACGAGATCGTCTCGCGCCTCGGCGGCGGATGGGAAGGCGAGGTTTACAGGATACGGGAAAAGACAACGGGCATCGAGCGGGCAGCGAAGCTCTTCTTCCCTCAGCGCAACCCCCGAAACAAGACCGCCAAGCGATACGCGCGAAAGCTGCACAAGCTGAGGGACTGTCCCATCGTGATCCAGTACCACACCGAAGAGACCGTCATCGTGCGCCGTACGCCAATGACCGTGCTCGTTTCCGAGTACGTAGAGGGCGAGCTCTTGAGTGAGTTTCTCGAGCGGCAGCCGGGCGGCCGGCTCCAACCGTTTCCCGCCCTTCACCTCTTGCACGCCCTGGTCAAAGGTGTCGAGTGCATCCACCGGCTTCGCGAGTACCACGGTGACCTGCACTCGGACAACGTCATCGTCGAACATCACGGCCTGCGCTTCGATCTCAAGATCCTGGACTTCTTCCACTGGGAGGAATCCCCGAAACGCGAGGGCCTCCAGGACGACATCTGCGATCTCGTCCGCATCTTCTACGACGCTCTCGGCGGAGCGCGCTTCTACGCGAAGCAACCGCAGGAGGTCAAGGACATCTGTTGCGGGCTGAAACGCTCTCTGGTTCTCAAGCGGTTTCCCACCGTGACCCACTTGAGACAGCATCTGGAAACGATGAGATGGGCATAGCGCCTAGGCTCGAGGCCGGCGAGGAGCGCGTATTCGTCGAGCAGGAGCATTTGAAGGAAGCCTTTTTCGCCGTCGGGAGCGGTCGGGTCTCGGTGCACTCGCGAAAAAGCCCCGCGAAGGCGACGTCGAACGAGGATGCCGCCGCCGTCCTCGTCACCGGGAACGACTCCGCGGTACTTGCGGTTGCGGACGGTCTCGGCGGTGCGCGCGCGGGCCAGCATGCCTCCGCGATGGCGGTGCAATCGCTAGTCGGCGCCGTGACCGAAGGGATTCGCGGCGAGCAGGAGATCCGGGCGGCAATTCTCGACGGTTTCGAGCGCGCCAACGAACGGGTTCTGGCCCTAGGTGTCGGGGCGGCCACGACCCTCTCCGTCGCCGAGGTCGACGGGCGTTCCGTTCGTCCGTACCACGTCGGTGATTCTTTCATCCTCGTGACCGGCAACCGCGGACGGATCAAGCTGCAGACGATCTCTCACTCGCCGGTGGGATACGGCGTCGAGTCGGGTCTGCTCGACGAGCGCGCGGCGATGCATCACGAAGAACGACACGTGATCAGCAACGTCATCGGTAGCAGCGATATGCGTATCGACGTGGGGATCCCGCTGAAGCTTGCTCCTCGCGATACCCTTCTGCTCGCGAGCGACGGGCTGTCCGACAATCTTCACACCGTCGAGATCGTCGATCGGGTCCGCCGCGGGTCTCTCGAGACGGTCACCCGTCGGCTGTCCCAGAGCGTTCACGACCGGATGGCCGAGTCCGAAGGCGGCAGCCCCTCGAAGCCGGACGATGTGACGTTTCTGATCTTCCGTCTCTAACTAATACATGTCCTTCCCACGTTCCTCAGCATTCTGCCGTTTTGTCGGGGATTGTAAGGGATCCGCAAGTGGGCTAGATGGGCGTTGCGGTTCCGTGTAATGTGACCTACTCGGCGTGCCTGCGTCAGCGGTCGTCCGTAGGGGTGGGCCACGAGCAGGGGAGGGGATCGCAACGATGAAACCCAAAAGAAGTCGTCAATTTCGGTTCCGTGTGATGGTGCTCGTAGCGGCGGTGGCGTTCTTGCCTTTGCTGCTCGAGGTCGACGGGTCGCTCGCGCAGCAGTCGGGGACGAATACGTTCCGGCTCTTGACCTTCGAGGTCGGTAACAGCGGTTCGCGACTCGGCACCACCCGCGGCGACGGTGAACAAGACATCGTCGATGTTCACAACGCCGTGCTCTACCTGACGAAGACAGGAGCGTCGGAAGTAGATGGCTTGGCGCCAATTCCCATCGACATGCGCTCGCTGATCGAGGCTGGTGACGCGTCGGTGCAGTCGGTGAAGATCGTGCACGACGTCATCAGCCGAGTGAAAGCTAGCGGCAGCTTTACCGAGCCCGGAGGTTCGGCGCGTGTGTTTCACCCTCCGTCCGGGGTCCGCTATCTGCCTCCCATCCCCAATCCATCGAAAGTTTTCGGGGGAGCGGGAGCGTACCTACGTCCGAATCCCGACGGAACGCCGGGCAACTACGACAAGGTTGAGTTTCCAAGCTTTTTTCTGAAACCGCCGTCGTCGCTCACCGGTCACGACACCGACATCAACCTGCGGGGACTTCTGACGCGAGGTGTCTACGAACCGGAATGCGCCGTGATCATCAAGAAGCGCGCTAAGTTCGTTCCTCAGTCGGAAGTCATGGACTACGTCTTCGGATTCACGAACTTCAACGACGTGAGCTCGCGTGACCTGCCGGCGGGGGAGCACACCTCGCAGGGGAGCAACATGAGCAAAGGGCTCGATACGTTCACGCCGCTCGGGCCGTACATCACCCTCGCGGAAGACGTGCCCGATCCCGCCAATCTCGAGATCGTCGCCACCGTCGACGGCGTGCGTCACGAATGGCCGCACAAGAACGGAAACACCAATTTCCTGACGTTTTCGCTCGAGGAGTCGATCTCGTACCTCAGCGAGCGGATGACTTTGGAGCCGGGGGATGTCGTTTCGACGGGCGTTCCCAGCCCATCGATGCCGTTTGCCGCGGGCGAGACGATCGAGATCTCCATCGGAAACCTCGGGACGCTTCGAAACCGCGTCGTCTCGGAGCCTCATCCGGGTTGGTCGCCGATACAGCCACGGAAAGCACACCAAGACTAGCAGGCTGATGAAAAAGCACAGTCCAGCGCGCGCGAGCGGAGCGAGCCCGGCGCAATCGTCCGCATCGGACTCCTTCGTGGGTATCAGATGTGAGCACGCAGTGCGAATAATTGCCGCGCCGGAAGCATCGAGCACTCTGTAGGTCTTTCTAATCAAGGAGGAAGAAGCTGATGAGAAACATGGCGATGACCGTCTTGTTGATGTCGTTGTCGAGTGCGAGCTCAGTTCTGGCTCAAAGCCAGATGGAGTCCGTGGAGCCGTTCAAGCTCGGCACCTTTCAAATCGATGCAGGGCCGACCGTGGGCATCGTGCTACAAGAACGGTACGTCATAGAGCTCAACCCCGCGAACGCCGCCCTGGAGCTGAATCCCGGTTATCCGCGGGTACCGATGCCCGCCGATATGCTCGAGCTGATCGGTCGCTATGGGTACGGACTCAAGTACCGGATTTACGAGATCGTGAACGATGCGGTCAACAACAAGCGTCTCATGGGCGATGGAAGACCGGGCTACATCCACGATGTCGACGACGTCCGCACCCTCGCACCCATCCTCTATCCGGGTAAAATCCTGAACGCGGCGGTGAACTTCTACAGCCACGCTTGCGAGGGTTGCAGCGAGGAGGAGCTCCGAGAGAGTAATCGTCGCCGGCAAGAGAACCGGGGCGTCCCCTACCTCTTCCTCAAGCCGTCGAAGGGCGCGGTGATCGGAACCGGAGAGCCGATCGTCATTCCCGATGGTCGCGATCGGATCGACTGGGAAGTCGAGCTGGGCACCGTGATCGGCCGTCCTGCCCGCTACGTTTCGGCCGCCGAGGCCCAGGACTACGTTTTCGGTTATGTGGTGTCGATCGACGTCTCCGATCGCGGTGGCCGTCCTCCGGGAGGCTTCGGGTCGGGCTCGGACTGGCTGGTTGGCAAAGGACACCAGAGCTTCGCCCCGATGGGTCCGTGGATCGTGCCGAAGGAGTTCTATGGCGACCCGATGGAGCGTCTGCATCAACAGCTCACGATCGATGGGGTCACGGTCCAGGAAGCCAAGGCCGGGGACATGATCCACTCTCTTTGGGAGCTGATCGAGTACGGCTCGTCGATTATCACGCTCTATCCCGGCGACGTGCTCAACAGCGGCACGTCGAGCGGCACCTCGTCCGGAGCGTTCGCCGAGGGCACAAGGAGCGGATACTTGAAGCCCGGCGAGACGATCGAGGCCACCATCGAGGGCGTCGGTACCATCCGGATGCCCGCGGTGGCAGGTGAGCCGCTCCCGGGCGATCTCAGCGGCGCACATCTCCCGCCTGTCAAAACCTATCGGGAGAACTAGAAATCTCGCGGGGAAGGATTCCAGGCGCGTAATAGACGGCTGCCGGGAAGCGTTCGTCGGCATGCCCTCACGGCGTTAGACTCGTGTCTTGCAGCTCTGGAGGATCGCCATGAACCGACGTGCATTTCTCGAGCTCGCGGGCCTCGCGAGCTTCTCCGCCACCGGCCGCGCCGCCGGCGTCCCGGCACCGAAGCTGGCGCTTGCCTGCGCCGACTACCTTCGCTTCACTCCGTTCGCGACCGGCGACTATCGGCCAAAAGATCTCGATCTCACCTGGATCCGAGGCGACCGCAGCGAGATGCTCCGCCGCGCGGTGAGCGATCCCGAGATCCAGGGCGGCGAGGCGTCGATGCTGCAACACCTCGTGCGGGTCGATCGGGGGGACCGCTCGCTCGTGGCCGTCCCGGTGTTTCCTCTGCGGAATTTCACTGCGCGCGACATCTATATTAGAAAGGACGACGCGATGAGAGCGGCCGATCTGAGCGGCCGCCGGATCGGCGTCTACAGCTGGGCCGCGAGCGGCTCGGTCTGGTATCGGCACCTCCTGCGCCACCTCGGGGTCGATCCGGCGAAGATGACCTGGACCGTGGGAGGGGTCGACGCGCCTTCGAGGGTGAGCTCTGTCGCTCCTTTTCCGTCTCACGTTCGCGACGCGCCCGAGGGCCGCTCGCTCGTGGATCTCCTCCTGGCGGGCGAGGTCGACGCCGTCTTCGCTCCCATCCCGCCGAAGTCGTATCACCCGGTGGACGGGCCGCTCGCTCGGCTCGTTCCGGACTTTCGCACCATGGAGAAGCGTTACTTCGAGGAGACCCGTTGTTACCCGCCGCAGCACGTGATCGTGTTGAAACGGGATGCGTGGGATCAGGATCGCTCCGTCGGCCGGAGGCTCGTCGACGCATTCGACGAGTGCGAGGCGCGGTTCCAGGCGAATCAGCACCTTTTCCCCTACGGCCCTCCCTGGCTCATCGCCGAGGTCGAGGAGACGGATTTGCTCATGGGGCGGGACTACGCGATGCACGGCCTGGAGAGAAACCGAGGGCAGGTCGACGCGTTCTGTGAATCGGCGTTTCTCGATGGTCTCACCACGAGACGCCTCGGCGTCGACGAGTTCTTCTCCGAGTATCTCGCGGCTTGAAAACCGTAAGGGACTGGGTAACTCAACGAAGGGTCGTGTCACTTGACGGCGCAGGCGCTAGCCCGCCTGCGAGAGCCGAGTGAGCTCGTCGAAGAGAGAAGCGCGCTCCGCCCGCAAGGCCGCGAGCGCATGCGATCGCCGCCAGCGAGTCAAACGAACCCGCACCGCGCGAAACGTCTGGCGCGCAAGCATCTGATAATGGAGTACGACGTAGGCGCTCACCGCGCTCGAGACGAAAGCAAGCGCTCCCGTCAGCACCGGCGCCTGGGAAATCTGAGGGTAGAGCCCCGAGAGCCTCGTGTGACCCCATCCCACGAGAAGGGCGACTGCTAGCCAAGTGAGCGGGAACGCCAACGCCCCCACGACGAGCTTTGACGAGGCGATATCCTTGGGCTCGCCGGCCGCCCACTTCGACGTCGCCCACACCAGAAGCCCAGCGGGCAGGTTCACGACATAACCGATTAGAAATAGCGGCGGCAGAACGAAGTAAACAAGAAACGCCTGAAGCGCGATCCGAAACGCCAGCCCGATTGAGAACTTTCCGGTCGCGTAGAGCTCGTGGTCTTCCACGCCGAGCGCCCGCAAATCGCGATCGTACTCACGAATTCGCGCAACCATCCGCTCGACCTCTCTGGGATGGGTCCGGAGCCGCTCGTTGTAGCCCGCCCAGACCCTTCTGAAGGCGAGAACGCGCTCTTTCATATCCGGGCGCTCGAGAGTCTTCCCTCTTCGATGCGCGTACTCAGCGCGAAACAACTTTCGCGCCCGGTGCATCGTGTGGTGGAGATCCCAGCTTTCCGTCGCGTGAGCGACGTCGCGCAACGTTTGCTCGAGCGTGTCCGTGAGCGCCCGGTAATGGGCTCGCCGCTCGTCTTCGCTCGCCGTTGAAGCGGGAGGGTTGGCGACCGGCTCTTCGAGCTCGAGCGGCGAATGAAAGATGACGAGCACGCTCGATCGGAAGAGCGACTTTTGATCGTAGTGGAGCCCAACCGGAATGATGACCGGCAGCGGCCCTCCCGATGGTGTCAACTCCCGAGCGCGATGGTAGAGTCGCGCGGCTCCCGTCTTGAGCTCCGTCGGGTAGGGCGCGTCGTGGCTCTGCCCTTCGGGAAACAGAAGCGCAAACGCACCCTCCACCACCGCACGAGCCATCGCGTCGAGACTCTTTCGGTTCGCCTCCCGAAGCACCGCTCCATCGACGTCCAACGAAAAATCCCGGCGGCGATAAACCGGCACCACCCCCAGCGCGCGCATCATCCATCCGAGAATCGGCCAACGAAAAAGCCCGTGTCGCGCCCCGACCACGATACGCCCCGGGTACTGACTCAGGATGAGCGTTCCGTCGAGTAGTGCGTTCGGATGCCACGCGATGAAGATCCCGCCGCCCGAGGAAGGAAGATTCTCGAGCCCCGAAACCTCGACGCGGCGAAAAAACATCCGCACGAGCACACGAAGCACGTTCGCACTCGCGCGGTAGAGGGAAGAACCCTGGATCATCTAACTCGATCATCATAATTGCTTGGCCTCCTTCGGAGGAGGCCGGCGTGTCCAAATGGCTCGCTCGCTCGGGGACTTGCTTTGTCGAGGCTCATAGCCGAACGCCTCGAACCCCCGTCTCGCTCGTCTCTCGTAACCCCCTCGAGATGCTGAGCCCGCGACACTTACTCTGCACCGCCCACCCTCCATCGATTGGCGTCGGCGGAGAGAGCCAGCGTTACGCCGGCAGGATCAGGAAATGGTCGGCGTGACGAGGCCGCACCGCGCCGAAGTGCCGCTGGTCGAGCGTGGCCACTTTCTGCTCCCCAAGCTTTTCGCAAGTGACCATGACCGCCGCATCCACCATTCCCAGGTCCAGGTCTCGATATTCCGACTGGAGATCGGCCACGCGCCTCATTTCTGCGATCGAGAGCTGCTCCAAACGATACGCGCCTTCCGCAATGTCCGCGAGAAAGATAGACCACACCTCGGCCTGCAATCTTTTGCGAATCCAGTAGTCGATCTCCACCAAGGTCGCCGCTACGACGATGAGAGGTTCGTGGATCTCTTCCAGAACATTCACACAACGAGCATGCGCCGGATCGTCCGCGTCCAGAATCGCCAGGATGGGGCCCGTATCGAGAACGAGTGACACTTACTGGTTCGCAGGAAGGTCTTCGCGGTCCACACTGTCCTGGGACACACCCGACCCCGACCGTCCAATTCCTACGTGCGGACGACGGCTACGACGCAGCTCCTCCGCTTTCTCCTTCAAGAACTCGCCAACCAGCGTAGCGAGCGAGACCCCCCTCCGCTTGGCCTCCGCCCGGAGGGTCTCCAGAACTTCGTCCTCCGCGGCAATCGTGGTCCTTCGTGTCATCAGACGGATGGTATCTGATTCATGAATCAGATGCAACGCGAGACGCAATCAAGCGCCCAGTTCTGACGAGCCTGCTACTGTCTCGAGCACGATCTCGGGTCTTTCCGACAGTAGGCGCCTTGGGTGAAGAGAGTTTCGAGAAGTCCCGCGTTCTGAAGTCGGCGACAAGACCATGATTCCGTCGAAGCAGCCCGATGGGGACGTGCGCCGGGCTTTATCATCCCAATGTCAACGACGTCCGCACCTGCGTCTTCTATAATCGCGGGGCTCATGGCGCTTTCCGCCGGAACCCGACTCAGCGATTACGAGATCCTCGAGCTCATCGGCTCGGGCGGAATGGGAGAGGTCTACCGCGGCCGGGATCGGAAGCTCGGCAGAGACGTCGCCATCAAGGTGCTTCCCGAAGCGTTTCAGCAGGACGCCCAGCGCCTCGCTCGCTTCGAGCGCGAAGCGCGGGTCCTGGCATCGTTGAACCATCCGGGCATCGCGACCCTCCACGGTCTCGAGCGAGCGGAATCTCTCACGTTCCTGGTGATGGAGCTGGTGTCGGGAGAGACGCTCGCTGAGCGAATCGAGAGAGGAGCGGTTTCGCTCGAAGAAACGATTCAGCTCTTCGCCCAGATCGCCGAGGCGCTCGAAGCGGCGCATGCCGTAGGGGTCGTTCACCGCGACCTCAAGCCAGCGAACATCAAGATCACGCCGCAGGGGCGGGTCAAGATCCTCGACTTCGGCCTCGCCAAAGCCTCTTCCGCCGAGGAGCCGCCCACCGATCTCTCCCAATCAACGACCTTCACCCGAGACGCGACACGGGCCGGAGTCACTCTCGGCACCGCGTCGTACATGAGCCCGGAGCAGGCGAAGGGGAAGCTCGTCGACAAGCGGACTGACGTCTGGGCGTTCGGGTGCATGCTCTTCGAGGCCCTCGCGGGCCGCAAGGCTTTCGATGGCGAGTCCGTGACCGACGTGTTGGCGAACGTAATCCACAAAAACGTCTCCTGGGAGGCGCTTCCGCCCAATACGCCCTGGCGCGCCCGGGACGTTCTTCGACGTTGCCTCACGAAGGATCGAGAAAGACGTTTCCACGACGTCGCCGACGCCCGGCTCGAGCTTCTCGACGCTGAGGAGCCTCCGATGCACGCGCCCCGCCCGGTTCGATGGGCGGTGCCGTCGTTGCTCGGGGCTTTCGCCGTCGGGGCCATCCTGGCGTGGCTCGTCGCGCGGGCCCCCGGGCAAGTCCCGCCGGGCGGAATCGAACGCTACGTCATCGCCCCCCAGGCGTCGGAGCCGATTACGATCGAATCCCCCGCAATCACTCCCGATGTCGGCGGATCGCCTACGTGGGAATTCAAGGAGATGAGCGCAAGCTGTATCTGCGGCCGATCGACGAGCTCGACTCCCACGTCGTTCCGGGCGGCGAAGACGCCACCTGGCCCTTTTTCTCGCCCGACGGCATGTGGGTCGGATTCTTCTCCGGCGACAAGCTGAAGAAGGTCTCGGTCCTCGGAGGTGCGCCCGTCGACCTCACCGACGCATTCGGCGACGGCCCTGGAGCCACGTGGGGGCCCGATGGCACCATCTGGTTCTCCGGGAACTGGATCTCCGGTTTCTATCGGGTCTCGGAAGAGGGGGGCGAGACGTCTCACATCACCGAGCCCGATGCGAGCCGGGGCGAAGTGGGCCACTGGTGGCCCGACTTTCTGCCGGGAGGCAAGAACGCTCTCTTCACCGTCTTCACCGACAAGGGAACGCCATTGGTGGCGGCTCTCGATCTCGAGTCCTTGACGTGGAAGCATCTGTTTCCCGGAATGCGGGCCCGATATGCGCGAAGCGGACACGTCATCTACCACCTGTCGGGCATCTACCAGGTGGTGCCGTTCGATCCCGTACGGGTGGAAGCGCTGGGGCCGCCCGTCCCGATTCTCCCGGACACACGTGGGCTCACCCCCACTGGGGGCGCGCAAGCCTTCTTCGGCGTCTCGGACAACGGAATCGCGGTGAGCGTTCCTGGAGGAGGCGCGTTCTACCCGAGGAGCAAGCTCTTGTGGCTCGATCGAAATGGAGGCATCGAGGAGCTTCCCTTCGAATCGGCTGCGATCTATACGGCCGATCTCGATCCGGCTGGCCGGCGGGTGGCGGTGAGCCGCATCGACGTCGGGTTGTACGGAATCTGGATCTACGACCTCGAGGGCCGTACCGAGGAAAAACTCACTCGCGACTCCCACAATTTCGACGCACACTGGACCCCGACGGAATGCGCATCGTGTACACCTCGGCGCGTCGGGGCGCCTACGATATTTTCGTGAAGTCGGCCGAGGCCCTCGGGTCGGAAGAGCCGCTGGTGGCAAGAGACATCGACGAGGCGGCGTACGGAGTCTCCCCCGACGGCCGTTGGCTCGCGCTGAGAGAGTACCATATCGAAACGGGCGAGGATCTCGTACTCGCCAGAGTCGATGAGCCCTCCGACATCGTTCCCGTGGCGAGCACGCCATTCGAGGAAAACTCGCCGAGCTTCTCCCGGGACAGCGCCTGGATCGCGTTCCGCTCCTACGCATCGGGACGCTCGGAGGTCTACGTGCAGCGCGTTCCCGACGGAATGGGACGCGTCCGGGTGTCTTCGAGCGGCGGGACGAATCCCGTCTGGTCCCCGACGAGGGACGAGCTCTACTATGTCTCGGGAGACGAGCTGATGGCGGTCGGCTACAGCGTTTCCGTTGACGGGTTCACGGCCCAGCCCCCGCGCCCGATTCTGGATCTGCCGCGAGGCCACCGCTCGGCCGATGCCCTGGACATCTCCCCCGACGGCCGGCGGTTTCTGATTGTCGTCGATACCGGCGAGGACCCGCCACCCACCGAGCTCCGCGTAACGAGGAACTGGTTCGAGGAGCTGAATCGGGTGGCTCCGCCGACGCGCTAGCGAGCCGCGTCTTCTGCTCGGTGCGCAAGGTAGAAGCTCGCGCCGGGATGCCGGAGTCGAGCGGCAGAATGTCGGCCCCCACCGGCGCAATGTGCTGCGCCTGCTCGTCGTACTTGCGGAGCTTCTTGATGGCGCCGGGTTTCGCGCGCAGCTTCTTGGCAACGTTCTATCATGAAAGGAAGTTCTCAACCGAGACTCGTTTGGTGGTGAGGCGCTTGCGCTTCGTCTTGGTTGCCGCATTTTTCACGAGAGACTTCGGGGCGCGAAGGCGCCACGACTCCCCGATCAGCTCTTTCGCCCGCTTCACGTCGATGGCACCGAGGCGTACGAGAACGATGGGATATCCGTCGTAGTGCGGGGTGGTGAAGAAGACGTGGGGCTCGGCCGCGATCAAAAGCTCCTTCTCATCGAGGGACTCGACCCAAACCACCAGCGCCTCGGGCTCGTCGCGGATCCAGGTGAACATGCGAGGGTTGGTGCGCCACGACGGTCGGCCTTCGTACGAGGCCCGTTCGTAGGCGCCGGGAAGGGACAGGGCGATCCGACGAATTTGAGATTCCGTCACCATTTCGTATTCTTCGACTCCCTGAGGCTAAGCTGACCGGTCGGCTCCAGACCTGGGAAGTCCAAAGTGTGGCACCAAGCCCATAGGTGATGATAAATCGATTCGGGCGTCCATCGCAGCGGTAGCCCGGGCCTCATGACGTCAATCGCGTAACGTCACTCCGCCTTGTGGACGAGCGACGGATCGACCGGGGTCGCCCGCACCGCCGGTACCCAGCGAGCGAGAAGCGTCATGAGCGTCGCGGCGGCCCCGAGATAAGTCACGGGATCGATAGGCCGAATGCCGAACAAGAAGGCCGGAGACCCATTGCCCCACGAGTGCGGCCCCGAGGAGACCGAGGATCGTTGCGATGAAGACCAGCCGCGCTCCCAGGGCGAGAACGCCCTTTCGGATTGCCCAAGCGTCTGGATCGCGTCTCTAACCCGGCGAGGCCAGCGCCGAAGGCTCGTCCCCGGTTCGAACGACCAGGCTGAAGTGACTATATAATGAAATTTCCTGCAACGAAGCGCCCTCCTTGCGCGCCTATCCGATGAACGGCCCGTAGGCTCATGGAAGTAGCGGATGCCGCGCTCGTCGAGCGCACCCTGGCAGGGGACATCGAAGGATTCGGCGAGCTCCATCGGCGCTACTACCGCCGCGTGGTTCGGGTCGTTCTGACGATCATGAAAGACCGGATCCAGGCCGAGGACATGGTTCAGGATGCCTATGCCTCCGCCCTAAGAGAGCTTCCGCGGCTGAAGGATCCTGCTCGGTTCTTCCCCTGGATCTGTCGGATTGCTGTCAATCGCGCGATCGAAGACCGGCGGCGAGCCGGACGTCGCAGCCGACTCGACGCCCGTGCGGTCGCATCGGACATCGAGGAGGCCGAGGCGGAGCAACGTCTCTTGCGAGCCGAGCGCGCCGAGAAGGTCCGACTCGCACTCGAGAAGCTTCCCGAAGGGCAGAGGGCAGCGGTCGTCCTGCGCTACTTCGACGAGCTCCCGATGAGGCAGATCGGCGAAACACTGGGATGCGGCGAGGTTACGGCGCGAAGTCAGGTATTTCGCGGCCTGCGGAAGCTGGGCGTCTTCCTGAAGGCCAAAGGAGCGACACGTTGACAACCCGTGCTTGTCCCGATTTCGAGGGGCTCATGGAGAGCTTGCTCTTCGGCGACCTCACCGAGCCGTCGCGGAAAAACGCCGAGCGCCACCTATCCGTATGCGGAGAATGCCGGGACGCCTTCGACGATGCCAAGCTTGCGATGGAGGCCCTTCGTGACATCGAAGCGCCGCCCCTCCCGTATGCGGATACGCCCAAGGTCATCCGCACCCTCGACCTTCAAAGGAGTCGCTCACCGTCCCGATGGATGGCGCTGGCTGCCGTGCTGCTCATCGGAGTCGGCATCGGTTACTTCCTGCCCCGGGGTGGCGCCGAGCCGGAAGCCGCCCTCGATGCGCCCGTCGACCCGGATGCACTCGCCGCCCTCGAACGGGCCGAGCTCCTGTCCGATGTGGGCATTCGCTACGCCGACGGACTTCGCGGCGTGCTAAAGGAGCTTCTGGAGCTGGCCGTTGTCGACCTGACGGCGGACCAGGCGGCCTATACGCGCGAGCGTGCGCGGAATCTCATTCGCGACGGCGCCCTTCTCGAGCGTCTTCTCGATTCCGAAAAAGACCGAGACTTCCTTCGGGCCATCCGTCGTGCCGAACCGTTCCTGGAAGAGCTCGCCGCTCTCGAAAGCTCGACGACGGAAACGAACGTACGTCAGCTCCAAGCGAGTCTTCGCGACAGCAATTTGCCGCGCACGCTTTCCGAGCTCGCGCTCGACGACGATATCGAGCGCGCCCTGGCATCGTCAGGGTGGCTTGCGAATGACAACCCCCTGCCCAGAAAGGATTTTTGACATGACCCGCTTGTTGCTCATCGGATGGTTCCCGGTGTTGCTCACACTGCAGGAGCCGGCGCGCACTCTCTACCTCGAGGGACGCGAGCATTTGCTCGAAGAGCGTTACGAGCAGGCGACGGAGGTTTTTCGCCGCCTCGTCTCGGAGCTCGGGGATAGCGAGGAGGCGGACGACGCCCAGTACTATCTCGGATATGCCTATGAGCAGCTCGGTCGCGACGCCGAGGCCATCGAAGCCTTCAGCTCGGTCATCGAACGGTGGCCCGACTCGGTGCGAGTGGAAAGCGCGCGCGAGCACCGAGCCGAGCTCGTCGCACGCCGAGGTCGAAACGATCTGTCTCGAGAGGTCATCGACGATATCTTCGGGACCGCGAGCTCCTGGGAGCTCAAGCGGGACACCGCCTTCGCTCTCGCCCGGCAGGGAAACCTCGCCGGCCGTGACGTGCTCGAAGAGGCCATGGAACGGGAAAGCTCGTCACGCCAGATTGAGCTGATTCGTATCCTCGCACCGCACGTGTCCAATCCGGAGGCGAGAAACATTCTCATCCTCGCCTTGGATCGCAGCCGGTCGACCAGCGTTACGCTTCGTGCCTTGAAAGCGCTCGAGCCCGCTTCCGCCCAAGAAGAGGTTACGGCGGCCTTCGAACGTTTGCTGGCGAGCGGGTTCTCGACGAGCGTGAAGCTCGAAGCCATTCGGACGCTCTCGCCCCGGCTCGACGTTGCCTCGGTGCGGCGGGCGGTGAGCCGTGGGCTCGATCCGGGAAACTCGTCGTCGGTCCAGCTCCTTGCTTGTTCGACGCTCGGTCGGCATCTGCTCGCGCCCGAGGTTCGGCCCGCCGTACTTCGCGTCTTCCAGGAATCTTACAGCTCGTCCGTCCAGCTCCGTTGCCTAGAGAGCCTCGCGCCGATGAGGAACGACCTCGCGGCGGCCGAGATTCTCCTCCAAGCCGTGGCCGGCGCCAATCACGCCAGCGCCGTCAAGCTCAGAGCCGTTCAGATCGCGGCAAGCTCCACCGAGCCGCAGGTGCGCGCCGCCGCTCGGGCGGCACTTCATCGCGAAGTCTCGACGAGCGTCCAGATCCCCGCGGTGCAGGCTCTTGCCGAAGGTCGAAACGACCCGGGCGCCGCGCGAGCGCTCGAAGATCTCTTTGCCCAGGACGGCATCTCGACCAGCGTGCTGCTTGTCGCGCTCGAGTCGCTCGCGCATCATATGGAAACGGACGCGGCTCCCCGCGCTCTCGAGCGCGCTTTGACCCCGGAGAACTCGACCAGCGTTCAGCTCAAGGCCATCGACGTGGCCGCGCCGTATATCGCACGGGCTCCCATTCGAGCAGCGGTGAGTGGAGCGCTCCGGAGCGACAACTCGACGAGCGTCCTCCTCAAGGCGGTGCAAGCGCTCGGGCGCCAAAGCGCACACGAAGACGTGCGGGTCGCCCTTGCGGCAACGCTCTCTGACGGCTACTCGACCTCGGTCGTTCTCGCCTCGATGGCGGCCCTCGACGAGTACGTCGACACCGACGAGGCGACGAAGCGGGCTTTCATTCGGCTCATGGAGGACGAGCAAATGTCTTACACGGCGCGAGTTCGAGCGGGAAGGCGCCTTCTCTCTTCGGCCGACGCCCGTTTGAGAGAGCGCATCGCGGATGCGATGGAAGATGTCGTCGTTCGGGCCCGCCGCCAGGGAATCTCAGGACACCGTGAGTTGATCGAGGAAGCGCTCGATGTTCTGGAAGCGGCGGATCCCGCCCGCTGGGAGAGCTTACGGGGACGTTCCGGAGCTCTCCTGGGTTGACGCGCCAAGAGGATATAATGGCCGGCCCCGGGCCATGTCTTCGAACGATCGCCAGATCATCTTTTCACTCGTCGGTGTGGGGCGAGTCTTCCCCCCCAAGCGGCAAGTGCTTCGCGATATCTACCTCTCTTTCTTCTACGGCGCCAAGATCGGCGTACTGGGCCTAAACGGTGCGGGCAAGAGCACTCTCCTGCGCATCATCGCCGGGCTCGACAAGGACTATCAGGGCGAGGTGACGTTCGCGAAGGGCTATTCGGTAGGCTATCTCGAGCAAGAGCCCGTGCTGGAATCGGGTAGAACCGTCAAAGACATCGTCGAGCAGGGCCGGGCGGAGCTGATCGCGGTGCTCAAGGAGTTCGGCGAAGTCAGCGAGAGGCTCGCGGAACCCCTCGATGCGGACGAGATGGAGAAACTTCTCGAACGGCAGGGCACCCTTCAGGAGAAGATCGAGGCGGCGAATGGTTGGGAGCTCGAGAGCCAGCTCGAGATCGCAATGGACGCGCTTCGCTGTCCGCCTCCGAACACTCCCGTCGACGTGCTCTCTGGGGGCGAGCGACGCCGCGTCGCCCTCTGCCGGTTGCTGATCCAGGAGCCCGACATCCTCCTCCTCGACGAGCCGACGAACCATCTCGACGCCGAGACCGTTCAGTGGCTCGAGCAGCACCTTAAGCGCTACGAAGGCACGGTGATCGCCGTCACCCACGACCGTTATTTCCTCGACAACGTGGCGGGATGGATCCTGGAGCTGGATCGCGGCCATGGGATTCCTTTCGAGGGCAACTACTCCTCGTGGCTCGAACAGAAGGAGGCGAGGCTCGCTCAGGAAGAGAAGTCCGAATCCAAGCGACGCAAGACCCTTCAGAACGAGCTCGAATGGATCCGCATGGCCCCAAGGGCGCGGCACAAGAAGAGCAAGTCCCGAATCGCGCGTTACGAAGACCTGGTCTCCACCGAGCACGAGAAAGTGGCCGACGAGCTGGAGATCTATATTCCGCCGGGTCCGAGGCTGGGCCAAGTCGTCCTCGAGGTCGACGAGGTGCAAAAGGCCTATGACGAGCGCTTGCTGATCGAAGACTTGTCGTTTCGAGTCCCTCCCGGGGCAATCGTAGGCGTCATCGGACCGAACGGTGCGGGAAAGACGACGCTGCTCCGGATGATCTCGGGCAAGGAACGGCCCGATGCCGGTACGCTCCGGCTCGGTGAGACCGTTGTGCTCGGTTACGTGGACCAGGACCGAGCCCTCGATGGAAAAAAGACGGTCTGGGAGATCATCTCCGGCGGCCACGACACGATCGATCTGGGCAAGCGCGAGGTTCCGTCGCGGGCCTATGTCGCCCGCTTCAACTTCAGCGGGTCCGACCAGCAAAAGCGGGTCCAGGATCTGTCCGGTGGCGAGCGCAACCGAGTTCATCTGGCCCGGATGCTCAAGGAGGGCGCAAATTTCCTCCTGCTCGACGAGCCCACGAACGACCTCGACGTCAATACGCTGCGCGCGTTGGAAGAGGCGCTATTCGAGTTCGGCGGGAGCTCCATGGTCGTGAGTCACGATCGGTGGTTTCTCGACCGTATCGCAACGCATATTCTCGCGTTCGAAGGCAACAGTGCGGCGGTGTGGTTCGACGGGAATTACTCGGATTACGAGGCGGACCGGCGGGCTCGTCTGGGCAAAGAGGCGGACCAGCCTCACGCGATCCGGTACAAGAGGCTCCTCAGGAGTTGAGAACGAGAGCGTCATGAAGCGCCGGGAGTTCCTCGGGGTCGTGGGCGCGCTGAGCGCGTCGTCGGTCGGTTCGGGAGCGGAGTCGAGCCGGAAGATCGACATCCACAACCACTACTACCCCGAGACGTACTTCCAAATGATCTCCGAGATCGGGGGCGAAGACTACACATTCGACACCGACGCCGCGGGCACGCGCATCATCAAGTTTCGCGGTGCTCGCTTCTTCGGCATTCAGCCGCCGATGACCGATGTCTCTCTGCGTCTGGAAGCCATGGATCGGACGGGAATCGACGTTCAGGTGCTCTCGGTCTCCGTGCCGAACGTCTACTTCGCCGACGAGGCGTCGGAGCCTCTGATCGCTCGCCGGCTCAACGATTCCTACGCGGAGCTGATTGCCACCCATCCGACGCGTTTCAAGGGATTCGCCTCGATTCCCATGGACGTCCCCGACGCGGCCCTCGCCGAGCTCGACCGGGCAGTGGGCGAGCTCAAACTGAACGGCGTGATCCTGCTGAGTCACATACGCGGAAAGCCTTTGACCGAGGCGCGTTTCCGACCGTTCTTCGAGGAGGCGAACCGCCGGGAGCTCTGCATCATCATTCATCCCATGATGCCGTCAGGAATGGCGGAACAGCTCCAAGATTACGTTCTCGGTCCCATCGTGGGATTTCTCTTCGACTCCTCCCTCGCGGTGGCCCGCATGTGTTACGACGGGCTGTTCCGAGACTTCCCTCACATCCGATGGATCATCCCGCATCTCGGAGGCGCCATTCCTTACTGGATGGCACGGCTCGACCGCGGCTATCACGACTTCGTCGCTTGTCGGGAGAAGATCGACCGGCCGCCCAGCAGCTACCTGAAGAAGCTCACCTACGGCACGGTCTCCTCGAGCCCCGAGACCCTCGGCCTCGTCCGTGACCTCGTGGGTACGGACCACATCGCACTCGGAACCGATTACCCGCACCTTCTGGGCTCCATCGAGGAGACTCTTCTAACGATCGCCTCGCTGCGCATCCCGGACAGCGAGAAGGATCAGATTTACCACGCGACCGCGCTCCGCATCCTGAACAACGTGTGATGAGGGTAAACGCGGCCACATGAGCGACAAACGTCTCACCATGAAGGAAGCCATCGCGCGCTTCGTTGACGACGGCGACGTCGTGGCCGCGGAGGGGTTCACCCACCTCATTCCTTTCGCGGCCGGGCACGAGATCATCCGCCAGCGAAAGAAGGACTTGACGCTCTGCCGTCTGACCCCGGATCTGATCTACGACCAGATGGTAGCGGCCGGAGTCGCAAGAAAGCTCGTCTTCGGGTGGATTGGCAATCCAGGCATAGGCTCGCTTCACGCGATACGGCGGGCTATCGAAAAGGGCATCCCCCTGCCTCTCGAGATCGAGGAATATTCTCACTTCGGACTTCTTTCGCGCCTGAAGGCCGGAGCCTCGGGGTTGCCCTTCATGCCGCTCGTGGCCTACCACGGCACCGAGCTACCGCAGGTCAACCCCAATATTCGGCCTGTGACCTGCCCCTTCACCGGAGAAGCTCTGTATGCCGTCCCATCGCTGGCACCCGACGTGACCATCGTCCACGCCCAGCGAGCCGACAAGCAGGGCAACACCCAGGTCTGGGGTCTTCTCGGCATTCAGAAAGAGGCCGCTTTTGCGGCCAAGAAGGTCATCGTGGTCGTCGAGGAAGTCGTCGACGAAGAGGACATTCGATCGGACCCCAATCGAACGCTCATCCCCGGCATCATCGTGAGTGCCGTCGTCGAGGAGCCCTTCGGCGCGCACCCGAGCTACGTGCAGGGTTACTACGACCGGGACAACGACTTCTATGTCACCTGGGACGCATTGAGTCGCACCCAAGAGGGCATCGAGCGCTACCTGGACGAACTGGTCTACGGCGTCGAGGATCGGGCGGCCTACGAGCAACGACTGGATCCCGAGCTCAGGGAGCGGCTGAAGCCCTTGCCCTTCCTGTCTCGCGCAGTGAACTATGGGCTCTATCGCTGAGGCGACTCGATCGGAGCTCATGGCCGTCGCCGCCTCGCGAGAGATCTCGGACGGCGACGTCGTCTTCGTCGGGATCGGCCTTCCGAACCTGGCCGTCAATCTCGCTCTCCGCACGCACGCGCCCAACGCGCAGCTCGTCTACGAATCCGGTGTCTACGGCTCGCGGCCCAATCGACTCCCGATCTCGATCGGCGACCCTTGTCTCGTCACCGGATCACTCCAGGTTCTTCCCATGACGGAGACGTTCTGCTACTTCCTTCAGGGCGGCCGTATCGACGTGGGTTTTCTCGGAGCCGCCCAGATCGATCGCTTCGGGAACCTGAACACCACGGTCATCGGGGATTATCACGCTCCCAAAGTGCGTCTTCCCGGCTCGGGAGGTGCGGCCGAGATCTCCTGGCTCGCGAAAAACACCATCGTGCTCCTCCCGCAGAAGCGCAGCAAGTTTCCCGAAAAGCTGGACTTTCGCACGAGCGTCGGACACTACGAAGGTGGGGGCTCCCGCGAAGCTCTCGGCGCCAGGCGGGGAGGGCCCACCCGGGTCATCACCAACCTGGGCGTCTATGGTTTCGAGCCGACAACGCGCGAGATGATCCTCGAACAGCTCCATCCGGGGGTCACGCTGGACGAGGCGCGCTCCGAAGTGAGCTGGCCGCTTCGCGTCAAAGAGCCCGTTGTCACGACGAGTCCGCCCGATGAGAGCATCCTTCGCCTCTTGCGCGAGACTCTGGACCCGAAAGGGATCTATCTGGGGACCACCTCATGAAGAACGTGAACCTGCGCATTCCCGGGCCGACGCCCTGCCCCGACGAGGTGCTCGACGCCCTCTCGCGCCAGATGATGGATTACCGCAGCGCCGAGATGGGCACGCTTCTGTCTGGTGTGCTGTCAAAGCTGTCTCGTTACCTCGAGACCGAACGAGAAATCGTTCTGCTCTCGGCCAGTGGAACGGGAGGGCTCGAGGCCGCGGTCACGAACTCGCTCAGCCCCGGTGACCGCGTCGTCGGCGTGAGCGCCGGAGTCTTCGGCGAACGTTTTTGCGCGATCGCGAATGCTTTCGGCGCCGAGGTGCATCGGATGATGGTCGAGTGGGGCAAGGTAGCGGAGCCCGACGAGCTGCGTGCCATGCTCGGTCGGGTGAACGATGTCCGCGCCGTTCTCCTAACGCACAACGAGACGTCGACGGGAATCGCCCACCCCATCGAGGAGCTCATTGAAGTCGTCCGGAGCGAAAGTGATGCTCTCGTCATCGTGGACGCGATATCGAGTCTCGGAGCGATGCCGCTTCCCATCGACGCGCTCGACATCGATCTCGTCATCACCGGATCTCAAAAGGCCTGGGGTGTGCCGCCGGGCATGAGTCTTCTCTTCGTGTCGGATAGGATGTTCGACGCGGCGGAGAAGGCTTCGATGCCGCGCTTCTACTTCGATCTCGAGCGCTATCGCCAGGCGCGCGAGCGGGGGACGTTTCCATTTACCCCGACTCTTCCGATCGTGTTCGCTCTCGACCGCGCGCTCGATCTGATGCTCGAGGAAACGAGGGAGAAGATCTTCGCGCGACATCGCAACGTCGCGCGGGTGACGCGAGACGGCTTGAAGGCATTGGGGCTCCCGCTCTTCGCCGACGAACGGCATGCGTCGTCCACGGTCACCGCGTTCCGCGTGCCCGAGGGCGTCGCCGAGCCGGCGCTCGTGGAGCGCTTGCGCACGAGCTACGAGACCATCCTGGCCCGCGGGCAGGAGCGACTCCGGGGCGAGATCCTGAGGCTCGGCCATCTCGGTTTCGTGCAAGCCCGGGACGTCGAAAACGCGTTGCGAGCACTGGAAAACGCTCTTCGCGATATTCGGACGCTTTGAGCATTCGCTCTCTTCGCTCCGAGTGGGGCCCGATGCTGCGCCTCGCCGCTCCCGTCGTGGTCGCCGAGCTGGGCTGGACCGCGATGGGCACCGTGGACACGCTCATGGTCGGCCGTCTCAGCGCCGAGGCTATTGGCGCGGTAGCGCTCGGTACTGCGGTCTTTCTCGGGATCACGATCTTCGGGATGGGGCTCCTGCTCGGCCTCGACACGATGATCTCCCAGGCTCACGGAGCCGGTCGGCTCGACGAGTGTCGACGATCGTTTCTCCATGGGGTTTACGCAGCGTGCCTGCTCACGCTTCCCCTGACGGCCGTGCTCCAGGGAGTCGTGCGGTTACTTCCTCGTTTGGGCATCCATCCCGACGTGCTTGCGCTCACCATTCCCTATCTACAGCCCGTCGTCTATAGCCTTCTGCCGCTGCTTCTCTATTCCGCTTCGCGTCGATTTCTCCAGGCCACGGGCCATGAGACCGCGGTCATGGTGATTCTCATTGCCGCGAACGCGATCAACGCGCTGACCAACTGGGTGCTCGTCTTCGGGAACCTGGGGCTCCCGCGACTCGGAGTCGTGGGAGCGGGTTGGGCCACGTTCGTGTCCCGGGTCTTCATGGCGCTAGCCATGATCGGATGGGTTCTTTTGCATCAGGGGAAAGAGCTCCGCAGAACGTCTTTCGCTCCCGAGTGGGTGCGTTTCCGACGTTTGTTCGATCTGGGAGTCCCCGCGGCCTTTCAGATCACTCTCGAGCTCGGCCTCTTCGCCGTGGCGACCGGCCTCGCGGGCCGGCTCGATCCCGCCTCGCTCGCCGCGCATCAGGTTGCCATCACCGTGGCCTCGACGACGTTCATGGTTCCGCTCGGTGTTTCCTCGGCGGCCGCGGTTCGTGTGGGGCGCGCCGTTGGCCGGCACGACCCCGAGGCAATCGCTCGCTCCGGCTGGACCGCGATTCTTCTCGGCGTCTCGTTCATGGCGACGGCGATGCTCACCCTGTTGCTCGTGCCGCGACATATCATCGGCCTATTCACCGCCGATGGCGACGTCCTCTCCGTTGGTATCTCGCTGCTCCGGGTGGCCGCGTTCTTCCAGCTCTTCGATGGACTTCAGGTGGTTACCATCGGAGTGCTTCGAGGCCTCGGAGACACACGAACTCCCATGTTCGCTTCCCTGGCCGGCTATTGGATTCTGGGTCTTCCGGTGGGATACACGCTCACGTTCACTTTGGATCGCGGCGTATCGGGACTCTGGGTAGGCATGCTCGTCGGTCTCGCGAGCGTCGGAGCCGTCCTCCTCGCGGTTTGGGTGCGCCGGCTTCGCAAGCTGGCCTCGAGCTCCCGGCCGCGATTTGGCGAATCGACGTAGAGAAAAAAAGGGGCGAGGCCGTCCCCCAACCATGGACAAAATCGTCCATTTCGGCCTCGCCCCACCGAACCGTTCCGAAACAGCTGCTCCAAGAACCGTTCTGAATCGAAACGCCGGTCCCGTAAAAGACGAGCAATTAAAGCTAATTGCAAACGCCTTGCCACCAGCAGGCTGATGAAAAAGTACGGTCCAAGCCTGCGCGAGCGGAGCGAGCCCGGCGCAATCGTCCGCCGTGGCGGCACGATCCATTACGGGTCCCGCCACGGCATTGAGTACTAAAAAGAAACACAAGCGGAGGCCGGATGAGCGAGAGGTTCCAAGGTGACGGAGAAACCGAGATGTTGGAGTCTCCGCACCATCTTGGCAGTCAGTCGTTCTTTGTCACGGCGATAGAAGTAGCCGGCGCCGAGGTCTCGGTAAGGCGTGCCTTGTTTCAAGATGTGATAGGCGACGGTGAGGATGGAAGAGGCGACCGCGAGGAGAGCTTTTCGAGGACCTCGGCGGGACTTGAGGCGGAAAAACTGAGCTCGAAGGTAACTGTCGTGCTTGCGCGTGGCCGCCCAGGCGGCTTGAACGAGAGCGGTTTTGAGCCAAGGGGCGCCATGTCGGCTCTTTTGAGGACGGCGCTTGCCAGCGCTCTCATGAAGCCCGGGGCACAGACCTGCCCAGGAACGAAGATGCCCGGCGGTGGGAAAAACGGCCATGTCCGATCCGATCTCGGCGATCAAGATCGCGGCGAATTTGCGCGTCTCGCGGAGCACTCTGCGCTTCGAGGCGATGCGAACGCACGCCGTGATCGTCTTTTGGTGAACATCGAGTCCAGCGCATCGAGGGTAGAGAACCTTCATCCAAGCCTCCTTTCCAACAAGGCGCCGGCTTGGAGCCCACGAAATCGTAGTCTAAAAGACGCGTTTACCTGCCCGACGGACAGGATGACAGCAATTTGGCGTGCGCGCGGGACTCCGAGTCAAACTAGAGAACGGGCTGCTCGCACCACTGTGCAACCGACTTCTGCGCCGACGCCATCCCGAACTCTATATCGTTTCATCCTTCGGAGTGGCCACACGGCCATGAATAACTAGAGAGAGGGTGGTGAGCGGACTTCTATCGGTGAGACATGGAGTAGGCGTCCGCCTCGATCTCGTGGGGCCGCCTGTCGTGAGCCGGCCACCCCGAGACGAAAGCGGGAACCCCGGAGGCGAAGGCGAGCCAGTTCACGCGAAAGATGCCGAAATGTCGTTCGTCGATGGATGAGCCTCGCTCAGCCTGCAGGCTGTGTACGAGCTCGTGCCCCCAGACGTTTGGTTCGTCGTAGTCGGCCTCCCGTATCCAAACCACACCCGGAACGTAGAATCCACGCGTCGCTCCGGTGTCGCCGACGTTCTCGAAGACGAGGCTTCCGCTGAGAAGCGACCGAGAGGCGTCGAGGTGATAAGGATCACGAGCGAGCAGGTAATAAGTGGAAAAGGCGGCGTTGATTGCGTCGATCTCGATGTCGGGCTCGTCCAACCACTCGATATGGACGAAGGAGTAGGTCAGCTCCCAATGAGTCAGGAGGGTTCGATCGAACACAGGCTTTCCGTCGAGCGATCGCTTCGTGGTGAGCGCCGACTTTTGCGCGAGCGCCTTGCCCACGAGCGCCCAATCCGGGTTGCGCCCGGTGATGCAGTAGCCCGTGTGGGCGATGGCACCCGAGACCGCTCCGTCGGCGAGCGCGGTCTTGATCGCGCGGCTGGGTGATTCTCCGTGAAGGACCTGTCCGAAAAAACTAACGGCGACGTTGAATCCGACTTGCCCGACGATGAGCTTCGGGTCCGTCCACTGGGCTTCGACGCTCCGTCCCGAGGTCAACAAGACGACCGCCAGCATCCCGATCGGTCGGCATCTCATGTTTCTTCCACTACGCAAGTTCGCTGCCACCTCGACGAAGCGACGGAAAGTACCATGAACCAGTGAGTTAGAAATAACGCCCGAATCCCACCCGTGGGGGAATGCCCCTATCTCCTCGCTCGACTGCGTAAGTTTGCGCGGACGCGGTCCCGGCCTCGATAGTGTTTCCCCCGTCGACTCGAGTTCGGGGTTAAGATCGTGACGATGTCTCTCGCGCTCGATGGCCGGAGCTTGACGCTCGATGAGATTCAGAACGTTTCGTTCGGCAGCACCGAGGTGACGCTTTCGCCGGACGCCCGCTCGCGGGTGCGTGCCTCGCGCGAGGTCGTCGAGCAGATCTTGCGCAGCGAGAACGTCGTGTACGGCATCAACACCGGTTTCGGGAATTTCCGTAACGTAGTCATCCCTAGGAAAGACCTCGACGAGCTGCAGCTCAATTTGGTGCGAAGCCACGCGGCCGGAGTGGGAGAGGCCTTCCCCGAAAGTGTGGTTCGGACGATTCTTCTGCTGCGGGTGAACACGCTCGCGGCAGGCTTCTCCGGTATCGACCCGGAAACGCTCGACGCCCTCATCGCGATGTTGAACCGGTCGGTTCATCCGATCGTCCCCCAGAAGGGATCGGTGGGCGCAAGCGGTGACCTTGCTCCTCTCGCTCACGTCGCGCTCACGCTCGTCGGAGAAGGCGAAGCGATTTTCGACGGAGAGCGACTTCCGAGCGCCGAAGCCCTCCGCCGAGCGGGGCTCTCCCCGGTGAGGCTTCACCCGAAGGACGGGCTCGCACTCATCAATGGGACGCAGGTCATCACCGCCCTCCTCGCCCATGCCGTCCTGCTCGCCCGGCGACTCGTTCGTAGCGCTGACGTCGTGGGGGCCCTCACCCTCGACACGTTGCTCGGAACCGACGTGGCATTCGATCCCAGAATCCACGAAGCGCGGCCGCACTCGGGACAGCGGACGACGGCGGAGAATTTGAGACGGCTCCTCGATGGCAGCGCCCTGAGAAAGTCGCACGAAAGCTGCGATCGGGTGCAGGACAGCTATTCGCTTCGCTGCATGCCGCAGATTCATGGCGCGGTTCGAGACGCGCTCGATTACGTGGAGGGTGTCCTGAACATCGAGATGAACAGCGCGACGGACAACCCCATGATCTTCGTGGAAACGAAGGAGGTCCTCTCCGGGGGCAACTTTCACGGTCAGCCGGTGGCGCTCGCCTCGGACTTCCTCACGATAGCCCTCGCCGAGCTCGGCGTGGTCAGCGAGCGCAGGACGGAGAGACTGGTGAATCCCGCGCTTTCGGAGCTCCCGGCATTTCTCGTGAAGGAAGGCGGACTGAACTCAGGGTTCATGATCCTCCAGGTTGCGGCGGCCGCGCTCGCCTCCGAGAACAAAGTTCTGTCCCATCCCGCGAGTGTGGACAGCATTCCCACATCGGCGAATCAGGAAGATCACGTCAGTATGGGGGTCACGGCGGCGAGAAAGACCAACGAGGTGGCAAACAATCTCGCGAACATCCTGGCGATCGAGCTTTTGGCCGCGGCCCAGGCTCTCGACCTGAGGCGTCCTTTGACGACCTCCCCGGCGCTCGAGGCAGTGCACGCTCGGCTTCGGGAGAGAGTTCCCCACTACGACCGCGACCGGCCTCACCACCCCGACGTTCGGGAATCGACGCATCTCATCGAGTCGGGAGCCATCGTCGAAGCGGCTTCTTCGCACATTGGAGAGTTACGCTAAGTTTGATGGACGCTTCCGTTGCAGCCATCGCGTGGCCCGTAGGCTCGAAATTTCTTCGGGCATCGAGCCTTCGACGGAAAGGAGATTAGACCATGCCGGCATCGACGCGAGTCGTTCGCGCCCCTCGGGGAACGAAGCTCAGCTGCAAGGCCTGGCCTCAGGAGGCCGCGTATCGGATGATCCAGAACAACCTCGATTCCGAAGTCGCCGAACGGCCCGAGGAGCTCGTCGTCTACGGGGGTACGGGCAAGGCGGCGCGAAGTTGGGAAGACTTCGACCGCATCCTGAGCGCACTCAGAGATCTCGAATCGGACGAGACGCTTCTAGTTCAGTCCGGGCGACCCGTTGGGGTTGCCGCCACGCACCCCGACGCCCCCCGGGTTCTCATCGCGAACTCGTTGCTGGTTCCTCACTGGGCGACCTGGGAGGAGTTCCGCAGGCTCGAAGCTCTGGGGCTCACCATGTTCGGCCAGATGACGGCGGGAAGCTGGATCTACATTGGAACGCAGGGAATTCTCCAGGGCACCTACGAGACGTTCGGAGCCTGTGCCCGCGAACGTTTTGGCGGCAGCTTGAGGGGAAAGCTCGTTGTTTCCGGAGGACTCGGAGGAATGGGCGGCGCCCAACCACTCGCAGTGACGATGAACGAGGGCGTTTGTCTCGTCGCCGAGGTCGACGCCAATCGCATGGAGCGCCGTCTCGCCACGCGTTACCTCGACCGGGGGACGAGCGACCTCGATGAAGCGCTCGGCTGGTGCAGCGATGCGATGAAGAGCGGGACGCCCTTGTCCGTCGGCTTTCGGGGGAATGCTGCCGACCTCCTGCGTGAGCTCATCGAGCGTGACCTGGTTCCCGACGTACTCACCGATCAGACGTCGGCTCACGACGAGCTCAACGGCTACGTCCCCAACCGAATGAGCTACGAGCGAGCTCTCGAGCTGCGCCGTAAGGAGCCCGAGCGCTACGTCTCCGAATCGCTTCGCACGATGGGAGAGCACGTGCGCTCGATGCTGGAGCTGCAGAGGCGTGGTGCGAGAACGTTCGACTACGGGAACAACCTCAGGGGCCAGGCGCTGAAGGCCGGTGTGGCCAACGCCCTCGACATCGTGGGGTTCGTCCCCGCCTTCATTCGGCCGCTCTTTTGTGAGGGCTCGGGTCCTTTTCGCTGGGTCGCGCTCTCGGGAGATCCGGGGGACATCGCCGTCACCGATGAGGCCGTGCTGTCGACGTTCCCGGAGAACGAACATCTGTCGAGATGGATCCGTCTCGCTCGAGAGAGGGTTCACTTTCAGGGGCTACCGGCCCGGATTTGCTGGCTCTCCTACGGTGAGCGCGCGAAGTTGGGTCTCGTCTTCAACGCGCTCGTGGCCCGGGGCGAGCTCAAGGCTCCCATCGTCATCGGTCGCGACCATCTCGACTGTGGCTCGGTCGCCTCTCCGTATCGCGAGACCGAAGGGATGAAAGATGGCTCGGACGCCATTGCCGACTGGCCGATCCTGAACGCCCTCCTCAATACAGCCTGCGGCGCGACCTGGGTGAGCGTGCATCACGGAGGAGGTGTCGGCATCGGCTATGCGCTTCACGCGGGTCAGGTCATCGTCGCCGACGGAACCGAGGCGGCGGCTCGGCGGCTCGAGCGCGTTCTGACCGCCGATCCAGCGATGGGGATCTTCCGCCACGCCGATGCCGGCTACGAGCGAGCGATCGAGGTGGCACGTGAGCGCGCCGTGAAGCTCGTCTAGCTCTCTATGCTCTTCATTCGGAACATCGGAGAGCTCTTTGGCGCCGCGGGGACGAGCCTCGCCATCGAGAATGGCCTCATCGGCGAGATCTCAGCGCAGGCCCCCGAAGGGGCGACGGTTCTCGATGCCCGCGGGGGTGCGGTCATCCCCGGGCTCGTCGATTCCCACACTCATCTCGTATTCGCCGGCATGCGTGCGCACGAGTTCACCCTGAGGGCCTCGGGAAGAACGTACCTCGAGATCTCGAAAGCTGGCGGAGGCATTCTCAGCACGGTCGCCGCTGTCCGCCGCGCGAGCCTCGACGAGCTCGTGGAGCTTGCTCTCGAGCGTCTTTCCCGCATGTTGTCTTACGGCGTTACGACGGTCGAAGTCAAAAGCGGGTACGGCCTCGACGCGCCGAACGAGATCAAGATGCTCGAGGCGGTCCGAAGGCTTTCGGAGCTGCAACCCATCGAGCTCGTTCCTACGTTTCTAGGGGCACATACCCTGCCCGCCGACTATCGCGATCGCCGCGACGACTACGTCGAACTCGTTACCAGCGACGAGCTGATGGGTCGGGTCGCCCAGGAGGGTTTGGCGGAATTCTGCGACGTGTTCTGCGAGGAGTCCGCTTTCACGCTCGAGGAATCACGGCGGGTTCTCGAAGCGGGCAGGCGGCATGGCCTTCTTCCCAAGATACACGCCGACCAGCTCTCGCAAATGGGCGCTTCCCGGCTTGCGGCCGCTGTGGGTGCCGTGAGCGCCGAGCATCTCGAGCACATCGACGACGGTGGAATCGCCGCGTTGAGAGAGGGGTCGGTTATTGCGGGTCTGTTGCCCGGATGCTCGTTCTATCTGGGGGTGGCTCAGGCTCCCGCCCGACGCCTTCTCGACGCCGGTGTGCCCGTCGCGATCGCCACGGATTACAACCCTGGCTCGTCGATGGTGGAGTCGCTGCCTCTCGCACTGTCGATCGCCTGCACCCAAATGAAATTGACCCCACGCGAGGCTCTCGTGGCAGCGACGGAGACCGCGGCGGCGGCGCTCGTGCGCCGAGACCGCATCGGTGTGATCCGAGAAGGTATGCAAGCCGACCTGGTCCTGCTCGACGTGCCGAGCGTCGAAGAGTGGCTCTGTCAGGTCGGCCGTAACGCGGTCAGGGCGGTCATCAAGATGGGTCAAATCGTCTACGAAAGATCATGAGCCGAATCGTCGAGCCCGACCTCGTTTGGCTTCCTGGAGGGTTCCAGTCCGGCCATCAAGTCGAGATCCTGGACGATGGCACCTTCGGCCGTATCGGGGAGTCCTTCGCCGAAACGGCCGAGAGGCTTTCGGGGGAAGCCCTTCTACCCGGCATGGTGAATGCGCACTCCCATGCCTTTCAGCGCGGACTGAGGGGAAAGTCCGAAACGTTTCCGCGCGAGAGCGGAAGTTTCTGGTCCTGGCGCGAGCAGATGTATCGTTTGGCCGAGCGTATGGATTCCCGAGAGTTTCACCGGCAGAGTCTTCTCGCTTTTCGCGAGATGGTCCGCGGGGGCATCACCAGCGTGGGTGAGTTCCACTATCTCCACCACCCACCGGCGGGCGACGAATACGAGCTGGACCGAGTCGTCCTCGACGCGGCGCGCGAGGCGGGCATCCGGATCGTCCTTCTGGACGTATGCTACCTGTCGGGTGACGTGGGCGAACCGCTCCGGGGAGCCCAGACACGATTCGGCTCGGCTTCCGCCGAGACGTTCGTCGCCAGCGTGGAACGACTGTTCGCCGGACTCGACTCCAGAAGCCAGTCACTCGGTATCGCGGCTCACAGCATCCGTGCCGTTCCCATCGAGGCGATCGTTGCTTTACACCTTTGGGCTCTCGAGAAAGGGCTCGTCTTCCATATGCACGTCGAGGAGCAGCAGCGCGAGATCGAGGCTTCGGTCGCCCGGTACGGCAAACGACCTCTGGCGCTTTTGTTGGATCGCCTCGAGCTCGGCCCCGAGTCGAGTGCGGTCCATTGCACGCACAGCCAGATCGAGGAGCTGACTCGTCTCTTCGCCTCGGGCGCGAACGTCGTGATCTGTCCTCTCACCGAGGCGAACCTGGCCGACGGAATCCCACCCGATTCGATGACCCGAGCGGGTGCCCATCTCGCCCTGGGCACGGACTCGAATTCCCGCATCGACTTCACCGAAGAGATGAGGCTTCTCGAGTACGCTCAGCGCCTCCGTTCCGGCCGCCGCGGCGCTTTCGTCGGGAGCGACGGCCGGGTGGCCGAGCGGCTGTTCCAGATTGCGACCGAAGGCGGCGCGCGCTCGCTCGGCCTGCGCGCGGGACGGATCGAGTCCGGCTACGCCGCAGATTTCTTCACCGTCGCCGTCGACGAAGAGATTCCCGTCGCCGAGCGTCTCACCGAGCTCGTCTTCAGCCGCGACCGAAGCGCGGTGAAGCAAGTCGCCGTTGGTGGACGCTACGTTTGAGCCGTAGCCTTGGCGAAGGCAGCTAGAAAGCGTACTCGAAGCCCACCAGGGGCGTGATCTTGTCGCGGAGTCCGTTGTTGTCGAGCTTGAAGAGCAGGTTCACGTCGAGAAGAAGGCTTTCGACCACGTTCAGCTTGAACCCGACGGCGCCGCTCAAAAGGTTGTACGACTCGTTTCGGAACTCGACCGTCGGTAACGCCGTCCGGCCGTCGAGCGCGTGAAATTCGGTGGTAAAGAGACGGGGCGCGTCGATCAGGTAGTTTCCCAGGATGTCGATAACGAAAGTAAACCGTTGGCTCACCCCGAAATCCGCCCCGAGGACGTACGTGACCTGATCCGGTAGATCCGCGGATTCGCCCGTCTGGGGATTTCCGCCGAGAACGCTCGAGCCGTTCCAGAGGTAGCCCACGTTGAGATGAGGCGAAAACGAGCGCGCGGAGCGGGAAAGCACGAGAAAGGGCCGAACGCCTGGCGCGCCCACGCCGAGCAAGTTCTCTTCGTCGCCCGTAGGAATTCGGACGTCGAGACCGAGCGCCGCCCCGCCCGCCATCCGTCCTTTGAGCCGCAACGTGAGATCTCCGATTCCGCTCGCGCTTCCGAACGCGGTGAAGGTCCGTTCCGATCCCACGTCGTCCTCCGACGTCCGGAAGAAATGGATCTCGGGGTTGGTCGTTCCGATTCGGCGCACCGTCGCCGCCGAAATTACCGTAAGGTCGGTGCTCACGATGGGGATGGCGAGCGAGAGGTCGAGGCGGTCGGTCAGGCCGTAGCTGATGAAGGATGTGAACTGGTTCACGCGTGCATCGATGGAGTTCGAAGTCGTCACGACGTCCTCGCGTCCCCCGCGTAGAAAGGCGTCGTCGTGCGTGAACACGGCCGGGACGTTGTTGACGTCAAGACCCTCGATGGTGTCGAACGTGAAGTTCTGGAAGGTGAATCCGAAGCTGAAGCGTCCGCCGCCGATGGTCTCGGCGCGCTCGGAGAGAATGGGACCGAAGCTCTGGCTCGTGCGCTGGAAGACGCCCAGAGAGGAGTCGAACTCATAGGTAAAGCCGGATGCCGGTGACGGAAGCGGCACGGCGGCGAGCTGGCTCGTCAGCGCGACACCGAACTGCGTGAACTCTTCCTGAAAGGCAGAGTTGAAGTGGGCCGAGTGGGTTGCCCCGCTCGGGAGCACCGCGAGACTGTCGACGATAAGTCCGCCCGGTCCGTAGAGCTGGGTGAAGATCGTGGAGAGCTTGTCCACGGGGACCGCGACGTTGAAGGGCTCTTGCGCATGGACGAGACTGGTCGTGAGAAGGAGCGTCAGAAGGATCAGAGGCACTGGTTTTCGCATCGGTGACACCTGTTTGGGTTTGGTTCGGGTTGAAGTTGGGATGCTTACGATATGGAAACGATGATCCACCGGTCGCCGGCCTTCGAGAGCACGAATCGCTGCTGGCGCTCGTTTCCGTTCTCGGAACGGCCCCGTACGACGAACGTGTCTCGGCGGCCCACCGTGACGGTAGCCGTGTCTCCTTCGATGGCGATGGAAGCGATGGCGATCTCGATGGCTTGAGAGTCGACCTGAGTGAAGGAATCTCTGAGGCCCTTCTCTTCGTCGGCGGTCAGATTGGGTTTGACTTGTCGGAACAGGTCGAGGTTCTTGGACTCGATCGCGCGTTCGTAATTCGCGAGCACTTGGCGAATGGCGCTCTCCTCCTGCTCGCGCGTCGGTGTGGAGGGCGTGGGCGCGGGAGCGGGAGTCGGAGCCGGTGCTGGCCTCGCCTCCTCTCGCCGGGCTTCCTCTCGGGCTTTCGCGGCCTCTTCTTCCGCGAGCTCTCGCCGGGCGCGCTCCAGATAGGCCACCGCCCCCTCGAACGAGCGTCTCGCGCCCTCGAGGTCGCCTTGGTTCTTTAAGCGCCCGCCCAATTGCTCTTCCGACATCGCCCGCTGGTAGGACGGTTGTCGATCGAGACCCGGTGAGCTCGCCTGCCGACGGGCCTGATTCCAGGACGCTTCCGCCTGCCTCAACTCGGCTTCGAGCTTGGCCTTCTCCGTCGCCGCCTCTTCGGCCGCGCGATTCGCTTGAGCTTGTTTCTGTGCCTCGGCCTGCCGATTCGCCGACCGAGATTGATCGAACTGGTCTCGAGCGTCGATGTAGAGCTGCGTGGCGCGAGTGTATTGCCCGGAGTTGAACTCCGAAGTGGCTTGTTCGCGAACCCGTTCGGCCTGAGCGTATTCGGGGCGCGAGCCCGCGCCCGCGGAGGATGCCGCCGACCGAGACGCTTCCATGGCGGTGCGAGCGTCGTCCGCCTGCCGCTGAAAATGCTCGTTGAGCTGGCCCGCGAGCTCGGTCGCGAGCGGATGGGAGGGATCGAGCTCGAGCACCCGCGTCAAAGCGTCGGCGGCTCGAGCGGACTCGCCTTGTTCGAGCGCCGCCCGTGCCTCGGCTACCGACGCCTCTACCGCGGCGAGCAGGCGCTCCGCTTCCGCCTGAACTTCCAGCGCGTCGGCGTCGCCCGGTGAGCTGGCGAGTATCTCTTCGGCCTGCGCTAGAGCCCCCGCATAATCTTTTTGGTCGAGGCTCCGCCGCATGAGCTGTCGCTTGCTTTCGCTCAGGGCTCGACTGAGCTCCTCGACTTGCTCCGCGGAGTCCGAGCCGACCGTCAGGAAGTAGGCCCCGGCGGCTATTCCGACGAGCAGGAGTGCGCCAAGGACGTAGGCCACCATGGGGTTGGATGCAGCGGCACCGAGCGAACTGCCCGTCGCCGCGGCGTCCCCGCGCCGAATCGTACCCCGGCTGCCCGAGGCGGAGACACCCGGTCCGGAACGGCTCGGAGCACTCTTTTCCGAGCCGGCAGAGGATGTCGACCGCAACGAAGTGGGGTCAACTGCCGGGGTCAAGATCGTCGCTTCCGCCCGGCTCAACATGGTGGAATCGGCGTCCTTCCCCCTCAAGACCTCGTTACGAACTACGCGCAGGTGCTCTCTGAGCTCGTTTCCGTCTCGGAACCGCCGCTCGGGGCTCTTGTCGAGCGCCCGATCCACCATCGACACGATCGGCTTGGGAAGATGGGTGTATTTCGATAGAGGCTCCCGTTCGCCCTGAACGACCTTGTACATCGTGGCGTGGATGGAATCGGCTCCGAAAGGCTTCTTGCGCGTCAAGACCTCATAGAAGACGGCACCGAGCGAGAAGATATCGGAGGACGGCTCGACTTTCTGCCCCTGAACCTGCTCGGGCGACATGTAGTTCGGCGTACCCATGACCTGGCCGGTCTTCGTCATGTCGGACGAGGCTTCGTGGACCAAACCGAAGTCCAGGATTTTCACCTGGCCGTTCTTGTTGACGTAGATGTTCGCCGGCTTGAGGTCTCGATGGATGATGTCCTTGGAGTGGGCGAAGCCGAGCCCGTCCGCGACCTGCTCCATGAAACTCAGAATCTGCTCCATCGTGAGCGGGACGCCGCTCTTGATGGTCTCCTTCAGGTCCTGGCCCTCGAGCAGCTCCATGACCATGTAGAGTCGCCCTTCATCCTCCACGAAGTCGTAGATCGTGACGATGTTGGGGTGGTTGAGCTGGGCAGCGTTTCGGGCTTCGCGTTTGAACCGCTCGACGACATCCGTTTGTGCGTCGAGCGTTTCGGCGATGACCTTTATGGCGACGTGGCGGTGAAGCACGGGGTCGTGGCCCTTGTAGACCTCTCCCATCGCTCCTTTACCGAGCTTGCCTTGAATCTCGTACTTTCCCAGTTTTTTCGGAGCGGTTGCCATGACAGAGGATTCCCGAGGCCAGAGGACTGTACTAGTCTACCACGTGCCCGGAAGTTGGTGGATTGTGACTGGCAGGTTGATGAAAGACACAGCCCGACCCTGCATCGGGTTATCCTACCGAGTCATGGCCCGAGCCTGTCCTGCGTGTAGCAGGCCAAACTCCGACACCGCCGAGCGCTGTCTGTACTGCTCCCAGTCGCTTCCGCAACAAGCCAAGCACCCGGTGGCGCCCGCCGCCACCGCGGCAGAAAGATACCTGCTAGTACTCATTCCCGCCGGAGAGCCAGGCGAGGAGAAACTCAGAGAGTTCTCTCGCATCGCCGCGCTCGGCCTCTATGAAGCACGCCAGTGTCTTCTGGCGAAGCGACCCCGGCTCTTCCGCATCCTTCCCAACGAGCTGCGGGCACAGGAGCTCTCGGCTTCGCTCGGCGCCGCTCGCGTCCCTCACTACCTCGTTTCCGAGCAAGCAGTCCTGTCGATGCCTGTCTCCCGGGCCCGTCGGGTCGACTTTCTCGACCGTCACCTCACCATATCGTTTGCTCGAGAGCCGCCGCTTACCCTCGGCCACGAAGATTTGCTCCTCGTCGTAAGGGGTGAGATTCGGCGGGAGCGTCACCACGAGAAGCGTCTGGGCAGTGCCCGTGGGGTAAGCCATCGCTTGAGCTCGGGGGAGCGTATCCACCTCTACGAGAAGGAGGCGAAGGTTGCGGTCGAGATCGAGCCAGAGGCGTTCGACTGGGATGTGCTCGGGATGGAGCGAACCACCTCGGCCCTTCTGAACGTGGAGAGACTCATGTCGAGGATCGCGGTGAAAGCGCCTTTCGCCTGCGTCGATCGCGGGTTCGACGACGAGCCGGTCGTATTGGCGCGGGCAGACGAGGAGCGGGATCCGACCCACGCACTTGCCGAGGTGGACCGCCGCTCGAGCAATGGCGTCCTCTTCGACAACGAGGCCCAGTTCCGCTTTTACGCTCGGTGGCGTTACCGGGTAGAGAGGTTCCTGTCGCCGCGCCCGGGCGATTCCCAGGCCACCGACGGACGACGGCTCGACTCCCGTTAACCAGCAGGGTGAGGAAGAACTCAGTCCATTCTGCGCGAGCTGAGCGAGCCCGGCGCAGTCGTCCGCATTGAGCACTCGAAAGACCGGTAAGACTTACACGTCGGAGTAAATCTTTCTTGAACGTCCGCCTTTAAGGCGCTCGCCCCGCTCGGCCTATCTCTATCGTTTCGAGTAACTTCCAGAGTTCATCTCCAGCTGGCAACACTATTGCTATACAAGATTGTGATGCAGGATGCGGTGTGGAGTCTCAGCCTTTTGCTTAGTACATCGGCCGCACCTGCGTTCCAACCCGCTATCGAGCCCAACGTCGAACGGTTCCGATTCACGACTTCGGTGAACGCCGTGCACCTCAGCGTGACCGTCGTCAACGGGAAAGGCAAATTGATCACCAACCTCAAAGAGGACGATTTTCGGGTCCTGGAGGACGAACGAATCCAGACCGTGTCGTACTTTTCTCGAGGGGTCGATGCTCCGGTGGACTTCGTGATCCTCGTCGACGCGAGCGGCAGCATGGACGTCACCGCCAAGGCAACCAACGCGAGAAACGCCGCGATCCAGCTCATTCACGGCCTCGGGCCCGAGGATCGGGTGTCCGTTTATGCCTTCGATCGTAATCTCTACCGGGTGACCGATTTCACCCAGAGCAAGGAAGAGGCGATCGGAGCGCTCACGCGGCTCGAGCCCTTTGGCTCGACCGCCCTCTATGACGCCGTCGCGATTCTCTCCGAGGTCGTCGTGCACGAGGGGTTCGGCCGCCGGGCCATCGTTGTGCTGACCGATGGAGTCGACACCTCGAGCGAGATCTCCGTCGAGGCGGCGGTCGCGAAGGCCAAAGGGGTGGATCTCCCCGTCTATGCGATTCGTGTTCTCTCGCCGGTCGACGATCCGGGAAACGACCTGTTTCTCGGCGTGCACGGTGCGTCTTTTCGTGGAGAGGACTCCTTGCGGCAGTTCACCTCGGAGACTGGGGGTGCCACATTCGAGGGCAGCCAGTGGGGACAGCTCGTCCGTGCTTCGGCGCGGATTCGCGAAGAGCTCAAAACGCAGTACCGTATCGGATACGCCCCCGACAACCCGAGAACCGACGGCGGTTTCCGCCGTATCCAAGTTTCGACGCGCCGACGTGGTGTCGAAGTTCGCACTCGGCAGGGTTATTACCCCAAAGGGTCGAAATCAGGGCCCCAGCCGCCCGCGTCGAGTCCCAACCGCTCGCCGCAATAATATAGGAGGTCCGCTAATGGAGCTAATGGAGCTAATGGAAAAGAAGACGACCTGGCTTGGTGCTGCACTTTGCCTCGGCATCATCGTTTCCGGTTGTGCCACGAAGAAGTACGTGGGCAAGGAAGTTGGTGCCGTCAATCAGAAGGTCGAGAGCCTGAGCGAGTCCGTCGAGAGAAACCAAGAGCGTATCGGGCGAAACGAGGAAGCCATCACGCGACAGGGTGGTGAGATTCAGCGCGTCGACGCCAAAGCTGATGAAGCGGGTCAGCTCGCCGCGTCGGCCCACGACGAGGCCGAGCGGGCGTTCCAGGAAGCCGAGCGCGCGATGAAGGGCAAGCTTCTCTATGAAGTGACGCTCTCGAACGACAAAGTCAGCTTTGCGTTCAACACCTCTGAGCTCTCACCCGATGCCCAGGTTCTCGTCGACGAGCTTGCCGAGAAGGTGAAGGCCGACAATCGAGGACTCTGGATCGAGATCGAAGGCCATACCGACGCCACCGGCGATCCCGCCTACAACAAGGCGCTGGGCCTGAAGCGAGCCGAGGCGGTACGGGACTATCTGTATCAGGCGCACGGTCTTCCCCTTCACCGGATCTCGGTGTACAGCTTCGGTGAAGAACAGCCGGTCTCGGACAATTCGGATCGCGAGGGTCGCGCGAGAAACCGGCGCGTGGTGATCAAGGTTTTGGAGTAGTTCGCCCTTGATTTGACGAGACTCCCAACCAGCTCGGCAAAACGGGCAAAATGGGAGCCCGGCAGGTCCCTTCTCCGGCGCGCGGGGACCTGCCGGGGAAACCTCTTCTGCGAAGCCTATCATCGTTAGCGACCTCGATCGACTGCGAATGTTCTGACGCCTGAAAATCGATTGCCATAGGCTCGAGTCCGCTCTCTCGCCTCACATCGCTCCGCTCGCTGAGAGGCGTGGGCATTCCCGCCGCGGCAGGAGCACAACCCCCGAAGGAGTCCCCCAAGCTCGCGGCGGACCGGTACAATGGAACATTCGACGGAATAAATCGCCCCCGTGGGCGGTAACCGTTGCAGGGAGGAGAGGCTTGGAAGGCCTAGCCTATTCCCAGAGCCGGCACGAGCCGCTCGGGCCGGAGAACGAGCTGGTGGTGCGCGCGCGCGCAGGAGACACGGATGCGTTTGCCGAGATCGTGCGATCGTACCAGACGCGGGTGTACGCCGTGGCGATGCGAATGACCCGTCGTCACGACGTCGCCGATGACATCGCTCAGGATACGTTCGTGCGTGCTTACCGCCACCTCGGTCGCTTCGAGCTCGGCCGCCCCCTGGGGCCGTGGCTCACGAAGATCGCGGTCAACCTCTCCATCAACTATTTGAACGCTTCGGCACGAAGAGAAGAGACCTGCGATGCCGAGGCCTTTCCCGACGGCCCTTTCGAGCCGGAGCCCCGCGAGCCGGACGCGTTCGAGCAGTTGCGCTCGCTGGAGTTTGCCGAAGCACTCGAGCGAGCGGTGGCGAGTTTGCCCGTCGAGCAGCAGTGCATCTTCCGTCTGAAGGTCGTCGAGGGCATGCGCTACGAAGAGATCGCCACCATCCTCAACCTGTCGGCGGGGACCGTGATGTCTCGCCTGTCACGCGCGCGAGCGAAGTTGAAAGTCTTGCTGAAGGAGCATCTTTAGACATGGATTGCAGCGAAGCCGCCCCGCTCATCGAGAAAGTGGTCGACGGCGAAGCGAACGCAAGGGAACGGTTCGAGGCCGAGGGCCACGTCGAGCGGTGCGAGCCATGTCGAGCCTACAAGAAATTTCTCGAGCGAGTCGCCACAGCGGCGAGGGCGGCGCCGCTTGCTAGCCCGCCCGACAGCTATTGGGATGCCTTTCCAGGGAGGGTGATGGAACGCATCGATGCGGACCCTTCGCGCCAGTCGATCGTCTCCTCCGGAGCCGGCCGTTGGGCCGCCCTCGCCGCCACGGTGGTCGCGGCCATTGCGGTGGGCGTCTACGTCGCATCCCAGGGTGATCTCGGACCGGCTCCTGTAAAGCTCGAGACGCCACCGGCGTCCGAGAGGATTGCCTCCGAAAGCGTCGACACGGCCGTCCCCAGGGAGGCTGAAGTGACCGGAGAGACCGAGTCCCGCCAGGAGGTCTCGACGCCTCCGATGGCTCGCGACGAAGCCGCGCCCGCTCCGGAGACCGTCGTTCGCCTCGAGCGAGAGCTCGAGGAGGTGGATCGTTCGAGTCCGGGCTCGCAAGCGGAGCCGCCGGCCGAGCCCAACATGAAGGCGATGGAGATGCCGGCCGCGCCCCAGCCGTTACTCGTTGCCGAAGGGGACGCCCGGCGGGCATCCCGCGCACGGCAGACTCGGGATTGCGAATCGTTGCGCGACCGTCTCAGAGGGCTCGAAGGGGCCGGGCTCACTGAAGGGAGCTATCAGCTCGCGCTTTGCTCGCTCGAACGCTACGAGTCCGAACCGACCCCGGAGCATCTCGAGGTCGCAGTCCGTGACGCTAAGTCTTTCTTCGATATCGAGACCGAAAGCCAGCGCGCTTCGTCGCTTCGCGAAGCTCTAGCCCGGATTCAGTAGACCCCTGACTCCCAGCTCGAGCTGAAATAACGAGCTGTCCCCTGCCAGGAGCACCCCACCGGCGTTGTCGAAGGCGAGACCCACCAGCGAGGGCGCCGCAATAACGGGCTCGACGCTGCTTCCATCCGCGGCGACTCGGTACACTCCACTATCGCCGATGAGCCCTTCGGCGACGTACAGGTTGCCATCGTCGTCGAAAGCGATGCCCTGAGGCCTTCCGAACCCGGTGGAGAAGATGGAAACCTCGCCGTCGGGGGAGACTCGGTAGACGGGATCCGTCGTAGCGAGGCTCGGTGCGGTCACGAGAAGGTTGCCGTCCCGGTCGAACGCCAGGTGATAGGCCGCAACTGAGGGCTCCAGATGACAGAACGAGCGAGGCTCGCCGTTCGGCTCGACCCGGAAGACGGTTCCCCGTCGATCGCCCACATACAGAATTCCGTCGCCGTCGAACGCCAAGCCGGTGGCGATTCCGAGCTCGTCGGCCACCGGCTCGGCCACGTGATTCATCCCCACGCGGTAGACGATGCCGTCGTGTCGGCTCGACACGTAGAGATGGTCGTCCGGCCCCCACGCCAGCCCCGTCGCGTTGACGATGCCGTCTGCATAAGGTTCGACATCGCCGTCCTCACTGATTCGAAACACGGACACCGGTACCTTTTCTCCTCGGCTGCCGCTCAATGTGACGTAGACGAAGCCCGAGCGGTCGAACACCGGGTTGGCAACCGGCTGCAGCTCGTTGGCAAACGTCGAAGCGATCGAAACTCGAAACGGAATCGTCGGCTCGCCCGATATGCTCACGTGAACTTCGGGAAGCGCGCCCTCGGGCACCACGGCGGTGATCTGTGCCTCCGATACGCGGCAAACCAAGGCTCGTCGGTCCCCGAAATAGACGTGATGCTCGTGGGCGCGGCTCGGATCGAAACCAGAGCCGAGAATGGCAATGCGTCCGCCGGGAACGGCATGGAGTGGCGCTACCCCACGAACCTCAGGTGTTGCGGACTTCACCCGGTCGCCATCATAACATGCCGCTCAGACGAGCTCAGCTCGGCTGTTCCAGCTCGATCAAACCCTCGTCCACGAGTCGTTTGAAGATCGCGAGCACTTCTCGCTCATGCAGCGGACATATCTTCGTAATCGAGCCGATATCCCATTCGCCATTCACTCGGGACAGGACGAATCCGGCGTGAGGGTCGAGGTCCACATCGGGAATCACGGCGAGAGGCACCCTGAGCCGGGGAACGGCCTCCTGCGGAACCCCGGAAAAGGCAGCGAAGTCTTCTTCGACCCGTCGAATCTTTTGCAGGAAGAGTCGGGCATACTTGTTCTGAGGATCGCGGGCGAGGGCGGCCAAGAAACACTCGCGTGACCTCTCGTACTCACCGCCGTGGAAACACTCCACGCCTTGCTTGAGCTTCTCGCGAAGCTCGGTCAGTTGCTGCGCGAAGTCGATCTCCTCGGGTGCGTCCCTCACAGTGACGAGCCCCTTCTCGTAGAGCTCGAGCAAGCACGACGCCGCGTAGAACTCGACGGAGTGGAGCTCGAGGGAAATTTCCGCCAGGTTCTTGCCCTGCTCGACGAGCTGAAGCAGACGCCGATCCTCGTCGCTCAAGTCTTCGGCGGCCTCCCGGGCCGTCCTCTCGACCTGGAACGTCGTCAATCGCGATGGAAAGACCTCGTGAATTCGCTCCCACTCGTCGCTGCGGCGAGCCCCCTCGAGTATGACGCCGGTCAGCTCCAGGGGCACGAAGACCGGAATGCGTTCCGGAAGCCTTCCCTCCTCGAAGTCGAAGCTCCCTTCCTTCCACAGGAACGCATCGTAGATCGACTCCTCCGTCTTGACCCGCAGAAGCTCTTCGAGCGCCCGCTCCTCGATGACGCCCGCGGCGATCAGAATCTGGCCGAGAGGCATGTCTGATCGATCCTGCTCCATGAGCGCGGTGAACAGCTCCTCCTCAGTGATCTGTCCCGAGCGGATCAGAAACTGACCGAGAGTCTCACGGGGACTCGTCGAGGTCGAAGAGAACAGGCGGCCCTCTCTGAAGAAGAGTTGTTTTTCGATCGGACCCCGCGTCAGCCGGAGCGTGCCCGTCTTGAGGTTGCTGCCGCACCATTGCAGCAGATCTCCGAGCTGCATCGTTGCGAGGCTCCCCGAGAGACTCATCGAAGAAGAAACGCCGGCCGCGATCGACCCGTTCCCGCTACTCGGTCCAGGCGAGGTAGTCTCGCCAGCTCGCGGGCACGTCGGGAAGTCCGTAGGTGATGGCGTGTGCGGGGAGATAGGCAGGACGTCTCGGCTTCCTTGCGAGCACGAGGCCAGCCTCGCTTGGCAATTTGCCTCCTTTTTGCCGATTGCACTGGATGCAGCAGGTGACGATGTTCTCCCACTCCTTGCGCCCCCCTCGGGAGGCAGGGATGACGTGGTCGAAGGTAAGTTGCGACGCGGTGAAACGGCGAGAGCAGTACTGGCATCGATATCTGTCGCGCAGGTAAATATTCTGGCGCGAGAAGGGAACTCGATGAAACCGTCGTGCCACTCCAACCCGGCGCAGCAGTCTGAGCACTGACGGAAGCCGGAGCGAGATCGATACGCCGCGAACGTCGCGGTCGTAAGAAGCTACGACTTCAACCTTCCCCTTCACCAACATCACGATCGCTTTCTGCCACGTGATGACACGAAGCGGTTCGTAGGTGGCGTTGAGAAGCAGGCTACGCGGCACGAGACGCCTCCTCGGGAATCTCGCCGCGGGGCGGACATGTGTCCACATCGCAGCGGGCTACCTTCGAAGGTGCCCCGTGATCGCATTCTGAGACGGCTCGACTGGCTGGGATGACCCTCCAACAACCGGTTTTCGTATATGCTGCGCAAAACGGGAATGCTTGTCAAATCGCGGGGCTCCCGCCGGCAAATCGCCGTGGTGGGAGATTCGCGGCCCGACCGAAAGACGGCCCGCTTGGCCGAAGAAGTGGGCAGCACCATCGCTCACTCGGGAGCGATTCTCGTTTGCGGTGGACTCGGCGGCGTCATGGAAGCCGCCGCTCGTGGGGCTCGGAAAGCCGGAGGCTTCACATTGGGCATCTTGCCGGGAAGCTCCCGGGAGGAGGCGAATCGCTACGTCGATTGTGCGGTCGCCACCGGCCTAGGTGATCTGCGTAATTTCCTCATCGTTCGAACCGCCGACGCAGTCATCGGACTTGCGGGTCGCTACGGAACGCTATCGGAGATCGCTATGGCGCTGACATTGGGAAAACCGGTCATTGGCCTCGGCACCTGGGAGATCGAGGGCGTCGAGAAAGCCCGTGACGCCGGCGAGGCGGTTCGAATGGCTTTGAAGAAGCTGGATTGACAAGGCGTTCGTCCTTTGTCCGCTGTTGACGGACTCTCGGACTCGGCCACGGGTCCCCTCACGGCCTTGAGCACGAGCAGGGTGATGAAGGAATCAGTCCACCCTGCGCGAGCGGAGCGAGCCCGGCGTGCTGGCGCGCCGTAAGCAGCCCAAGCCGTGGCGGCCGATCGATAACGGGTTCCGCCACGGCCTTGAGCGCGAGCAGGGTGATGAAAAAGTCAGCTCACCCTGCGCGAGCCCGGCGCGCTGGCGCGCCGTAAGCAGCCTAAGCCGTGGCGGCCGATCGATGACGGGTCCCGCCACGGCCTTGAGCACTTTAAAGATACTGCCGATAAATGGGATTCGACTGGCAGTAGCTCAGAATCGTGCTGGTAATCAGGCGAACGTCCCCGACGTCGAGTCTCAAAAAGCGCAGGCCGAAGCCTTGCGGAAGTCCGTGAACCGGGTGCGTTTGCTTTCCCTGCAGCCAGGCAACGAGTCCAAGAAGCTCTAGCTCACGGGAATTCCCCGGCACGCGAAACGAAACGGCGACTTCCTCACCGATCTCGGGCCGCTGCTCGGTCATGACGTAGACGCCCAACAAGGATAGGTCGAGAACCATCGCGTCCGTCGCGCCGTTGGCTCTGCGCAGGGAACATCGTCGAACGAACGGAATACGAAGCGTGGGCGAAAGACTTCCCGTCATCGGCCTTTCATCGGAATCGAGTTAGCGTAGCTTCTGCCACCGCGGGGTGTCAATGAACCCGCGGCCCCCGAGCCTGCCCGGGCCGAAGCTTGGGGTATCCTTATCCCCACAATGTCCACCTGTACCATCGGGGGCACAGCGAGAATCGTCAGTCGACGCGAGGCTCCGCCTCGACGGTTTGACGTGGAGCCTCGCTAAGGGAGAACGGCGTCGTTCGTGCTCGATAATCTTCTTTCGCTCCCTCGCTATCGTGTGCTGATCGGAAGCCTCGTGGTGCGCGAGCTCAAGGCCCGTTATCGGGGGTCCATTCTCGGATTTCTCTGGTCGCTCATCAATCCGCTCCTTCAGCTTTTGATCTACTGGTTCGTCTTCAGCTACATCATGCCAGCCCGCGACGCCTACGGCATGTCGCCCTATGCGCTGTTTCTGTTCACCGGAATTCTCCCCTGGACCTGGTTCAGCTCCTCGGTCCTGGAGTCCTCCACGGTTCTCATCGTAAGCGGAAACTTGATCAAGAAGATTCTCTTCCCCGCCGAGGTCCTTCCCATCGTCGTCGTGGTCTCGAACCTCGTCCATTTCCTGCTGGGACTTCCCATCCTCTTTGTGTTCCTCCTCTACTACGGAAAGATCCAACTATCTCTGCTGGCGTTTCCCGCCGTGGTCCTGCTCCAGTTCGTCTTCACGCTCGGCGTGTGCCTCTTTGTCTCCGCTCTCGCCGTGCACTTCCGCGATGTGCAAGCCATCATCGGCAACTTGATGATGCTCTGGTTCTTCGCCAGCCCGGTGATCTACTCTTATCTATCGCTCTCTCCGTCGATTCAACGCTTCTTGAACTACAATCCGATGACGCACCTCCTCGTCGGCTATCATCAGACCCTTTTCACCGGCTCGATTGGCCACTGGCCTTGGCTCCTGGTCATGGGCCCGGTAGCCGTCGGGGTCTTTCTGGTGGGCTACTATTTCTTCGATCGCTTGAGAGAAACTTTCGCGGAAGAGGTATGAGCGTCGCAATCCGCGTTTCCGACCTCACCAAGGTCTACCAGCGTTACAGTCACAGGAAGCAGTTTCGCACTTTGAAAAGCGCCCTCTTGCGAGGCAACCTGGTGGAGGAGCTCAGACCGGATCAGCGGTTCATCGCCTTGAGCGGCGTCACTTTCAACGTTCGCCAGGGTTCCACCTTCGCGGTCATCGGTCGAAACGGCTCGGGGAAGAGCACGTTGCTCAAGGTCATCGCCGGCATCTCCAAACCGACATCGGGCTCAGTGACGGTCAACGGACGGATCTCGGCCCTCATCGAGCTCGGCGCCGGCTTCCACCCCGAGATCACGGGACGAGAGAACGTATTTATCAACGGGATCATGCTGGGCCTCAGCAAGCGGGAGATCCATGAGCGCTACGACGAGATCGTCGAGTTCGCCGAGCTCGAAGACTTCATCGAAGCTCCCGTCAAAACCTATTCCTCGGGCATGTACATGCGTCTCGGTTTCGCCGTCGCCGTGCACGTGAACCCCGACGTGCTTCTCATCGACGAGGTCCTCGCTGTTGGAGACGAAGCCTTCGTCCACAAATGCCTCGACAAGATCAGCGAGTTTCGTCGTCGGGGCAAGACGATTCTGCTCGTGACTCACAGCCTGGGACTGGTGGAAAAACTGGCCGACGAAGCCCTCTGGCTCGATGGCTCGCGGGCCCAGATGCGCGGCGATCCCAAGAAGGTCGTGGACGCCTATCTCGCCAGGGTCACGCGTCACGAGGAGCGCGAGCTGAAAGAGGCCGAGGCGCGCACCATGGATGAGTTCGGTAGCCGTGAGGCCAAGGCCTCACCAGAGCATGAGGCAGGCGAGGTCGAGCCCACCTCGGCGTTCGCGAGGGAGAAGGGGAGGTGGGGATCGCAGGAGATCGAGATACGAGAGGTCGCACTTCTCGCGGAGGACGGCGAAGCAAAACACGTGTTCAAAACCGGCGACGCCCTGACCATCCGGCTCGGCCTGACGTCCAGCGGGACCGTAGAGGATTTCGTCTTCGGGATCGCGATCTTCAACGCGGACGGGGTCTGCTGTTATGGAACGAACACTCATATCGAGGAGTTCGCTCCCGTTTCCTTCTCGGGTGATGGTGAAGTGCGGTTCGTGATTCCCGAGCTGTCCCTCATCGAGGGCACCTACTTTCTCGACGTCGCCGCCCATCAGCGAGACGGCTATCCCTTCGACTACCACCGGGCGCTCCACCGTTTTCGGGTTCGGTCGCGGACCAAGGACGTTGGTATCTACCGACCCGGTCATCGATGGGAGTTCACCGGGAACATCGTATTGAGGCCTCCGAGCATCGATGAGTAAGCGCAAGATATTCAGCCGGGGCGCAATGGTCGACGAGCGAGGTAAATTGCGAGACCGAGGTGAATCGCTCGTCTTCACCAATGGATGTTTCGACCTCCTTCACGCGGGACACGTTCGCTATCTCGAGCGAGCGCGCGCCCTGGGCGATCGACTTCTCGTCGCCGTGAACACCGACGAAACGGTCCGAGAGCTCAAAGGCGAAGGAAGACCGGTCACACCTCTGGCCGACCGAATGGAAGTCCTGGCGGCACTTCGGGTCGTCGACTACGTCGTCTCATTCGACGAGCGGACCCCGGCTGCCGTGATCGAAGAAATCCTCCCCGACGTTCTCGTGAAAGGCGGAGATTGGAGCCTGCCCCACATCGTCGGCCGTGACGTCGTCGAGGAGAGCGGCGGTCGCGTCGTATCGCTCCCGTTCGAGTCCGGCTATTCGACCACGAGCCTGCTCCAGCGGATCCTGTCGAGATTTCGTCCCGAGTAACGATGAGTGCCCTCCGTCGCGCCCTCGAAGGATGGGCGCTCTTCGAAGCGGTACAACCCCCGTCTCGCATCTCCGGGCTGATGGGGCCATCGCGCTCCTTGGTAGCGGCGGCGCTCGCGGCAGAGACCGAGGGGCCCGTCCTCGTCGTGGTTTGCGACGAGAGACGTTTGCAACCCGCTGTGTCCGATCTCGGCGTTTTTCTCCGTGCGCTCGACGACGACCGGAAGGTGATTCCTCTTCCCGCCTTCGCGCTCGATCCTTACCGGGGGCTGTCGCCTCACCTGGAAGTCGTCTCGGCTCGAATCACGGCGCTCGTCGCGCTTGCGTCTCGCCAACGCGTGGCCGTCGTGGCGCCTGCGGCGGCTCTTCTTTATCGAACCGCCAGCCCCGACCTGATCCGACAACGGATCCTGACGATTCGGCCCCACGAGCGCTTCGAGCCCCTCATGCTCGAGCGCTGGCTTGCGGAGAGCGGATACCGTCGAGAAGATCCGGTGACCACCCCGGGCGATTTTACGCGCCGGGGTGGCGTCCTCGACTTGTTCTCGCCGGATGCGGCCGAGCCGTATCGTCTCGAGTTTCTCGACGAAGAGATCGAGGAGATTCGGGCTTTTGACCCGGCGACGCAGCGCACCACAAGAACCTTGGACGAAGCGAGGATTCTCCCGGGAAGTGAATGGCCGACCGGCGAAGAGGTGCGGGCGGAGCTCGGCAGGCTTTTGGGAAACGATATGGAGGTCGAGCAAGCGTTGTCCCTGCCGGGAGTCGGCTCGCTCCTTCCGCGACTCGAGACGTTTCACGCCAGCGTTCTCGACTACCTCGGCGAGGGGCGGCTCCTCGTCGAAGAGCCGTCGGCGACCGCGCGCGGGGCCGAGACCGAGTGGGAGCGCGTACTCCTGAGTTACGAGAACGCGAAGGGAGAGAACGTTTCGATGCTTGCGCCTCCGGCCCGTCTGCTGGTCGACCTGGGCGAGCTCACCTCTCGGCTCGACGCTCGAGCCGTCAGCCTGGCGGAGATGGGTTTGCTCGACGAAGAGACCCACCACCTGTCGACGCAGATACTGCCCTCTTTTCGAGGACGACTCCCGGATTTCGTCGAGGAGGTCAGACGCCGAGTCGAACGTTATGGGCGCGCTCGCGTTTTCGTCCCCAATGAAGCGGTCGCCGACCGCGCGGTAAAGCTGTTCCAGGAAGTCGGGCTCTCCGCGGGACGCGGGCCCGTGGGTCACGTCGTCTTGGAACTTGGCTCACTGTCGCAGAGCTTCGTGGTTCCCGAGTTGGACCTCGCCGTCTTCACCACTGCGGACGTGTTTACCGAGCCGCCGCGCGCCGCGCCACGCCGACGCACGCGGCTCGCGCAGTTTCTGTCCGATTTCCGCGATCTCAAAGTTGGCGACTTCGTCGTGCACACCGAGCACGGGATCGGAGTCTTTGCCGGACTCACGAAGCTCGAGGAAGGAGGATCCACCGAGCTCGTCGTGCTGGAGTACCAGGGCGGTGACAAGTTGTACGTCCCGGTCGAGCGTCTCGACCTGCTGGAGAAGTACTCCAGCTCCGAGGGGAAGAAGCCGCGCGTCGACACCCTCGGGGGAACGGGTTGGGCACGGGTCAAGAAGCGGGTGCGCAAGTCGATGCGCGACATGGCCCAGGAGCTCCTGAGGCTCTATGCCGCGAGAAAGTCGTCCCCGGGACATGCGTTCTCATCCGACGATGGCTGGATGCGCGAGTTCGAGCACCTTTTCGAGTTCGACGAGACCCCGGATCAGCTCCAGGTGATCGAAGAGGTCAAGCGCGACATGGAAGGGCCGTCACCCATGGATCGACTGCTGTGCGGGGACGTCGGCTACGGTAAGACCGAGGTCGCGATGCGAGCCGCCTTCAAGGCGGTCTCCGACGGCAAGCAGGTTGCGGTCCTGGTTCCCACGACGGTACTCGCTTTTCAGCACATGACGACGTTCTCCGAGCGCTTCGCCACGTTTCCGGTTAGGGTGGCGATGCTTTCACGATTCAAGAGCAGAACCGAACAAAAGCAGATCGTGGCGGATCTCGCCGAGGGAAAAATAGACGTCGTCATCGGGACGCACCGACTTCTCTCCAAGGACGTGCGCTTCGCCGACCTGGGGCTTCTCGTTATCGACGAAGAACAGCGTTTCGGTGTGGCTCACAAAGAGCGATTGAAGAAGCTGCGGGAAGGAATCGACTCCCTTGCGATGACGGCGACCCCAATCCCTCGGACGCTCCACATGTCCCTATCCGGCATCCGCGATCTCTCCGTCATCGAGACCCCGCCGAAGGATCGCATGGCGATCCAGACCCACATCACCCGACTCGACTCCACGGTAATCGCCGAGGCCCTTCGCTACGAGCTCGGACGAGAAGGACAAGTGTACTTCGTCCACAACCGGGTGGGCTCCATCTACGCGACGGCCAAATATATTCTGAGGCTCGTGCCCGAGGCGCGAGTCGCCGTGGCCCATGGGCAGATGAAAGAGGCCGAGCTCGAACGCGTCATGATGCGCTTCATTGATCACGAGTTCGACGTGCTCGTCAGCACGACGATCATCGAGAACGGTCTTGATATCCCCCTCGTCAACACCCTGATCGTGAATCGTGCCGACCGCTTCGGCCTCTCACAGCTGTACCAGCTGAGGGGACGCGTGGGCCGGTCCAACCGCCGGGCCTACGCGTACTTCCTCGTTCCCGACGAGGGACGTCTAACGCCCATCGCCCGACGAAGGCTCGCAGCCATCCGGGAGTTCTCCGAGCTGGGGGCGGGTTTCCGAATTGCCGCTCTGGATCTCGAGCTGCGCGGGGCGGGAAACCTGCTGGGCGGAGAGCAACACGGCCACATCGAAGCGGTGGGCTTCGACCTCTACTGCAGGCTCCTCGACGAGACGGTTCGCGAGCTCGAGGGCGTCGAGCCTCCCCGAGTCCATCGCGCGAGCCTGAATCTCAGACTCGAGCTGCGAATCCCAGAAGCATACGTCGCGGATGCCAACCAGAGAATGTCCATTTACAAGCGAACCTCCTCGGCCGAGAGCCAGGAGGCGCTCGCGCGCCTGGAGGAGGAGACCCGAGATCGCTATGGTGCGCTGCCCAGGCCGGTCTCGCAGTTCTTCGAGTTTGCCCGGTTGTCGCTCCTTGCCGATGAGCTGGGCCTCGAGGGCGTCGAGCGTGAGCGAGGCCGGCTGGCGTTCCGCCTGGGAGGAGACCTCGTGCGTGCCGCCGCTTCCGTCGAGGGAGGGTCGCTTCGCCTCGATGGCAACCAAGCGCTTCTCCGCCTGCCCTTCTCGGGGGCGGATCCCGATGGGATATTGGGTGCGGTTCGTGATGTTTTGATTCGGCTCCGGCGCTACTCTAAGATGCCTTAGACGATGCGTTTTCTCATTTTGTCCCTGGTGTGCTTGTTCTCCGCTTGCGAGTGGCGGGTACCCCGAGAAAAGGCGGTCGTTCTCGACGTCGCGGGAAGAACGGTCACCCTCCAAGAGCTCGAGAGCTTCGTGGGACTCTCGGTGCAACAGGATACTCAGGTCGTCTCGGACGATTTGATGGCGGCTTTTTTCGAGCAGATGATCGAGGAGCAGCTTCTCCTGAAGGCCGCCGATGATGCCGGAATCGTGCCCGACCGGGAGAAGGTCGCGCACAAGCTCGAAGCTTTGAGGCGGCTCGAGCCCGCTCCCGCCGTCCCCTCTCACCTCGACGACGACGCTCTCAAGGGCAGCATCGAGCGGCAGGCTCGCATCGAGCAGCTCGTCGAGACGAACGTTTTGTCTGCACTGAGCGTCTCGGACGAGGAAGTCGCCAAGTACTTCGAGGAGCACGCCGAGGACTTCGCTCGCCCGGAGACCGTTGACGTGTCGCAGATTCTCGTGGATGACGCGGAGCTCGCCACCGAGCTCCGCTGGAGGCTTTTAGGGGAACCTGGCGCTTTCGAGGAGCTCGCCCGGGAGAATTCGCTGGGGCCCGAAGCCGTCGATGGCGGCCATCTGGGCACTTTCTCACCGGGAGAGCTTCCTGAGAGCTTCGAGACCGAGGTTTTTTCCCTCGCGCCCGGCAAGCTCTCGGATGTCGTAACCACCGATTTTGGATTTCACATATTCCGAGTCAACGCGAGACGAGAGGCCGAAGCGCTCCTGCTCGACGACGTCGAGGACGTCATCCGCGTAGAGCTGCTTCGACTCAAGAGCGACGAGGCGATGGAGCGATATCTCGCCGAGCTGAAACGGAGGTATCCCGTCAAAGTGTTTCAGGAGAACTTGGGCTTCGCGTTCCTGGAGCCGAATGATCTTCCGGTGAACGAGGCAGACAACGCGAAAGGAGCGATGGAATGACGAGTTCGATTTGGACTCTCAGGGCCAAATGCGTGAGAGCTTGGGGCATCCTCGTGCTTTGTCTCTTCGCCGGGCTAGCGGAGGCGGAGACCATAGAACGGATTGTGGCGAAGGTCAACGGACAGATCATCACTCTGACCGAGCTCGATGCCCAGATGCTCGAAGCCATCGAGCAAATGGGCCCCGAAGCGAGCCCGGACCAGATGGGAGAGCTTCGGCGCCAGGTGCTCGATCGCATGATCGACAATATGCTCGTCCTCCAGGTCGCCGAGGACCGAGGGCTTCGCGTGCCGTCGCGTTTCTTCGAGGAGTGGAAGAAGGGCGCGATGGAGCAAATGAAGATCGACACGGAGGACGATCTGGTTCGTCAGGTGGAGCTGCAGGGCGGCAACATGGAGCTGCTTCGAAAGAGATTCGAGGACGGACTCCTTCTCCAGGAGGTCCGTCGCATGGAGGTGGATAGCAAGGTTTCGGTCTCCGAGCCCGAGATCAACGAGCGCTACCAGCAGAACATCCGGGACTACAGCGAGCCCGCCCGCGTGCGGATTCGCGAAATCGTCGTGCGCTTCGACGAGACCAACGAGCTCGACAAGGGCGAGAAGATCCGGCGCATCCTTCAGGATGTGCAGCAGGGAGCGGACTTCGCCGAGATGGCGCGTCTCCACTCTGAGTCCGGTTCCGCCGAGGCCGGGGGGGACTTGGGGTTTTGGGACGAAGGCGACCTCACCGAGCCGCTCGGGAGCGCGGCCTTCAAGCTGTCACCCGGCGAGGTGAGCGAGATCATCCGACTTCCTAGCGCCTACTACATCATTCGCGTCGAGGAAAAGATCGAGGCGAAGACGAAGGCCCTCGATGAGGTCCGGAGCGAAGTCGCTGACGCAGTCTTCCAGGAGAAGCTCGAGACGCAAATGGAGCGCTATATCCGCCAGCTCCGAGAGCGTGCGATCATCGAGATCAAACTCTGATCAATTCTTTGCGCCTCGACCTGTTTCTGAAGCGTTCGCGGCTCGTCAAGCGGCGATCGCTGGCCAAAGAGCTTTGCGACGAGGGTGTCGTGCGGCTGAATGGAAAGCCGGCGCGTGCGGGACACAGTGTGGCCGAAGGCGACGAGCTCATTTTGGATCTGCGCAATCGAAGACTCGCGGTCACAGTCATTGCGCTCCCCGACAGCGCCGCGAGCGCAGCTCGTCCGGGCGAGCTTTACGAGGTCGTGGCCGACGAGCGAGTCGAGGAGTGAACCGGCATTGAAGCCACTCACCATTGGCGGTCGTCTACGTCTCGACCCGCCTCTCGTTCTGGCTCCGCTGGCGGGTCACACCGACCGCGCCTTTCGAGGTCTGGTGCGCGCGCTCGGAGGCCCGGGGCTCGTCGTCACCGAGATGGTGAGCTCCGAGGGGCTGACTCGGGGGAGCACGTTCTCGCGCGACCTGGCCCAGGTGAGCGAAGACGAACGGCCAGTGGGCATCCAGATCTTCGGTTGCGACCCCGAACGCATGGCCGAGGCGGCCGCGATGGTCGAGGGGATGGGCGCCGACCTCGTCGACGTCAACATGGGTTGCCCCGTTCCCAAGGTGACGCGGACGGGCTCGGGAGCGGCGATGATGAGAAACGTCGGGCTTGCCGCCGAGGTCGTGGCCAAGATGGCGTCGCGGACGCGGATTCCCGTGACCGTCAAGATTCGCTCCGGATGGGACCATGGCTCGATCAACGCGCCCGAGCTGGCGCGCTCGCTAGAAACGGCGGGAGCCGCGGCGATCACGGTGCATCCTCGCTGTCGCAGCGAGCGACATCGGGGGCAGGCGGCATGGTCGGTGATCCGCGACGTGAAAGAAGCCGTCAGGATTCCCGTCATCGGAAACGGCGACGTCCACGACCTCGAGTCAGCGCGCCGCATGTTCGACGTCACCGGTGTGGACGGCATCATGATCGGCCGGGGAGCGCTGGGAAACCCCTGGATCTTCCGGCAGATTTCTGACGGATTCGCCGAACGGCCCCTTGAAAGCGTCCGACTCGACGACTACCGGACGCTGCTCTTGAGCTTCGTCGAAAGGCTTCGTGGCCTCCACTCCGATCGCCGCATCTTGAACCGCTTGAAAGCCTTCATCGGCTGGGTAACCAAGGGGCTCGTGGGTGGCGCGACCCTTCGGCAAAGCCTGTACGCTTCCACCAGCGTTTCCCAGGCGCTCGAGATCCTCGAAGGCTACTTCGAGGCTTCCCACTCCCGGCTGGGAGCGCAGAACGAGTGACGCTGGCTCAGCGGCTTTCGAGAAGGCGGAGGGCGTTCTCACCGAGGACTTTTCGAACCCGCGACTCGCTCCATCCTCTACGCAGCATGAGCTCGGTGAGCTGCGGCAATCCGGAGGCGTCGATGGGAGGGCCCACGTAGCCGTCGAAATCGGATCCGAGCGCCGCCGTATCCTCGCCGCCGATCGCAACGATGTGCTCGATGTGGTCGACCGCTTCGTCGAGACTCGGTTCTTTCAAGCCGGGTGGGGCAAGCATCACTCCGATGACGCCTCCTTTCGAGGCAACCGCGCGGATCTGATCGTCGGATAGATTGCGCCATCCGTCGTGGATGGCCCGTACGCCCGTGTGGCTTACGAGCGGTGGGTAGGCTGTTAGCTCGATGGCCTCGAAGAACGTCTGCTCGGACGCGTGGGCGAGATCTACGAGGACCGAGGTGCGGTTCATCTCTTCGAGAAGCCGTCTTCCCAGCGCGGTGAGGCCTTCCGACCCTGATGAGCTCCCTCCATACGCGTTGTCCGTCAAGTGAACGAGACCGATGAAGACGACTCCCAGCTTCGCGAGCGGCACCAGGCGGCTCAAGTCTCCCTCGAGCGCGTGCGCACCCTCGATGCCGTGGAAGTAGGACAGTCTCCTTTCGGCGACATTTCTCCGAATCGACTCCGCGTCGCTCGCTCGGTGAGCGCTGGCAAAGACCTGGGTCTTGCCCATCTGAACCTTCAGTCGTGCATGGGAAGAGAACCACGCGGACGGCGGCCAGAGGTCGTGAAACGCCTTGAGGCCGGCCACACCGAAGAATCGGGTCGGCAGAGTGAAAGCCGCGACGTCGAGCCCCCCTTGGCGCATCCGGGGGAAGTCCACCTGGCCTCCCCGACCGGACTCCTCGAGGTCGCGTTGCCACAGAAGTGAGTCGACGTGGAGATCGACGACGATTGCGTCTCGGTGAATTGCGAGTGCCCGGTCGGAAACGACTATTCCCGTCTCCCGAGGACGGAATGTAGGCTCGGGGTCGAACAGGAAAAAGAGGAACAAGCCGATGAAGGAAACGAGAGCCCAAGCGAGGGGTCTCATCCACCGCGGGTGTGCATCTCGAGATGGGGATCTCGTCGCAACGCCTCGCGTTCGACGAGGGGCGCGCGTTGGGCCTGTTCGAGCCGGATCTCCGCCCCTCGGTCCCGACGCGCTGTCCAGGTCGTTTCGATGACAGCGCGAAGCTCTCGATTCGGCGCTCCGCTCCGGAGTCTCTCGCGGAGGTCGAGTCCGGTCTGGGCGTAGAGGCAGAGGTAGAACATGCCGTCCGCGGTGAGACGGCCACGATCGCAGGTGCGACAAAAAGGCTCGGTGGTAGATGCGATGATTCCGAACGTCGTCCCGCTCGGGAGGCGGAAGCGCTTCGCGGGTGCCCAGCTCTCGACCTGAAGCGGCACGATCGGGCCTCCGAAACGCGCTTGGACCGAATGCAAGATCTCCTCTTTGGAGACAACCTTGGTCGATGACCAGGCAGTGGCGCCGCCGACATCCATGTATTCGATGAATCGCACCTCGGCGCCGATGCGCTCACCGTACTCGATGAGATCGGGGATCTCGTCCTCGTTCGTCCCGCGAAGGACCACGGTATCGATCTTGAGTCCGCGAAGCCCGGCGGCGACGGCCGAATCGATGCCGCCCAGCACTCGGGCGAGCTGGTCCCGGCGGGTGAGCTCCCGAAACCGGTCGGCCCTCAGGGTATCGAGGCTCACCGTGATTCGATCGAGGCCCGCCTCCTTCAGCGCCTCGGCCTGTTCGGAGAGCAGGATACCGTTCGTGGTGAGTGCGAGGTCTCGAATACGCCGATTGTCCCGGAGCTGCCGAACGAGGGAGGCGAGGTCCTTACGCAGCAGCGGTTCCCCGCCGGTCAGCCGAACTTTGTCGACGCCAATCTCGGTGAAGACGCCGACGAGCCGGGCCGTCTCCTCGAAGGAAAGGAGATGTTGTCTCGGAAGCCAAACGTAGTCCATCTCGGGCATGCAGTACTGGCATCGCAGGTTGCAGCGATCCGTGACCGACACCCTCAGGCTGCGGAGCGGCCGTCCGAGCTCGTCCATCGCGTCAGTCTATGCGAGCTAGCCGACCGCGTCCAAACCGTCGGTGTGCCGCCCGGCAATGAGAGTCAGGGGCTTGCGCATCGTCATCCACGAGGGATCGGCGGAGCCGGAGGGGCTCCGCCGTCGGATTCTCAGGATGCGACCTCGAGCAGGCCGTTCAATTTCTCCGCCAGCGCTCCTTTGGGGGCGGCGCCTACGAGCTGCTCGACGACTTTGCCGTCACGGAAGAACAGCAGCGTCGGTATCGATCGCACTCCATACTCGATGGCAAGCGCCTGATGCTCGTCGACGTTCACCTTGGCGATTTTGGCCCGTCCGTCGAACTCCTCCGCAAGCTGCTCGATGGCCGGCGCGATCATCTTGCACGGACCGCACCAATCGGCCCAGAAGTCTACGAGTACGGGTTTATCGGATTGAAGAACCTCGGTCTTGAAGTTCTGTTCGGTGGCTGTGATGTATTTGCCCATTAGCAGGCGTCTCCTTTCTTGAATTCTGAGGCCCGCGGCGGAGCGGGGTCTTCCAAAATCGAAAGCGTGACCTCGACGGCGTCCTTGAGCACATCGTAGTCGACCGAACACTTCGCGAGGACCCGAAGCCCCTGAAGGCTGTTGGTCAAGAACCTCGCGACGGCGAAAGGCTCGCACCTCGCGGGGAGCTGGCCGCGGCGACTGCCGTCCAACAGAGATTCCCGGAAGGCACCCTCCACGCGGGCAAGGTTCGTTCGGACTCTTTCGCGAACGTCGCTATCCTCCTCGGCAAGCGCGACCGCCGTATTCGTAATCAGGCATCCTTTGACACCGCTTCCGCAGGCGCAGTCCTCGAGCACCTGCTCGAAGACGCGTCGGATTCCCTCTCTCGAGCTTCCCGCCTCCAGGAAGGCAACCATCTTGAGATAGAAGCGTTCCTCGTACTTTTCCAGCGCCTCAAGGAACAGTTGGCGCTTGTCGCCGAAAGCTGCGTAGAGACTTCCTCTCTGGATCCCCATCGAATCGACCAGGTTCTGCACCGAGGTTCCCCCGTATCCCTTGGTCCAGAACGCTTCCACGGCGCGCTCCAGCGCCTCGTCCCGGTCGAATTCTCGTGGTCTCGACATCGCGCGGAGTATACACATTTTGGAACGGTCAGTCAAAAATACTTCGAAGACAGGGTTTTTGGTTGAGGTTTTGAGGTTGGCTTGAGTGAACGATTGATTTATCATTCAATCATGTCGACTCAAGTTCTGGGCGCGCATATTGGTCGATCGGACATTCGAGAGCAGGTGCTCTCGATCGAACGAGCCCGAATGCTCGCGGAGACCTTCAGGGTTCTGGGCGATCCGACGCGAGTTCGCATCGTCCATGCCTTGTCCCTGAGCGAGCTATGCACGTCGGACCTGGCGGAAGTCGTGGGCATGAGCGAATCGGCGGTCTCCCATCAGCTACGAACGCTGCGCCAGCTGCGCGTGGTGCAGAGCCGCCGGGAGGGAAAGCTCGTGTTCTACAGTCTGGACGACGACCATATTCGGAGGCTTTTCGAGCAGGGCTTCGAGCACACGCTCGAAAAGGCTCGAGCGGGCGATTCATGAGCTCGATGAGAACGGCTCTCTGTTCGCACGGTGATTCGAGGATCGGGAGTCGGCGGGCGATGCTGATCGCCTTCTTCATGACGTTCGGGTTCATGATCGCCGAGCTCGTGGGAGGCGTTCTCGCGAACAGCCTCGCCCTGATAGCCGATGCGGGTCACATGGTTTCCGATGCGGCCGCTCTCGGGCTCGGGCTGGCCGCGATGTGGATGGCGAGTCATCCCCACACCGAGCGCCGTACTTTCGGCTTTCATCGAGCGGAGATTCTGGCTGCGCTCGCGAACGGTGCTCTACTGCTCGCAATCGCAATTTTCGTCTCGTGGCACGCCCTGGCTCGCTTGAGGGAGCCGCAGCCGGTAGCCAGCGGACCCATGCTCGTCATCGCCCTGGTTGGCCTAGTCGTCAATCTCGCTGCGATTCAGTTGCTTGGCCGTCATCGCCACGCCAACTTGAACGTGCGGGGCGTTTTCCTTCACGTGCTCGGGGACGCGCTCGGCTCCGGCGGCGTGATCTTCGCCGCGCTCGTCATTCGCTGGACCGGGTTTACGCCCATCGACGCCCTCGTGAGCCTCTTCATCGCCGCGCTGATCGTCTTCTCGGGATGGCGTCTGGTTCGCGAGACCGTTTCGGTGTTGCTGGAAAGCTCGCCCCGCCACGTCGACTCGGAAGCGCTTCGCCGGGATCTCGTGGCGATTCCCGGCGTCGTCAACGTCCACGATCTGCATATTTGGACGGTGACGTCGGGGTTCGTTTCCCTCAGCTGCCATGCCGAGGTCTTTTCCGCCGACATCGCCGACGATGTCCTGAGAGCGGCTACTTCTTTGCTCAGGGAGCGTTACGGCATACGTCACGTGACGATTCAGCCCGAGACATCCCGAGTCCATGAGGAGCTCGAGCACTGCTGCCTCGACGATCACGAGCCGCGGCCGTCTCTGAGGCGCTTCCTGAGCCCGAGCTGATTTTCATCTACCGCAGCTCTTCTAGCGTGACCGGCTCGCTGAAGTCGAAGAGGAGCGGATACAGAAGGTTCTCCCTTCGATAGCGGATGGCGTGCGCCTCGAGGCGTCGTTCGATCCGCTCGGCGAAGCGAAAGCTCCGAGGAACCAAGGCAAACGACGAAGCCGCGTCGACTTCTTCGCGAAACGGCTCGTACCACTCGGTCTTGGATGGCCCGAGGGCGGACGTCCACACCATCCTTCCGTGGCTGAGAAAAACGTATTTGTACGACAAATGGTAGTCGGAGTGGGCGTATCGTATGCCGAGCTCCTCGAGCTGTCGCAAATACTCACGATTGATGGGATCGCTCGCGCGGGCTTGCTTCCAGTAAGAAACGCTGCCGCGAAGATTGATGGCGAGAAGGCCGATTGTGGCCACCACGGCGAGGGGGCGGGCCCATCGGAACAAGGTGGCGAGTAATGTGGTTATGAAAATCGGCGCGACCGAAAAAACGAACAAGAGATATCGCGGCTCGGCCGTCATCCAACCGAAGCTGCTCATGGCGAAGACCAGGACAACGAGGACCGCAAACGCAAGCAGCATCGCCTCGGGCGTCGTCCTGATGAGCTTTCTGCGGTGCCGGGCGGCGAAGCTCACGAACGAGACGGGAATCAAGAGGGCAAGCGCGATCCGCCACGCCACGTTCGTCCCCGGCGGGTCGTCCGCGGGCCAATAGCCGGCGAGAACGGGAAAGGAGGTGGCGAATACTTCTACCAGCTGGTGAGCGAAGCGACCGAGGCGAGCGCCCGTGTCGAGGGCTTCGGCATCGAGCGTCCACCAGCGGAAGCTCAGCCAGTCGTTCGTGGCATTCCACAATAGCCCGGGAAAATCGCCGACCGCGAACCCGGATGCGAAGGCGCCGAGACGCGTGAGGCTGAGCCGACCCACGCGATGGACGGCGAGAGCTCCCGCGCAAGCCAGAAGATAGTAGGTCGCTAGAATGTGGACCCAAAAGGCGAGTCCCCCGAGGAGGCCGATCCAGAAAGCCGTGGTGACGGAGCGTTCGTCGCGGAGCAGGAGTCGAGCGACGAGTCCGAGCATGAGTGTGCCGAAGAACATTACATCGACGTAACTGCCCTCGTTTCCCATGCCCCAAGCGGTGAGAAATCCTGGCGCAAGAATCACCAGAAGCGAAGCGACCACCGATTCGGTTCGCGATGCGACGCTGCGGGCCAAGAAATACACGGCTGCGGCGAAGGCCGCATAGACAATGACGGCGCTCAAGGCAAAGCTTACGACCGGGTCGCCCAGAATCGACGCCAAAAGCGCCGTGAGATGGGCCTTGAGGCTCCCCACGTAGGACCATTTGTAGAGAAAGATCGGGTGGTGCCTTCCCTCGGCGATGTGAAGGGCCATGATGCCTTGGGCGGCGGCGTCGGAGCTGAACAGACCGTAGGACGAAGCCAAGAAAGGCAGACGGCTCGCGAAGGCGGACGACAACACCGCCAGTGTGATCTTGCCCTCGATGCCCAATCGCAGACTTGCGCGATGGAACCAAGCGATCGCGGTCAGCACGACGGCGAGCGCGCCGAGCGGAATCCCTACGGGCGTGTCGGAGAGCTCTCCACCCAGATCATGGTCGAACCAGCAGAAGCACAACCAGAGGTAGCTCGCGAGCGCGCACGCATAAAGGGCTCGAGTCCAATTCATCGAATCGAAACGAATCGCGCTAGACTATCTCACTTCCATGCGCGTGCTGGTGCTTCGTAATCCCCGTGCCGGCACCTCGACCCGAACGGCTGAGTCGGCGGAGCTCGTGACGAGCCTCAAAGGCGAGGGTGCCTCGGTCGAAGAGCATTCGCCCTGCTCCGGAGAGGATACGAAACGGCTCGCGGCGGGCGCCCTTCGGTTCGACGTCGTCATCGCCTGCGGAGGAGATGGCACGCTCAACGATGTCGTCAACGGCCTGGTTCAGATACCGCGGCCCATGCGTCCCGCGCTTGCCGTGGTTCCCGTGGGGCGGGGAAACGACTTTGCTGCGGAGATCGGGATCCGCGATCGCACCGACACCTGGAATGCGCTTCGTGCTGACAAGAGGCGCCTCGTAGATCTGGGAAGGTGTGGAGGGCGCGTTTTTCTCGGCATTGCCGGCGCGGGCTTCGATGCCGAGGCGGCTCGACGGGCGCGGGAGACGGTGCTTCTGTCCGGCCGCTTGTTGTACACCTACGCCGTCTTGAGGACGCTCGTCGGCTTTCGCCCCATACCGGCGAAGGTCTACCACGACGGAGGTGTTTTCCAGGGCGACATCACTTTCGCCGCCGTGGGAAACTCGTCGCGCTACGGGGGCGGCATGCGGATCACCCCGCAAGCCGACCTTTCCGATGGAATGCTCGACTTGTGTCTGGTACGCGCTATCTCTCCGGCTTCTCTTCTCCGAGTCTTTCCGAGCGTTTTCGAGGGGCGGCACCTGGCCCATCCAAAGGTCGACTACGTCAAGACCCGTTTCGTCGAGATCGAGACCGAGAGGCCCGCCGAGGTCTTCGCGGACGGCGAGCCACTGTCGCAGACCCCGGTCAAAATCGAGATCGCGCCGAAGGAGCTCGAGGTCTACGCGCTTTGCTGAACGAGGGCCGTTCCAACCCTTGAGGTAGTATTTGGGCCCCCATGAGGGAATACGGTTTCATCCAGGCCGATGTCTTCACCGACCGACCCTTCACCGGCAACCCCCTCGCCATCTTTCCCGACGCCCACGGGTTGACGAGCGACGAGATGCAATCGATCGCCAAGGAGATGAACCTCTCCGAGACGACGTTCGTGCTTCCACCGACCGAGCGGAAAGCTCAGTTCCGGTTGCGTATCTTTACGCCCGCGGCCGAGCTCCCTCTCGCGGGTCACCCCGTGGTAGGCACGTTTTTCGTCCTCGCTCGTAGAGGACGGATCCCTCTCGAGGACGGAACGAATCGAATCTTCCAGGAATGCAAGGCGGGCGTGCTTCCCGTCGATATACTCGTCGTCGACGGAGCCGTCGAAGGCGTCGTCATGACCCAGTCGCCGCCCCGATTCTTCGACGAGTGTCACGATCGGGCGCTGCTTGCCTCGGCGGTCGGTCTTTCCGAAGACGAGCTCCTCCCCGACAAACTGCCCGCCCAGGCGGTCTCGACGACGGTGCCGCAGCTGATGGTGCCCTCGCGGTCCCTTGCTCAGCTTGGAAAAATCGAGCTCGACCTCGTGGCCATGAGAAGAGTGCTCCGGGATACCGGGACGGACTCGTTCATGATTTTTTCGCGGGAATGCGTAAGACCCGAAAGTACCGTGCACGCGCGGATGTTCGCGCCTACTCTTGGCGTCATCGAGGACCCGGCTACGGGGAGCGCCGCAGGCGCTCTCGGAGCTTATCTCGTTGCCCGCGGGCTCGTACCAGCCGAGCCCACGGCCCGAATCGTCGTCGAGCAGGGTTACGAGATGGGGCGGCCGAGCGCGATTCACGTCGAGGTCGACACGGATCGCCGCGGGCCGAAGGAGGTTCGCGTGGGAGGCAGGGCAGTCGAGGTCGCCGAGGGAGTTCTCAAGTTCTGAGAACGCGGCGGGCCGGCAGAGATTTGCGCCCACCCCGCGGTTAACCTAATCTAGCCGGTAGGCTCTTCGCCTTTGCCGCGGCTCGGAAGAGAAGCGATCGTCGATGCAGAACACAACCGAAACGCCCTTCGAAAGCCCGTCGGGTGGCAACGGCCGTGGGCGTGGAGTGGCACAATGGGTGTTCCCCGCGGCTCTTCTCGCACTGTTCATCGTGACCGCTCTTGCCGCGCGACTGGTCAGGAAAGATGGCCTGGGAGAGCGCGCGGACGTCGTGAACGACCCTACGAGTGCGCCAGTCCAGGGGGGTGTGTTCCGATTCCCGCTGGAGCAGCCCATCCACACGCTCGATCCGGCTCAGGCCGTTTTTAGCGTCGACGTGATGCTCATCCAGCAGCTGTACGACGGTCTCACCGCGTTCGACAAGAACTTGAACGTCGTTCCCGCCCTCGCCAAGTTCTGGGAGATCTCTCCCGACGGCAAGGTCTACACGTTCGAGCTGAGAGACGATGCCCGTTTTCACAACGGCCGCAAGGTTACCGCTTTCGACTGCGTCTACAGTTTCCAGCGACTCTTGACGAAGGGTATCAACGAGCATAACTACCACTACTTCAGTCGCATCGAAGGTGCGGAGGCCTTTCGCGAAGGGCGTTCCAAAAGCGTGAGCGGGCTCGAGGCGGTGGACGACGTCACGTTTCGCATTCGTTTCGCGACGCCTTTCGTTCCCGCGCTCTCGGTGTTGAGCATGTACTCGTCGAAGATCCTTCCCCAGGAGGAGCTCGTCTCCGCCGGGAAGGAGTTCTTCCAAGCACCGATCGGCACCGGAGCCTTCCAGTTCGCTCGCTGGATCGAGCCCTCGGAAGACCCGGGTGTGCCGACGGTCAACGGAGTGCGGCAAGGGTTGAGGCTGGAGGCGAATCCGTACTACCACGAGGGCCGGGCGCATCTGGATGCTCTCGTGTTTCGCGCCTCCTGGAACTCCCCCGAGTTCGACGGTAACCCGCGGCCCCTCGATGAAGTGGCGGATTGCGTGCAGACGAATGGAGACCAGGCCTACGGAGAGTGGGTTGCCGTGGAGGTGGATCGACTCCTGGCGATCCGCTATCTCCACTTCCCCAATCAGGTTGCGCCATATAACGATCCGAGGGTGCGTCTCGCGATCAATCTCGCTCTCGACAAGAGGAGCTTTCGCGACTCGCACCGAGCTGCCCGGGGGGTGACGGGCGCCACCGGGGTCGTGCCTCCCGGAATCCCCGGCTTCATCCCCAAAGAATCACCCACGGAGCGAGATCTCGAGCGGGCCCGCCAGCTGCTGGTCGAAGCGGGATACCCCGGCGGCAAGGGGCTTCCACCGCTCGAGCTTCCCGTCTCCCGTGGCGAGGCGAACGACACCGACCGGTGTCTCATCTACTGCCTGGCCAGCATCGGAGTCGAGGTGCGGCCAGTTCGAGCCAATGATCTCGGCACGGAGCAGGCTTCCGGGGCGAGGCTGCAATACAATACCTGGTACGCGGACTTCCCCGACCCCGACAATTTTCTGAGGCCGCTGTTCCACTCGTCGGGTTACCGGAACGTATACGGGTACAACAACCCCGAGGTGGATCGCCTCCTGGATCAGGTCTGGTCGGAAACGAGCTATACGGAGAGGAACAAGCTGTACCACCGCATCGAGGAATTGGTCCTTCAAGACGCGCCGATCATTCCCACCGACTATGGTCGGCTTCGCTATCTGCTGCGGCCGAACGTCAAGGGGTTTACGCTCACTCCTCTCGGCGCGCCGTACATCAAGATGAAGGACGTCTGGTTCGCCCAGGAAGGGCCGGCAACGGAGGTCGAGCTTTAGTGCTCAATGCCGCGGTGGGACCTGTGATCGATCGGCCGCCACGGCTCGGCCTTTGCGGCGCTTTGCGCCGATCTCAGCGGCGACGTTTCGGCCACCGCTCGGCAGGCTGGGCTGTGCCTTTTCATCAGCCTGCAGTGCCGTTTCCTTCTGGCTCGTCCATCGACCACCCGAAGTAGAGGCGCCTCGTGCCGCTTCAATTCGATTCGCCGATGTACGACGAGCCATTCGAGCGATACCGTTTTCTTTCCGTGGGTTTCCCTCTCGGGCGGAATTAGTTGGAACGGCACTAGCCTCGATGTGGCGCACCAAGCCTCTTCGCCTTCGCGATCGATTCATCCTCAGCTCGACGGCCCTGATCACCGTCTTGATGAGCATCGTCATCTTCTTCGTCGAGAAAGAACAGACGGCGGTGCTGCGGGCCCGTGCCGAGGAGCACGCGGTTGCGCTCGCCCGGGCGGTGGCGCAGCTCTCCGAGAACTTCCTCAAATATTACGATCTGGTTGCGCTGCAGCAGAACATGGAATATGCCGCCGAGGACGAAGACGTGCTCTTCGCGATCGTCTTCAATCGCAACGCCCGCACGATGGCGGCGAACGAGGAAGCTCGCGAGAACTTTCCCGAAGAGCTCTTCGAGATCAGCGCGGAGATGGGAAAGCTCGAGCGAGGTCGAGTCCTTCGCGAGGAAATTTCGCTCCCCACGCCCGATGGCCGCTCGCTGAGCGTCCTCGAGGTCGTGGCTCCAGTCTTCGTCGAAGAGCAGCTCTGGGGAGCGGTCAAGCTCGGTCTGTCTCTCGAGGAAGTCAAAGCGGAGATTCGTCGGATACGCATCGGGCTCATCAGCTTGGGCTTTCTCGGGTTGACGCTGGGCGCTCTCGGGTCGGTGTTTCTCGCGAGTCGCATCAGCCGCCCGCTAGAGAGTCTGGTCGAGGGCACGATTCGGGTCGCCCACGGTGATTTACGCCATCGAATCGACATTCCTCCAGGTGACGAGATCGGTGAATTGGCGGCGAACTTCAACCGCATGACGGCCGAGATCCTCGACGACCGGCGAAAACTCGAGGAAACGTCCCGCAAGCTCGTCGAGGCGGAGAAACTTGCGAGCATCGGTCGCCTGGCGACGGCACTCGCCCACGAGATTCGAAATCCCCTCACGGCGGTCAAGCTCAACCTGCAGAAAGTCGCCAAACACCCTGCGTTGAGCTCCGTGGAACGAGAGCAACTCGGCATCGCCGAGAGCGGCCTGCAACAGGTCGAGAAGCTCGTGAAGGACATCCTCAGCTACGCCCGGGCGCCGACGCTCAAGAAGGCAAGCGTACGGGTCGAGAACCTGCTGGACGAAGCCCTTCGATTCGTGGAAGAGCCCATCGACGACAAGAGGATCCGTACCGTAACCGAGTATGGGGAGCTTCCCCTCATCACGGTGGACGCAGACCAGCTGCGACAGGTCTTCCTCAACACCCTGCTCAACGCTACCGAAGCCGTCTCGCCGGGCGGGACGATCACCGTGCGAACGCTGATGCGGGATGGCTCGGTAGTGATCGAGATCGAGGACGATGGTGCTGGCATCGACCCGCGCGATCAGCCTTCGGTGTTCGATCCCTTCTTCACGACCAAGAGTCTGGGTACCGGCCTGGGGTTGACCAACGCCCGAAAGGTCGTGGAGCTGCACCGGGGGCGCATCGAGATCACGAGCCAGCTCGGCGTGGGGACCTGTCTCACAATCGCCCTTCCCTATGAACCGGGTCCCGACGAGGGCGAATCGACGAGCGAACCTCATGAAATCCATCCTGGTCATTGACGACAATCGGCTGATCCGTCAGACGTTCAAGTCCCATCTGACGAGTGAAGGATTCGATGTCGATCTAGCGGCCGATGGGATCGAAGGAGTCGACGCGTTCAAGCGCATCGAGCCCGATCTCGTCATTCTGGACATCCACCTCCCCGGAATCCAGGGAATCGAGGTCCTGAAACAGATTCGGGAGATCGACCCCAAGGCCTACGTCATCATGATCACCGCTTTCGACGACATGAAGACCACGGTGGAGGCGATGAAACGGGGAGCGTTTGAGTATATCTGCAAACCTATCGACTATGACGAGCTCATTCTCAGCATCCGCAAAGCACAGAGGATGCGAGAGATGGACACCAAGCTCGACTACCTGGTCACCGAAGCATCCCAGACATGGAGCATGGATAACATCGTGGGCCGAACGCAACAGATGCGGGAGGTCTTCAAGACCATCGGGATGCTTTCCCGAAGTACGACCACGGTGTTGGTACGGGGAGAATCGGGTACCGGCAAAGAGCTCGTCGCTCGCGCGATTCACTACAACTCAATCAATCGAGACGAGCCATTCGTTGCCGTGAACTGCACGGCTCTGGCCGAAGGGGTGCTGGAGAGCGAGCTGTTCGGCCATGTCCGCGGCGCCTTTACCGGGGCCGTCCGCGATAGCCGCGGGAAGATCGAGATCGCCCAAAAGGGTACGCTCTTCCTCGACGAGATCGGCGACGTCTCCCCCAATCTCCAGGCGAAACTCTTGCGGGTCGTGGAGAATCGAGAGTTCTCGCGGGTTGGCGGCGAGAGGCTTCAGAGGACGGACGCCCGGATCGTCGGTGCCACCAATCGTGACCTGGAAGAGTTGGTTCGCTTGGGGAAGTTTCGCGAGGACCTCTACTATCGGCTGAAAGTCGTGGAGATCCGTCTTCCCCCCTTGCGCGAGCGTCGGGAGGACATTCCCGACCTCGTCGCCTACCTGCTCGAAAAGGTAAACCGCCACCTTCACACGAACGTGAGAAAGGTCCCCGAGAGCGTCATGGAGAGTTTGACGAATTACGACTGGAAGGGAAACGTTCGCGAGCTCGAGAACGCCCTTACGCGTGCCGTCACCTTGGCGCATGGAGACGTGCTCCTCGCCGAGCATCTGCCGCTCGTGAGCCGTGACGGGATGGAGCAAGGCTTCGTTAGCGACGAGCTGACCTCTCTGAAAGACATGGAGAGACAGTACATTGCTCGCGTCTTGCGCCATACGCGCTGGAACAAGTCCCGGGCGAGCGAGATCCTCGGCATTACGCGACCGACGCTCGACAAGAAAATCAGGGATTATTCCCTCGTCGATCCCCGCAAGCACCAAGACGGGGCGGGGGACGAGGAGCAGGGCCTCAGAAGCATGGGTTGAGCAGGGTGACGAAAAACTCAGTCCACCCTGCGCGAGCGGATCGATGAGGGGTCCCGCGACGGCATTGAGCACTTATCCGATCCGTCACCGGATGTCGTGGCGCTTTTGGATTAGATGGATTCCATCACGAATGGTCACGAGTACGTGGTCGACTCTCGGGTCGTCCCGGAGGATCTCGTTGAGGCGATGAATGGCACGGCTTTCGTCATCTCGGGGATCGAGGACTTCACCGCTCCACAGGGCGTTGTCGACCGCGATGAGGCCGCCTGGGCGGATGAGCTCCATGAGCCTCTCGTAGTAGCGGGGATAGTTCTCCTTGTCGGCGTCAACGAACGCGAGATCGAACGGTCCTTCGAGCCTTGACAGCGTCTCGAGAGCGGGCCCCATCACGATGCGAATCTTGTGCCCGTCCTCGCTTTCGGCGAAATAGCGGCGCGCGACGACCTCTACCTCGGGGTTTACCTCACAGGTGATGAGCTCTCCGTCTTCGGGAAGCGCCGACGCCATCATGAGCGCGCTGTATCCGGTGAACGTACCGACCTCGACGACTCGCCTCGCCCCCGATATCGAGACGAGCAGGCGGAGAAAGTGCCCTTCGGACGGGCCGGTCAGCATCTGAGGCGATCTCATCGTCGCGCGCGTCTCATTCTCGAGGCGGGTAAGAAGCTCGGTCGTACGGCTCGAGTGAGCCTCTGCATAACGCTCTATTCTCGGGTCGACGATGGGCTCCATGACCTCATCCCACGATCTGAACGACGAAATCGCGTGAACGGGGTCTGGTGTCGAAATCCACGAGAATCACTTGCTGCCACGTCCCGAGTAGGAGCCGTCCTTCGACGAAGGGTACGACGAGAGAGGGACCCAGCATCGAGGCTCGCACGTGGCTATGTCCGTTGTCGTCGCCCCATGTTTCGTGGTGACGGTACGGAAACGCTTGCGGGTAGAGCCTCTCGAAGGCGGCGGTGAGATCGTGGACGAGTCCCGGCTCGTACTCGATGGTCGTGACTCCTGCCGTGGAGCCGGTAACGAAGACCGTGGCCGTACCCGAGTCGAGCGCGCAGCCCTTTACGGCCGTCGCCACCTTCGTGGTGATGTCGACGACGTGTCCGTTGCCCTCGGTGCGGATCGAGTGACGTACGGTTGTGACGGGCACGGCAGACGGGATCATAGCTCAACTCGTGAGCTCGAGATGCGGAGCCATCGCGGATGGGGAGTCTACTGGACGTCCGCAGTACGACGATCCCATTGGATCCAAACGGGTCATTGCTTCTGGAGGACAGAAAAAGCGCGGAGACCTGAAGGGCCTCCGCGCTTTGGAGTGTCTTACTGCAGGTAGTCGTGCAACGCTCGTCGGTTACCCGCGGCGCGCAACCGGCGAAGCGCCTCGACCTCGAGTTGCCGAACGCGCTCTCTCGTGAGGTTGAGGACCTTGCCGATCTCCTCGAGATTGTACTCGGTGTTGAACCCGATGCCGAACCTCATCCGCACGATGAGCTGCTGTCGCGGAGGCAGAAGCTCGAGCGCCGCCCGAACCTTCTCGCGCATGTCACGATCCAGGACGACCTGCCACGGCGTCTCGGAGCGCTCGTCGGACTGGAGCTCCCACCGAGGGCTTCCGTCCTCGACCGCTAGAGCGTCCAGCGACTCGAGATGGGGTATGGACTTCATCGCCGTTTCCACCTGATGTTCCTGAACCCCCACCTCTTTGGCGACCTCTTTGATGCTGGGCTCCCGCCCCTGACGCTCCTGGAGCTTGTTCTTGGCGCGCGTCGCGACCCGGACCATTTCCAGCTTGTTGATCGGCACTTTGATGGTGCGAGACTTCTGAGACAGAGCCCGGGTGATGGCCTGGCGAATCCACCATGTGGCGTATGTCGAGAACTTCAAGTTGCGCCTGGGGTCGAAACGCTCCACGGCCTGCATCAGACCGATGTTCCCTTCTTGCACGAGGTCGGAGAGCTCCATCCCCATGTTCTTGTATCGTTTCGCGATGGACACGACCAGTCGGAGGTTGCTCTCGATCATCTTGGCTCGGGTCTCGTCAAACTCTTTGCGAGCGGATTGACGACCCGTTGCCCGCTTCTTCTCCTTGAGTGCTGCTTCGGAACGCCGCATCGCCCGAGAAACCCGCTGCTCATCTTCGCGGTTGAGTAGGGGGTAGCGATGCGTCTCCTTGAGGTACTGGCCGAGAACGTCGAGCTCCACCGGCGACTCGTCGCTCTCGCTCGTGTCTACCCAGGCGGGCTCGACGTCGACAACCTCCACTTCGAGGTCCTCCTCCGAAACGTCATGCAGCGGTGCTCTCATGGTTGGTTCCTTTCTCGCTCCACCGTATGTACAAATCTCGTGCCAGTTCAGGGCGGATTCTCAAACCTTTATGGCTCTTAGATTTGGGGTCCACTGGCCTCATCGCCGACGGGTTGTGCAGTATGGAAACTTTACATCGGGTGTCCACTTTCTGCCCTCCCTGTCAAAGTGATGATTAGTCTTACCATATTAGTCATTAATTGTAAAGTCCCTTAGCTCTATACGGTGGTAGGGGGGTGAAAGTTCCCAACCTCCTCCGGACGTCTTGTTGACAGCCCGCGGCATAAAGTTACAAACTGGCCGCCGTGAGTGGCTCTTCAGAAAACGAGCAGCCCCTCCGAGATCGCATCATCGAAGAGATCAAGGACCTGCGCGAGGAGGCGCGTCAGAAGGCGGACCGAGGTTCCGAGCTTCCACCATATGGCACCGACCCACTGCCGCCGCGGGCCCTTCCCCCGCTTGACGGTCCCGAAGTCCTGACCTCGCCCCCGTCGCCCGACCGCGATGAGCTGAACGAGATCTGGGACGTCTCACAAGCCCTGGCGGAGCGACCGGTGGGTCTTTGGGGGCGATTGTTCTTCACCTTTCGCGGTGCGATGCATCGGCTGGCGCGCCTGGCTCTTGGCCCTTTGATCGAGCGCCAGGTGAGGATGAACTCCCTCCAGGTCCGATTCGACAATGAGCTCGTAAGCTACGTCGACGAGCGAATCGACCGCATTAGCCGCCACTACGATCGGATTCTGGGACTCCATGGCAAGCGCATGGAGGAGATCGACGAGAGGCACCTCATTCTGCAACAGGAGCTGATTCGTCACGTGCACGACCTCGTCGAGCGGATCGAGTTCGTCTTCGAGTCGGCGGAGCAGAACCATCTGTACCTGGAAGGCATGCTGCGCGAAACGAAGGAAGAGCTGAAGAAGCTCGTCGACCGCTGGAATCGGCTTTCGACACGGAACCCATAGCCGGGATCGGATGCCGCGAAAAAGCGTCTGTGTCTGCGGGGTCCAGGCACCCTTCATCACTGGAGGTGCCGAGATCCTCGTCGGTGAGCTGGCGAAGGAGCTCAAGTCCAGGGGCTACCTCGTCGACGTCGTCAACATCCCCTTCAAGTGGTATCCGGTCCAGGACATCATCAAGCAGGCGTTGATGTGGCGATTCGCCGAGCTGACGGAGTCCAACGGAGTCCCCATCGATCTGGTAATCCCGACCAAGTTCCCCTCCTATCTGGTGCGACACCCGATGAAAGTGACGTGGTTGTTTCACCAACACCGCGAGGTCTACGACCTGTATGGAACGGCGTACTGCAGCTTCACCGATGACCCCGAGGAGCAGGAGATCCGACGGACCATCCATCGGCTGGACAACAAGACCCTCAGGGAGTCCCGTCGCATCTTCACCATTTCCCGGAACGTCTCGTCGCGGCTCGAACGGTTCAACGGGATCGCGTCGGAGCCCCTCTATCCGCCTCCCCAGTACATCGGCCGTTATCATTCGAACGGGTTCGGCGACCATGCGCTCTATGTCGGCCGCCTCGATCAGCTGAAACGTTGCGACCTTCTCGTGGAGGCCTTCCGCTACGTGGATCCGGCGGCGAGGCTCGTCCTCGCCGGTCGGGGTCCTCAACTCGAGAACCTGAAGCGCCAGGTGGAAAGGTTAGGTCTTTCGTCGCGCGTTCATTTCCCCGGGTTCGTGCCAGAGCAAGAGCTCCTCGACTTGTATGCGTCTGCCTTTGCCGTACTCTATGCGCCGGTGGACGAAGACTACGGATACGTGACCTTGGAGGCCTTTCTTTCGGGGCGACCGGTCGTCACCTGCAAGGATTCGGGCGGGACGCTCGAGTTCGTCGAGCACGGCGAGTCGGGTCTCGTCGTGGAGCCCGAGCCACAGGCCGTGGCAGCGGCGGTGAACGAGCTCTATTCCAATCGCGGGCGCGCCAGGGAGATGGGGTCGGCCGGCCGGCCCAAAGTGGCAGGGATCTCGTGGGAGCGCGTCCTCGACTCGCTCACCGAGCCGTTACGATGAAAGTCGCCTTCTGGAGCCCACTCTCTCCTCAAGGGACCGGCATTGCTGATTACAGCGAGGAGCTTCTCCCTCATTTGAGAGATCGCGGGCTCGACATTCATCTGTTCGTCGACGATTACGAGCCCGACAACCCCGACATCGTCCGCTCGTTCCCCTGTCATCCCGCGCGACGGTTCGAGGAGGTCTCGGAGCGAGAGCGATTCGATCTGAATCTCTATCAAGTGGGAAACAGCTCGTTCCATCGCTACGCTCTCAACGCCGCCCTTCGTTTTCCCGGCGTGGTCGTGCTTCACGATCTCGTGCTCCAGCATTTGTTCCTGGGTCTGTCGGTCGAGCGCGGAAACCAGGCGCTCTATCTGTCGGAGATGAAGCGCGCCTACGGCTCCCGCGGAGCGGCACTCGGCCGTCAAGTGGCGGCCGCTCTCGGGAGCGAGCTTCTGACCTCGAAATTCCCCTTGTGCGAGCGAATGGTGGAGAGAAGCTTCGGCGTACTCGTGCTGACGCGGTACATGCAGCGGTGGCTGCAGCGACGTTTCGGTGCGATGCCGGTTGGAAAGTTCATCGGACGCGCGCCCCACCACTACGCGCCGCCGCCCGGCGTACCGGCCGATACGCCTCGAGAGGCTCGACGCCAACTCGGGCTGCCGGAAGACGCCTTCCTCATCGCCTCGTTCGGTCTCGTCACTCGCGCGAAACGAGTGGACAAGGCGATTCGGGGTTTTCGACAGCTTCTCGAGAGCGGAGCGAACGCCTACTTTCTCGTGGTGGGTGAGATACAGAGATCCTATCCTCTCGAGGATCTCGTTCGCGCGAAAGAGATCGGTCCACGGCTCGTGGTCGTCGGCCGCCAACCCATGGAGCGGTTCTATCTCTACATGCTCGCATCGGACGTCGTTTTGAACCTGCGGTTCCCTTCGACGGGTGAGCTATCGGGTACGCTCATGCGGACGATGGGAATGGGAAAGCCGGTTCTGGTCTCCAACACGGGACCGTACGCGGAGTTCCCCGAGCATACCGTCGTGCGGATCGACCTTGGTCCACCGGAGGTTTTCCAGATCGGGGCCGCCCTCCGCTGGCTCCACGACAACCCACCGCTGGCCCGCGCAATGGGTCGATTCGCTCGCGAGCACGTGGAAGCCGGGTACAAGCTGTCCGACGAGGCCGATGCCTATGTCGCCTTTCTGGAGAGAGTTCTCGAAGCCAAGAATCGCGGAGAGCTGAGGTCCCCCCCGCCCTACGACGAAAGCGATCTCGCCGCCGCTGTCGTGACGAGTCTCTCAGACCTTCCGCTCGGAAGCACTTTCGGCCTGGAGACGGTTCGAGAGGTCCTTCGCGATGCGGCCGGTGGCGATGGCTAAATACTGCATTTTCAGAAAAATGGTGACGTATTCCGGTATCCAGTAAAACGCAAAGGGTGCTCACCACACGTATCGGCGGATACGTGCTCGAGACGTGAGCTCGCCGATCCACTGCTCCACACGCTCGTTGAACTTGCGCTCCGCGAGGATGGTGCGGGCGGCCTCGGCATGCTCGTTTGGATCGGGCGGAGCCGCTCCCGGTGGGAGCTCGGGCAAGAGCTCTTCCTCGAAGAACCGGGTCACTTCTTCTACGCTCACGTAGGTCAGCGCACGGAATCGCTTTTCGAGATATTGGGTCACGCGGATTTGGCGGCGCAGCTCGGCTTTTAGCTCATCAGTCGACAGGTCGAGCTCCGAGACCGCGCCGAGGAATTCCGCATCCGACGGGAATCGGTCTCGAACTTCGGCGAAGGCTCGGCCCACCAGTTCCTCGGGGACCGGCTCGGACGAGAAGCGCTCTACCTCGCGCTCCAGCAGGCGCTGCTCGATGAGTCGGTCCACTATTTCCGGGAGAGATGTTCCAGCGAGCGCCCTGAGCTCGGCGATCTGCTGAGCCCGCTCGGCTTCCGAGAGCGTGATCACATCCTGGTCGACGATGGCGACGATCCGGTCGACCAGCTCGGCATGAACCTCCGCGGAAGCCAACAAGCACGAAAGCGTGAGGACCGATAAGTGCGCTCGTGACGCCAGGCTCCGCCCAAGCCCGATCCGCTGGGTTCGATGCCGAGTCTCGCTAGAATGCATGGCCCAAGCTGATGTGCCAGGCCCCGAGCGGTTCGAGGCAAGGTGTACTGATATCGGGACAATCGATGGACTGTACGGTTCGCCGATCGAGCTTGAAACCGTAGTCCACCCGGAGCGGACCAAATGGCGTCTCGTAGCGAAAGCCGAATCCCATGTTGTACCTCCAATGAAGGAGCTCGATGACCTTCAGCCGGCGATAGACGTTTCCACTGTCGGAGAAGACGACTCCTCGTAAATTACCGAAGATCGGAAACCGGAGCTCGAGGTTCAACAGGCTGAGCACATTGCCCCCGATCGGCCTTCCGTCCACGACATCACCGTTCTCGAGCGTGATCTTCGCCCTGGGGCTCGCCTCGTCGAGGCCGAATCCCCGAAGTGTCGTAGCACCCCCGGCGAAGAACCGTTCGGCGATGGGGAGCAGCGCGTCCCGATCCGGGCGTAGGGTCTGTCCGATTCCTAGACGAAACCCCAGGGCGGCGACGAGAGTCTTCGGCAGAGCGAAGTAGAAGAACTGTTGCCCGAGTCCCTTGATGTAGGGGGCCTCCGTTCCCAGCTGCTCCGCGGACAATTCGACGTCGAGGATGCGGAACTGACCGGAGCGAGGGTTCAACGGATCGTCTCGACGGTCGAGCCATGATGCGAGCGAGATCGCCGAGATACGCACGTTGCGGAACTCGCGGGGTAGGTCGATGAGGTCGATGTCCTCGAGGTTGAAGACGCGAGTGCGGTCGAAGCGATAACGGAGGAAGTAAGTCTGCTCCTCACTGACGCGCTTGGATGCCTGAATACCGACCCCAACGCGGTTGTAGTCGAAACTCCTCCTATCCTCCTCTTCGGCGAACGCGCTTACGATCAGCGGAGTCTCGATTCCGAAGAAGTCCGGTTGCCTGTAGGTGGTGATGAATCTCCCGCCGCGGAAGCTCGCCCGGGTGAACACACTCACCGTTCGGTCGAGTCCGAAGAGGTTTCGCCGGGTTATTTCGACCTCGGCGCGGGCGAGCTGTTGCTCCTCATAACCGAATCCGTAAGCGAAGCTCGTCCGAGGACCCTCCTCGAGCGTGATCAAAACGTCGCTTCGATGCGTAGCCGGGTCGTCGGGCAACACATCGATGTTCACGCTTCGGAAGAGTCCCGAGCCTACGAGCCGCTGCCGGGTTTCCAGCAAGTCCAGCGAGGAAAGCGGCTCGCCCGATTGGAGCCGAATCAGCTTTTGGACCACCGAGTAGCGCGTGACCCGAAGACCGGAGACGATGACGCGATCGACCCGGACCCGGCCTCCTTCGTTGACGCCGAACCTCACGGAAGCCCGCTCCCCCGCTTCGTCGAGGCCGGTTTGCGTGGAGACTTCAGCGCGCCGGAAACCCTCGTTGCGGTAGAGGGCGACGATCCGCTCGCGAGCTTCGACGATCGCCGTGGCGTCGAAAAAGCTTCCCCCGGTGATTCGAGCTGCCTCCAGCACTCGGGACGCCTCGATCTCTAACGCCCCCTCTACGTCGACGGACTCGACAATGGCCTGTGGGCCCTCGTCGATGCTGGCGACGAGCACGAGCAGTTCCGGCTCCTCACCGGGTCGCTCTCGGCCTTCGACCCGTGCGCGGTGAAATCCGTGCCGCCTGAGATAGTTACGAACTTCCTTCAGATCATCCTGCCAGGCCTCCTCACGAAACGGCGCCGAGCGAACGAAGCGTCTTGTGCGGGTCAGCATCAGGGACCGAACTTCGTCCCGTGGAAGCGATTGAAGACCCTCGATCTCGATGCGCGCGACCTCATAGCGAATGCCTGGTGCGACGACGAAATCGAGCACTTCGTATCGCCCGTCCGCAAGGGAGTCTCGTTCGACCGTGACCGTCGCATCGCGAAATCCTTTGCCGAAGAGGTTGCGCTCGATGTTTCCGCGAGATTCCTCGACGAGGTCTGGCGTTACTCGGTTCTCGACCAGTATAGGGACGAGCTCGCGCAGCTCTTTGTCGGACAGGTCGAATCCCTTGACGTCGACGCGCACCCTCGGTCCCAACCGTGGAAGGAGTACCAAGTCGATGCGGGAGGGTAATCCTGTCGTCTCGGTGATGGCGATCGTCGCGCTGTAGTAGCCGAGAGACCTCCATCGGGCCACGATTCCGTCGGTCCGGGCCTCGAGCTCGTTTCGAGAATAGAAGCTTCCCTCGCCCATTCCGACGGTGCGTCGCACGTCGGCCTCGATGTGGCTGGAGACACCCTCGACTTGCAACGATCCCACCCGGGCTCGGGTGCCAGGCGACACATGAAAGACGACGTTCGCCCTCGGCGATTGGAAGGCGGCTTCGGGCTCGACAGACGCCCACAGATAACCCTCCCTCACGAGTGCCGTGCGAATTCGTTCGGCGGCTTCGGCGAGCGCTTCGACCTCGAGCGGATCACCCGCATGGACTCGCGTTGCCTCGACCAGCCGGCTTTCGAGATCGGCGACGACCGGGGGAAGCTCGAGCCTCACCGCCTGGACCCGCATCCTCGGGAACAGGCGGAACGTCACCCTCACGCCACCCGGCACGCCCTCTGCCTCCACCTTGATGTCGCTGAAGACGCCCAGGGCGAAAAGCTGTCTGATGGAACGACGCACTTTCTCCGGTTCGTACGAGTCTCCTTCGACGATCTCGACGAGCTCGCGGCTCGCTTCGGGCAAGGTCTCGCCTTCGTAAAGAAAGTGAATGCTCTCGATCCGTTCACCGCGGTACCGCTCGGTGGCGAATGGTTGGATGCCCGAACCTCCGAGCATCGTGAGTCCGAGCACCACGAGCTTCATGACAGTCTTTCAGGCTGATGAAAAAGTACGGCCCAGCCTGCCGAGCGGTGGCCAAGACTTATCCGCGACGACAGCGCGAATCGTCCGCAATCGGGCTGCTTCGTGGGCATGAGATGTGAGCACGAAGTCCGAATAAGCGCCGCAAAGGCCGAGCCGTGGCGGCCGATCGTTCGCGGGTCCCGCCACGGCATTGAGCATTAAAAGCTCTTTCGGAACTTGACGTCGATCCCGACGTCACCCTCCTCGTCCCGAGAGAGGATCCAAGACATCGGGCCTTCGGGCGTGTATTCGATGAGGATGATGGCTTCGGTCGTTGCATTCAAGTTGCTCGAGTAGTTGATGGAAAGCTCTGGCGTGATGCGCTTTCCCACGCTCACTCGGGCGGTGGGATTCGCGAACTGGCCGACGAGGAATGGATCGATGGAGAATCGATCGAGTCCGAACAGCCGTTCGGCACGTCGTCCAACTTCCTGATTGAGGCGCTCCGTCAAGAGAGAGGCGACACCGACTCCCGCGAGGGCTTCCTCCTCGTTTCCCTGAAGATCGATGTCTCGGTCGCTCGCGCCCGCAAGAAGACGGAGTATCTCGACCGTCCGCAAGGGTGGATCGGAGCTCAACTCTGGCTGAAAGCGATCCGGGGTCCCGGTCAGACGCAGCTCGACCCGGTAACTACGGACCCGGGTCTCGGCGGTCAGGTCGATGAAGGGCTCGACGGTGTCCGGGTCTACGAAATCGACCCTGCCCGAAGTGATGTCGTAGCGTTGGCCGAGAAAATAGACTTCGCCTCGCGCCGCCTCGGTGCGGCCGAGAAGGACTGGCTCGCGCACGGTTCCCCTCAACGACAGCGTCGCTGAAGCGTCGATGTTGGCAACGGAGTTACGAAGCTTCAGGCTTTCGTCGGCTGTCACCTCGACGTCGAAGCGCACGTGCTGAAGGAGGTCTTCACCCACGAGATCCCCGAAAAGGACGCCGGTGCCTTGGCTTTCCCGGTCGGAGAGAATCCCGGCCACCAGATCGTACTCCCGACTCCACACGGCGTCTCTGAGGGTCAGCTGACCGGCGAGTACCCGTTCTTCGGAGCTTCCGAGGAGGCGCAGCTCGGCGTCCGCGGTCGCAACCAACCCCTCGGGGTAGCGAATTCGCACCGCCGTGCCCTCCATCCGCAGGTCGAGCGATCCGATCGCTCGTCCCTCGAGAAGCGCGGTGCCGGCGATGATCACTGGGCCCGAGCCGAAAACGCCACGCATCTCTGAAATCCGCACGGTGCGGTTGTCGAAGACGAGACGTCCGCTCAGCCCCCCCAGTGCTTGGGGAAATCCGCTGATGCGCACCGAGGCCCCGTCGAGATCGGCATAACCGGTAACGGAGGGCTGGCTCCAACTGCCCTCCAGGCGGGCCACGAGCGTGGCTCGTCCGGTGGCTCGCAAGGTCGGATAGAAGCTCTGCAGCACGCCGAGCCCTACCGCACCTTCCGCCTCCAGGTCGACACGTTTTTCCGAGAGGTCGGCGGAGCCGCTCACGGAAACCCGGGCCGTGCCGCGTGTGAAATCCACACGGGAGATCTCGACCTTACTGTCACGTAAGTTGATTTCGAACGGGGCACTCGAAACGAATCGAAAGTCCTCCCCGTCGATGCTCGCCTCGGTGAGCGTGGCATCGAGCTCCGCCGTGGACAGCGCCCGCTCGAACGTTCCCAACGCCCGAAATCGGCCTTCTCCCGAAGACGTCAGACGCAGCCCGCTGCCGCCAAACAACCACGGCGCCAGGTCGACCTCCTGCCAGCGGAGCGTCCCGGTCGACGTCGGGTCGACCCCGTCGAGTGCGACCTGCACGTCCAAGGAAAGCTCCGATGACGCGCGTTGCGCCTTCAGACTCACGTCGGCGTTTCCATCCCGCAACTCTCCGGTGATGAAAACCTCACCGACGGGTACGGACCCCAGGGTCAGGGAACGAGCACGGCCGGTGAGCGTGACGACGGGTCTTTCCAAGGTGCCGTCAAGCTCCGCCTCGGAGCCGACGTACCCCTCCACGGGCAGTCCGAAGAGCTCGATGCCCGCTAGAGGAAAGCGTTCGGTCTCGATTCGACCGGCAATCGAGCGTCGACCGAGGTCGACCTCGACCCGCGCCCGCATCTCGGCGTCGCCTCGGCTCAGGGTGACGGACTCGGCACGGAGCTGAGCTCCCGAAAGAGAAACGCGTCCCCTGGCACGGTCGAACCGCATTCCCCAAAGACCCGGTTGGTCCAGAACCACGGAGCCACCCCCGGAAAACCCGCTCGCCGCTCTCTTGATCGAGAGTTCCCCGGTCATCGCGCCGTCGATCCGGGTGGATACCCCGATTGCGGAGAGAAGCGTCGGAACGGGCCAGTCGGTGAGCGAAGCGTCGAATTCGAAGTCTCGCCCGCGGAGCTCGTCCGGATGGCCGAGCAACATCGAAGCGTTCCCTGCCGCCGTCCCACTCCCGTTATGAGCAATGAAGTCCCCGAGCGTCAATCCTTCGGGCGACAACCTGGCTTTCCCGCGAATCGAGTCCAGAAGCAAGCCGGACACGCTCAGCTCCTCGGCAACAATCTCTCCCTCGAAGGAAAGGTCGGGAAAACGACCTAAGAGTCTTCCTCTCGCCCGACCGCGCCCGCTGACACCGACCGGGCCTGCCTCGCTCCCTTCGAATAGAACGTTTCGGACTCGCCAACCGAGACCCTCCGCCGACGCGAGATCGAAGAACGATGCGTCCACGAGAAGCTCCGCCGACCCTTCGCGGGGATACCGTCCGGAAATCGTTGCTTCGAGCGCACCCGTTTCGAGCCGACCCTGCTCGATCTCGACGTCACCTTCCGAGATCCGCCCACGGGTCGAGAACGAAAGGGACTCGCCGGAACCGTTCGGGGTATCCAGGCCGATGAGCTCGAAGCTGCCGGCAAGTCGCTCGGGAGCGCGCCGAAAGAAGACGAGGCTCGCCGTTCCCGACACCTGCGAATCGACGGGGCTCGGTATGCCGCGAAGGCCTTCTAGGAAACGGCCGAGCGAGCCCCCAACGAGATCGACGTCGACGGACGCTTCGTGCGTCGCCACGGGAAGCGGCTGATGCAGCTGGACTCTCGCTCGGCCACCGGCAAGGGTTCCTTCGGCATAGCTCAGTTGGAGCAACGAGTGGTCCCAGAACAGCTCTCCCGTCCAGTCCGAGATTCGTTGCCCCGCGACGAAGCCTCGAGCCAAGGTGACGGTGCCCTGGAGGGTCTTGTTCTCGGGCTCGATGGAAATGCCGCCCCGGAGCTCGAAGTCTCCACTCGCCAGGGAGGGGCCACTGCGGACGCCGACAATCGTTTGGATCGCTCGGCCGATGTCTCCCTGGGTCACGATGTCGAAGCGTCCCCGCGGTGCGCCGGCAAAGCTGATCTTGCCCGTGAGACGAGCTTCGCCGAATTCCGAGCTCACCACCGCTTCGCGCATCAGAAGCTCTCGGGCTACCACCTCGAAATCGGTGGCCACGGAAGCCGATAGCGGCTCGTGGTCCTTGATCGCCAGCCGGCCATTCTCGTAGGCGAGGCTGCCCTCGTAGCGGTCGAGTCCCCTTCGGGCGAGAACGAGGTTGACATTCTCCGCCGTCAGACGCCACGGCACCTTCTCGTTGTCGAGGACAATCGCGGCGTTCGTGATGGAGACCGTCTCGGCCACGAAGGAGAGGCTCGGGGAGCTGAGCTGAAGCGGCCTGCGTCCAACCGGCAGGGCCAAACGGCCGTCCGCCTCGACCAATCGAACCGACAGCTCATCGATGGAGAGCTCATCCCAATGGAGCTCCTGACTCAGAATCGCGGCGAGGCGGAGCCTTCCGCGGACACGGCCGACGTGAAGCCACGGATTCTCCGCGGTGGAGCCCACGTTCACGTCCCGGATCTCGAACGCGAAGGTCGGCAAATCTAGGTTGATTGACCCAACTTCGGCGAAGCCTCCCGACAAGCGCCGCAGCTCTGATTCCAGGCTGGAACGGAGCATTTCAGGGTAGTCAAAAAGCGCTAAATACAGCGCACCCAGGAGCGCGATGGCGGCCATCACCGATGCGAGAGCGGCTATGATCCACCCGAGGATTCGTACCAGGCGTCGCCTGCGTAGTCCTCGCATGTGTATATTTACCTAATAGTGGAAGCGGGAGGCTGGTCCAGAACCAGCAGTTTCTCCCGTGCTTCCACCGCCTGGCCTTCCTCGACCGTGAGATCCACGACGAATCCATCGCTCGGAGCGCGGATTTCGTTTTGCATCTTCATCGCTTCGAACAGCAAAAGTCCCTGGCCGGCCCTAACCGGGTCGCCCACGGCGACGAGGAGCCGGACTATCTTGCCCGGCATCGGCGCCTTGAGCTCCGTGCGACCGCTGGACGCCTGAGCGGCCTGGCGGTCCGTGTCCACGCGGTCGTTCATGGCGAAAACGAATCGCTCCTGTCCCACAGTTACGTGAATCTCGTCATCGTCGTGCTCGACGGTGGCCTCGAAGGATCCGTCCGCGGTCGAGACCGCAAGCACCTTGGATTGACTCTCGAGCACGGTGACGTCGAGCACTGGATCGTCACAGGTGACGCGATACCCTCCGTCGGTGCGCCGAACTCGAAGCTGATGCGAGGTGTCGAGCGAAAGGCTCCGGATCTTGATGGGCCCGCTCATGGATCAGAACCTCCCATCGGTCTGCTCTCTCAATCCGACGAGCTTCCAGGCGGAACGGTCTCCTTGAACGCTCCGGGATTTCTGGCTGCGGGATTTGTGGCCGTGCACCGCGGCCGCGGCGAGGGCTGCGGCGAAGACCTCTGGCTCGGAAGCTCGCACCGAGGCGATCTCCGCGATCCAGTGGCGATCGACGAACCCGACGTCCATCTCACCGGCCGCAAATCGCCCATCGTCCAGAATGCGCGCGAAAAACGGCAGAGTCGTGCGAACACCGCAAATGCGGTACTCATCGATGGCACGCTTCGCCCTGGCCACGCACCGGTTGCGGTCCTCGGCCCAAATGATCAGCTTAGCAATCAGAGGGTCGTAATGCGGCGAGACCTTGGCCCCGACGTCAACCCCGCTGTCGTGACGAATGCCGGGGCCCTCGGGTGGCCGCAGGACGTCGATTGTGCCAGCCGAAGGGGCGAAGCTCTGGAAAGGATCCTCGGCGGTGATACGAAACTCCATCGACCAACCCCGCGGAACGACGTCCTCCTGAGTAAAACCGATTGGTTCGCCAGCTGCGAGCCGCATCTGGAGAGCCACCAGATCGATTCCGGTGACGAGCTCGGTGACGGGATGCTCGACCTGGAGTCGCGGGTTCATCTCGAGGAAAAAGAAATTGCCATGCGTGTCTACCAGAAACTCGACGGTGCCGACGTTGCGGTATCCGGCTCTGTGCGCCAACGAGACAGCCGCTTCGCCCATCCGGTCGCGCAGCTCGTCGTCCAGGAAGGGTGACGGGGACTCCTCGATGAGCTTCTGATGCCGCCTCTGGATCGAGCACTCCCGCTCTCGAAGGTGGAGGACATGGCCTTCGGAGTCGGCCACGATCTGAAACTCGATGTGCCGGGGTTTTTCGACATATTTTTCCATATAGACGGAGTCATTGCCGAAGCTGGCGAAAGCCTCGGAGCGTGCCTGTTCGAGAGCGGCTGCGAGCTGCTGCTCGTCATCCACCCGCCGCATTCCTTTGCCTCCGCCTCCTCCGGTTGCCTTGACGACAACGGGAAAACCGAGCCGTTTGGCCTCAGCGAGGGCGGCGTCCGCGCTCGAGACCGGTTCGGTGCCGGGTACGACCGGAACCCCCGCGCGTAACGCAGCCGCTCGGGCCCTCGCCTTGTCTCCCATAAGCGAAAGCGATGCGGGCGTGGGACCGATGAAAACGAGTCCGGCGCCCTCGACCGCTCGAGCGAAGTCGGCATTCTCGGCGAGAAAACCGTAGCCGGGATGGATGGCCTGCGCGTGAGTCCGCCTGGCCGCGTCCAGAATCTTGTCGATGACGAGATAGCTCTGCGAGGAGGGAGCGGGCCCGATGGGCACCAGCTCGTCCGCGAGTCGAGCGTGGAGGGCGTCCCGGTCTGCCTCCGAGCAAACCGCCACGCTTCTAATGGACATCTCGCGACAGGCACGTGCGATGCGCACGGCGATCTCCCCCCGATTGGCGATGAGGACTTTGTCGAACATTCGGTTACCTCCGCGTGTGCCCGTGGCGCCGTGGAGCCTGGAGCGAGACTTCCGGACGCCCTCAGAGGGGGATGTTTCCGTGTTTCTTTGGCGGGTTGCGATCCCGCTTGTTCTCGAGGGACCGGAGAGCGGTCGCGAGCTTGCGACGGGTCTTCCTCGGCTCGATCACTTCATCGACGTAGCCGCGCTCGGCTGCCACGTAGGGATTGGCGAGCTTTTCCCGGAACCCGGCAACTCGCTCCCCCCGAAGAACATCGGCGTCGGCGGCCTGACCCAGTTCCTTCTTGTAGAGAATGTTGACAGCCGCCTCGGGCCCCATAACCGCGATCTCAGCCATTGGATAAGCGTAGTTGAGATCGGTTCGGATGTGCTTGCTCGCCATGACGCAATAGGCGCCGCCATAGGCCTTTCGGGTGATGACGGTGAGCTTGGGAACGGTGGCTTCGGCAAAGGCGAAAAGAAGCTTGGCACCGTGACGTATGATGCCCCCCCACTCCTGGTTCGTTCCCGGCAGAAAACCAGGGACGTCTTCGAAAGTAACGAGAGGAATCGAGAAGGCGTCACAGAATCGGACGAAGCGCGCGCCCTTCACCGAGGCGTCGATGTCGAGGACACCCGCGAGCACCGAGGGCTGGTTGGCGACGATTCCGACGACCCGGCCGTCGATCCGGGCAAAGCCCACGACCAGGTTCCGAGCGAACGACGCCTGCACCTCCAGAAACCTCCCGTCGTCGACCACCGTCTGGACGAGCTCTTTCATGTCGTAGGGACGTTCCGGCTCTTCGGGGACGAGGCGGTCGAGGGCCTCGTCTTCGCGATCCCAGGGGTCGTTCGTTTCCCCACGAGGGGGCTCTTCGAGGTTGTTGCTGGGCAAGTAGGAAAGGAGCTCCCGGACGCACGCGAGGCAGTGTCGGTCGTCGTCGGCGAGGAAATGAGCGACACCGGAAACCTCGTTGTGGGTGACCGCCCCTCCCAGCTTCTCCATCGTGACCTGTTCGTGAGTCACCGTTTTGATCACGTCGGGACCCGTTACGAACATGAAGCTCGTATCACGCACCATGAAGGTGAAGTCGGTGATGGCCGGCGAGTAGACGGCCCCCCCGGCACATGGACCCATGATCGCGGAAATCTGCGGAACCACTCCGGAGGCCAGCGTGTTGCGGAGAAAGATATCGGCGTAGCCAGCGAGCGACACGACCCCCTCCTGGATCCGGGCCCCTCCCGAGTCATTGAGGCCTATGATGGGGGCGCCTTGCCGCATGGCGAGGTCCATAATCTTGCATACCTTCTCGGCATAAGCCTCGGAAAGCGATCCACCGAAGACCGTGAAATCCTGGGCGAACAGATAGACGAGCCGTCCATCGATGCGGCCGTAGCCGGTCAGGACGCCGTCTCCCGGGATTCTCGTTTCGCCGATCCCGAAGTCGTGCGCGCGGTGGGTGACGAAGCGGTCGAGCTCCTCGAAGCTGTCGTCGTCGACGAGCGCCTCGACGCGTTCGCGGGCCGTGAGCTTGCCCGCGGCGTGCTGGCGCTCGATGCGCTCCTTTCCTCCCCCAAGAAGAGCGAGACGGTTTCTCTCCTCGAGCTCGGAAGCGCGCTTGCGAGGGGGCATGCCTCAGACTGCGGGGGCGCCCACGTCCTGGGCCTTCTTCCAGTCCTCGAGAAATCGCTCGAGCCCGATATCGGTTAACGGATGTTTGAGAAGCGCCTGATAGACGTTAGCCGGCATCGTCGCGATTTCGGCCCCCACTCGCGCGGCCTCGATCACGTGAAGCGGGTTACGGATGCTCGCAACGAGGACCTGAGTCTCGTAGCCGTAATTGGCATAAACCAGCTTGATGTCGCGCACGAGCCCCATGCCGTCGATCCCGATGTCGTCCAACCGACCGACGAACGGACTCACGATATAGGCGCCCGCTTTCGCCGCGAAGATCGCCTGCGGCACGGAGAAGCAGAGCGTGACATTCGATCGGATGCCCTCTCCCTTGAGCAATCGCACCGCCTTCAGCCCCTCCGCCGTGAGGGGACACTTGACGATGATGTTGGGCGCTATTTTGGACAGCTCTCGTCCCTCGCGCATCATCCCTTCTTTGTCCTTGGCCACGACCTCGGCCGACACCGGTCCGGAGACGATCTCGCAAATCCGTGCCAGGATTTCCTGGTACGGGTCGGGCTCTTTGGACAGAAGGCTCGGGTTCGTGGTTACGCCATCGACCAGACCGAGGGCGGCCGCCTCGCGGATCTCATCTACGTTGGCGGTATCAAGAAAGATCTTCATTTTTCCTCCCCTTTGGTAGGGCGCACCCTGCGCGAACCACGTCCAGCTCGGGTGCTCGCGGGCTCGGGTGCTCGCTCGGGCTAATATAACGCTTTTCGCGCCCCTCAGGGACGAGTGACCTCGGCGAGCTGGCTTCGAGGGCTCTCGTTGGCCGCGGGAGCGTCGTCCACCGCGGTGACGGTGTAGTAGAACGTCCCGCCGGGTTCCGCTTCGGTATCGGAGAAGCTGCCCATCACCGATTCTCCCACGAGCTCGAACGGTCCATCACGCGACGAAGCTCGGTAAACTTTGTACCCGGCGAGGTCCGGGGAGTCCACGATACGCCAAGTGAGCAAGATGCCCTCCGTTGACACGACGGCGACGACGTCGGCTGGCGCTTCCGGAGCGAAAAGGTCTTCGGGCGTGAGACAGCTCTCCGGCGATGGCTCGCTCCAGATCGAGACCGGGTTCCGAAGTGGTGGCACCACGGGCACGACCACGTCGTCGAGCGCGGCGGAGGTCGCCGTCTCCTCCTCGGGGGCGGAACCCGGGATCGCTGTCGAGCCCGTTTGCTCCTCCGAAGCCGCTTCAGCGCCGGTCGTCTTCACGGGCGGCTCTTTGGCTGCGACAACCGTCCGAACGATGTAGCAAAGAGGTGTGCCAAAGAGGGCGCTGTGGTCGAGATGCTCGGTCTCGCGTAGCGGCGTCGCGTTCAGGGGTCGTTCCGGATAGGCGGCATCCAGCTCGCCGCGCCGGAAGACGGAAAAACCCATGGACTCGTCAAGAGATTCGGCTAGGCTCCACGTAACCTTGACGAAGCCGTCCCCTGAGCTCACGTCGATGGTCGATGGAGGCTCGAGCGGGGGCTGGGGGTCGATCTGGGCCACGGCCGAGGGCACACTGCGGCGTCCCTTGCGGTTCTCGTAGACCACGGCATATTCGAGCCGTTTGCCGACCCACGCCGGATCGATCTCCTCTTCATACACGACGACGCTCCCCGGCTGAGTGGACTCGGTGGTCGTGATCTCGTTCGCCCCTTCGGGAAAAGGCGGAATGACCAGCTGTGGCCGCGGGCTGGGACCCGGAGGGGTTGGCGTCGGCTGAACCGCCCCGGGGGTCTCGTCGGCTGGGGCCTCCGCTGGCGGTTCCTCTACGGGTTCTTGTTCCGGCGCCGCGGGGGCAGGTGCCGCTTCGGCGGGCTCCGAAGAAGGCTCGGGCTTCCGCCTTTCCGTTGGGTCTCCAGTTGGCTCGACCGTCGATGGCGCTTGCGGGGGCTCCGCGACAGTCGTTTGTTCCGCCACCAACGCCCGGAGGTCGATCTCCCTGCGCAATAGAATCGCCCTCTCGAGATCGAGCTCTTCGACCGTTTCATCACTATTTGTCGCGGGGGCAGTCCACCGAAGCCGAATCTGCGTCCCTTCCTGCGAGACCGAGACCCCCTCGGCGATGCTGGGCACCGGCCGAAGGGGCGGAAGCGGATCCCCACGTTTTCCGCAGAAGGCCATGAACGCCAAGCTACAGGATGTAGCGAGAAATGTCGTCGTCCTTCGCAATCTCGTCCAACGTCTTCTGGACGTAGTCGGCATCGATCACCCATTTCTTTTGAGTGAGCTCGGGCGCTTCGAACAGCAGCTCATCGAGCACGCGCTCCATGATTGTGTGGAGCCTGCGCGCGCCAATGTTCTCCGTCCTCTCGTTTACCATCATCGAGTAGGAGGCGATCGTCTCGACGGCGTCGTTGGCGAACTCGATCTCGATCCCTTCCGTCGCCAGGAGGGCGCGGTATTGCTTCAGGAGAGCGTTCCGCGGCTCCTTCAGAATACGTACGAAATCGTGGTGGTCGAGTGAAGAGAGCTCCACGCGAATGGGAAACCGCCCCTGAAGCTCGGGTATCAAGTCCGAGGGCTTGGAAACGTGAAAGGCGCCCGCGGCGATGAACAGGATGTGGTCGGTCCGCACCGTACCGTACTTCGTCGTCACCGACGTACCCTCGACGATGGGTAGGAGATCTCTCTGGACTCCCTCCCGTGAGACGTCGGGGCCGTGCCCTCCCTCGCGGCCGGCCACCTTGTCGAGCTCGTCGACGAAGATGATACCGGCCTGCTCGGTACGCTCCACCGCGAGGCGGCCCACCTGGTCCATATCGACGAGCTTTTGCTCCTCTTCCTGAATCAAGTACTCCAACGCCTCGGGAACCTTCATCTCTCGCTTTCTTGTCCGACCACCGAACAAGCCGGGGAGCATGTCCTTGAGATTGATGTCCATCTCCTCGATGCCGCTCGACGAAATGACCTCGAAAGTGGGAAAACCGCGCTCGCGAACCTCCACCTCGACGGATCGATGATCGAGCTTGCCTTCCCGCAGCTGCGCGCGAAGCTTCTCTCGAGTCGCCTTGAAATCGCCCGTCGGATGACGCGCCGCGATGCGGTCGTCGCCCTCGGTCGGGAGAGGCTCGACGACGGAGACCGGTGGCAGGAGGAGATCGAGCAGGCGCTCCTCCGCGTTCTCCTCGGCCTTCTCCTGGATCCCGTAGAGTTTCTCCTCGCGAACCATGTCCACCGCGATCTCCACGAGGTCGCGGATCATCGACTCGACGTCCCGGCCCACGTACCCGACTTCGGTGAACTTCGAGGCTTCCACCTTCGTGAAGGGAGAATTCGACAAACGCGCGAGCCGCCGCGCGATCTCGGTCTTTCCCACTCCCGTCGGGCCGATCATGATGATGTTCTTCGGGGCGACCTCATCGGCGAGCTCCGGGGGAAGCTTCAGCCGCCGCATTCGGTTGCGCAGTGCGACGGCAACGGCGCGCTTGGCCTCCTTTTGACCGATGACGTACTTGTCGAGCTCCTTGACGATCTGACGCGGCGTCAGCTGGTCCAGCATGGTTTCGCCGTTCGTCGTTTCGGGAAGATAGAAGATCATGTCTTCGGCTCAAAGCTCTTCGATCAGGATGCGATCGTTCGTGAAGATACAGATGCCCGCCGCGACCCGCATCGCCTCCCTCGCGATCTCTCCCGCGGAAAGAGACGTGTTGGCAAAGAGCGCACGTGCCGCGGCCAGCGCATAGGGCCCACCCGAGCCAATCGCCAGAATCCCGTCGTCGGGCTCGATCAAGTCGCCGTTTCCCGAGAGCAACAGGACGTGCTCGGTATCGGCCACGACCAGGAGCGCATCGAGTCGTCGAAGTACGCGGTCGGTGCGCCAGTCCTTGGCGAGCTCCACCGCGGCACGCTCCAGGTTGCCGCGAAACTCCTGGAGCTTGGCCTCGAACTTCGCGAACAGAGCCTGTGCGTCGGCCGTGGTCCCCGCGAACCCCGCGACCACTCTCCCCTCAGCCAGGCGTCTGAGCTTGCGGGCGCCTTCTTTCACGATCGTGTCGCCCAGCGTGACCTGCCCATCGGCGGCCACCGCCGTGCGTCCGTCTCGACGAACCGCGAGCACCGTCGTGCCACGGGTTCGTCCCCGGGAAGGTGCGGGGACCATCGGGGGAGTATACCTTGAGCGAGGATGCCCCGTGGCATTATCATGACCCGGCCAGTCCCCTCCGGCTGCCCGGAACGAGATCCCTCTGGAGCAATCGTCATCGTGAATCCGTCGGACGTGAAGCGCCTCTCCAACCGGAGTCTGCTTCAAAGCCTTCTGGACGCGGAGCACGACGATCCCCTTTGGCTTGAGTTCGTGTCGCGCTTCCAGCCGAGGTTGCGGCTCGCCATCCTGAGAACGTACCAGATGGAGGCCGCGCGCCATCCGGAGCTGGACACCGGCTCGATCGAAGAGACCTCTGAAGATCTCACCCAGGCGGTATTCGTCAAGCTCCTGGAGTCTCGGCGGCGCGCGCTGTCGCGATTTCGAGGCAATACCGAGCACTCGATTTACACCTATTTGGCAGCGATTGGTGTGAACCTGGTGAGGGATCACTTCCGGAAACTGAGGACCCTCAAGACCCCGAAAGCATCGGTTTCGCTCTCCAATCTGGTCGCGACGGAGGACAGAGGCGAGAGGCTCTCCTATGAGCAAGCGCTCGTCCGCGACGGCGAAGGTCCCGAGCGCCTGGTTGCCGCCCGGGAGTTTCGAAGGAGCATAGAAGGCGCCATCGAAGAGACGTCGAGACAATCCGGGACCAGCGCTCGAGATCGACTCGTGTTCCGCCTCTTCTTTCTCGAGGGACTCACCATCTCGGAGATCGCAGGTATCGGGACGGTCCGCCTTTCGGCAAGTGGGGTCGAAAAATGCGTTCGGCGCATCCGGGAAGTGTTGAAACATCACCTTTCGGAGGGAGGGGAAGCGGGTGAAAACTCGTCATAAAGAAATGAGGGCGAGGATCGGCGATCGCGAGGGCCCGACATGTCCTCGCGGGCTCGCCGCTTCGAGGGCGTCTCGCTCGTTGCGGGCTGTCTTTCGCCCCGCCAAGACGGGAGAACTCACGTAATGCCAAAGGCACGCCCTGCGGCCCATTTGGGTCCAGAGGACTTCTGTGAGCTCATCGAGGGACGCCTTTCCGGTGGACGCCTCGCGGAAGTCGAGGTGCATCTGGACGCCTGCGCCGAATGCGTCGAGGCGCTCGCGGACGTCGCCAGAATGGAGCGACCCGCTTCGCCCGAGGAGGAAGCGGTGCTGGCGCGATTGGCGTCGCAGAGCCCCGCCGAGCGGGTCGAGAAGCTCAAACCGCAGCTCGAGGCATCGGCGAGAGAATCAACGGGGATCTCCTTCGACTGGAAGTCCGTCCTCGCCGCGGCGGCCGTGGCGCTCGTGTTGATAGCCGGGGGAAGGTATGTCTACCTGAGCCACTGGCTTCCTTCCGAGAGCCGACGCATCGCCGCCGAGACGCTCGAACGTCTCGTGGAGCTCCGCCAGGCCACGGGCCGGATCCCGCTCCGTTACATTCGCGAGTTCGAGCGTGCCTCGGTGACCCGCAGCGGTTTCGATGTTTCGGACCCTAGCGAGACGGCGCTTCTCGAGAACCTTCGTCGGGCGGTCGAGCGCTCGGCCGAGCCCGCGGCGGTGCAGACGCTCGCCCTTCTCCTTCTCGATGAAGGTGAGCTCGACGAATCCGAGAAGCTTCTCGATACGCTTCTCGAGTCCGATCCCCAATCCGCCATGGCGCTCAACGCTCTGGCTGTCCTTCATTACCAGCGCGCTCAGCTTCAGCCCGAGGGTGCTTACCAGCTCCAGCAGCGTGGATTGGCCCTGCTGCGCCGCGCGCAAGCTTCCGCTCCGGACGATTTGCTCATCCTTTACAATTTCGGACTGTTCTATGAGGCGCTCGACATGCCGCAGGCCGCCGCGCAGGCCTGGGCGCGCTACGTCGAGCGCGACTCGGGCTCACAGTGGGCCGAGGAGGCCGCATTTCACTTCGCGCAGCTACAGGCCCGTTAGACCGATCATCAGGTCGTTGACGTTCGTGCCTGTGGGACCCGTTCGGACGATATCTCCCAGGGCAACGAAAAGAGGGTAGGAGTCGTTGTTCGAAAGCGCTCCGGCGGGGTCGAGTCCGAGCTCTCTCGCCCGGTTCCAGCTGCCTCCGTCCACGAAGGCGCCGGCAGCATCGGTAGGTCCGTCGGTCCCATCGGTGCCCGCCGAGAGCAGCCACGCGCGATCGACACCCGACAAATGGCGGGAGGCAACGAGCGCGAGCTCCTGATTGCGTCCTCCGCGCCCCGTGCCCGCGACCTTCACAGTGAGCTCACCCCCGGCGAGAAGCGCCCAACGCCGACCCGTTCGGGCCAGAACGGCGAGACGCTCGGCAAACTCGCGCGCGCAACGATGTACGTCTCCTTGCATGTCCCGGGCGAACACCTCGACCTCGAATCCAAGGAGCTTTGCCTTCTCGCCGGCCGCACGCAAGGAGCTTCGGTTCGAAGCCAGCACGATATGTCGCTGGAGCTCGAGCACCGGCGTGCCCGGCTTCGGTGTCTCGGGAGCCCGTCCGAGGGCGCCCTCGCGAAGCCGGCTCCCCACCGGAACGGGGACACGCCCTTCGAGCTCGTAGCGCCTCAAAATCGCGAGGCAGTCCGAGTACGTGGTCGGGTCTCCGACGAGAGGCCCCGAGCCAATCGAGGACAGGTCGTCTCCAATCACGTCCGATATGACGAAGGCGAGTACGCGGGCCGGCGCCATGTGCTCGAGGAGGCGTCCGCCCTTGACCGTCGAGAGGTGCTTGCGAACCGCGTTGATTTCCTGAATCGTAGCGCCGCTTCGCAGGAGCCGATCCGTCGTCGCGACTTTGTCTTCCAGAGTCAAGCCGGCCGCAGGGGCCACCAGGAGCGCCGAGGCGCCTCCGGTCAGAGCGAAGAAGACGCGGTCCGAAGCCCTGGTGTCGACGAGGTCGTCCAGCAGCCGCTTGGTGGCCGTCACGCCCGCGCCATCGGGTAGGGGATGGCCGGCTTCTTCGACGACGACCCTTGTCAGGGGCTCGCCGTGTCCGTACTTGACGATGATCCTTCCAGAATAATCGTGGGATTTCAGCTTCTCCTCGAGCGCCCCCGCGAGCGAGCCTGCGGCTTTTCCTGCGCCCAGGATTAGAATCCGCCCGCCTGCCTCGGGAAAGGGAAACACCGGCCCCTCGCCGTATCGCCACCCGATGCCGGGCTCTTCGGTCAGTCCTTCCCCCAGGAGTTTTCTCGGGTCGGCCGCGGCGAGCCCCGCCTCGAAGATCGATAGCGCTTGCGCACGAGCGTCTTCCCTAGTCGAAGGGTTCAATTCCTCATTTCCTCACAGACCGATGCGTGAGCCGGCGGAAACGAGCCACCGGCCCCGGCCTTCGAGGGAAGTCATCGCGTAAGCGAAATCAATGCGAATACCCGGGCGCGCCGCGGACGCACGGGAGAAGCCGAGCAAGAGGCTGACTCCGATGTCCGAGCTCAAGTCGTGAATGGCAATCGGTCGCTCCTCGGGCCAGGCGTAGCCGGACTCCGCAAAAGCGGCAACGCCCAGGGACACGAGCCGCGCGATGTCGTCCGCCAGGAACCACCGAGCCTCGGCCGCGAGAAGCAGCGACCGGTTCCCGTTGAACTGCCGGACGGGATACCCCTTGAGACCACTTTCGGCTCCGAGCCGAAGCTGAACCTCCGGGTCGAGTCGGGTTCCGTAAAGAAAATCTCCCTTCATCAGCATCACCACTCTCTGGGACCACTTGCGCACCAGGTCGAACCGAGCTCGAGCGATGCTGTTCTCGGTGCCCCCGTTTCTGTGTCGCCCTCTCCAGGACAAAAGGCCGGTCAGGAAACTCTCCTGGCCGAGAGACAAGCCGGCCTTCTCCGATAAGTAGAAGAAATAGGACGTCCCCGGCTCTCCCCCGAGGAGCTCGGTCGACACCCCGAAAAAAGCGCCCGCTTCGTTTCCCAGATTGAAGTCCTCGGCTTTCTCGAAGCGGTTCACATACGTCATCTTGACGAACGCGTGCTGTACCGTCGTGACTCCGAGCTGGAGAACACCAAATTGCCGTCGGTCCGCCTCGACGTCATCCGTCGAGCGCTGATATCCGAAGTGGAAACGCACCGCGCGGTCCGGGCTTCGATAGATGGACCGGGCGGCGGCGATCTCGCCGAAGCTTCGTTGGTGCCTCAGCTCCTGCACTCGCTCACCCTCGTCGTAGAGAGGATCCAGCCGGTCGAAATCCTCGACTCCGAAGCGAAAGGACCAAAGCGTGTCGAGCGCGAAGAAGGGCCTCTCGGCGAAGACCGACAGTTCGTGACCGTCGGTGGCGTCGGAAAAGAGCGTCGAGAGTCGAAAACGAGATCCGCCGAGCCGCGGGTCTCCGTAGAACAGGAGCGTCTGCTCGCGATCGAGATCGGCCGCGCGGAGCACCTGCAGGTGCTTTCCGTAGCCGAGAAGATTCCTCTCCGCCGCCCCCAGTGCCCAGACCCACTCGTTTCCGACCTTGGCGAGACGTACCTCGGGCACCGTAGTCCAGCTGTCGGACGCCACCACACGAATCTTGACGCGCCCTGAAAGCGCCGTTTCCAGGATGTTCACCTCGACGTCTCTCAGGAACGGGAGACTCCTCAGGTTTCGCTCGGTTTGAGCCACGGCCTCTTCGTCGAGAGGGTCCCCAGAGCCGAAGAGGAGCTCGCGTTCGATGACCCGCTTTCGCGTTCGCAGATGGAGCCGGTTGGCGAGCGCATAGGGCCAGAACTCGGCCTCTCCCTGTTCGTCCTCGAAGACATCGCGGACCACGATCTCGACGCTCTCGATGATGGGCGCGGGCTCCTGGCCGCTGAGCCCGGTCAAGACGACGGCGAGGGGCAGCATTCTCGGAGAATCTATGGTCTCGAGCCACCATCGGCAAGTACGCCCGGTCCCGGGTCTGCTATACTTTTTCAAAATCTAGCAAGGGGCGAAATTCCATGGCAGACAAGGAATGGTACGTCGTGGTTGGCGGACAGAGCGTCGGGCCCATGGCCCGTAACGAGCTGGCCGCGAGGTTCCAGTCCGGTGAGTACAACACCGCGACGCTCGTCTTCAAACAAGGGATGACGGGATGGACGGCGGCCGGCCAAGTCCCGGAGCTTTCTGGTCTGCTCTCCGGGGGGCCGCCAGTTGGGGCCGTGGCTTCGACGGGAAGAAGGGCGCACGAGGTCGACTACGAGATCGTCGGCGACGAGATGCAGTTCGTCGAGGTGGAGCTCGATCCGGGTGAGGGGGCGATAGCCGAAGCCGGCTCCATGATGTACATGACGGCGGGCATCCAGATGAACACTATTTTCGGGGACGGAAGCTCGGGCTCCGGAGGTGGGCTCATGGATAAGCTCCTCGGCGCAGGTAAACGCGTCCTGACGGGGGAGAGTCTTTTCATGACCGAGTTCGTCAACCAGGGCGCGGGAAAACAGCGAGTGGCCTTCGCCGCGCCTTATCCAGGGAAGATCATGCCGGCCGACCTCGGCAAGATGGGAGGAAGGCTCATCTGTCAGAAAGATGCCTTCCTGTGCGCGGCGAAGGGGGTGGCCATCGGAATTGCTTTCCAGAGGAAGATCGGCGTCGGGTTGTTCGGCGGCGAAGGGTTCATCATGCAGAGCCTCGAAGGGGATGGACTCGCCTTCCTTCATGCCGGAGGCACGACCGTCGAAAGAGAGCTGAAAGCGGGGGAGAACTTCCGCGTCGATACCGGCTGTCTCGTGGCGCTGCAACCGAGCGTCTCTTACGATATCCAGTTCGTTGGGGGGATCAAGTCGGCGATCTTTGGTGGGGAGGGATTCTTCTTCGCCAGTCTGACCGGACCGGGTAAGGTGTGGTTGCAGTCGCTGCCCTTCAGCCGCTTGGCGGGGCGGATTCACGAGGCCGCGCCCCAGACCGGCCGCGGTGGCAAGGGCGAGGGGTCGATCCTCGGGGCTCTCGGTGGTATCGGGGGCATGCTGGAACGCTGACGTTCTGGCTCGGCGCATCGCGGATGGCTTTGTCTTCGAGGGGCTTCGCCCATGGGGATGCGTCGTGATACCCACAAGAATCTCCCGACATTTGCTTCGATAGCGCTTCAATCCGCAGATTCCGACGGTCTTTCGAGCTCTCGTCGGAATATTTCGTTGGTACACTTCGTGCAAAGTGGCAAGTGGGTCGAGGGGGTCTCCTGCTTCTACGAGGCTGATTGGGCGCGTGCATCCTCAAGTCGTGAACACGTTTCGAAAGCTGGCCCGAGAGCGGCGCACGGGCGTTCTCACCTGTGAAAGTGCCGCCGTCACCCGCCAGATCGTTTTCCAGGAAGGCGGGATTACCGCCACGCGCTCTTCGTCGGACGACGAACGTCTCGGGGAGGTCATGGTCCGTCGGGGCTCGATCACCGACCAGCATTTGAAAGATGCCTCGCTCTTCGCTCGAAAGGGAAGGAGGCTCGGCGAGGTGCTCGTCGAGCTCCACGTCATCCAGTTTGCCGAGGTCGAAGACTTCGTTCGCACTCAGCTTCTCGAGGTCGCATCGAACGTCATGATCTTTCCGCCCAAGAAGATGGCCTTTGCGACAGGCAAGAGCGTCGTTGCTCCCGCCGTCTCGAATCCGGTTCCCGTCCTCGACGTCATCATGGAAGCCGCCAGGCGAACCCCCGCGATCGAGGAGCACTTGAAGCGCCTCCTGGAAGACGAGCGTCATCTTTCCCTGAGCCGGGACTCGATGGTCCTGATGGAACGGGTCAGCCTAAAGCCGCACGAGGCCTTCATCCTTTCGCGCATCTCCGGATCGGAGCCCTCGCGTTCAGTTTTCGCCTTAAGCCCGCTCTCGGAAGAGCAGACGGCGCGAGCCGTGCTCGGCCACCTTTACGTCGGGATCCTGGAGCTAAGGGACAACCCGAACATGCACGGACTGGCTCTGGCGAACTAGCGAAGAGCTCCCTATCCGCGAACGGTCCGCACGGCCTTCGCGAGCTCTTGTGCGCTCTGGTAACGGGTTTCGGCCTTCTTCGAGAGCGCCTTTTCGACGATGGGATCCCACTCGGGGCTAACCTTGCGCGCGGGGTTGGCGGTCGAGGGAGGAGGCGGCGTTTTCTGCAGGATCGAGAACATCACGTCGGTCGGTGCGGCGCCATCGAAAGGCCTCTTGCCCACCAGCAGCTCATAGAGGACCACGCCGAGCGAGAACACGTCGCTCCGGGCGTCGACTTTCTTTCCGCTTACCTGCTCCGGAGACATGTAGGCCGGCGTTCCGAGGATGCTTCCCGTCGCGGTCATGCTCGACTCCACGACTCGCGCGATGCCGAAATCCATCACCTTGATGACACCCGTCTTCGGCGTGATCATTATGTTGTCCGGCTTGACGTCCCGGTGAAAGACGCCGTTGTCGTGAGCGTGCTGGAGCCCTTTCGAGGCCTCGATGATCACGTGCTTGATCTGGGGGACCGTCAGTTGCGTCGAACGGGTGAAGTTCTTCAGCGTATCGCCGTCGACGAACTCCATGACGATGTAGGCGACGCCGTCCTCACCCTCGAAGCTGTCGAAGATCGTCACGATGTTGGGATGTGTCAACTTCCCGGCCGTCTTGGCTTCGCGCACGAAGCGATGACGTAGCTCGATCGCCTGCTGAGACGACATCTCCAGGTCCGGCCGCATCATCTTGATGGCTACTTTGCGATCGAGCTTCGTGTCCTGCATGAGCAGGACTTCGCCCATCGCGCCCTTCCCGAGCGCCTTGATCATTCGATATCGGCTGCCTGGATTCCCGGGCTGAGGCTCCACGCCGGGCATGCTCTGTGCCACGCTCGAGGCGCCCGCTCCCGCAAGGGTTGGCACGAAGCTGCTCTCGACGTCGCCGGGGGAGGACGCGCCAGCGCTATAGTCGCCGGTCACCGCGGTCTCCTCGATCGAAGCCGGCGGCGGGGTTCGTGTCGTCGGCGGGGAGTAGGGTACCGACGCCGATCCGCCGATCAAACTCGAGGCGCCTAGCTGGGTGCCGACACCGGCTTGGCGAAGGGCTTCGATGCGTTGGGCGACATCCCCGAAGTTCGGATCCATATCGAAAACGCGCTTGTAGCAAAGGAGGGCCTTGTCGAGCCGGTTGCGGCTCTGGAAGTCGAAGCCGAGGTTCAGGTAGATGGTCTTCATCTCCTCGCTCATCGGAAGCCGGCTGAAGGTGGCGATAGCGAGGTCGAGGCTGCCCTTCTCCTGGAACGCGAGCCCCTTTTCGAGCACCGCCTCGGCGACCTGAGTCTTCGCCTCGCGGACCTTGGCCGTTTCCGCTTCCTTGGCTTTCTCGGTCGAACGCAGCTTCAGGAACACCGTGGTGGCGAACGGGAAGGCGACCGCCAGAGCCGGATACATGGGCGGCCACCAAATCGAATTGATGATGAAGAGATAGAGCGAGAGGGCGAGCACGGACAAAAGGAGCACGAGCGCCGACGCAAGCAGCCAAGGTGTCGGAAGGCGCGGAAACAAGAGGATGCCGGCGACGGCCAGGGCAGCCACGAGCCCGAGCTCGAGGCCGATGCCCCAGCTCGGCGCACGAAGGAAGCTCAGGGTGAAGAAATTGTCCAGAAACGCCGCGTGGAGGACCACTCCGGGGAGCGTCCAGCCAAACGGGAACTCTCGGTCGTCGAGCCCCTCGGCCGCCATTCCGATGAGGATCGCCTTGTCGCGTAGCTCCCTCTCGCCGACGTCGCCGCGAAGGACGTCCACGGCGGAATACCTCGGAAATGCGACGCCGAGGTTCCTCGTCGTCCAGTTGATCCAGGTCTCACCGCTCTGGAGGACTGGGATCTCGGCATAGCCCACCCGTAGATGGCTTTCCGTGACCGTGACCTCCTCGAGCGGAACGTCCGCGTAGACGCGCGCCACCTGCAAAGAGAAGGAAGGATAGGAGCGATCCCCGTGCCGGATGAGCATCGGAGCCTGACGGAGCGTGCCATCCGAGCTCGGAAGCATCACGACGTGGCCGAACGCCTTCGCCGCTTCGGCCAGCACCGGCGACGGCGGCTCGACGCCGGGAGCGGGAATCACGTTCAGGAACGGAACGTCGAAGCGAGGGACGGCTTGAGAAACGATATCTTCGGGAGGCGCCGCACCCGGCGGACTCGGGTCGCCCGCATTGTTGAAGGCCATCCCGAACACGATGTTCTTGGACTCTCGCATTGCTGCGGCGAAGGCTTCGTCCTCCGGGGTCTCCCGAGAAAACGTGATATCGAATCCGATGACCTTGGCGCCCGCCTCCTGGAGCTTCTCGATAAGCGGCACATAGGTGTCGCGAGGCCACGGCCAGCGCTCGGGCTCCGCATTGAGTGACTTTCCATCGATTTCCACGATGACCACCTGGGGACTCGGTTCGCGATCGCCGCGGATGAGATACCAGAGGTCGAGGAACCGGAGCTGCAAGGACTGGCCGATACCCAGCAACATGCAGGCGAGAGCGACGAAGCCCGCGATTGCAGCGAAGAGAGTCAGGCGGCGCGTCGCCTGCGCTTGCTCGTCAAAGAGGAGTCGGCCGTCGCTCATGTCTCACGAATGTTCCTCGGGCGTGGAACCGGGGCCGTCAACCTGAAAGAGAACCTGTGGTTGGGGACGCCCTTGTCCTGGCGCTCACCCCGATAGGGCACGAAATCGTACCACCGGCTGGGAAAGCTGGCAACCATAACCGGCCGTCGGTCCACCGCTCCTGAGACCCGAGAGTGAGTATGCCTCGACAATCTTGCGGAGTCCGTCAGGAACGGTGATCCCGGCCCTCAACACTCAGTACGTGTGTCCGTAGTGGCGTCTCGACGTTCGCCGAAATCATGGCTCTGATGCGGCGGTACGGGTGAATGCCGACGCTTCTCGCGAGTGGGCGCTTACCGGAACGGCATCTTCCACCGGTTCCTGAAAGATGGCTGGCGTGACGAGACGGGTCGACGCTAAGTCCACGACGTCAAACGGTGCAACGTCGTCATGGACTTCGGCATTGCCCGCATCGTAAAATCCCCCTGACGAAGACAGGGAAGGTGATGGGAACGCCCTCGTACATGCCGCCGGAGCAGGTGCGGGGTCAGAAGATCGACGCCCGGAGCGACACCTCGCTCGGGGTGATCTTCCACGAGCTCTTTGACGGGGAGAAGCTCTTCGCCGGCTAGACGATGTCCTCCCTGATGTTCTCGAACATGAGGGACGAGCCCGTCCTTCCATCGACCATCTACACGAATATCCAAGTTTCGTGGGACGACATTTTACGGAAGGCTCTAGCCAAGCAGTCGGAGAATCGACCCATCGGCGAGGGAGTTCGCCCAAGCGGTCAAGGACGCGCCACGCCGTTAACATCTGAAGCCGAGCCCCGCTGCTCAGCACTCCACTACAAAGGCGCAGCCGCCTGCCCCAAGTTACGGGAGAACCCGGATTGGAATTCCGGGTCCTCCACTCGTGTATGGATTCCCTCGCTAGTTGCTGTGGTGGTGTTCCAGGACTTCGGTACACGATGCGACGTGATTCTCCTCAGTCCAAGTGCAATTTCCCGTGACGACGTTCACTTCTTCGAAGGTCAGGCACGATTCCTTCTTGGGCCCGAACTTTGAGCAAACGACAATAGTGTCTTCATAGCTGAGAGCGTCGAGATCAAAATCAACGAGAGTGAAGGAGACATCGTTAGGACACGCTTCGGCGGCGGTAATACTATTTAGAATGTCGCCCGATGTTATTGAGGTAGCAGTATCCCCGGATTTGTCGAAACTAGAATCATCATCAGTTACGACGAATGTGGCGGTATGCATTATCTTTTTTGACGGACCCGTGAAAGCAACGCCAACTAGCTCGCCGGTATTATTGTGTCGGCATATAGCCGTCCCAACCAAGTTGTCGTACACGATAATACGAAAGGGTTTCTCCCTAAGCCCCATTATGCCGCTGATGACGACTGTTGACTTTAGGTCCGAGCAACATTCTATTTTTATGCCGTTTTTGTAGATGTAACGGGTAGCGCCCACATCACCGCTGAAGAAGACAGCCATGCTGACACCCACGACGCTGAATATCAATGCTCGCTTCAACATACAAATCCTCCTGATTCTGTTAGGGAAATCGTTGAAACAGTTTCGACCCCGACCTCTCTAGGGCACGGCCAGTGTAAATCTCGCAAAGATCGCCCTCTTCGGTTGAATGGTTGGGTTGTCGAAATCGACCTCGAAATAATTGAAGTCCGTGTCGAATAGGTTGGTTGCGCCGAAAGTGAAAAACCCGTATCGGTTCGGCAGCCGATAGTTGATCGCAAGGTCAACGAGCCAGAACGTGTCCGAAGCCGGCAGTATCTCCGCCGTGAACGCGTCGATGAACATTCCCTCTTGATTCCAATAGGAGGCTGTCACCGAGGCACTGAAGCCAGAAGGGTGGAAAAAACCGACCCCGAATGGTACCCGATGCGTGTCCAATTCCTCGAACTCCGCAAATTGATTCTCTCCCCGCACGAAGCGCTCGTAGATGTACTGCAAGCGCAGCCCCAGCCAGGGGTGAGGCGTTGCGAAGAGATAACCACGGGCCATGCGTTGATCCTCGTCGCCGTCAACCGACGTTGACGTTTCCGGCAAGACGATGGGAATGGTCAGGTCCCTTCTCGAATATTCCACCCCCCCGAAAACGGATCGACCGAACTTCTGATCGACCGCACCTCCGTAGCGCCAGGCGTCGGTCTGATTAGTTTCGTCGTAAAACTGGTTGAGTCCGGCAACCTGGGTTGGCTCGAGCGTTTGGTCGGTGATGAGCGTTCTCTTCAGGGTTCGGAAAGCGGCAGCGCGAAACGTGGTACCCGGTACGGGACTCCAGGTCACGCCGAACTTGGGGTTGAACTGGCTGCCTTCACCGCCGGGTAAATCACCCTGCAAACGGTCGAGACTACCGCCAATCGTCATTGTCAGACTGTTCACGGGCTTGACGTTCCCGTACGTGTAGAGGTTGAGATGATCGTATTGAGTCGGAATCGGAGGTAACTCTTCAATGAAGCCAGAGAACCCCAGGTTCAACTGAAGCTCACCGTCGATGTCGAAAAAGCCCACCCCACTGATGACATCGAGGTGCCTCGAACGAAACAGGTGCTGCGCTTCCGCTCCGTAAGATGTTTGAAAAGCGATGACTTCCAGGAAGGTGTCGGGTCCGAAGGCTTCGTCAATTCGGAGGGGACCATCGGAATCTTGATAAGTGAACGAAGCGAGGACGATGTTCGAAGGCGAGAACGCGTGCCGCCCACCGACACGGAAGCTGTTGCTCTGTTGCTGGTCCACCAGGCCGGGCGAGAAGTCCTCCCGGAAGAATCGTTGCTGAAGATCTCCGTGGGCGCGGTCGCGGTAACGGTATTCCGCTTGAATGCTCGTTTGCGGATCCAACTCCACCTGCACGAAAGCGTTCCCGATTTTGTCTTCCTGGAAGGCGTGCTCACGCCAGCCGTCCGTCTCGAACTGGCTGTAGCCTACGCTGAACGAGAATTTGTCGTAGATGCCGGCGAGGATCCCCTCTCCGCTCCACAGACTATCGCTTCCGCCGAGGCCTGTCGCCTGCAGGTTGACTCCATTGCGACTGAAGAGCGGATTGAATTCGTTGAAGGAGAGCGAGCCCGGTCCCCCCGCGCTGATGAGAAAGAGGTTGCTCTCACCCAGTCGCGGCTGAATGGGCGTGGTGTTGAGGGGCTGCAGCATCTGGGATTGAAAGAGCTCGCTCACCCGCGCGATTTCGTGGCGAGGGAGCGCCGCATAGGAATCGGCAAGGAATCGGTGCGCCGAGTAGTTCGTCGGATCCGTGTTGACCGAGCTCCAGCCTTCCACGAGCGCACGGTCCTGGAAGCCCAAATCGGAGTAAACGCGGCCGAGGCTGGCACTTCTCGCGGCGAGGTCTGAGTCGAGCAACAGTCGCGATCGATATACGGCGCGGTTGTCGTTGAGCTCGATGGCCTTCTCGATGCTCTCGAGTGCCTCTACTGGGCGGTTCGTCGTCTGCTTGTTGATGGCGTCGTAGAACCACGGCGTCGGGTCATTCGGGTCGGAGGTCTTGGCCACGTCGTACTCTCGCTCGACCAGGTCGATGCGCTTGGCTTCGAAGTAGCCCTTGCCGAGGTAGCTTCGGACGACGGCCTGGCCGGGGTCGAGGCTCACGGCGACCTCGAGCTCTTCGTTGCCTTCGGTGAGCTGGCCGTCGCGAATGCGCGCGAGCCCATGACCCAATCTCGGGAGGGGGTCGTCCTGGTCGAGCGCGATGGCTCGCTCGAAAGCTTCTCTTGCCTCCGTGGTCTGGACGCGCGTCAAATAGGCGAACCCCAGCACCGTCTGGGTGCGGGAGAGATTTGGTTCGAGCTCGACCGCCTTCTGCGCGGCTGCGAGCGCATCGTCCAGGTATCCCTGTGAGGAGCGGATTTCCGCCAGCCGGGCCCAGGCGAGGGCGTCGTTCGGGTCTTGCTGGACCGCGGTCTCGAGGCTCGCGCGGGCGCCGTCGAGATCGAAAACGGCTTGTTGGGCGTAGGAGAGCGCGACGTGCGCCGTCGAGGAGCTCGAATCGGCAGCGACTGCTCGCTGGCCGATGGCCAGGGCGTTCTCACCTTCGTTATTAACGACGGCAATGATGGTCTGGAGCGCGAGGGCGTTCGCGTCGTTGGCGGCGAGCTCGAGCGCTCGCTCGATGTCGCTCTGGGCTTCCGGGACGCTCCCCGAGGCAAGATAGAGCGAGGCACGGTAGCTGTAGAATCGCGCGTCCTCGGCGTCGACGCTCGCAAGGGCGTCGATGGCGGCCTGAAGGTTGCCTCCCATGTAGGCTTCGTTGGCCCGCCGGACGGCATCCTGCCAGGCACCCGCGCCAAGCGTCCCGGGATCGATGTAGATGACGGGGACATAGTAGAGCGCCCATTGAACGGCGTTCTGGGGTCGAACGCGGACGCCTCGCTGCGGGGGAGCGCCGGCTCGGCCGGTCGCCGACTGGCCGCTTTCGAGCATGAGCCTTCCGGCGTCGGTCTCGGTCTCCACCGTCCCCTCGAGCACGGAGACTTCGGTCTCGTTACCGTCGACGGCTACGCCGAGGCTCACCTCGGTCCCGCGTACCGCGGCGATGGTGCTGCCGCTGCGGAATCGGGTGGTCCGATCTTGCCAGCGTACGACGTGGGCCCATATCCGCCCGAGGAACACGGTGATGTCTCTCTCGGTGGCGCTCTCGTTGATCTGGAC
>DATIBD010000061.1:0-11287 GCA_035457705.1 Vicinamibacteria bacterium
CACTTCGCGGTACCGAAGCTCGTCCCGCGTGACGACGAAAATGGACAGCTTCTCGTCACCCATCAGGTACTCGATCAGAGCCTGCCCCGGCTCGAGGACCCTCGATTGGAGGCTTTCCGCGTCGAGGGGCTCGGAAACAGCCAGCTCGACGAACTCGCCGTGCTCCTCCCTGGCTTGCTCGACGAGTGAAGCCTTGCGAAGCTCGAGATCCGTCACCCGCTGCTCGAGCGCTACGATGGCTTCGGAATCGGGCGTCGAGCCGGAGCGCGCCCGCGAGAGCTCCGCGTGGGTCTCCTGGAGCTCGGATCGCACGCCGTCGAGCTCGAGAAGCAAGCTCTCGGGGAGGTGGCTCTCGAAGAGCGTGGGCGCCCGGGCGAGAATATCGAGGAACCCCTTGGCCTTGAATTTCTCGGTGTAGGTAAAGGCGTCTTCGAGCTTCCCCTGGCTCGCCAGGAGCTGCACGATCGAGGGGTAGGCCTGGTACTTGTCTTCGAGAAACGAGCTTCCAAGCGACTCGATGGCAAGACCTTCCCGCACCGAGTCGTAGAGCGCGATGGCTTCCGTGTAGTGCGCGATCGCCTTTTCCACGTTGCCTTGGCGTTCGTAGGTAGAGCCGAGCCCCGCCTGGGCTTCCCAGAGCAGTTGGACCCCATCCGTCTCTTCTCCGAGGGCCAACGCCTTGTTGAAGTAGCCCAGCGCATCGGCGTAGTCACCGCGATCGCGGCTCAAGCTCCCGAGCGAACCCAGCGCAAAAGCTTCGAACGTCTTGTTCTCAATTTCTTGTGCAATCCTCAAAGCGTTGCTGAAGTACACGTGGGCCTCACCATGATCCCCGCGTCGTTGAAACGCCTCGGCCATGTTAGCGAGGGTCTCACATTCCTGTCTCTTGAGTCCGGCCTTTCGGGCGATTACCAAAGCCTCTTCATAATAGGAGAGTGCCCGTTCATTATTTCCGATTTCCTTGTGTACGGAACCGATGTTGGACAGGGCGTTGATCTCGGCAGTCGTTTCTCCGCCGTCTCGAGCGTTCGCAACACTCGTTTCGAAGTACTCAAGCGCCTTCTCGTAGTTTCCTGCCGTCGCATAAACCGCAGCGATGTTCCCGACGGTACTGGCTTCTCGCCGCTTGTCTCCGATCTCTTGCGCTAGCTTGCGGGACCCGTTCAGGTAATGAAGGGCGGTTCGGTAGTCTCCTCGGAACCAAAAAATCGTTCCCTGCATCATCCGCGCGTACGCGAGTGTCTCCACATCGCCGTTGCGCTCGGCGGCCTGGCTGAGTTGTTGGCAGTACTCCAGACTCTTCTGCAGTCGACCGGTACGAAAATAGGTCTGCACGAGACCGTGAAAGGCCTGAGTAAGATCGGCATCAAACTCGAGGGCTTTGGAGAAAGCCTCGATGGCGGGGGCGAACTGAAAGCTCCGCGCATAGCTCCAGCCCAATCCCGAGAACGCGTTGGCATTCCCGGCATCCGTAATCGTAAGAGCCTCGAAATACGCGATGGCTGCGTCGAGGTCCTTCTTAGCCTGGTAGACGTCGGGAAGGCCACCCTCAGGACCATAAGCCTCGGCGAACCCCGGATCCAAGGTAATGGTCTGTTTCAGCCTTTCGATAGCTCGGTCCAAATCCCCCACGTGGAAATCGATCCGCGCCAAAACGTAAAGCGCGTAAGGGTTCTGCGGATCTCTCTGGAACAATTCCTCAAAAAATGCCCGTGCCTCGTCGATGTCATCCAGGAGCACGTAGAGGTCGAATATGATTCCGTAGACTTTATCGAAATCGGGATGTTCGGTCGCTAGGCGCTTTGCCTGGGCTAAAGCTCGTTCGTAGGATTCCTCGCCCTTGAGTCTCAGGATTGCGAGGTGACGCTCATTAAGGTGCGGATCTTGTGCGTAGGTGGGGGAAACAACGCTCAGGCAACAGAGGATGAGGGCGGTCTCGAGAATTGGCCGGCCGTTCCGCATCGTGTTCGCTCCATGCGACGCGACCAGACCATACTACAGTTTCGGTCATCGCGCGGCGGCCTTGACGGCATGACCGCCGCGCGATGAACTGAACTCGACTACGGACTAGTCGTTGACTTGCCAGTGCGTGCCGGCCTTCACCCGGGTCTTCACTTTCATGGGGCACCCCCACTCCTTGCGGCGTCGTGGGTGCGCAGAGTCCCGCCGGGAGCAACGTCACCCCGCGCTGACGCCGGTTAGCGTTTTTGCCTGTCTCCCTCCGCAGGCCTCAGTGGGTGGGGGCACCAAAGCCGACTCGATTTCGACGGCCACGCGAAGACACACGCGGCCGTCGAAGTTCGACTCTCTCAGTTGGGGATTAACGCTGCCAGGTGGGGTGAATGGCGCGTCAGAGAGCTAAACCAAGTTTTCTATTTTCTCGATAGAAGAACTATAGCATCCATTGCCGCGCTCGACAAGCCCCTCGAGGCCGGAGCTCGAGGGCTCGAGCTCCGCTCCGCGAGGCAGCCGGCCCTCGACGGAAAGCAAGGGGGGAAAGGACTTGTGCGGCGCGCTCTGATACCAATAGGCCACCGACGAGTAGTCGCTCCCGCGCAAATTGGCGTCTCGCTCGGCGACGTAACGGATGGATTTCCGGAACGAGATCGGGGCATCGATGTGGAAGCGGTACATCGTCCACTTGCTCGAGCCGCCCGAATCGTCGCTGTACGACAGGCCGTGATAGGGCCTGACGTCTAAGCTTTCTTCGTCACGGCTGGCGCAAAAGTAATCCTCGGTGCGCGTACCGATGATCGAGGGCTCCATCTCGCCGTCGATCCAGCAGAAGTCGTCTCCCTCGCCAAACCAGCTGAAATCTCGGCTCTGGTTGGCGCTGTCGACCGAGACGGTGCAGCCGACATAATGACCCTCTCCCTCCGCGTCCAGGATGAGGTAGTCGCGGTTCGGGCTCAGCATCGAGAGCTCGTCGACCTCGTGCTCCGTTTCCTCCGGCCACTGCCTCCGCCACAACGCATGAAACCGCAGGGCGTCCGGTCTCTGGGACCCGAGCTCTTCGTAGTCGACATGATAATGGACCGCCCGGACGGATTCGCTCCCCTGGTTCTCGAGAGTGATCCACGCCCCATCCGTGAACGGCATCGGGAAGAAGCAGCTCATGGCGGGCCGGTTGTCGATGAGCCGTGGGCCTCCCGTCACCATGCTCAGTGGTTGGGACCAGTAGTTGGAGACCTCGGCGTGGCCGACTCCAAAGAAATCGCCCACGGGAGATTCGACGCTCGGGTTCGACTCTCCGTCCCAGTAGGCCCGAAGCACCATCTTCCGCAGATAAGCGGGCTCATCCGTCCAGAGCGTGAGCCAGATGTGGCGGATGATCCCTGCACCGTGGATGCGCGCGAGCACCGCCAGATCTCCAGGCGGAATGCGGATCCGCTCGGAGTACCGCCCACTGCGATCCCAGCTCGATTGGCGCCGCAGACGCCCTTCCCTGGCCAAGTGGATCCGGCTCAGCCCCTCGGGTGGAGGTCCGGCCGCCGGGCGGGGCAGGCGCGAAAGGGAAGGGGGAGGATCCGGCCGTTCCGGCGGCTTCGATCGGGCCAGGTCGGCGAACGTTACGGCCACCGCGGAGGGTAGAGTCCGGCTCGCCTCCTCCACGTCCATCTCCTCGAACGAGCCGAGTGACAACTGTCCCCCGGCGGCACGTGTGAACTTCATGGCTCACCCCTGAAGTCGCTCCGGATCGAAAAACGGTCACGAAAAAAAATCCCTCCAGGGGTGTGACCTTTCTCAACCCCGAGGCGACTGTACCTACCGACAAGCCCGGACCGATACGATGACGACCTCAACACTGCTACTCGTCGAAAGCCCCGACAGAGTTTCCGAACGATATCGCCAGCTGGCGAGACGCGCCGGCTACCGCGTCCTGACGACCCACTCGGGACCGATGACTCGCATCGTTTCCCAGCGCTCCCAACCGGATCTCGTCCTGCTGACACCCTTGACGGGGCAACCGGGGTCGTCTCAGATCGCCCGCACCCTCAAAGAGGATCCGAAGACGGAGCATATTCCGGTCATGATCGTGATCGCGGGTGATCTCTTGGACCCGACCCGGGCGCCCGTCTATCCGACCGAGGCCTGCGCATCCGACACCGCCAGCGACGACGACCTCGTGAGCACCATGCGGGCGCTTCGCAGCCAACGCCGGGTTCGGCCCGAGCCGGAACCATCGAGCCCGCTCGAGGGCGACCTCGCCGAGGACACGTTTCCCGGAGTCCTCGAGTTCCTCTTCGCCGCTCGAAAGACGGGTCGGGTCCTCGTGCTGGACGGAGGCAAGTGGCCGGGGCGCATCTATCTCGAAGACGGCAACGTCACCCATGCCGAGCTCATGGAGCAGAGCGGAATCGAAGTCTTCCGCCGCCTGTGCTTCCTCAAGCGAGGCCGCTTCAAGTTCGAGCCCGAGTTCCGCCCGGCCCAGCGGACGATGTCAGAGAACGGCATGGCGATCCTGCTGGAGAGCGCGCGTACCCGCGACGAGCAGGCAAGCACCGTCGGTGCGAAACACGCTTTGAGTCATTCTGCGTCACGTTTGTAAAGGAGGTGAGGCGCCAATGAAAGTAAGAACGAATGTAAAAGCAGGCAGTGGTGGAGACGGAAGGAAATTCTAGGCATTAATTTCACCTAGAGAGAGCTCTTTCGCGAGCAGCTGAGCTGCTCGCTTTTTTTTTGAGGCAGCCCAGCCTTAGCCTAGCGGCCCAGCCAGGCTTCGAGAGGAGCGACGACTTCCTGCCGGCCGGAGTCGTTCAGGCGCGCAATCGCTTCGCGGATGAGCTCTTGCTCATCGATTTGTTCCGAGTAGGACCGACCGTGGTCTGGAGCGAGGTTGACTCGAATCTCGTTCAGGATCGAAGCCATCTGGGAGTAGGCATCCAGGGCATCGTCGGGGAGCTGCATTCTGTCTCGAGCCACTCCGAGTATGGCGTAGGTCCTGAAGAGAAGCGGACGCCCGGTGAAAGCCTTGGCCGCTTCAATCGCCTCGACCGCCGTCGCCCCGGCGCCGAGCGCGTCTCCCCGAGCGAGATAACCCTCCGCCAGCGCCGAGAGAGCCTCGGCTTCCTGACGCCGCAGAAATCTACCGGCGGCCTCCTGACGGACGTCCAAGAGCATATCGATCGCTTCGGTCAAACGCCTGCGCTTGATATCGATGCGTGCGCGCTCGATGCGGGCCTCGGCCGCGAGCTCGAAGCTTCCTTGGCGCGCGGCTTCCTCCTCGGCGGAATTGGCGGAAACGCGAGCCTGTTCGAGAGCTCCGAGGTCGTGTTGAAGCTCGGCGCGGGCGAGCAAGAGTAGTGGAGCCCGCGATTGATCCCCGGCCCCAGCCAGCCCTTCGGCTTGGTCGAGCTTCGCGGCGGCGAGGTCGGGCTGACCCACCGCGACGAGCAGCCGAGCGAGATGGAGCTTCACCTCGGCGAGCCCGACATTTTGAGCGATCTCTTCGAAGATCATCTGGCTCTGGCCCAAAGCCTGAAACGCATCGGCGTAGCGACCCTGGTCCAAGTAGATCTGCCCGAGATACATTTGGACCTCGGCGGCGTAGGAGGAACGGCCAATCTCACGAAACAGCGGCAAGGCATCGAGCAGGCTCACGATGGCCTCCTCGTATCTTCCCTGTGATTTCTTGACCAGGCCGATACCGGTCAAATTGCGGCCCTTCTCTTGCTTGTCTTCGGCGCGAGCCAGATGGGTTTTCGCCTGCTCGAGATAGACCAGCGCATCGGCGTACTGGCCGCGAATCCGGTAGATGTCGGCAATGTTGTTCATTCGGATGGCGAGCTCGGTGTGCTCACCTCGATCCATCTCGATTTGAAACGACTCGCGAAACGCTTCGAGCGCCTTGTCGAGATTACCCTTGGCCATGTACGTGGTTCCGAGCGTATTCAGGGCAAACGATTCATACGGCCGATCGCCCATCTGACGAGCAATGGCCGCGGCATCGATTGCGGCGGCGAGAGCTTCGTCGTTGTAGCCACGATTGCGATACAAGCCAGCCAGATTGGTCAAGGTCGCGGCCTGTCCCCGCTTGTTACCCGTCTGCCGTCGAAATTCCAGGGAAAGATGAAGGTTCTCCAGGGCCTTCTCGACCTCGCCCGTGTCCCGATAGGCGACCCCCAGAATGGAATGGATCATCCCGAGTCCTTCGGCGTCCTCGTCGAATTGCCCCGACTCGAGAACCTCGGTCAGCGAGGCGATCGCCTCCCGCATCTGACCGCTCACGACCTGGGCGCGCCCCAGACCCAAGAGTGCCGCCCCGTAACCCGGCTCGAGCTCGAGAACGCGCCGATAGGCCTCCATGGCCTCGGGCACGCTTCCCAGGTTCTCGAGCGAGCCGGCGAGGCTCAACAGGATGTCGGGATCTCGCGGATAAAGGTCGGCGAGCTCGCGGTAGCTCAGTACGGCCGTGTCGGCGTCGTCCTTTACCTGCGCGGCGATGGCGTGGATCTGATAGCGCTCATAGAGCGGGAGAGCGGAGCTTGCCGCGAGCTTCACCGCTTTCTCGGCAGCGGAGCGGGCGGGCTCGAGCTCTCCGGCGTTCCATTGGGTCTCAGCGAGCTTCACATGGGCCATGGCGAAGCCCGGATCCGCCACCGTTGCCTCACGGAAACGCTCGACCGCGACGAGGTTTGCCCCCCGCCGGAGCTGGGCCAATCCCGCTTGATAGAGTCGAAGGGCGTCGATGGAGGCCGTCGCTACCTCGACCACGGGCCGGTCGACGTCCCCCGCGAGAAGCTCGGGAGAGAGGTCTATGTGCGCCTTGACCTCTTGCGTGATCCGGTCCACGAGGGCGAACACCTGTGACGCCTGTCCTTCGACCTTGATGGGCAAGGACACTCCGGAGCCCGCGCGGCGGAGTGCGAGATCCAGACGAATGGTTCCCTCGGACTCGACGAACTGGCCGTGCAGGACGAGCTGCGCAGGAGCGAGCTTGGAAATCGATTCCACCGTCGCTTCGTCGAAGCGCGCGCGATCCTCGACGCCGAGCTCGCGAAGTAGCTTCGCGACCCGTTCGCTGGGGACCGGACGAAGGTAACGGGATTGAGATACGTCGGTTACCAGCATGTCGGCTATCCCGGTGCGCATCCACTCGAGGCCGACCGCACCGGTGGCATTCGTCAAAGGAAGGATCGCCAGGGTCGTGACCCGCTCGTCGGCGGAGACTTGGGCCGCGGGATTCGAGGGCCTCGCGCCGAAGTAAGCCACAGCGCCCACGACCATCAAGAACGAGGCGACCGCCAGCAGAGCTCCTCGCCGCCGGGCGAAGTGCCGTGAAATGCGGCGGACGAGAGTACGGTCCACATGCTCTCGCTCCAGATCGCGCAGGATCTCCGACGCCGTCGCGTACCGCAGCGCCTTGTCGATCTCCATGCACTTGAGCACGAGACTCTCCAGGTGCTTCGGTACCTCGAGATTTAACTCACGGGGCGTCCGCGGCTTTGCGGTGAGCCGGACGATGATCCGGGACATCGCAGTGTCGGCTTCGTAGGGAAGCTCACCGGTCAGCATCTCGAAGAAGATGACGCCGAAAGAGAATAGATCCGACTGCGCGTCGATCGTCTGGCCACCGACCGCCTCGGGCGACATGTAATCCGGCGTTCCCATCACGGCTCCAGTGGCGGTCAATTGATGGCTCTCCGCGGAGCGGGCGATGCCGAAGTCCATGATCACGGGACTGCCTTCGGGCGTAACCATGATGTTCTGCGGTTTCAGATCGCGGTGAACCACCCCCTGGCGATGGGCCTCTTCCAGACCACTGAGGATCTGCATGGCCATCGCGATGGAGTCTTTCACAGGAATCTTGTCTCGTTTCCGAATGTACTCCTTGAGAGTGTCGCCCTCGACGAGCTCCATCGTGAAGAATTTGACTCCGTCGGCCTGACCGAGATCGTGGATCCGCACGACGTTCTTGTGGGTGATCTTCCGAGCAAGGAGAAGCTCCTGCTTGAACCGCTCGACGACCGTGGGATCACCGCCTTTCTCGCTGCGGATCGTCTTAAGAGCGATGTTCTTGCCGAGCTCGAGATCCCGCGCTTTGTAGACCCTCCCCATGCCCCCCTCGCCGAGGAGCTCGAGAATCTGATATCGCCCGGCGAAGACGGTCTCGCGGAGAAGCCGGGCGGTGGTCCTGGCAGCAAGGTCGTTCGGATCGAGAGCCATCGATGCCGGGCTCGCAGGAGCATCGGCGAAGAGATCCACCAAGAGCTCGCCGCAAGCGACGCACTCGACGTAATCGGACGGGTTCGCCCCGCCGCACCCGGGACAGGTCATGGTGTTTTCCTCGAAGATGAAGCTCTCTCGAATCCTCCCCAGGTCAACTTGGTCCCTCGCGGGAAGTCAAACCGCAAAGGGCGCTTGCACCGCCAACGTCGTGGCGCCGCATTTTTCGTCAGCGAGCGCCGAAAGCTCGATGAGAACCTCGCGCATTGACTGCGGCCTCTCGTCGCGGTGCTTGTCCATCATGCGTGCCACCAACTTCTCGAGTGCCCTCGGAACCCGGACCAGTGGGTTGGCTTCGTACATGGACATGGGCGGGGCGGAAAGGTGTTGCGTCACGTAGGCCTGCGGGTTGTCACCCCGGAACGGAAGGCTGCCAGTCAGAAGCTCGTAGAGAGTGACGCCGAGCGAGTAAATGTCCGACCGGCCATCGACGTCGTCGCCGCGGCCGTCGAGCTTGATTTGCTCGGGCGAGCAATAAGCCGCCTTGCCCACGAAGGTCAGGGTTCCCGTGATCTTGGACTCCAGAGGCGCGAGGACGTTCTTGGCGATCCCGAAGTCGATGAGCTTTACGTCCTCTCCATCCTCCGTGGGAACGAGAACGATGTTGTCTGGGGAAACGTCACGGTGTACCACCCCCTTGTCGTGGACCCTCGAAAGGCCGAGCGCGACCTGTTTGGCGATCTCGATCGCTTCCGAAGGATGGAGCCACAGCGTTTGACTCAGGCGCGCTCGGAGACTCTCTCCTTCGAGGAACTCCATCACCATGAAGAGATTGTCTCGACCCAGAATGCCGAACTCGTACACGGTGACGAGGTGACGTTCGCGGAGCCGCAGCAGGATCTTCGCCTCGCGGCGGAACCGATCGTTCAGCTCTTTGGTCTCACACAGCTCCGGCCGAAGGATCTTGATGGCGCGAAGCTCGTCGAGCAGGACGTGTCGCGCCTTGTACACTTTCGCCGTTCCTCCCTTGCCCACGAGCTCGAGGATGGCGTACTCGCGAAGGCGTTTTCCGACGAGTGGATCTTGCATGGTGGTCGGGTGCACGGTTTACCACTGCAAGTCACGTACCGGAAATGGGACGCCAAGCGCGCCGGGCTTTACGCTTGTAACCTGTTGCAAACGTGACCCTTGGCGTCAACGGGCCACTGCGACACACAGGTCACGCGTGGCGATTTCCCCGCGGGGTAGGGACTGCCCCATTTATAAATACGATGCGTGTCGCAGCCTCTATCGAGAGACAAACACGATCATCTGGTAAACGCGTGGATTGAGCGCTTGCATGGCGGGATGACCCGAGGAGAAATCGCGGTCCCCGAGCACCTGACGATATTCCGCTCGCGCCCGAGACTCGGCGCTTGGATTGAGGCGCAAGACGACCAACCGACCTTGGATCGTTCCGTCGCGGTCGGAACAACCCAGCATTCTGAGCCGGCCGCGGCCACAATCCGTGATCGTGCCACCGTAGTCGAAGGCGAAACCAGCCAACCGGAACGGAAACCCGTTGAGCCGCTCGATGTCCTGGAGCGTCGACCCGAGGGAGATGCCTTCCGACGTTCTCCATTGCGACGAGTCGCCCAACAAGCGGAGCTCCTTGGGTGACGTGCGGGCCTCGTCTCGCCATACCACCTCGATTCTCCGACTTGGGTCGCTTGGAAAAACGGCGGCTCCAGGTTCTGTGAACCCTTCTCCGATGTGCACGTCCACCGGCTCCACGTTGTCCGTCCCGAAGAGCGACTCGAGCTCGCTTTCTGAAGTCGTCGCCGTGATCCGGCCGACTCTTTCGCCCGGCACGATGAGCCAATCTGTCGGAGGCTGCTGTGCCTGAATGACAGTAACGCACAACAACGCGCCCAGGATCATGATTTGCTCCCGTGCGGTCGGCTCACCGGTCGCACAGCATGATCCAGTTCAATGCGCATAGCTGATGACATGCGTGATTCGCCAGGTACCGTCCCGATATCGCCAAAGGTGAACGAACTTCGGCGAGCACGTCGTCGACCAATACCTCCAGTTCCTCGGCCTCCATCCTGTAGGTGACACGATCGTGAAAAGAAAGGCCACGACCGCTGCAAGCCGAGTTAGATTGCACCTGCAGTTCTGCTAGGCGAACTGCAACCGTCTTCCTTTCGGTTCCGGGATGGGGTCACCGAACTCTTGCGCCGTTTCGATCCACAGTGCAACGGCCTCTTTCACGTTGGCCAGTGCCGCTTCCTGTGTGTTGCCGTGAGCCATGCAACCGGGTAGTTCCGGCACTTCAGCAACAAACGCGTTGTCCTCGTTACTCCAGTGGATGATCGTTTCGTACTTATGCATCCAGTTTTCCAGTTGGTACTTCAGGATCAGCTGTCGCACGGGTTTGGCCTTCCCGTTGTCGCGCTGCAAGTTGATTCTCTCGTCAACTCCGACGCGCGTCGGAATATGTGGTGGCTTCCACGCGCCCGCTCCTCAAAACCAAGATGGAGGAGCAATCCCCTGAGGCCTGAGAAGGCAACATTGGCGTCCGACCTTCCTTCTAGAATCGTTCGAATGAGCTTGGCCCACTTGCTCACCCGTCTATTCTAGAGCCTTCAGCTCGAGTTTCGAAGCAATCTGACTTCTATTCTGTGATTCGGTGTAGCTCGACAATCATAGCGAGGTCTGGTTTCGATTCTACACCCCCTTCGCTGGTCCCACGGCGTTTCATCCAGGGAGCTCGATTGGTCTCAAGCTCTATCCCCTCCTCTGCCGATACAACTTTGCTCAAGGATGGGCGACGAGGACCAGCGTGGGAGCGCGCTCGAGGACGCACGCGAGAGCGCGGCGGAGATTGTCGGGGTCGAGGGCCGACAAGCTTTCGTCCAGGATCACGATCTCGGAATCCTGAAGCAAGGCGCGCGCGGTGAAGAGCCGCGTTCGCTCACCATGAGAAAGCTGCCAGCCCGACTCGCCCACCATCTGAAGCATGCCCGCCGGCATGTGATCGAGGAGGTCTCCGAGCCCGAGCTCGCGGCAAAGCGATTCAGCCTCTTCCATATCCTCCGCTCGAGGCGGCCAGCGGCGTCCCATCAGCAGGTTGAAAGCG
>DATIBD010000062.1:0-2126 GCA_035457705.1 Vicinamibacteria bacterium
CTTCTGCAGGGGATATTTCGCCCCCTTGGCGACCACGAGATCCTCTCGGCCCGCGAGCTCGACGAGCTTGAGCGCGTTCTCGGCGCCGAGGTCCACGATCACGTTTCCCGATACGACCGTCACCGCCTCGATGCGAAGCTCCTCCGATCGCATCGCGAGGAACATCGCGAGGGCGTCGTCGATTCCCGGGTCCACGTCGAGAATGATGCGGCGCGGGCGCTCGGGAGTGGGCGACGGCCCCTGGGCGAAGAGCACCACGAAGAAAAGCGTAAGCGTCGCGGCCATCGGGACGAGGACTGTAGCACGAGGGAGCGGACGGCGATAGAAAAATGCTCTTTCCTCAGTACCCCATAGCACTCGACAGAGTGACTGGGCGACGCGTCCTGGCAAAACAATGACGGCGGTCGCCCAAAATTCTATGCGCCGGGTAGAGTTAGGGACGACCGCCGCCACCGTCTTCGAATCACGCGACAACGCGACTCGATGCCGTTTCCTTCTCTCTGAGTAGGTTTCGATCGGCTAGCTCTGTAGTCGCTCAGTCCGACCGAAAAGTCACGTGCGCTTCGAAGCGTAAGGGAAACCGCTGGCTGCCGGCCTTCCTTCGTCGGGCTCGACGGTCACTCAATTACGTTCTGGAAGAGGGATTCGACGTGTGGGCCAGGTTGCGTAGCAATTCAAGAGAGCGCGACATGAAGACGATCCTAGCCATCATGACCGTTCTTTAACGCTAGCGCTCCGAGGATATGACCTCTACCCGGGCGCTGTGCTAGGATGCGATCAATTGCTGTCGCGCTCGCGCGGGGTGGCTCGTGCTCGGGAGGGGAGCCCCTTGAGGAATCTCGTAGCCACGATCTTCGTGGCGAGTGTCATGTCGGCGGGCACGCTTCGTTCTTTACCTCAGCAACACATCCCCGTCGATGTCGAGAAGGCTCGCCGGTTGCTGGCCATCGAAATGGACCGCGTGCATCGCTCTCTCGTCGCTTACCGCAATGAGCTCGTCGTCGGGCGATCCGGCGACGAGCGCGAAGCCCATGCGCGCATCTGGTTTCGAACGAGACGCTCCCACGTTCAGATCGCCGCCGACATGAAAAACACCGAGCTCGACCGCGAAGGGACGATTCGACTGCTCCTTCGCGCCCGCGAGCTCCATCGGGATTTGCGCCGGCTCCTCGACGCGACTCAGCCCGAGCTCCCGGTCGTCTCTGTGATCGCACCCAACGATGACTGTGGCAACGCCCTCTCCGTCGGCAACGGAACCTTCAACGCCGACACGACCATGGCGACTGACGATGGGAATTCGAGCTGTGGCTTCAACACCGGAAACGATGTCTGGTACGCGTACACGGCGCCACAGGGTGGCGAGATCGCGTTCGAGACATTCGGCTCGGATTACGACACCGTCCTGTCCCTTCACGCGGCTTGCCCGGGAACAACGGCCAACGAGCTCGCCTGCAATGATAATTACCGGAGCGTGACCTCCCGTGTGCTGCGCACGATGACGGCTGGAGAGACCGTCTGGGTCCGCGCCGCCGGGTATAACCGAAGCTCCGGCTCCCTGGCTCTCAACATCGGCCTGACGGGCTCCATCGAGGGAACCGTGCTCGAGACCGTCACCCTAACACCCATCGAAAGCCACCGTGTCGATTTATGGAGGTCCGAAGATCACCTGGACGGAACGTTCACGGACGACGCAGGGCAGTATGCTTTCACGGGCCTCACGCCGGGGACCTACACGGTGGAAGCACGGGGTGAGGTCCCTTACCTCGGCGAGCTCTTCGACGATATCGAGTGCCACGACTTCGCGTGCGATCGGACTATGGGCACGCCGGTGATCGTCGACGGCGGAATGACGACGAGCGGCATCGACTTCGTGCTCGATTTCGGCGGGGCGATCCAGGGTACCGTGACGGCAGCGCTCGATGGCACGCCGATTGAGAACGTATACGTTGACATTTTCGACCCCTCGGGCCGCTGGATGACGAATGCCTTTACCGAAGCACTCGGGACCTATCTGACATCCAGCGCGCTGCCGACCGGCATCTACATGGCCCACACGAACGGCCGCGACCGATTCTGGGGTGAGCTCTACAACGAGCTTCCCTGCCCGGATTTCTGCGACGTCACGC
>DATIBD010000063.1:0-117657 GCA_035457705.1 Vicinamibacteria bacterium
GGAGGTCCACGCCGCAGTAAAAGTCGTGGGTTCCGTTGTAGAATCTCATCAGGCTCTCTCCTTGAAAAGGGTCTTGAACACTCCCTAGCGTATCCTCGATCCTGAGGGTACGCGGGAGGGGGCCTGTATGAGCATCATGCGACTGGAGTGGACGTGGCCCTCTTCGTGAGCGCAGGAGCTGAGATAGCCGACGAAACCTTCGTTGACTTGGCTGCTTTACTCGAGGCTGGCCACGCCACTCAATCGCCGTGATATACGTTACTAATTCGGACATCTGTCCCGGGTCTGCCCGGGAGGTGCTTCAGGCCGATCCCCTCGGAGGCATCGTCTTAGTTTTCCGAAGCAAGCGAGGCACCGCGCTGCGCGTGCTGGCCTACGACGGGAGGCGTTCGGGCTTTGCCACATGCGACTTTCGCAAGGGAGGTTCCGGGTGGTCCTGGGGCTCCTTGGATGCGCCCTCGGCTTCGTCGGCATGCTCGGGCGGGAGGGCTCGCGACGCGGCGACCCCGTTCTCGTGCTTTCCGCTCTGTCTCTGTTCTTCGGCCTGTTCCTGACTCCGCTCCCTCCTGAAGGTAGAGAAGGTAGAGCGGTAAGGGTCATCGAGCTGTGGCGTTCCAATCTCCCATGAAGCTCATTGCCGTCACACCGCTCCCCCCGGCGGCGACGGGCGTCGCCGACTACAGCGAGCTGCTCCTGAACGGGCTCGCGAGAGCGACGGATTGGAAGATCGAGGCGCTCTCTCCCACCGCACGAAGGGACTTCGCGTTCGCCGTCAGTGCCCCGGAGTCCTTCCCCACTCCCGGCGAGCGCGACGTCGTTCTCTACCACGTGGGAAACAGCCGCCACCACGACTTTGTCTATCCGTTCTTGCTTCCGCCATGACGGGTTCCTGGTGCTCCATGATCTTGCGGTAAATCACGGCGATTCAAAAACCGACGAGCCCGAGGCGACTCCTCCGGCGCAGAGCCCGAATTCGCTAATGACTCGTATTTTGTATTGACTTCAGCACGCTCTGCGTGAAATATTCTCGCGTTTTTACGTGACAAGTGGCCAGAGGGACGGGGCGAAATGAGCCACGCATTCTTCTGCCAAGCACAGATTGACTCCGGATACTGGAGTCTTAAGAACAGACGCCGCATTTCAAGAATGGGCGTTGACCTTTTTGCACGAGTGTTTTGGCAGGGGTTCCTTGTTCATTAGATGGAGGATTGAATGCCTCTTCGTCGCATTTTTCACGTTAGCCTGGCCATTCCAACATCACTGGGCCTATTTAGCGTTCCCGCTTTCGCAACGACCTATGTGCAAGGAACTTACAACACTAACGTGACGTGGACTCTTGCCGAGAGTCCGTTTGTCATTCAATCAACCCTGTCGATTGCTAGCGGAGCAACGTTAACGATCGAACCCGCAGTAATAGTGAAGTTCGGCCAATCTGGTAACACAGACAAAATAGATGTTTTGGGCACGCTCCTAGTTTTGGGAACATCCGGCCAGCATGTGACATTCACCTCGCTGGAGGACGACTCGATCGGTGGCGATACCGGAGGTGATGGACCAACCCAAGGGGCGCCTGGTCAATGGAAGTCCATAAACGTTTGGGGATTCGCTTCCTTCCTGTACACTGATATACGGTACGGCGGAGCTGGCAGTAGCGACACTCAATAAGGGGCTGTGAGTATATTCGGCGGGGGTACCCTAACTTTCGATTACAGCTCCGTCCGATATTCTCAGCGAGCGGGATTAAAGATCAGCTTATCGTGTGCACTGACGGACATTCGGCGGAGCGATTTTTCCTTCAACGCTGTTGGAATATCGGCGTTTGCTTGTCCTGTACAGATTAGTCTAGGAACCACGGTATCAAATAATTCGAGTATTGGCGTCTACATAAACGTTCTTAATTACACCGGTGTGCCGATGTACGTTACTAACTCGGACATCACCAACAACGGCATGTACGGGATTAAGTTAGACGTCCTGTCATCCACGCCTGTTGGCTCACAGCCGTACGGGCATCTGAACAATATTTCGGGTAATGGCGGCGGCGCAAATAAAAGTCAACTGTGGACAACTTACTGGCTCGCTGACTCAGATTGGACGAACAACTACTGGGGCGCTTCGGGGGTGGTGCCATGTCCATGGGCCCCATCGCACGTCTTTCCGTACCATATCTCGTACGGCTCGCCGAACCCATACGATGTGCCGCCCGCTCCCGGGCCAGTCGCGTACGGCACGTTTCAGAGATTCATCCCCCCCATCACGATCGAGTACTGTGGTGCCGATGCGGTAAAGGATGTTCCGTTTTCAAGCGAGCCGTTCGATAACACCGTTTTCACCACCCCTCGCTTCACACTCTTTCTGGACGTTGATGGAAACTTTGGTACCTCCTCACCTTCGAGCGACGATGGGTTGTACGTCCCCGGTTCGGATTTGGCGAGCGGCGTCAGTGTACCACTGCCCCAGTCTGTGGAGCTGATCGCAGCCTATATCGACGGGAACGGCGCGATTGTGCCCCCGCCGGCGGCGGGGCAGCTGACCTTTACACTCACCGAAACGTCGGCCTTTACAGGAATCGCGATGAACGCGTCGGATGCGATGCGGCCCGACACCGCTCCCGATTTCGAACTTCAGGCGACAGCCGCTAATTTCGGAACTGATAACACAGCTCGGGTGTATCTCGACTGCTGGGACTATGGAGGATTCACTAGGGTAAACGTCACTCATGGGATTGCAACTGCAGAATTTCGCCTGCCCCAAGATGACGTCCCGAGCGGTGGGGATTGGCTACCAGACGCGGGATGGGTGGTTATGGGCCAGAATGTCAATGCGGCGAATCCTGACGATGACGGCGAGGCCGGACCCGGCGCAACGATCGGCGACGGACTTTCAGCGTTCGAGGAATTTCGAGGATTTATGGTAGAGGGTAGTCATATCCGACTCAGTCCAGAGGCAAAAGACGCCTTTCTTACGATCATGACCCTCGAATTGCGGATCGGTTATGGTAATAATCTTGACGGCGTTTCGGTGTATACGCACGAGATTCGAGGCGGTGCGGCTTTTGGCGCCAATCAACAGGAGATGTCTGCTGACCGCGTTATCAATGGCAATAGGGCAAATGCCAATGGCGCCGCGATAGCGGGAACCGATCAGCGCGCTGTTCTTCTGGTGAGAGAGGTGGGTTGGAAAAACGGAGTCTTCGGTATTACCTGCTGGATCGGGCACACGCCTGACGAATGCACGTACGACCAAGAACCAGCGAGCCCGTCTCCAGACCAGCTGATTCCCAACACTACCAAGAACGTGCGTATCTGGCCGGACACGCACAGTGCGCAGTTAGGGGACTTCGACGAGTGCAGTGCGCTTACGCACATACCACCCAACGCGCCGTGCCCATACACTCCGGAGCAAATTGACAATGAGATGTTTCGGACCATGGGGCATGAGGTAGGCCACTCCATCTCGATTTGCCATCGAGGCCAGTGCCCGGTCGACACGTCTGGTATACCACCGAGTATAATGACTGGAGCGTTTATGGAGGGGCCACCGGCAGAGCAACCTGGCGCTCAATACGACGCGTTCGACGCGAGCCAGATTCGACTGCGCTAGGTGATTGCTTAAGGACGGTGACCAAAATGGCATTGCAAGCTCGACTCGCACTGGCAGCTACTATACTGTGTGTCCCCTCGCTGAGTTCGGCTCGCCAGGCGCCTGAATCTGTCCGATGGGTTACGACATTCGAACGGGCAAGAGGCGTCGGCCCTGGCGCGTACGTTATCCTTGGGGATCAGCCTGAAATCGTCACACTATTTGTGGTTGTTGTTTTGAATGGCGCGGCTCTCTTGAATGTGGACGACGCGGCAGACGCGATCGATGTTTCGGTACAGCGAAACGGCCGTCCTCTATCAGTTACAACTGGGGTCACTTTTCCGGAGCGTCCTCTGGCCGGTGTGCTTGAAGTGGACGAGGGTGTTGAAATGAGGCTCTCGTTACGCAGAGAAAATCGTGCTGCGTTTACAGAGGGCCATTACTCCGTAAACATTGATGTAAGGCGATTCTACTCCGCGTTGGAACGGGCAGATGGTTCGCCGGTGACTACGAATCGTAGCCGAGAGACCAAACACATTGAGATCAAGCTGCCAGCTAGTGCCAGTGAATGGGCTGATTATCACGGCACGGAGGGAATGGCCGCCCTGAGTGCGGGAGACAACGATCTTGCCGTCCGCCACTTGAAGCGTGCGACTGACTATAGGCCCGAGGACTGGAGTGTGCAAGCTTCGCTCGGTCTGGCGTACATGCGTCAGCGGCGTTATGCGGATGCGATAGGCCCACTACAGAAGGCGTTCCCCTCCTCCTTGAATGCCCCTGATGAGCGGGGGCGCAGCAGTGTAGCAGGTCGCCTTGCCACGGCGCTTGTTGCACTGCACCGAGATGACGAGGCGGTCTCAGTGTTGCGAACCGCGGGTGTTCCACCCGAGGCTATACCTGAACGTATCGAAAAGTTGCGAGCCGCACTCGTTCCCCCTTAGCCAGCAATCACCAAACCCTATTTGAGGGTGACTTCGTCAGGGTTGAAGCAAGTTTTTCATGCGGGAATAGCGGCCTCCTCGTGAGGCTTTGAATTTCGTGGTGAGCGTCCGAACTAAACCGTGTAGCGCCGCGGTCAAGATAGCGTCTTGCCTGGCTGATGGGAGAATCAACACCGACAAGACGGACGTCGTCACCGGTTGTCACCCGGTTCACGGTGAGACGACGACGATGTCACCGGCGCAGCTACTCGACGTCTTCGTCCAAGAGATGTGGCGTTCCCATCTACGAAGAAGCTCATTGCGGTGACGCCGCTCCCCCCATCACCGACGGGCGTCGCCGACTACAGCGAGCTGCTTTTGACCGGGCTCGCGAGAGCGACGGATTGGAAGATCGAGGCGGTCTCTCCTACCGTACGAAGGGACTTCGCATTCGCGGTCACGGCCCCGGAGTCCTTCCCCACTCCCGACGAGCGCGACGTCGTTCTCTATCACGTGGGAAACAGCCGCCACCACGACTTCGTCTATCCATTCCTGCTCCACCATCGCGGGGTCGTCGTGCTCCACGATCTCGCGGTTCATCATGCGCGACTGATGTCCTATCTCGAGAGTCCCGAGGTGCGCGCCTATCGTGACGACCTCGCGGATCTCGAAAAACGGAAGCGGGCCTTCGCGAAGCTCGGTGAGTACCGCAAGGTATCCGCGGAAGCTTACGCCGACAACGGAGAAACGATCGCGGAAATCGCCCTTCGCGCGGGTGGTGGCCGGTTGCTCTACGACTATCCCCTGTTCGAAGATCTCGTACGCCAGAGCCGTCGGACGATCGTACACAGCGAGAGCGCGCGGCAAGAGGTCCTCGCGCGTTGCCCCGAAGCCGACGTTCGCCGCGTCCGCATGGGCGTCCCGCTTCCCCTGCTCGTCTCCTCGAGCGAGGCGCGGCGCCGGGTCGGCCTCTCGCAATCCGCCGTACTTCTCGCCTCGTTCGGCCTCGTGACCCCCGAGAAGCGCATCACCGCGGCGATCCGGGCGCTCGCCCGCCTGCGGGCCGCGGGCGTGGATGCCCATTATCTTCTCGTGGGTGACGGCGTCCCGCATTACGATCCGCTCGAGGAGGCGAGGGCGCTCGGCGTGGCCGAGCACGTGCGGTCTGTCGGCAGGGTCAGCGACGACGAGTTCACGCTCTACGCGTTCGCGTCAGACCTGTGCTTGAACCTCCGCTACCCTTCGGCGGGCGAGACCTCAGCGACTCTGTTGAGACTGCTCGGGTGCGGAAGACCCGTCGTCGTGACCAATCAAGTCCACGTGGGAGACTTACCCGAAAGCGTCGTTTCCCGCTCGGAGCTCGAGGGCGAAGAGGACGGCCTGTACTGCGACCTCATGGACTTGATTCGCTCCATGCGCCGGCGCAGAGAGCTCGGCGAGAATGCCCGCCGATTCGCCGAACGCGAGGCGAGCGTGGACGTGATGGTCGCCGACTACGTCGAGGCTCTCGAGCTCTGAACGACAATCATGGCGGACGGCATCTTGACTTAGTCTCGGACTTAGTCTATTTATGGATCGTGGCTGAAGTCAACGTCCACGAGGCGAAGACCCATCTTTCGCGGCTTCTCGCTCGCGTCGCGGCGGGAGAGGAAATCATCATCTCCAAAGCGGGCAAGCCGGTCGCGCGGCTCGTTCCGTTTCACGGAGCAACAAAGAAGCGCGTTCCAGGACAGGACCGCGGGAAAGTGTGGATCGCGGAGGACTTCGACGCCCCGCTCCCCGAAGAGATTCAGAAACTTTTCGAATGAACGTTCTCATCGACACCCAGTGCTGGCTGTGGTGGTTCGCCGAAGAGGAACGACTCAACGAGCGCGCGCGGGAGCTGATTGGAAACGGCGAGAACGTCGTCTGCTTTTCGGCAGCAAGCTCCTGGGAGATAGCGATCAAGTGCTCGATGGGAAAATTGAAGCTTCCCGAACCGCCCGAGCTCTACGTGCCCGGGCGCCTGGCATCTCAAGGAATGCGGGGATTGCCCGTCGAGCACGTTCACGCACTTCGCGTGGCGTCCCTCCCCAACCACCATCGGGATCCGTTCGATCGGCTACTCGTTGCACAGGCACAATCGGAAAGCCTGGCGGTTCTGACGGTGGACCCCCGGATCGCCCTGTACGACGTCGAGACCGTGTGGGCCGGGCAAGGATCACGACCGTGGTGACGACAGATCGGGGCGCTAATCGCGTCCAACACTCGAGGGACCTCGACGTCCGCCGAACGCGAGGTGAAGCGAAGACGTGATTTGTCACCGACTATGTGGAGCCTCTCGAGCTAGCCGGGTGATGAAAATTTCATCGGCCTGATTCAGTGATGCATAACAGTTATGATGTTCATATGAGAACCACCATCTCTCTGGATGATCGACTCGCCGAGCAGGTTCGTCGTCGCGCGGCGAAAGAAGGCGTGAGCGTCAGCGCGTTCATCACCAGGACGCTCGACGATGCGCTGAAACGGCAGACAGCACGCGAGGTGCCCCCGTTTCGACTGGTCACCGTCAAGGGCGAAGGAGTTCGCCCGGGCGTCGATCTCGACCGCCCCCGAAGTCTGGAAGTCCACGAGGATGAAACGCTCTTCTCCCCGCGAGGACCCAGGGCCTGATGCTCCTTCCAAGCTTCCGAGGGGTAAAGCCGCCGAGTCGTTGGCAACCTTTGGGGATTCTTGGTTTGTGACGACCGTTTAGAACGCGCTAACGAGCACCAACCCAGCTATCAGAAGAAGAGCGGCTCAGATTCTCGGAGAATACGGGAGTGTAAAGCCGAAGCCATCGAAAGCCTTCTGCTCGGTCTTTGAGCTTCGAAGACCATGCTAATCTAACGTTCATGACCAATCCTCTGAAGGTGCGCGAGCGAGCCACCTACGAGGATCTCGCGGATTTACCCGATAACCTCGTGGGCGAGATCCTGGACGGCGATCTCTACGCGTCACCGAGGCCCGCAATACGACATTCGCGGGCGGCGTCGGTCCTCGGGAACGAGGTCATGTCCCCGTTCGATCGCGAGGAGGGCGGAAGCGGTGGGCCGGGCGGATGGTGGTTTCTAGACGAGCCAGAGCTTCATCTAAAGGACGACGTTCTGGTCCCCGATCTCGCGGGATGGCGCCGGTCTCGTCTTCCGGTTCTCCCTGACGCCCCGTTCGTGTCGATCCCGCCCGACTGGGTTTGCGAGGTCATCTCTCCCGCGACCGAGCGCATCGATCGCGGCCGCAAACGCCTCATCTATGCACGCGAGCGCGTTCCGCATCTCTGGCTCCTGAGCCCTTCCGCACGCACCCTCGAAGTCTTTCGTCTCGCCGGTGAATCCTGGACTCTGGTGAGCACCTTCGAAGGCGACGACACAATCCATGCGGAACCCTTCGAGGCCGTGGGTCTGGACATGTCCCGCCTGTGGATCCCATTGAACGAGTAGCTGCTGGTTCCACCAGGCGCGAAGAGCTTCGCTTTTCCCGCGCGGAAAGAGGTCGTCGAGCGTTGCCCCGAAGCCGACGTCCGCCGGGTCCGCATGGGCGTACCGCTGAGCACTGATGGACGACTCGTTTCCGCCGCCAGCTGCCTGCTCCGATGGCGCACCGACCTCATACGGACCTAGACTCTATCGTTGACACGGCAAGGAACGTGTCTTCGAGCGGCGAATCTCGACCCCTTGGAGTTCTTGGCGAGAGTGCTCGTCCACGTCCCCGAGCCCAACAGGCATTGGTCCATTTCTACGGCGCCTACGCCAATCGTGTGCGCTCATCCGTCCGCCGGTGGGAGAGGAGCTTCTGGTACTCCTGGCCGAAGGACGAGAGGAAGTTGTCGTTCCGCGAACTCCCTCGAATCATTGGACTCGGCCGAGGTGCGCTACAATCAAGGACAGACGAGGAGACGAACTATCTTGAAACCCATACAAGTGGAGCTTCCAGATAGGCTTGCCGAGGAGCTGGAACTGTTGGTGAAGGCCGGGTGGTTTCGCGATGAGGAAGAAGCCGTGCGTCTAGCACTCCTGGAGTTCCTCCGTCGCAATCGGGTGGCGCTTCTGGAGCGCTTTCAGCGCGAGGACATTGAGTGGGCCCTTAGTAGCAAGAAAGCATCGAGTTCGTGAGACTCGTCGTTACCGACACGGGTCCTTTACTGCATCTCGCCGAAGCTAAGTCGCTAGAAATTCTCCGCTGGGTAGGCGAGGTCCACATTCCCTTGGCCGTGAACAAAGAGATGGCCCAATTGGAGAATGACTGGGAGTCTGCACGCCCAGCATGGGTCCACGTGACCTCGGTCGCGCCGCCCCACTCAGCCGAAGCGCTCAACTGGGAACAGTCAGGGTTGCTGGATCACGGGGAATCAGAAGCCATTGCACTGGCGCGTCAGCTTTCGGCATCGTGGTTCTTGACCGATGACACATCGGCGCGCCTGGTGGCGCATTCACTCGGCATCGAGGCCCATGGTTCGTTGGGTATCATCCTCTGGACCGCGGCAGAGGGACACTTGACCCGGGCCGAAGCTGAGTCCGCCCTGACTCGCCTGTCTCAGAGCTCTCTATGGCTCTCGGAACGCATTCTCGGTGAAGCACGAAAGGCTCTTGATCAGCTCTCGGGCTGAGCCGGGCCTGTCCCGGCTGCTATGAGGAAATCGTTAACCCGGCGCCTTCGGAAATGGAGTGAACTGCTTCGCGAACGCCTCGCCGACGAGCCCGTCAGCTGATGATCTCCTCGAAGTCGATGATCCTCTTCCGGAGCGCGAAGATGATCGTGTCGAGGGCGCTCTCCATCGATACGCGAACCGCCGCATGTTCATCAGGATCTCGTCCGAGTAGCGGCGCACTTTCTCGTCGTAGCTCTCGTGCTTCTCCGGCTTCATCCGCTTCTGGAAGAGCGCGTCCCGCAGCTGCTCGGGGTTCATGTCCCCGATCGTCCGCCGGTGGGAGAGGAGCTTCTGGTACTCCTGGCCGAAACTCGAAAGGAAGTTGTCGTTCCTCGAGCTCACCAGCGACTTCCCCTCCTCGAGCTGGAGTCCCCCGAATCATTCATACCCAGAAATCTCTCCGCCATCTCACGCCGGAACACTTCGGGCAGAATCGAGGGGCGCCAGGATCCGCTCGATCGACGTCATGTACTGTGGTATCGGGCTCGTCCACCTTCACCCCGGTCACCGGGTCGAAGTAGGTGAGCCGCCTCACCATGATGTGAGCGAACGCCCGGTTCTCGTGTGCCCGCAACAGGAGCACGTGCTGCACGTACTTCCCCAGGTCGAGTGCGCTCTCCTGAGGGTTCCGGTTCACGGTGGCGACCTTGATCTCACGATTTCGTCTCGCCGGTGAATCCTGGACTCTGGTGAGCACCTTCGAAGGCGACGACACAATCCCTGCGGAACCCTTCGAGGCCGTGGGTCTGGACATGTCCCGCCTGTGGATCCCATTGAACGAGTAGTTCCATCCTGGTGCGAAGAGCTTCGCTTTCCCCTGCTCGAGGATCTCGTACGGCGCTTTCGTCGCACGATCATACACGGTGAGAGCGCACGGAAAGAGGTCGTCGAGCGTTGCCCCGAAGCCGACGTCCGCCGGGTCCGCATGGGCGTACCGCTGAGCACTGATAGACGACTCGTTTCCGCCGCCAGCCGACGAAGACCTATAATGCGCCGGTGCTCCGGAAGCTGAGAAATCGAGCCATCCGTGTGAGGCGGGGGTGGCAGACGCGCAAGTTCGTCGAGCAGGGAGACGGGATTGCCGATCCCTTGCCACATTTCGTCGTCTACGAGCCGACGCTTCTCTGCAACCTGCACTGCAGTTTCTGCTACGTCGCCGATATCCTGAACCCCGAGGACTGGCGATCGAAGGAGCTGACACTGCCGGAGCTCGATCGGATCTTCGCCGGGGGAGCGGTGAAAGCCTTCAACATCACCGGAGGCGAGCCCTTCGTTCGCAAGAATCTCATCGACATCTTCGAGCTCCTTCGCCAGAAGGGAATGCGCTGCGATTACGTCACCACCAATGGCACAATCCTCGGAGAAGGCAAGGCCAGCGCCCTCCTCGACCTGGCGCGCTCCGGGTTCCTTCGCCACGTGAGCGTCTCTCTCGATGGTCCGCCGGCGCTCCACGACGAAATGCGCGGTCAGAGGGGTGCCTTCGAAAAGGCGGCGCGAAACATCCGAACGCTCCGCGAAAGCTTCGCCCGAAAGGGTGTGCGGCTTCCTCTTTCCATCAACACGACTCTCACGGCGAAGAATCTCCACCTTCTCGAGGAAGTCGTCGACGAAGCGGAGAAGCTCGAGGTCGATCTCATCGGCTTGAACCAGCTCATGTTCGCGACACCGCGCGAGGTGCGAGAGACGCTCGAGCTCATCGGCGAGACCGACCCCGCGGTCATCAGCACGCACGTCACCGCGGATCCCGGCATCGATCCGAAGGAAGTTCCCCGTGTTCTGCGCCGCGCCGTCGCTTACGCCGCGTCCAAGGGCATTACCATCAACTGGCGGCCGGCTCAGGGATTCGACGATCTGGAGAAGTACTACACCCCTGACCGAGCTCTCGCAGGCCGGTGCTTCTATCCCTTCTTCGGGGGGCGCATCACCTACGACGGCAAGGTTCATTTCTGCCCATTCATACGCGTAGAGGTCGGGGACCTCAGAGCTCAGAGTCTCTCGGAGGTGTGGAACTCGAAACGGTATGTGGAGCTTCGGCGCAAGCTCCTCGAGGAAGGGATCTTCCCCGTGTGCCGTCGGTGCTGCAAGGTGGAGCTCGATTTTTCGGACAAGACGGGTACGGGCGTTTCCGAAGTGGTCGAAACGTGGGCCTGAGCCACAAAGAGCGACCGGACGGGCGGGGGCTGCGCAACTTGCCCCGCCTGGAAACCCCGGTCCGACGAAGTTATAATCCAGTCGGGCGTGGGTATCCGACCCGCGGGTTCGAGAGGCAACATGACTAGAAAGAAGCTCAAGTTCCTCGCAGGCAGTGTCGTCGTGCTCGGCGCCGTGATGGGGCTCGCCATTTCCGGGCTCGAAGAAAGCAAGTCCTACTACCAGACCGTAACCGAGCTGAAGGCGATGGGCTCGAAGGCCGAGGGCGTGCGGGTTCGCGTAGCCGGAAACGTGGTGCCGGGCTCGATCGAGCGACACGAACAAGGTGTCGTGACGTTCGACATCGACTTCGAGGGAGATCGGCTCCCGGTGCGTTACGTGGGACGGGCTCCGCTTCCCGACACTCTCGTCGATCGAGCCCAGGCAGTGGCCGAGGGCAAGCTTATCGCGGATGGTCGATTCGAAGCGACGGCTGTTCAAGCGAAATGCGCTTCGAAGTACGAGGCGGCCTACGAGCAAAGCAAGACCGGCGCCACCGAGTAACGACCCGGGTCGCGCCCAAAGCTAAGAATCGAACGCCATGCATCATCTCGGCAATTTTTCGCTCATGGCCATCGTCATCCTGTCTGGCTACGCGGTGGCCGCGTCGATTCTCGGGATCCTCAGGAAGAGCGCAAAGCTGAGCGCCAGCGCCGAGCGGGCGCTCGTGGCCTGCACCGCACTATCGACTCTCGCATGCTTCTCTCTCATCGTGCTTCTGGTCAGGAGCGACTTTCGCTTCGAGTACGTGGCGAGCTACTCCAATCGCGACCTTCCGTTCCTTTACAAGGTGGCGGCGCTCTGGGCGGGAAACGACGGGTCGCTGCTCTTCTGGAGCTGGCTGCTGCTCGTTTTCGCCGGAATCACCGTCATCACAAACCGAAAGAAGAACCGCGAGCTGATGCCTTACGTTGTCGCGACGTTGGGTGCGGTGGTGCTCTTCTTCACCTATTTGAACTACTGGGTGTGCAACCCCTTCGGCCAGCTCGGTTTCATGACGGCTCAAGGACCGGAGGCCTGGGCGCCTGCCGACGGCCGCGGGTTGAATCCTCTCTTGCAACATCCCATCATGGCGATCCACCCACCCATCCTCTACACGGGCTACGTGGGGTTCGTCGTTCCCTTCGCGTTCTGTATCGCCGCTCTGGTCTCCGGCCGACTCGGTGCGGAGTGGATAACGTCCACCCGGCGTTGGACGCTCGTGGCGTGGTTCTTTCTGGGAATGGGTCTCCTGCTCGGTGGGCGATGGGCTTACGTCGAGCTGGGGTGGGGCGGCTACTGGGCCTGGGATCCTGTAGAGAACGCCGCACTCTTGCCCTGGCTGACGGGAACAGCCTACCTGCACTCGGTGATGATTCAAGAGCGAAAGGGGATGCTCAAGATTTGGAACGTCAGCCTCGTCATCCTGACGTACCTTCTCTGCGTCTTCGGGACGTTCCTCACTCGAAGCGGTGTCGTCTCGTCGGTCCACGCTTTCGCCGAGTCTGACTTCGCCAAGATCTTCCTGTTGTTCATCGGGGTAGCCGGGCTAATCAGTGCGGCTCTCGTCGTCTTCAGGCTATCCGACCTCAAGTCGGAAAACGAGCTTGATTCGATGGTGTCGCGCGAATCGGGTTTCCTGTACAACAATCTGCTGTTCCTCGTTGCCTCTTTCGCAGTGCTCTGGGGCACGATGTACCCGGTTCTGTCCGAGGCCATCGAGGGCGAAAAGGCAATGGTGGGCCCCGCCTGGTTCAACCGCGTCAACGTCCCCATCGGCCTCGCCCTTCTCGCGCTTACCGGGATCGGCCCCCTTTTGGCTTGGCGCAAGTCTTCTCTCGACAGTCTCCGAAGGAACTTCACCTGGCCCCTCGTCGCCGCCGTGGCGACGGCGGTCGGCCTCCTCGCTCTGGGAATGCGTCACGTCTACGCCCTGATGTGCTTCGCCCTCTCGGCTCTCGTCATCGCCACCATCGTGCAGGAGTTCCACAAAGGAGCGCGGGTACGCCAGGCCCATCGCGGCGGCGGGTACTTTTCCGCGCTCGTCGACCTGACTCTCGTCAACACCCGCCGCTACGGGGGTTACATCGTCCATTTTGGCATCGTGCTCATCTTCATCGGGGTGGCGGGCTCTGCGTTCGACACCGACAAGAAGGCGGACCTCGCGCCCGGGGAATCGATCACCATTCGCGGCTACGAGATCACCCTGGCGGGAATCGACGAAGGCAAGACGCCTAACTACGAATGGTTGTCGGCGCGACTCGACGTGGGCAAGAACGGAAGGAGTCTCGGAACTTTCGACCCGCAGAAACACTACTACATTGCCAGCCAACAGCCCACCTCCGAGGTGAGGCGTTATGCGACGTTCCAGGAGGACCTCTACCTCGTTTTCGCGGGAATGACCGAGAACAAGGCCACGGTTCAGGTCTTCGTGAAGCCTCTGGTTCGGTGGGTCTGGCTGGGAGGCATCGTCGTTTTCTTGGGAACGGTGGTGACCATCGTTCCGAGCCGACGTGCGCTCAAGCTCGTGCGGAAGACCGACGCCGAGCAGAAGGCGTCCGAGGGCCAGCAGAAAGACAAGTATGAAGTGGCTTGAAACGTTCGCCGCCTTGGCTCTCGTCTCGCAAGCCGCTTTCTCCCAAGAGCGATACAACTCCGACGAGTATCGGGAGGCGACCGAGTCGCTGATGTGTCAATGCGGCGGTTGCCCGGCGACCGTCGCCACATGCTCGATGGAACATTGCCATTCCGCGGAGCCTATTCGTGAGGAGATCGCCATGCGTCTCCAGGAAGGGAGCAGCGTGGCCAGCATCATCCAGGCTTTCGCCGATCGCTATGGGCTCGCCATCCTCTCCGCGCCGCCGGTCGAGGGTTTTCACGTAACGGCCTGGGCCGCTCCGTTCCTGGTGCTGGCCGTAGGCTTCTTCATTACCCGGAGCGTTCTTCGTTCCTGGAAACGCGAGTCGGCCGCCGCGGGTAACGCCTCTGTTGCCGAGCTCAGCGACGCCGAGCGAGCCCGGATCGAGAGAGAGCTTCGGGACATCCCGAGTTGATCCTGGTCGCCCTGGCTCTTCTGGGAGCGGCCGTCGTCATCTTCGTTCTCGTTCCCGTGTTCGAGCCCCAGAGCCGAGCCGCGGAGCCGCTCGACGAGGCGCAAAGACGAATCCGCGACCTGGAGGAAACGAAGCTTCGGCTCTATGAGGCGATCAAGGACCTCGATTTCGAAAAGGACGCGGGAAAGGTGTCGGAAAACGATTACGAGCGCGCTCGAAACGACTATATGAAACAGGTAGCCGAGGTCCTGGGCCAGATCGATCAGCTGGCACCGCCCAAGAAAAAGAAGCAAGCCGCCGTACGAAGTTGTGCGAACTGCGGCGAGACGAATCCGCCCGATGCCCGATTCTGCATGAGCTGCGGCGATGCCTTTGCCAGGGTGTGTCCGGCTTGCGCGAAGTCGCTGCCGGAGGAAGCGAAGTTCTGCCTCTTCTGTGGGAGCAAGGTGAAGTCGTGAATCGGCTGGTAATCGTCTCGACGGCGATCGCCGCGCTGCTTTCGTCGGCCGCGTCGGCGCAGCCTCGAGGAGGAATACTGCGCGTGCGGCTCGTTAACGGTACAACCGGGGGGCAGGGCGCGGCGGAGAAGATCACGTTGTTCCGACTCAGTGGCGGGATGGTCCCGCTGAAAGAACTGGGGCCTGTGGAAGGCGCGGTAACGATCGAAGACATCGAGGTCGAGGGGGAACGACCGATGCTCCTCCAGGCGAACTACCGGGGCGTGAGCTACAACGAGCCCGTTCTCTTCGGCCGCGGTTACGAAGCCGAAGTCGAGCTGACGGTTTACGAGGTCGTGGAGGACTGGGATGAAGCGAGGCTCGAGCTCGCTTCGGCTCGCTACGTCTACCGGCGGCAGGGGGATCGTCTTCTGGTCGACAAGATCTACGTGGTCCAGAACCGGACAGAGCCGCCGCTCACCTACTACAATCCGAACGGCACGTTCCGCTTCGGCCTTCCCTCGAGTGAGCTTCTCGAGCTGCACTCGGTCTCGGCCCAGGGATCGAGCGGCATGCCGGTTCCGCAGCAAGCCTCCCCCCTGCCCGGCGGGGAGGGCTACGTCACCAAGACCGCCTTCAAACCGGGCGAGACCGAGATCGTTGCCTCGTACTCTGTGAGTTATGCCGGCGGGTCCTATCGGCTCGACGAACGCACCTTCTACGACCATCCCGAAACCTATGTGTTCACCGCGCCTCCGGATATTACCGTGGATGCCGAGGGATGGGAGGATCTGGGAACGGAGCCGCAAGGTCGTTTCGCCGCCATCCGCAAGTTGAAAGTGCCTCGGGGATCGAATCTCTCCGTCGTGCTGAGGGGAGGAAGCGACGCCGCCGTCGACGCGCCGTCGGAGGTGGCGAACGAATCGCCGCGCGGATCGGTCACCCGCATTCCCGACACGACACGCGCCGCCAAATGGATCGTGATTACCCTGATGGCCGCGGCCCTCGGCTACGGCCTGCTGGCGACCGTGTTGCCCCCCCGGTCTGAAGACCAGGGAGATTGACCCGGTGCCTTCCCCCTCGCCGGCGTTCGAGGCACGCCGAGTGACCAAATGCTTTGGCCGCCTGACCGCGCTGCGAGAAGTCGACGTGGCGCTCGAGCCGTCGCGATGCCACGTCGTCTTCGGCCGAAACGGTGCGGGAAAGTCGACGCTCCTCGGCATCGCCGCTACCCTGCTGAAACCCACGTCGGGCAAGCTTTTCTACGACGGTCGGCCGCTCGACGATCTTCAAGAAGCCGTTCGGCACCGCATTGGGTTCGTCTCTCACGAAAGCCTTCTCTATCCCGATTTGACCGTCTCCGAGAATCTCACGTTCTCTGCGAGGCTTTACGGGGTCGTTGCCGACGTCGAGGCCGCTCTTTCCTGGGCGGATCTCGAGCTGCGCCGAAAGACCCCGACTCGGAACCTCTCCCGAGGGATGACGCAGCGTCTGGCAATCGCTCGGGCTCTCCTTCATCGACCGAGCCTCCTCCTCCTCGACGAGCCTTTCACTGGGCTCGACACCGTATCGAGCGAGCGCTTGAGCGACCGGATCGCATCGTTGCGTCGGGACACGACCGTCATCCTCACGACCCACGACGTGGACCGTGGTGTCGCGATTGCCGACCGCATCCTGTTGATGGATTCGGGACGCATCGCCACCGACGCTACCGGGGCTTCGAGCGCGGAAATGCGACGTCTGTTGGCCGGGTGATCATCCCGTGAGCCAGGCATCCCGTGATTTCGTTCGGGTGGTCCTCGCCATCGTGGAAAAGGACATCCGCACCGAGCTGCGCACCAAGGAGATGGTCTCGTCGATGTTCGTGTTCGCGGCCCTCGTGCTTCTCGTTTTCAACTTCACGCTCGTGCTCGACCGGCAGCGGGCTCTGGAGCTCGGCCCGGGGGTGCTGTGGGTCGCCTTCGTCTTCGCTGGGACGCTGGGACTGAACCGCAGCTTCGCCGCCGAGGCCGAGACCCGGTGCATTCACGGCCTCATGCTCGCTCCCGCGGACCGAAGCGCCATCTACCTCGGAAAGCTCGTCTCCAATTCCGTTTTCATGTTCGCGACGGAGATCTTCATACTTCCGTTGTTCATGGTGCTCTTCAACGTGAGCTTATGGGAAGTCCTCTCTATCGGGGACATGTTCCGCTTCGTCGTCGTTCTGCTGTTGGGAACGGTAGGCTATTCCGCGGTTGGCACGAGTCTGTCGGCGGTGGCGGCGAACACGTCGATGCGCGAGGTGCTTCTTCCCGTCCTTCTGTTTCCCGCCGTGGTTCCCCTGGTGATCGGAGCCGCGGAGTCGACGCGACTCCTCTTCAACCCGGAGCCACTTTCGAGCCCCGGAACGTGGATCCGCGTCCTGATCGTATTCGCCGTGGTCTTCTTCGTCGTCTCCTGGCTCACTTTCGAATACGTGCTCGAAGAGTGAGAGCTCGACTACGACTTCCAACGAAGGCTTCGGGCGAAACCTAAGAGCTTCCGCTCAGAGCCGCGATCACTTCGTCGGCGTCTCTGCCCTCCGCCACCTGCGACGCCGTTCGACCGAAGAAGTCCGTGGCGTTCGCGTTCGCGCCCGCCTCGAGCAGCGCCCGCGTCGCCTCGGCGTTTCTCCCCACGGCCGCGCGGATCAATGGAGTCCACCCGATGTTGTCGGTGGCGTTTACGTCCGCGCCCGCCCCAACCAGGGCGGCGACGACTTCATTGTGTCCGAACTGAGCCGCATACATCAGGGCGGTTGCCCCCGCCCGGTCCTTGCGCTCTAGGTCCGCACCTCCGCCCACGAGCGCCTGGACGATTTCCGCGTTCCCTCGCATCGCTGCGTGGCTCACCGCCGGCATGCCCCCGTCAGAGATCGAGTTAACGTTGGCACCCGCCTGAATCAGACGGCGTACGTCCCTGAGCTGTCCGTCGCGAATCGCGTCCAGAAGCTCGTAGGAAGCCTCGTCGGTCTCCTGACTCTCCTCACTCTGGGCGACGAGCGCCGGAGCACAGAGAAGCGCCAAGACGAGGGCATAAGGTGTTGGCTTACGCACTTTCATCCCTCCTGTTTCGGGTTGGAATCATGGCACAGCGTCCTCCGCTTCGGCAAGGCCGGACCCCGCACCGAAACCGAGAGGATGTACGCGTCCGGTGATGCCATCCACGAGCATATGAAGGCGACTCCCCGGCGGCGACGACAGCGAGAGAATCCAGAAGGGCTTGTATACGATGCCGTTCTCGAAGAGCCTCCGGTCTCCACCTCGATGGGGGATCCGGGCAACGTGGCGTCGCACACGTTGACGGGCCTCGTCCTCGCCGACCGCGGCGGCGAGCACGTCCTCTTCCGCGACTTCGCGAGTCTCGGTCTGAAAGGGATCCGCGGTAGCCACGAGCCCTTTCCTCGCGTCGACGAGAAAGTGAACCTGGCGGCCTGGGGCACGAGATACGAACCAGTGATACGGATAGTACACTCGGAGCTCGGCCCGCGCGTTGGGGGACAGACGCTCGATCTCGTCCCTTCCAATCGCCCCTTCGAGGCTCGAGACCCATCGCCTACCCATTCACTTCTCTTTCCGGCTCCGCTTCGTGAGAAACGAAGCGATCTCTGCGGCCTCGGGTCTGAGAGCGAAGTCGGCCATCCCCAGCATCTCTCGGGGAATGGGTCCCAGGCGCGAGGCTTCTTCCATCGCGGCAACGATGTGGGGCGCTACCACTGAGATTCTTTGGGTCGCCAGGCTCACGACGACGATGGTCAAGCTCGATGCCAAGATTCCGGCGAACATGGGGTGGAGGGTCGTCGCGTCGGCGAGCTTTGCGACCTCCCAGCCGATCGATACGCTGGCGCCAGCCACCATGGAGGCGATCGCGCCGGGCGTATTGGCCTTCTTCCACCATACGGCGCATATATAGGCGGGTGCGAAAGCACTTCCGAGTACCGACGTAGCGAATATTACGATGAAGGCAACGGCGGGAGGCTCGACCAGCGCCACGAAGTATCCCACGATACCGATGGCCGCCACGAGTCCGCGGGACACGAGCACCATCTGCCGCTCCGATGCCCTCGGGTTCAGAAAGCGCTCATAGAGATCGCGTGACGCGATGGAGCCTGTCTGCAGGAGGAGCGAATCCGCCGTCGACATGATGGCCGCCATGATCGCCGCCATCACGAGACCGGTGATCGCAGGTGGCAAGACGAATTGTGCCACGCGAAGAATGGCAAGCTCGGGGTCGACGAGCTCCGGGAGAATAACCAAAGCCAGGATGCCGACGAGATAGGGTGACGAGACGAACAGGAGATTCCAGAGCGTCGCGTAGGCGCCTGCCAGCCTTGCCGTTCCAGGACGGCTCATCGCCATGTGGCGGGTGACGACGTGGGGCCAGCCCATGTAGCCGACCGAAAAGACGAGGACCGCACCGAGCACGACACCCCATTGACCCTCGAATCCGAGTCCCTTCCCCCACACCGTAAGCAGAGTCGGATCGAGCTCGCCTATGGCCTGGTTGGCGCTGGAGAAGCCTCCCACATGGTAGAGCGAGGCAGCCAGGATCCAGACCATGCCCACCAGCATGACCAGGCTCTGGAAAAAATCCGTATAGGCGACGGCAAGATAGCCACCGAGGAACGTATAGATGAGGATGATTCCCAGCGCTATGGCAAGAGAAACAGGGTACGAGAGTCCGGTCACGAGCTCCATTCCCTTGCCGCCGGCAATGAACTGGGCGATAACGTAAAAGGACAGCAGAAAGACCGAAAGCGCCGAGGCGACGAGTCGGGTCACCGGTGAGGGATAGCGGTTCTCCAGATACTCGATCGAAGTGAGCGAGCCCATCATCTGAGAGAGCTTGCGCATGCGGCGCCCGATCACGCTCAGGTTCAGCACGCCGCCGCCGATGTCTCCGGCCGCATACCACAGGCCCCAGTAGCCCTGAGTGAAACCGAGCGCCCCGGCGCCGAGAAACATGTAGCCACTCATCGACGTGCTTTGCAGGGTGAGAGCGGTCACGAGAGGGCCAACCCTTCGACCTCCGAGAAGGAACCCCTCGAGATCCTCGTCTGCGCCCAGGCGCATCGCCCAGAAGCCTATTCCCAGTACGATGACGTAGTAGAGAACGAGAAAGAGAACGACCGTTAGGTTCACGATCTCGATCCGCGATCCCACTTACGCGTGGCGACGAGAAACACCACCGTGTAGACAATCCAGAGAGCGGGAAACCCGAAAAGGAGAAGGGTCGTGCTCGTGGGAAGACCGAACATGGTCGCTCATTATAAGCAGGTTGAGAGACAAAGAGGGCTCGGAAGTCCGAGCGTGCCGAGCGGTCTACTTCTTCGCGCGAGTTCCCTTGAGGTGTACCGCCACCACGACCCCCACGAGTAGAGTGGAGAACGTCGAGAGCGCCCGCACCGCCTCCTTCGCCTCGTCCCAGAGGACCAGCCCGTCGCGCGCCATCGCCAGCGCGACGGCGGTCGCGAGCAGAAAGAGGGTTGCCACCCCGAGCAGCCACAGAACCCCGCCGACCAGATCGTCGTTCTTCAATCGAACCTCGGTGAGAAAAACCGTCTCGCGCGAGCGAGACTCTAGATTTGAGTTGTTTCTTCCATGGTAGGGACGAGAACGGATTCTGTCAACGGGGCTCGCAGGGAGGGTAGGAACGCCGCAATGACAAAGGCGGCGAGGGCAAAGAGCGAGAGAAACACGTAGAGCCAATGAAGTTCTCCGGTTCGGCTAGAAACGGTGGAGACCAGAGCTACGGCGAGGGGCGCGGCACCGAAAGTCATCACGAACTTCACACCGAAAAACAAACCGTGGCGCCGCTCCGGAGTGTGGCGCGCCAGGAGCATGTTCTCCGCTGGCAGGGCCGAGGCGTTCGCCATCACCATGAGCGTGGCCACCACGACGAGCGGCAGTCCCGAGATCGAGGCGGCCACCCACAGCAAGGGCACCTGAAGAAGGATGGCCCCCAAATAGACGGGCTTGAGCGGGTAGCGATCGGCAAGGTGCCCACCCATCACTTGCATGATACCCGCCGCCCCGTAGACGAGCGCGACGAGAAGCCCGATGCCGAATGCGCCTTCTTCGACGAGCCCGCCGTGGCGCTGCTCGAAGAGCTTGGGAAGCGATGTCTGCGTGGCGTGGAAAACGAGTCCCGCGAGAAACATGGTCGCGAGCAAGATGCCCACGACCCGTCGTCCGTCGGCCGATGGCTCGGAAGAATCCGCCCTCGGGGCCGGCCTCTCATCTCGGATGCGGCCCGAGGCGAGAAACGCGAAAAGCACCGCACCCGTCGCGCCGCAGACGAGCCCGGGGACGAGGAAGGCCGCGCGCCAACCGGCCAAGTCGACGAGCGAGCCCGACACGATGCCTGCGAGCGCCGAGCCCGCCGAGCCAAAGATGCCGTTCACACCGAGGCTCTTGCCCGGTCGCGTCCTCGCGTGACGAACCAGCCAAGGAATCCCGACCGGATGATAGATGGACGCAAACAGACCAATCACGGCGAGGGACGCCATAATGGCCTCCGTAGAGCTCGAAAGGCCAGCGGCACAGCTCCCGGCTCCCATTCCGACGAAGAACACGGCCATCATCCTTGCCGATCCGATACGGTCGCCGAGAAGTCCGGCGGGGAGCGCGGCGAGGCCGACGAGGAGCGAGCCGAGCGTCCACAGCTCGATGAGCTCGTGAAACGGGCGTTCCCAGTCGCGCTCGAGGGCGAGCACGATCACAAAGTAGAAAGCCGTGCAGAAATGCACGTAGAGGTGCCCGAGGCAGGAGAAAACGATGGGCGCTCGATCGATGCGACTCACCCCGTGAGGTGCCGTGTCGGCATGACAGCGCTCCCTTCGGTGCATAGTATAATCCGCCGCAAAACATGAGGAAGCAGTATTCGAAGGTCCTGCCCTATGTCTGTTTCGTCAGTATGATCGTTGCCCTGTACGGCGCCTTCGTATATGCACCGACCGAACGCACGATGGGCGACGTCCAGCGCATCTTCTATTTCCACGTAGCCAGCTGGTGGGTTGCCTTCGTCGCCTTCGCGGTAACTTTCGGAGCGAGCATTCTGTATCTCTGGAAGGAAGACCGGCTCTTCGATGATGTGGCACTCGCGTCCACCGAGGTCGGTGTTCTATTCACCACGATCGGAATCACCATGGGTCCCATCTGGGCGAAGTACGCCTGGGGCGTCTACTGGACCTGGGATCCGAGACTGACGACCGCTTTCGTGCTCTGGCTGATGTACATCGGCTATTTGATGTTGAGGCGCTACGTTCCCGATGAGACGAAGCGTGCCAAGCTCGCTTCGGTCGTCGCCATCATCGCGTTCGTCGATGTTCCCATAGTCTTCATGGCGATCTGGTTATGGCGGACGCAGCATCCTTCGCCCGTCATCGTGGAGAGCGAGGGTTCCGGCCTTCACCCTCAGATGCGCCAGGCGCTGTACATGGCGTTCGCTGCGTTCTCCTGTCTGTATCTGTGGCTGGTGCAGAAACGGCTCGCCGTGGAAGACACCCGCCACGAAGTCGACCGATTGCATAAGGAGCTCGAGCTCGCATGAGCTACCTCTTTGCGGCCTACGCCGTCGTCTGGATTGCCCTCTTCACCTACGTGATGAACATCTCCTCCAAACAAAAAGTCCTCGACGAGGAGATGAAGACCCTCAAGAAGCTTCTCGAGCAGAAGAAATGACGAGGAATGGAACGGCGCCATCATGAGTCGACTGGAGGGCAAGGCCGCGCTCATTACCGGCGCGAGCCGGGGCCTGGGACGCGGGCTCGCTTCGGTTTTCGTTCGCGAGGGGGCTTCGGTCTTCCTCTGCGCCCGGAGTCACGACGCGCTCGCGCGGGCCGCGGGCGAGATCGAGCGATCGGCCGGACGCCAGGGCGCCGTCGCGTATTTCGGCGCGGACGTCGGCGACCCCGACGAGGCCCAAAGCTTGGTCGAAGCCGCCATCGAGCGCTTTCCGCATCTCACGATTCTCGTGAACAATGCGAGCATCCTCGGGCTCCGCACTCCCATCGTGAACGTGGATGTCCTCACCTGGGACGAGGTGCTTCGAGTCAACACTTCGAGTCTCTTCTACGTAACGCGACCGCTTCTGCCACACCTGATCGAGAAGGGCGAAGGCTCGATCATCAACGTGAGCTCGAGTGTGGGCCGCCGCGGCAAGCCCAACTGGGGCCCCTACGCCGTCTCCAAGTTCGGCCTCGAGGGTTTCACGCAGGTGCTGGCCGTCGAGCTCGAGCCTCATGGCATCCGCGTCAACAGCGTGAATCCGGGAGCCACTCGCACCGAGATGCGGGCAGACGCCTATCCCGACGAGGATCCGATGACGCTTCCAACTCCCGAGGACATCGCGGAAGTCTTCGTCCACCTCGCCTCGGACGAGTCGCGCTCGGTCACGGGGCAGGCACTCGAGGCGCGCGACTATTTGAAGACCAGGATCTGACCATGGAGATTCGCACGATATTCGACGCCTGCCGTTTCTCGCCCGAGAAGATGCAGAAAGTGAGCCTTTTCTCGACGAACGAGATGTTTCTCGACGTCTACTGCCTCGAGCCCGGACAGGAACAGAGAGCGCACGCCCATGTCGCGTCTACGAAGGTGTACGTGGTCCTCGAAGGTCACGCCCGGCTGCACGTCGGCGACGAAGCCAAGGAGGTCGGGCCCGGCCAGGCCGTTCTCGCTCCCGCCGGGGAGCGTCACGGAGTCGAGAACCTCTCCGACGAGCGGCTCGTGCTTCTCGTCGCGCTGGCTCCGCCACCCGAGCACGCCTGAAGGGCGGGCATGACGACCGGAACGCGAGAGACCTTCGGCTCGCGGTTCGGATCGATCATGGTGCTGATTGGCGTAGCGGTCGGCCTCGCCAACGTGTGGCGTTTCCCGTACATGGCGGGAAGCTACGGTGGTGCGGCCTTCGTTGCCCTCTACATCCTGTTCGCGGTACTTCTGGGAATACCGGCCATCATGGCGGAGTGGACCCTCGGGCGGCTGACGCGTCAAGGAACCGCCGGGGCCTTCTCGTCGGTCGGCATGCCCGGCGGAGGAGCGATCGGATTCGTTCTGTTCTTCACGGTATTCATGGCCGAGTCCTATTACACCCTCGTCGTTGGCCAAGTGGCCTTCTACGCGTTCGAGACCGCTTTCGTCGGATCGGCTGGGGCTGACCCAGCGAGCTACTTCGACCACACTCTATCGGGCATCACGATGACGAACGTCTCCGTCACCGCACTCACGTTTCTCGCCATCGGGAGCGTGCTGTTCTTCGGGGTGCGGAAGGGCATCGAATGGGCTTCGCGGATCATCATGCCCCTCGTCTTTCTCGCTCTTCTCGTCGTCATCGCTCGCTCCGTGACTCTCGCGGGAGCGAGTGACGGCATTCGATTCTTCTTGCTTCCCGACTGGTCCAAGCTCAACGGACAAACGGCGCTCGCGGCGCTCGGTCAAGTGTTCTTCAGCTTGTCGCTCGGGGGCACGTTCTTTCTCGTTTACGGAAGTTACCTGCGCGACGACGAAGACATACCCGGAATGGCCATCGCGACAGCCGGGGGGGATCTCGCCGCTGCGCTGCTGGGTGGATTGGCGATTCTCCCTGCGGTCTTCGCGATGGGCGTCGAGCCCGACTCGGGCCCTTCGCTGCTGTTCATCACGCTTCCGGGAGTCTTCGCCGAGATGCCGGGAGGGGCGCTCATGGGCGGCCTCTTCTTCGGCGCGCTCTTTCTCGCCGCGTTCCTCTCGGCCATCGCAGCGATGGAAGTGCTCGTGGACGGCCTCCACCACTACTGCGGCTTCCGACGCGGGCGCGCTCTCGCCATTCTCATTATCGCCGACCTGCTCGTCGCGATGCCCTCGATGGCGAGCTCCGATATTCTCATGTGGAACGATCTCATCTGGGGATCTACGATGCAGCCCGTGGGGAGCGCCCTGACTCTCGTCGCCCTGGGATGGTTCGTGCAAAGGGGGCGCGTGCTCGAAGAGATACGCCGGGGCGCTTCCATTCCCATTGGCCGGTTCTGGATTTTCTGGATTCGCTGGATCGTGCCGGCCGCGATCGTGATCGTTCTGGTACACGGATGGACGTCGGGATGAAGCTGCAGGGACGAAGAGCCCTCATCACTGGGGCCAACCGCGGCATAGGGCGCGCGATTGCCCTGGCCTTCGCCGGAGAAGGCGCCGAGCTGGTGCTGACCGCCCGACGGCTCGACTCCCTGGCGCCTCTCCCCGGCGCCGAACGTGTGGTTCTGGACGTGACCGACGCCGGCTCGATCGAGCGCGCGAAGGCCGCCGTCGGAGACGTGGACATCCTCGTGAACAACGCCGGAATCGCCGGAAGCGTGAAAGTCCTGGAGATGGACGATGCGCACTGGCAATCCCATCTCGACACCAATCTCACGGGTGCTTTTCGCGTTACCCGGGCGTTTCTTCCTGGGATGGTGGCTTCGGGATGGGGCCGGGTCATCAACATCGCTTCGACGGCGGGCAAGGTCGGTTTTCTCTATACGGCAGCCTACTGTGCGAGCAAGCATGGGCTCATTGGATTCACGCGCGCGCTCGCCCTAGAGATGGCGTCCCATGGTGTCACCGTGAACGCTATCTGCCCAGGCTTCGTGGCCACCGAGATGTCGGAACGGGCGGCGAAGAACATCAGCCAAAAAACCGGCCGGAGTGAAAAAGACGCGAAGAGGTGGCTCGAGAAGCTATCGCCTCAGAACCGTTTCATCGAGCCCGAGGAAGTGGCGGCCGTAGCCGTGATGCTCGCCTCGGAGGAGGCTCGCGGGATCAACGGCCAGGCGTTGAACGTCGACGGCGGCGCCGTTTTCTACTAAAGAATCCTAAGGCTGTACTGGGGGCTCCTGGCCTTCGGCAAAAAAGTTCTCGGACGCCAGCACCACGTTTCGCAGGCTGACCGTGCTCGATATCGTTCTCCGCAGGTAGGTATCCGCCGGGTCGAAGACACCCGCTGACGCGCCTTTCAGGTTCGTGCTCTCGCTTCGGCCAGTGATGGAGACTTGGACGCGATGGATCCAGGTCGCCGGGTCGCCATTCGGTGGGCTGGGCAGGTCAACGAGGTCCGGAGAGTTTCCGACGCCGTAGCGGACCTGCAAGTTCTCGATGTTGTCGGCGACCGACACCCATTCCGGACCGGCGCTCAGGTCGCGCCTCTCGAGAGTGGAGTTGCCGTCTGGGGGTGCAGGACTCACTCGATAGGTGATGACCCGGAACAGACCGATCAGCGCGCAGTCCTCCCGGATCTCGCGATTGAACCCCCCGGGCGGGTTCATCCCGCTGCTTTTGCCTGGATTGTGGTTGATCTGAAGGACTTCTTGCCCACCGGCGTTCGTTATGCGCGGTGGCTGGGTGACCTCGAAAGGATAGAACCCGATCAGACCATCCTGATTGCAATCGCCCGTTTCGATGGCTGTAAGGACCATCCCCTGTGAGTAGGCTGTCTCGGGACTCAAAGGGCTCGGCTCCATGGAATCGGGTTCGATGCGCAACACTGAGGATTGATCGATGGTTCCACACGGTCCACCACCGCGGCCTTGACCTTGATTTCCACATTGCATCGGCATGCAGGTCGGATAGTCGGGGTGCGCGGAGATGATCGTGACCTCGTCAGGATTGATGCCGCCTCCGTCGTTCCAGAGAATCGCGGCCATCGGTGGGGTGCGATACGAAGCCGTGGACAGGTCACGGGTCAGGTAGACCATACCCGCACGGGTCGACATTTGAGTATCGGCGACCTCGTTCTCTCGCCGAAAACTGTCCTGGCTTCCGGCCAGCAAGGCAAAAACCGAGGCCAGCACGATGAGGGCGGCCAACATGGCCACCAGAACCTCGATGAGGGTAAACCCTTCGCGGTCAGCAGATCGGCGACTCGAGCAGCTCATCACGGTGAAGCCTCCCTGTCGGGGATGGACATGATCGATGCCTCAATTCCGAGCTCGAAAGCTGTGATCTCGATCGGGGTGAAACTACCACGGAACAAAGGAGAGCACAAGCGGGGAAGCAAGGACGGGGTTGCAGGAAACTCGTCCGGATCCCCGCCAGGTCTCAGGGTCGGGTGATCGCGTTGGTCTGCTGGAGAAGCGAGGCGCCTTCCTCGACCTCGAAGACTTTCTTCTGGAGAAGGGAATGCACTACGCTCATTACCGTGAGGTCGGTCATCGGCGACTCTTCCATCGTTTCCCCGAGTGTTCCGTATCGGATGAGCCCTTTGAAGACATCGAGCTCCGCCGCCGTCAAATCGCAAATTCGGATCTTCGAGCTCTCGCGAAGGCGCAGCGTCACTTCGGGCGGCGGAATTCGCGCCATGAGCTGGTCGAGCTCGGCCGCCTGCCGTTCGCCCTCTTGAACCAGTGCCTCCACCGGGATTCCCATCGTGCGCGCGACGCCGTCGTTGGCAGGGTAGGGCTCGACTCGATAAGCTCCCTTGAACCACTCGAAAGCGCGATACAAGGCCTTCTCGGCTCGCGCCTTACCGGCCTGTGCGTGGACGATGCGGCCGTTGAGAATGTAAACAGGAATCTCCTCGTTCGTGCCGCGCAGGAGCATCAGAAGCATCGATTCACCTTTCCGGCACATACCCACGAGGAGCCTACCGAGGGTCAAGTCACCGTTGCCATCCATACGACCGAACTCCCCTTGCTGCCCGCCGACACTTACGGGCACCTGCAAGGCAACGGCAGCGGGAGTCGATCCTGTGAGCAAAACCCCGATCTCGTGTCTTCCGATACGAATCCGATCTCCGTGCACGAGCCGCACCTGCCGGATGCGGTTGTCGTTCACATAAGTGCCGTTCGTGCTCCCCAAATCTCGAAGCACGAGGCCATCGGGCTCGCCCACGATCTCGGCGTGGTAGTTGGAGACGTTGCGTGAATCGAATTGAAGGTCGTTCGACTGGTGTCGGCCGATGGCTACGCGAACAATCTCGTCGAAGTCGAACCCATATACCCTCTGGGCAGTGGCCAGAAGCAGGACGTTACGGGCACCGGTCATCGTCTCCACGGTAGAATCCCCTCAAAGGCGCCATGGGCTAGTTTGCAAGCCCGATGCCATCCTCCCTCGGATGGATCGAGGTCCGAAAATCCTTGCATTGCTCCCGGTTAGCTGGCGCGTGCGCACATCCCACGGATTCAGCGCGTGGTCTTTCTCCCCCGGGCTGAGGGGATGGCTCCCCGCGGAATCAGAGCAGCGCAGAACGCCTCACGCGCTGGCATTCTGGGCGCGCCGCGAGTAGCATTTGCGTTCCGCCCCGCTCGAACGATGACGAAGCGCAACCTATCCGACCAGACTCCAGGCGTCGACGTGAATGACAGGCTGTACGTTCGGCACGGTCGACTCCACTACTTCGTGCGCGAAGTCCTCAAGCGGCTTCGCCTTCCCGCGAAAGATGCCTCCAAGGTGGGCGATGCTCTGGTCGCTGCCGACCTCGCTGGCGTAGAGGGCGAGGGCGTTCGGCGGCTTCCATTCTTCGCGTCCCGCATCAGCTCGGGGCTGATCAACCCGGTCCCGCGAATTCAGGTCGTCACCGAGGAACAGGCGGCGGCCGTCGTGGACGGAGACAACGGGATGGGCCATCTGGTCGCCCAGCAGGCAATGGAGCTCTCGCTTCGCCTGGCCAACAAATTTGGCGTGTCCGGCGTGGCGGCACGCAATAGCAACGATTTCGGCATGGCGGGCTACTACGCCCGAATGGGGCTCGAACAGCAGATGATCGGCATCGTCGTTTCCAATTCCGTTCCCGTAATGCTTCCGACCTATGGAACGAAGCCGATGTTGGGCGCGAATCCGATCGCCATCGCCATTCCGAGCCCCGAGGACGCCTCGCCCTTCGTGCTCGATATTGCGACCACGGCAGGTTCGCGCTCGTCCATCGAAGAGGCTCTTCGCCGAAACGAGCCCATTCCCATCGGGCTCGCGGTCGACAGCGCGGGGGAGCCGACTACGAGCCCCGAGGCAGCCCTCGAAGCGATGAAGTTTCTGCCGCTCGGAAGCCATCCCGAGACCGGCTCTCACAAAGGATTCGGCTTGGCTCTCGCCTTCGACATCCTCTCCGGCGTCCTCTCGGGCGCTTCCTTTGGACGCCAACTCGCGGGAGCCGAGGCGAAACATCCGGACGTCGCCGGGGTTGGGCATTTCTTCCTCGCCATCCGGGTAAGGGCCTTCGCTCCGTGGGTGCGTTTCAGAAATCAGATGAAAGACATGATTCGTCAGCTGACCCGTACCCCACCATCCGGGGCACCGAGGGTCTTCTACCCGGGCGAGTCCGAGTTCGCTCTCGAACAGGAGCGACGAGCCAACGGCATTCCACTCGACGCCTCGTCCGCCTCGGAGCTGGAAGGCTTGGCGAGGCGCCTCGATCTACTCGAATCGTGGGAACATCTCGTCGAGGGGCGCAAATAGGATTTTTCTACCTGTGCTCGAACTTCGCTTTCGCCCTTGGGCCGTTCTCGATGAAGTTGGTCACCCCGATGCGCATGTCGGCGAGACCGCACACCTCACCGAAACATTTCGCTTCGTACCGAAGAGCCTCCGCGAGAGGCAGACGAGCGCCTTCCAGAATCGCCTTTTGCAGGATGGCATCAACGGCACGGGACCGATGCCCGATGTCGACGTCAGGAAGGCTCGGCGGGACTTGGATCGGTTCCCGTGGAATCTTCGAAAGCCCGACTTCGCCGGAGGCGACGTCGCGGGCGAGAGCCGCGGCCGTTTCGACGGGGTCCCCTTCGACCTCATCGCGGACGAGACCCATCTCGAGCGCTTCCGCACTCGAGATCGCTCGCCCCGTTCGAAGCAGAGGCCAAGCCTTCTCGAGCCCCACGAGCCGCGGCAACCTCTGGGTGGCACCGGCACCGGGAATGATTCCGAGATTTGGCTCGGGCTGCGCTGCTAGTACGGCAAGACCCTTCCGGGCAAGCCTTGCATGACAGGCCATCCCCAGCTCGTTCCCTCCGCCGAACGCGAGACCGTTGTAGGCGCAGATGACCGGCTTGGGGAAATCCTCGATCTGGATCAGAACTTCGTGCGAGCCGAGCGACATGCGCTCCCCTTCCTCTACTGAAGTGATTGCGGCGAGCATCGAGACGTCGGCGCCCGAAACGAAGGCCTTCTGCCCGAACCCGGTGAGAACCACTCCCACGATGGCATCGTCAGAAGCGATGTCACGAAGATGACCCGCCAGCTGATCGAAGACGTCATCGTTCAGCGCGTTCAGGACCTGGGGACGGCGGATAGTCAGAACCGCGACGCCCTTCCGGTCGCGGCGCAGCACGCACGGAATCTTCCACGGCTCGCCGGAAGCCGCCTGATCGACCAGAGCGCTCCCGACGGGAAAGCTTTCGCTGACGCGGTGATAAGCGCGCACTCTTTCGAGCGCTTCTTCGATCCCGAGGGCGTTCATGAAAGCGAAAGGCGGGCGCACGGCAAGGGCCAGGGACACCCCCAACTCCAGGTCGGCGATGTTAGTGATTCCGCTCGAGAGTACCTCGTTGACGAGACCGAAGTAGGCGCCGAGCATGCGCTCTTCGATCGGTTTTGCCCGCTCGGACGGTATCTCGACCCGCTCGCCTCGCGCCGGCACCTCCCATGGTTCTCCCGAGGCGATCTGGCGTCTCATCAGTTCCGGCGTGCGGAACCAGGGGTGAACGCGCTCGTGCATCTCGTCGAGCCCGTGCGCCGTAATGGGATTGCCTCCCGTGAGGTTCATTGCCGTGAAAGGCCCGACGCCGAGGCCGAGCACCCGTCGGGCGATCTCGTCGACTTCCCGGGTCGAGCCGAGCCCTTCCTCGACGGCATTGGCCGCCGCCTGGAACAAGCCCTCGAAGATCGGATCGATGGCATAACCGTAGCGGCTCCCGATCCTCAGGGGGACTTTGCCGATCTGCTCGTAGAACGACAGAAGCCACTTGGTCACGCGCTCCTCGGTGGCCTCACCGGGAACCACCTCCACGATGGGATTCCGCTCGGCGGGGAAGAAATAATGCGCGACGACGCTCCGCGCGGGAGCTCGAAGCTCCGCAAAGATTCTCTCGGGCTCGAGGTGGGAGGAGTTCGATGCCAGAATCGTTTCCGGCCCGACCAGGTCCTCGAGTCGTGAGAATAGCCTTCGCTTGAGCGTGAGATCCTCGGTCGCCGCTTCGATGACCAACTCCGCGTCTCGGAGCGCTTCGTAGTCTTCGGTGAACAGGACGTTCGCCTTCATCTGCGGGCCCTGCTCGGCCGAGAAGGCTCCGGTCTCGATCCCCCTGTCGACTTTGCGATCTAGCTTCTTTCGGCCGGCGTCGAGCGCCTTGTCGTAGATGTCGACCACGACGACGCGAGCACCGTGAGGTTCGAGCACCTTCGTCATGTGCAGGGCGATGTCCGGCCCGATCTGCCCCGATCCGACGACGCCGACTTTGGTGAGCGAACGGTTGTCCAGACGGTAGGCCAAGGGCTGTCTCCTTTCTAATGCTCAATGCCGTGGCGGGACCCATAATCGATCGGGCCGCCACGGCTCGGGCTGCTTACGGCGCGGCAAGCGCGCCGGGCTCGCTCCGCTCGCGCAGGCTGAGCTGCGTTTTGAGCACCCTGCCCGTGCTCAATGCCGTGGCGGGACCCGCGCTCGATCGGCCGCCACGGCTCGGCATTTGCGGCGCTTCGCGCCGGGCTCGCTCCGCTCGCGCAGGCTGGACTGTACTTTTTCATCAGCCTGCAAGGCTCGACTGGCGGTACGCCCGATCGAGAAGCACGATGGGGTGAGCGACTTCGGCCCCAATCCCGGAGCGCCGCACCCCTTCGGACAGCTGCAGGAGGCATCCGGGGTTCCCAGTGGCGATGACATCGGCCCGGGTCGTCTCGAGCTCTCTCATCTTTGTTTCGAGCACCTTCATCGACATGTCATAACGAATCACGTTGTAGATGCCGGCGCTTCCGCAGCAGCGTTCCGAGTCCCGGTAATCTACCAGCTCTACGCCGGGAATCCGCGAGAGCAGCTCCCTGGGCTCGCTTCTCACACGTTGTCCGTGAAAGAGATGACAAGGGGCGTCGTAGGCGATGCGAACGCTCCCCAGGCCCTTCGAGGGAGCCTCGAAGCCCTCGCGCACCAGGAAGGCCGATACGTCCACGACGCTTCTCGCCAAGGAGACGGCCCGCGGATCACCTTCGAGGAGCTCTCCGTACTCGGTCAAGACGGCACCGCAACCCGCGGCATTGACGATCACCGCATCCGCCCCCAGGGGCTCGAAGGCATCGATGTTTGCGCGGGCGAGCTTGCCTCCGGCCTTCGACAGGCCATTGTGAAGATGAAGCGCGCCACAACAGACCTGTCGTCTGGGAACGATCACTTCGAAACCGTTTCTCGCGAGTACTCGCGCGGTAGCCTCGTTGACATCGGCAAACAGATGCGAGGCGATGCATCCGGTGAAGAGAGCCACTCGCTTTCGCCTCTTTCGCTCGGAAGGAACGACCTCGGGCAGCGGGGGGCTCCTTCGGGGAATCGGGGGCAGCAAAGCCATCCGCTCGCCGAACACTCTCCGAGCCGCCGCCCGAAGGCCCAGCCGCTCGGCCCAACGCAGAAAGGTGATGGCGAGCGAGAGCAGGGCGGGACGGGCGACGACTCCCTCGAGCATGACTCTTTTGCTCGCCCGCAAGAAGAAGCTCTCCGCGCGCGCGTCCGTCACGAGGCTCCGAGCGTCCTCCATGATCGAGCCGACGGGAACGCCCGCGGGGCACACGGACTCACAGCCTCGGCACGCGAGGCAGTCGTAGATCTCGTCGGCCAGGCCGTGGCCGAGGGGAAGCCTCCCCTCGAGCCAGGCCCGAATGTTGTAGACCTGCCCGCGCGGCGCAATGGACTCCCGCGGCGAGACCCCGTATGCCGGGCACGCCGGCAGACAGAGCCCTCAGTGCACGCAGGACAGTGTCTTCTGATACAGCTTCTGCTGTGGCGACGAAAGCTCACTCATTGGCGTAACTCAAAGTCTCCCGACGAATCGTCCCGGCGAGAGGATGCCCCTCGGGTCGAGCTCCTGCTTGAGGCGTTTCATGATGGCAAATGCCTTCGGCGGCTCGCCGAACACGTCCACTTCCTCCTTTAGGCCCGGCGGCGCCTGCTCCAAGACCACGTTGGCACCGAGACGCCTCGCCACGTCCTGCCTGTCGGCCAACCCATCCGGCTCCTCGGTACGGCTGAAGACGATTCCCGAATCGGGATGGGCGATCAGGGGTCCCCCGTCTCGCCACTCCTCGGCGAGCTCGAAAGTGAGCGCGGGCGCCACCAGTCCCCGGAGCACGAGGACGTCTTTGCCCGTCGCCCCTAGCGGGAAGTCTCGTATCCAGTCCCAGACTCGAGACGATATCTCGGCCGCTCCCGGAAGTCTTTTTTTTGCGGCCTCTGCTGAAGCGCTCACTTCCTCGGAAAGGCCTTCGAATCGCAAGACGAGGCACCAATCATCGAGACTCGAGGCCCGCGAGCTGATTGGATTGAGAAGAGTTGCGGCTTCGGGCAACAAATGCGACCGAATCAGCTCGAGCCACCCCGACCGAGCCTCGCCGGCGCGTCGAAATCGGGCGCATACCGTAACGGCCTTTTCGGGAAGAGCGCGCAGCCTGAGATGGGCTCGGGTCATCACGAAGAGCGTCCCCGCCGATCCGGTGAAGAGCTTGGACAGCTCGTAGCCCGCGACGTTCTTGACGACGCGACCGCCGGACTTTACGACGGTTCCGTCGGCGAGAACCCCCTCGAACCCCAAGAGAAGATCACGCGGACGCCCCCCCGGCCTCCTTCGGAATCCCGGCTCACCCAGGGCGAACACCCCACCGATGGTCGCCCTCTCGGGAAGCGGCGGATCGACGGGCAGGAACTGGCCTTGCTCGAAGAGCTCCTCTTGGAGCGTTCGCACGAGTGTACCGGCGCGGACGGTGACCGTGAGATCTCCTGGAATATGATCGACGACGCCATCGAGAGCGCGTGTCGAAAGATAAGCATCGAGGTGGCTCGGGCGGTTCCCGAGCGCGAGTCTCGTTCCCGAGCCGACCGGAACCACCGCCAGGGACTCTCGATGGCAGAGCTCGAGCGCTCGCGAGAGAGCCCATTCGTTCTCGGGCTCGAGCACCAGCCACGGAGACAGTCCATCGATCTTCGGATCGTCGGGCCGCGGCGGCCGCGAGCTCACCCCATCCAGAAGAGGCCGTGGCGCCTCGGGAGTCAAATCCAGGCTCCGGGCAAGGCAGCGACCGCCGGAACCGCGGATGACTCGCCGCACCCCGAGGAGGTTGGAAAGATTTTCCCTGGGTTGAGAAGCCCATGGGGATTGAAGACGTCGCGAACGGACCGCATGAGCGCCAGATCCGCCGGCGAGAACAGCAGGTCCATACAATCGGCCTTCTCGACGCCGATCCCGTGCTCGCCACTAATGGAGCCCCCGACGGAAACGCAAAGCTCGAGTATCTCGCGGCCGGCGGCGAGCACGCGGCTCTTCTCGTCCTCGTCGCGACCATCGTAGGGAATGCAGGGGTGCAAGTTCCCGTCACCGGCGTGAAAGACATTGGCAACGCGAATCCGGTGTTTGCTGGCGATCTCCGCCACGCGCTCGAGCACCTCGGGAAGCTTCGAACGGGGCACGACACCGTCCTGGACATACAGATCGGTCGAAAGCCGACCCATCGCTCCGAAAGCGGCCTTTCTACCCAACCACAAGCGAGCGCGTTCTTCCTCGTTTCCCGCCACCTGAGCGGACACGGCCCCGCACGCGAAGCAGATACGTTGCACTTCCCGTTCCATCCGGTCCATGCCAGCGCCTGGACCGTCGAGCTCCACCAAAAGAACCGCCTCGGCTTCCTTCGGATAGCCGGCGGCGAGCGCCCCGGCCTCGATCACCTCGATGGTTCGCCGATCGAGCATCTCGAGCGCTGCAGGCACTATACCCAAGGCGACGATGGCCGAGACCGCCTCGCACGCGGCAACCATGCTCCGAAAGGGCGCGAGCAAAGTCTTTACCGTTTCGGGCAGAGGCATCAGCCTGACGAGCGCTTCGGTCGCGATGCCAAAGGTACCCTCCGAACCGACGAACAATCCGACCAGATCGTAACCAGGGGTTTCACCCGGACCTCCGAGCTTCACGATCTGTCCGTCGGGAAGAACGACTCTCAGGCCGGCGACGTGAGCCGTGGTCGCACCGTATTTGAAACAATGGGGCCCGCCTGAGTTTTCCGCAATATTGCCCCCCAAGGTGCACGCGGACTGGCTCGATGGATCCGGCGCGAAGTAGAGCCCATGGCGCGCCACTGACCGCGAAATTTCCAGATTCACGATCCCCGTCTGGCAAAGAGCGAGCCGGTTGTCGAGGTCGAGCTCGAGCAAACGGTTCATTCTCGCGAGCGAGATGACTACCCCCCCTGCGCTCGGCGTGGCTCCCCCGGAGAGACCGGTACCGGCACCACGCGCGACGAAGGGGACCCGCGCTCGGGCGCAGGTTTGGACGATGCGCGCTACTTCCTCGGTCGAGCGCGGAAGCACGACGGCGTCAGGGGCGGCTTTGAAGGCCGTCGACCCGTCACATTCGTACGCGATGACATGGTGAGCCTCTACGAGAAGAGCCTCGGGCTCCACGAGGGCGGCGAGCTCGGAGAGAAACGCGGCTTCCAGCATGTCCCCGCCGGAGAGCTTACACGGGGCGTCAGGGAAGGAGCAAGGACCGGGAGCTTAGCCCCTGTGTTCTGAACGAGATGCAGTGGTCGGGGTTGCCAAACCCGACTGGCTGTACTAGATTAATTCTTTTGGCCATCCTGTGGTTGCACGAAACGCGTTCTGTCACAATATGGAGTGAAGCGGGCGAGAACTCTAGAAGGAGTACCAGACAACATGAACAGTAGAGCGTCCCTGAGTGCCAGCGCCATAGTGAAAACGGACGATGCGGAAGAAGGGACATGGGAGGAGCTCGAGGGCAATTTGAAAATGTTCTCGAGGACGCTGAAGGTGGTGACCGACTCCCGGGTCGAGCTCTACAACGTCACCGATCGCATCAGGGACCTGGTCAAGTCCTCGGGAGTGAAGGCGGGTTTTCTGATCCTCTCCTCTCTGCACACGACGACGGCAGTATTCATCAACGAATTTCAGGCGGCGCTCATGGCCGACGTCAAGCATTTCCTCGAGAAGCTGGCGCACCGCGACCACGGTTACCTGCACAATTGCGAGGACTGCTCTGATTGCGAGCGCAAGAACGCCGATGCTCATATTCGCGCTCTCGTTTTGGGACACAACATCACGCTCCCGATTCAGGAAGGCAAGATTCCGCTGGGTCAGTGGCAGAGCATTCTCTTCGCCGAGCTCGACGGACCCAGGGAGAGGAGTCTGACCGCCCAGGTCATCGGAGTTTGATCCTACGCGTCGAGTTTCAGTTCAACGCTGCGCATCGATTGCCGCACTATCCGGGGCCCTGTTCTCATACTCACGGACACAACTATAGGCTTCTGGTCTTCGTAGAAGGCCCGGTCGACCCGGCAACGGGACTAGCGGTCGATTTTCTCCAAGTCAAGACGATCGTGCAGGAGCACGTGCTGAGAGTCATCGACCACGACGACTTGAACCGGTTTCTCGACAATCCGACGGCCGAGAACGTGGTCATTTGGATGTGGAAGCGCCTGACGCCACACCTCGAGGGCCTGAAGGAAATGCAGCTCTACGAGACCGACGACGCCGGCGTCATCTACCATGGCGACCGTGGATAATCGCTTCGATCTCGAAGCGATGGAGGATGCCGTGCGTCGCTTCCTCGAGGCCTCGGGACATGTCGTCGAAGGTACCGAGCTCGAGCCGACGCCCGCGCTCGTCGCCCGGGCTTGGAGCGAGACGTTTCTCGACGGCTACGACGTCGATCCGATGGAGCTCTTCCAGGAGGCGTACCGGGTGCCAAAATCTCGGTCGCCAGTAGGAATGGTGCTGTTGAAGGCCATCCCCTTCCATGGACTCTGCCCCCATCACCTGCTTCCGTACCACGGACTCGCCCATCTGGCCTATCTTCCGGGGCCCAAGCTCGCTTCGCTCTCGAGCCTCACACGGCTAGTGGACTGTTACTCGCACCGACTCGAGATTCAGGAGACGGTGACCCGACAAATTGGCGAAGCACTGGTCGCCCACCTTCGCGCACGAGGCGCCGCCGTCGTGCTCGAGACCGATCAGACTTGCATGACCATGCGAAACGCCGAGCGACGAGGGACACGCACCGTCACGCAGCATTTTTCCGGAAGCTTCAGCCGGAGAATCAATCTGAGGCTCGAGTTCCTGAGGAGCCTCGGCTCGTTGCCCTGAACTCTGGCATAATAGAACCAAACATTTACAAAGAGAAGAGAAAATGGCGAGCGTCATTCAGCGGGTCGACCTCTCGGACGATTACCTCGTTTGGCTGAAAACCTCGTTCAACGAGGGTACGGGGAAGCTCTTGTCCCTGTCCCCCGGGGGCGCCTACGTGGCGACGAGCATGTCGCTTCTGCCGCAGGCTCAGGTGCGGTTGAGGATCCTTCCTCCGAAAGAGCCGTATTCCTTCGAGCTCGAGGCGGTCGTGAACTGGGAGAATCAGGGGAACCAGCGGCGCGGACCCTTTCCTCCCGGTTACGGGGTTCGATTCACCGAGCTCGGATCGAGCGCCGTCGAAGCCATCCGGGAGGTTCTGAGGTCGGCTATCGTGCCGAACATTGCGGCCGGGACCGTGGATTCGAGTCATTGGGAGACGATGGCGGCGATGGACCCGAGCCAAACGGCCCGCTTCGTGGTTGCGAAACAAAAGGACGCGCCGAGAGGAAGTTGTCCAACCTGCGGCAAATGAGCGGCCCGACCGTCAGAGGTTTCTAGCCTCCTCCTGACAGGCGTCCCACAGGCGCCGCACGTCGTTCTCGCCGGTCCGCCAATGCGTGATGCAGGCTCTCAACGTGAACCGGCCCTTCAACCGGTTCGGCGAGAGAAACAAACCCGGCCGACGGTTCAATCGATCGAGGATCCGTTCCTGGGCGGCGTCCGAGCCGGGGACGTAGCGGAAGCAGACTGTGCTCGTCATCACGGGCGCGCAAAGCTCGAAGTCGGGCGCCCGCTCGATCCACGAGGCGAGCTCTCGCGCCAGAGCCAGGTGCGCCTCGATGCGATCGCGGATGGCACGGGCACCGTAGGTCTTCACAACCATCCAGAGACGAAGCGCCCGGAAGCGTCGCGACAGCTCCACCGTATGTTGCATCGGGTGATGAACGTCGCCTTCCATCTCCGACGCGCTCACCTTCAGGTAGTCGGGCACGACGGTGAAGAACTCGCGCATGAAAGAAACGTCGCGCACGAGAAGACAACTCGTATCGATCGGGACGAAGAGCCACTTGTGCGGATCCAGCGAGATCGAATCGGCTCGCGATAGGCCAGCTCGCATCCAGGAAGCGCTCGGGGCGGCGGCGGCCAGGGCGCCATACGCGCCGTCGACGTGCAGCCACAGGTTCTCGCGACGGCAGACATCGGCGAGCTCTTCGAGCGGGTCGACGGCGCCGCTTCCTATCGTGCCCGCAGTTGCCACCACGACACCCCGGCACCGCTCGCGCGCAATTGCCGCCCGCAGAGCGCCGGGGCTCATTCGAAACGCGTCGTCGGTCGGAATGCGTCGAATCGCGTCGTTTCCGATGCCCAAGAAACGGAGCCCGCGGTCGATCGAGCTATGAGTCTCCTCGGAGAGGTAGAAGACGATTCTTTCTCCCCCGGCCAGGCGCTCGCGGGCGAGTGCGAGCGCCATGAGATTGGCCAAAGAGCCTCCGCTCGTGAGGACCCCGCCGCCTTCCTCTGGGTACCCAATGAGCGACTGCAGCCAGCGAACGGTTTGCGCCTCGACCGCGGCAGCCGAGGGACCTCCTCGCACCAGGCTCACGTTCTGATTCAGGGTCGCGGCGAGCAGATCGGCGACGATACCGACGACGCTCGCCGAGTTCGGAATATACGCGAAGTTCCCAGAATGCTGCAGATGCGTGGCGCCGACGACGATCTCGCGGCGGAACTCATCGAAAACCGTGCCGAGTGAGGAGCCCTCTTCGGGCAGCGCCTCGTTGAACCGCCCGAAGATCTCGGCCGGAACCACGCCACGAAAAATCCGATCGTCGATCGAGCTCGTGAGGTAGTCGAGCATCCAATCGACGGCCTCCCGGGCGAATGCCCTGAGGGCCTCGGTCGAGTCATTCTCTGATTCTTTCATCGCGGGGCGAGCTCGAGAAGGCTATGACGCACGATCCGCAGGAGGTTCGCCACGAAGGCACATACGCCGGCCAACAAGACGGTGGCCGCCATCCGAAGTCCCTCGGGAATCGCCAGGCAAATCGTGACCGCGGTCGAGAGCGTCCCCAACAAAATCGCGGTGTTCGCAAATCGTGTCAACCTCTTGTCGGGCAGGTCTTTCATCCCGGGGACAGGGTGCTTGCCGTACTCGTCTCGATAGCGCTCTTTCCAAACCCAAATGGGAAACAGTTTGGGCGCCACGGTGGAGACGGTGAGAACCATGAATCCGTACAGGCCGAGAAAGCCGTAAGCGAGCTGCACCCGTCCTCTGGCGGGGTCAGATTGTCCGGGCCACCCGAGCGCGAGCACGAGACCCATCAATGCCACGAGCGCGAGAACGAACAGAGGCGCCATGTCCCACTCCCTCGTCCGTCCCCGCAGAAACGATCGTGCCGGCGAGAACCCCTGCCAAATGCAGGCGGCGACAATCATGAGCGCAAAGGGAAACACGCTCACCCCACCGAGAAATCCCATCGCGACACCGACGGTTCCAACCTGCAGGAGAGCGAATCGGAGAGGCAGCGAGCCCGATGCACCCTCGGTGGTGGGAACGATCTCGAGCTGGAAGCCGAAGATCATGTTTGCCACCCAGCCGACCGCGGCGAGATGGGCATGGGCAAACAGGTTGGCGAGATGATCGTCAGCCAGGAATCCGGGCCGGACATCGTATGCCTTCACGAGCGCGAGAAGAACCCCCAGGCTCGCCGCCAGGAGCAGGAAGACCAGAGACGAGGCGACGAAGAGCCGCGGCCATTTCGTCTTGTTCGAGCCCCGAAACAATCCCCGAAAGTTCCATAGCTGGAGGAACGCAGCACCGAGAACCAGAAGCGCCGACCAGCTCATCCCGATGACTTCGCCGAGCCAGAAGTGAGCGATCATCCCCCAGCTGCCGACGAGGAACAGGACGAGCTGCCAGCGAGCCACGGAGCGAGAAGAGGCTTCCACCTTCAGAAGCATTGGCGACAGCCGATGGAGCACGCCCATCATCATCGACGTCAGGAATCCGAGCGTGACGAGATGAGTCAGGGCGAGCAGCCGGTCGTAGTAGAAGTACTGGAGAAGCATCTCGGTCTTCCACCACATCATGGCTGTGGCCGCCAGGAGTGCGACGACGCCGTTGAGGACGAAGACCTCGTGCGTTTTCGGGAGGCGTCTGATTCGGATCACCTTTGGCTCGCGAAACATTATCACTCAAGAAAGTTTCTTTCTTCGTGCGATCCCACCTGGGGACGCACAAGTCCTCAAGTTGACGCTCTATCCCGTGGGTTACGAATGGGAGTTCGTTCCCGTGGCGGGGAGCACCTTCACCGACGCAGGTGCGGCCGCTTGCGTCGCGACGCCTTGAGACTCGAGCCTACTCCAGGGCGAAGCTCAACCGGTCGAGGACGACATCTCCGTTGTTGACGACCAGGAGCACGTCCGAGAGCGCGACGATGTTCTCGAGGGGGTTTTGGTCGACTACGATGAGGTCGGCTTCTAGCCCGTTCTGAACGCGGCCCGTCCGCTCAGAGATGCCGAGAAGCTTCGCCGCCACTGTGGTTGCGGCTTGGATGGCCTCGAGGGGGGAGAGCCCACACTTCGTGAGCGCTTCGATCTCGTGCTGAAGCGTCAATGTGCCGTCGGCTCCGAACCCCGTATCGGTGGCGGCCACGATGGGAACGCCGAGTCGATGCGCGGTCGAAACCACCTCCATGAGCCTCGGCAGCATGTGCCGTCCGCGTACCTGGAGAACCGGGTCGTCGTAATCGCCGCCCGGGGTCATTAAATCGGTGACGACCGCGACGGTGGGCACGAGGTAAGTGCCTTTTTCTTTCATGAGCCTCAGCGTCTCCTCGCTGAGGTACGTGCCGTGCTCGATGCTGCGCACGCCCGCGGCGACGGCGGCGTGGCCTCCCTCGTCACCATGAGCGTGGCATGCCACCGGAACACCGCGTCGGGTCGCTTCGTCGACCACCGCCTCGATCTCCTCTTGCGTCATCGTCTGCTTTCGCGGATCGGTACCGGGGAGCCCGGCGCGCTCCGTGGACGTGATCTTGATCCAGTCGACTCCGCGCTCGAGGTTTGCGGCGGTAACGCGCCGAAAAGCCTCGGGACCGCGCACACCCGAATAGAGGTCCGCGAGGGAAGGGTCATCGAGGAACAGGGACTCCGCCGGGATGGGTCTCACGTGATAGCCCGCGGCAAGCACTTCCGGCGCGGCAATGGTCCCTTGTTCGGCGAGCTCCCGAAGCCCCACGTCCGCGAAGTTCGAAGTGCCCATGCTGCGAACGGTCGTGATCCCCGATAGGAGAGCCCTCTTTGCCTGGGCGGAGCTCGCGAGATGAACGTGGGCGTCGATGAGTCCAGGAAGGAGATATTTGCCATGAAGGTCGTACCGGCGGCCCGACGCGGTGGCGGCGCCCGACGCAACGATGTCCACGATGCGTCCATCGCGGATGACCACGGCCCGATCCTCGAGCGGATTCGGCGCCACACCATCGATGAGATTCGCGTTCGTGAGGACGAATTCCTCCGCGGGCGCGGTGGAAACGGAGAGCGAGACGGCGACAACGAGGAGAAGCACGTTGCGCACCATCGTCATCCCATCGTCGCGACGCTTACGGGCTCGATCACGTACTTCACGCGGACCTCGTTCGACGTGCGAAAAGGATACTTGTCCTTGCCCAGGTACTTCTTCGCTAGCCGATCGATGTGCTCGTCGGCGCCTTCCTCGAGGATGGCAACGACCCGGCCCCGGATCATCAGGGCCCGATAGGGATCGTCGGGATCCGTGGCCGAGATGGCAACGCGACCATCCGCTCTCATATTGCGATCTTTGAGGCGGCCTTTCGCCGAGTTCACCAAGAGCCGATCGCCATCGCGCTCGATCCAGACCGGGGAGACCTGCGGGCTGCCATCCTTCATTCGGGTCGCCAGATGGGCGAAGGTCTTCTTGTCCAGGATGTCTCGAAATCTATCAGGGATCGTGGCCATGCCGTTCTCCTCACCAAATCATCCCTTGGGCTCGGGCAGGGCAAAGGCCTTCGGCTCGTGCTGAAAGCCCTCGCGGTTGTGCGAGCCGTCGCAAAACGGCTTGTTGCCGGACTGGCCGCAGCGGCAGAGGGAGATCGCCTCGCGCCCCTTGAGATCGTACGTCTCCCCGTCGGCGTCTTTCAATACGACGTCCCCTTTGACGCGTAACGGCCCGTTCTTGAGTACCCAAATCTCAGCCATAGGGCTCTAGTATAATTCAAGCAGAGGTTTCTGAAGTCATGGCCGATGACGACGCCCCAAAATCTGCGGTCGAGATCGCGATGGAGAAGCTGCGTGCGCGCGAGGGTTTCGAGGAGAAGAAGCTCAGCGACGATCAGAAAGCCGAGATCGCCGAGATCCGCAGCCGCTACCGCGCGAAGATTGCCGAGGCCGAGATTCATCACCAGTCGAAGCTCGCTGCCGTCACGACCCGCGAAGAGCTGGAATCGCTCGAGAGCTCGCTCGCTCGCGAGAGGGAGCGGCTGACCCGCGAGATGGAGAGGAAGGTCGCGGAAGTCCGTTCCGGTGGTTGAGAGGTGAGGCTCATCGCTTCCGGTATCGCTCTCACCACCATACTTGCGTGTTGTGCCCAACCGCCGAGGCGGGAGCTCGACTTGACACGAAAGCGACTCGCGGCCGCCGTCGAGGTGGACGCGGCCCTCTTCGCTCCGCAGCTTCTCGATGAAGCGGAGACGTTTCTGGCCCAGGCGGAACGTCTGGCGCGAGACCGCGCGACGTACCGCACCTCGATTCGCGCCGCGTCGCACGCGTGTCTACGAGCGGACGAAGCCTTCGCGAAGGCGAGCGCCGCAAGGCGAGTGGTCGTCGTGCGGCTCGAGCGCCTCCTGTATGAGCTCGAGGGGCTACTCGACATGGCTGCGAGTCGAGGAGCCCGGTCGACAGATGCGGACGAGCTATTCCGGTTGCGTGCCCGATACGAAGCGGTCCGAGCCATTGACAACGTCCTGACCGCGACGGAACAGGCTTCCGCCCTCAAGCCCCAGCTGCTGGCATTCGAAAGGCGCTTTCGCGGCGGCGAGCACCGTAATTAGGGCATCGTCGCAGGGAACTCCGTGAAGTAGGCTCCCTCTGCCACGAGGACGGCTTCTCCCTCGACGATGACGTCTTCACCCCGGCGCCACTCCACCTTCATCGTGCCACCCTCACAGCGGACGAACAGAGGCGAGTCGGCAAGTCCTTTCGCGATCGATGCCACGGCGGAGGCGGCCGATCCGGTTCCCGAAGAGGATGTCTCTCCGACTCCTCGCTCCCAGATGCCGACGCGGATCTCGCTCCGACCGACCACTTGCACCATCTCCACGTTGGTCCTTTCGGGAAATCGCGGGTGGCTCTCCAACAAGGGGCCCAAGGCTCGAAGCGACGAGCGATCCACCTCGCCGGTGAACAGGACACAATGAGGATTCCCGATCGAAACGATCGTGGCGACGACGTCTCGGCCTTCGAGATCGATGGGCAGCTCGTGCTCCTGAACGGTTGGCGATCCCAGGTTCGCTCGCATGAGGAACCGCGCTCCTTGGCGCTCGAGGAGCGAGAGCGCTACGGTTCCGGCGTCCGTCTCGATCTCAAGCCCGTCCCCGACAAGACCTCGCGAGTACAGAAAAGCCGCGAGACATCGGACGCCGTTACCCGATATCTCCGCGGGGGAGCCATCGGGATTGAAGAGCTTCATCGTTGTGCCGGCATAGAGAATCAGCCCGTCGGCACCGACCCCGCGATGTCGATCGCAGAGCTCACGAGCGAGGCCCGCTCCCTCGTGAACCGAGACGTCGTCTACGGAAACGAGGAGGAAGTCGTTTCCATAAGCCTCGGTTTTCGCGAAGGGTATGGACCTCACGCCGGAGATGCTAACACCGTTCCACGACCTCGAATGGCTCGCGATCGGGTGCCAACCGAACCGTACGAACAGGAACGCCACCGCGTCGTACGCGCCGTGGACGAGGACGGGTACCGCAAGGTTGTCGGTCCGTTCGTAGACCACGCCGAGGAAAAAGCCAACCACCGTCGCCCACGCCCCGAGCGGCAAGAGCGCGAGGCTGGGCCCGTGGACGAGACCGAAGACGAAGCTCGCGGCGACGAGGCCGATGCGGGGCTGGAGCATGCCACGAAAAAGGAGCTCTTCGGACAAGCCGGCTATCGCCGCGGCGGCGAGGAGCTCGACGACGGAAACCCGGCGCACGAGAGGAAAGAGCACTTGATCGAAGAAAAAGAAGACCGAAGGCGCCATCCGAAAACGCCGGAGGAGTGAAAAGAGCCCGAAGTTGAACACGGTGAGGCAAACCGTGAGCGCCAAAGAAAGCGCGAGGATGCGGCCACCGGTGTCGAACGGGATCGTGCTGTGAGCCGCTTTTGCCCAGGCGAGCGCCACGACCCCAAGGCCCAATTCCCCGAGAATGAGCCAGCGGAAGCCCGTCCCGCTCAACGCCGTTCGTGATCCTGCGCGAACATGGGAAAAGTGGCCAGGTGGAACACCCGGGCGAGTCCCATGCCTTCGTCGACGAGGCGAAAGGTGAGCGCCCCGTCCGAGCTCTTGTAGACACCGCGGTCCGTGCCGACGAGGATGTCGCTCGGGCCGACTTCAGCGGCGGGAACGGAAAAGGCGAGGATCGACCGGCCTTGGAGCGCCTTCACTTTCTCCACGCTCTCGCCCTCGTCGGAGGTCAGAAACAACCCGTCCTCGGCACCGATGAGGAGCAGACTGCGCCACCAGAACAGATCGGTGACCGTATTCTGATCGAGCTCGGCGTCTCGCACCGGCTCGAAACGAATGCCACCATCGACGCTCTTGTGGAGCCCGCTTCGCCGCGTTCCCACGAAGACGGTGGGCTCGATCGCGAAGAACTCAGCGACCGCGAGCGAGAGAAGTGGCACGTCGGGAAGGTTCGAGCCGAGGCGTTCCCACCCCTCGCCGCCGTCCTTCGAACGGTGGAGATCGGCGCCGCTCACCACGAAAAGCTCGGGGCCCGGCCAGGACATGGCGCGCACTTCACCGATAACGAGATCTTCGCCGACCCGGACCCATTTATAGCCGGCGTCTTTCGAGCGATAAAGTCCTTCCTTCGTTCCGACGAACAAGGTCGGCTCGAGATCGAACAGTCTCGCCGTGAGAAGCACTGTGACATCGCGTGCAGGAAAGCTCGCGACCCGGAGGTAAGTCTCGCCGTAGTCCTCAGAGACGAACAAACCGTCGGGGCCTCCCGCATAGACCTTCGGACCGAGGCAGACGAAAGCATGGAGGTTTCCGGTGAAGCCTCGGAGGTCGCCGTCGAGTCCCGACCAGTGCTCGCCCCAACTGTAGCTCACGAAAGGGCCGCTTTCGGTGGCTGCAAACAGACGTGAGATCACAACCTCCTGCGGGTGCAGGAACAACGAGAAAGCCACGACAAACGCGCTCATTTGCTGTCGAGTAAGAGCGTCACCGGCCCGTCATTGACGAGATGGACCATCATGAGCGCACCGAAGCGACCCGTCTCGGTCACCAGACCGCGGTTGCGTAGCTCCGTCACGAACGCCAAATAAAGCTTTCGAGCTGTCTCCGGCGGGGCGGCGTCGACGAAGGAAGGACGTTTGCCTTTGCGGCAATCACCAAGGAGAGTGAACTGGGAGACGACCAGCACGGCCCCTTCGACGTCCGTCACCGACAAGTTCATCTTTCCTGCCCGGTCGGAAAAGATGCGAAGCCCCGCCACTTTCTCCGCCATCCAGGCCGCGTCCCGCTCGTCGTCGTCATCGGCCACACCGAGCAGAACGACCAGCCCGGGACCAATCTGCCCGACCGACTGCGCTTCGACTACGACCCGCGCGGAAGCGACCCGCTGGACGACCGACTTCATAGGCGCTCTGGGGGCATGCCCGGATGTTGACCACGCACGCCGAAGGCTCTCAGGACGTCGAGCAGCGAGCAGACTCCCTCCAAGTCGTGGATGTTGGCGCGGCTCACCACCGGCAGCAAGTCGTAGCCCGTCGCTCCCATTCGTTCGAGCGCGAGGTCGAGCGAATGATCGGCGTGCAGGTGGGCAAACGTGCGCCCGTCGAGAAGCACCGTCACCTTCGCATCCGCTCGCTCTTCGTCGAGGGCTCGCTCGAGCTGGGACAGCGATACGACCCCAGACACACCGTTTCTGTCCATCACCGGCCACGCCCTGAGACTGCTATGCCCGGCGCGCTCGATACACTCGGCTATGGTCATGTCCGTCGTGAAGGTCTCTCGCGGAGGACGCATGGCGATGCGTACCTGAAGGTGGCGCTTCGCGCTCTCGGAGTGAGGCAGGTGAATGCCGTCCTGGAGGGCGAGCGCTTCATAGATGGGCTGGCGTTGGAGTCGGTAGGAGACGAAGAAACTGATCAGATTCGAGATCATGAGCGGCACGATGATGGCGTAGTCGTGCGTGATCTCGAAGATCATGATGACGGAGACCATTGGGACCCGCAGGATGCCTGCGAAAGCGGTACCCATGCCCACGAGGGCGTAGGCTCCCGGCGTGGCCGTGTGGGCCGGAAACTGCGCATGCGCCAGGCTTCCCACTGTGCCACCGACCATTGCTCCGATGAACAGGCTCGGGCCGAAGATACCGCCGGCGTTGCCCGACGCATAGCAGACCGCCGTCGCCACGAGGGAGAGCGCCATGAGGATCACCATATGGGTCCAATCGAGCTGCCCGTTCAGCGCTTGGCCCACGGTGTGATAGCCGAATCGAAAGACGCCTGGAAGCGAGAAAGCCAGCACCCCAACCACCAGACCACCCGCGGCGGGCTGAATCCATCTCGTCTTCCGCGGCATTCGCAGGAAACGCTCTCGCAGGCGCAGCATCATCTTGACGAACGCAACCGAGACCAGGCCTCCGACCACGCCCAGGACCGCGTAGACGATGAACTCCGACGGGTGGACGACTTCGTACTCGGGAACATGGAAGAGCGGCTCGTCGCCGAGGAACAGCCGGAGGACGAGCCACGAAGTCGCCGCGCTGATGACCACCGAGCCCAGGATCGGAGCGTGAAGGTTCCCCATGATCTCTTCGAGCGCAAAGAGAACGGCGGCGATGGGCGTATTGAAAGCAGCGGCCAGCGCGGCGGCCGCACCCACTGGAACGAGCATTTGCAGCTTCTCTTGCGGAAGTCCCAGGTGACGGCCCATGACGGACGCGATTCCCCCGCCGATTTGCACCGATGGTCCCTCGCGGCCGAGCGCGATACCACTCGCGAGCGTCATCGCCGACGTGACGAATTTTCCCACGGTGGTTCGAAACGAGATATGCCCTTGTCGGGCAAAGAGGGCGGCTTTCGTCTGGGGCACGCCGCTGCCCCGCGCGTCGGGAAAGAATCGGTACAGTAGATAACCGACGATCAGGGTTGCGAGGATCGGGGTTACGAGAAGACGCCATCGCGGACCGCCTTCGGCGTAGAGCGCCGCTTCGATGGAGTCGGTGACCGCGATGAAGGACACGATCACCAAGCCCACCACCGCTCCGATGACGAGAGTGAGAACCAGGAACACCTGGTTCTCGTTCCGTATCATGAGCTCACGTATGCGCTCTTGGACTCGATGCGTCCATTGGGTGATACGGCTCACGAACAGCCCATTATATCGTGGCCGTTTCGAAGCGCTTCTTTAGCCCAGCTTTCTGAGGATGGAGAGAATCTCTTCCGAGCGAGGGCGGTCGGAGGGATCCTTGTTCAGACAACTCATGACGATCTGGTCGAGCCCACGAGGGATCTCGGGCCTGAGTTTCGTCAGCGGCTGCGGCGTGCTGTGCACGTGATGGTACAGAACTTCGCCATCGACGAAGGGCGGCTCGCCCGCGAGAAGGTGGTACACCGTTCCGCCGAACGCATAGAGGTCGGTGCGGTAATCGATTGCCTTTCCCAGGATTTGCTCGGGGGACATGTACAGCGGCGTTCCGCTAGCCCTTTCGCTCCCCATCGCTTTGGCCTGTCTCAGCACTTTCGCGAGCCCGAAATCCATGATCTTGACGACGCGATTCGACGAGAGCATGACATTGGAGGGTTTGATGTCGCGATGCACCACCCCTTCGCTGTGGGCGTGGGCAAGGGCTTTCAACACACCGACGACGAAGTGAAGGACCGTGGGCACATCGAGCCGTAACTCGCGCTGAAGCATGTCGAAGTAGGACTCGCCGGCAACGAACTCCATGGCGATGAACAGACAGTTCCGGTCGCGATCGACGTCCATGTCGTAGACGGTCACGATGTTGGGGTGGTTCAGCTGGGCAGCGGATTGGGCCTCTCGCAGAAAGCGATTGCGGACGTCCTGGACCTCCATGAATTGTTCCATCAGCATCTTGTAGGCCACGATCCGGTTGAGCCGCGTGTCTCGGGCGCGATAGACCACTCCCATCCCCCCCGCCCCGAGCTTCTCGATGAACTCGTATCGGCTTCCGACATCGAGAGCACCGGCAGTTTGCACGACTTTGCGCGGAAGCACGTAGACATCCTGGGCAAGTTTCCTCTCGATGTCCTGCAGCCGGGCAACGCAGTCCCGGTAGCCGTAGCTTTCGGCGATGACCTTCTTGAGAATGTCCGCAGCCGCGGCCAAGTCGCCCATCTGCTCCGAAGCCACGGCAAGGGCGTAGAAAACGTCCACGTTTTCGGGAGTGAGCAACGTCTTGGCCAGCGCTTTCTTCAATTTCTCCACGGCCACACCGGGAAGATCGCGCTCCATGAAGCACTCCGCGAGCTCGACCAGTGCTTCGCGATAGTGAGCGTCCGTGGGCAACACCTTCTGCAGATAGTCGATAGCCAGATCGAAGAGTCCTGCACCCCGGGCGAGATGCGCCGCTCGGTAGAAGGCTCCCGCCTCGGCGTACATACGCGTGGCCTGCTCGAGATCATCGATCTTCTCGTAAAGTGCTGCCGCTTTCTGATACTCCTGGCAGCGAGCGAACATCTCCGCGCCCCGATCGAACTGTTTGACCCGCTCGTAGGCCTCCGCCGCCTGGCGATGAGCGCCACAGTGCTCATAGCATCGCGCCGCGTCGAGATAGTTTCCCGCCTCCTCGTACACTTCGGCCGCGCGCAGAGGATCACCTCCAAGGAGGAACTGCACCGCGGCCTCGTTTTTCTGGTCGTTCTTGTAGAGCCACTCGCCCCGCATTTGAGCGGCGCGAACCCGGTCCCCGCCCTGGGCGTAGACGTCGGCCGCCTGGTCCACCGCTCCGGCGCGTTGGTAGAGGTCGGCGGCTTTCACATGACGGTTGAGCTTCAGATACAGGGCCGCGGCCTCTTCCCATTGCTCGCCTCGCTCGAGCACTTCGGCCGCCTGTTCGTGGAGCCCAGCCCGCTCGAAGGCCTGACCCGCGAGCCGACAGTACTTGGTGAACTCCGCGTGATCGGCCGGCGAGCGCGTGGTAACGAGGCTTCCGAAGCGATCCTCGAGATAACGGCGGTAGTTCTCGCCCGCTCTGCGGTTGTCACCGGACTGCGCACAGACCTCGGCGGCCTTCAGGAAGTGTCCGATGCGCTCGAAGATGGACGCGGCCTCGGTGAGCGCGCCGGACTGCACCAGAAGCCTAGCGGCATCGTAGTTCTGCCCGTGCCCCTGGTATAGCCGGGCTGCATCCCGGAATCGTCCGTCCTCCTCGAAAATCTTGGCGGCGCGCTGCCAATCGGAAGCCGCGGAGTCCGACTTCCAGTTGCTCGCCGTCGAGGAGGTCTCTTTTCGGCCGAAACCCAGAAGCTTCTTCCAACCCGGACCTCCCTTGGACATCTTTTTTCTTTCAATTATACAGATCCACCTGCTTCTTGGTACACGCTCGCGGCGTAGCCCGCTGCGACCGACACGCCCGCGCCCACGAGGTTGTAGTAGAGAAAGGATACATCGGTGAGCCTTGACACGAGCTGAACGGCAACGATCCCCATGAGTACGCCGGCGAAGGCCCCGTGGCCGTTCGTTCGCCTCGTCCCCACCGCCAGGATGAAGACGCCGAGAATCGGCCCGTAGAAGTTTGAGCCGATGACGTTCACCGCCTCGATCACCGAGCCGATGCGTCCCATGTACAGCGCAAAAACGGTGGCCACGGCTCCCCAGAAGAGAGTGGCGACCCGGCTCACGCGCAGGTAGTGGCCGTCGTCGCCCTCTGGCCGCACATAACGCCGGTAGAAATCGACGACGGTAGCGGAGGAAAGCGCCGTAAGCTCCGACTCCACGGTGGACATGGCGGCGGCGAAGATGGCGACGAGGATGAGCCCCACGACCCCGGCGGGAAGCCTCGTCAGCACGAACGTCGGGAAGACGTAGTTGGTGTCGTTGAACGGAGCCCCATCGACGCCCTCGATGATCGAGATCACCTCGGCACGCACCCCCTGAAAACGCGTGTCAGCCGAAACGAAGGCCTCACGGGCAGGACCATCCTCCCCCGAGGTCGCGAGCTCCAGCGCAGCCGCTTTTCTGGCTTCGAACGCCTCATCGTATTGCTCGGTCAGCCGTCCGACCTCGGGATTCGTCGCTACTCGTTCGAGCGCCACTGGATCGAAAACCACCGGAGGCTTTTCGAACTGGTAATAGACGAACAGGAGGGCGCCGGTGAGAAGGATGACGAATTGCATCGGGATCTTGACTAGCGCATTGAACAGAAGCGAGAGACGGCTTTCTCCGAGAGAGCGCGCGGTGAGATACCGCTGGACCTGGCTCTGGTCACAACCGAAGTACGAGAGCATCAAGAAGGTACCACCCAGGAGTCCGCTCCAGAATGTGTAGGTCACCGTCGGGTCGAAAGCGAAATCCACGGTCTCGGCTCGGCCCGTGGCGCCGGCCAACCGCACGGCGGAGAGGAGGGTGACGTCGCTCGGAAGGCCGGTGACGACGGCTCCGAAGGCGAAGAGAATCCCGAAGAGGATGATCAACATCTGCCACATCTCGACCCACATCACCGCACGCATCCCGCCGAGCGCGGCGTAGATGGTGGCGCCCGCACCGATGGCGAGGATGATGAGTTTTTCATCGATGCCGAAAACGATCGCGAGCACGACCGACGGGGCGTAGATGACGAGCGAGTCCGAGAGCGCTCGGTTGACAAGGAACAAAAAGCTCGTGAGGCTGCGGGTCTTCCCATCGAACCGGTTCTCCAGGTACTCGTAGGCCGTGTAGACCCGCGACCGATAGAAGAACGGCACGAGGGTGGCGCAGAGGATGACCATGGCGATGGGAAGACCGAAGTAGATCTGAACGAACCGCATGCCGTCGATGTACCCCTGGCCGGTCGTTCCCACGAGGGTGATGGCACTCGCCTGAGTCGCCATGACCGAAAGCGCGATCGCATACCAGGGCATCGCGCGTCGCGCGAGGAGAAAGTCCTCTATACCCTTGTTGCCACGACCCGTGCGGTAACCGATGAAGGCAATGAGCCCGAAATAGAGAACGACGACGAGCCAATCCAGGGGGTACATCAACGAGCGTAGAGCGAGAAGAGGAGGAGCAGGAGGTACAGGAAAAGAGTATTGACGACGACGACGACGTAGAAGCGTTTCCACGTCCCGAAGATCGGCGGGGCGCGGTCGGGTTCGTCGTCTTCGCGTTGCTTGGACATTGTTCGAGCGCGTGGCATTATAGCCGCACGCGAGGTGAGGCCATGACACGCCGCTTGTCGATTGTCGTCGCGCTCTGCTTGGCTCCACTATCGGTCGCCCAAGCCCAGCTCGAGCCCATCGTCGAGGACAGAGGTGCCGTGGGGCTCGCTCTCCAGCTTCGCAAGCTCGCCGCGGGAGCGACCTTCCTGCACACGACCGCTCATCCCGATGACGAGGACAACGGTCTTCTCGTGATGTTGAGCCGCGGTCGCGGACTCCGCACCTCGCTCCTCACGGTCACGCGGGGCGACGGAGGCCAGAACGAGATCGGTTCCGAGCTCTTCGAGGCGATCGGCATCCTCCGCACCGAGGAGCTCATGGCGATGCACCGAATCGACGGTGCCGACCAGTACTTCACCCGAGCCTATGAATTCGGCTACTCCTTCAGCGTCGAGGAGACGCTCGAGAAGTGGGGCGAGGAGGAAATTCTCAAGGACATCGTCCGCCTGATACGGATGATCCGTCCGGACGTCGTGGTCTCGCTTCCTCCGGAGGGTGAAGGCGGAGGCCAGCACCATCAGACCTCGGCACGACTGACCCGGGAAGCCTTCTCCGCCGCCGCCGACCCCTATCGGTTCCCCGAGCAGATCGCCCAGGGGCTTCGACCTTGGCAGCCACTCAAGCTCTACTCCCGCACCCGCGTGGGACCGGGCCGGGAGCCGGATGCCGCGTCGAGCAACCCCGACGCACACCTCGTTCGCATGGACACCGGGATTTACGATCCCATTCTCGGTCGTTCGTACTACCAGATGGGCGCGGAAGCACGAGCGAACCACAGGTGTCAGGGGATGGGGCAGCTTCGCGCCGCCGCCGGACCGCACGACTCGCTATGGAAGCTCGAGGACGCCCGCATCGAAGTCGACGAGAACGAGCAGGATCTCTTCGACGGGATTCCGATGGGAATCGAGCGCATCAAGACCTTCACCGACGCCGCTTTCGTTCACGAAGCGCTCGATGCGATCGCGGCCGAGGTCGAAGCCGCGGGAGACGCCCTCGTCCCAACCGAGCCCTGGAAGACGCTTCCCCCGTTGCGCCGCGGCCTTCAGGCCATTCGCGCGCTACGCTCGGAAATCGGGCGGGCGGAGCTATCCGACGACGAACGGTTCGAGCTCGAGCACCGGCTTGCCCCCAAGGAAGAGGACTTCGAGCAGGCCATCGCCCTCGCCCACGGGCTGGTCATCGCTCCGACGACGCCGCGCGGAGAGGTGACACGCGGCTCGACATTCCGCGTCGATATCGGCATCACCAATCCGAGCCCCGAGCCCATCGAGCTCATCGAGGCCATAGTGAATGCACCCGCCGGGTGGCATGTGACGCCCGTCGACGAGGAAAAGCGACCCTTCCCCGCGATGCCGGCATCGCTCGCGACGAACGCGACGATCTCCGCTGGTTACGACGTCGTCGTCGGCACCGATGCCGCCTACGACCGGCCGTACTGGGCTCGTCCCGATGGACCCGTGGACCGCTTCGTCTTGCTCGAGCCGGAGCATTTCGGTCTTCCTTGGAGACCGCCTTTGGTCACGTCCCGAGTCGTTTTTCGCTCGGGCGACGTCGAGGTGAGCTCGTCGAAAACGGTGCAGCACCGCTACGAGGGTCGCTGGGTCGGCGACGAGAAGCAAAAGGTGGTGTCGGTCCTACCTCTGGTCTCGGTCGCGCTGTCCCCCTCGGTCGTCGTCTTCCCCACGGGGGCCGATGACAAGACGCGGCCCGTATCGGTAACCGCGCTCTACAAGGGAACCGATCCCGTGGACGGAACGCTCAAGCTCGAGCCGCCTCCAGGCTGGAGCGTTTCTCCCAAAGGCGCGGCACTTCACTTCGAGCGGGAAAACCAGGCCGTTACCATGCGGTTCGACGTGACGCCCCCGGAGAACGTGACGAGCGGAACCTACGGGGTGAAAGCGGTCGCCCGAGTGGACGAGAAAGAGTTCCGTGAAGGCGTCCAGACGATCGCTTATCACCATATCCAAACGCGATATCTCTTTCATCCGGCCGAAGCACGAATCGAGGCGCTCGACCTTCAAGTCGCGCCGGTGAGCGTCGGCTACGTGATGGGGGTGGGGGACGAGGTGCCGGTGGCGATTCGCCAGCTCGGCGCAAAGATCGCGTTTCTCGCAGAGGAGCAGCTCGCCGAGGGCGACCTGTCCCAATACGACGTCATCATGACCGGCGTCCGGGCTTACGAGAATCGCGAGGATTTGAGGGCTTATAACCGGCGACTTCTCGACTACGTGGCCGAGGGAGGCACTCTTCTCGTCCAATACAACAAGTTCGAGTTCAACGAGGCGCAATGGGGACCTTACCCGAAGAAGGTGAGCCGCAACCGGGTCACCGTCGAGGAGGCGCCCATCGAGATCCTGGTCCCCGATCACCCCGTTTTCAACGAGCCCAACAAGATCACCGAAGAAGACTGGGACGGGTGGGTCCAGGAGCGCGGTCTGTACTTTCTCGAGGAAGAGGGCGACCCTCGATATCGAGACCTCATCGCCTCGGAGGATCCCTGGGAGTACAACCAAGGCGTCAAGAAAGGTCTGCTGGTCGAAGCCAAGTACGGCGAGGGACGCTGGATCTACATCGGGCTCGGGTTTTTCCGCCAGCTGCCGGCGGGAGTTCCTTCGGCGTACAAGCTGTTCGCGAACCTGCTGAGCCTGAAGGACGCGTCCTCTTTGGCGGGTGAGTAAGGGCGGATATCGCCGCGAGAGGGTCGGGCTCGTTCTCGGCCCGTTGTTCTTCGCGGCTTTGCTTCTCTTGCCGCTCGGCGAAGTTCCCCAGCCGGCCCAGCGCATGATGGCGGTCGCCGCGCTGATGGCCATCTTCTGGGTGAGCGAGGCGATCCCGCTCGCCGCGACCTCCCTCTTTCCTCTGGCGCTGTATCCCCTGCTCGGCCTTGGCTCGGCGTCGGAATCCTCCGCCCCTTACGCCAACCACCTGGTGTTTCTGTTTCTCGGGGGCTTCATGCTGGCTCAGGCGATGCAGCGGTGGGGCCTGCACCGACGCATAGCGCTCCAAATCGTCCGACGGGTGGGGACCTCCCCACCGCGCCTCGTGCTCGGCTTCATGTGCGCCTCGGGGTTCCTCTCGATGTGGGTGTCGAACACGGCAACGGTGGCCATGATGATGCCCATCGGCTTCGCCGTCGTTCAGCAAGCCGCCGAGGGCGTGGGTCGCGAGTCGAACATCGACGTCCGGCCCGGCCGTTTCCATTTCGGAGTCGACCTCATGCTCGGGATCGCCTACGGCTCCTCGATCGGAGGGGTCGCCACATTGATTGGGACGCCGCCCAACGTCCTCCTGGCGGGAACGATGGCCGAGACCCGTGGCATCGAGATTTCGTTTCTGGAGTGGCTCGCCTTCGGCCTTCCCCTGAGCGCCGTGTTCCTGCCTCTTACCTGGGTGTGGCTCACGAAGTTTGCTTTCCCGCTCGAGATCGACTCGATTCCCGGCGGAGGAGAGCAAATCGAGGTCGAGATGCGGCGACTCGGACCGCTGACCACCCCAGAGAAACGGCTCGCGGTCGTGTTCGGACTGACCGCCGCCGCATGGACGTTCGCTCCTGTCTGGACCGCGTGGATCCCGACGGGGAGCCTCGTCACTGACTCGACCATCGCCATGATTGCCGCCGTGTCGCTGTTCGCGCTACCCGCTGGAAACGGCGAGCGGCTTCTCGATTGGGAGTCGGCGTCGAAGCTCCCATGGCACGTCGTGCTCCTGTTCGGAGGAGGATTCTCCCTCGCGGCTGGATTCGAGCGAAGCGGCCTTTCGACCTGGGTGGGGGAAGGTCTCATCGCGTTCGAGCAGGCGCCCCTCCCCATATTCATCGTCGTCGTGGTGACGCTCCTGGTGACTTTGACCGAGTTCGCCTCCAACACCGCCTCGGCCGCGATGTCCATACCGCTCCTCGCTGCGACGGCCGACACGATGGGTATCTCGCCGCTTCTTCTCGCGATCCCCGCGACCGTCGCCGCCTCCTGCGCCTTCATGCTCCCGGCCGCCACCCCGCCCAATGCGATCGTGTTCGGAACGGGCTATTTCACCCTGCCGCAGCTCGCGAAAGCCGGAATCGGCGTGAACCTCCTCGGCATCGTGCTGGTGAGTCTCTTCACGTGGTTTGTGGCTCGCCCGATCTTCGGGATCTGAGCGGTGTTTTGGTGATGGATCATCATCACGGCGTCGCCGGCGGAGGAACGCGGCGTTTCGTCGCCTGCTCGAATGCGTAGGCGAGCTCGATCAGACGTGGCTCGCTGCAGGACGAGCCGGTGAAGCTCACGCCGAAAGGCGCGGCTTGAGCATCGAATCCCGCGGGGAAATCCGGAGCCACGTCATTGGGCGCCCGACCGAAGGGGACGATCACCGTCGGATAGCCGGGGCGTGCCGCGATCGAAGCGCCGCTTGCGCCGGGGAAGAGCAGCGCGTCGAGCTGATTCGCCTGCATCACCTCGTCGATGCCATGTGACCCCGCGAGCTCGAGATCCTTTCTTCGATCCGCCTCGTAGCGAGTCCTGTCGGCGGCGAGGTCGATCTCGTCGGAGATGTCGAGGCGGGATTGAGCGTACTTGATGGCGTTCTCGGGCGCATGGGCCAGGTTGAAGAACCGCAGATCGTTGAGCGTCTTGACGGGGGCGGTCGGTCCGAAAGTCTTCAGCCAGGCGTTGAAGTCGCGCTTCATGCCGTACTTGAGAACGATCGAGCACTCCGAGTCGTGGCCTTTGCGCTCATCGATGCCCGCGCAACTGCCCCAGGTCAAGAAGTTTCTCTTCGGATCAGAGTCCACTATGCTCGGGATGTCAGCGGGGTCGACGATGACGGCGCCCTCCTTCTTCAGTATCTCGATGGCCTCTGCCATCAGCGCCGCTCGATCGGAGTCCAAACCGCCCCGCGAATCAGTCTCGGCAGGAAGGGTGACCGCATCGTAATAAAACGCACGAGGAATCCCGATTCGCGCGCCCATAAGTCCCTCTCGCCTCAGGAACACCGTGTAGTCCCGATTGGGCGGCGGAGCGCACGTGGTCGTGGTCGGGTCGTTCGGGTCTGGCGATGGGCTCTCGAGCGCGCCGAGCAGGATGGCGGCGTCGGTGACCGTCCGCGCCATCGGCCCCGCGGTATCCTGATCGGCTGTGATCGGAATGACGCCGTATCGGCTGATGCGACCCACCGTCGGCTTGATGCCCACGAGCATATTCTGATTCGAGGGGCTCAAGATGGATCCAGAGGTCTCGGTGCCAACGCTGGCCGCCCAGAAGCTCGTCGCCGTCCCGATTCCCGAGCTCGACCCGCCGGTTCCGAGCGCCGGCCGTCCATCGTCGAAACCCCGGCGGGGATCGGGACGAGGGTCGTAAGGGTTCATCCCGAAGCCACCGAGAGCGCTGTAATTGCCCGGCATCGGGGTCGGTGCCCCAGCCACCCAGTTGGCGAGCTCGGTGAGGACCGTCTTGGCGAGAATGATGGCGCCCGCGTCCCTCAGGTTCTTCGTCAGCGTCGCCTCGTAGGGCGGCGTGAAGTCCTTGAACGCAAGCGCCCCGCCCGTCGTCGGCATGCTGGTCGTGTGGATGTTGTCCTTGAGAGCCACCGGAATTCCGTGGAGCGGGCCACGAGCTCTACCTTCGGCTCTCTCTCGATCGAGCGCATCGGCCTCGGCGAGCGCAGTCCGGCTCACCGTCATGACCGCATTCACCGCATCTTCGTAGTAGGCGATTCGTGCAAGATAGAGGAGCACGAGCTCTCTCGACGTCACCCGTCCTTCTCGGAGCGCGGTCTGCAGATCCGATATCGTGGCTTCGACCACGTCGAAGCCCTCTGGCTCGGAATTGGGAGTTTGGGCGTTCAGGGTCGTGACCGAAAGCGCCATGGACAACAGGAACGCTCGTCGCATCGTCGTTTCCCTCGCGAAAGCGGGGATGATGAGTCAGTTTCCCGCGGGAGTCAAAGGGCCTTTTAGCACGTCACTCGTCGGACCAGTCGCGTTTCTCGCCTCTTCCAGAGCGCCCCTCCACTTCGGCTACCCAGCCTCGGCGGAGCTCGGAGGCGGGTACGCTCGACAAATAGGGCTTGATGTCCAGGATCGGCGTCCCATCGAGCATGTCGAGGCCGCGCACGCGCAGGCTCGCACCGTCTCTTCCGAGGAGTCGGACGACGGTCAATCCGATGGGATTCGGTCGCCGCGGCGAGCGCGTGGCGAAAACGCCGTGAGGACGATCGTCGCTCGGCGGGCAGGTTACGAGCTCGAATCCCGCGGCTCGGTGGAACAGCCAGATGACGAACAGATGCGAGAAGCCCTCGATATCCCGGAGGCCATCGGCGAGGTCCGGGAGAAGCTCGAGCGTGCCCTCGGAGGTGTGCGTCGCTCCCACGCCCCGAGGGATCTGCGAAGTTTCCGAGAACGGGCTCCGGACGAAGCCGATGGGATGCAAGCGGACGCTCTCACTCGCCATTCAGCCTGCTAGAGAGAGAAGATGAGCCCTCCGACGAAGTGGGTCTGCCAAAACGTCGATGCACTCTCGAACGACGTGCAACCGAAGATTCCACAGGCGAAATCCTGTTCTCGATCGCCGGCACGCGTCCCGAAGACGCGAGCATCGAATCGAAATCCGAATCGCCGATTGAACTTGGATCGAAAACCGGCGCCGAGGGAGAAGGAGAATTTCGTCACCGAAGAGGCGTCGGCCACATCAGGATTGAAAAAGCCCACGCCCGCGCCCCCGGCGGCATAGGCGCTGAACGACTCGTTGCCCCCACCGTAGAGGACACCGGCGTGGACGTAATCGATCCCGACGTCGAACAGAGGCTCGCCCGAGGACGCTGGCGCCGAGAGATTCTCCGCTGGAGGCCCGACCGTGGGCGTTTCTCCTTGAAGAACGGTCGAACTCTGATGAGTCCAGAGGACGTCGAGCTTCAAAAACTCCGTGAGACCGTAGTCGAAGAAGACTCCGTAGCTTCCGGAATCCTTGACTTCGAGGATCACGTTGTCGGTCCCCTGCCCCGTTCGGAAGGCACCGTTCGCCCGAAGTCCGTAAAAGGGAGTGATCTCGATGGCAGGCTGTGCGGTGGTCGTGTCTGCCGACGCGAGCCAAACCATTACCACAGCGAGTACGATCTTGAGCAACATGTGATGGGGTCTCCTGGCCATAGAATCGCTGCGGAGTTTATCGCATTCCGCTGACGTGCGGCGCGGAATCAGTCTGCTCAACGATATTGACGCGCCTGCATCTCGAAGAGTGCGGCGTACGAGCCCGAGCGGCCGAGCAGCTGCTCGTGAGTGCCGCTCTCGGTGATCCTTCCGCCATCCAGTACGCAGATGCGGTCGGCGAGTCGAACCGTGGAGAAGCGATGGCTTATGAGGACGGCAGTCTTGTCGCGGGTAAGCTCCCGGAACCGATGGAACAATGCGAGCTCAGCCCTGGCATCGACGGAGGCGGTCGGCTCGTCCAGTACGATGACCTGAGCTTCGCGGAAAAAACCTCTGGCGAGCGCGACCTTCTGCCACTCGCCCACGCTCAGCTCTTCACCATCGACGAACCACTTGCCGAGCACGGTATCGTAGCCATTTTTCAGCCGACGCAAGAACTCATCGGCGCCCGAGCGCTCCGCGGCGCGCTCGACGCCGGGGTCTCCGAGGGCGAGGTCGACGTTTCCGAGCCAGATGTTCTCCCGGGCGGTGAGATAGTAGGGAACGTAGTCCTGGAAGACGACGCTGACCGCTCGCCGCAATTGTTCCGTCGAAAGCTCACGAAGATCCACGCCATCGATGGTGATTCGACCCCGCGTCGGATCGTAGAAACGGCAGAGGAGCTTGACGATCGTCGACTTGCCGGCCCCGTTCTCTCCGACGAGTGCCACTTTCTCACCGCATCCGATCGTGAAGCTCACGTCGTCGAGAACCGACTGCGTACCGTTCGGATAAGCGAAATGGACGCCATCGAAGACGATTCCCTGACGCAAAGGCAACGTCAGCGGCCGGGGAGCCTGGGAAACGGTGACTTGGCTCGGCAAGGTCAGGAACTCGCTGACGTGAGAGAGGAACAAGCTGTGCTCGTAGAGTCCGGCCAGGCTCATCAGGGCGCCTTTCAAATAGCCTTGTCCTCGCTGGAACGCCTGGTAGTACATCACGACGTCGCCGATGGTCATGACGCCCCTCGCGGCCTCCAGAGCGACGAACGCGAAAGCTCCGAAGACTGCAAGGGTGCTGACACCGTGGCCGAGCAGCTCGGCCACGGAGCGTTTCGCCTGAAATCGCAGACGCTCCCGCAGAAGGCCGGCACTGAGCTCACGATAGCGACTCATGAAGAGCTCCCCGAGCCCGAAGAGGCGGAGCTCCTTGGCGAACTGGTTTCCGGTGATCATCCAGTTGTAGTACCAGGCCCTGCGCTCGCGCGACGTCCTCTCCTTCTGCCAACGGTATAGAGCCTTAGAGGTCCTTACCCGGACCAGAACGTCGGGGACGTTCGCCAGAAGGACGACGAGGGCCACTCCCCAGTGGAGATAGAGGAGGAGGGCGGCGACGGCCACGAGCGATACCGCGTTTTGGCCGAGCTGCACCAAATCACCCAGGACCCGGGTGGGCCGAACCGGAGCTTCGGACCGCGCTCGATGCGACAAATCGTAGTACTGGGAGTCCTCGAAATACTGGAGATCGACCAACGTAGACTTCTTCTGGAGGATGTCGTTCATTCGCAACGTGACCATCTGGCCTTGAGCATCTTGAACAAACCTCGCGAGCGTTCCCATCAGGGCTCCAAGGAGCGCGAGCGCGGCACCGACTCCGATCCAGGTCGTGACGGCGATTACTTCGGAGCGTGAGCCGGACTCGATGGCTGCAGCCACCGAGTCCACGATCAGTTTCATGACGTAGAGAGAAAATAGAGGGAGCACGCCTTGCACGAAGACGAGAGTGACGTGAGCGATCGTGAGAAACGGGCCGGAGCGCCAAACGATCGCGAGCGCAAAACGAAGCTCGAGCATTCGGTCGAGTCTTGCTCGCAGAGTCCCGGGAGGCGCTTCGCTCACCAGGGGCCCGAGATTAGCACAGACTCTCTCGGCGCCCTGAGCTATGCTGGCCGTGGACGCGCCGAAGCGGTATGAAACCCGTCGCAATCGGTGGCATCTAAGGGATGTGGGGAGAGGTGAGAAAATGCACCGACGAGATTTCCTGGGCGTCGCCGGCCTTTTCTTGAGCAAAGGCCTCGGTGAAGCGATGGACACCGATTTCGAGAAACTGGAAAAGTCGAAAGACGAGTGGCGGAAGCTGCTCCCGCGCGAGGCGTACCTGGTGCTCTTCGAGGAGCAGACCGAGCGGGCCTTCACGAGCCCGCTGGTGGACGAAAAGCGCAAGGGTCTTTACCTCTGCGCGGCGTGTTTTCTCCCGCTTTTCGAGTCCGAGGCCAAGTACGAGAGCGGAACGGGTTGGCCGAGCTTCTTCCGCCCCATCGAGAAACGACTGGGGACGAAATGGGACTTCAAGCTCGTCTACCCCAGAACCGAATACCATTGCGCCCGCTGCGGCGGCCACCAAGGACATGTGTTCAAGGACGGGCCGCGACCGACGGGACAGCGGTGGTGCAACAACGGGGTGGCGCTGCGCTTCGCTCCAGCTAGCGAGCCACTTCCAGCCTTGAGGACTTGAAGATGAGGGCGTTTGCCTTTCTCGTCCTCGCGCTCGGCACGCTGCCGCTATCCGGGGCAGAGCTCGAAAAGGCCACCTTCGCCGGTGGCTGTTTCTGGTGCATGGAGCCCCCGTTCGACGAGCTGGAGGGGGTGGTATCGACGACGTCCGGCTACATCGGAGGACGCGTCGAGAACCCGAGCTACGAGCAGGTCTCTTCCGGCGGCACGGGGCATCTCGAGGCGGTCGAGATTCTCTACGATCCCACGAAGGTGAGCTACGAGAAGCTCCTCGAAGTGTTCTGGGTGAACGTCAATCCCACCGACGGTGCGGGTCAGTTCTGCGATCGGGGCTCGCAATACGCGACGGCCATCTTTGTCCACGACGAGGAGCAACGCCGGCTCGCGGAAGAGTCCAAACGGCGGATCGAGGAGTCGGGCCGTCTCGATAAGAAGATCGTGACTCCAATCCTTGAGGCGACGGGCTTCTACCGCGCCGAGGAGTACCATCAGGACTACTACAAGAAGAATCCGTTTCGATACAAGCTGTACCGAACGGGTTGCGGTCGCGATCGGATCCTCAGGCAGCTTTGGGGAGACGAGGCAACCCATTGAAGCGGCGGCGCCCCAAAGTCTCAGACTGGCCAGGTTTCTTGCCGGTAAGCCATGTCCCAGAACATCCATTCGTACCGCGACGTCGTCACGTAGTGGCGACGCATGCTTTCCCGGGACGGATGTCCCTCGTCACGAGCGACCTTATCCATGATGTCGAGCACCGTCACCACGGTCTCCTCGTAGGCCTCGCTTCCGTAGGTCTCTATCCATCGCTGAAAGAGGCGATTCGGTGATCCCTTCGCCAGGAGCACCTTTCCAACTTCGGCGTAAATCCAGTAGCAGGGCAAAACGGCGCTCAGGGCTTCTCCGAAGGGACGTGCCTGTGCGGTCGAGAGGAGATAGCTGGTGTAGGCAAGCGTCGTCGGCGCGGGCGGACGCGTGCGAAGCTCCGCTTCGGAGAGACCAAACTCCTCGAAATAGCTCTCGTGCAGGGCTCGCTCGGCCTCGAGAGAGCCAATCGCATCGCGGTTGAAAGCAACGATCCATTCGTCCCTGGGAGCCTTCGAGGCAATGATCGACAAGGCGCGGGCAAACTCCGTGAGGTAATAGACATCCTCGACGACATAGAAACGGAAGGAATCGACATCGAGCGTTCCGTCGGCGAGCCCCGTCAGAAACGGATGAGCGAGGATACTCCGGTACACTGACTCCGCGGCGCTCCACAGCTCTCCGCTGAATCCCTCCCGGCGCACTCAGCGATCCGAGAGGCCCGGCGGGAAGTGGTAACGCCCCGTGCCTCGGTTAGAGGCTTCCGCCCCCCCCATGCCGTCGATCCGCTCAAGAATCAGCTCGAGACGGTCGAACACCTGGTCACGATTCTGCCCCCAGACATATTTCCCGATTGCGTCTTTGATCTCGTCTTGAGTCACGGTTCTCAGACGCTCGACGAGCTCGGGTGGGTATCGGGTGGGGTATCGCTCTCGATCGGCGTCGTACTCGACGCACCAGAAACGCGCGTGCGTACCGGTGCCAGCCCCGTTGAGATCGTTCAGCAGCGTCTTCTGATAACGAAAGGTCTTCGAGTTGTCGATGAGTATCAATCGCTCGTCGGGGGACACGATGGCGTTGTTGAGATGACGATCGATGTTCGCGATCAGATCGTCGAAGAGCCACATGACGCTCACCTGGTCTCGCCAGGTCCCCACGTCTCGCATCGTCCCGTCGAACTTGTTCATGCTGACGCCCTCGACCCAGAGCTGGAGGGAGCCATTCCGACCTCGAATCCCTCGTTTCACGGTAGGGGGCACCATTCCGAGCCCGAGAAGCTTGTCGAGCTCGTAGGCCGCGACCTCGCTCTTCCAGCTATCGTGGTCCTTGTCGACTTTCTTGAAGGCGGCGTAGCGAACCACCCCGTCGAGCTCCAGAGTCACTTTCTCAGGATTCGTGATCCCCGTACCGATCTTCTCGCGGTGAGTGATATCGGCTTCTTCGAGAAAATGTTCGATCTCGGCCCGATCGGGCCATAGCCTGAGCCGCTCCTGGCCGAGAACGAGCGCGCTCGATAGGAGGCTTGCGGCGAGCGAGGAACCAGCGAATGTGAGTAAATTGCAGTGCATTGGCGTCCTATCGCCGCTTGACGTCGTAACCGATATTGATAGCATCCGTTTGCGCTCTTTTTCAACTTCCCCATGGAGGAACACCAAAATGACGAGATACGTGTGGGCTCTCGTTCTAGTCGTCGCACAGACATCCCTGGCGCAAGAGCGCATCGACGAAGAGGTCATCGCTCGCATCAAAATGGAGGGCTTCCAGCGGTCCCGACTGATGGAGACCCTTTCCTATCTGACCGACGTGTACGGGCCACGACTGACCGGCTCCCCGGGACTGGACGCGGCCGCGAGCTGGTGTGTCGAAAAGCTGAAGGGTTGGGGATTGGCGAGCGCGCGGCTCGAGAGCTGGGGCGAGTTCGGAAGGGGCTGGTCGGTCGAGAGCTACTCGGTCGAGATGACCGCCCCGAGGTATGCGCGCCTTTCCGCCTACCCGCATGCCTGGTCTCCGAGCACGGACGGCGTCATCGAGGGAACGCCGATGCTCGTCGAGATAGGTGGCAAAGAGGACTTCGACACGTATCGAGGAAAGCTCAAAGGCCGAATCGTGCTTCGAGGGCTGCCCGAGCCGGCCCGTTCGCGCTTCGAAGCCGAGGGGAAGCGGCTCGACGAGAGAGAAATGTCCGAGGCCACAAGGGCCATCCACCCGGGCGAGCCTCGTGGTTTCTGGGAGGAGGCCGACGAGTGGGACGAGACCGTGGCCCGGGAGCGGGAGATCGTCGAGTTCTTCCGCGACGAGGGCATTGCGGTCCTGATCGAGCCCAGCGAGCGCGACGGGGCGATCGTGCGCGTTTCCGCGCTTGGCTATTTCCTGGGAACCGACATCTCGTACTTCCCGTCGTTCGTGATGGCGAAAGAGCACTACGGTCCGATCCTCCGAATCCTAGAAAAAGACGTCGCCGCAACGCTCAAGATCTCCCTCCAGGCGAGCTTTACCGATCGCGTCGAGGGGAACAACGTCCTCGCCGATCTTCCTGGAAGCGACGCCGAACGATCCGATGAGCTCGTGATGCTCGGAGCCCATCTCGACTCATGGCACGCGGGAACCGGCGCCACGGACAATGCCGCCGGGGCGGCCGCCATGATGGAAGCCGTGCGCATTCTCGAGGCCGTGGGAGCGGCGCCGAGGAGGACCATCCGGCTCGCTCTCTGGACCGGCGAGGAGCAGGGTTACTTCGGCTCGCTCGGCTACGTCACGCGACATTTCGGCGATCCCGAGACGATGGTGCTGACGCCGGAGCACGAGAAGCTCTCTGCATACTTCAACCTGGACAACGGCACCGGTCGAATCCGTGGCGTCTATCTCCAAGGCAACGAAGCGGCACGTCCGATCCTGGAAGCGTTCCTCGCGCCTTTTGCCTATCTCGAGGCGGCGGGGCTCACCGTCCTGAACACCGGCGGCACGGATCACCTTCCGTTCCACGCACTCGGCCTTCCCGGCTTCCAGTTCGTCCAGGATCCCATCGACTATGACACGAGGACGCACCACACGAACCTCGATGTCTACGAGAACCTTCTCGAGGAGGACCTCGAGCAGGCGGCCGTCATCATCGCATCCGTCGCCTACCACGCGGCGATGCGAGACGAGAGATTCCCCCGCCCACGGCTTCCCCAGCCGCGCCCCGAAGCGAAAAAGAATTAGTAATTAATCCGGTAGGTGAGCCACTCGGAACAGAAGGGCGTAGTCCCCATCCGACCAGTCCATGTCCCGTACGAGCTCGAAGCCGGCGAGCTCCATCTCGGAAACGAGCATCTTTTTCGAGACCCCGTGCCCGTCACGAGACTCGGGAATGCCGCTTGGTCGATCCCAATGACGTTTCTCGCCGAAGTCGATGACGAGTAGAAGGCCGTCTTCCTTCAGCGCACGCTTCAGGCTTTCCCGCATCGCGGCCGGGTCCTGGAAATGATGGTAGACCCGTCGAAGGAGAATGCCGTCACAGCATATGTCGGGCAGCCCCGTCGATCTCTGGCTGCCTTCGATCACGGTAATGTTGTTCGCCTGATCCCGCGCGACCCGGTCGCGGATCTCCCTCAGATCGTCGCGATCCACCTCGGTTGCGTAGACGAGACCGTCGTGTCCGACGCGCGCGGCCAGAGCCAGGCTGAAGCGCCCGTCCCCCGCCCCCACATCGGCGAATACCTCACCCGGGTCCACATCGAGCACGTCCACGAGACGCTCGACTTCGCGGGCCTCCTGAAACCCGGTGACGCAAGCCGCGACGAGCAGAACCAGAGTGGTGATCGAGAACGAGCGGGCACTCATCAGGAACTCCCTTCCCCAGTCATATTGGCGCGCGCGAGGCGAATCACCAAGTTTTCGAGGGAATGACGGACCGGATCTGCATTGACTCGGACGGCGATGGGGCGTATTCTCCGAATTATATCGGTGCCGGTGCTCGTGTATGGCCGCGCCGGAAAGCATCGAACGGATCACCAGGCCATAAAGAGAGGGAGCTATGGAGATCGATCGTCGAGCTTTTATCTCGAGCGTGGGCGGGGCGGGAGCAATCGCCCTGATGACACCCGACGAAAAAGCCAATGCCCTCGAGCACTTCATGGAGCGCGAGCTCGATGCCGCCGTCTCAGAAAGGCAGGAGTCGGAGGACGCTTTCCCCACCGTCGCCGACCTCGAGGCACGCAATCAGGATCTCAGCCGGCCCAATCGCCGCGGAGCGGGAAACCTCTTCGTTCCCAGGGATGGCAAGCTGCGGGCGCTCGAGAAAATGCCCGACAAACCGACCCTCCTGGATTTCTACCAGTACCGCTTCGCTCCGGCCAACCACGTTCTGCAGAGCGCAACACGCGCACTCAAGACGGGCATGCGCGAAGAGGTCGTGCTCGCCTGCCTGCTCCACGATGTCGTCCTCAACATGATCCATCCCGATCACGGGTGGTGGGGTGCTCAGCTGGTGGAGCCTTACGTGCCGGAGATCACGTCGTTCGCCATTCGCTATCATCAGACGCTTCGTTTCTATCCCGACCCGGACTACGGATACGAATACCCCGAGAGCTACTTCCGCATGTTCGGTGAAGACTACGTGCCCGAGCCTTACCTCGAGCGTACGTACAAGAAGCTGAAGAATCACAAGTGGTACGAGTTCCCACGTCTCGTAACGGTGAACGATCTGTATTCGTTCGATCGCGACGCCGTCGTTTCGATCGATCCCTTCGTCGACATCATCGGGCGGCATTTCAAGCAGCCCGAGGAAGGCCTCGGATTCGACGACTCGCCCTCGTCCCACATGTGGCGCACGATGATGTGGCCCGACCGGCCACTGTGAGAATGAGCTCTCGACGAGGCATCGTCGGCAGCCCGCGAGGCCTGATCAGCGCGGCAATCGCCATCCTCTGCGGATTCTCGAGCGGGTCCTTGGTCGCTTCGACACCGACAAGCGGTCCTCCCGCCCAGGTCTACAAGGGCCTGGAGATTACGGTGAGCCGTCTCGAGCGCGCGACGAATGTGAGCCTCCAGGATTGCCCGCCCGGGGGAAACACCGTGCGAGGAGTCATTCGACCGAACGAGGAGAACGAGTTCGCCACGGTCACGATCGACGTCAAGGTGCTGCCTTCGTTCGAGCCGGTACGCCTGGACAAACCCGTACTGATCGGCAAGGACGGTGAAACGTACAAGACCGCGCAGTCGTTCGCGGATTTCGGCGAGGAGCCGTCGTACACCTGTACCTTCGCGTTCCGAGTGGCCAAGGGTGCGAACGTGACCCGTTTTGCCATCGAGGAGGCGACGTTTGACCTGGCCACCCTCACGGAGTGAGATGGATCCAGGCCGGTGAGCCGTTCCAGCAGGTGCGCGCCACCAGGGTGATCTTCTCTGCAAAGGTGAGACCGACCCGGCCGCCGAAAACGTCATAGCCCGACCCCTCGATCCGCTCGAGCACCCGGTAGTAGACGGAGCCCATGAGCCGCGTGCATCGGCGCGCGTCGGCGTCGATGAGACCCAGGAGAGGCTCGGCCCGGTCGTAGTGCTCGCGCACGCGCTGCACTTGGAATCGCATGAGATCGGCGAACCCCCGGGTCACCTTCTTGAGGCGTAGATCCTCTTCGCAGACACCGAATCGGGCCAGCTCGTCTTGGGGAAGATAGATCCGACCGCGCTCGACGTCCTCCCCCACGTCGCGCAGAATGTTGGTGAGCTGAAAAGCCGTCGCGAGGTCGCGTCCTCGCTCGACGGCCGCGTCGTCACCATAGCCGAAGATGGCGAGCGACATCGTCGAGATCGTCGTCGCGACGAGATCGCTGTACTCCATCAGCTCCGCGAAGCTCGCGTAACGTGTCTTTACGAGGTCCATGCGGCATCCGTCCATGAGGCCTCGAAAGGCAGATTTGGGTATGGGGTAACGCGCGGCGGTGTCGGCGAGGGCGACGGCCACCGGATGGCTCGGCCTGCCCGCGTAGCAGTCGTCGAGCTCACGCTCCCAACGATCGATGAGCTCGCGGACATCGGTATCGACCTTCTCATCCACCACGTCATCGACGAAGCGACAAAAGGCGTAGGTCGCATAGACCGCGTCGCGCTTCGGTCGGGGCAGGAATCGAAATCCTACCGAGAAGTTCGGTCCCTTCCGATGGGCCACCTTACGGCAGAAGGAATAGGCTTCCTTGAGCTCCATCACGGCTCCCGCAGATAACGGGCGACGAAATCCTCCGGGAGCGGCTCGGGCGTTCCCGATCGGCCTTCCCGGGGCCGGCACCAGTGACACGGCAGCTTGTGAGCGCAGCTTTCCGCTCTTCCGAAGACGCGTTCGGCGAGCGGCGCGAGCCAGAGTCGCCATCGGGCGGGCCGCGCCCAGGAGTGAAGGTACGCTCGAAAATCGGAACGAGACGATCGACCGACGAACGTCCTCAGGCCGAAACGGCCCAGCGACTCGTAGAGAAGACGGGCCCCGACGCTCGAGCGCATTTGATCGAGAAACCGATCCCGCCAGAGATCGTCATAAGACACGTTCTCCAGGATGCTTCGCGCGGCGAGGTGGCCGGATACGAGCGCGTAGCGGATGCCGAGGCCGAAGAGGTAGTCCTGGAAACCGCCCGCTTCGCCGGCAAAACGTGCGCCGGCGGTCTGCGAGCTGCGATGTAGAAAAAAGTTCATGTAGGAATAACCGCGCCTCGGCTCTCGAATCTCGAAGGGCGCGATGTCGGCGAATCGGGCGACCGTTCGCTCGAAGTGCGGCTCGAGCTTCCCGTAGCTCTTCAGCAAGGCCAGACCGAGCGTGGCCCACCCGTCGAGCACGAACAAATAGGCGTAGCCGCCGGGGGCGAGGTCGGGGTCGAAAATGACCTCGATGCGGTCGGCGCCGTCGGTCCGGAACGCGATCTCTTTGGCGATGCCGTCAGCCGGTCCCGGTCCGGTGGCCACGATGTCGGCTTCGGTCGGATCGAGCCTCGTTCCGAGGCGGATTCTGACGCCCGCCCCTTCCGCTTGCGCGGCGAGCGTGCGGTCGAGGGTTCCCTCCTCGTCTCCGCGCCGCAGAAAATACCCGTAGGGGGCGACGCTCTGCACCTCGTGCCGGTCCCCACGGTCGTCGATGAGGTGGGCCCAAGTCGCCGGCCGGTGCTGGAAAGTGGCGTCGATCCCCATCGAAGCGAGCTCCTCCAGAGCATCCTGCTCGCGGCTGTAGCTCTCGAGCACCTGCCACTCCCCGATGAACCGCGCCCCGACCGCTTCTCGCCGCTCGAAGACCTCGACCGGCAAGCCCCGTCTGGCCAGATGGATCGCCGCCGATAGTCCGGCGGGGCCAGCTCCGGCGATCCGAATCGACCTCATGACAGAAGCTTGGCCACGCAGGCCTCCCACTGAACCGCGCGGGTGTCCGCCTCACCGTTCTCGCCCATGCGAACGGCGAGATCGCGGTTCTCCGCCCATACGTCGAGCTGCTGGGCGATGTGAAAGGGCTCGGGCAACAGTACATAGCCGGACCGGCCGCCGGAAACGATCTCCGCGGGTCCACCGCTATCCAGGCAAGTGACGACGGGCTTTTTCGACCGAAACGCCTCCATGGTCACGAACCCGTAGTCTTCCATGAAAGGTGCGAAGAACACAGCACGGCAACGAGAATAGTAATCGAGAAGCTGCTCCTCACTCAGCTTCCCCACGAAATCGATACGAGGCGATACCCCGAGCTCGCCCGCGAGCTGCTTCAAACGGCCCTCCTCTTCGCCTTCGCCGGCGATGACGGCGCGGAGGTCCTTCGATTTCACCTGCTTCATCGCGCGAACGAGCAGATCCAAACGCTTCAGAGAGGTGAGGCGCGAGACGGCGAAAACGAAATTCTCGTAGGCTTCGGTCCGATACGCGCGCTCGGGAGGCGGGGGGTAGAGCACCTCGGACGGAATGTTCCCCCACTGTCGGAGCCCTTCCGCGACGGTCTTCGACTGGGCGTAGAGCTTCGAGACGTTTCGAGTCAGGAAAAAATGATCCGCTCTTCGGATCAAGAACCGTCGAACGGACTCCTTGAGTGCGCCCTTTCTGGAAATGCGTTTGCGAAAAGCGGGCCAGAGATCGTAGTACTCGCGCATACGGTGGTTGAGCCAGCAGACGTGGCGGGGGTGCCTCACGGCATAGCTGGGATATCTCAGCGAGATGACTTGGTCGACGGGCTTACCGTCTCCCGTCAAGCCGACATCGGTGCACCAGTTCGCCACATAGGCGGTGAACTGCCGGCCGAACCGATTCTGGGGAGTGCGAACGATCTCGGCGCGATGTCCCGCTCTTTCGAGAGCGCGCTCGATCTCTCTGGCGATCACGCGATGACCGCCGTCGACGAACGGAACGTCCGACGTCACGACCAGGACGCATCGGCTAAGCCGTTCGATCACGCTCTCGAGCTCCCCGGTTTCTCCCGAGGCTCGGCCGCGGCAAATCCCTCCCAGGCATAGATGAGCCCGCCCGGAAGATTGCCGAGAACGCCGAGGGCGAGTATCAGAACCGAGAGCACGAACGCCCCCTCGGGGTCCATGCCCACCTGGGAGAACAGAGCCACGTAGGCCACGTTGGCGGTGCCCCACCCACCGATCGACACCGGCAGCATGGTCACGATGAGGATGGGTGGGATGAAGCAAAAGAAGTAGATGGCGTCGGTGCCGAGTCCCATCGCCTCGGAGAGCAGATACGCTTGGAGGATGCGCAGCAACTGCACCACGAGGGACATTCCGAGCACGATGACCAGCACCCACATGCGATTCCGGTAACGCGCGAGGGCTCCCACACCCTGGGTCACCCATGGCGACGAGTGCCAACTCAGAGTCCAGTGGTGAACTCTGGGCGAGAGCGAGAGCGCGAGGACGGCCAGGACCAGAAGCGACGAGGCGATGACGACGCCGAGAAGCGCGGGATGGGGGTACACGTGGTAGAAGACGGAGAGCGACAGGAGCCCGGCCAGCAACATCGAGAGCAGGCCGAGCAGTCGATCCATCACGACGGAAGCGACCGATTCAACGCCGCGCGACGTGAGCTTCCCGAATGACAGGGCTCGGACCGCTTCTCCCCCGACGCCGCTCGGCAGGAAGCTACCGAAGAAGGTGCTCAAGAAGAAGATCTTCAGAATCCGCAAGCGCGGTGCCCGAACGTCGAGCGCTTCCACGAGTACCACCCAGCGCCCCGCCATGAGGCCGCGGTCGACGAGTACGGCCACGAAAGTGATGAGCACGAGCAGCAGATCGGCCCGTCGGACGAAGCGTGCCATATTCTCGGTGTCGAGCCTCGACACCAGCAGGAGAACGAGCCCCACGCTGACGGCCACGCGCAGCACCAATTGGATGCGCTTCGACACGGCGCTCACGGCGTGACGGCTCTCGGCGTCCGATCCGCTCGCTCGGCGATAGGCGTCTCTTCGAGAAACTCGAAGTCCGTTCCGTAGTCCCAGCGCGGTCTTCGTCCTTCACTGCGGTAACGGCCCACCAGAAGCTCGTAGAGACGCTCCATCTTGCCGACGAAGGCCCCGATGTCGAACTGCCGGGAAGCCGAAAACGCACGAGCCGAAAGCCGCTCGGCCAGGCCGGGCTCATCTCGGACGCGAATCATTGCGGAAGCGAGAGCCGCAGGGTCGCGCGGCGGCACGAGGATCGCGGTCTCACCGCTCGCGAGCACGTCGGTCAACCCATCCACCGTCGTCGCCACCACCGGCTTTCCCATCGCCATCGCCTCGAAGAGCGTCAGCGGCGTCCCCTCCCAGAGCGATGGAAAAACGGCCACGTCGAACGACGCGAAGCAGGCGGCGACGTCTCGCTGGAATCCGAGAAAATCCACGCGGTCGGCGATTCCAAGCGTTCTCGCCTGCTCCTCTAGATCCGGCTGGAGCGGCCCCTCCCCCACGATCACGAATCGTGCCTCGGGGCGTTTGCCGGCGAGGATGGAAGCGGCATCGAGAAAGTAGCGGTTGCCTTTCGACTCGTGGAGGCGGGTCACGGTGCCGAAGATCTCGCCTCGGTCGGGAAGGCCGAGCCTCCGACGTGCGGCGAGAGCGGCATCACCAGAGAAGGGCCGAAAATCCTCGAGCGGGGCACCGAGATACACCCGCTTCACACGCTCGGAGGAGAGCCTGCGAGCGCGGATGCAAAACTCCCGGGTGGAGTCGGACACGGCGATCGCGACGTCGGTGAAGGGATCGAGGAGCTCGTCGGGAATCTTCTGGAACCAGGGCGTATCGGTCAAGTTCGCGTGCTCGTGGAGCACGTTAGGGATCCTTCGCCAAACGGCCGCCAGCCTTCCAAACGTAGTGGCCCCGTATCCGTGTGTTTGAACGACATCGATGCGGAGGCGGCTCAAAAGCGACACGAGCGCCGGAAGCGTCGACGGGTCGAATTTTCCTTTCTCGAGGTAGTACACGGGAAAACCGTAGCTCTCCAGCGGGTCCTCGGAGACGTCTTTCTTCCGGAGGCTCAACAACGAGACGTGAAAGCGCGAGCGGTCGAAGCGCGGAATCATCCAGGCGAACAACCTCTTGACGCCGTGCATGCGTGAACCTTCCCACCCGAGGTGATCGCAGATTTGGAGGACTCGAATTCTCTCGTCGCTTATCGTCCACCTCCCGGCGGGTGCAGGCGGTTGTACTTCCTGCCGATGTCCAGGAGTCGGTCGATGGGCAGCGCTTCTCGCTGGTTGCCGTCTCGACCGGTAACGCTCACCGCCTTGAGCATCGAGTTGTATACCGCTTCTTCGGTCGCCTCGATCGTTGCCTGGAACAACGGGGAGAGGCTGTCGTTGCGCACGACCGGGCCGCCATCCTCGAGCTCCCGGGACTCGAACGCACTCCGGAGCGAGGGGGCCGTCGAGAAAGCGATCACGTAATCTCCGCTTCCGTTCGAGGAAGTCGCTCCAGTGCGAGACAGTCCGAGCATCGCCCGTTTGGCGATGCGTTTCAGGCCTTGTGCCGTCACCGGTGCGTCCGTTGCCACGACCATCATGATCGACCCGTCGGCGTCACCCCCACCGCTGGTCGCGTCCTTCAAGTAGTATTGGCCGAGCTCGACGCCCACGGGAAGTCCATCCATCTGGAGGACCCCACCGTAGTTGCTCTGCACGAGGACGCCGACGGTGAAGCCGCCGACGCTTCCTGGAAGTCGTCTCGAGGACGTTCCGATTCCCCCTTTCCAGCCAAAGGCCGTTGTCCCCGTTCCCGCGCCGACGACGCCTTCGTCGACCGGACCTCTTCGAGCGCTACGGATGGCCTCGAGCACATGCGCTTCCTTCACGTGGCGGCCGCGGATGTCGTTCAGGTAACCATCGTTCGTCTCGCCGACGACGGGATTGATCGAGCCCACCTCTTCGTTCCCGGGAAGCGTCATGACGTAGGTCACGATCGCATTCGCCGCATCCCAGACCGACAGTGTGTTGGTAAGAACGATGGGCGTTTCAATGAGACCGAGCTCCTCGACCTGGCTGTACCCGATGAGCTTCCCGAAGGCGTTTCCCAGGTAGATCGCCCCGGGCACCTTCTCCTGAAAAAGGTTCCCGTCGTGAGGAAGAACCGCAGTCACCCCGGTTCGGATATTCGTGCCCTCCCAGAGGGTCACCTGACCGACTTTGACCCCATCGACGTCGGTAATCGCATTCAATGGACCCGGGGGAAGGATGCCAGGCGCGAGACCGATGTCCCGCGCCCGGGGCCGCGAAGCGGCGTCGGGCTGTGCGCTCATCGTGCTCGAGCCCGCGAGCAAGAGCCCCAGGAAACCAAGCACCCGCATTCTCTCACTCCTTTCAGTCCGTCGTCGCGGCGCGCGCGCGAGCGACGGAGCCAGAAGAAAGCTCCGAGACGAAGTCGAGCACGCGACGTGTGCGCTCGACGTACCGCTCGTAGCTGTAATCGCGCTCGGAGCGCCTGAAAGCGGCAAGGCCGAGCTCGCGCCTTCGGGCCGAATCGGAGACGAGCGCCAGAATCCCTTCGGCGAATGCCTCCGGGTTCGGCTCGGTGAGCACGGCACAATCGTCGTCCAACACCTGGGTATGGGTGACGAGGCGCGTCGCCACGATCGGTTTCCCCGCTCGCAGGTACGAGTAGATCTTCAGGGGTGTGTTGTTACCCTGGCTGCGCGGGGAAGCGAGCACATCGCCGACCGCCCAGTAACGGGGCATCTCCGAGGGTGGTCGCTGCCCCGTGAAGACGACCCCGGACAGCACCCCGAGGGCTCGAAGCTCGTTTTCGGCGGCGACCAACTGCTCGGCCCGCCCCCCGACCATGACCAGGCGTGCATGAGGGGCTTTCGCCTGAACCTGGCGAAACGCGCGAAACAGCAAAGGAAGGCCCTGGTACGCTTCGAACGTTCCCGTGTAGAGAATGACGAAGGCGTTCGCGAGCCCCAAACCTTCGCGCAACGCCTCGACCGCTTCGGGCGCTACGGTTTCACCGGCTTCTGCGAGAGGTGTGTTCTCGATCAGGAAGCACGGTTTGTTGCCGTCGATTCGCGAGACGACCTTCTCCAAGTAAGGACAGATCACGATGACGCCGTCGGAGCCGCGTATCGTCAGCCGCTCGCCGACCTCGAATAGCCGACGGACGAGCCCGTTGCGCGTGTAGTCGAAGTTCTCCAGCTGCTCGGGAAGCGAGGAGTGCATGTCGTAGATCGTGGGCACCCGGAAGAGCTTCGCGAGGATCACGCCGATGAGCCCGGCCTCCTCGTGGCAGTCGAGGAGGTCGTAGCGGGCAGCGAGAAGCCGCCGGATCGATGACGTGAAGACGAGTGCGTCGAGGACGAGCTTCACTCCCGACGGGCCGACGCGCACGTTCTTGAGGCCGGGGATTCGGGGAGCGCGATAGACAGTCAGACCCCGCATGTCCACGTCCTCGCCCATCGGGTAGGTCACCACGTCCACGGTGTGGCCGAGCTCGGTCATGGCGCGCGCGCGGTAGTACTCGCTAAAAGGCGTGCCACGAGGCTGGAAAAAAGGCTCGGGCGCAATCATCAGGATCCGCATCGGTCGCGGAATTATATGCCGCGTCTCGGGGGATGCGTCGGGAGCGGGGACTCAATGCACGACGATCGAGCGGCGCTTCCGTAGAATCGTCGAGCGCACGGCTCGCGCCAGCTCACTTTGCCCGTACGGTTTTTCGAGAAATCCCGTTGCCCGGTCGGTGAGGATTTCCTCGACGCTTTGCTCCGCGGTGAGTCCGCTCGACAAGAGCACCGGGAGGCCGGCATCGAGGTGCCGCAGGCGCCGGTACGTCTCGCCGCCATCGATTCCCGGCATCACGAGATCGAGCACGACGAGAGCTACGCTCTCCTTCGAGCGTCGGATGAAATCGACAGCTTCCTCCCCGCTGGAGACGACCTGGACCCGATAACCATGCGTCTCCAGAATGTCCTTTCCCAGATCGCGCAAGACCTCCTCGTCGTCCACGAGAAGGACGAGCTCTCCGTGACCAACCGGCTCATCGACCTCGCGGGCGGGCGCAGCCTCGTCCGCCCACCGACAAGTTAGAAAAACGTCGAACCGGGTCCCTCGGCCGGGTGAGCTCTGGACCCGGATGTCACCGGAAAGGGACTTTACGATTCCGTAGACGACCGATAGGCCGAGCCCCGTGCCCTTGGGTCCCTTGGTGCTGAAAAACGGCTCGTACAGCCGTTCCAATACCTTCGAGTCCATCCCGACTCCCGTGTCCTGAACGGAGATGCACACCCGAGCGTCCGTCTCCAGGCGGGTGGACAACCGCAGGACGCCACCATCGCGCATGGCATCCCGCGCGTTGATCGCGAGGTTGAGCAGAATCTGCTGCAATTGGGCCGAGTCCGCCATGATCACGCGCACCGAAGGATCCAGGCTCGTCTCGATACGAACGTTCTTCGGCATGCTGTGGGCGAGCAGCTCGAGCGTCTCACCAATGAGCTGATTGAGGCTCACGGGCTCTTGGCGAGGCGAGCTCCTTCGCGAAGAGGACAGGAGGCGTCCGGTCAACGAGGCTCCCCGCATCGCGGTCCGCTCGATGGTCTCGACGTACTTCGTCACTCGCGGATCCTGAGTCTGGTACCGAGCGAGCGACGCATAACCGAGAACTCCGCCGAGGACGTTGTTGAGGTCGTGGGCGACGCCCGAGGCCAGAAGACCCAGTACCTCCTGCCTCTGACTGTGGCGGAGCTGATTCTCGAGTCGTCGCAGCTCCGTCACGTCATTCAACACCAGTCGGGCTTCGTCGGGCGACGGGGCGAAGGCGTTGAGCACGACCTCTAAGTCGTTCTCGTCGTCGGTCTTGAGCTTCGTGGATACTTGGCTCAAGCTGCCCTTCTGGAACAGTTCTCGCTGCAACTGCCGCCAACGGTGAACGAAGTCCCGATCGACGAGGTCTTCGAACCGCCTGCCCACGAGATCCAGCCGGGAAGAACCGAAGGCGCGACTCGCCTGCGCATTGCAGCTTCGAATCGTCCCGGTCTCGTCGAGCATAACATGCAGATCGAACGAGCGATTCGCGATCTCGTCGTAGCCCGCGATGGCCGTGGAGAGTGCTTCCGACTGTCTCGCGTTCTTCAACGCCGTCGCGGTGAGCTGGCCCAGGATCCTCGCAGCCTCGAGGTCGGCATCGTCCCATACGGGGCTCGACACGGTTCGTCCTAGGAGCAGGACACCCATCAGCTCGCGTCCGTGGAACATGGGAACGACCAGAAGGGAGCCCGCCACGTCGTTCGGCTTCAGCGGCCCGCGTTGGCCCACCGCTTCATCGAGTCGAGCGATAAGCCGGGACAGAAAAGCCGGAGTCAATTCGGCTCCAAACCCCTTCTCGAACGCCGTCCGCCAACCGACCGAAGCACTCTCGACGAAGACCGCGCCTTTCTCGCAACCAGCGACGGTGGGCCCCGCGCTCACCGCTAGATCGAGAACGGTCTCCCACTCGTGAGCGGAAGCGAGTGCGTGAGCGAATCGCAACAGCCCCGACCGAACCTCGCCCAGACGGGATTCTGTCCGACACCGCCCGACTGCTTCGGCGATTCGATTCACCTGCTCGGCAAACCGGTCGATAAAATCGGCCCGAGCCGGGTACGCCGGATAAACGGCGAGCGCGACCCGTTTTTCATCCGCCGCTCCCAACCACACCACGGTGCAAGGCGTTCCCGGCCTCCTGCCCATCTCGAAAGGGGAAGCGGACAGGCTCGCGCCATCATCGAACGGACGAACGTCGTCGGAGGCATACTGCTTCCACAGGCGGTAAACCTGGCGTTCGTTTCTGCGGTACACGACGACGCGGCTCGCTTCGAGAAAACGCCCCAGCGTGGTTGCCGCTCTCGCCCAAACGTCATCGATCCCCTGTGCACCGATGAGCTCGGCGGACACGTCCTCCAGTAGCGAGCTCTCCGCAGCGAGGCGGCGGGAACGACCCCAGACGAGGCCTGACAGGGTGAAGGCGAGGGCCACCGACGCGACCGCGTATCCCAATCCCGCCGTCGCCAGGTAAGCCAGGGCAACAACGAGGACAAAAGTAGCAATCGCCCCGGGTACACGGTGTTTCATGGTTTAACGGGATTTCGAATAGTATAAGACTCAAGCGCTCCTCAGCCAAGCGCCCAAGCGCAGGGTGATAAAGAACTCAGCCCACTCTGAGCGAGCGGAGCGAGCCCGGCGTGCTTGCCACGCCGTAAGCAGCCCGGGCCGTGGCGGCACGATCGATTACGGGTCCCGCCACGGCATTGAGTACTCTACGACTCGAACCCGGCGGAGTCGAGTAACCGGGCGCGTATCAGCCGAATGGGAACGAGTCCTTCTTCGAGGACGCGCTCATCGAGCTCGGCCGCGTCGCTCAGGGGAAAGGCGAGCCGGTAGTCGCGAGATAGACGCCTGAGGAGCAAATGCCCCAGTGCCGCGCTCCCCGCTCGGGGGTCGAGCGCAACCCGCTCGGCTTCGCGCCGGGCGTCCGCCGTCGAGAGATAGCCACGCTGATAAAAGAGCTCCTGCGTTTCATCGAGCGTCGCGCCACGCGCGTGAAACGAAAGTACCGCCTGCAAGCGAAGCTCCTCGAGCAGCGCCCGCCGATGCGAGCGAAGGCGAAGCGTCGGGTCTCCACCGCGGTAGTCCGCTCTCATCGATCGCCACCATCGCCAGGAGCGCCAGCCCTCGCTAGTGGTTCGGGCGTCGAAGACTCGCCTCAATAGGCTCGTCGATCGTGCCTGGAAATCGAACTGGGGGAGGCGCGTCGTCAGCTCGAGCCACGCGTGCAGCTCCACGTCGGCCTCGGCCATCGAGCCGAACGGCACCCCAACCAGCAGGACGATGTCGTGAAGCGGCTCGAGCGACGTTTCGCGCCACAACCGAACGGGCTCCGGTGCCAAGAAGTCTGACGGAACGAGCGTGACTCTCACCGGGGAGGGCACGGCGAGGAGCCGGCCCACTTCCTCGGCGAGCAACCGAACCGCGTCTTCCGAAAGCTCCGTTGCGGGAGACGAGCTCAATAGCTCTCGCAGCGGCTGTCCTGCGAACCTCTCCAAGGCCAACTCGATGATCATGTCGGTCCGATTCTCGACGGCCTCACTCGTCTCGCGAAATAGGTCGTCTAGCGGCGCATCGACCATGTCGTGGTAAAGAAAGAGTCGCCCGAGCGCATCCTCTCCAAGCGCCACTTCCGTTTCCGGCGCGGCGCCGAGGCGTTCGGAGAGTACCCCGCGAAGCGACTGCACCGAACGCATCGCGAGACGGTTTCGCTCGGCGAGATTCGCCAGGCGATACGAAGGGATATGCTTCTCGAGGATCGTCACGAGATCTCCGAGCACCGCGAGACACCGATCGAGCGAGGCTACGCCGTCTTCGATCCACAAACGGGAGCTTTGCTCGTCGAGATTGGCCTTGGCTTGCTCGACCAGCGAAGGGACCTCATCGAGCCGTCCGGCGAGCGAACCCGTTCGTGACGGGAGATCCGACGACAGGAGCAGCGAGACGATCCCCGCTCGGATGAACTCACCGTAGAACGACGCCGTCGTTCGCCATCGAGCGCGCTCTTCGAGCTCGAAGAGCTCGGCCTTCACGAGGCTAGACAGCCAGAGCGCATCCATGTGCGCCGTCGGGGACAGGCGCCTTGGGGGAAGCCCCGAGAGTTTCTGCTGGAAGTCGGCCAGCCACCTGATTCGACGCTCGATGTCCGGGCGCGCGAACGTTCCGAGCCGGTCGTCGTTTCCGGCAAGACCCGCAGCGGTCGCCTCGACCGGGTAGAACTCGAAACGCGCGGTGACGTACTCCTCCGTCAAGCGCTCGAGAAGCCGATTCTCGGCATCTTCCGCCCGGGACTCCTGTCGACAGGAGCCGAGCGCGATGAGAAATATGGAGAGCGTCAGCGCTCGTCGGAGCGGCAAAGACATCCAATCCGGCGTGTTTCTTCGAGTCTCTCAATATGGTCCAGGATGGGGAGCGCCGTCAACCGCAGATTGACATCTGCCGACGAGGGGCAATGAACGCTCCGGACGGTTTCGTCCCTGACGTCACCGTATGCTGTCAACCGGTGAATCCGTGCCGAGTCGGCGGAGCTCCCAAAGGTCGGCGAGCCTTCCCTCTCCGATGCCGCCGAAAACGAGGAATCGCTCTTCGTCGGCCACGTAGGCGCCCATCGCGGCCTCGCGGGGTGGCGGGGCATCCGCGATCTCGAGCCGCTTCCATTCTCCCCTTGCAAGGTCGAAGGACCAGGTCTCGTTCACGCTGCCGGCCGCGGTGGTCCCGCCGAAGACGACGAAGTGCCCCTCTCGGTCGATGAAACTTGTGGCGAGCATCCGACCCGGGGGACGAACCTCGGGAGTGACATTCGTCCACTGTCGGGCGCCCAGATCGAAGGCCCAGGTGTCGTCGAGGGGGCCGTTTCTCTGACCTCCATGTATGATCATTTTTCGGGAGCCGCCTTCGAGCGCCGCGGTGAGTAGACATCGCATCACCGGCCGGGCGGAATCCCGTCGCGGCCCAACTTCCTGCCAAGAGTTCGTGTCGAGGTCGAACACCTGAGTGTCGTTGAAACGCTGTGAAAGGTCGGTGAACCCGGCGAACTGCACCAGCGCCCTTTCGAGCGGGTCGAAGACCGCTCCGGCGCCGTAGCGCGCCTGGGGGCGCGCATTCGCCGGCGGCGAGAGATCGCGCCACTCGAGTCGGTGGAGGTCTAGAGCCCAGGTGTCGTTGAAGAATCGACTCCCCTGCTGCCCGGCCCAGATCACCATCTGGTGTCCATTGGGATCGTAGACCGCGTTCGCCCCGAGGCGCGGCTCGGGGCGCGTCTCTCCGGTGGTGGTGAGCTCGATCCAGGAGCTCGTCGGGAGATCGAACGCCCAGACATCGCCGAGAAGGCCATCGTTCGACTCGCCGCCGAAGACCACGAGTCGGTTGCCGATAGGGTCGAAGACGGCGGTCCCTGAGCTTCGTGGCTGAGGCGTAGATCCCGGGACCGGAACCAGCTCGCGCCACACCCAGGGCCGTTCTCCTTGCGCGCTCGCGACAGCGACGGTGGCCATCACGAGCACGCTAGAGCTCAGCAGGCGCATCTCGGGCAGCATATCAGAAGCTGCTCGTTTGGAAATGTTCACAGATCCAGTGCGAATCCGATCGCGTCTCGGATTTGCAGCATGCGCGTCTCGGACAAGGTCGTGATCAAAGCGGTCTTAAAAGTCGAACACCACCCCGAAGGAAACGGTGGTCATGCTGGTCGTCGATCGGTGCGGAACCGGCGAGAGATCATCGGCTAGCGCGGACAGATCCGAGGGAAGGAAATACTCCGTCTCGCCGCCGAACAGATACCGCGCCCCGACCTCGAGAGAAATTCTGGATTCCGTTTCGTCGTTTCCGCTGAGGCGGAAGCTGATCCCACCGCCCCCTCCGAGGCTCACGGTCGTGCTGGTCGTAAGCGTCGAGAGCGTACAGTCCAAGGAGCATTCCTTCAGAACGATCGCGGTCTCGAATGCCCGGAAGCCAAACGCTCCTTCGATGTAGGGAGCGAGCCGGCCGTGGACGGGCTGCACCCGGGAGATAAAGTGCCCGAAGTAGATATCATTCGTCAATCGCGCGTCTTTCGCGCTTCTCCCCAGGCCGACGCCCCCGAGAACCACGTCCACGCTCCCGTTCGCATGGAATCCCAGGTCCATGCCTAGCCGAACGGGCGAGCTTCCGAGCCGACGGGTGAAGAAGAACGACCCGCCCCAGCGCGTATCCCCGATGCTCTCGCCGAAATCGCCCTGGGGGAAGCCGGCGACACCACTCACGCCGATTTGCCAGCGTGTCTTCTCTTGCGCCAGAGCATCGCCGCTGGCGAAAAGCAGGGAAAGACCGACGATGGAAACTCCAAGGAACCATTCATCCGACGCCAAGGCAAAAGCGTACCACGATGGATGCTCACGGCTGCGTCACCGTCGGTTCCGAGCGTCGCGCGCGTGCCATGATTTCCGCCAACGGCTTGCGGTTCGTCCAGACGCCGATGAGCACCGCTGTCAGGAGCGCGAGCACCGGGCTCACCGCAAAGCGGGTGAGGACGAACGCCAGGATGACAACACCTGTGCCTACCAAGGCCAGCGCGCGTCGACGGGGCGCCGTCTCCAGCGAATTGCGATACCTCGTCGCGCCCAGCCACACGAGAAAGACTCCCGTGAGACTCAGCGCCTGCCCGAGCAGAGCGCCCGAGCCGGTCGCATAGGCAATGCGAAACCACGCCTCGTCTTCGCTCTGGTTGGCGTAGAGCTTCTCGAACCCGTAGCGCAGACCGACGGCGGGAACTTCAATCGTCGGCGGCGCATGCGGCGTGGAAGCGTCGAGTCCTGGCTTCATCTGCTCGGCGGTCACGACGTCGCCTGCGCCGACGAGCTTCATGTTCGTGCTGGGGGCGCCGTAGTCGTAATCGGGCGGCAGGAACACGTCCCACTTCACGCGAGTCATGAGAATGTCGGCACGCGCGAGGGTCCCGCCGGTGCGGCCGAGACTGCCGAAACGCGAGCCCGCGGTCGCATAGATGATCTCCACGGGAAAGCTCTTCGACGAGCTCGGTATCGGAACGAGGACGGCGTCCTCACCGGAGACCGCGGGCTTTTCGGCTCTTCCGTCGACCGCGGCCGACCAGACCTCTGAGTGCGGGGGAAGCACGAGGCGAAGGAACTGCTTCTGGCTGTTGCGGACGTCGAAGCGAGCCGTCGTGACCGAGAGGCCGTCGGAGGTGAAGAGCGTCCGGAAGCGTGCCTCGTCGATCGTCGCCTGCTGGACCTCGGCCACCGCATGGCGGGTCAACTCGAGCTCGAGCCGATAAGGAGGCTCCGACTGCGCGTACCGGAACGCCATGAGAATGGGGTTGACCGTGCGGAGAACGAGCTGTCGGGGAAGCTCCCGCGCATCGAGGCGAGTCAACCCCGAGACCTCGAGCACCCGCACTTCGACGGCGCTCAAGGCCTCGACCGCGATGCGTCCCTGTTCGATCTCGGCGCCCACGACCCTCAGGCGTGGCAGCTCGATCTCCGTCTCGTTCGCCCCCAGGACCTGCTCGTACGTCACCTCGACCCGGAAGTCCCCGTCCATCTCCTGGGTGAAGTCGAAATCGATGCGTTGTTCACCGTCCTGCTCGCTCACGACATGCTCCCTGAGGGAGGGCGCGGTGACTCCGAGGACGTTCACCCCGGCGGGCAGGCCGAGCGACAGGGCCATGAGACGGCCCGACTTCACGTTGAGCTCGACGCTCGAGGTTGCCGAAAGGCTCGCTTCCCCGAGGGAGACGAGCGTGTCGATGCGGGCGTCGAATTTCCCCTGGGCGACTTCGGGGGCGGTCGCGACGATGGTGAGCGAAGGCGGCGATTCCACGTACTTGAAAGTATGAGCCACCGTTCGGGTGACGCCCTCGCGCACGAAGGGGGGCAGCTGGTTCTCGCCCACGCGGGTGAGCGTTTCGTCCGGAGTTCCCGCGGGCGCCAGTGTGAGGTCGCGCGTCGACAGGAGCGCCACCATGCCCTTCTGGCGCTGCGGCCCGAGCGCCCGGAACAACGGGGCTTCGATCCCCGCCGCCTCGGCGGCTCCCGCGAGCGAGCGGTCGAGCTCGAAAGCGAGCACGAGCTCCCCGCGGACCTCGCGATCGAGGAAAACTCGAAGCACGTTCGACTCCACCTTCCAGTCGGCGACGGCGCCGGAGGCGGACGTCACGCGGTTGATTTGAACGTCCGCGGGGACGGCCAGCTCGAGCACGTTGGTTCCGCCGCGGCTGACCTCGAACTGGGCAACGACCCGGCCGAAGAGCACACCCTCCTCGGCGTGGAACAGGTGGAACAGAGAAGCGTTCCACCGGAGCTCGGCCCGTACGTCCTCGGGAACGGCCTCGGACCACGAGAACGTCACCTGCCGGGAGAGAGGTACGTTGACGGTCGCCACGGTCGTGCCCCGCGCGAATCGGCGGGCAACGCCACCACCGGGAGAGACGTTCACGTCCTTGCGCCCCGGGAAATGAAGCTCGAAGCTCGATACCGGAACGGCGGGAATGTCGAGCGTCGCTTGCGGCGGCCCGTTGTCGCGAGAAACGCCCACGCGAACCACGGCGGAAATCCGATGCGCGCCGCGACCCCGCACGAGCGCCGCGAACCGACCGTCCTCCACCACGATCGTGGCGGGCTTGTCGTCGACGCGCAGGTCGGCGAGGGTGACGCCCTTGGGGAAGAGCGGGATGGTCACGGTCTCGTCGGAGAAGACGTCGATCCCGAGCTCCCCGCGGAACGTGACGGAGTCATCGGCAAGATCGCCCGTATAGCTCGCCCGGCTCAACGCGTAGCTGGACTCGGTGGGGGTGCGCCAGCTCAGCTGAAGGCCCGGTCCGGTTGGTATCGAGGCCGTGACCCGGGTCTTCCCGCCGCTCTCGCTCGTGCGAACCCCCGTTCCGGGAAGAACGGCCACGTCGAGGCCCCCGCCGGGAAGGACGGCGTCGAGGCGGATCGAGGCCGCTTGGGGAAGGGGCACCGCCATCGTAAAGCCACCGCGAGCACCCACCGCGTCGACGCGATACCGTAAGCTCATTACATAGGAGCCGGCGCGATTCGTGCTCCAGCACAGACCGTGAGGAGCGGGTAGCAGCTGGGCGGGGCTTCCTCCCACCGTGACGCTTTCTACCGCGGTGCCCACGGGCAGCACGGGCACGAGCACCCACTCGTTCTCCAGGACGTCGATACCGAGCTCGACGCGCACCTCGGCGCCCGTCGATGGACCGGTCTCGACGCTGAGGCTCACGCTCGCCGTTCCCAGCACGAAGCCCGTAGGAGCCGGCCGGCTCGAAGGCCGGGAAGCTTCCAGAAGCTCTCGGTAGACCTCGAGGGGGATCTGCACCTGCCCGGGATCCCCCTGGGAGGTCGTGGACAGCACGGAAAACAGAAGGAGTCGAATCATGTTGTCCTCTCAGTCGAGGGCGAGCCGCGACGTCACCTTGAGTTTCGAAGCGAAGCGAAGCGAAGCGGAAACGTACTCACGGACGGCGGGATCGCCGGTAGCGCCGGTCCCGATGAGCGCCAGATATTCGTCCAACATCACGATGTCGCGGCGGACATCGTCATCGTCGAGGCGGAGGTTCTCGACCCGAGCGGCATCGAGCCGGTCCCGGAACGAGCGCAGAAGCTCCCCGGCTCCCGCCGCGTCACCGCCGGCAAGGGCCGCGGCCGCTGAAGCGAGGCTTTCGGACAGACGATCGGCGAGGACGTTTTTCGCGACGTTCGTCTCGAGTGAGCTCTCGCCGCCGTCTCCCCGTTCGAGCGCGAGGCTCGTCCGAGCAACCTCGTTCGAGAGCGAGCCGATGTCCTTGAACCGGGCGGTGACGTCAGCCACCGGACCGGGGCCGGACGCAACGACGTCGAGGAGCACGACGTGGCTATCGCCGGCATAGAAACTGGGGATCACGATCTGGATGCCCTCTTCGTCTTCCCCGCGGTCGGCGTCGATTCCGAGATTCTTGGCCAGCCGTAGATCGATGGCCTTTTCCGCCTCTCGAACCGCTTCGGCCCTCGCCGTGTCGAGCTTCTCGGAGCCGAGGACCTCGACGAGCTGGACGCCGGGAGCGAGGCGGATACGAAGCCGCACCGCGCGGGCGACGACCCGGCTCGCCGACGCGAGCTCGTCGTCCACGGCGGTCGCGGCGTCTGTCGGCTGGGCGACGAGACGACGGATCCCCTGTCCCGCGAGAGCGATGCGCTCGATCTCCGATGGGTTCGTACCGGCTCCCGCCGCGAAGACGCTCACGGGGATGCCGCCCACGGCGCTCCGGTGAGCGAGACGAGCGAGCGTTTCGGTGGCGTCGCCGAGCGGACGTCCGGTTACCAGCACCACGAGGCTCGCCCCGAGAACGGCGTCGGCACCCTCGGAGCCGGCGACGCTCGAAATGCCTTGCGCAAGCGCCGCTTCGAGATTCGGGGCGAGCTCGGCTTCCCGATTCGGGGAGGGCATTCCATCCCGGTTCTCGCCCGCGACGACGGTGCGGATCCGGTCCCCGGGCTCTTGCGCTTTTTCGAGCGCACGGGCGAGGGCAGAAAAGATGTGCTCGACCTCGAGTGGTACGGGCTCGGTCGAGTCGAAGACCACGGCGACGTTCATCGCCGGACGGCGCGCCGCGCGGCGCTCCATCGCCTGGAGACCAACCTGGAGGTGAAGCCGCGTCGGTTCGGTGACTCCCGATCGATCGGAAGCGAGAAAGACGGCAAGCGCGCTCCGCTCGGGCGGATCGAAAGGCTGCGGCACGCGGCGGACGGCGTCATGGAGACGAGGCGAGCCTTCGAGCCGCGAACGATCGAAGGCCCGAAGCTGAGCGTCGAGAAATCGGATCATCGGATCGCCGGGCAGGTACGTGTTGGCCCAGTAGCCCGAAGGGGTGAGAAACGACAGATTGTCGAGAGCGGTCAACTCGTCGCGGTCGACGCGATTGCCGAAGCGGTACCGGTCGTCCTTGCTCTTCTTGTCTAGCAAGCCTTCAGGTGGCGGTGGCAGGTAGAAGGAAACGAGGGGCTGCTCTTTCTGCTGCCCGACGGGTGGCTCGGGCGCTCGCGCCGACTCCTCCTCGAACGACGGCGACGGCGTAGTGGGCAGACCTCCCGTGCGCCCAGCATATCCTCCAACGACACCGGGGACGCCTTCGCCCTCGCCTCTTTTGCCGACCCTTTCATTTCCGGCTTCGAGAGACTCCGTTTTCGACTCCAGCTCTGCACCCGATGCCGGGCGGTTATCCTCCACGTCGCCGAGCTCACGTAACTCTTGTTGAGTATCGGGATCGAGAGATGCCGCTTCGTCGTTGGAACGCTCGAGCTCTCTGAGTTGAGCTACGTGCTGGAAGTCTTGTCCTCGAGTCAACCACTGCCAGGTTGCCGAGCCCAGCACCGCGAGGACTCCCGCGGCCGCGGCGAGTTGCCAGCCCCACGGCGGGAGCAGCCTCCGTTCGACCTTCGCCTCTTTACCGAGGGCCGGAACGGCCAGCTCGGGACGGGCGAGAAGACGCTCCACGAGCTCGTCGGAAGCGTCGTGAGCGGGAAGTGCGGCCAGAGCGCCGTCGATGGCGACGAGCCGCTCCAGGAACGAGAGGCAGTCGTCGCAGCTCTCGACGTGAGCGCGCGCTGCCTCGTCCTCGCGGAGATGAACATGTCCCTCCGCGGCCAGGGTGTCTTGCAAGGATTGACAGACGGGTTTCATGACGACGCCTCCGGCGACAGTTTCCGTATCAGCTTGAGCCGAGCGCGCCTGAGGTGGGTCTTCACCGTGTTGAGTGGAATTCCCAGCGCTTCCGCGATGTCCTTCTGAGGCACGCTCTCGATCGAGGCGAGAACGAGCACCTCGCGCTGAATGGGTGGAAGCGCCTCGAGCTCGCGCTCGAGGAAGCGGAACATCTGGCTCGCCGCGGCGATCTTCTCGCCATCGGGCTTCTCATCCCGCGGCTCTTGCTCAGGTGGGTCGGTGAAGACCAGTGCGGTCACTTTCCGCCTGCGGTGATAGGTCCTCACCGCGTTGGCGACGACGGTGAAGAGCCAGGGGTGAATCGGCTTGTCCGCGTCGTACTGGTACGCCGACCGATGAATGCGCAGAAAGATTTCCTGGAAGAGGTCGTCGCGATCCGGCTCGGCGACCCCGCAACGGATGATGTAAGAGAAGACCGGCGCGCGATACCGCGAGACGAGAGCCCGAAAGGCATCCGGATCGCCCTCACGGTGACGGACGAGGAGGTTCGGCTGTGCCGTAGCCTCCGATCCGGCGGGCCGACAAGGTCCCTCTTCCACTGTCTCGCCTCTTGCGACCGATATCCCTTCCACACTCCATCGTACCCGCGGCGGGGCAAAAGGTTTCCTCGAGGCGACGAGAAAGTTGACGAAAGGCCAGCGGCGTTGCTATAAGCGCAGCCAGGACGACCGCCTGCCTGCACGTCCGTGCGCATGCTCTAAAGGAAGACGACGATGAGAAAGTTGTGTAGGGCCTGCATTGTTTCGAGCCTCTCCGCCTGGCCACTAGCCGTCGCGGCCTTGGCCCAAAACGAGACCGGACGCATCGAGGGCCGCGTCCTCAGGACCGATCTCTCTCCGGTGAGCGGAGTGAGCGTCGTTCTGAACGAGCTCTCGCTGACCGATATCACCGACGCCAACGGCCTCTACGGGTTTCCGTCCGTTCCCGCCGGGACCTATTCGGTCAGCTTCATCCTCGGTGCCAACTTGATCACCGAGTCCGGCGTGGTCGTGACTGCGGGACAAACCACACACCTCGAGCCGACGGTCGACTGGGAAGTGGGTTTCGCCGAGACGTTGACCGTCTACGGAGCGTCACGGCGCGTCGAGCGGATCGTGGAGGCTCCGGCCGCGGTGACGGTGGTGGATGAGAAGGAGATCGAGCAGGTCGCTTCGCATGGCCAGGCCCCCAAGCTTCTCGAGTACACCCCCGGCGCCGAGGTGACACAGAGCGGCGTCTACGACTTCAATTTCAATACCCGAGGGTTCAACAGCTCGCTCAACCGCCGGGTCGCGACGCTCGTCGACGGGCGCGATCCTTCTGTCCCGTTCCTCGGGGCGCAGGAGTGGGCCGCCATCTCCTTTCCCCTAGACGATCTCGCGACGGTCGAGCTTGTCCGAGGGCCGAGCGCGGCCCTGTACGGGGCCAACGCCTCGAGCGGTGTTCTCAACATGACGAGCAAGCAGCCTCGGTACAGTCAGGGCGGTCTCTTCCGCGTCACGGGAGGCGAGCTCGATACGGTGAACCTCGACTTTCGCCTCGCACAGAGTCTGACGAACGACTGGTACATCAAGCTCGTCGGAGGACTTCGAAATTCGGGCGACTTCACCGTATCCCGGCGCGGCTTCGCCGAATACTCCGTGCCCTGCACGACGGCCGGGCAGACCGACTGCCTTCCCCAGGAAGCGGTGCCGCTCGCTCGAGAGAACGACGACGATATCTACTTCGGCGGCGTTCGACTGGACAAATATCTCTCGAACGGAATGGCGCTGACGTTCGAAGGCGGCTATGCCGACGTGGCCGGTCCCGTCTTCCAGACGGGTATCGGCCGGGTGCAGCTCGTCGACGTGCAGCGCCCCTGGGCGCGTTTCAACTGGAACGCCGAGCGGTTCAACTTCTTCACCTACTACAGCGGCCGCAAGGCAGACCAACAGCTCGCTCTCAGCTCGGGGACCAACCTGGCCCTCGACAGCTACAACGTCCATCTCGAGGGCCAGACCAACTGGAGCCTCGCGGCCGAAAGAGTGCGCCTCGTGGTGGGCGGCTCCTACCGTCACACCGATATCGACAGTCTGGATCCGAATACCGGCCGCCAGAGCCTGATGTTCGAGCCGGTGAGCTCGGATCAAGGGGCGATCTTCGGCCAGGTGGACTGGAATATCAACGAGCGGTGGAAAGCCGTCGTCGCCGGACGATTCGATGAAAGCACGCTGCACGACCCCCAGTTTTCCCCGAAGGCCTCTCTCGTCTACAACCTGAACCGGGACTCGAGCCTGCGATTCACCTACAACGAGGCGTTCCAGGTGGCCAACTACTCCGAGTTCTTCCTCGAGGCCAATGTGGCCGCTCCCCTGAATCTCGCGGGAATCGAGGCGGCCGTCTGCACCCCCTTCGGTGTAAATTGTGGTTTCGGGACTCCGACCCGCATCGTCGCCGTGGGGAACAACGACCTCGAGGTCGAAAAGACGAAGATGTTCGAGATCGGCTACAGCGGAATCATCGCCAACCGGGCGTTCATCACCCTGGACTACTACAATGCGAGGAACGATCGATTCATCACTGATCTGATTCCCCAGCTCGACGCCCAGGGTAACCGCACCAACCCCGACTTCGGTCCTTATCAGCCTCCGGCGAATCATCCCGCCCCCGCGCTCCTCGTTGGAGCGCTCCGGGCGAACCTGCCGCCACAGCTCTTCGCCATCCTGTCGAATAATTTCGACGGGACGCCCTTTTTCGTCGCCCGTTCCTACACGAACTTCGGACGGGTCAATACCCAGGGAATCGACTTCGGACTGAACTACTACTTCCTTCCCGACTGGACGTTCTCGTTCGCCTACTCCTGGTTCGACTTCGAGATCCAGGACCAGGATTCGCCCTTCGCGAACCAGCTTCTGCCCAACACACCCGGCAACAAGATCGCCGCCGGAATCGGTTATACGACTTCGAGATGGGACGCGGCTTTCGACCTCCGCCGGGTGGACGAGTTCCGCTGGTCGGTGGGTCCGTTCCAGGGCGACGTCGAGGCCTACACGACTGCGGATTTGCGAGGAAATTACCACTTCAACGAGCATTTCGGGATCGGCCTCAACGTCTCGAACCTGTTCGACAGCGAGCACTGGCAGAGCTTCGGAGGCGATTTGCTGGGACGACGGGCGCTGGTGAATGCCCTGATCCGCTGGCAGTGATTCCGATCGCGTTCCCGTCGTGGTGGTCCACTCCCCACTACGTTTCTACGGCGGCGCCTTCGGCGTCGTCGCGCCGTTCGTGCTACTCCTTACGGGAGTCGCGTGGTTAGGCCTCTCGGGCGCACCCGACGAGCGTGGTTTCTGGCCGGTTAGCGTCGGCGCGCTCGGCCTGGGGCTTCTCCTCAGCCGGGACCGCACGCGCTTCAGCGAAGAAGCCGTGCGCGGCATGGGGCGTCCCATCGTGGCGATCATGATCCTCGCCTGGCTTCTCGCCGGCGTGCTGGGGAAGGTGCTGGCGGAGTCCGGTTTCGTACAGACGCTCGTCTGGCTCGCCAGTGAATCGGGGCTCCGCGGCTCGGGCTACGTCGCGGCGTCTTTCCTCGTCTGCTGCATCGTCTCGACCGCGACCGGTACGAGCCTCGGGACGATTCTGGTTTGTGGCCCGCTGATCTATCCCACCGCAGGAGCGCTCGACGCCGAGCCCGCAGTGCTTCTGGGCGCGATCCTGGGGGGCGCGACGTTCGGGGACAACATCTCCCCGATCTCGGACACGACGATCGCTTCGGCTTTCACTCAGGAAGCCGACGTCGCCGGCGTCGTAAGAAGCCGGATGAAGTACGCACTGATCGCGGCGGCCATGGCTCTCGTCGCCTACGCGTTGTTCGGCGGCGCGAGCTTTCCTACCGACGCCCGCCCGCCGATCGAGGGGACGTCCGCAGGTCTGGTGATGCTCATCGTCCCCGCCGGGGTACTGCTGCTACTTCTGAGGGGCAGGCACCTGCTCGAGGGTCTTTTCTTCGGGATTGCGCTCGCCATCCTCCTGGGAGTCACCTTCGCGCTGTTCGAGCCGTCGAGTCTCCTCACCATCGATGCGACGAGCTTCCGGGCCTCGGGGATCGTGCTCGAAGGCATGGAGCGCGGCATCGGGGCGTCAATTTTCACGCTGCTGCTGATGGGACTCGTCGGGCCCCTCGAAGCATCCGGCCTCATGGACGAAGTCGTTGCCTACGCGGGTAAGAAGCTGCGCTCGCCACGGAGCGCCGAGAGCTGGATCGTCGCCGTGACGTCGGCGGCCGCTCTCGTCACGACGCACAGCACCGTTGCCCTACTGACCGTTGGCGATTTCGCGAGAAGAGCAGGCGACCGCTTCGACATCTCACGCTACCGACGCGCCAATCTCATGGACATGACGGTTTGCATCTGGCCGTTTCTCTTGCCGTACATGATCCCCGTGATCCTCGCGGCGAGCACGTCGGCCTCGGGTGAGGGCTTCGGGCTGCCGCGCATCTCGATGGTCGAGGCCGGTCTTCTGAACTTTCACGCCTGGTCTCTGCTCATCGTCCTCGTCGTCGCGGTCCTCACGGGCTTCGGCCGAGAACCCTCTCCGAAGCTCGGCGCTCTCGTTCGTCGAAGCTGAACTCCGCGGCGCGCTCGCGCGACCGGAGGAACGGTTGAGGAAACAACCCTCCAAGAAAAAGGATGAGAACGAGCACGAGGAACGAGAGTCGCTCCCGTGGGCGGACCCCCTGTGCGCGGGCGGACTCCGTGCGGGCGCCGCAGAAGAGCTGAAGGTAGCAGCGCATCACCGTAATCCCGTTGAGAGCCGATGCGAGCAGGACCAGAGCTCCTCGAAACGGTGTCTCGGTAAAAGCTCCATGCGCCAGCGCCTCCTGCCCGGCGAATCCGAGTGTTCCGGGAAAGCCCACACTCGCGAGTCCGAGGAAGAGAAAGGACACCGCGAGAAACGAGGTCCGTTCGTAGCCTCCCGCAAACCGTGAAAGCGAGAGCGGCCCCCGTCGAGCCTCGAGGGCGGCGATGGTTAGAGTGAAGCCGGCGAGAGCGAGCCCGGTGGAGATCCAGAGGGCCAGTCCGCCGGCGAGCCCCATCGTGTTGCGAGAGTCGAGTCCCGCCATAACCAGGGCCGACTGGCTCATGAAAAAGGCGCCGAGCACGCGACGAACGTCTTCCTGGACGAGTGCCAGCGCGGCACCGTAAATCGCCGTTGCCAGCGAGGCGAGGCCGATGAGAGAAAGCAGGGTCGGGCTGGCCGTGGGAAGAATGAGACGAACGGCGGCGTAGGCGGCGATCTGTGGTGCGGCGAACAGGATGGCCGCACCCAGCGGGAGGTGCTCGAAGAGGGGAATCACCCAGGAGTGAAACGGGAAGACTCCCTTTCGCGTCAACACCGCCGCGACAAGCAGATAGTTCACTCCGGAAGTCGCCGCCACCGACCCTAAGAGCAGTATGCCGAGGCTGAACAGCAGGACGCTTCCCGCCATGTATATTCCGACGGCGCGCGCAGTCGACCTCGACGTCTCACGCGAGCGCAGCTCCAGATAGGCATTGAGGGTCGACATGGCCCACAAGAAGGCGAGGAGAAACGGCTCGATCGTCGCGAAGGTTCCGAGGATGATGCTCTCGGCGGCGAGAATGCGCCGCACGGAGGCTTTCGCCCGTTCGGCGCGTGGGGCTCCGAGAAGAACGAAGGCGAAGAGAAGTCCGCCGAAGGGAAGGAGGAGCGAGTTGAGCTCGTCGACGACGACGAGTGGTCTTCCGAGAAACAAACGGCCGGGATCGAGAGGGTCGACGAGGAAGGCGCCTTCCCCGCGCTGGTGGAACTCCCACGCGACGAGGCCTGAGAGGAGAAGCTCGAGCCAGCTCATTCCTAGAACCACGCGACGCCCCGCCCTTCCCGTCAGGAGCGAGCGGGGGGCCAGGGCGACGATGCCGGGCACTAGCGCGACAAGGACGAGCCATGGTCCGGAGAGCTCGACCACGATTCACTTTCCTCCACCGAGACGTTCGATACCTCTGCGCTCGAGCCCGTCGAGAAACCGAAAGACCGAGAGAAAAGGCGCCACGACGCATCGGTCGAGGAGATCGTCCAGGTGTGCTCGCTCCAGCGAAAAAAGATACAGACGCCGCTTCAAAAAGGTGGGAACGGTTCGCTCGAGATGGAGCCCGGTGCGCGCCAGGTGCCCGCCCACAGCATTCTGCAGCTGATGGAAATCGTGAAGGAGTGAAGGAGCACGCAGGAACTGGAGAGTACGGGTCATAGCGTTTCCCAGGAGGTGGAGCAAAGGCAGAAGCCGAAATCCGAGCCCGATCTCGATGAAGATGATCCCTACCTGGGTCAAAGAGGCATAGGCGAGCGCAGTCTTGACGTCGGTTTGCACCCGTCCGGAGAGAGTCGCATGGAGGGCAGTGAGAAGTCCGACGAAGACCACCGCCGCCGATGCCGCCGGCGAGCGATCGAGGACGGGGGAGATCCGCAACAGCAGAAAGGCTCCGGCGTGTACCGACAGAGCCCCGTAGAAAATCGCGCTCGAAGGGGTGGGACCTTCCATCGCGCGAGGGAGCCAGCCCGAAAAAGGAATCTGCGCCGACTTGCCGCAGGCGGCGAGAAGGAGGAGCAGCGCGAGCAGGCTCGGCACTCCACTCTGAAGCTCGGGCAAGTCCCGGAACAGGAGCTCGAGATCCCCCGTACCCAACTCGTAGTGCGAGAGAGCTACGGCCGCGAGAAGACCGAGGTCGCAGATTCGATAAACGATGAAAGTGCGGAGGCCGTTCTTGGCCGGCGCGCGCCTTTCGTGGTGGAAGGCGATGAGAAGAGCCGAGCTCAATCCCACGAGCTCCCAGGATGCATAGAGGAGCTCGAGGCTTCCCGCGAGCGACGTGAGGGTCATTCCCAGACCGAAGAGAGCGAGAAGCACGAAGAACCGGTTGAATCCGCGCTCTCGGTGGAGATAGCGGTGGGCGAAGGCTCCCACGATGCCGCAAAGGGCAGCGGTCAGCGCGACGAAACTAACCGAAAGAGGATCGACGAGAAGCGAAAGCTCGAAATGGTAGCTCGCCGTCGCCATCCACTCTCCCAAGGGGAGAACGACAGGGCTTCCGCCGCCGAGGGTGACAACCGTGAACAGCCCGAGGGAGGCGAGCGTCGAGAGGGAAAACGCCGTCTTGGCGAGGAGCCCGATAAGACTTTCCGGGAGCGCGCGTGCCAGCAATGAAGCGCCAGCGAGTGTTAGGAAGAGCGCCGCCTGCGAGCCGACGATGAAGAAGCTCAAGAAGACGACGAGGCTCGAGCTCATGAACCCGCGGGTCTCGATGCGATGAGTGCCGGAGGAAGATGATCGGTCCTGCCCTCGTAGTAATCACGCGACGACAGGAAGCGGTCGAGTGTCTTTTTCCCAGAGTCGTACTTGGAGTACCCCGTCGCTTCACGCAGCCGAATCTCGTTTCCCGAGGCGCTCAAGGTCGCGAGTTGAATCCATCGGTTGTCCGCCAAGCGGAGCAGCCGCGGATTCCGTGCAAGAGCTCGTTCCAGAAGCTCGGTCGTCGTCTCGACCACGACCAAGAGACGGACCGGCTCGTGGATCTCGACCATCTGCCAGGGAAGACCCGTTCTCAGATCGCTCGCGTGTCCATCCATCACCCCCAAGAGCGCAGTGATGTTGTGCGGGAGCTTGGTCGAACAGCCATAGCCGACCGGATCGACATAAGAAAAGTAGTACTCCAGGTTGATGCCGGCGACGACGGGAAGCGCGGCTTCGAGGGTTCGAGCGAGAATGGAGCCTTCGCTATCGTCTCTTCCGGGATCATAGGAGACGAGAAACGCTCGCCGATCCAGGAACAGTCCTCGACTCCGCGATCGCCTTCCGATGATACAGATCGCGTTGGTCGCGTGCCCGTACTCCGGGCGCGGCTGCGCCAAATCCTCCGATCGACCCTCCACGTGGGCGAGCGCCGCCCCGGGAGTCAGGCCGGGCGGAAGAAACTCGAACCGTCGGCAGCGTTCGTGAGCGTTTCTCGCCCGGGCACGCTCGAGAGCGTTCTCCACCAAGACGAGCTTCCCCCGAAACTCCGGAGGCACCAGGTCTCGATCGGCGAGAGTCACCGAGTCGTCGCACGAATCATGGTAGGCGCCTACGAACCAGGTCGAGTCGGGAATGGCACTTCCCTGCTTCCGAATGAGCTCACGCACCCTTCGATCGTTTGCCATCTGGGCAAAGGCACGGGCGTTCGGGCCTCCGCGACCGCCTCCGCACGCTCCACAATCGTGAGCGGATTCGTGAGGATTGTTGAGGCTTCTCGACCCGTGCCCGACAACGACCACGATGCGCGCCAAATGGTCCGAGATGCCGACGTCCTCGAGCAAGCGGCCGACTATTCCCGCCATCTCGGGAACGCTGAATCCCGAATACTTTCCCAACGAGGGCTTGCGCGTCTGGTCTCGATCGAGAGCCAGACGTGCTCGCCGAGGCTCGAGCAAGCTGCCGGCGCCGCTGCGGAGGCTCGCGGTCAGGCGAGGAAATAGGACGCGGAACGTGAGCGGAATGGCGGTGGCTAGTCCCAGCACCGCGGTAAGCAGCGTACCCCGGGTAAACGTTCGGCTCCCCACGTGCGTCTCATGTAGGAGTCGGCCGAGGAATCTTCGGATCGTTCTTCGGCGATTGGGATTCAAACCAAGCTCCGAATCGGCCATCTCGATCACTTCGTGCTCCGGCTCGATGGCGATGGGGCACAGGGGTCTCGCATGAGCATCGGCCACACCCCGGTAGTACATCGCGACGCCGAAGAACCCTGCTGCACCGAAGGTCTCGCACCTCGGCTCGACTTCTTCCAGGTGGCGGCGGATCGACTCTTCCCTTTCATCGATGCAGAACACCGCCTGGAACATAACGTCCTTCGTCCCTTCGCTTGGTTCCCCGGCTCGCGCCGAGAGGGCGTCGAGGAGCTCGATGCGATGCCGCCGTTCGTAAGCGAGGTGAAGCAGACGGCGACGGGAGAGAGCGGAGAAGGCCTCGATCTCGTCGAGAATTCTTTCCGTAGCCTCCGCGTTAAGTTGTGACAGGGAGGAAGGAGGACAGCCGAGAGCCTCGGCAAGGAGGAACAATCGATAGGCGCGCTCCTCGACGTTGGGAATCAAAGCCGACGGACGCTTTCGACGGAGCTCATCACGCAGCTCTCGCATTTGGCCGTGGAATCCCAGCGTCTTGCAGGCCAGTTCCTCGAGCGCCCGAACCTCGAGCAGGAGGCGGATGGCGAGAAAGTCGACGAGGCTCGCCTTCGGGGCATGCACGGGGACCCGGTCGGGTCGGGACTCGATCTGCCACATCATCCCCGCGAAACCCCGAAGGGCGAGAAGCGTCGCCGCAACGAAGGGCTCCCATTCGCTCTCATCGGACACGCCGAGACGGTCGAGCGAATCGATGGCCGATTCCGCGGGGATGAGGCCCCTCTGGGACGCAGCCGACAAATCGAATGCAAACCGCCGGAGCCAACCCGGCAAGAAGCGTGACGGTCGATAGAGCTCGCCTACGGCCCGAAAAAACCCGCCCTCTCGCCCCGGGAGCGGCCAGTAGGCTAGGCCCTGGTCGAGAAACGAGGCTGTGAGCCGAATCAGGACCGGATGAACGACATCATCGGAATCCGCACCCGTCACTTCGAGAAGAAGATCGCGGTGACGGAGTGGCTCGTCATTAGGCAGAGGGAGCGGAGACAAAGCGCTTCGCGAGACGGCATCGAGCGCCGCTTGCCATAGCGGCCGATTCCGGGAAACAGCCGGGGTCTCGGCGAGGAGCCACGCGAGTGCCGGACCGCTCTCTTCAGGAAAGCGGTGCCGCAGCATCGCGAGCCGGATCTGGCGCCGGGTCGCGAGACCTCCGACCATCTCTTCGGCCTCGTCGCCGAGCTCCCGTTCGAGAACGGCGTCGACGTCCTCGAGACGAATGCGCCCTTTGGTCATCTCCCGGCGATAACGTTCCTTTTCGAGGAAAGGCTCACAGCCGAAGAGCCGGCCCGCTTCGATGACGGCCTCTTCGAACGGAAGGTGCTCGAAGGCGTGGAGGGTGTTGTGATGGATGAATGTGGAGATCGGACCTTGCGCCGGCAGAAGGTGCGTTGCGCGGCGAACGGCTTCTTCGAGTAAGGCGGCCCGGTGCAAGGAAATTAGCTTACTCTCGACCTGTGTTCCCGGCAGTGCCGGATTCCCCCATGCGGCCGACCAACCTCTCCAGATTTCCACCGAAGATGAGGGCGGCCTGGTCGCGAGAAACCGAGAGCTTGGCGACGACATCGAGTTGTCCGAGAAGGTGGTCTTTCACGAAGCCTCGAGGAAAGAAGCTCGAATCGGAGCCATACAGGATGCGCTCTGGGCCGATGACCTCGAGGGTTCGCGCGAACACCTTTTCCAGAGTGAGCCGCTCGGGCAGCTTCTCCATCCACGTGTTCGAGCTCGACGTATCGGCGTATACGTTCGGGCATTGACTCGCCAGGAGCAGGAGCTCGCGGAAAAAACCACATCCGAAGTGCGGGATCACGAAGGGCACCGTCTGGTGCCTGCGGGCGACGACCGCGAGGTCGAGAGGGTTTGCGAAGCGCAAGTCGAACGGGCTCTGAAGGCCCAGCTGGTCGCGGATACCGACCTTCAAGAGCCCGAAATGTACGAAGACGATTCCCGAACGCTCTGCCACATCGGCGAAGATCGGCTCGAGATCGCTCTCCCAGACGTGGAAATGATGCATCGCAGGGAAGAGACAGACCCCTCGGAAGCCGAGATCCTCGAACGCGCGCCGGGCCCGTGCCCGAGCGTCCGGCGCCTTCGGGTTCAGCATGAAGTAGGGGATGACGCGCTCGGGAGCCACCCGATAGGCAGCGGCCACGGAGTCCTCGTCCCCCGGGACGCTCGCGATCAAGACCGTGCGCGCGACGCCATGACGGTCGAGCTCGACCACCCATCGCGACGCCAACTCCTGGGGGTCTTCCGAAGGAAGATCGAGATCGAGCTTCTTTCGGAGGAAATCATCGAGAGCGTCCGCCGCGGGCGGGTCCGGAAGCCCTTTGACGATCAGCTCGAAGAAGTGGTGCGAGAAAAAATGAGCATGCGCGTCCACGATCCGGAGATCGCCGAAAGGAGTATCCACCGCTCAGACCCCGAACAGGGCTTCTTTCTCCTTCATGGGCGCACCCTCGAGAAGATGCTTCGCCATGAGAAGGGCCATCTTCATCGAATGGTCGGAGTTGTTGTACCAGTAAGCCCCGGTACGCCCGAGGAGCCTGAGGTTTCGAAAAGGCTTCACCATCCGCGAGGCCGCGGCGAAGCTCTCCCGGTAGTCCAGGTCGTAGATCGGGTAGGTGTCTCGAACCCGTTCGACGTGGACCGAGCCGTAGGCAGAGCTCGACTCGACGAGGCGAAGTCGGACCAGGTCGTCGAGGATCTCCGGAACGAGCGAGTCGGGATCTCGCCAGACGCGTTCGCCTTCGAAGCACGTCACCTCGACGCACAGGCCCGTCTTTCCCGACGGCGCCATGTAAGGCGCCATCTCGTTGGTGATGGAGACGCGCGAGATCACGGTGTCGTGGGATCCGAAATAGATCCACTGCCGATGCTGCAGCACGTCGGCGTTCACTTCGATGTTGTAGAGCACCGTCGAGAGATACCGCACCGACGGCGGACGCTGTGCCAGAAGCCTGGCGAGGGCGAGCAGATTCCCGCTCCAAACGAGAGCGCCGGGACGGACCCGCCGTCCATCGTCGAGGGTTACCTCCTCGACTCGCCCGTCACGCAGTTCCAAACCCGTCAATGTGCTCCGGAGACGAATCTCTCCCCCGTGCTCTCGCACTCTCGCCGCGAGCTTCTCGCAGAACGTTCCGAAGCCACCGTGGCTCGGGTAGATGAACTTGGTAACCACCGGTCTCGGCAGAAGGACGTTTCGAGCCAGGTCGATGAGCGATTCGCTCTTCACCCTCTTGTCGATGACGGCACGATTGATGCCGGTCTTCGCCCAATCGACGTGGACCTCCTCGCAAGGGATGCGCAGGAACTTCTCGGTATAGGGTTTGAAGAAGAGACGATACAGGGTGTCGCCATAGCGGGACCGTGTGTACTCCGTAAAGGAGCGCTCGTCGCGCGCCTCCTTGCGGCGAAGGAGATCGAAGCCCGCCGAGAGCATGACACCAAGGGGGAGTCTCACCAGAGCACGCTGATCCAGGGGCCAAGGGAAGTAGCGGCCGAACAGATGCACCGCGCTCGAGCGGTCCACCACGATGTAGTCCTCGCCGAGCACCGAGAGAAGAAACGAAAGAACTTGCTCGTCTTCGGTGTGGAACCTCTTGGGTCCGACGTCGAACACGAAATCTCGGTAGCGAAACGAGCGCGCCAGGCCTCCGACGTGGTCGTTTCGCTCCACCACGAGGGCGCTTCGGCCCGCCGCCAGAACGGAATCGGCAAACGTCAGACCCGCGACCCCGGCACCGACGATGACGAAGTCCCTGCGATCGCCCATATCAGGAGTGGCCAGTATAGTTCAATGGGAGATTACCTCCAGGACGAAAACCTCTTCGTTCTCGTAGACGGGGCGAAAGGCGCTCGAAGCCTCGAGGAGAGCGCGGACCCGCTCGCCTCTCGCCCTCACTTCGGTGGGACCTAGGAAGAGGTAGTCGATTCCCAAATCCCGGGCGCGACGATACGCCTCGGCGGCGTCGCCGGAGGTGAAGATGGGCCGTACCCGCCGCCTTTCGCGCGCCCGATACTTGACTACATCGAGCAGAAAGATGGGAAACCCGACCGCCATGCGCCTTTCGGCGAGCGCGGGGACGAAGGCCCACTCACCCGGGTCGCGAGCCCTTGTGTCCCACTGCACCATCGACTCCTTCGGAGTCTCCCGTCGCAGCCACTCGAGCGCTTCTCGTTCCCGATGACTCACGACCGTGGTCCAGCGGAATCCTCCGGGAGACAGATTGCGATTCGAGACGTCTTGCGCGTTAAAGACATCGAGCCCCGCGGTGAGGCTCGCGAGCGCGAGAATCGCGACTTGCCCGACCCGCAGGGGACCCGCGAGGGCTCGTCCCGCTAGAAAACCGAGCGAAACCAGGAGCACGCTCCCTGCCCGCCAGGCCATCCAGACTCCTTCGTACCCCTTCAGATCGACAAAGAACACCGCGGCGAGAGCGAGGATCGCGAGCGCCGCGACCTCGCCGTCGATGCGCTCGAGCTTTCGGCGAAAGAGCAGCAAGAGCAGAAGCGCTCCGCAGTCGATGAGTGGGACGGAGATAAGCTCCAAAACCTGCGGGACACGAAAGGTCAAGGCCGTTGCCGCTCCGGAGAAAAATCCGATGGCGAAATACCAGCCGAGGAACATCAGGGCAACGAGCGTCGCCGTTCCCGAAAGGACAAGAAACTCTTCGAGACTCTCCCTCCGGAGGAAGAGCAGGAGTACGAGCCACGGTCCCGCGAGCATCGCCGACACGATGCTCGTTCCCGCCATTCCGCCCAGGAGGATTCCACAGAGAACCGCGGTCCTTCGGTCTCGAGGCTTTCCATCGAGGACGAGCGCGATCAGAATCACGAGGAGGCTGTAGCTGAAGAGGTGCTGGGGCGCATAGAGAATCGAACGATGGAGTCCGTCGAGAGAGGTCGACTCGAGCGCCCATCGACCGAAAGCATCCACATTCGAATCCGTCCAGGCCCCAGGGGACAAAAGGACGAGAACGCCGTCGAAGCTCGCCGAGGCGATCGCAACCAGCGTCGCCAAAAACGCTCGGGAACGAGGGAGGTCGGCCCGACGCATCGCGCAGAAGAGCAGACCTGCGAACAACTGACCCGACGCGAGAGTGAGGGAGAGGAGCGCCCCCTGGTTCGACGTCCATTCCCCGACCGCCGCGGGAAAAATGAAGAAGAGCCAGTAGTAGGCGAGGAAGTCGCCCGCGTAGAAGGGATTTACCGGAGGAAAAACACTCTTTTGCAGCTCGGAGACGACGGAAAGATGAGTCATCAGGTCGGCGCTGAAATAGGCACGGTAGGCGAACCCCTCAGGAACCTCGGCACCCACGTGCAAGTAGGGAAGCGCAACCAGAAGACTGACGGCTACGAAGCAGGCGGCTGCCCAGGAAAGCTCTCGGCGAGATGTCTCCTGTTCGAGGGGTCGAAAGACGCTTCGGGCGAGGAGGAAGAGCGACGCCGAGCAGAGGAGCAGGGCGAGGGGATGAAAGAGCTCGAAGGTGACGAGGACACTCGACGCCAGAGAGCTCGCGAGATAACCGAGTGCCGCGCCCACCAGCCAGGCCTCGATTCCGGTGAACCAGAGGCGCGCAACCGGTAGCCCCGGAAGCGAGAAGACGGCAAGCATCACGAAGAACAGCACCGCGTGAGCGAAGGACTCGAAGAGCGCGGCCGAAAGCCAGACGGTAGCGGCGAGCGCCAACAAGGGAAGTGCGGCGCCGCGGGGATCGAGACCGGCTATTTCGTCGCTCGTATCATGATGTGCCATCCGAAGGGTCTCCGAACGGCGTCGGGAAGGAGCTCGAAGAAGGGAACGAGGAGTGCGTTGTTGAGCTTGGCAAAGAAGTTGTCGAACTTGACCGTCTTCTTGGGAAACCGGTCGACGTGGATGCGCACGTCGCGGAAACGGGAGAAGAGCTTCCGGCACTCGCCCGTCGTGTACTTTCGAATGATGGGTGCGTCCTTCTTCGCGTGCTCCACGTTGGTCCCGGATAGGACGGCGACGAAGTTGAACCAGGAGATTCGGTTGTAGAGCATGATGATCGCCTCACCTCCCGACTTGAGCACGCGGTGGACCTCCGAGATGGCCTTCACCGTGTCCACCGTGTGATGCAGCACACCGTGAGAGTACACGACGTCGAACGTATCGTCGGGAAAATCGAGCGCCTCGGCGTTGCCTTGCTCGATGTCGCCCGAGTAACCCTCGCGCGCCAGGTTCTTTCTGGTGAGGTGGACGGCGTTCTCGGTGAGGTCTCGAGCCGAGACGGCTGCGCCCGCCCGGGCGAATTGGATGAGGTCGATTCCGGCGCCACAGCCGATCTCGAGAACCTTCTTGCCGCGGTATCTCGGGAAATCGACGTAATCGAGAAGGTAGTCGATCTTCTCGTATCGGTACTTCTCGAGCGCATCGAAGAACTCCGGGGAGCCCAGGGGGAGATCCGTTACTTCGACGTCGTTCACGTACTCGTTCCAGTATCGACGTACGTCGTCCAGGCTGTGGGAGGTAGCGCTCATTCGCGGCGGAGTCTAGCACGAGGCGTGAGGGAGGTGAAACTTTGGAGCGCTCGGCGCATCCACCTATAATGTGGCGATGCTCCAGCCGGCGGAACGCCCTCTCGAAGGGGAGTTTGCCCAGGACGTGGCCATCGGGCTCGGTACTGACCCCAAGTACCTGTTGGCGAAGTACTTCTATGACGACCGGGGCTCGCGTCTGTTCGAGCGGATCACGGAGCTGCCCGAGTACTATCCCACCCGCACCGAAGCGGCGATCCTCCGAAAATACGCGCCTCGGATCGCCCGTTTGATGGGAAGAAACTTGAGCCTGGTGGAGCTCGGTAGCGGAAGCTCGACCAAGACGAGAATTCTCCTCGAGAGCCTGCTGAGAAATCGTGACGAGCTCACCTACCTGCCGATCGATATCTCTCCTGGAATCCTCGGCGAGACCGCGTCGGAGCTGGGAGCGGCCTATCCCGATCTCGAGGTGACGCCAATTGCTTCGCAGTACGAATCCGGACTCCAGAAGGCCAGCGACCTCGTCGGCAAGGACGCCGAGACCCCTGACCGCATGCTCGTGCTCTTTCTCGGCTCGAGCATCGGGAATCTGGAGCCCCCCGCCGACGCTCGTTTCCTCTCGCGGGTCCGCAATCGGCTCGACGAGGGTGACGCGTTTCTCGTGGGATTCGATTTGGTAAAGGATGTCTCGATCTTGAACGCCGCTTACAACGACGCCGAAGGAGTCACCGCCGAGTTCAATCTCAACATCCTGCGACGCATCAACCGCGAGCTCGGTGGTGATTTCGACCTCGACCGGTTCTCCCATCGTGCGTTCTTCAATGCGGAAGCGAGCCGCATTGAGATGCACCTCGTTTCCTCACGGGACCACGAGGTGAGCATCGCCGCTCTCGGGCGGCAATACCGGTTCCGGACCGCCGAGACGATCCACACCGAAAGCTCGTACAAATACACGCAGGAACGGATAACGAGCCTGGCCCGGCTCTCGGGCTTCGAGGTGGCGGAGCTCTTCACCGACGAGAAGAGGTGGTTCGCGCTCGCCCTCTTGACGCCTGCCTGAGCCGTCATCGTGCGCCATGCGTGAGCATCGAGGGCCTCTTGCCCTCATCGGCATCGTCGGCCTCGTCCTGTCGGGCTTCGCCCTGACCGTCGATTATCCGAGGGCTGCGGGCGCTTTCTGGAGCGACGCCGCGACGTACTACACCATGGCCCACAGCCTGGCGTTCGACTCTGACCTGCGGTTCGCGCGCGAGGACCTGGAGCGCGTCTACCGCGAGTTCCGCAACGGACCTTCGGGAATCTTCCTGAAGCGGGGTCGCGAGGTCGACGCCGCACTCACTTCGAAGATCCCTTTCCTGGAGAGCCGTGGTCCTCTGACCGACGAGCTCTATTTTGCCAAGGCCTTCCTGTACTCGTTGTCGGCAGCTCCCCTGGTGCGACTCTTCGGAACGAACGGACTCCTACTGTTTCACGCGCTTCTGGTGACCGTGGTGCTGTCTTCGGCCTACTTCTTTCTCGTCGCCGGGGGCTCGAAGATCCCCGCGCTCACGATGGCGGTCACGTTCTTCGCCGCCTCGGTCGTACCCGCCTACTTCGTCTGGCTGACCCCGGAGCTCTTCAACCTCTGTCTCGTTTTCCTCGGGGCCTTTTTCTGGCTCTACAAGGAGCGCGACGATTTCGCTCCGCGTTTTCTTTCCGGCGCGCTCTCGGATGCGATCGCGGCCGGACTCTTCGGTGCCGCCACCTACTCGAAGTTGAGCAACATCCTTCTGGTTCTCCCGCTGGTCGCGCTCCAGGTCTTCCGCCGGCAGTGGAAGCGCGCCGTCGTCACCGGTGGAGCATTCGCCCTGGTGATGGGAGGCCTCTTCCTCGTCCAGTTCGGCGTCACCGGCGAAATGAACTATCAGGGCGGAGAACGAAAGACGTTCGGCGGACGATACCCTTATCAGCAGGCGGACTGGACGTTCGAGAACACGGGGCTTCCCAAGGTCACGAGCGAGATCTATACCTACCAGCCGTGGGACATCGTCCTTCACGATCTGTACTTCTACGTGATCGGCCGGTTCTCGGGGGTCGCCATCTACTGCTTTCCCGCCGTAGCCGCTGTAATCGTCTTTCTGGCGTCACGAAATAAACGACCCTACCAGTGGTTGGTTCTTGCGACGGCGATCGTGGGCTGCCTGCTGTTCATCGTCTGGATGCCGGTCAACTACTTCGGCGGTGGAGGAACGCTGGGGAACCGCTACTTCTTGAACATCTTCCCCCTCTTTTTCTTCTTGCTGTCCGGCACCGGTCGCCTGATCGCGCCCGCGATGATGTCATGGGCCGTCGCCGCCCTGTTCCTCACGACGATCCTCGTGTCGCCTTTCGAGGCGGGCCGGAGACCGGGTGAGCACGCCGCCCAGGGAGTCTTCAAGTGGCTCCCTCCCGAGCTCTCGCTCATCAACGATCTCCCCACGAATAACGACCCCGAGAAATTCCGCCAGCGCTTCGACGACGGCTACCTGGGCTACTTCCTCGACAACAACACCTGGGGGCGCGAGCGTCGAGCGCCGGGAGGTCTGGGATTTCACGTGAAGGGCGGCACGGAAGCCGAGGTCGTGGTTCGAACCGGGGTCGAGCTCGAGAAGATCGTCGTACGGGTGACGAACGTGGCGTCCAAGGCGAACCGCGTTCGGGTGTGCGTCCCCGGTGGATGCGAGAACGTGGAGCTTCCCCCGGGTAGCAAAGAGATCCTGGAGCTCCCTGCCGGGCGTCCGTTCCCCTACGAGGACTTTGGCCACCGGAGCTACTGCTACCTGGTGGCGATTCGAACCGAGACGGGATCCGTTCCTCTCCTGGATCGTCGCGGGGAAACGGACTGGCGCTATCTGGGAGCTTTCGTCCACATCCTCCCAGACCCCTATCCCGGGATCTAAGCAGTGTGATGAAAAACTCAGCCCACCCTGCGCGAGCGGAGCGAGCCCGGCGCGCCTGCCGCGCCGTAAGCATCCCGAGCCGTGGCGGCCGATCGATCACGGGTCCCGCCACGGCATTACATTTAATTAACTAAATCTAAAGCTCGACCTGCTGCGTCAGAAAGATGTCGGGGGCGAGCGAGTGGACATCGAGCCCGGAGAGATGCCGCACGAGGGCGTCGACGACCATACCGTCCAGCAGGTCTTCCACGGTGTCCCTCTTGTCGGTGAAGCGAATCCCCATGCCGGGAGGCAAGAAGGCGTCCGCGACGCCGCGATCGGAGACCCAAACGACGACGCCCCGTGTCTCGACGGGCGCTTGCCCGCGGGCGTCGTTTTGCGCGAGATACAACGAGACCCGCTTGCCGGCCGGAGCCCGGTGGCTCGAGGCGACGTAGATGCCGCCGAGGCTGATGTTCACGGCAAAGCCCTTGTGAAGCTCGCCGTCGACCTCGAAGGGGAACTCCCTCTCGACGGGCACACGGAGGCGCTCCCGCGCATCGACCTTGATGAGAACGTCGATGGCCGACGACCAGCGGTTCACCGACCCGCCCGCGAGACTCGTGTGGGACATCAGCAGATCGTAGAAGCTCTTGAGCTCCTCCCATCGTTTCTCGCTCGACGGCACCAGGTGACCGCCTCGTCGGATCTTTGCGTCGTTGAGTCTTGCGTACTCGCCAATCAAATCCAGTACTGTTTTCATCGTTGCCTTACCGTTGTTGACGAAGGGGTGTCGAGATTGTTTTGTTTGGACCGAGGACTCCATTATCGCCGACGATAACGTTTCGCGCCGTGATCGCCGACGTCCCCGATTGACCCACGGGTGTGTGGATTCACCCCCGTTCAGTGGACCGGGACGAGAGCTTCCGCGATTTCACGAAGCTTCGACTGAATCACATGCAAGTTTTGTGGGCCAGTCCGCAGCAGCAGCTTCTGGGCCGGCTGAAGTCGCTCCAGAGTCGGATCGGAAAAGGCGTAGTTGACGCTCACTGCATGGACCTCGATTCGGTCCTCGACGACCGGTGTACTCAGCAGAGCGCCTATGGCCTGATTCAACGTCTGGTCGAATGGTTTCTCGAGATACCCGAGCTCGCGGTAGGCCTCGACCAGAAGCGGCTCCAGTCTCCCGTAGAGCTCGGCGACCCGCGCCGCGTCGACCGACGCGATGCCCGCGGCGACCGAGTCGTAACGACGATAGCTCAGCGGGTCCACGTAGAGAGCCTCGCGTCTTCGAACGACCTCGAAAGGCTCCTCGGGGGCGAGGTGCCGGAAATGCCGGGTCGGGTCCTCCCCCTCGGCCACGTTTACGATGACGGCGACCGCCTTGCGAATCAGACCCTCGTCGACGAAGAACGCCGTCACCGAAGGATGGCTGGTGAGAGCTCCGAGGAGATCCCGAACGAAATCGTCGCTCTCCGCGAGCGCCGGCAGCGGCGGCGAAGACGCCTCGGACGCGGCCATCTCATCCTCGGGCGGCTCGGGCTCCGCGACCTTTTCCTCGACGCGAGCCCGATCGGGCATCGGGGTCTCCGGCGGCCTCATCCTCTGGGCGAGCCAGATGCCTCCGGTAACCACGATGAGCACGACCGCTGCCCAGATCGCCCAGGCGAAGAAGGGGGAAGAGCCTGACGCGGAAGGCGGTAACGCCTCGTAAAAGTCGTCCTCATAGACGTCATCCTCGTGAATAACGTCCTCGTAAACCTCGTCCTCGTTGTCTTCGGGACGAAAATCCCGCTCATCCCAATCGCTCATGGGCGCGCCGCCGGAGGCGAAAACGCGAATTTCATACTGCGTTCCCAAAAACTAATTGGACCAGGAACCCTTGCATTGTAGCGTAGGCTGAGGCGCTGGCGAAGAGAGCCGGAAGCCTTGCCGAACGGCACCCGGCTTCGGGGCTTCGAGTCCGGGGCAATAAGAGTCGACACGGGTGTTCCCGAGCTGGCGGCCCAGCTGGATGTGGAATTGCCACTGCCCCGCGGCGCGAATGACGTCAAATGCGAGTTGACAGACGTCGGTATCGCGAAGAAGGATCGCCGCCACGGAATCGCTGGAGGTCCGAACCCATGCCCCAACTGGCTCGTAGAGGCTGTACCCTCGCAATGCTCCTCCTCGCCGCGACTCTTGTTCCAACCCACTACGCGATCGAGACGACGCGCGCTTCGACCGCGAGTTACGACGAGCTGGTCGCGCTGTTCCAGGAGTGGCGGGCGTTCGAAAAGCCCAGGCTCGTCGACGGCGTCCCCGATTACTCGGCCGCCGCCATGGCGGCCCAGCGCGCGGAGCTTGCGACATTCCGTCGCCGGCTCGAAGCGATCGAAACGGGTGGTTGGCCGGTGGCGCAGCGGATCGATTACCAACTGGTCATGGCGGAGATGAGCGGCCTCGACTTCGACCATCGCGTGCGCAGACCCTGGGCCCGCAACCCGGCGTTCTATACCATGATCTTCCCCGGCCAGAGCGACGTGCCGGCGCACGAGGGCCCGGTCGCGCACGGGTGGATCGACCTCTGGACGTACGACTATCCACTCGATTTGGAGAGCGCGGCCGAGCTGGCCTCGCGGCTCCGAACCATACCGCCGATGCTCGAGCAGGCGCGTGGCAATCTCGTCGAGGACGCTCGCGACCTCTGGACGATGGGCATTCGCAGCATGGAGGGTCAGAGCGCCGATCTCACTGCCCTGGCGAGCCGCGTGGCGGGGACGAGCGCGGAGCTCGATCGCGCCATCGCGAGCGCGCGCGACGCTACCGATGAGTTCCGGGCCTGGCTCGAGCGCGAGGCTCCCTCCAAGACGGGTCCCTCGGGTATCGGCATCGACCATTACACCTGGTACGCCCAGCACGTTCACCTCGTCCCCTATTCCTGGGAGGAACAGGTGACGATCATGCGCCGCGAGCTGGCCCGAGCCCATTCGACCTTGAGGCTCGAGGAGCACAAAAACCGCACGCTTCCGCCGATGACGCGCGTTCAGACCGCCGAGGAGTACGACCGGCGCTTCAACGCTGCGGTTACCGAGTACATGACGTTTCTCGAGCAGGAGGAAATCGTCTCGGTGCGCGACTACATGGATGCCGCTCTGAGGGCTCGGATCGGACAGTTCCGACCAGCGGAAGGACTTCGCGGATTCTTCGACGAAGTCGACTACCGGGAGCCGGTCACGATGCGCACTCATGGCTACCACTGGATCGAGCTCGCCCGGATGGTCGAGGAGCCTCACGCGAGCGACATCCGAAGGGTCCCTTCGCTCTTCAATATCTTCGACGCGCGCTCCGAAGGGCTCGCCACCGGAATGGAAGAGATGATGATGCACGCGGGGCTCTTCGAAGGAAAGCCGCGCGCTCGCGAGCTCGTTTACATCCTCTTGGCGCAGCGCGCCGCCAGAGCGCTCGGAGGCCTGATGATGCACGCGAACGAGTACACCATCGAGCAAGCGGCGCAGTTTGCGTCCCGATGGACACCTCATGGCTGGATGCCGCCGGACAGCGATACCGTTTGGGGCGAGCAGCACCTCTACTTGCAGCAGCCAGGCTACGGGACGAGCTACATCATCGGCAAGATCGAGATCGAGAAGCTCCTCGCCGAACGAGCCCTCGAGCTCGGCGACGGGTTCACCCTGAAGGATTTCCTGGACGAGTTCACCGCGTCGGGCGTCATTCCTGTCTCTCTGATTCGCTGGGAGCTGACAGGGCGGGACGATGAGATCCGCCAGATGACCGCGGCTCGATAGCGACGGGTCTCGGGGCGTCGACCCGTTTCGCGATCTCTTCGAACACCGAATGGTGGCGCAAGGGATCGAGTCGTGGATCGACCCGGATGTCGGCGAGGTCGGTCTCTCCTTTGTCGCAGGCCCGCTCCAACCACTCGAGTGCGCGGTCCACCTCGCCGAGCGCGGCGTAGTCGATCGCCACGTCATAGGCCGGGCGGGCACGAGACGTCTCGACCGACCCTCGCAGGAGACCGCCGATGCCTTCTTCCTGCAGCGTCACGCGAGCTTGGGCAAGGCTCTCGGCCGAATCCCCTTCGAGCTCCATGACCCGTATGAACGCTTCCCCGGCCTCCTCGTGACGACCGGCGGCGATCAGGATCCACTTCAGGCTGTCGACGGCGGGAAGGAAATCGCGATCGAGCTCGATGGTCCGCCGGGATTGTTCGATCGCCTCTTCGTAGCGACGCGCGAAGAACAACTGCCAGGCGAGCTCGCTGCGTACAATCAAGGAGAGCGGATCGAGATCCAACGCTTTTCGAGTCGATGCAATCGCCTCCTCGTGCCGGCCCCTCGATGAAAGAAACCCTCCGAGCCAGTGATGGGCTCGGGCGAGATTGGGATTGACCTCGATCGCTCTGCGGTATTCGCGCTCGGCAGCCTCCCAGTCCCATTGGTAAGCGTCCTTCAAGTACGCGAGCACGAGGTGAGCGTCGGCGAAGTCGGGCTCGAGCTCGAGCGCCCTGGTGATCGGCTGAATCGCCAGCGAATAGGCCTCCGCAGGCTCCAGGAAGTCGTAATTGCCGAGGAGCGCATAGGTCTCGGCCAACCCCGCGTAGGCCGCGGCAAAGCTCGGATCTCGGGCCACCGCGGCTTCGAAGGAAGCCAATGCGGAGGAGAACCCGTCCTGCGAGCGCCGGTTGAGGAAGAACCGCCCTCGAAGAAAAAGCTCGTAGGCCTGGGTGTCCGGAGGCTTTCGCTCTTCGGGAACGAGCCGAACGGCCATTGCCCGAGCGACCTCGGATGCAATCTCTTTCTGGGTAGCGATCAACTGATCGAGCTCACGCTCGAAGTCGGCCGACCAGACGCTGGCTTCGTCCGAGCCCCGCACGAGCCGGGCGGCAATGCGCAGCTTCCTGCCATCGGAGCGAACCGAGCCCTCGAGCAGGAAATCGACGTCGAGCTCGGCCCCGACCTCGCGCGCGGTCTTCGACCGGCCCTTGTACGGAAGGACCGAAGTTCTCGCGATGACCGCGAGCTGCTCAGAGCTCTTCGTCGCGAGCTCGGTGATGAGCTCCTCGGTCAGACCGTCAGCGAGAAAGTCCTGGGAAGGGTCCTGGCTCAGATTCTCGAATGGGAGGACGGCGACTCGGATCGGCCTTTCGGGAGCCAAGAGGACTCGAACGGTGAGGGCGGCGAGCCCGACCACGAGAACGGATGCCGCCAGCAGCCACGGCCATCGCTTTCCTGATGAGGCATTGGACGTCTCGACCGGAGCAATGAAGCGGTAGCCACGCCTCGGGACCGTCGCCACGTAGCGAGGGTTGGTGGCGGAGTCGTCGAGCGCCTCCCGGAGACGGCGCACCGCCGCGTTGAGCCCCGCCTCGAAGTCCACGTGGACGGTCTCGGGCCAAAGAGCACGGCGGATCTCGTCGCGATTCACCGTCCTCCCAGCACGTTCCACGAGCAGCTCGAGGAGCCTCAACGGTTGATCCTGAATGGGCATACGTCGACCTTCGCGCCGAAGCTCGCCGTGGGTACGGTCGAGCTCGAAGAGCCCGAAGCGGAAAAGCCCTCTGGCCATCGCTCGGGACGAAGCGTAGCACGTAATGAAAGACCGCAGACCTTTCCAGATCCGAGACTTGGCGCGTCATCTTCAAATCAGGGGCTCGTGGGTTGCCAGAGGTGACCCCACATCGAATACTCGTAGCCATGTCGTACCGCAACCTGTTCCTCGTGTTTGCTGCAGCCAAGATCGGCCTCCATCTGGCGACGGCGACCGAGTACGGCTACTTTCGCGACGAGCTCTACTACCTGGCCTGCTCCGAGCATCTGGATCTGGGCTACGTCGACCACCCCTCCCTTTCGATTCTCGTTCTGCGAGCCTCCCGAGCGCTCCTCGGGGATTCTCTCCCGGCGATACGGATCGTCCCCGCACTCGCGGGTGCGCTGACCCTGGCCCTCGTGGGCCTCATGACTCGAGAGCTCGGTGGGGGGCGCTACGCCTGCGTATTGGCTCTGACTGCGGCCTTGGTGGCACCCGCCTATCTGAGTGTCAGCCAGTTCTACTCAATGAACGCCTTCGATGTGACCGCCTGGGCGCTAGTTGCCTTCTTGATCATCCGCATGGCTCGGCGTGAAGAGCGTCTGTGGCCTTTGGTCGGGCTCGCCTTGGCTTTGGGGCTCGCCAACAAGATCAGCATTCTCTGGCTCGGTGCCGGATTGACGGTCGGTGTCGCGGCGACGCGCGAGCGCCGCTGGCTTTTGACCTCAGGGCCCTGGCTCGCGGCCGGCGTGGCCCTCGCCGGGCTGGCTCCCTACTTGGTATGGCAAACGTTACATGGATGGCCGACCCTCGAGTTCATGCAGATCGCGACGACCGAGAAGATGCGCGACGTCGCACCCCTGGAGTTTCTCATCGGTCAAATCGAAATGATGCACCCCCTGACGGCCCCTCTCTGGATTTCCGGACTCCTGTTCTATTTGCTCGCACCAAGCGGGCGTCCGTTCCGGATGTTGGGCTTCGTCTATCTGAGTGTTTTCGCAATCCTCATGAGTGCGGGCACGAGTCGGTCGGGCTACCTGGCACCCGCCTACACCTGGCTGCTCCCCGCTGGAGGCGTCGTTTTCGAGTCCTGGCTCTCCTCGCGGTGGGTGCGAGCATCTCTCGTGCTCGCCCTGATTCTGGGCGGCGCGGTTCTCGCTCCGTTCACCATTCCTCTGCTTCCCGTGAGCACGTACGTTCGATACGCGAGAGCCCTCGGTCAGGAGCCATCCACGGAAGAGCGCAAGGAGCTCGGGGCACTTTCCCAGCACTACGCCGACATGCATGGCTGGGAAGACATCGTCCGCAAGGTCGCTCGCGTGTGGGCCAGCCTTCCGGAGGACGAACGGGCAGACGTCGGGATTCTCGCTCCGGACTATGGCATTGCCGGAGCCATCAACCTCTTCGGTGAGGACGTCGGACTTCCGAAATCATCGAGCGGCCACAACAACTATTGGTTCTGGGGCCCGACGGGCGGAAACGTCTGGATCGTGATCGGAGGCTCCGAGGCAGGCTTGCGAGCGAGGTTCGACCAGGTGACCCGGCTCCTCGATGCGCTCGACTGTGGATACTGCATGCCCTACGAGTCGCAACGAAGCGTCTGGATCTGCCGGGGAATGAAGACATCGCTCGAAGATTTCTGGCGCGGCGTTCGCCATTTCGATTGAGCGCGTGCTGCCAAAGAACGGCTTCGAATCAGAAGACTACGGCGCTCTCGCCGCGCTCGGCAATGAGCTTCTCGAGCCGGTCGAGCAACACATCGCGACGCGCGAGAATCGCATCGACTTGCCGCTCCATTAGCAACCTTCCGAACTTGAAGCGAAGGGCGTCGGGCTCGAGCGCCCGGATCTCCTCGACGAGTCGCTTGTCGAAACGCTCCGGGATTTGGTCGGGGTTCGGACTCAGCTCGTTGGTGCTCAAAAACGCCTGGGAGTGATCGATCAGGACGATTCCCCAGCCGGAATCGACCAAATAGTCTCGGTCGCTCCGGTCCCAGTTGCTGATGAGGTTGTCGAAAACCTTCATGCGGGAAATCTGGCGCTCCCACCGCTCGGGCTCCGCAGGTGTTTCGTCTCTCACGTCGGCGAACAATCGGCATCCGTCGACCCAGAGTTGGAGCGACCCCGGTACGCCGTCCACGGTCCTCACCACGGTGGGGGGAACCATCCTGAGATCGAGGAGCTTGTCGAGCTCGTACGCGGCGACCTCCGCCTGGTAGCTTTCCCAGGCCCATTCTTTCTTGCCCCGCTCGATGGGCTTCCAGAGTCCGGAGAGAGTGCTCCCGTCCAGGGACAAGGTCAGCTTCTTGGGGTCGTTCCTGCCTTCGCCGAGCGGCTTGATCGACGTCACCTCGCCCTTGGCGAGGATCTGCTCGACCTCCGTGCTGCGCTCCGCCCAAGGCTGGGACGCGAATGCGAAGCTAGCGATGGCGAACGAAGCGATCCAAGGTATGCACCGAAAAAGCGGTACGTCTCCCTTCATCGGCCCATCCCCCTTCCTCGGATGACATAGCGAAAATACCATCTCGCGCCGCTCTCCCGCAAGCTAGCCGAGTCGTGACGGGCGTTTTGTGTTAACGTGCGATCAAACGAGGAAAGACATGATGAGGAAACGGATTTCTTTCTGCATGGGCGCCGCGATTCTTTTTCTCGTTGGCGGAACCGCGTTCGGCGAGAAGCTCCGGGGATACATCTGGGATCTGAGTGCGAGCTCGCTCGTGGTGGAAGGCGTTCCCGTGCGGACAACCGCCGAGACCCGAATCGAGCGCCCGAATCACAAAGGCGCGACGTTTGCGGACCTCCGCATCGGCTGGGAGGTCGAGGTCGAGGGCGCGAGGGGGGGCGACGCTTTTCTCGCCGAGAAGCTCAAGGTCAAGAACAAGCGGTTCGAGGAGGCCGATCTCCAGGGCTTTTTGGAAGTCAGGGAAAGCACCCGGGTCGAGCTCGGGGGCCGCGAGCTCGTGTGGCCCCAAGGAGCCGAGCCGGCCGAACCGCTCCGTTCGGGGATGCGAATCGATGGAAAGGGCATCGTCCTCGACCGTGGCGCGGTCCAAGTAAAGGAGGCCAAGATCTATCCGCCGGGCTTCGACGAGGAAGAAACGCGGTTCATGGGCCTCGTCGCCCAGGAAGTCGAGCAGATGAAGGAAAAGCTCCCTCTCGCCGACGACGCGGCCCTGCAGGATTACGTCGCCCGAGTGGGCTCGCGTCTGGTGCCCCGATGGGTCGACAACGATGAGCTGAAGTTCAACTTCAGCGTCATCGATGATCCGAGCCTGAACGCCTTCGCCCTCCCGGACGGCACGGTCGTCGTTCATACGGGACTTCTCGGCGTTCTGGGGAACGAAGCGCAGCTTGCAACCGTCATGGGGCACGAGATCGCCCATGCCACTCATCGTCACGGCTACCGGGGTTACAAACAGCGGAACAAGCTGAAGTGGCTGCAGCTGGGGGCGCTGGCCGGCGGGATCGTCGTGGGCGCGAAAACGGACAATCCTTGGGCGGGACTGCTGACGGGGCTCGGCTCGAGTCTGACCCTGGGAGCCATCGTCAACGGTCACGGCCGCGATCTCGAAGACGAGGCGGACCGCGTCGGTCTCGAGTACATGATCGATGCGGGATACGATCCCTTCCAAGCACCCGAGGTCTGGAGAATCTTCAATAATCACACCGGAGATCAGGGAGCCGTGGCGAACTTCTTCTTCAGCGACCATTCGACGCACCAGGCGCGCATCAGCAACCTGACCCGCGAGATCAACTCGAACTATCGGGGGAAGATGGACACGGTGTCCTTGAAGACCAACGAGGACGCGTTCAAGAGGGCCACCGCCAAGCTGAAGGCTGCGCCCGCGAAGCCAAGCTCACGCTAACGATGGCCGAACAAGAACTGGAATGGCACGTGGCATCGCATCGCCCAGGAGGACTCGTTGTGGAGCGCTTCGGGAAAGCCGAGATAAAAGAGGTCCAACCCCGGGCGATAACCTTTTCTCACTAGTCGGGTTCTCATGTTGCGGGTAGCTTCGTAGTTGTCCTTGGGCCAGCCGCTGTCCAGATAGAGCCGGACGGCGCGGCGCGGCTCGTTCTCGACGCGAGCTTCGAGATCGTCGCGCCATCCGAACGTGCTCGACAGGCACGCCGCCATGCCGAAGACCTCCGGCCACTGCCAGGCCATGAAAAACGACGCCACACCCCCGAGAGAGGAGCCCATCACCGCGGTGGACTCGGGCCCGGGGAGCGTGCGAAACGAGCGATCGATCTCGGGCTTCAGTTTCTCGACGAGGAATCGGCCGTACGTCTCGTAGCCGGGCTTCGTGTAGTCGGTCTCGCGATCGTTCGGGTAGATGCCTACGACGACGACCTTCCTGACGAGGTTCATCGCATCGAGAAGGCTCAGGGTCTCGGCAATGCGCCAGTGATATCCCTGAAACGCCTCTTCCCGAAAAAAGAGGTTCTGCGCATCGTGCATGTAGAGGACGGGGAAGCGCTCGAGGACGTTCTCGTGGTAGCCGGGAGGATAGAAAACTCGATATCGGTACTCGGCCTCCCGGATCTCGCAGACGCTGCACCGGTCGTCGACGTCGAAGTACGGATAGATTTCCCGGTCTCGTTCGTCGGAAAGCGCGAGGTAGTTCTCTCCCACCGACCAGCGGATCCCGTTGGCTCTCTCGCGTAGTACGGGCTTGAAGTAAAGAAACGGTGCGTTCGACTCCACGCGGAAGTCGAGATGCGAGCTTCCGCCATCCGTAGGCTCGACGTTCCTATCCCAATCCGCTTCGGTTCGAAGAAGCACGCTCCCTCCCGAAGTCAGAGGGTAGTGAACGCGAATGCGAAACGTCATTTCGCCCCGGGCTCGATTCGACGGCTCGCGCCCTCCCCGCAGGCCGAACAAGCGTGCCTCTCCACGACGACGCCTCCGAGATCGGGATCGACCATCGCCTCTTCCGCGGCGCTCGTGGGTTGAAGGATTTTCGTCGCGTGACGGGTCATTTCGACACCACATTCGGGGCAATTCATGGATTTACTCCTGGGGAATGTTCTCCCGACCGTGCCGCAGGGTCTTCGCCATCCACTCCAACTCGTCGAGGAAGTTCGCCGTCCTGCGAATGTAAGCGGGCTCGAGGAGCTTGCCGTTCTCGTCGAAGAGCTTGTGGACGCTCGAGAAGTTGACGTCGGTGAAGATCGTCATGAGGCCCATCTCCCGAAGCGCGGGAAGCAGACTCTGCACCACCCGCGTGCCACCGAAAGGTCCGGCGGAGACGCCGACGATACCGGCCGCCTTGTGGATGTACTCCTCGAGGCAGGTATCGAGGACGTGCTTCAGAAGACCGGGAAAGCTGTGGTTGTACTCGGGGGCGATAATAATGACGCCGTCGGCACGGTTCATCATTGCCGAGAACGACGGATCTTTGATGTCTTCTCCAGCGCCGTCGATGGGCATCGGAACTTCGGTGATGTCGATGAGCTCGGTCTCGACGGCGGCTCGCTTCGAGACTTCGCCGTGTACGAAGCGCGCCACGTGAGCGCTCATCCGCCCCTTGCGGGCGGTACCGAGAATGACGGGAATGAAGAGCGGCCTGTCCATCGATTCACTCCTGGCTGACGTTGACGAAGACTTTGATGGCATCTTTTTCGGTCGTCAGAAGGCGCATCATCTCGTCGAAACGCTCCAGGCCCTCGACGGGATGCGTCAAGAGCTTGTTCAACCACCCGGGATACTCGAGTTGAGCCCGGCACAGATCGTAGATGCCCGCCTCGAAGTATTCCCGGTTCGCATTCACCGTGCCCACGACCACCTTGTTGCCGAGCACGAAGCCCAGGTTGATGGCATCGGCGGGAACGTCGACGTGGCGTCCGCCTCCGGTGACGCTCGAGAGGATGAGTACACCGTTCTTGCCGACGTGCTCCATCGCTTCGAACACGATGGGCCCAAAGCCCGTCGCCTCGAAGATGATATCGAAGGGACCGTAGTCTTTCGACGCCTCGGCGAGAGGCTTCTGTTTCGTCGAGACGTAACGCACACCGATCTCCTGAAGGAGATCGGTGTTCCGATACGGAGCGGGCGTTCGACCGAAGCTCGTGACCTCGAGCCCCCGCATCCGGAGGGACACGGCGGCGAGAAGACCGATGGTGCCGGCGCCGAGCACGGCAGCGCGACGGGGACGCCACAGCTTCAGGCGGCGTTGCAGCTCGTAGGCCTGGACAATGCCCTTTTCGATGACCGACGTGGGCTCGAGCAAGACTCCCACATCGCGGAGCCCTTTCGGCAGCTTGACGATGTAGTCCGGATCGTCCACGAAATACTCGGTGAGATAGCCGTGACGGAGGTTGATCCCGCGCTCGAAGTAGACGTCGTCGGTCGTCATATCGTACTGACCGATGCCGTCGTAGAAGCTATGGCCCGGTCGCCGGACCGTGGGCACGACGTAGTCACCGGGCGCGAGCTCGGTCACGTTCTCACCCACCTCGACCACCTGCCCCATGCACTCGTGACCGGTAACCAGGAAGTCGTAACCGGGAGGCGCCTGGCCGTACTCTGCCGCGTTGATCTCTTTGTCGGTTCCGTCGACTCCGACCCGGACGACGCGAGCGAGGACGCCCCGTCCTTCGGGAACGTCCGTCACCTTTGGCATCGGCAGCTCGGTCAGATGGATGCTCGAGGCCTTGCCGGGAAACACCGCAACGGCCTTCATCTTTTCGTTGGCTCGGGGAAGAAGCATCATCGCATTCTCTCCTTGAGATGGTCCCCCACGCGAAGGGCGTTCGCCATGATGGTGAGGGCGGGGTTCATCGCGCCCGATGACGGGAAGAAGCTCCCGTCGACGACGTAGAGGTTGTCGAGCTCGTGGGCCTTGCACGACGTGTCGAGGACGGAGGTTCCCGGATCCTTTCCGAAACGCAGAGTGCCGTTCTGATGGGCGACCCCGGCAATCGGTATCTGCTTGCCGATATAGGCGTTCATGTGGAACAGGTCCTCGGTGCAATCGATATGCTTCAGCAAACTCTTGAGCTTCGACTGGAGCCGCTTGTGTCCTTCGTCGTTGTTCCGGCGGTAGATGAGCTGGATGTCACCGTTTTTGGTCAACGTCACGCGATTCCGAGCGTCGGGAAGATCCTCCGACGTGAGCCAGAAGTCGAGCGAGTGCTTTGCCATCAGGTCGAGTGTCCAGCCTGGCGCGATCGCCGGCGCCCCGGCCGACAGCGTGATCGCGTCGAGCTTGCCGACGAACGAGATGTGGCCCATCGGGTACTTCCACTCGTCGTCGCCGAAATAGAAGTCGTTCAGCGCCAGCGTCTTCTGGAAGATCGTCGGGTTGGGGCAGCGCGACAGCGCCATGAGGACCGAGTTCACGTGGCCCATGTAGTGCCGGCCGACGACGTCGGATCCGTTCGCGAGCCCGCGCGGATGGCGGTCGGTGGCGGATCGCAGGAGCAGCGCGGCGGAGTTGATCGCCCCGCACGCGAC
>DATIBD010000064.1:0-228382 GCA_035457705.1 Vicinamibacteria bacterium
CCCCCCCCCGACAATCCAATCCGAGCTCGCTAGAGCTACTCGAGGAATGTCTGTGTCGTCGGAACCGGGCAAGTGATCAGCATACCATCGTTCTGAACGTAAACCGCGCCCGTGGCGTTGCCCGAGAACGCTCGCGCACCCGTCAAGTCGCTGGCGGGTGTGGACGTGTAGCAGTAGTCCGGCACGCTGGCCGGGTCGCAATTGGCAAGGTTCAGACCCGGGGGCTGCCCGCTGCCACCGTCATCCCAATTTCTGACGTAGCCGGCCTTCGTGTAAGGAGGCGTGCGTCCGATGTCGTTTCCGAGAAACTCGGGAGCTTGCGGTGGATAATTCGGAATGCCGATGCCGCCGGCCAGACGGTTGAGGCTCTCCAAGGGCGCAAACCAGCCACAGTTGGACGCGGCATAAGTCTGCTCGGCGGAGATGACCGTACGGGTGTCGCCGATCGCCTGCGCCTCGTTGGCCGAGACGCGAGCGCGGAGCAAACTCGGGATGGCGATCGCGGCGATGATGCCGATGATCGCAATCACGATGAGCAGCTCGATTAAGGTGAATCCTTTGTTGTTCTTCATTTCTCTCTTCTCTCCACTAGCCCGCAAGTCTTTGGGACCTCACGGGGAACTTGCTTACTGCCGTCTCGGTCCCCACATGGAACCGACCCAACCCGGGCGCCGAAAGCAGCAGTTCATAAGCAACCGATACTGCCCATAAAGCAAGCCGTGTGCCACTACGATTTTACGGTGTTAAATCATTCATTCATAATGGTTTCCTAGATCTTTAGCTCTGGAGAAGCTCCTGGAGGAAACCCACAGAGAGCCAATTTTTGTCATCGGGAACCTGCCAATAATTCGCACCCGAGTGAATGCGCCCATCTTTGTTGCCAACCAAGACGAAGAGAAATCGATCCACCTCGCCCGCGTTCCGACGCCATCGAGAGCCGTCCACTCTCGTAGCGAATCATCGAGCTGAGGTCCTGTCTGCGGCACGTTGGCTCTTTCGACCCTCCCGGATCCGAATGCTAGAATCGAAAAGAGTGCTTTCCCTTGCGCCTATCGCGCCTCGCTGGTTGGGCTCGTCGAGCTCGACACGAATTCACACGCTCGCGTTGATGCCCCTCGGGCTAGGCGCAAGCGGACATTCGTTTCGGAAAGGTGGTTTCGCATGATTCGGAAAAGCTACATCCTCCTCTTTGTCCTCGCTCTCATCGTCATCGGGGGAGCCTGGGCGCTGGATCGGCATTACACCGACCAGCGGGACGCAGCACTGAGACAATCGAGCGCCGTTACCATGGCGGCGGCTCCGGCCGCCAAGCTGATCGAGCCGGAGGCCACCGAGCTCATGTACGGCGAAGAGCTCCTCGAAGCGATGCGAGGAGGTGGTTACGTGTTGTTCGTCCGACACTTTCAAACCGACCATTCCATGTGGCACGAGGATCCAATCAAGGGACAGCATCATGTGCTCAAGCGTGAGGATTTCTTGACTTGCGAGAATCAGCGTCCTCTCACCGAAGTCGGCCGGATGCGCGCCACGCTGGTCGGCCGGCTCATGAAGAAGCAAAGAATCCCGATCGGGAAAATTCTTTCCAGCCCCTATTGCCGCGCCACCGAGAGTGTGAAGCTGATGTTCGGGCGAGAGCCAGACGAAAGCCCCTACGGTCTCATCTATCGAGGCGGTGGTTATACGGATGAGATGTCGGCGGACTTTATCAGACCGCTACTGGGACAGAAGCCCGAGAGCGGTTCCAACACGCTCATCATGGCTCATCGAACTCAGATGGACAGTGTCGGGGACATCGCCGAGGGACAAGTGTTCGTTTTCGAGCCTCTCGGCGACGAGAAATTCAACCTCGTTGGGAAGATTTTCGATTACGAGTGGATGGAATCGCTCGAGACTCCGAGCCTTTTCGGATTGACCTCCATGACGAAGCTACCGGACGGCTACACGGAAGGGATCTTGAAAGGACTCGATTTCTGAGCCGTTGAGCCGGGCCGCCAGATACGATCGTCATGGCCTGATCGCCGACTCCTGCCCTCGGACCGCGCGGAGCGAGCATGGTATAATGGCGATAATCCAAGGCAAATTGAAGCGGCCTGAACACGACGGACGTCGGGCTCCGTCGTACGCGGGGCCGCACATCCGGAATTCAGCAGATGGCGAATCCGATCGGCTCGAGCCTTCAACTACTGACCGGTCGCCTCCGGCACAGCGGAGTCGAGCTTCACATCATCCTTCATTGGAGTCTTCGAATCGGCTGTGCGATGTGCTGGATTGGGCACGGCGTCTGGGGAGTCATCACCAAGGCCGGTTGGCTGCCCTTCTTCGCCGTCTTTGGCATCCCGGAGGAGACCGCCTACAAGCTGATGCCCCTCGTGGGAACGGTCGACATCACCTTGGGGATGCTCATGCTCTTCCATCCCACGCGGGCAAATTTGACCTGGATGGTCGTGTGGACTACGTTCACCGCACTGCTTCGACCGATAGTGGGCATGGGATGGTGGGAGTTTTTGGAGCGCGGGGGAAACTATGGTCCCCCGCTGGCGTTCTTGTTTCTTGCTTTCGCCACCGGCCAAAAGGCATGGTTTCAACGTCTTGCACCAAGAGCAATCGATCCGCGGGATCTGGCACCCGCGCTCTGGACCCTGCGCATCGCGATCGCCCTGCTCCTCATCGGTCACGGAGGCTTCGGTGCATTCCAGGTCAAGCAAACGCTCGTCGGACACTGGTCTGCGCTCGGCATACCGGCCGACGAGGATCTCATCCGTCTCATTGGTTGGGCCGAGATCATTGCCGGATTTGCCGTGATGCTCCGGCAAAGCATTCCTCTCTTGATGGTCCTCTTTTACTGGAAGGTCGCCACCGAGCTTCTCCATCCCATCGCCGGCCGTTTCGTCGACATCTGGGAGTGGGTGGAGCGCGGCGGTGACTTTGGCGCGCCGATCGCTCTTGCCACCATCTACCTCATGGTGCGCTCTCTCGAACGGACGGAGGGTGCTTTGTCCAAGCAGGAGCACGCGGTCGTGTAGAGCGCATCGTCTCGAAAGTTGCATCCACCCATCTCCAAGTCGATGAAGGTCGCCGACGAAGCTCGAGTGAGTCGGCCGAGAGAAGAAACGCGGCCGAAGGAGCGGCCCGCTGCCTCCGTGCGCGGTTCTAAAAAGCCGACGATCGCCGTCGGTTGGCTTGCTTTTTTCTTCATCGGCTCCGGCTTCAGCGCGCTGGCCTATCAAGTCATCCTCAGCCGGTACGTGCAGCTCATCGTCGGGGTGACCGCGCACGCCATTAGTGCGCTCCTCGTCGCCTTCATGCTCGGCACTTCGATCGGCGCCGCCATCGGAGGTCGGATTGCCGATCGCTCGCGCCACCCCCTGCGCGTCTACGCCGTCGCCGAACTTGCGATCGGGGCCTATTGCCTTGTCTTTCCGTTGCTTTACCCGCTCTTGCAGAGTTTTTACCTCGAAGTGGTGCCGCCCATCGACGGGGGCGCCTTATGGGCGCGCAACGCCGTTCGCTTCCTCCTCGGGGTAATGGCATTTCTCCTCCCCGCCATCTTCATGGGCATCACGACTCCGGCGTTTGCCCGCGCCGTCGCTTCTCACCGCCTCCATAGCGGACGCTGGCTCGCCCGCCTCTACGGCTGGAACACGCTGGGAGCGGCACTGGGAGCCTTTGCCAGCGCCTATCTGCTGGTGCCCAAGCTCGGTTTAATCGGAAGCCTTGCCTTCGCTTCCGTTTTGAACTTTACGGTAGGCTTCATGGCCTATCGCCGCTCGACTCCAATGAAGCCGACTCCTTTAGGGTCTTTCAACGAATTTTTGTCGTCTCCGGGCGACACGAGCCCTCGTTCAGGAGCCATCGCGGGGCTCATGGAGACGCTCCGCCTCGAGCCGTTGGGCGACCTGGGCAAGATGGGTTGGAAAGGTGACTTGGTCCGGGACGTCGTCCCTCTGTTGAGGAGACTGTGGAGCCGGATCCAATTGCCCAATCTATCCAGACCGGCGCTCGAACCCACCATCGCGATCTTCGTCGTCATCGCATTTGTCAGCGGTTTTCTCTCTTTCGCTCTGGAGATCATCTGGACGCACCTCTTGGTCGTGCTCATTGGAAATGCGGTGTACGCCTTCGGTCTGATGCTGGGCTCGCTTTTGCTCGGTCTGGCCATCGGCACGGTTTTCGCACGGCGGTTGGCGGAGCCGCTGACCCGCGCCCTGAGCTGGATCGGAATCTCCCTGGCGCTTGCTGGAGCCACGGTTCTACTCACTCTGGGAGTTTGGGACGAGATTCCTGGAGTCTTCCTGCTGCTGGCTCGATCGGCTCCCAGTTTTCTTCTCATGGAGAGCGTTCGTTTTCTCGTGGCGCTCCTGCTGATGCTGCTGCCCACGGCCGCTTTTGGGGTCTCCTTCCCTTTGATCCTTCACTGCAGCACATCGCGCAGCCTGGGCTTCGGCCTCCGGGTGGGCCAAGTCTATACGGCTAATACCTTGGGAGCGGTGATGGGTGCCCTAGCGGGCTCCTACGTCATTTTGCCAGCTTTTGGAAGCCTGGATTCTCTGAAGCTCCTGGGCTCGCTGCTCCTCGTCGTCGGGGGGGGCGCCATCCTGGTCTTGAGCTCGCTCGATTGGCGCAAGACGGTGGCAGCCGTGGGTTTGAGCGCTCTCTTCTGGGGCCCGTGGTTTCCCGTTCAGTGGGATTTGGACGCGCTCAACATGGCGGCAGCGATCTACCTTGGAGACTCCGCGAGCAGTCAGGGCACGGTGTCCTCGAGCCGATCTCTGGGGGCTTCGGGAGACCAAATACCCTCGGCGAGCAGGCACGTCGATCGCCCGGCAAGCATCATCTTTCGCAGAGAAGATGCCACCGGTGGTCTCACCAGCGTCGTGGACGACGATGGAGTTCGTACGCTCTTGACCAACGGAAAATTTCAGGGGGACAACAGCGAAGAAGTGCCCGTCCAGCACCGCCTGGCGAACATCCCGACGCTCTTTACTGCCGAGCGAAAGCGAGCCTTCGTCCTCGGCCTGGGGACGGGCGTCACGCTGGCCTCCGTCGCCTCTCACGGATTCGAGGAGGTCGTCTGCGCCGAGCTGAGTGAGCCCATCGTCGAGGCTGCTGCCACGCATTTCGCCGACGTCAACGGTGGCGTCCTCGGCTGGCCGCAGGTCACGCTGCTCCGCGAGGACGGGCGCAGCGCCCTGCTGGAGCAGCCCGACCGCTACGATGTGATCAGTCTGGAAGTCACCTCCATCTGGTTTGCCGGAGTGGGCTCGATCTACAGTCGCGAGTTCTACCAGCTCGCTTCGAGCCGGCTTCGCCGCAATGGAGTGCTGTTGCAGTATTTTCCGATTCATCACCTGTCGGCCAGAAATCTCTTCCTGGTGGTGAACACGGCTCGATCGGTTTTCCCGCATGTGAGCGTCTGGACGCACCGCCATCAGGGCTTTCTCGTCGCCAGCAACGATCCTCTCGAGATCGATCTGGAATCGGTCCGCTCGGACAGGGAGCGTCCCGAGATGCGCCGTTACCTGCGTGAGCTGGCGTCAGGCTCACCCCTGGAGCTTCTGAGCGACCTGGTCGTGACCGACAAGGACGTCGATCGATTTCTCGATACGATGAGCCTGTTGCTTCGAATGGATCGTGGTGTGGTTTCCACGGACGCTTGGCCAACGCTGGAGTATGAGACTCCGAAAGATCTATTGGAGAACTTCTCCTTCTTTCAGAATCGTTTCACGTTTCGGCGATTCCGAAGCACCGAGCCCTTTTCGTTCCGCGGTGAGCCGACCAGAGCCGAAGAGGCATTGGCTGCTGCCGCCTTTAGCCACGGGTGGGAGGATGCGCGGGCGCTCCCGCGACTCGGCGAGCTGTGGAAGATGGACCCCGCTCTTTCCGGCGTGGCGAGCCGGTGGATTCTGGACGAGCTGGTGGGATCCGAAGTTGGAGCCCGCACTTTCGACGCCATGGCGGCGCTCGACGAACAGTTGCCCGCCCTCGCTCGAGTGCTGGGAGCGACGGGCTCGGCACGCTGCGAGGACTTTCCTCCCTTCCTCTCCCAGTTAGACCGCCTTCCGGTAAGACTCGGAGAAAGCTCGGGTGAAAGTGTCGGTCTCACAAGGCCGGAGAATGCTGTCGATGGGATCGCCCGTCCCGAGTTGGGAGCCGGCTGGCAAGTTCGACCCGAGGGAGCCGTAGCCTTCATCGAGCTCGCTTTGGCGGAGCCGACGCGCGTCGGTCGAGTCAGCCTGGTTGCGGAACCGATCGACGGCCACGCCGTGCGTACCCGCTTGTTTGGGCGGGACGAGGATGGGGCCTGGCTTCCGCTGGTGAGTGGCGGTGAAGCGGCGGATCTGTTCTGCAATGCGATCCGGGTTCATGAGTTATCCGAGAGGCTCCCGTCCTTGACCTTCATCCGAGTCGAGCTCGAAAGCGAGGCGATCTCGCATCGGTTGACCCTGCACGAAGTCTGGGCCGAAGGCGCCGCAATTCCCAGGGATGAACAATGAAAAGGTTGGGCTCCTCCCGCCGCAGCGCGATCCTGGGCGCCTGTTTGTCTCTCTCTCTCTGGCTTTGGGATCTTCTGTCCGTCCGCCAGTTCCGTTTCGCGGGAGCGAGTGACGCGGACGTGCAAGAGCGCGTCCTCGGTGCCGCGTTCCAGGCCATACTCGCTTTGGAAGTGCGGCTGTTCCTCGTCCACCTGGCCTGGGGATTGCTATTGGGTCTCGCCACTTTGTGGAGCTTACGGCTCGTGCGTCGGCATTTCGGTCGCGTTCTTTTGCGTCCCTCGCTGGCTGTCTCTGTGGTCACGCTCTCGGTTCATGTGTCAGCGCTTTTGGCGATGATGGGTCGCTACCCGCAGCTTTTTGCCGACCGCTATTGGCTACATGGTGGCCTTTCGGCCCGACTCCAACGGGTCATTACCCATGGAACAGGTCCTCTGCTGTTCGACGCGTGGCTATTACTGCTTCTTGTCGCCCTGGGACTGGGTACGCTCCTGGAGCTTCGAGCACGGCTCGCCGTACCGATCGCCATCGCCACAGGCTATCTGTCGAGAAAGAGCAGGGCCGCCGTCCCGGCGGTGGGGGGGCTCCTCGGACTTTTGGCGCTCGCCCTTTTCGCGCGCGGTTCGACCGCCAGCAAACCCTCATCGCCCGACGTGCTCGTACTGGCCGCTGATTCGCTTCGCGCCGATCGGCTGGAGTCGAGCCAGGTGATGCCCTTTGCCGCGTCACTCCTTCCCCAGGCGAGCGTCTACCGCTACGGCTTTACTCCCATCGCCCGAACCTATCCCAGTTGGGTGTCGACTCTGACGGGGACCGAGCCGCGACAGAACGGCGTGCGGCACATGTTCCCGACCGTCGAAAGCCGCGAAGGAGTCCCGCCGACATTCTTGACCCGGCTTCGGGACGAAGGCTATTACACCTTTGTCGTCTCGGACTTCGCCGGCGATGTCTTTCGCGGATTCGCGGCGGGCTTCGAGACGGTCGATACTCCCGCGCTCAACGTCGATACGTTGGCGGCCTCGTCGCTTCTCGCCTCGCACCAGTGGACGCTGCCGTTGCTCCGGATGCGCTGGGCGAGAAAACTGTTTCCCGTTTGGCGAAACATTCCCAGCTTGGCAGACCCGCAGTGGTTGGTAGACGAAGCTTTGAAACAAATCGACGTGGCGAGGGATCGCCCCTATGCCGGACTGGTGTTTTTCAGCACGGCTCATTTCCCCTACGCGGCCCCCTATCCAGACTACCTGGTTGGCGCCGGCGCGTACGAGGGTCCGTACCTCTACCACGTGCCGCCCGATCTGGCGGGAACCTCGCCAACGGCCGAGGACGTCGCTCAAGTGCGTGCGCGCTATGACGGCGCCTTGAAAGCCATCGACCGGGCAATGGAACGTCTCTATCGCCAAGTCGAGAAGCGGCGGAATCTCGAAGACACGCTCCTGGTAATCATCGGGGACCACGGGGAGGAGCTCTACGAGTCTCCCGGCATCGCCGGCCATGGAGATGTGCTGATCTCGCCTCGCTCGCAATCCGTTCCCATCCTCCTCCGGGGCCTGTCGGTGCCGAGGGGGAAGGTCTCTTCCGAGCAGGTTCGCCTTTATGATCTGGGCGCCACGGTGCTGCAGCTCACATTACCGACTGAAGAGCGCCCGCGCCGATTCGGAGCTGGGGTCAGCCTTTCTGCTGAGGGAGAGCTTCGGCCAATATGTGTCGAAACGGGTATTTGGTTCTGGCCCGGACTTCCAAGCGGGCTCGTGGGACAGCGACTCGATTACCCCGGGATCGCCGATCTCCTGGCACTGGCCCCCAACCGGGAGATGGTGCTACGAGACGACATTGAGTCGCTCGTCGAAACCTCGAAGCAACGCGGCCTGGTGCTCGGCAACCGTCTCTGGTACGAGCGCTTGACGCCGACTGGAGTCCAGACCGAGCTCCGGCTGCTCGACGACGTAGCGACTGGGGGTAGCGGCCTGGATTTGAAGCAACTGTTCGAGGAACGCTGCGTGCAGAACGACCCGGACCTCTCCCGAACGCTGGGAACCATCATTTTCTCGTCGAGAACGAAGGATGCTTCGACGACTTCTCCTTGACTTGGGCCTGCTCCTGTCGGTCGGGGGCTGGTCCGCCTGCGCCCAAGTGCCGTCAACGGCGACCGCAGCGCATTCCGATGGACCCGCCCCTTGGCTAGCCACCTGCGGCCCGGTCTCCGATGTCCCTCGTCCACTCTTCGAGGCCCCGCCGAGCGATCCGAGCTGGCGGCCTCTTCGGCGAACGCACGACCTGCTGGAGATCTACTCCAGGGGTGAGGGTGAGTACCGCAGCCGTCGAACCGACGGTCGCGATTTTCGCCTCTGGGCCTACAAACTCCAGGAAGGGGTGACGATGCGTCCTCTGCCGTGGCACGTGGCAAAGGATCGAGAGGATAACACTCGCTCGTTTCACTGGAATCCCAACCCCGAAGATCCCCTCGCGATTGCGAACGAGACCACCCTAGGATTCCTCCTTTTGGACGGCGATGCATGGTGCACGCCCGAACTCACGCTCGAGCCCCAAGCGCGGCTGCGACTCGACCCGCTCCAGCTCGAGCGCGCGCCCACGAAGCTCCATATCGATTGGGAGTCGGGTGAAGAGAGCAGCCGCTTGGCGAGCGTGGCTGCTGGAAAACCGACAACCCTGACCGCCGATTCCCAGCTCGACCTTCCCCTGCCGGCAGGGGAAGGTCGATTGTGCCTCGAGGTCGAGGGAGGAGTGGCGGCCGTGGGAGAGCCCAGGCTGCTCGCTCCCGACCCTGGTGACGACCAGCGCCCTCGCTGGGTGATCCTCCTGATGCTGGACGCCCTGCGCGGTGACGCGCTTCAGAAGGAGAGCGCGCAAACGACGAGTCCGGCCCTCTACGCGCTGTCACAGAAGGGTTACCGGTACCAGAATGCGGTGTCCAACGGCTGCCATACTCGGGCCTCGGTTTGGCCGCTGATGATGGGGCGCGATCTGATGAGAGTCGATCCCCTAATGCGCAGAGAGAGTTTTCCGATTCAATCGCCCATCACCCGACTCTATTCACGAGGCAATCTCTTCATCACGCAATTGGCGGAGAATGCGGGCTATCACTCTGTCTTCGTGGGCAACAACGAATACTTCGCCATGATACCCGCCTTCTCGCGATTTTCTAGCCAGGGGAAGCTCGCCTTCGGGACCTACGACTCCGTCTACCGAATTCCGGCGCTCATGGAGCGCTACCGTGATGAGCGCGTGTTCCTGCTGTATTACATCAGCAACCCGCACTCGCGGGCGGCGACGCCGATGAGATTGGTGAAAGAGTTCGGCTGCGAGGCGCTCGACGGCTTCGAACAGTGCCGCTGCGCTTATGATGCCCGGCTCCGGCACGCCGATGAGAGTGTCGAGGCTCTGCAACGGGCTCTCGACCACTACGGACTCACCGAGCAGTCGCTTCAGATCGTGACCTCCGACCACGGTGAAGTGCTCGAGGACGGCATTCCCATGGAGAAAGCGACTCCCGGCCAAGGAGATACCGTCACTTGGTCGCCCCTGGACTACGGCCACGGTGGAACCTGCCACTGGAACGAGCTCCACATCCCGCTCCTGGTGTCCGGGCCCGGAATCTCCCCTCGCGACATAGACGAGCGGGTCTCGAGCCTCGACATCGTGCCGACCTTGGCCGATCTTCTGAATTTGCCGGTCGCGAGCCACATGGACGGACGCCGGCTCCCCTTCCTCGGGAGTCCCGAGCCGGGGCCGCGGTCTTCCGCTGAGCGCCGCTTCGTTTCCTACGGCTTTTGTTCCGACTCATCTTTGCAGGGCTCGAAACAGCTCATTTGGTGGACGGAAGGCTGTCCCCTCCGGCTTCGCGGGACCGATGACTTGATCGACCATAGGAGCGAGCTTTGGATGAACGATGTCAGAGTGGCGACCGATGTGAGCGGTCCCGATCTCCTCGGCCCCGAGATGGCGGCGCACGAGGATTACATCCGGTCGCACCTGGCAGGCAGCAGCTGGATCTTCGACCTCGCCGATCTGCCTCCCGCGCGCTTGCGAGTGAATCTGGACGAGGGATCGATTACTGACTACGGGCCGAGCGGTGCCATCTACGGCATTTCCGGCATCCAAGCAGTCGAGCTCGACGCGAGCGGTCGCGCGCTCGTCGTGGAGCTCGACGGATATCAAGGGCAATTCTTCGTTACCACTTGGCCCCGTGAAGCACGAATCCGAATCGAGCTCGAGACCCTCGATGGGACGAAGCCCTTGACGCTGGCTGGAGCAATGCAGCTACCGATCGATCTCCTGGACCGCTGGCTGGACCCCAACCGCGACCGAGCGGCGCTCGTTTCCGATTCGATACCCTTACGTCGCGGTGGCCCTTCCGTCCAGCTGCGGGTCTGGCGCGACTCGTTTGGCTCCGGCGCCCCGAAAATCGACGCCTCGTCCTTCTCCGATTTCGAGCGGGCGCTCCGGAATTGGGGGTACATTCGTTAGAACCTTCCCGAGCGCATCCCTCTCATCTCAAGTTGTACTTCGACAGCAGATAGCGAAAAGAGCGAAGGTTCATCTTGAGCAGCTTAGCCGCCTTGGTCTGAACCCCGCTGGCCCGCTCCATCGCCGACGACAAGAGCTCCTTTTCCAGACTCGCGACCTTCTCGCCGAAATCCAGGCCCTCCTCGGGAAACACCGACGACACGGGCGCCGCATCGGCCGGCCCGCGCCCGCCGCCGGGATGGCGAATTTTCTCCGGAAGGCGCTCGGGCATGATGATGCTGGTTCTCTCGAGCGCGACGGCACGCTCGAGCACGTTCTCCAGCTCGCGCACGTTTCCCGGCCAGTCGTAGGCGCAAAGAAGCTCCAAAGCCTCTTCCGAGATCTTGTTGACGGTCTTACCCATCGCCGCCGCCGCCTTCGACAGACTGTGCTCCGCCAGGAGCGGCACGTCGCTCATTCGTTCCCGGAGAGGCGGCAAATGGATCGGGATGACGTTCAGACGATAGTAGAGATCCTCGCGAAAACTCTTGTCGCGTACGCCGGCTTCCAGATCCTTATTGGTGGCCGCGAGAATACGTACGTCGACTTCGATCTCCTCGGTCGAGCCTATGCGGCGGATGCGCTTCTCTTGCAGCACGCGGAGCAGTTTGACCTGCATCGTCGGGCTCATTTCTCCGATCTCGTCGAGGAAGATCGTCCCCCGGTGCGCCACTTCGAACAATCCTTTGTGATTCGTCGTGGCTCCGGTGAAAGAGCCTTTCAGGTGGCCGAACAGCTCGCTCTCCAGCAGCGTTTCGGGAACGGCTCCACAGTTGATCGATACGAAAGGCTCATTGGCTCTCGGACTGTTCACGTGAATCGCTCGGGCCGCGAGCTCTTTTCCCGTGCCGCTCTCCCCGGTGATCAGCACGGTCGACATCGTCGCCGCCACCGACTTCAAGTGCTCGAAGAGCTCCAGCATCACCGGGCTGCGTCCGAGCATGCTGTCGAGCCCATGCTTGTGTTTGAGCTCACGCTTGAGGTTGTCGACCTCTTCCTTGAGCCGCTCCTTCTCGAGCGCGTTGCTGATATTGGTTTTCAGCTCCTCCACCTTGAAGGGCTTGGTGAGGTAATCGTAAGCTCCGAGTCGCAGCGCCTCGACCGCGGTCTCCGCCGAAGCGTAAGCCGTCACCATGATGACCGGAATGGAGGGATCCGTCTCTTTGACATGGCGCAGCACCTCGACGCCGCTCATGTCCGGCATCTTGATGTCCGATATGACCAGGTCGTAGGCGTTTTCCTCCAGCAGCTGGATGGCAGCCCCCCCGGATTCCGCTGCAGTCACCCGGTAGCCGTCTTTGCCGAGCGCGATCTCGAGTAGCTGGCGCATGGACTCTTCGTCGTCCACGACGAGGATCCGATTCACTCCAATGTCCTCCGGTCCAAGGGGAAGTGCACCGAGACCTCGGTGCCCTTGGAAGCGACGCTGGCCACTTTTATGACGCCATTGTAGTCTTTAACAATCCGGTAGACGATAGCCAGACCGAGGCCGCTTCCCCGCGTTCCAGAAAAAGGCTCGAACACGCGATTCATCTCGCCACGGGAGAAGCCGACTCCTTCGTCGCGAAACGTCATGACGACCTCTCCCGAGCCGTTTCGGGTTAGCGCCATCTCCAGCCGGCCTCCGTCGGGCATCGCCTGAATCGCGTTGCGCGCGAGGTTCCAGGTGATTTGCTTCATCTGATTCGGATCGGCAAACATTTGGATCGGGGTTTTCGGCAGGCCAAGGACAATCTCGTGTGCAGGCAGCACCTCGGCGCTGTTGCCGAGAAGAGCCGCCGTCTCTTCGATTACAGAGCGGAGATCGATCACTCCGAGCTCGAAACGGGGTGGACGCGCGTAGGTCAGAAACTCCGTCAGCGTTCCCGAGAGGCGCTCCGACTCACGCACGATGATGTCCATCAAGCGCTTCTTGTCGTCGCTCAGCTCTTGTGATTCCCTGAGCACCTGAACCGAGCCGCTGATCGAAGCGAGCGGGTTTCTGATCTCGTGCGCCATTCCAGCCGCAATCTCGCCCATGGTGGCCAGGTTCTCCTTCAAACGGACTTCTCGCTCCAGGCGCTTGATCTCGGTGAGATCCTGGAAGATGAAGAGAAAGCCGCTCTTGGTCTCCCCTTCGAAGAGCAGATAGCTCGCGCTCAGGCCCAGGTAGATCTCCTCATCGTGCTTGTTCAGGTAAGCTCCTTCCATGCGAAGGTAGCGCCTGCCGGCGAGCTTCGTCTTGACCCGCTCGAGAAAGTCCTCCCGTTCCCCCAACAGGGCGACCACGTTCTCGCCGATGGCGCGGCCCGGTGCCAGAGCGAAGATCGTGGCCGCCGCCTCGTTGAAGAAATTGATGCGTCCTTCGAAGTCGGTCGTCATCAGCCCAGCGGTGATGGAGTCGAGGATCGTCTGGTTGAAGACCTGGAGGTCGGCGAGGAAGTCAGAAGCTTCTTCCAGCTTCCGACCCGTCAGCCTGAGGCTTTCCGAGAGATAGCTGGTCAGGAGAGCCACGGTGTAGAAGCCGAATATGTTGAGAAAGATCGTATAGGCGACGATCTGAGAGGGAACGCTCACCGGGAACGGACGGTCAGGGGTCGGGTAAGGCAGGACCACGCCGTGATACAGCGCTTGGATCAAACCGGCGTATAGGATCGACGCTAGCGATGCCGCTACCAACCCGCCGCGGCGAAACAAGATGATGCTCGCGGCAATGATGCTGATGAAGTACAAGGAAGAGAAGTTGCTCTCGATGCCTCCGGTGTAGTGAACGATTCCGGTGACGATGACGATGTCGCCCGCGATTTGGACGTAAGCCAATTCCCTGCGGTGGCGGGCCGTCGGCCGCCACACCAAGGCGTAGAGGAGAGTGAGCAGATAGGTGAGGGCGATGAGAAAGTAGAAAGGATCCGCAGGCTCCCGGGGGGTGGCAATTACTTCGGCGACGACGGCGGCTCCGAGAAGCGCGGTGACCACGACCACGCGGAGCACCATGAGCCACACGAGCGCCGTGTCGGCGACGCTGCGAGCCTGAGTCCTCACGAAACGAACCACACGCGACCGGTTCGGACCTCCGAACGCGCCCCGGACGCCTACCGTCTGCCTAGCAGGGTGACGAAAAGCTCAGCCCACCCTGCGCGAGCGGAGCGTTCGACTTCGCCAAGGCTTCGTCGAAACCGCGCCGGAGCCCGAAGGGCGCAGGCGGGAGCCCGGCGCGCTTGCCGCGCCGTAAACAGGCCGAGCCGTGGCGGCCGGTCGATCAGGGGTCCCGCCACGGCATTGATCATTTCAAGACAGCTGCTGAATGAGGCTGAAGATCGGCAGATACATCGAGATAACGATTCCACCGACGACGATACCCAGGAACAGGATCAAGATGGGCTCCAGCAGCGTCATCAAGTTCGCTATCGCGGTATCGACCTCGTCCTCGTAGAAATCCGCGATCTTACTGAGCATGGTGTCGAGGGCACCGGTCTGTTCTCCGACGGAGATCATCTGTACGACCATCGGCGGGAATACGTCCGTGTGCTTCAAAGGCGCGGCGAGCGACTGCCCCCCTTCGACGCTCTTCCGGGTTGCCATGATCGCGTCTTCGACGATCGCGTTGCCCGAAGTGCGGGCCGTGATCTCCAACCCGTCGAGGATCGGGACCCCGCTCGAGATGAGGGTGGCCAAGGTCCGACAGAATCGAGCGACGGCGATCTTCCGGAGGATCATGCCGATGATCGGCATCCGTAGAAGCAACCCGTCGAGCCGTCGGCGGCCGTCGTAGGTATCGTGGTAGCGCTTTATAGCGTACACACCGAGCCCAGCGCCGATGACCATCGGAGCGAGTAGCCGCACGAACCAGTTGGATGCCGCGATGACGATGCGTGTGGGTAGAGGAAGCTGAGCGCCGAGTCCGGCGAACAGAGCGGCGAACGTCGGAATGACTTTCCAGAGAATGACACTCACGACGAGAATCGCAATCGAGATGACGGCTGCGGGATAGACCAGCGCCGATTTGACTTGCGACTTCAGCTTCACCGATTTCTCGATGTAGGTGGCCAGCCGTTTCAAGATGGTGTCCAGGATACCGCCGGCCTCGCCGGCCGCGACCATATTGGTGAAGAGCTCGTCGAAAACTTTGGGATGTTTTTTCATCGCATCCGCAAGAGACGAGCCGCCCTCCACGTCTTGCCGCACCTGTAACAGAACCTTCTGAAAATTGGGGTTGTCCTGCTGGGTTCCCAAAATCTCGAGGCATTGAACCAGCGGAAGCCCGGCGTCGATCATCACCGAGAACTGCCGGGTGAAGATTGCCACGTCTTTTGGCTTGATGCCTCCGCCAAACTTGGGAAGCGCGATCTCCTTTCCCTTCTCCTTGACGCTGGTGACGAGAATTTGCTCGCGCCGAAGCATGGCAACGACGGCATCCTTGGAATCGGCGACGCGCTCCCCCGAGGTTGTCGCACCGGTGCGCGTCCTGCCTTTGAACACGTAGGCCGGCATCGTCTAGCCTCCTTAGCTCCTAATGACGTTCCCGCTCTTTCGCCTGAGATGGAAACTCATCGAAAGAGCACCATCTCGCCCGTGGGCGCGCGGTTCGTATATAGGCGAATCGAGTTGGAACGCCACTGACTCATTGCTGTTTCTGAGTGGCAGCTATCTTACTATCCTTCGGTAAGCCGCTCAACGCCTCACCACCCCCGGCCGGCCTCCAGCGGAAAGAGGCCGCTGCTGCTGAGACGCCGGGGTGAGACCCGTTCCACGATTGATCATGTCCTGGAGCTCGTCGGGGTTCGAGGACATCGAGAGCGCGAGCTGAAGGGTGATCTGCTTCTTGAAATAGAGCGTGGCCAGGCTCTGGTTGAATGTCTGCATGCCGTGTTTCTCCTGGCCCGTCTGCATCGTGGAATAGATTTGGTGAATCTTGTCCTCGCGGATCAGATTGCGAACGGCGGAGTTGGGGATCAAGATCTCCATCGCCAGGACGCGTCCCGTTCCGCTCGCCTTGGGCAGAAGCGATTGGCACATGATGCCCTCGAGCACGAAGGAGAGCTGCGCACGAATTTGAGGCTGCTGGTGCGAAGGGAATACGTCGACGATTCGGTTGATGGTCTGCGCCGCGGAGTTCGTGTGCAAGGTGGCAAAGGTCAAGTGGCCCGTCTCCGCGATGCGCAAGGCGGACTCAATCGTCTCCAGATCCCGCATCTCTCCGATGAGCACGACATCGGGATCCTCGCGAAGCGCGGACCTCAAGGCGTTGGCGAATCCGTGGGTGTCCGAATGCACTTCTCGCTGGTTCACCAGGCATTTCTGATGGGCGTGAAGGTACTCGATCGGATCCTCGATGGTGATGATGTGCTCGGAGCGCTCCTTGTTGATCTTGTCGATCATCGCCGCGAGCGTCGTCGACTTGCCGCTTCCCGTCGGGCCGGTCACGAGGACGAGACCGCGCGGCTTTTCGCAGATCTGCGCGACGACTGGCGGAAGGCCGAGGTCTTTGAATCCCCTGATCTCGTAGGGGATGTTTCGATAGACCGCTGACACCGCGCCGCGCTGCAGGAACACGTTGGCTCGGAAACGGGCGAGATTCTTGATGCCGAAGGAGAAATCGAGCTCCAAATTTTCCTCGAAACGGTGCTTCTGGTTGTCGGTGAGAACGCTGTAGGCGAGCTGCTTCGTCTCCACCGTGGTGAGCGGAGGCATGTCCAGCGGACGGAGCTTGCCATCCACTCGGATTTGCGGAGGAGAGTTGTTGGTCACGTGGAGGTCCGACCCTCCCATCTCGAGCATCGTTTTCAGCAATTGGTGCAGGCTGACTGCCATTTTTTCCTCACTTGACTCGGCCGAATGCGCCCCGAGGCGTTATTTGACCGTCTCCCTGATGACCTCTTCGAGCGTCGTTACGCCAGCTCTTACTTTTTGAAGGCCGCTCTTCCTGAGAGAGATCATACCTTCCTCGACCGCTTTTTGCTTCAGCTCGATCGCCGAAGCGCCGTCCAGGATGAGCTGCCTCACCTCTTCCGAAACCTCCAAGACCTCATAGAGTCCGACGCGTCCCTTGTAGCCCGTGTTGTTGCAGTTGCCGCAACCTCGGCCCTTCTGAACCTCGATGTCCTTCGCTTCTTCCGGCGTAAACCCGGCGTCGATGAGGGCCTGAACGGGAATGTCCATCTGCGCCTTGCATTCACTGCATACCCGGCGAACCAGTCGCTGGGCGGCGATGAGGTGCACCGAGGTCGCGACGAGAAACGGCTCGATGCCCATGTTCATCAAACGATTGATGGTCGACGGGGCGTCATTGGTGTGGAGCGTAGACAGGACTAGGTGGCCGGTGAGAGCGGCCTTCACCGCGATCTCCGCGGTCTCGAAATCTCGGATCTCTCCCACCAAGATGATGTTCGGGTCCTGGCGGAGGAACGAGCGGAGGGCAGCCGCGAAATTGAGGCCGATCGACTCCTTCATCTGAACCTGGTTGACACCCACGAGGTTGAACTCGACAGGGTCTTCGGCGGTCATGATGTTGGTTTCGGTGGTATTGAGCTGACTGATCGCCGAGTAGAGCGTATTGGTCTTGCCGCTTCCCGTGGGTCCGGTTACCAGAACCATACCCCAGGGCTTGAAAATGGCCTCCTCGAACCTCGTCAATGACGCGGTCTCGAATCCGAGCTTCGTCATGTCGAGCATGAGGTTCTCCTTGTCCAGGAGACGGAGAACAACTTTCTCGCCAAAGAGGGTCGGCAGCGTCGAGACCCGGTAGTCGAGCTCACGCAGTTTCCCCTGGTGATTCATTCGCACCTTGATGCGTCCGTCCTGGGGAAGCCTTCTCTCGGAGATGTCGAGCTTCGACATGATCTTGAGTCGTGAAATGATGGCGTCGCGAAGCTTCATGGGCGGGTTCATGACCACGTACAGCACGCCGTCGATTCGAAACCTGACTCGAAACTCGCGCTCGTATGGCTCGATATGGATGTCGCTCGCGCCGCGTCGAAGGGCGTCCCCGAGAATCAGGTTGCAGAGCTTGACGACGGGAGCATCCTCAGTTCCCTTCTCGAGCTCGACGAGGTCGGCCTCATCGGCCTCATCGAGCACTTCGACGTCCTCGGAGAAATCGTCGGTCTCGACGAGCTTGTCCATCTCCTCCTTGATCTGGAGAGAATGGACCGAGCCGTAATATCTTTCGATCGACTCCATGATCGCGGTCTCGGAGGCGACCACGGGCTCCACGTTATAGCCGGTCATGAACTTGATATCGTCCATCGCAAACACGTTGGTGGGATCCACCATGGCGATGGTCAAGTTGGCGCCCGCGCGAGAGAGTGGGATAATCTGATATTTTTGTGCGGTCTCCGCCGGCACGAGCTTGATCACGGACGGGTCGATCTCGAACCTGGCGAGATTGATCGAGGGAACCCCGTACTGCCGGGACAGGAGCTGCGTGATTTCTTCGTCCTTGACGAACCCCAACTTTACGAGATTGAAACCCAGCTTTCCACCTTGCTGCTTCTGGTACTGCAGTGCTTCTTGAAGCTGCTGGGCGGTAATGAGGTTCTCCTTGACCAGCAGCTCGCCGAGCTTTATAGGCATCCAACCACTCCGCGGGCTGTCACTTCGGACGGGCTCAGTTGTTAGTGTTCACAAAGGATTTCCGAGATAACTACTTTAACTTCTAGCCCTTGCGGTTGTCAAGCATCTGGACGGGGCGCTCTGCCGAGCCGCCGGGACGCACGAAGCACCCGCCGCGATCCACGCCCGGCAGGGAGAAACCTGGGCTGTCTTGGCACGGACGCGAAGCTTCTCGATCGCGGGAAGACCCCTTCAATCCGATGGTGCCGGCATCAAGGAGCGACCGTCATTCCGAGCCAAAGGCTGTCGTCGCGATGGTCGTTTTCCGCCAGATAGGCGAGATCGAGCAGGAGCCATCGTATTCGACCACCGAGACCCAGCGACCAGCCTGCGCCTCGATGCTCGCCTTCCCCCCAGTCGCCTCTCACGCCCGCGCGAACGGCGATCTTTCCATCCAGAAACTCTTTCTCTGCCCCAAGGGAGATCTCGCGCCCATGGCCTCGTCGAGTGACGTCGACATCGAGGCTGACGAGCGTTCGTCTCGGAAGGGAGAAAGCGACACCGGCGCGGGTGTGCCGCGACACGACGAGCTCGTCCCCATCGGACGTGCGAAAGGAGGGCTCCAAGAGGCTCCGGGACATGACGCCCAATCGGACCCAATGATCGGGCTGGTACAAAAAACCGGCATCGAGATTGGCCTTGCTCGAAGTCATTTCGTTGGCGATCCCGCCTCGCAGGTAGTGAACGTTCGCCGCGACCACGAGATCGTCGACGGGTAGCGACTGAAGAATCGAGAACGCGAGGTCGAACGTGTCGAGGGTAACGTCCCTGTCGTCTGCCGAGATCTGTTGCCGGAGCCACGTGCCGGCGACTCCCATGAACGTGTACCCGACGGAGAACCCGTAGCCTCGATCGAGGTTGGTCTCGCCCCCTTGAACACCCGCCTGGACGAAAGGCCCGAACGCGTAACCCGCGGGATTCCAGTAGAAAGCCGTGGAATCGGCCGCCACCGCAGTGAATGCTCCCCCGAGGCTCGCGGCGCGAGGACCGTAGTGCAAGAGCGCGTCGTCAGCAGCGGCGATGCCCGGCACGAGGAGAACGGTCCAAAGAGCCCGGAGCACGCACAACTATAGCATTCTGGCGACTATGGGTTGCCGATTGTCGACGCTGCGCTCCCCACCATCGTTTCCGTTAGGATCTTCATGATGTTCGCGCATCTGAAGTTTGACAGCCGCCCTCGGGGGGACTATTCTCTCTCGTACCGCTCTCATGGGAACCACCGACTGAATGCGGACTATCGCGGTCATACCTGCCCGCTATAGCTCGAAACGTCTCCCCGGAAAACCTCTCGCCGACATCGCCGGCAAGACCATGGTCCAGCGCGTATACGAAAAGGTCGTGGCGGCGCGCCGCGTCGACCAGGTTCTCGTCGCGACCGACGACGAACGTATTCGGGACGTCGTTACCGGATTCGGCGGACGCGCGCTCATGACCTCCCGAGATCATCGAAGCGGAAGCGATCGGGTCGCTGAAGCGGTACGTGAAACGAGCTATGACCTCGTGGTCAACGTCCAGGGCGACGAGCCGCTCCTGGATCCTCGGGCGATCGATGAAACGATCGAGCTGGCTGCCGAGCACGAAGGTGTCATCGCGACTCTGCGACGCGAGATCTCGAGCCGCGATCGACTCCTGGACCGTGACGTCGTGAAAGTGGTGGTGGATCGCCGGGGGTTCGCTCTTTATTTCTCCCGCTCTCCCATACCGGTTCCTCCTCCGGTCTCCGAGGCGCTTCCTCCGAACGTCTACTATGAGCATGTTGGGTTGTATGTCTACCCGAAGGAGCGTTTGTTGGACCTGGCCGCCCTGCCACCCACTCCCCTCGAGGAGCTGGAAAGGCTGGAGCAGTTGCGAGCTCTCGAGAACGGAATGCCGATTCGCGTGGGGGAAACGGAATACGAGAGCATGGCAGTGGACACCGAAGCGGACCTCGAGAAGGTTCAAAAGCGTCTGGAAAGCACAACCGTCAAGATGTAAGGAGCGTTTCTTCGATGGCGTCACCTAGAGCCAAGTTCATCTTCGTAACCGGCGGAGTCGTTTCCTCGCTGGGAAAGGGCGTGGCCTCCGCCTCCATCGGACGGCTTCTGGAAGCCCGGGGCTATCGGGTGAACTTCCTGAAGTTCGATCCCTATATCAACGTCGACCCGGGAACGATGAGCCCCTACCAGCATGGAGAGGTCTTCGTGACCGAGGACGGTGCCGAGACCGACATGGACCTCGGCCACTACGAGCGCTTCACCAGCGTCGAGCTGACCCGGGCTTCGAATGTTACGACGGGACAGATTTACGAATCGGTAATAGCGAAAGAGCGAAGGGGCGATTACCTGGGCGGCACCGTCCAGGTCATTCCTCACATCACGAACGAGATCAAATCGCGGCTGGGACCGGTCTCCGAAGGGGTCGATGTCGTGATCGTGGAGATCGGCGGGACGGTGGGCGACATCGAGAGCTTGCCGTTTCTGGAAGCGGTGAGACAGTTCCGCATGGACGTCGGACGAGCCGGCGCCGTCTTCATTCACCTGACGCTCGTACCCTTCGTATCGACCGCCGGGGAGCAGAAGACCAAGCCGACGCAGCACAGCGTTCGCGAATTGAGGGCGATCGGTATTCAGCCCGACGTTCTGCTGTGCCGGGCGGACCGACCGCTCCCCCGCGATCTGAAATCCAAGATCGCGCTGTTCTCCAACGTCGACGATAGAGCGGTCATCACCGTGAGAGACGTGGCCTCCATCTATGAAATTCCTCTGCTCCTTGCCGACGAATCGCTCGACGAGCTCTTGATCGAGATGCTGCAACTGCCCGCTCACTCGCGAAAGATCGACGTTTGGCGCGAACTCGTCGAACGCATACAAAACCCGGAAGGTGAGGTCGTGATCGGCGTCGTGGGCAAGTACGTGAGCCTCAAGGACGCGTACAAGAGCCTGAACGAAGCGCTCGCCCATGGCGGAATCGCTCAGAACCTGCGGGTGCGGCTGAAATGGATGGAGGCCGAGGATCTCGAGCCGGATAATTCGTCGCTTCTGCAGGGCGTAGACGGCGTGCTGGTGCCCGGCGGGTTCGGACCCCGGGGCGCCGAAGGGATGGCGGTGGCTGCGGGCTGGGCTCGGCGTCACAAGGTTCCCTACTTCGGCATTTGCTACGGCTTCCAGTGGGCGGTCGTCGAGTATGCCCGTGCAGTCTGTGGCCTTGCGAACGCGAGCAGCAGCGAATGCGATCCGGATTCCCCCGACAAGGTGATCCTCAAGCTCCGTGAGCTCGCGGGCGTGGAGGAGATGGGCGGCACGATGCGGCTCGGCGCCTACCCCTGCGTTCTCGAAGACGGGTCGCTCGCCAGGCGCATCTATGGAGCGGAGCAGGTCTCGGAGCGCCATCGCCATCGCTACGAGTTCAATCAAAACTACGAGCGCACCCTGTCCGAGCGCGGTCTCCGGTTCTCGGGTCGCACGCCTGACGGCAAGTTCGTGGAGATCGTGGAGCTCGCCGACCACCCATGGTTCGTCGCGGTGCAGTTCCATCCAGAGTTCAAATCGAGACCGCTGACGCCCCACCCCCTCTTCAGTGAGTTCATCGGCGCGGCTTGGAAGCACAAGAAAGGCGGGGCGGTCAAAGAGGTTCCCGAGGAGTCCTCGGTCATCAGCCACCGCTGAATCGGGCTTTTCGGGCGCCCCCGGGACTTATGCAAACCGATACGGTCGAGATCGGCTCACTCCGCATCGGCGGAGGCTCACGGTTCGTACTCATCGCCGGGCCTTGCGTGATCGAGAACGAGCGCCACCCTTTCTTCATGGCGGAGCGCATCCGCGATGTCGCCGGCGAGCTCGGGATCCCATATGTTTTCAAGGCGTCCTTCGACAAGGCGAACCGTACCTCAGGCGAAGGCTTCCGTGGCCCGGGACCGGAGGAGGGACTCAGGATACTGGCTGAGGTCCGACGGCGTTTCGACGTCCCGGTCACGACGGACGTGCACGAGCCGGGCCAGGCGGAAGCGGCGGGTGATGCCGTCGACCTCCTGCAAATTCCTGCTTTTTTATGCCGGCAAACCGACCTCTTGGTGGCGAGCGCACGAACGGGCAAGCCGGTCAACATCAAGAAGGGTCAGTTCCTCGCCCCCTGGGACATCCGGCATGCTGTCGAGAAGATACGCTCGGCGGGAAACAGCAAAGCGATCGTGACCGAGCGAGGGACGAGCTTCGGCTACAACAACCTCGTCGTGGACATCCGAGGTTTTCCCCTAATGCGGGAAATGGGAACGCCGCTCGTATTCGATGTGACGCATAGCCTCCAGCTTCCCGGTGCCGCGGGAAGGTCCTCCGGCGGCCAGTCGCGTTTCATTCCCGAGCTCGCTTCGGCGGGCGTCGCTGCCGGTGTGGACGGCATCTTCATGGAAGTTCACGACCGGCCGGAAGAAGCCCTGTCCGACGGACCGAACAGCTGCCCGCTCGCGAACCTATCTACGATTCTCCGGCGGCTCGTCGCCATCGAGCGGGCCGTGCGTGAGACGCCATGACGCTCGACCTCGCGCGCCGCGTGCTCGAGGTGGAGGCCGAAGCGATCCGCAGGCTCACGACCCGCCTCGACGAGCGGTTCGAGCGTGCCGTCGAGCTCATCACCGGTGCACGTGGCCGAATCGTCGTGACCGGTATGGGAAAGTCGGGCATCGTCAGCCGGAAGATCGCCGCGACGCTGAACAGCACGGGAACACCGTCGCTGTATTTGAATCCCGCCGAGGCCCTGCACGGCGATCTGGGCATGATCGTCGCCGGGGACGTGGTCATAGCGCTCTCGAACAGCGGCAGGACACGAGAGCTGCTGCTCCTGGTCGAGCCGGTCAAGCGGCTCAGCATCCCACTCATCGCACTTCTGGGCGAGACGCGGTCGGCGCTCGCGAGTGCGGCCGACGTGGTCCTCGACGTCTCGGTAGCCGAGGAAGCCTGCCCCATGGGGCTCGCTCCCACCGCGAGCACGACGGCCTCGCTTGCCCTGGGAGACGCCCTCGCCATGGCGGTGCTGGAGAAAAAAGGCTTCACCGAGAGCGACTTCCGTTCGCTTCATCCGAAGGGCCAGCTCGGGTTCAAGCTTTTGCGCGTGGAGGATGCCATGCACCGCGGCGACGAAATGCCCGTCGTTCGCACGAGCTCGCCCATGAGGGACGTCATCTACGAGATGTCGCGGAAGGGACTCGGGGTTACGAGCGTCGTCGACGAAACCGGTTGCCTCCTCGGTGTGATCTCCGATGGAGACTTGAGGCGCCAGCTCGAGTGCGACGAGCGCCTTCTGGAGAAGACGGCGGCGGAATGCATGACGGAAACGCCCGTAACCATCGCGCCCAACGAGCCCGCGACCGCCGCGCTCGCGCTCATGGAAGAGAGGAAGATCACGTCTCTCATGGTTCCCGACGAGCGTGGCAGGATGGTGGGAGTCGTGCATCTGCACGACCTCTGGCGCCTCGGCGAGTACTTCTGATGGACGACGAGCTGCTGAGCAGGAAGCGCGCGATCCGAATGCTTCTTTTCGACGTCGACGGCGTCCTCACCGATGGGACGTTCGAGCGCCGCGGCAATGACGAAACGAAGCGCTTCCATTCGCGAGACGGGATCGGCCTCGTTCTCGCCCGTAGGGCCGGTTTGAAGACCGGATTCATTTCCGGGCGGCGTTCGAGCGCCGTCGAAGCCCGAGCTCGAGAGCTCCACCTGGACTTCGTCCGGCTCGGTGTCGAGGACAAGGTCGCCTCGCTGGAAGAGGCACTCGACCAGGAGTCGCTCCAGGCATCTCAAGTCGCCTACATGGGAGACGACCTTCCCGACCTCGCGGTACTCTCCCGAGTCGGCTTCTCGGCGACGGTCAGCGACGCTCCACCGGAGGTTCGATCTCGGGTAGACTATGTGACGCGTGCACGGGGCGGCTACGGGGCGGTCCGGGAGCTCGTGGAAGAGATTCTCACGGCCATGGGCCGTCTGGACGAGCTCGTGCGAGCTTACACGAGGTAAGATTTGGGTATCATCAAATCCTTCCTGATTCTCCTGGTGGGAGCGGCGCTGGCGACATTTCTCTGGTCCAACTACGACCAAAAGGTCGTCATCAGGTTCACCGACACGTTTCGCACCGTGGAGATTCCTCTCGCGGCTGCACTGGTCGCTTCGCTCATGCTGGGTTTCGTGCTCGCGGTCGCTCTGTCTCTTCCCAATCAGATTCGACTGCGGTCGAGGATCCGCGAGATGAAACGCAGAATCGATCGCCTCGAGAACGAGATCAGCGAGCTCCGAAAGCTTCCGCTCGATGACGCGATCCCCGCGGCTCGTTCGGGTGGGGCGGCGCCGTCCTCGTCGTCCAAATCCGCTCCGGTCTAACTAGCCACGCAGGCCGGAAGTCATGAATCTGACTGACGAGACACTTCTCGTCGCCCTCGTGGCCTTGGCGTCGGGCGTGGTCTTGGGGCGTTTGTGGGCCAAGCTCGCTGGCGGGCCACGACAAGACCCGGCGGAGCGGCATTCTCGGTCGATCCACTACATCCTCGGCCTGGATCTTCTCGCGTCCAGGAGCCTCGATCGCGCGGCTTTGGAGCTCACCAAAGCGGCTCGCGAGAATACCGAGGCAACCGACATCTATCTCATTCTCGGCAACGTCCTGCGGGAGAAAGGACAGCTCGAAAGAGCCATCCAGATTCATCAAAGCGTACTCCACCGACCAGGCCTCTCTCGGAGCGAGAGGGCCCACGTTCTCCTCTGTCTCGGCACCGATTTCAAGCGCGCCGGATTTCGCAACCGGGCGATGCAGACGTTCGAGGAAGTCACCGCGATCGAGCCCAGGAACGCTTACGCGCTCCACAGCCTGGTGAAGATTTACGAAGAAGAGCAGGATTGGAACAGGGCCCTTCGCACGCAGGAGGAGCTCTCGAGAGTCAGCGGCAGCTTCGACGCCACGGTCGAAGCCTTCCTCTACGATCGAATCGGCAGCAAGGCGTGGAGCGACCAGGAGCTGACTCGAGCTTCGCAGGCCTTCGAAGCCTCGATACGGGCCGACCCTCGGATCGCTCCCGCTCGGATTCATTACGGCGATCTGCTGGAGAGCGAGGGGCGTTTGGGCGAAGCGGAAAGCCAGTGGCGAGCTCTGGCGAAAGACAGCCCTCATTTGGCTTATCTCGTCTTCGAGAGACTCGAGCGGGTTCGTGAAAGGCTCGCGACGAAAGAGAAAACCGAGCAGATGTACGAGGAGATCGTTCACGCGGATCATCGAGATTGGAGGGCTCGCCTCGCTCTCGCTCAGCTTCGCTCGGCCGCTTCGAGACGCGATGAGGCCTTCGATCTGCTCCTAGGGGCGGCAAGGGCGAACCCACACGCTCTTGCCGTTCAACTCGCCGTTCTACGCTTCTTGGCCGAGGAGAACGAGAATACGTCCCCGAGACTGCGACAATACCTCGATGTGATTTCTCGATCCGCCTTCTTCCTCGATCCCCATGTCTGCATCAAGTGCAACTACCGAACCAACGGAATCCACTGGCGATGCCCCCATTGCCAAGAGTGGAACGCGTTCGTCGAAGAACGCCTGGAGACCTCCGAGCGTTGAAAAGAGTCCGTTAGCTTTCATCGGCCAACTTTCGCAGAGCTGCCAGGACGTCGTCCGTTCGCGAGAGCGTCTCCACGAGCGTTCCCGAGGTGTCGATGAGGAGGTCCGCATAGGCCTTCTTCTGCTCGAGCGGCATCTGCGCCTCGATGCGTCGTTGAGCTTCCTCGGAAGTGAGCCCGTCGCGCTTCATGAGTCGCTCCATCTGCTGTTCGCCGGTGCAGTGGACCACGACCAGGCAATCGTACCTCTCGTAGGACCCGGTCTCCACCATCAGCGCAGCATCCACGACAGCGAGCGGTTCGCCGCGCGCCCGAACCGATTCGAAGAAAGCATCGATGGCCAGCCAGACGTGGGGATGGACGATCGCGTTCAAGCGCTCCCGCGCTGCCAAGTCACCAAAGACGAGGGCACCGAGAGCTTTTCGGTCGACAGCGCCCTCGACGGTCAAGATCTTCGCGCCGAAAACCGATTCGAGCTCGCGGACGACCTCGCTTCCCGGCTCGAAAAGACGATGAACCACCACGTCGGCGTCGAGGGTGGCCACTCCTTTTTCTTCGAAGCGCCGGCGTACGACGCTCTTGCCGCAGGCAATCCCTCCGGTCAGCCCGACCTCGAGCAAGAAAACCCCGTCATCCTCGCCGCGCTCGAGCGAGCTCCAGGGTCGTGGCCAGCAGCATGGCGATCGTCAGTGGGCCGACGCCTCCCGGAACCGGAGTGAGCGCGGAAGCGACTTCCATAGCGTCCCGCGGATGCACATCGCCTACGAGGGTCGATCCCCTCTTGCGGAAGACCTCGAGTCGTTTCGAGTCGGGGCCGAAGAAATCCAGCACCTCCTCCTCGGTCTCGGCGCGATTCATGCCCACATCCACCACGACGGCTCCGGGACGAATGAAGTCCCGACGGATCATCGCGGCCCGGCCGATGGCGGCCACGAGAATCTCTCCCTCACGACACACTGCGGGGAGGTCCACGGTTCGCGAATGGCACACGGTCACCGTCGCGTTCTGATGCAGCAGCAGCGTCGCCATCGGCTTCCCGACGACATCGCTGCGGCCGACGACCACGGCCCGCTTGCCCTTGACTTCGATGCCCTCTCGTCGAAGGAGCTCCATGATCCCGGCCGGCGTGCAAGGCCTCGGCCCCGGCCGCTTCTGAACGAGCTTACCGACACTCACGGGATGGAAGCCGTCCACGTCCTTCGCCGGGTCGATGCGGTCGAGGAACTCGATGGCCTGGAGGTGGTCGGGGAGCGGAAGCTGTAGAAGGATGCCGTCGATGTCGTCCCGCTGGTTGAGCTCGTCGAGCTTGCCGGTGAGCTCCTCGCGGGTGGTCGTCGCGGGCAGCACGACGCTCTCGGAGTACAGGCCGGCCTCTTGGGAAGCCTTGACCTTGCTTGCCACATATAGTCGGGACGCCGGGTCGTCGCCGACGAGCACCGCGGCTAGCCCGGGGACTACGCCACGCTGAACGAGCGGCCTCGCGTTCTCTTTGACCTCCGCCCGAATGTCCTCGGCAACCCGCTTTCCATCGAGTATCTTCGCAGTCACGCTCTCTCCTTCCAATCACGACGACCCCCGAGGCGCCAAGTGGTCGTGTTCACATCCCGATTCCTCATCGGCTTTGTCAGCTCTCCGTGACCCGGACCCATTGTCGCACCATATCATCCCGTCGCTCGGCGATCGGCGACCAGAGCGCCGAGACGACGGCAACGCCATCAGCCCCCGCGGTGAGCACCGATGGGGCACGATCGAGCGTGATGCCGCCAATCGCGACGAGCGGTTTTTTTACGACGCGTCGAGCGGCGCGTACCCCTTCGAGCCCGAGTGGCGGAATGCCGCTCGTCTTTGTCGCCGTGTCAAAGATTGGGCCGATGGCCACATAATCGATCGGAGCCCCGCCGGCGTCACGAGCCTGCTCCGCCGAATGCGTCGAGAGCCCGATGATTCTGCCTGGCCCGACGATCCGGCGCGTGGCCTCGGCCGAGAGATCGTCCTGTCCGACGTGCACGCCGTCGGCCTGGGCCAGCAGGGCCACGTCCGCGCGGTCGTTGACGATCAGACGAGCCCCGGTCCCGCGGATCATGGTCAGGGCCTTCACCGACATGCGCCAGAACGCCTCGGCACTCGAGCTCTTGGCGCGAAGCTGCACCGTGCGGAGTCCGGCGCGCGCGAACGAAAGGACAGCCGATACGGCCGCATCTTCGTCGCCGGCGAGCGTCGCGTCCACGATCGGATAGAGACGAGAGAAGGGCGCGGTCTCAGGCAAACCGTTCCAGAAAGCGCGTCGTGTAGCGGCCCGCGCGGAAATCGGGATCGTCCAGCACTCGCCGGTGTAGTGGAATCGTCGTTTTGACACCCGTGATCACGGTGAGGCCGAGACAGCGTTTCATCCGAGCGATCGCCTCGTTTCGGTCGCGTCCATGGACGATGATCTTCGCGATGAGCGAGTCGTAGTAAGGAGACACCTCGCAGTCGGCGTGGGCCGCGGTATCCACGCGTACCCCGGGTCCGCCGGAAACGTGAAAAGCGTGGATCTTGCCGGGGGAAGGCAGGAAACTCACCGGGTCCTCGGCGTTGATGCGGCACTCGATGCTCGAGCCCCGTATGACGACGTCCTTCTGCCGGTAGCCGAGGGGCTCTCCCGCGGCGACACGGATCTGGTCCTTTACCAGGTCCGCCCCGGTGACCATTTCCGTAACCGGGTGCTCCACCTGGATGCGAGTGTTCATCTCCATGAAGTAAAATCGCTCCCGTTCGTCGAGCAGGAACTCCACGGTGCCCGCACCAACGTAGCCCACGGCTTCCGCCGCCTGGACGGCAACTTTTCCGATCCTCTCTCTCAGTCTCTCCGAGACGGCGGTCGATGGTGCTTCCTCCAGCAGTTTCTGGTGGCGTCTCTGTATCGAGCACTCGCGCTCGCCGAGGTGCAGCAGGTTTCCCCGAGCATCACCCATGACCTGGATTTCGATGTGACGTGGCGCCTCGAGGAATTTCTCGAGATAGACCTCGGCGGATCCGAAAGCGGCCTCGGCCTCTCGCTGGGCTGCTGCGAGAGCTTTACCGAGCCTCCCCTCGTCGTGCACGATCCGCATGCCCTTGCCTCCGCCGCCAGCCGCAGCCTTCAGCATGACGGGAAAACCGATTCTCTTGGCGAGGGTGAGTGCGTCGTCGACACCCGAAAGCCCGCGTTCCGAGCCTGGCAAGACGGGCACTTTCGCCTTGCTCATCGTGGCCCTCGCGAGCGCCTTGTCTCCCATCAGTCGAATGGCTCGCGGCGAAGGTCCGATGAAGCGGATCTTGCAGGCCTCGCAGACCTCCGCGAAGTACGGGCTTTCCGAAAGGAAACCGTATCCGGGATGAATGGCGTCCGCGCCGGTGATTTCCGCAGCGGAAATGATGCTGGGTATATTCAGGTAGCTATCGACGCTGCGAGGGGGACCGATACAAACTTCCTCGTCGGCGAACCGAACGTGCAGAGAGTGGGCATCGGCTTGCGAGTAGACCGCAACCGTCTTGATGCCGAGCTCCCGGCACGCGGAGATCACCCGCAGGGCTATCTCGCCCCGGTTGGCTATGAGTATCTTCTTGAACATGAAGGCACGAGTTAAGTTGGAACGACACGAGTCACATCTCGCGAATGGCGAAGAGACGATCGCCGAACTGAACCGCCTGGCCATTCTCGGCGAGAACCTGGACGAGCTCTCCGTGATATTCGGACTCGATCTCGTTCATGAGCTTCATCGCCTCGATGATACACAGGACCTGGCCCTTGCTAATGTGGTCCCCTTCCCGAGCGAAAGGGTCCGCTCCCGGCTCCGGCTGCCGATAAAAAGTGCCCACCATCGGAGACAGCACATAGGCGAGCCCGTCCCGAGTGCTCGAAGCGGGCTCGGCCGACGTTTTCGTCGACTCTGAAGCAGTGGACGCCTCGTCGGAGCCGATAACGACCGACGTGGCAGGAGCATGGGAGCCGTAAATGGCTTTTCGGATCTTCAGCTTCACCCCTGCTTCTTCGAGCTCGAGCTCGGCGATGTTACGTTCGGACACCAAATCGACGAGCGCTTTCACGTCTTCGAACTTCAAAGTAGACAAGACTCCGTCTCAATCGAGAGGCGGGACATTAGCACAGGCGAACGGACCCGGCAAACGTGGCGACCTTCGGGTAATGACGACGCCGCTAAAGGAACTCCTTCTCGAGCTTTTGAGCCGCGAGCCTGAGGTAGAACCGACCCTTCCCCTGATTGCTCCCGGGTCGGAAGGCGCCCAGCAGAACGTAGTCGCCCGTGATGGCAACGGCTAGAACCGAGAGGGATTCCGTAACGAAATTGAGCTCTTTGAACGCCCCCGCCGTCAGCTCGTTGGACGCCTGAATTGTGGCGCGGAGCAGGCCCGTGCTTTCCGTCGCGAGCACATCGAAATTCGTTATCGAGTCGGTCACGAGCCGCTCGATGGGGATGCCGTCCATTCCCATCACGACGAGTCCGACGCAGCCGTCGACTCTTCGCGCGACGTTCCGGAGAACCTCGGTAAAGATCACTCATGCCCTCTTGGATTCACGGATTGCGTGAAGCCACTGTTCCAAAAGGGCGATCGTCTTTCCCCGGACTTCGTCAGCAGCATCCCCGCCCGCGCCGCTTTCCCCGCTCGTCGCTCCGCCGACGGACGCTGTGCTCTTGGCGCGCCGAGCCGAAGCTTGCTGGAGCATGGTGAGCTCGTCTACGCGAGTTTGGTACTCGACGTCCCCCGGGTTGCGGGCCAGAAGGTTCTTGTACACTTCGATCGCCTTCTCGACGTGGCCTTGGGAGGCGTAGAGCTCGGCCAATGTTCGCGTCTCCATGTCGGCTTTGCTCTTGGCGATCGTCTCCGGCGAGCTCGGCCCGACGACCGGCGACTTCGGCGCCGCTGGAGCTACGGTCCGCTGCGGCGGTAGGGCTGGCGGAGAAGTGGGAGGTCGCAGGTCTCGCGCGATCGGCGTCGGCCGGGGTACGGGAGGCTCTGGGCCCGGTGGGGCTGCGAGCGGTGGCGGGCTCGGAGGGGGCGCTTCCTCAGGCGGGCTTGGCTTCGGAGGCGGCTGGTAATAGCGATCCTCCAGCTCCATGGGCCCTTCCACCTCGGCAAGGGGTATGGGCGACAGGCTGTCGTCGGGCGTTGCCGAATCCGCCTCGCTCCCCTCTTCGGCCTCGGGCGCGACGAAGAGCGTGGGCTCCGACGCCTCGACGAACGTATCTTCCGTGGAACCGGTGGCGGCTAACGGGGTCGGAAGCGGCGGAAGCAGTTCCATCTCGCCCCGAAGTCGGCCCATACGCTCCTCGAGCTCCGTATCCTCCGGCGCGAGCGAATGAGCCACCTCGTACTTCTGAAGCGCTTCGGAGAGCCGGCCGAGACTATGGTACGTCTCACCGAGAAACTTGTTCGCCAATATGTTGTCGGGAACGGCTTGGAGAACGGACTCGAACTCGGCACTTGCCTTGTCGTGCTGCCCGGCCTCGAGGAGTGCCCTTCCGAGCGCGACCCGCGCGGACGGGTAATGAGGGTGCTTTTGCAGCCCCGACCGGCAGACTTCGATGGCTTTGTCGAGAAGCCCCGCCTTGCGGTACTCCTCGGCGAGCTGCACGAATATTCGCGAATTGGGGTCCGCCTCCAGACGCTTCTGGAGATCTTCGATACGGCTCATCCTGGACCTATTTGTTGGAGTGACGCGGGCGGTGCCATGCAGAGGCTCCGCCCCAAACCCTCACGGGTCGACGACCACGATCGACACGGAACAAATCTCCTGGCATCCGGTAACTGCTTCGGTCGTCACGAGCTCGACGATGAATACTCCTTCCTCGGCGAACGCATGGACGATATCCCGCCCCGCCTTGTAGGTGTTCGGCTCGATGTTCCACTCGTAGCGAGCGATCTCGTTCAGGGCGCAGCCTCCGACAATTTGTGTTGCCGTAAAGGCGATCGCCTCGCCCGTCTGGTAGGAGGGCTTGTTGGGCTCGACGGTGAAGCTGCAGACCCCTCCGCCTGGGAACGATGGGCGATTCGCGGCACGCAAGAAGATGTCCGTCTGCGCCATTAGCAAATCGGCAAATCGAAAATTCGTCGCCGATTCTCGTGCGGTGATCGTAACGGTGGTGTCGTTCTCTTGATCGGTGCGGAATGGCGCCCAGTATCGGGCACGCGCGACTCCGTCGCCGTCGGTCACGGCCGAAACGGGACCCGCCTCGACCCCCCCGGCTGTCGGCCGAGGTCCGTTCAGTGGCGCCAGGTTGCCGAGGTCGAGAAAATCACCAAATGGAGACGAGCGGATGTCGTATTGAATCGTCGCTCCGGGAACCCGCTCACCATTCGGCCCTTGAAGCACCGCCTCGATGACCGAGCTGGAAAACCCGTCGGAGACCAGGGAGTCGGGAACGGCCCGCAATGTGATGGAACGGGCTACCGTTGACGGGCCCGCGAGCTCGGGCGCCTGCGGGTTGTCCAGGGTGCACGCGGCATACACGCCTGCCAGCGCGAACGGGAGCAGCCAGCGACTCGACTTGATCATGTTCTCCTCCAGCAGAGAAGATTTTGCTCTTTCCATCCGTTGCGCTCCTCGTCACTCGTTCCCGAAGTCGGCGAACGTGATGTTGAGAGATCCCCTCACGGTGATCGACCGACCCGCGGTGTCACGTCCAAAGAAATCCACCTGAGCGATAACGGAAAGAATATTCGCGGTCAGCGCCATTTCCCTGAGTGGACTCTCCGTTTTGGCTGATTGCCTCACCACCATGAAGGAGCGCTCGGTCTCCGAACCGTCGAGGGGAACGGTGAACTGCGCCGCGCCGTCGAAGGGGTACGGAACGTCGATGCCGGGAACGTTGCGGCCATCGGCGCGAACGTAGGTGACGCGGTATCGCTCGAAAGTGACGTCGGTGATCACCCCGGATGGTTGGGTTTGATCCTTGGGGAACCCCGTCATCGTGACGACGCCATTGTCGTTGAAGTACGTACACGGTGGGTGGTCCTCGTCGGCGAAGCAAACATCGGAGAAGAGGTCGGACACCGGCTCTCCCGCACCGCCGAAGTCTTGGGCGGAGGCCCCCATGGAAACGACGCGAACGAAGGCGTTCGTCGTGTCGTTGTCTTCAGTGTTCGTTTTGCAGCTCCCCAAAAGCACGCAAAGGATCAACCCGGTTGCGCCAGCGAGATGGCGAGCCGTTTTCTCTGTCATTCGTCTCATGAGCTTGCGGGGGTTCATCGAGCTCACTCCTCCTAGACCGTATCTTTCCGGATGCGAGGCGTCAGGAAAATCAAGAGCTCCCGATTCTCGGCTGTCGACTCCTTGGCCTTAAAGAGATACCCGAGGATGGGAATGCGATGGAGCAGCGGTACGTAGTCCTCGTTCGTCGTTTGGCTGTTGACGAAAACACCCCCGATGACCGTCGTCGAGCCGTCGTCGACGAGCACCTGGGTGTTCGCCGCCTGCGTGATGATGCTCGGAATGCCGTTCACCGACTGGCCGAAGTCCAGCGAGTCGTTGTTGACCTGGATGTCCAGGATGATGGTGGCGGCCGACGTGATCTGTGGAGTCACCTGGAGGACGAGAACGGCCTCTTTGAACTGAACGGTGATCGTGTTGTTGGCCACGACCTGGACGGGGAAGGTCGTACCCTGCTTGATCTCCGCCGGCTTGTTGTTCTGCGTAATGATCCTCGGCGCCGAGATGATGCGCACCTGTCCGCGTCGCTCCGCCGCCGACAGCGCCGCGTCGATGCTGAAAGCCCCCGTGATGCTTCCGAGCGAGACGCCGATCGCGCCGGTGGGTGAGCCGGCAAAGGGCAGGTTAACGGCATAGCCGCGCTGAACGGGCGAGCCCGCTTCGGTGAACTGCGGAGGGGCCAAACCGCCCTGTCCGCCCGGCGCGACAAACTGACGTTCTGCGTCGGAACCGATGGATTGACCATCGAGCTGGATTCGATTGGGAAAGACGAGCTCGGTGGTGTTGCCCAGAGCCTGAGTCTGATTGCTGGTGAATCCCCACTGGACGCCGAGCTGGCGGGAGAACGTCCTCGTGGTCACGACGATCCGCGCCTCGATCTCGACGCCGGGGATCGGCGTGTCGAGCGTGTCGATGAGCTGATTGATCGCGGCCATTTGATCGGCGAGGTCGGTGAAGATCACCGTGTTGGTGCGAGTGTCGATGACGATGTCACCGCGGGCCGAGAGGTTTCTCTGCAGCAGCGGCTCGATCTCGGCCGCTTTGGCATAAGAAAGCACCCGCGTTTGGGTGAAGAGGTTGCCAGCGAGCGCCTGCTCTTCCGCGAGGCGCCGCCGTTCCGCTTCTTCCTGCGCGAGCTCGGAGAGCGGCGCGATGCGGATGACGTTTCCCTCGACGACGTAGCCCAGCTTGTTGGTCTTCAATATAAGCTCCAGGGCCTGATCCCAGGGCACCTCGACGAGCTTCAATGTGATGCGGCCGGTCACGCCGGGCTGGACGACGATGTTGAGTCCGCTGATGTCGGCGAAGAGCCGGAAGATGTCCTGGATGTCGCCGTCCTTGAAGTCCAGGCTGATGAGCTCTCCGGTGTACACGCGCTCGCCGGGTTGCTGTCCTCCGGGCGCGATGAACGTCTGGGAGCCAGGGAGTGCACTCGGCTGCGGCACCGGTTCCTGTGCGGGAGGCGGGCTCGGCAGGAGCGGCATGGGATTTCCCAGCGAGAGGTTCTGGGCCGTCAAAGTGACTGGCTCTAAAGAAGGATCCTCCGGGGACGAGGGAGACGCCTCCTGCGACAAGAAGTAAGTGCCGCCGGAATCCGTCTTGCCTCGGATGGTTATGGTCTCCGGTTTCTGTTCTTCCTCGATCGTGGACCCGTTCGATTCCGGTTCTTCTTCTTCAATCGAAGCAAGGGCCGGAGAGGCAAAAGCGTCGGCAGAGCGCGAAAAAGCGACTTCGATCCCCGCATCGCGCTCGTAGGCCCGATAGGGCACCTCGTCCTCGAGGTCGAATACCACCCGGGTGATTTGGGGGTTGTTGGTGCTGAACTGAGCGACACGCACGCGGCTCACACCGATTTGGTCGATGGTATGGGCCGCCCTTGCCACGGAGTTGACCACTCCGGCGAAGTCGAAAACCAGCCGCTTCGGCCCATCGAGCTCGAAGCTCGTGTAATTGAGCCGGCCGTTCGCTTCGAGCACCACGCTCAGAACGTCACCCACCAACTTGTGGGTTACGCCCGAGAGCGCCGATGCAGGCCTCGCGGGTACCTTGGGGGCTGTCGGCTTGGTTCCGGTGGCTCGTGGAGCCGAGCTCGCACCGCGATTCGTGTTCTCGACTGCGGGAGCCGAAGGAACAGGCGTCGAGGGTGGCGGCGGGGGGGCCTGGACCATCGTCTCGGGGGAGCTCGACGGTGCCGACTGCGCGACCTCACCTCCGTCGAAGACCAGGTTCAACGCCTGTTCCGAGCCGGAAATCTGGTAAGGCACCACGGCGGCGAGCCTGACCTCGATGCGCGAAAGATTCTTCCCGTTCGCACCGACCAGATTCGTCGCCAGAATCGATTCGACTTCGCGACTTCCCACGACGGTGCGCTCGTTCAGCGCAGAGATATCGACGCCGGGCAGATCGATGACTAGCGTGTGCGGATCGGGGCTGTAATGCGTATAAAGGACGGCCCCCGTCGTCTCGAACCAAACGCGAGTCTCGCTCGGCCCTACGTGGTAGCGCACCGCGCGGATCGTGGCCGAGTCCGGAGTCGCTTCCTCTCCTGTGACCTGAGCCGACACTTCCGTCATCTGCGTCGATGCGACTAGGCACAAAGGCGCCAGGAGACGGAGAAGTGACCTCGAAGGAATCATCTTGTGCCCTCCTCCACCGGATAGAGCGATTTTTCAACCTGCTGGAATTTCTCGATTCGCAGGGGATCGTTGATTTCTTGACGAAACACGACTCTCGCGTCATCGATCGCTTGGATGCTCCCGTCGTAGAGCCTTTCTCCGACCCTGGCGAAGTAGCTCTTGTTATCGGTGCCCTGAATCAACGCGATGTAGCCGTTTTTGGTCTTGACGATACCTCTCAAGCTCACTTCTTGAATGAGCATACCAGCAAGGCCTTGAGGACGCTGCCCTTCGGGCAGCAGAATGTCGATTCCCAGAGCGAGGCTCACGAAAGGGTCGCGACGTCCGCCGGCTTCGTATCGATAGCCCGACCCCTCGGTTAGCTCGATCGCGTCGGGTACCGGCTCTTCCGGCGGTTGCTCGCCTTCCGCCGGCGGCGTCTGGGCCTCCTCCGCGGGACGTTGCCCTTCAGCGGCGGGAGGTTGCGTTTGCGGGAACGCGACCCCCGCCACCAGGACGAGTAATGGCGTGGTACAGACTAGTCGCATCTTACGCACTTGCACCCACATGGTTCATACCTCGCGCCTTGAAGCATGACTCTCCGGGTTCTGCAAAACGAATCGCCGTCCTATCTTCTCGCCGGAGCTCCGCTTGCAGCGCCCCCGCTTGCGGCCGCCTCCCCCGCGGGGGCCGCCGCAGGCTCGATGAAAACGAATGTGGTCGCCGTGCAGTTCGCCGTGATCGTGGAGGAAATCGACGGCTCCCGCTTCGCGTCGACTTCGAGATTGGTCACGTTGACGATGCGTGAGAGCCGGCTCAGGCGATCGAAGAAATAAGCCAGGTTGTGATAGCTGCCATCGAGCTCGAGACTGATGGGCCACTCAGCGTAGAACTCCCGAGGCTGCGTCGCCTCGGGCTTGAAGCGCAACACGTCGAGACTCGACTCCGCCGCGAGCTGCTGCACTTTGCGAAGCAGATCATCGACTTCCTTCTCGCTGGGAAGAATCCGTGATAGCGCCTGGAGCGTGGCCTCCTTGCGCTCGACTTCTCGCCGGAACTCCGGAAGCCTCGCCGCGGTCGTCTTGGCATTCTCGACCTCGGCTTGGAGGTTTCTTTGCTGCGTCGTCTTGTTCTGGATCTCCTGCTGCATCGGCGAGTAGACGAACCACCAGAACAGGCCGTAGAGCGCGCCGCCCAAAATGGCGAAAACCACTATCTGTGATCCGAACGACATCCTATCCATGGCTCTGCTCCTCTCTCACCGTGCTCCCGCCGGAGCGGCTCCTCCACCGCCCGCGGGTGAGGGGGCAGCCGGCTGCCCTTCTGCCTGCGGAGACACGAGCTGGGTCCTCAGCTGAAACTGGGTGAACTCCTGCTCCTGCCGACGGTCGACTTGCGCGTCGATCAGCTCGACCTCCCGAAACCAGTCGCTGTCCTCGAGCTTGCGGATGTAATCGGCAATGCTGACGTAAGAGGCCGCCATCCCATCGATGGTTACGGTGGGACCCCGTTGGGAGAGCTGCGTGAGCCAGACGAACTCCGGGAGCTCGGCGGAGAGGGCATCGAGCATTCGCACCGGGCCCTCCCTCTGGCTCTTCAGCCGCTCGATCAGGCGCTCTTTCTCTTCCAGCTCGGCGAGCTTGGCCTGATACTCCTGCACTTGACGAATGATCGGGGCGAGCCGGTTCTTTTCTTCGTTCAGCTGCTGGATCTCCTGATCGAGTTGAGAGATTGTTCGCGTGGCCGACAGATACTGGACGACGATGAGCGCCACCGCCAAACCCAAGATCGCGACGGCGGCGAGCACTCCCTTGCGCTCGGAGCCTTCGCCTCCAGGGATGTGGGTATCGATGATGGCACCGCCCCCACCGATCGGCTCCTTCGATCCCAGAAGATTGACGCGTATCATCATTCACCACCCTTTCTCATTGCCAACCCCACGGCAATCGTACACGCCGGCCCCACGTCTTCGAGAAACTCAGCATCGAAGTCCTTGGGGTTGTACGTGACGTTCTGGAACGGGTTGAAGATTTCTACACGAGTATCGAATCGCTCGGACATCGCATCCGACAACCCCCGGATGCGAGCACTTCCACCACTGAGAACGACGCGGTCGATGCGGTCTTCCGAAGTGGTCGCTTTGAAGAAGTCGAACGTCTTCTGCACTTCCATCAGGACCGTTTCGGTGACCGATTGGAGGATACGGGGAATCGCCTCGTTGTGCCCCTGGCCCAGCTTCTCCGCCTCGGCCTGCTCGAAGCTGATGTTCAACTCCTTTTGGATCGCGTCGGTGTACTGATTGCCGCCGATGGTCGTGATGTCTCGAGTGAAGATCGACGTGTCGCCGCGCACCACGTTGATGTTCGCTTGAGAGGCTCCGACGTTGACCATGGCAACCACCCGGCCAGGCTCGATGCCGTAGTTCATCTCGTAGGCGTTCTGGAGCGCGAAGGCATCGACATCCATGATCATCGGATTTCGCCCTGCCTGGGTGATGACACTCTGATAGTCGTTGATTTTGTCCTTCTTGGCCGCCACCAGAAGGATGTCCATGTTGCCGCCCGACGCTCCCGCGTCGAGCACCTGGTAGTCCAGGTTCACTTCCTGGATATCGAACGGGATGTACTGCTCGGCTTCCCAGTGGATCGATTCCGCGAGCTCCTGCTCGCTCATGGCTGGGAGCTGGATCTTCTTGACAATCACCGAGCTGCCGCTGATGGACGTCGCCACCTCGGTGGTCTTGATGCGGAACTCGGAGAATAGCTTCGTGATGGCGTCGATCACCGACGTCGAATCCATGATTTGCCCATCGACGATGGCTTCCGCCGGAAGATACTCGAGGCCGACCGTGATGAGCTGAAACGTTTCTCCCTTCGATGGCTTCAACTCGACGGCTTTGACGGAGCTCGACCCGATGTCGAGCCCAACGAGATTCTTCTTCTTACCGAAGAGACCCATCCGAATCGTCTCCTACCTCAAAGCCGCAGCCAACGATAGTTACAGGAAGAAGTTAAAGTACTTTGTGAGCGTACAGTATGAGGCGAATGACTGTCAAGAGAAAAAGCGGCCACAAATGTACTGGGTTCTTTGGGTTATTATCGAGCAACACGTAGTCACCCGTCAAGGAGTTTCCGTGATCTCGGGAGGGGATTCCCCCTCAAGAGCACCGAGGTTCAGGAACGCACCTCAACCAAGAGTACACCTATCGGCCGTGGTCCCAAGATGCGAGGACTCTCACAATGGGGGAGCTTCCCCAGGTTGCCTTCGTCTGTCGAGGTCGTTCCCCCACACCGCTCCATCAAGGACGTCTCTAGGCTCATGTGTCACTCGAGCTTCGAGCTCTTAATTAGTTATCATAAATGCAGAAATAGATTCAAGCCGGACAGAGAGTCTTCACGTCGGTCCGGTCTGCTCGAGTCTTTTCGCTTGACAACGCCGGCGAGGGTCTTTAAATTAGGCCGTTGGGCGATTGGATGTCGCCCTAATTTTTTTTCGGAAGAGCTTCAGGGGAGGCCGATTGTCGACCACGTTTCCGAGCAAGGCCGAGATCTCGCAAGCATGGCACGTCGTGGATGCGGAGGGACAGGTGCTTGGTCGATTGGCCAGTCGTATCGCCCGCGTACTCGCGGGCAAACATAAGCCAACGTACGTACCTTTTCTCGATACTGGAGACCACGTGATCGTGGTAAATGCCGACAAGGTGGTTCTCACCGGCAGGAAAGAGCATGACAAGGTCTACTACCGATATAGCGGCTACCCAGGCGGCATTCGCGCGACGCGCGCCGAAGAAATCAAGGCGCGGTTCCCCGAGCGGCTCATCGAGAGCGCGGTTCGAGGTATGTTGCCCAAGACCCGTCTCGGGAGGGCTCAGCTCAAGAAGCTGAAGGTGTACCGCGGCGCGGCTCATCCCCATCAGGCCCAGAAGCCAACGGTACTCGCGCTCCGAACGCGTACCCCCCGATGAGCCCCGTCGACTTGGGCCTTCAGCAATCTGAAGAAAAAATCTTCACGAAAAAGGGGCGTGGCCCCGTAGCGTCGTCGGCCGGGCGGTCATCGTTTGACGACCACTTTCTCGTCGACGGCACACTGGGAAGGAGATCGTAAGGCTTTGGCGTCCGGCAACATTCAGTACTACGGAACGGGCAAGCGGAAATCGTCCATTGCACGGGTCTATCTCCGTCCGGGTAGTGGCGACATCCGGATCAACAAGAGGACCGTGGACGAATACTTCGCCAGCGAAGCTCTGAAGATGATCGTCAAGCAGCCGCTGGCGCTCACCGAAGTTACGAGCAAGTTCGACATCTACGCTAACATCCAGGGCGGGGGGCTGACGGGTCAGGCCTGGGCGATGCGGCTCGGCATTGCCCGCGCTCTCTGCGAGTTCAATCAGGAGCTGCGACCGCGCCTGAAAGAGGGCGGGTTTCTAACACGCGACTCGCGCATCAAGGAACGAAAGAAGTACGGCCAGCCGGGCGCCCGGAAGCGCTTCCAGTACTCGAAGCGTTGACGGCTCGCCAGACTCCACGCGGGTCACTTTCGATCGAAAGGGAGGTTTTTTGGCATCGATAACGATGAAGGAGCTGCTCGAAGCCGGTGTGCACTTCGGGCACCAGACGAAACGATGGAACCCCAAGATGAAGGAGTACATCTTCGGGGAGCGGAACGGAATCTACATCGTCGACCTCCAAAAGACCCTTCGCCTGTTCAAGGACGCCCTTGGTTACGCGACCCGCCTCGGCGCCGAGGGAAAAACGGTGCTGTTCGTGGGGACCAAGCGCCAAGCGCAGGAAGTCGTCGCGGAGGAAGCGACGCGAGCGGGGATGTACTACGTCAATCAGAGGTGGCTTGGTGGCACTCTCACCAACTTCGTCACAATCCAGAAGAGCATCACTCGTTACAAGGAGCTTTGCGCCATCGTCGAAGACGGCCGGCACGAGGATTTGACGAAGAAAGAGCTCTCGCGCCTCGACAAGGAGCGCCGCAGGCTCGAAAAGAACCTGGTCGGCATCAAAGAAATGACGAGGCTGCCCGACGCGATATTCGTCGTCGACGCCAATCGTGAGGAGATCGCGGTCCATGAAGCACGGAAGCTCGGGATCCCGGTAATTGCCATCGTGGATACGAACTGCGATCCGCTTCTGGTGGACTTCGTCATTCCGGGAAACGACGACGCGCTCCGCGCGATCAAGCTGTTCACCTCGCGCATCGCCGACGCCGTCTTGCTGGGAAGGGACATGGCCAAGGCACCCGCGGCCCCCGAGGCGCCCAAATCGGCCGGGGATAGAGGCGGAGGCGAGCAGGAGTCGAAGAGCGATCCTTCGGCCGCGGATGGGGAGTCAGCTACGAGCGCATCGCCCCCACCCACGTGATTACCCGCCGGCGGTGGGTGAGAGCTCGCTTCCGCTGGCCAGAACAACCGGCGGATGCGTCCGCGCCTTCCTGGGATGACAATCGAGCCGAGGTCAGTTCAAATGACTCAGATATCCGCACAGCTGGTCAAGGAGCTCCGTGAGAGGACGGGCTCGGGCATGATGGAATGCAAGAAGGCGCTCGAGGAGGCCAAGGGCAACCTCGAAGAAGCGATCACCATCCTGCGCAAACGGGGCCAGGCCGCTGCCGAGAAGAAGTCGGGCCGCTCGACGACCGAAGGCCTGGTGGGCTCCTACATTCACCCGGGTGGCCGGGTGGGCGTTCTCATCGAAGTGAACTGTGAGACGGACTTCGTCGCCAATACCGTCGAGTTCCGAGAGCTCGTCAAAGATCTGGCCATGCAGGTCGCCGGGGCCTCTCCGCCCGCCCGATGGGTGCGACGGGAGGACGTTCCCACGGAGATCGTCGACAAGGAACGGGACATCCTTGGGACTCAGGCTCGAAGCTCCGGCAAACCGCAGAACGTGGTCGATAAGATCGTGGAGGGCAAGCTTCAGAAGTTCTACCAAGAAAACGTCCTGCTCGAGCAAGCGTTCATCAGGAACGCCGACCAGACGGTGGGTGACTTTCTCACGAGCAAGATTTCCGTTCTCAAGGAGAACATCCAGGTCCGCCGCTTCGCTCGGTTTGAACGCGGCGAATCTCTTTAGTAAAAGTAAACCTCACTACCCGCTCCCCGTGGGTGAATAGGCGGGCGAACGAGATGTCGGATAACTCGGCCTATCGTCGTGTCCTGGTGAAACTCTCGGGCGAGGTCTTGATGGGCAATCAGGCCTTCGGCATCGACCCGGAAGTGGCACAATTCATGGCCCGCGAGATCAGCTCTTTGCACTCTCTCGGAGTCGAGACCGCCTCCGTGATCGGAGGGGGAAACATTTTCCGCGGCGTGGCTCCCTCGGCCCGCGGTATGGATCGCGTATCGGCGGATCACATGGGGATGCTCGCGACGGTGATCAATGCGGTCGCGCTGCAGGACGCGCTGGAGAAGCTCGACGTTCACACGCGAGTGATGTCAGCTATCGAGATGCGAGAAATCGCCGAGCCTTTCATCCGGCGCCGAGCCATCCGCCATCTCGAAAAAGGACGAGTCGTGATCTTCGCCGCGGGAACGGGCAATCCGTACTTTTCCACGGATACCGCGGCCGCCTTGAGGGCGATGGAGATCAAGGCGGAAATCATCTTGAAGGGTACCAGGGTATCCGGTATCTACTCGGCCGATCCCGAAAAGGAGGAAACGGCCGAGCTCTTCGAGAGGATCACTTACATGGAGGTGCTCGAGAAACGCCTGAAGGTGATGGACACTACCGCCATCTCTCTTTGCATGGACAATCGCCTTCCCATCATCGTCTTCGACGTGAAGAAATCCGGCAACATGAGGCGGGTCGTGTGCGGAGAGAAGCTGGGTACGCTGGTGACAACGCCCTGAGGACTCCAGGCGCAAGAGAAAAGGAGGTCTGGCTCGTGACGATCAAGCAGCTCATCGACGATGCCAAGAGGCGTATGGACAAATCCCTCGAAGTGCTGACCAAGGAGCTCGCCTCGGTTCGCACCGGGCGCGCTTCGCTCGCCATTCTCGACGGCGTCACCGTGGACTATTACGGCTCCCCCACACCTCTCAATCAGGTGGCGAATCTGGCGGTTCCGGAAGCCAACCTGATCACCGTCCAGCCCTGGGAGCCGCCGATGCTCGACAAGATAGAAAAGGCCATTCTTTCGTCGGATCTCGATCTCAACCCCGCGAACGATGGCAAGATCCTTCGCATTCCCATCCCGCCTCTGACCGAAGAGCGGAGGAAGAAGCTCGTGAAGCACGTCGGGAAGATCGCAGAGGAAAGCCGCACCGCGATGCGGCAAGTGCGACGCGACGTCAACGATCGCCTCAAGAAGATGCTCAAGGACAAGGAGATCTCCGAGGACGACGAGCGACGAGCTCTGAAAGAGGTTCAAGACCTCACCGACAACCACATCAAGAAGACCGATGACGTGGTCAAGAAAAAAGAGCAGGAGTTGATGACGGTATAGCAGTTTTTTCAAGATGACTGAACGGCTCTATCTGGACGATCCCTACGTCGTCGAGTTCGACGCCGAGGTCATCGAAGAGCGCGAGACCGACGACGGCCCAGCCGTCGTCTTTGCAGAGACTTACTTCTACCCGGAATCGGGCGGCCAGCCCTGCGACCTCGGAACGATTCACGATATTCCCGTGGTCAAGGTCGCGGAGCTTCCCGACGAGACGATCCTGCACTTCGTCGAACGGTTTCCGAGCGAGCGCAAGGTACATTGCCGCATCGACGCGGAGCGGAGGCGCGACCACATGCAGCAACACTCGGGGCAACACATCCTCTCCGCCGCGTTTCTGAGAGAGGCCTCGGCCGCCACCACTTCGTTTCACCTCGGCAGCTCCATCTCCACCATCGACCTCGACGTGAGCCCTCTCTCGCCAGAAGAGGTCCTGGCATCGGAACGAGCCGCGAACGACGTCGTCCGGCGCGGCGTACCGATACGCACCGAATACGCGGAAGGAGCTGCGGCTGCCAGGGGTTTGCGAAAGGCGGCCCCTCCCTCGGTGGGGAGCCTGAGAATCGTGGACGTGGAAGGATTCGATCGGCAGGCCTGTTGTGGCACGCACCCGCGATCGAGCTCCGAGGTCGGTCCCATCGTGGTGCGCGGATTCGGTCGGTTCAAGGGCGGCACCCGGGTCGAGTTTCTGTGTGGCGAGCGAGCCCTCAGAGACTATCGAGCCACGGTGGGGCGAGTCCGCGCGTTGGCCACCGTCTTGTCGAGCTCGGAGAGCGATCTGGTAATGACCGCCACTAGGCTCCAGGAAGACCGAAAGGCGATGGGAAAGGAGCTCGAGCGTATGAGCACCGAGCTCCTGCTCGCAACGGCCGAGGGCTGGATGGCCGAGGCAGAGCTGATGCAGGACGTTGCCGTTCTCCTCAAAGTCCTGGAAGCGCTTCCCCCTGCCCAGCTGCGCTCCGCCGCAACCGCTCTGACCGGACGGGAGCGCCGTATCGTGCTCTTGGGAAGTACGCACGAACAAGCGGCGCATCTCGTCTTCGCACGCTCCGAGGACGTGAACGCGCACATGGCAGAGCTCCTCGGCGCGAGCCTCGAGGCCGTCGAAGGACGCGGCGGCGGGAGTGCTCGAATCGCGCAGGGAGGCGGTCCACGAACGAGCGGCCTTTCCGCGGCTCTTGCCGAGGCCAAAGCACGACTCGAGGGGTGAGATGAGAGTCGTTGCCGCTTTCGCTCTGGCCGCCTCGCTGGTTGCGTGCTCAGCCGCCGAAGAGAAAACCGACTCGCCTCGAGCTCCTAGGCCGGCGGCTGGAGAGGAGCCACTCGAGACGGCATCGATTACCGACGACGAGGTGGTTCCCCTGACACCGGAACGGGTCGCGGCCGCTCCTAAAGCGGCGGGGCGGCCCTGTGCTTGGGCGCGCGCGTGGCAAGATCCAAGCTCACCCAAACCCGTCCTTGCGGGCGTCGGCGGCGTTCCCAATCCCGCTAAACGGAGCGAGACGCCGATCCGTCTCCCGGCTCGGGACCCGATCCCCCAGGGCGAGATCGTGGTCGAGGCGATCGTGGGTCCGGACGGGGCCGTCAGCGAAGCCAAAGTCGTGCGTTCCACCACCCCTTCCTGGCCCGAAGCGGAAGCCGCGATCCTGGACGCAATCCGTCGATGGACCTACGAGCCTCCCCTTTTCGATGGCACGCCGGTGTCGGTCTGCGCCACCATCCTCGTGAGCCCCTGAGCTCCTGCCCAAGCTACCGGTTTTTGGCTGAGTTTGATTCCTCGTCCCTCCGCCCCTTATTCTGGAGATTCACCGTGTTGAGAACGAGGAACTCTTCAGGAGTGCTTCTCCGCCTTCGAGGCGTCGGTCTCGCCATTCTCTCCCATCTGGTTTCGAGCTGCGGGGGAAATACCGATGCACCCAGACCCCGGCCCAACATCGTTCTGATCACGATCGATACGGTACGTGCCGATCATCTCGGTAGCTACGGCAGCTCCCGGCCTTCGTCTCCGTCAATCGACCAGATGGCCGAATCCGGATTGCTCTTCGAGCGAGCTCTCTCGCCGGCACCTTGGACGTTGCCAAGCATGGCCAGCCTCCATACATCCCTGTACCCGACTGAACACGGTGCCATTGGCGCTCACACACCACTCCCGGACGACGCAACCACTGTCGCCGAATCCTTGCAGAGTGTGGGTTATGAAACGATGGCATTCGTGACGCACATTTTCGTAAGCCGTCGTTACGGACTGGATCAAGGCTTTCGTACTTTCGACGAGTCGCTCGTGGGCGGACATGAAACGGTGACGTCGGAACAGCTCACAATGAGCGCTCTGCAGTATCTCAGCAGGATGGGACGTGAGCCATTCTTCTTGTGGGTTCACTATTTCGATCCTCATTTCAGTTACATCCGTCACCGAGAATTTGGCTTCGTCGAGCTCGACGCTTCCCCTGAACGTTTCAGCTACGAGGACCTTCTGGCCGCGGAGCCTTCTCTGAGAGACGACTCCGTTCCCGATCCCTTCTCGGTCGAGACGGTAAAGGCGATCTACGACGAGGAGATCGCGTTCACCGACGCGGCCATCGGCAGACTGCTCGACGGTATCGAGCGTTTGAATCTCGCCCGGCCAGTCGTGAACATACTCACTTCCGATCATGGGGAATATTTCATGGAGCGCGGTCGGTTCGGCCACGGCCGCGACGTCTACGATGAGCTCCTTCACGTGCCCCTTATCATCTCCGGAGATATCGACGAGACGATCAAAGGTCACCGTTTTCCCGGGGCCGTCGAAATGGCCAGCATCGCGCATACGATTGCCAATCTCGCCCAGGTCGACGACAATCCTTTTCGGGGCGAGGATTTGCTGGCAATCGAAGACCGCGAGCATCGCCCGCCTATATTTAGCTTCGGCTGCTACGCGTGGGGAAATGACGGAAGAAAAATCATGGTCGAGTCGGAGGGTTGGAAGCTCATTCAACCTGTCGACGACGATCGTTTCGAGCTCTACGATCTGGGTCGAGATCCGCGAGAGCTCGACAACCTCTGGCACGAGGAAACGGCGACCTCTCGCGCAGAGGAGAAGATGCTCCTCGCCGCGCTCGATGAGTTTGCAGCACGCCGGAAAAGGTCGCCTTCTACGATCGACCTAACACCCGAAGAGATCCGACGACTGGAAGCACTCGGATACGTTCGATAATCACTCGTCCCGCTGGACCAGGTAGAGGCCGGCGTTCTCCGGGAACCCGTCCTGCGGAGAAAGGGGAATCAGCCTCGTACGGTAGCGATGCCCCTCCACGTCGATTTCCTCCTCGACGAATACTTGGGCGGCACCTCTCAGGAGAACGACATTGGCCAAGAGGTAAGTTGGTTCGTGTTTCACGAAGAACGCCGGTTCGACCCGCTTCTCGTGACCGGCTGACGCGGGCGTTTCCCCAACTTTGCGCAGAGCCACTTCTCGGCTGGTCAGGCCATATTGGTCGTAGATAAAGAGATTGGAGTAATAGCCGACCGCACCGATACCGTGGAAAACGAGCGATTCGCCGGGATGCGTGTATCGCGCAAGGGCCTTGCCTAACATTGTCCAGAGGACCGCGTTGCGTTTCATTTCCTGCCAGTGCTCATACTCCGAGACGTGGTGAGGGGTGTTCCACCGAAAATGAAACCGCTCGCGAGCCGACTTCGGTACGACATGCAGATTGAACGCCGGCAGGATGGACAAACCAATGGCAGCAGCCGTGAAGCCAACGGCCCTCATTCCTCGTGCCCAGGTGATCGGTTGACCAAGAACCGTGCAAATGACCAGGGCAAACAAGATTGTCACGAAGGGCAAGGCTGGGACCATCAAGCGTCCCATGCTCATGAAGTCTCCACCCACGAGGATCGACGCCAAGAAGATCCCAATCACCATCCCTAGGGCGTGCCAGGCCAAACGACGCCTCTCTCCCCGCAATATCCAAGGAGAAACGAGGATCACGAAGGCGATGGACGGGAACGTCAAGATAAAGCTTATCGCGTAACGAAGGCCCCTTTGTAACGAGAGGGCCGACATACTCAATTTGGCCCGAGCCGTGTTGGAAACGTAGTCGCCATAGTAAGAATACCGCCAGGCCACGTAGAGTGTCATGCCAGCGATCAGGATCGCTGCCGCCTCCGCGGTCGCCCGCAGCGTTTCCTTTCGACGGGTCAGAATTCCCGTAAGTAGAGCCAGGCCGATGATCAAAAGAGCGTAGAAAGCCCCGTCCGTTCGGATGAGACCACATAACAGACCCAAGACCCCCGCCTGGATGCCTTTGGGACGATGCTCATCGCCCAGGAGTCGCTCGAAAGTCGCGAAGAGCAAGAACGCGAAGGGAACGGTCTCCAGGCCCCCAGTCGACCAAACGGAGAACGGTGGCAGCGATGCCAAGAATATCGCCCCCATCCCCGCGCTCCAGTAGCTTCCGTGTACTCGACGATACAGGAACAGCATCAGCATGCCCAGAAGCGAAGCGCCGAAGGCCACCGAGATCAGCCGGGACGCCACGGCCACGTCGGCGCCCACGGCCTCGAAAAGCGACATGGTCAGCACCCATAAAAAGTTGCTGTAGCCCTCCACGGGAGGCTCGACACCCAAGTTGTAACGAAGCCCTGCTCCATGGGCGAAATTCCTTGCGTAGCGAAAAGAAATGAACGCATCGTCGCAGACGAAATCGAACCTCAAGACCATCAAGGCATACAGAATCAAGGCCCCGAAGAAAGGCAGTCCCTGCCAACTCGCCAGCTCAAACTGCTTGCGGTCCATTCGTGGGAATCCGTTCGCCACGCTGCCTACCAAGGAATCTCCTCGGTGATTGCATCGTCAGAAACAGAGCTCAGGCAGAAAGGACCTCGCCAGCCTCGTGGTCTCAGGACAGTCACGGTTCCAAGCCGGATTCAAGGCTCTTGTCCAAGGACTGTCCGGGCTCCGATCGCAATCCCGCTCCGATGCTCGCCCGCCAGTACTGCTCGCACGCCTCAATCCTGCTGGAGGTCATTGGTTCGGGTCGTTCGACTATCTCAAACTCTCGCGACTCGTAGCGCAACAAATCGGGAATCGCGAGGTTGTGAACGTTAAACGACAATGGCTCGCCCACGTTCGGCTCAAAGCATTCAACGTAGCCCGGCGGCGGCACTCGGTCGTGCGCCATGCGTCGCGAGCGCCTCCGCTTTGGATTCCGCGCTGTCACCCAGTCATTCAGACCGAACAGGTCGATGACATCAGCACGTGCAAGGATCCAGCCTACGACGCCAACGGTCCTGGCAGCGTGGACGCGGTGTTCGGTATGCCAATCCTCCGAGAGTTTCCGTTCGCGCGGCAGACTAGCGATTCGATACAAATGAAAGACGCGGTGCTCCTGGTAGCGCTTTCCGATCGCGTGCCCGCGGATCAACCATTCCTGGAGATCGTCGAATCGGGCGGCGTACCAACGCGTTCCCGGGGGGAAGGCATCCGCGACCCGCACCACTAGATTGAAGCTCGTAGTGCGGGCATCGGCCTGCTGGGAGCGTTTCCAGACCATCCATGGGATAGGCCAGGAAAGCGCAACTACCACGGTAGGAAGAACAAGGGCCAGCGGACGTCCGATGTGTCCCCCCACAGCCAACCGGTTGGCGGCCCATACTGCACTCAGCAAGATCAGCGGAACCGTATGGCTCAGCACCCGATACTCGAAGTGATCCCCTCCGATGGCCAAGATGTAATAGCCGACGTGGGCGACGGTCGTGGCGACGACACAGAGCACCGATAGCGAACTCGGATCCACGCGGAGCAAGGACGTCGCCTCCCAAGCTCGAGCCCGAGAACGTCGACTCATCCAAACGGCGACTACTACGAGCAACGCCCAGAACCACAGGCCGTACTCGAGCACATAGGAGAGCAGATAACGAAGCCCTGCCTCGGGCCAGGCTTCTACGTGCTTCGCATAATAGGTGTTGGGTAGCCACTCTCCGTAGTAGGCCCGCCTCCATAACGTGTGTACGACCGGGATTGCGAGCGGAGCCGCGCCGAGAAGCTCGTCAAGCCTCGGAAGTCGGCGTCGGCTCAGCATAACGGTCGCGAACAAGACCGCAGACGCGGCAATCATCAACATCCCGTCCGGCCGGGTAAGCGCCAGGAGACCCGCGCATAGGCTCACGATCGCCATCCAGGCGGTCGAGCGCCCCTCCAGGTATAGGACCGAGGCCACCCAAGCCGCAAAGAGAAAGTTGAAGAGGGAGGTCTCCAGCCCCGAGCTGGTCCACATCAGGAAGCTGAAATTTGTTACCAATCCAAAGACTACGACGAGAACAATCCAAGGCCGGAAGGGACGCAATGCATCGCAGAGGCGAAGCCGGTGCGCCATGAACGCCGTCGCTCCGAGCGTTCCGAGCCCGAATGCAAAACCGAGCCAGTTGCTGGACTCCGGTGGCTCCACACCCAACCAGGACCAGACCGCGTCGAGTAGCACGATCCAAAGGAAGTTCGTGTAGCCTTCTACTGGAAGAAACGGAGGGGCGTTCCAGACATAGCCATGGCCCAGTTGCCGGTTGCTTACGTAGCGAAAAGCGATGTAAGCATCGTCGGTGAGGAACCAAAGCAGCTTCCATCCGTGAATGTAAACCAGCAACGCTCCGGCCACGAACAGGGCGGAGAAAACGCCACCTCGACAGCGGACGATCCTGGACACTTTCAGTGCTCGGCGAGCCTCATGTTGTTCGAATAGAACGATTCTAGGGGGACGATGCCGGACGCGCAACCACATCTCGGTGCTCACGCCCGGATCGCTCGCTGGCAATGTTTTCGACTGGTGCCGTCCCTTTCTGTTTCTCAACCCGCGCGCGAGTGACCAGCGTCGCTTGCACCGCCAACGACTCGATCGGTAGAATTGTATTCAACTCTCGTTCGACAACCGATTATCGATGCGAATCCCGAGTCTTCGCGGTCCACGCGAATGGGTGTGGGCGCTTCCACCGACCCTCGCTGCCCTCCTGGTGATGAGTCAAGGCGTGAGCACCTCACGCCTCTTCTTCGATCGGGACCTGTCCTTCTTCTACTGGCCCGAACACCTGTGGTTGAGGAATACGCTGCTGTCGGGAAATCTTCCGCTCTGGGATCCCCACGTCGCCTTCGGGCAGACGGCAATAGCCGATCCGACTCGACAAATCTTGTTTTTGCCGACACTGCCGATCCGATTGCTGTTGCCGCCCGAGCTCGGTTTCAATCTAATCGTATTGCTTCCCATCGTACTTGCCGGTCTCGGAGCATTCCTGTTCTTTCGATGCCGGCTGTCTCCGGTCGCAGCGTCTCTGGCGGCCTCCATTTTTGCCCTGGCCGGGCCAGTTGTTTCAACGGCGAACTCTCTCAATCTCTCCTGGTCGGTGGCATTCTTTCCGTGGGTTCTATGGGCGGCAGACCGTTCGGCCCGATCGCCGCTCCAACGGTGGGTTGTTGTTTGGAGTGCTCTCCAAGGGTTGCAGATTCTTGCCGGCGAGCCCGTTACCGCGGCGGTCACCGCCGTGGTCGCCATTGCCTACACGGTAATCGTAGGAAGCGAGATTTCGTTGACGAAGCGTTTAGGTAAGGCTGTCGCCGCAGTGGCATTGGGGTCATGCTTGGTTGCCGTGCAGCTGCTTCCTCTTTTCGAGGCCGTCCGTATCTCGGCTAGATCTCAGCAAGGATTGGGGGAGGTTCTCGCCCTGCACCCCCTCGCGCTGGCCGAGATCGTTGCCTGGCCGCTATTCGGCGACCGTTTTCCGCCCGCGGGACAGGCGAATTTATGGGTACCGGCTTTGAATGGTGGTCACCTCCCGCTCTTCATTTCGATGTACCTGGGGCCTGGTGCTCTCGCTCTGGCTGCGCTCGGTTCATGGCTCGGGCGGCGTGATATCTGGTGCCGGTTCTGGTCCATTCTGGGACTGCTCTCAATCGTACTCGCTCTGGGACGGAACACGCCGGTCTATCCCGCGCTCCAATCCCTGCTCCCGTTCCTTGGTGGTATGCGATACCCGGCGAAGTATTTCCTTCCCGCAGTCTTGGCGATTGCAGCCCTTGCCGGTTTCGGATTGGAACGGATCACCCTTCAAAAGCAATCCGCGCCCCGATATTCGGTGCCTGCCGTTCTGCTCGCGCTCCTCGGATGCTTGGGGATCGTTCTCGTTCATGGCTTTCGTGACCTCGCTTTGGGATTGGCCGAAGGACTCGCTTCGCGCTTGTCCCTGGTGAGTCCGGGACAGGCCGCCTCCCTTCTGGTTGCCGGCGCGGGTAGCGCGTCGCTGCGTCTTGCGTTCATCGGGATAGCGGTTGGAGCTCTCCTGGGAATTGCCCGTTGGCGTTTTCGGGTTTTGGCGCTCTTCGCGATTTGTCTTACGGACCAATTTCTGGCCAATGTCGTGGTGAACCCAACGTTGAACGCGGAATTGCTGGGGGAGCCTCCTTGGGTTTCCGCCACGCGCGAGTATCCCCGGGATCGAGTTTACGTCGGAGGCCGCATCTCCTGGGTGACGGGGCTTCGCGATTTCGACAACGTTCCTCGGCAGGTAACGCCCAGCCATTCTCAGGTCAGCGAGCAAGCCGTTTTATCGACTTATCAAACGATGTTTGCCACCTTCCCGTCGGCTTGGAGCCTCCGTGAAGCGGTTTCTCTCGATCTCACGGCACTTTGGCCGTCCGACTACTCTCGATTCATCCTTGGCTTCGCGGCAACGTCGCGCGAGGAGCGGACACGCTTCTTGTTGCGCACCGGGACGCGCTACTTCCTGACCAACGCCCCGCCGTCGAATGAAGCGCGGGCCGTCGTGCGCCTTGCCGGATTCCCACCAATGGCTCTTTACGAAGAACCCGGACCGCTTGCGCGCGTTGTCATCGTCCCGGAGGCCGAGGTGGAGCCCGAGCTCGATAAGCAATTCGCGCCGCTATTCACCGAAGAGTTCGATACGCGAGCAAAATTGTTCTTGTATGAGGAGCCGCCGCCGGCGGGGGGCCGGGCGGGCCCACCCAAGCCGAATGGGGCATTGATCCTGAGTGAGACTCCGAATGAGCTCGTGATCCAGACTCACGTGCAGGCCGGAGGAGGCTATCTACTGATGTGGGACTCGTTTAGCGCAGGGTGGCTCGCCTGGGTGGACGAAACATCAACGCCGTTGCTGCGAGCGAATGGCTTCTTCCGCGCGCTGCGTCTTTCCCCCGGCGATCACCGCGTACGTCTCGCCTATCGGCCGAGGTCGCTGATCGTGGGAGGGGTCCTATCTGCCACGGCTTTCCTCGCACTCGCGGGCCTCGGCGTCGTTTCGTGGGCGAGAGCGGCGCGGCGCGGCAAGCCCTCCCCGATTATCGAACGTAGCCGAGGCTGCGAAGCTCCTCGATTCGAACCGGGCTCAGGTTGACGAAGTCAGGCTCCTCCATGTTCCGCGCTCGATCCCGAAGGTGAGCGTAAAAGTCGAAGAGCTCCGACCGCATCTTCACCGCGAGCTCAGGTTTCTCGTCGGCGAGATTGAGCGACTCCTTGGGATCCTCCTGCCAGTCGTAGAGCTCGCCGATTCCTTCACGACCGGTCGTCGCGTCATGAATGTATTTGTATCGTTCCGTCCGCCAGGCGACTCTTTCGGGGCCATAAAGAGTACTCTCGGCAAAGACCGGCCGGCGACTACTCGACTCTCCGCGAATCAACGACATCATGGACTCGCCGTCGAAGGTCGCTGGCTTATCGATACCGACGACATCGAACACCGTAGGCATGACGTCCAGCACGCGAACCGGTTCCGACACCACGTCGCGCGTGACGTCGAGGTCGCTCGGCAGCTTCACGATGAGGGGGACTCGGATCAGTTCGTCATACAGTGTGTGTCCGTGCTCGAAACCGTCGTGATCCCAAAACTCTTCGCCGTGATCTGCGGTGAGGATCAAGGTGGACCGCTCATAGAGTTCCAACGACTTCAGCTCTTCGATGAATCGGCCTACTTCCGCATCCATGAAGCTGACCTCGCCTTGGTAGACGCCGCGGACATAGGCGATATCCTCCGCAAGGGGCGGCTTTTGACGGCTGTCACCCGTCTGCATTTCCTGGCAAATCTCCATCGTGATCGGAGGTGGCGGAGACGTACGACCTTCCGTGTACTTCGTGTCGTAGCCTGCCGGAGGCGCGTAGTCGAGATGGGGGTCGAACAAATGGATGAATAAGAACGTCGGCACTCCCGGCCGGGCGTAGAGCTCGCGAATGGCCAGGTCGATCACCAGCTGGGCGTCTCGAGCATCGTGATTGTAACTGTAGCGGTGCTCGAAAACATCGAACCCTCTATTGACGCCCACCATGGGGCTCACGAAGGCCGCGTTGGCGATTCCTACCGTTCGGTAGCCGTTCGCCCGAAAGACCTCCGGAGCCGTCTTGATCTCAGGGCGTAGAGGACGCAGCATGATCCCCTGTCCGATGGCACCGTGAATCGTGGGCCAGGTGCCGGTGAGCAGAGAGCCGACCGCGGGTAGCGTCCAGCCGGAGGACGAAATCGCCTGATCGAACCGCACGCCGTCATCGGCCAAAGCATCGATATGCGGCGTAGGATCGAGGGTATTGCCGTAAGCGCCGAGAGCGTCCAGACGAACCGTGTCCAGGACGAACACGATGATCGTGGAGGCGGGCGGTGGCCTCGAACAAGCGTTCTGCGAGAATCCGAGCGCCACCGAGAGCAGAACGAACAGGGACCGGTGGCGCTGCTTGGAGCACCGCGATAGGGGCAGAGCTTCCTTCATCAAATTCGATTCTCTGAATCATCCACGTGGATTCGTTGGTTTGTGTGGGAATCCGTCTGGTGAAATGATACCACGGTCATTCGACCGGCAAACACCCGCGGGTCTCGGTGTGGCAAACAAACTCTGCGGGGCCGCGGGGCACGAATCCACGCCTCTCGCTCACTCACCAGGCGATGCCGTAGTCCTCCCCGTCATTACTGGAGCCACCCCACATCGTGCCGTGCTCCCAATCGAAGAAGATCGCGTTGATCGGTCCCGAGGTGCGCTTACCGAAATCGAGCTCGTAACCCATCGCGCGGAGCTCCTCGCGGATCCACGGCGACACGGACTCGTTCAACGTCAGACGGCCCGGCTCCGACTCGTGAGCGCCGAAGGAGCTCTTCATCTGGTAGCTCGTGAAGTTCGCCGCCTCGGCCGCTTCCTGGACGGTCATACCGAACTCCACGACGTTCAGGAAGAACTGCAGCAGGTTCTGGTCTTGCGAATCGCCCCCCTGGACGGCGAACGACAGAAAAGGGCGACCGTCTTTCAACGCGAGGCTCGGGGTCAGTGTTGCCCGCGGTCTCTTCCCCGGCACGAGCACGTTGAATGGATTCGACGCCTCGTCGAGAACGAAGCTCTGCATCCGCTGGCTCATGCCGACTCCTGTCTTTCCTGCGATCGTGGCCGGTATCCAGCCGCCGCTAGGAGTCACCGAGACCACCCATCCATCGTCGTCGGCAGCCTGGATTGACGTCGTTCCCGCGAAGAAGCCGTTCTCGAACTGCTCGACTTCTTCTTCCGTCGTCGGGTGTCTCGCCCCCCAGTGGTCGAGGTATTCGCGGTATGGATTCGTCCCGCCCTGGAACGGGTAAGGATCTCCCGGAGCGATGTCGGGAGCGTTCTTCTTCCAGTCGATGAGCTTCCGTCGCTCCGAAGCGTAATCTTTCGACAAGAGCCCGCGGATCGGTTCCTCGGGCGGGAAATAGGGATCGCCGTAGTAGAAGTCGCGATCGGCGAACGCGAGGTTCATCGTCTGGTAGAGCGCATGGATGTAGCGGCTCGAGTTGTAGCCCATCGACGCGAGGTCGATCCCCTCCAGAATGTTCAAGGCCTGAAGGAGCACGGGTCCCTGCACCCAGTGGGTCAGCTTGTAGACCTCGATCCCCTTGTACGACGTGGACACGGGCTCTTCGATCTCGACTTTCCAGCCCGCCAGATCCTGCTCGGTGTGAAGGCCGCCCTGCTCGCGGGAGCCGCGAACGAACTCCTTGGCGATGTCGCCCCGATAGAAGCGGTCGTAGGCCGCGTAAATGGCCTCTTTGCGGGATTTCCCGAGCCGCAGCGCCTCGCTCTCGGCCTCCACGAGTTTCTCGAGCGTCGCTTTGAGATCGGGCTGTCGGAAGATCTCGCCCGCTCGGGGAGCCTCGCGCTCCTCGCCGAGATGCGGCAAGAGCACGTCGCGAGAGTACGGCCACTGCTTGATTTCTTCCTTGGCGCGCTCGATGGCGTTCGCCGTCTGGGCCTCGATCGGGTAACCGTCGGCCATGTCGATCGCCGGCGCGAGCACATCCGCGAGACTCAGCGTCCCATATTCGGCGAGAAGGGTCATCAGGCCCCCGGGAGTTCCGGGCGTGACAGCCGCCAGAGGGCCGAGCTCGGGCGGATAATCCATACTACGGCTGTGGAAGAACTCCGGGGTCGCGCCCGTCGGAGCGACGCCAAGAGCATTCACTCCGATGACCCGCTTCTCCTGAGGGTGGTAGATGAGAGCCTGCGTCTCTCCACCCCAGGACAGCGCATCGAACATCGTGGCGGTGGCCCCCAGCATGGCGCAAGCAGCATCGACGGCGTTGCCGCCCCTCTGGAACATCATCGCTCCAGCGGTCGCTCCGAGCGGCTTTCCCGTGATCGCCACCCAGTGGCGGCCGTGCAGGGGGGGTTTTTGCGTGGGCTCGGCCAGCGCGAGCACGGGCATGGCAAGCGAAAGCCCGAGCGCGAGGCAGCGAAGATTCACCATGGTCTTCCTCCGGTGAAGAGCATGTTCTCACCGGAGCCGAAAGCCCGCAACTCGACGATGGCGATGGCTCTTGCTACGAACCGAGGGTCTTGCTAGCATGGCACGCTTCACCCCGATTCGTGGGCGGCTAGCTCAGCTGGGAGAGCGCGGCGTTCGCAATGCCGAGGTCACGGGTTCGATCCCCGTGCCGTCCACCAGCCTTCGCTCGACAACGTATTTCGAAGCGTCGAGCTCCGGCTGGCAAGCCAACGATCCCGGCGAACGCTGCCCTATCAAGCCTTGGCGAAGGCGGCGGCCCTTTTCGCGCCGACGTCCGACCCACAGGCGTCGCTCAAGAGTGTAGAATAAGCGCATGCGGCCCCTTGTCTTGGTGTTGTTGTCCGCCTCCGCGCCGGCAGCGGCATCGCAAGACCTGGCTGCGCTCGTGGCCAAGGTCGAGCGGCATTACGACTCCATAAAGGACTTCGAAGCCGAGTTCACACAACGCTATGAGAGGCGTTTTCTTCACAAGACCATCGAGGAAAGTGGCCGCGTTTCGGTCAAGAAGCCGGGTCGGATGCGTTGGGAATATCGGCGGCCCGAGGAGAAGCTCTTCGTGACCGACGGCTCGAGCAGCTACTTCTACATCCCCGCGGAGAATCAGGTGATGGTGAGCCATCACCCGGAAGGACCGATGGGTCTCGAAAAGGGCTCGCCGTTCGAGCTTCTGGCAGGTGAGAGCCGCGTTACCGAGAGCTTCTCGTTCTTCTCGTCCGAGACGCCACCGACCGAGGGCGGTGTCGTGCTGCGCGCCGTTCCTCACACGCACCATGAGGAGTTCGAGACCGTAGAGCTCGAGGTCCGGCCAGACGACGGAACGGTTCTGCGCGTCGTGCTCATCGATTCCCAAGGCAATCGCACCGACTTCACCTTTCGCGAGATTCGCGAGAACCTCGATATTCCCGAATCGCAGTTTCGCTTCACCGTTCCCTCCGGAGTGGAGGTTGTGGTGGTGCAAGCTCCCCAAGGCGCCCCCTGAGCGCCGAGCAGCGGAGGCTCGAAATGGCTGTCCCCCGATCCCTTTTTCCAACGGTCGCCCTGCTAGCGGCTCTTTCCGGCTGCGCCGGCTCGACCTACCGGAAGGACGCCGCCCGCGCCGAGAAGTCGGGTCATTACGACGAGGCGGTGGCGCTGTATACCCGAGCGGCTTCGGAGAGACCAGACGATGCCGATCTCGCGCGTGAGCTCGTCCGGGCCAAGCTCCGCGCCTCGGCCGCCCATGCTCTCGAAGCCGCCCGTCGGATGTCAGCCGGTGATCTACAAACCGCTCGTAACGAGCTCGAGATCGCCCTCACTTTGAACCCCAGCGACGTCCAACTGGCCAAAGAAATCGAGGAGCTCTCGACGCTCATCGAGGAGAAGGGCGAGGAGGCCGAGAGACATTCGATCGCGAACCTCAAGCGCCGGGTGAGCGAGGCGCCCTTCGGCCAACTCTCGATCTCACCCTCGGCAGCGGATCCCGCTGGCTTCGTCTTCCGCGACGCGAGCCTGAGGGACGTTCTGCTATCCCTCGCCACCCTTGCGGGTGTCAACGTCGTGTTCGACCGCGACTTCGTCGACAATGTCGTCTCGATCGATCTCCAGGACGCCACGTTCGAGGAGGCTTTCCGATCCCTCTGCACCATCACGCGGAACTTCTATCGAGTCGAGGCAAATGGATTCCTCACCATCGTGCCCGATACGCCGGCCAAAAGACGAGAGTACGAGCAGCAGGTCTCACGAACCTTCTATCTCTCGAGTGCCGATCTCAAAGAGACGATCGACCTATTGCGCATCGTGCTCGGCGCCAGGAGGATCGCGCCTCTCACGGCGACCAACGCGCTCACAATCGTCGATACGCCCGAACGGGTGAAGGCCGCTGAGATGATCATTAGCTCGCTCGACAAGAGCCGGAGCGAGGTGATCGTCGAGATGGAGATTCTCGAGGTGGATCGGACTCGGATGGTGGAATACGGCATTCAACTGCGTTCGGCGGGCGAGGAGGGAATCCAGACGAGCATTTTCCCCGGCGACACGACCCTCGACGTTCCCCCGTTCAGCAGCGATAACGTCTTCGTTGCCGGGCTTCCCGGGGCGGTGCTGAGCCTGCTCCGAGCCGACAGCGACACACGCGTGCTCGCAAACCCGCAGCTGCGAGCCGTAGACGGTGAAAGCGCCCAGGCCGAGTTCGGAGAGCGAGTCCCAGTTCCCATCACGACGTTCACCCCGATTGCGACCGGGGGCGTTCCTCAGCAACCGGTGACCACGTTCCAATACGAGAACATCGGCGTGAACATCCTGGTTACGCCAAGAGTGCACCACGACAACGAGATCAGCATCGCGCTCGAGCTCCGACTCAGCACCATATCCGGTACCGGGTTTGGAGGATTGCCAACTTTCGGCAATCGCTCGGTCAATACCGTTCTCCGACTCGGCGACGGAGAAACGAGTCTCCTCGCCGGCCTGATCAACGAAGAAGAACGCACGAGCCTAAATGGAACTCCGGGCCTGGCCAATGTGCCGCTCCTCGGCCGTATCTTCTCCGCCAACCGAAAGGAAGTGCGAGAGTCCGACATCGTGCTGACGATGACGCCGCGCATCATTCGACGAACCGACGTGACCTTCGGCGACTTGCTACCCCATATCATCGAGGGGCTCGGTGGCGGAGGCCTTCTGTACGAGCCTCCCCAACCCGTTCCCCAGCGCGAACCGGAGGTGCCGCAAGAGGGAGAGAGACGGCCCCCGGGAAATCAGCAGTCTTAGCCCGTTGTGTAGCTGAGCACATCGAGAGCACTACTCGGAACAAAACGGACTGCTGTACCGCATTGAGGTCCGTTTCCGACCAGAGCGCATTGGCGAAAGGTGTATGCTCGCTGGGCCATGGATCTCGACCGACGCCTCTGCGATCGGGCGCGGCGTTCGAGGGACGCCCGGTTCGATGGGCGGTTCTTCATCGGTGTTACCACCACCCGGATCTATTGCCGCCCGATATGCCCCTTCCGTGCGCCGAAAGACGAGCACGTCCGCTATTTCCCCACGGCTGCGGCCGCCGAGGCGGAGGGCTACCGTCCCTGTCTGCGCTACCGGCCCGAGGCCTCTCCGGGGACGCCCGCGTGGCTCGGAACCGCCGTGCTGGTCTCGCGAGCGCTCCGACTCATCGGCGAAGGCGCGCTCGACGGGCAGCGAGTCGAAATGCTCGCAGATCGCCTGGGGGTCACGGCCCGGCACCTGCGCCGTCTGTTCGTGAGACATCTCGGCGCCGCGCCGCACCAGGTCGCTCTCACCCGGCGTCTGCATTTCGCGAAGAAGCTCCTCGACGAAACCTGGCTTCCGATTCGCGAGGTGGCCCACGCATCCGGCTTCGGCAGCGTGAGGCACTTCAACAGCCAGATCCGCAGCACCTACTCCCAGACTCCTACGGAGCTCCGGAGGCGATCGCCGAAGCGCCCTGCGACGGATCCCAATGTGTACCGACTGCGTCTCTCCTACCGTCCGCCTTACGACTGGGAAGCGGTCCTGCAATTCCTCGAAGCGCAGGTGATCCCGGGGGTTGAGAGGATCGACGCCTGCGGTTACCAGCGCACGCTCTCCTTGGACGACCGGAGCGGCGTCGTCACCGTATCCCCGCTCCCGACCGGCCGCGCTCTGAGGCTCGAGGTGCGGTTTCCGGATCCGCGAAAGCTTCTGGTGATCGTAGAGAGCGCGCGAGGGGCGTTCGACCTCGGAGCGGATCCCGCTCTCATCGCGGAGCACCTCGGGGTCGATCCGCTGCTGTGTCCGCTCGTGAAGAAGCACCCGGGCATACGCAATCCGGAGCCCTGGGATGATTTCGAAGGGCGGGTGCGGGCGATGCTCGGACCCGGGCTCGCCGCGCGCGTGGCCGCGACGTTCGGTTCGCGGGTCGCGAGTGCGGGGGGAGTCGATCTTCTGTTCCCGACGGCGGCGCAGATTGAAAGAGCACCTTTAGAGCGGGCGGGCCTACCGCCGTTTGAAGCACTCCGACTCCGGGAGCTCTCGCGTCAGGTGGAGGAGAACGGAAGCGGGCTCTTCGGTCTCGGCGAGCCGGACGCGTTTCCCGAGGACGACCCGCGTCTGCGGGCGATGACCGCAAGCCGCTCGAAGGCGGAGCTTCGCGGCCGTTCGGAGCGTTGGCGCCCCTGGCGCGCCTATGCCGCCCGGCTTCTTTTGGCTGGAAGCCGGCGTTTGGAGGATGAAAAATGTGGAAGGCAGTGGCCGCGTTCCTGTTTCTGTGCTCGGCCCACGTCGCCGGATCTGAGGGAGACGGGAGCCGCGTACTCGAGATCCGCTCCTACAATCTGAAGCCCGAAACGCGGGGGCGATTCCATCGACTTTTCGTCACCGAAGTCCTTCCCATGCTCGAGCGGCGGGAAGTGGACGTGGTCGCCTACGGCCCGTCGCTCCACGACGACTTTTCCTATTACCTGATGCGATCCTTCGCGAGCTTGCAGGACCGCGAGCAGCGGGAGGACGCGTTCTACGGAAGCGACGAGTGGCGAAAGGGTCCGCGAGAGGCCATCCTCGCCGACATCGAGAGCTACGTCACCGTGGTCATCGAGGTCGATGAGCGGACGCTTCACGGCCTTCGCCGGAAGGAGAACCCGATGAGCGAAACGGATTTGACCGCGCTACAAGAACTGAACCAGGAGTACATTCGCTCGGTTCAGGACTCGGATGTCAAGCGTTTTCGAGAGATTCTCGCGGAAGACTTCCTCTGCTCTCTTCCCGATGGATCACTTCTCGATCGGGATAGATTCCTCGAGTACACAGCGAAGCCGGTCACCATCACCGAGCTCGCAGCCCACGACGTCAAGGTGCGGCTGATGGGCGACGTCGCCATTATCCACGGGCGCACGACCTACCGGACGAAGGACGGGAGCCCGGGATCGGGCCGCTACACGGACGTCTGGGCGCGGCGGGACGGCCGCTGGCTTGCCGTCTCGGCGCATGTCACGCGGAACTGATCCGATCCTCCCTGGTCGGGTCCGATGGCTCCGGGTTTTCGTCGGGATTGTGTCGGCGTGGAGGGGCGTTCGTTCTCGTCCAGAGCAGATGCGACCGAGATAGTGCTCGTCGAGCGGAGCTCGACGAAACCGGGCTGCGGAAGAAATTACGGGGCGAGAAAACCGGCCAGGCTCAAAGAATTCAGGGATGTCCTCTTCGACATGAACCCCCCCACGACGCCCGAGCCATTACACGGGTATCGCGCGACAACGTATCCCAACAACTCCTGGAGGATGAACCCGTATGTCTTCCTCTGAGTTCTCACGGTTTCCTGCCGAGCAGCTAAGACACAATCATCCGCGATGCAGTTGGCGACTGGAGCCACTTGACAGCGACGCGGAAAAAGCGCCCCATGGGCGCCTGGAGGTTCTCGCGATGTCGAGCGGAAAGAAAGCGAGCGAGCCCAAGCCGAGCCGGCCGCGCATCCCCGAGTACGGAATCCCCAAAACGCCGAATGGGATGCTTCCCTGGAGCTTCGTCGACGAGCGGATGGCGAGCGCGAAGAATTACTGGGTCTCGACGACCCGGCCCGACGGCCGTCCTCACACGAGGCCCGTCGACGGAGTTTGGCTTCACGGAGTCCTCTCCTTCGGCGGAAGCCCCAGGGTAAAGTGGGTTCAGAACCTAGAGGCGAATCCCCACGTGAGCGTGCACCTCGATAGCGGCGACGAGGTCGTCATCCTCGAGGGAAAGGCGGAAAGAGTCCTCGACCCGGATCACCCCCTCGCGACCCCCGTTCTCGAAGCCTCGAAGAAGAAGTATCCCCAGTACTACCCGGGCTCGGGCACACCCCCGTTCCGGCCCTTCTGGATCTTTCGTCCGGGCATCGCTTTCGCCTGGACCCTGAGTGGATTTCCGAAAAGCGCCACGCTTTTTCGACTGAAAGCTTGAATTTCCGCTTCAGCGCATTTCCAGTCCCGAATTCGTCATTCCTTCGGGAATGCAGTGCTCAGCGAACCAGCCGGTGTCGGCTATTGAGCGACTTTGAATATGACGGGAACCCGGCAGAGGGTGACTTCGTCACCGTCGCGGATGGGTGTCAGCACCCCGGTGGGAATTCGTTCTCCATTGATGTAGGTGCCGTTCATGGTGCCGATCTCCTCGGCGATGTAGAACGTATTGTCCTTGTAAAGCAGTCTGGCGTGCCTGCGACTGACGTTCCGATTTTGGTCCTCATCGGTCAAGTCGATCTCGGGACGATGTCCGGTAACCGAGTCGTACCGACCGAGCAGAATCTCGTCTTTGTAGATGGGATAAATCTTGCCGCTCTCTTTGGCAACGAAATACGCACGCGCAGTAGCCGTCGAAGGCACCGTTCCCTCGGGCGCCTGGGCAGGAGGTTTGTCGATATCGGGAAGCTGCACCTCATCAACTCCCGAGCCCTGGGCGAGCAGGTTCTCCAGCTGCTCGGAGTATTCCCTCATACGCATGGAGTACTTTCGAAGCATGCGCACGGCTATCTCAGGATTTCGGCGAATCATCTCGCCGAAAGTCTGACTGTTGATGGTGATGATTCCCGCGTCTTCCACCACTTCGGCGTCAGCCGATCGAGGCAGCCGCTCGAGAACCGCCATCTCCCCGAAGAAGTCCCCTTTTTCCAGGACGGTGACCGTGGTTCGTTTGGACCCGATTTGTTTTCTTATCGCGACCTGTCCCGACTGAACGATGAACATCTCGTCGCCTTCCTCGCCCTGATGGAAGATGAAGTCCCCCTTCTTGTATTGCGTGAGGAATTGTGCAAATGGACTTTGCTTGGCGACAGACATGTCTATTCGGATCGAGCTGAGGGATGTTCCTGCTATCAAGCAAAGTAGCATGCGTCGCGGAAAACTGTCAAATAGCGTGCTCGGCCGAGCATTGACCTCGCTCGTGAGGCCGTGCTAGTCTCGCTTTCCAGCGATTCGGATAGTCACGCATTTTGCTCATTGGCCCTTTACCAAGACGCGCCAGATGACGAGCCCGCGCGATCCATCGGAATATATCGGCAAGCTGACCGCGGTCCTCACGATCACAAAGGCCTACCGAAGCATCATCCACCTTGACGTTCTCCTGAAGACGATCGTGGAGACGGCGGCGGAAACGCTGCGGGCGGAAGCGGGCTCCATATTGCTATACGACGAGGACGGCAACCTGCGTTTCCGCACCGCGTCGGGCAGGGCTGCCGCCGCGGTCGAGCCAATGCGCGTGGAGCCCGGTCGCGGAGTCGCCGGCTGGACCGCGATCAGTGGAAAGCCCGCGATCGTCAACGATGTCCGCGACGACCCCCGATTCCATGACGGCTACGACCGGGAAACGGGCTTCGAGACCCATTCCATCCTGTGTGTCCCCTTGACATTCGAAGGCCGCGTGATCGGAGTCCTCGAGGTCTTGAACAAGCGGGACGGAGCGGCATTCGACGAGGAAGACCAGTCCATTCTCTTTAGTCTGGCGGATCAGGCCGCGATCTCCATCGAGCACGTCCGCCTCCAGGATGCTCAGAACAACTACTTCTCTCACGTGAGTGAGATCCTTCTCGGAGCGATGGACACCCACGTTCCGATAAAGTGGGGCCACGCACGCCGCGTCGCCCGTTACGCACGAGTGGTGGGGGCGGGGATGGGGATGGACGCGCCGACGCAGAAGACCCTCTATTTCGGTGGCCTCTTGCACGACATCGGCCTTCTGAAATTGGACGCCACCGAGGAATGGACGCGGGAACGCATCGAGCTCCATCCGTTGCTCGGCTACGAGATGGTGAAAGACATCATCTTCTGGAAAGATCTCGCTCCGATCATCCTGCATCACCACGAAAGATGGGATGGGCGAGGCTACCCCGAGAGACTCGCTGGCGAGAACATCCCACTCGGTGCCCGCATCATCGGTGCTTGCGAGGCCTTCGATGTCATCACCAGCAAGCACTCCTACAAATCGCCGCTTCCCCACGATATGGCCATCCGGGAGATGGAGGCACACGAGGGGGCCCAGTTCGATCCGGACGTCGTGGCCGCCATCAAGGCGACCGTCCGCGAAGAGGACAATCAGGAAAAGCCGACGGTCTCGTCGTAGGGCGGCGGGCTCTTTCGCCAAGATCGCTGACGCGACGAGACAGGTGAGGGCGGCCTAAGTAGGCGTGTTCATAATTACGCTGACGTATCGTCCGAATCGGACTGCTTCGAGGATATGAGATGTGAGCCCGGAGGGCGAATAATTTTCAAAGGAACGCGAAGCCGAAAAGTCGCGGAGGCGCAAAGAAAAGACAGAAGGTGGCGAACAGGAGCTGAATCTTCACTCGAGGAGGCCACTATCGAAAGTACTCCGCGCCTTGGCTTGAGATGACATCCCAGGCGGGAAGCACGGTCGTAACGAACGTTGTAGCCCTATCCGAGCTATTCTCACGATGAGCTTGGCGACTCTGCTGACTTCGGGCCCTTGCGTTTCTTCGATCTGGAATACGCTATCGTTTTCTGAAATGCAGCACTAAGCGGGCGGGGGCGGGAGCTCTTCCGCACCGGCGGGCTCCGACGTGGGGCTGTCGCGCATGTCACCCCCTTGCAGCACCCCGCGCTTGTTCACTTCCCGCAACAGCGTCCTCAGATAGGTATCGAATCGATGGGAAATCTGGAGCATGCCGGCGACGTTGTCGCATTTCAGGATCTCGGAAGCGAAGGACTCGAAGCTCGCCCAATCACGGTACATGAGGTAGCGCAGCGATCGGTCGTGAAACCGGGAGATGAAGCGTTTCATGCTCTCGGCGCGCTCCTCGGTCTTCTCCTCGGAGAATCTCCGTACCGCGACTACCAGCGCCAAGAGATCGTGGCGAAGGGTCTGCGACTGTTCGAAGTGGGTGTGGAAATGGTCGAAGATCTCGTTTCCCCCCACCGTCGGCTCGAGACCCTGGGCGAGCTGGATGACACTCTGTTGAAAGCAGTCGCGCAGGATTCCGTGGGAGTTCTCGAGCCGCATATAAATGGTGTCGGCCTGCTTGAAGGACACGAGCTCCGCAAGCTCGGTGTGAATCACCTTTCTGAGCTCGAGCGGCACGCAATAGATGAAGCTTTCGAAAGTCTCGGGGAATCCCGCCTCGGGTCCGAGGCGGGATTGCTGTTTTTGGATGAAGTCCACGAGCGAGCGCGTCTCGGACGCGACCAGAGAGAAAATAAGAACCGATGTCCGGAGCTCCTCCAGGTGTCGCTTTCGCGGGTCGGCATACTCGAGGTAATGAAGGAGGCGGAAGAGCTGAAGAAAGATATTGGCGACCAGCCGACGTCGGCTGCGGTTATCGATCGTGCGAATGATTCTGACGACCGCCTCCGAACCGATGCGATCGTAGACGGGCTTGAACCTCTGGCTCATGATGAGGCCCAGATAATCGTTTCTCCGAATCTCGCGATAGAGAAGTCGGCCCACGCTCTGAAACGTCGGATAAGGAATTCGGGATAACTTGGACAGCTCGGTGAGAAGGAGCTTCAAATCCTCGAAGCTTTCTCGGAGAAGGGTAAGTGCTGCCTGGGGACTGGCTTGTCGGAGGAGCCGAGCGACGTAAGGGTCGGCGATTTCGTCCTCTTTCAAGAAGTTCTCGACGTACTTCTCGAAGCGCTCCTGGCTCACCTGATCCTCGCTCGACAACAGCGTGCAGAGCTTCGTCACTCGTTCTATCGCATGGGCGACGAGGCCAATCTCCTCGTAGAAACTTCGGATGGCGAGCGTACGCGCGGAATCCTCCGAGAGAGGCTGATTGCGGACGCGGAAATACCTCTCGAAGCTCCGAAGCCACATCTCGAGCTCGAACAGGTACTCGATACGACCCGTTTCCGCTAAACGAGTCATCCACTGGGACATATGAACGTGGAGAAACTCGCGACGCAGGGACATTGGTTTTTTCGTGCGGAAATCGGTATGAGCTACGAACCGTTTCTTCTCAAAGTCTAGCGTATCACACCGCGCTCCTGGTATAATCGCGTATCTCCAACACAGCTTAGCTTCGGTTCCCGACATCGGGACTCGGCGAGCTTCTATGAGTCATCCCACGATTCTATGTGTCCGCGGCGAAGAGGACGCGCTGAGGGACCTATTCCCTGACCACGACGTAACGCCGATAGGATGCCTCGACGAAGCTCGCGCGCTCTTCCTCGGGACTCCCGCCGACAGGAAGCCGATTGCCGTCGTCGTCGGGGACAGGCCGATCACCCTCCCGCCGGGATCCGAAGCTCGAGTCCTGGTCTCATTGCTTCTGGAGCGCAATCGACTCTGCCAACGGGTCGAAGAAATGAAAACCGACCTGGAGGTCGTGAGCGGCGTCGGGGTTTCTCTAGCGGAAAGTTTCGATATTAGCGAGATATTGAGCCGAGCTCACCAGGCGACCTCCGACATTCTGAACGATGCGGCCGTGGAGATTTTCTACGCTGGCCGCAGATCCATCCGCTCTCGACCCATGTGGCATCCGGCTACGCCCTCGTGTCGGCATTTGTCGACGTCGGAGCGACGTCGACTCGGCGAACGGATCGAGCTCATCGCCGAGAGCGCAACCGGCAGGAAAGCCGCGGTGGACTCTCTCGCCGACAGGGTGGCGACAAAGAAGCGTCGCGGCACGCTGCCCCTCGCTCACGGTGAAAATTTGTACGGCGTCCTGTTCTTCGATTCGTCCGAGGAGGTACCCGCGGAGCGACTCGAGCTTGCGTCAGTGCTCGCTTTGCAAGCCGCGACGGCCTTGCGAAACATCCACCTGGCACAGGAGCGCATTCATTTCGAGAGGCTCTCCGCCGTCGGAAGAATGGTCGGATCCGTCATTCACGACTTTCGTGGGCCGCTGACGGCGCTCAGTGGCTATGCGGGGATGCTTTCCGAGCTCGACGTTGGCGAAGACGAGCGTCGTGAATACGCCGACGCGATGAAGGACGAGTGCGATCGGCTGAGCCACATGGTGGATGAGCTGCTGGAGCTCACGAGAGGGCATGGCTCGCCCATGTCTTCGCAACCGGTTCCTCTAACGAGCTTCCTGACGCAGCTCGCAGACAGGATTCGACATCGATACCGCGGAGAGGTCCTCGTCGAGGTCGACGCCGGCTTCTCCGGGGATCTGTGTATCGACCGACGAAGAATGGAACGCGCATTCTGGAACATCGTCACCAACGCCTGTCAGGCTATGTCGGGTCGCGGCGTGCTCCGCATCCGATCCTGGTCCAGGGCACCGCACGTCGTCGTCGAGGTCGAGGACCAGGGGCCGGGTATCGCCTCCGAGATTCGGCATCGCCTCTTCGAGCCTTTCTTCTCGTACGGCAAATCACAGGGGATCGGGCTAGGCCTGGCCACGGCGAAGCGGATTGCCGAAGAGCATGGCGGCGAGGTCCAGATCGAGAGCCACGAAGGACGGGGCACGATCGTCCGTTTCGTTCTCGCGGGTGAGCCGGGACCGGAAGCCGCGGCGGTGGACGCCCATCGAAGCACAGGCTCCCTGATTCGCTAGGCCCCGTTCTCCGCATCTTGCTCTTCACAGGCTAGAAGCCAGCGTGGAGAGGGTGTCAGGGCCCGAAGCCCGTGGGCGGTCAAAGTCTCATCGCCGCCATCGTGACAGCCCGTCGAGCAGACTCCGCACGCGTTCTTTCATGCTGCTGATGAAGAACTTCCACGTCCGCCGCTCGCTGCGTCGCTGACGGCGCGCTGCGTAGACGGCACGACGGCGACGCAGGCACGCGTCGCACCGCTTCTGACTCGAGTTCCGTAGGACGGACAAATAAACACCGCAATCCACGCAGCGGCGCTCATCCGTCATGGGAAGCGAATTCTACCACCTGCGCCAAGACGGGCACCTCGTACGGGGACCGAAGTGCGCCCGCTCTTAACTCAAGGTTTAGCCTCCAGCGCGACCAGGAGCTTCTCGTGCAGGCCGCCGAAGCTTCCGTTCGACATCACCATCACGACGTCCCCCTCACGCGCCTCTCGCACCAAGCGTGCCACGATATCGTCGACGCTCGGTAGGAAACTCGCGCCGGTTCCCGACCGATTCAGATCTTCCACGAGCCGCTCCTCCGAGAGCTCGTCTTCCGGCGAAAGCCGGCTGGTCCGAAGGACCTCGCCGAGGATCACTTCGTCGGCCGTCGAGAGGGCTTCGGCCAACTCCCGCTGGAACACTCGGCTGCGTGCGGTGAAAGAGCGCGGCTCGAACACGCCCCAAAGTCGGTGGCGGGGCCAGCGCGCGCGTGCCGCCGCCAAGGTCTCGTAAATCGCCGTCGGGTGATGGGCAAAATCGTCGACCACCGTCACTCCGCGAACCCTCCCCCGCACCTCCATACGCCGCTTGACTCCGCGGAACCGTGACAGGGCGGTCGCGATCTCCGGAGCAGTGCAGCCCACGAAGCGAGAGACCGCCACCGAGGCGAGAACGTTTCTTAGCGACGCGTTGCCCCACACGGCGGCATGCGCTTCGAGAAAGCGCTTCCCCCGGTGGTTCACTAACAGGTAGCTCCCATTCTCGTCCGAGCCATCGAGCTCGCCGATCCAATCGGCCTCTCCCCCGACCGCGAAGGTCTCGACAGCGCACGGGGCTCCCCGACCAATCGCCGCCGCGCGCTCGCTCTCCCGGCCGAGCACGAGGAGCCCGTTACGCGGCACGAGGTTCACGAACAGGCGAAAGGCCCGCTCGACGTCCGCCACGTCGCGATAGATGTCCGCGTGGTCGAACTCAACGTTGGAGAGCACGGCCACCCGGGGCAAGTAATGGAGGAATTTGGGGCCTTTGTCGAAATAGGCGGTGTCATATTCATCTCCCTCGACGACGAAGTCTTCACCGGCCCCACTCCGGAAGCTGGCATCGAAGTTGAGCGGAATGCCTCCGACGAGGAAACCTGGCGCACGGCCGGAGCTCTCGAGAATCCAAGCGATGAGCGAGCTCGTGGTCGTCTTGCCGTGGGTCCCGGCAACCACGATCGGCTTGCGAGTCCGAAGGAACACTTCCTTCAGCACCTCGGGCATGGAAACGCAAGGGAAGCCGCGCTCGAGCACGCTCTCGAGCTCGGGGTTGCCCCGCGAAAGCGCGTTTCCGACGACCACGAGCGACGCGTCGTCGGGAAGGTTTTTCGGGCTGTAAGGAGACCGAACCTCGATCCCGAGCTTGGCGAGGACGTCGGACATGGGAGGGTAGACGTTCTGGTCGGAGCCCGTGACATGGTATCCCTGACTCTGGAGGAGCCCCGCGAGAGAAGCCATGGCCGACCCGCAGATTCCGAGCAGATGGAGCCGCGCGCCCGGCCTGGTGTCGGGAATCAGCGGACCGCTCCTTCCAGTATGGAGAGGCCCTCTTTGTCGAGACGCGCTCTTACCCCCAGCGGAAGCGTCATGGCCGGAGTTACCGTGTGACCCGAGGGGAACCCGAAGGCCACGGGCACCCTCAAGCGGGCAGTCCAATCGCGGAGCATCTCCTGGAGCGTGTACCCCTGCTGCGGATGCTGTTGGCAACCGGGCATCTGACCGAAAACGATGCCTCGGACTCGTTCGAGACGCCCCGAGAGCCGAAGCTGTGTCAACATGCGGTCGATCTGATAGGGCTTCACGTCGGCATCCTCGAGAAAGAGAAGAACGTCTTCGAAATCAAGGAGATAGGGGGTCCCCACCATCGATGTCACGAGCGAAAGGCAGCCGCCTGCGAGCGTGCCCTCGCATGCTCCTCCGTGGAGAATCTCGAGGGTGTCGGAGCGCATCAGTCCAAACGGCTCGCTCGACCCCAGGAGAGCGGTGAGACTCTCTCGATCATAGTCTCCCCGCGCGATTTGCTGGGCGACCATGGGTCCGTGAAACGCGACCAGAGAGGCCGGACCGCCGAGAAAGGCGAGGAGAGCCGTTATATCACTCGACCCGAGGACGACCTTCGGCTGGGACCTGATTTCATCGACCGACAGCGCCGCCAAGAGGTGGAGAGCGCCGTAGCCTCCCCGCGCGCAGAAAATCGCGGCCACTTCGGGATCGCGCCAGAGCTCGTTCCAATCGGCGAGTCGGTCCGTGACGGTCCCCGCCGTGTAGCGGTCTCGCGCGAAGAGTCGAGATCCGAGCCGGGCTCGAAACCCGAGTCGAGACAGTTCGGCCACGCCACGATCGACGAACTCCGCGCGCACTGGACTCGATGTGGCCACGATCCCGACGGTGGCCTGGGGTCGAACCGCAGGAGGTTTCAACAACCGCGCTTCTCGAGGCTCACGTGAGCTTCGCACGCACCACGGCGTTGACCGACTTTCCGTCGACTGTCTTTCCCGTAGACTTCAGACGTGCAAGCGTTTCCTTCATGACCGCTCCAATGTCCTTGGCCGTGGACGCATGGAGCTCGGAGATCACGGCATCGACGACCGCCGCAACTTCTTCGTCCGAGATCCGTTCGGGCAGATAGGTGATGATGAGGTCTCGCTCGGCGGTTTCCCTGTCGACGAGCTCGGAGCGGCCGGCTTTCTGGTACAAATCGATGGCTTCGTTGCGTTGCTTGACGAGCGTCGCCAACACTTGATTCTCTTGCTCGACGCTGAGCTTTCCCCGAGCTTCGATCTGCTTGTTCTGCAGGGCAGCCTTTACGAGACGGAGGGCACCCACCTTGAAACTGTCCCGAGCTCTCATAGCCGCAACCATGTCCTTCTGGACCCGATCGACCAGGCCCGACTCACTCATGAGGACACCCCCTCGGCGAGCTCCTTTTCCGGCGCGGCGGAGTGGACCAGCGTGCAACGCGTGCGCGCAAACTGGATCTCGTCACCGTATCGGACCGTGGCGTGGGCGACCACCTGGCCGTTCACCCGGGTCTTGTTGACACTCGAGAGGTCCACGACGGTGACGCTCTGGTTCGTCACCAGCAGCTTCGCATGGAATTTGCTCACCAGCGGATCGCGAATGCAGATATCGTTCGACGGATCGCGCCCCACGGTGGCTTCACGGGTCTGGATGGCGTGTCGGACGCTCTTCCCGTCCGAAGTGGATACGATCAAACAAGGGTAGCGACCTTCTCGATTCGATGTTCTCATGTCTTTCCGAATTGCTGACCCCGGAAGGCGCGGGCGCGAACGGGCGCCCTCGGCTTCGCGATCAACGTGGTTCCTTCCCGCGATTCGAAAGGCGACGAGCCGCCGAGTCTACGAGCCGATTCACCGCTCTCGCCAGATCGGAAAGCTCCTGGAAGGCTCTGGCCTCTTCGACGTAGGGACCTTCGCCTCGTCCGACGGACTCGATGTCGCGGCGCAGCTCTTCAATGGGCGTAAGCGTCATGCGACTGATCAAGACGACCGTGGCTGCGAGCGCCATGAGGACGAGCGCGAGCCCGAGAGCGAGCGCAAACGCCGCGGCACCTTCCGCCCGACGTTGAATGACCACAGCCACCCCGACGCGCGTGTCTCGATAATTGATCGGACCGGCAACGACGGACTCACCCGCCCGCGTCTGGCCCGACCGGATACTCCTTACGCTCTGTGGCGGCACGTCGAGCCCATCGACCGACAAGACCTCGCCCGCCCGGGATGCCGGTGCGACGATCCTTCCCGAGGTGTCCAGGATGAAAGCCCCGCTCACGCCCGGAGCCCGCTCGACCATCCCGGTCGAGACGTCCCCACCCTCCCCGAGCGGCGCCCCGTTGAGCGCGGCCAGGAGCTCCATGAGAGCTCGTCCCCTAGCGTGAGATTCCTCGTTCAGCGCGCGCCTCGAGGTGGCGTAGAGGGGCACCACGAGAACGACCACGGTAAACAAGACGAGCAACGATATGGCGAGGGCGAATCGCAGCGTCCAGCCACCACTACTTGGAGCGCGCGCCTGCCAGGCACCACGGGTAAAGCTTTCCGAGGAGACCTCTTCGACGCCCCTGGACTGTGCTCTTTCCGTCGCGCGATCTTTCTCATCGCGATACACGACGGTTCCGCTGTCGTGCCGTTCGGCGGCCAGCGCGCCGAGAAGGGGCGCATCTCGCACAAGGGGCGACCGACCCCCCGGCCTCTGAAGAGTTTCTTCGATCTCCTCGAACGCCTCCAGGGGAAGCGCGCGCGTCGAAGAGTCCTCGACGACGGAGCCAAAAGCCGTCCCTTGCCCGGAGAGGAGCTGGGTCGAGGAATCCTCGGGAAAAGAGCCGCCCGGTCGGCTTTCGTAATCGCTCGGCAGAAGCTGAGTCGAGGAGTCGTCGGACGGCTCGGCCTCCTCGTCGACGGCGAAAATACGTGTGGAAGAGTCGTCCGAATCGGATGGCTCACCAGGCGGTCGCGGCTCCTCCGACGATTCGCCGCCAGCGAGGACTACGGTCGCCGTCTCGTCCGAGCCCGGGCTTCCCAGATAGACGGTAGGCTCTTCGCCCGCCCCGTCGGTCTCGTCCTCTTGTACGAAACTAATGAGCACGTCTCCGAGTCGAATCTCGTCTCCCGATACCAGCTGCCGTCGCTCCACGCGTTCCTCGTTCACCCAGCAGCCGTTACGGCTCCCCAGATCAAGGATCCGGAAACCGGTGGCGTCCGGTTCGATGCGCGCATGCCGGCGCGAGAGCTTCCGGTCGGCGAAGAAGAGGTGACATTCCGGATCGCGGCCGATCAGCAGGGGGCTCTCGCCGAGCTCGTGCTCGGTTCGTATGTCGCCGTGCCGGATGATCAGCTTGCCCAACACGAACGCTCCGGATTCCCCCGCGCACGAGTCGACTCCGCTGCAAGCCGGACAGTCACCGCTTCGTCCGCGCGGGCGAAGCGGTGAGTGAGGGCGGGAACGTGTCGACTCATCAACGTGCCGACTCGCTCGCGAGCTCCCTGAGTCGCCGCTGGGCGAGAGGCGCGACCCTCGGACCGTCGTTGGACAAAAGCGTCGCTTGTTCGTGCGCCATCGCCTGGGCGAACAGCCGAGCAGCTTCTTCGCGCTCGCCGAGCCTCAGGTAAGCAAGAGCCGTATAGTATTGGACCGTACCCAGAGAGATCCCAGGCGACTCCGGCAAGGTGACCCGAGGAAGGTACTCCTTGAGCGCGGTCTCATAGTCCTCGAGCTGCATGAAACAAAGACCGGCATTCAGCCGCGCGAGGTTCTCGATCTCGGGCTCAACGACCATTCGGTGGCGCAGATCGATGATCGCTTTGTTGTAAAGAAAATCAGCGTCTTTGACCGGGACCTCGAGCGGAGTCGTGCCGACCTCGAAGGGAACGGACTCCGTGACCCCGGCGCGCGAAACGGTGAGCTCGATACGGCTTCCGGGCTCAACGACGTGGATCCGGTCGAGAAACTCCCGGGCAAAAGCCACAGGCGTGCCGTCTACTTCCAGCAGAACATCCCCGATCTGGATTCCAGCGACGGCGGCGGGCCCAGTGGAATCGACTGAGAGCACCGTCGGTCCCGGACGAACCCGGGTGTCGATGGCGTTTACGCCAATCCAGCTTCCGAAAAGCTTGGTCGGGGTCGACAACTTTTTCACGAACGCCGGAAGGGCCTCTCGGTCAAGGTAGTTCAACGTATAGCGGTCGGGAGTGACCGAGCCGACCGCGAGAAAATGTAGCACGACGTCCTTGGTGAGGCGCTGCGCGGGGACGTACGGAATCAAAATGGCCTCGACTTCCAGCTCCTGGCCAAGCTTCTCCGACCACTCCCTCCTCGCGTCAACGGAGGCCTCGGGCGTTGCCTTTGCGGGGACGAAGACCGCGGGGTCTCGGTCACCGAGCAAATTTCTGACACGTCCCGCTTCGGGAAAGAGTACGTTCATCGCTTGGAGTTGTCGGAGCTCGGAGGCAAGCCTCTCACGAATTTCGGCCACGTCTCGCGCGGGAACGGATTCATCGGCGACTACGTCGAGGACGGCAAGGGTCGGACGAATGGGACACTCGAAGGAAAGAGACTCATCCGCTCCCACCGAAATGTCCTCCACGTACTTGCCGGTCGCGTGTTTGACCTCGAGACGATGCTCGCCGGCGCACACCCGGTCCAGGTCGACGGGGGTATTGCCTCGCAGCTCACCGTCGAGAAAGACCCGAGCATCGCTCGGGTTACTCGTCACACTGATCCTCCCGATGGACTCCTCGAGCTTGACGATCTGGGCCGTGTAGTCGCGAGGCTCTGCCGCTTCGAAAGGAAACTTGACCGAACGATAGCAGTCGAGCCGCAGCTCGATCTCGTGCCGACCGAGTGGGAGCGCGTCGAGCTCGAACGGGGCCGACAGGCGGGACGGATCAAACCCCGCAGGCATGAAGCTGCGCAGATCCGGCGGCAGAGCGCCGGACGTCACCCCCGCGGGCTCCCCGTCGACCAGCACTTCGACCCCAGGGGGGTCGGTGATGATCGGCAGCCGGGCGCTCGTTCGCGTCAGGACGAGATCGAGCGTCGTGATCTCGCCGGGCTCGATGCGGAGGCTATCGTCGACGTAGCCCTCGTGACCGGCCAGGGTGACCTCCACTCTGGCAATCCCAGTATGCACCTCGATGGGGAAAAAGTTGGTGATGCCGACAAAGTTCCCATTCACCTCCACGCGGGCACCGGCGGGCTCGGTGCTGACGGCGATATAGCCGATGAGCTGTTTCTTCTGATCCTCGAAGAAATCGATGATCTTGGGAGAGATCGTATCCGAGTCCAGCGAGTAGCGTGGATTATCGAGCAAGATTTGACGGAAGTCGTCGGCAGCGCCCTGAAGCTGGCCGGCGTTGAAGAACGCTTGCGCCCGCAACTCGAGAGCTCGCTGCTCGATCTCCTGGATATCGGCTGGCGCTTCGTTGCCCGCCCTTCGGTACTCGTCGACCTCATCGATGATCCGACCCAGGAACTCGATCGACTGGGACTGCCGCTGGGGATCGTCGAACAGCTCCTGCGCCTCGGCGAGCTGCTGAGCCAACCGAAGTGCGAGCTCGTCCGCGAGCAAACGCCCGTCGCGAACTTGACTCTGTGCGACGACCGCCAACAGAACCAGCGAGAGCCAGCTAGCGAAGATGGATAAGGGCTTTCGCCTTGTCGTCGTAAACATAGAGATCTCCTGACGAATCCACATCCAAGGACACTGGTTTTGCCAGGACTCCTTGACCCAGATTCTGGCTGGTCAACCTCGTCACGAACTGATAGCCGGCATCGAAGACGGCGACAGCGGCCTCGTCCTCGTCGAGCACATAAAGATAGCCGGCAGGGTCGAGGGCAATGTCTACCGCCTTCTTGAGGTTGCTGGGGGCTCTCTGGGCCTGGATGCGTGCGAGGACGCGTCCATCGGGGCTCACCACGTCCACACCTCGCTCCTTCTTATCCAGCATGATCACGTTTCCCACGGCGTCGACTTCCATCGAGAGAATCTCCCGCCGTTGGGCATCGGGAAACGCGCCGATGAGCTCACCGTCGCGCCGGAATCGCAGGACTTTCTTCTCGTTATCATCGTAGACGTACAGGTCACCGAGGCGATCACGGACGGCGTTTCGGATCTTTTCCAATTGCTGTGGGCCTCTATCGGACGGAACATGTAAGATTGTGGGTTTCCCCTCGATGGTGAGCCCCTTCTCGTTTGCAACCACCAGCTCGCCGCGGGCATCGACGAACAGACCGTATGGACCGGCGGCGGCGAGACTACCGGAGAACTTTCCCGCGCGGTCGAACGAGATAACGCGGTCGCGACCTCGCTCCAGCATATGAATGCCCGACGGCGAGATGCGCACTGCAATGACGTCCTTGAAGTCGTCCTTGAGCCGGGGATCGAACGTGGTTTCACGGCGGAACGAGATCGGCTCTCCCAGCATCGGATATCCGTAGAAACGGAAGAGAAGGGTAAGCCAGTCGAGCGCTTCCTCGGCTTCGGCGACTTCGGGATGAAGGTTGCGGACCTCCTGGAACTGGGTCATGGCTTCCACGGGATCGCCGAGCCGGGCATAGCTCCTTCCGATTCCGAGTCGCGCCCCGGCAGTCCATTCCGAGCTCGGGTGCTCCGCCACGACCTGGAAATAGGCGTCTACGGCTTGATCGAACTTTCCCTGGTGCTCGAGTGAACGACCGGTCGAGAACAGGGCAGCGGGAATCCAGGGGTTGCCCGGATACAGGAATACTCGCTGGTAATTGGCGACGGCGTCGTCGAGCGAGCGTCCCGCGCGGTCGGAGCGAAACAAAAGCTCTCCGAGAAAGTAGTAGGCCCCGGGAGCGGAGTCCGACGTCGGATAGGCTCGCAGTATCGTCTCGAAGTTCTCCTTGGCCTTGTCGAAATCCTCCTCCACGTCCAAGTAATAGCGGCCAATGTGCAGGAGCGCATCGTCGGCGTATTCGGTGGAGGACATGGAAGTGACGATGGCTTGGAAATCGTTCAGGGCCTGTCGATAGCGTTGCTGGCCGTAGAACTGGATGCCGCTCTCCAGGTGCTGACGTGCGAGCTCGCTCGGCGCCTGCGACCGGGCGCTCGAGCTAGAAAGGCAGAAAGCGAGGAACGCGACACCGCGGTAAGCCGTTCGTAAGCTCATGGTCGTTGTCCTATGACATAGGTCGGTTTGCCGGACTCGACTCGAATCTGTTGTGTGTCCTTCACGTCGCCCGGCCAGGTAAAGACGAACTCGTGCAGGCCTTCCACGATGGGTTTGTTCATGAACGGCGGCGAGCCCGCTTGGAAGCCATTGATGGCCACGGTGCAGTTGCCCGGGTTGGCACGAACGTTCACTCGTCCGAGAGCGGGAGTCGTTCGCGTGACCGTTTCCCCCGTTCGGATTGTCACTTTCATCGACTGGTTCAAGAACACCTCGGGAGCCACAAGCGATAGATCGTAGGTCGCGGGGCGAAGCTCGACGCTGGGGCTGGCGGATTCCGGAGCAAGCACGTCTCGGCCTCGGCGAATGCCGACCGGGTAGGTTGAATCGACGATGAACCTGCCAGGACTGCCAAGGTGGGTTAGGACGATGGGGCTTGCCGGAAGAGGATCTTCAGCCGAGATTGCAATCGTTTGCGATTGGTGCTCTTCCAGGGTGAGCAGGATCTCGTGCTTTTCGGTCGCCGTCAGCTCCAGTCTCAGAGGTGTCACCCCATCGACCATCTTGCCGTCGAGGCTGACCGAGGCGCCCGGTGGTGTCGTGATGAGCTCGAAGGCCCGCGTGGCCGCCTCGAGTGCCAATGTGAGTGGCTCGGGCGTGGCCGACGCAAGGATTACTTCGCGCGAAGCCGGCAAGAAACCGTCCCGCCGCAGCTCTACGAGGACAGTATCGTTTTCCTTGCCCGAAATGGGAATCTCCACGCCAGACTCTGTCGTCCTCAGGCCCATCGCCCTTCCGTTCACGATGACCTCTGCGCCGGCAGGCTCGGAGACGACCCGAAGGCGATGGGAGACGGTCGCCGGTCCGGCCGGCTCGCTCGCAAACATCCAGTAGAGAGCTCCCCCGGCGCCGAGAAGCGCAACGAAGAACAGGGCCCAGATCGGCGCCGCGAGCGCCCGAACCGCCGCGGTGGACTCACCACGAAGCTCACCGGTGTCGGCGGACTTCGAGGAGACCGTTGCGCGTGAGGCAGAGACCGTTCCCACGATCTCCGTCTCCGTGAGCTCGGGTCCGCGTCTTTCGGTCTCCGGTCCATAGATCTCGGTAAGCTCCTGTCGTATTTCCTGCAGCTGACGCGTTTCGCCCGGCGATCCCTGGCTCTGCTCGAGCGTCTGCCGGAAGAGCTCTCGCCCCGCGCGGCGAAGATGACGTCTCGCTTCGTCGAGCTGCGGGTTTTGCTCGAGGAGGCTCCGCGCTTTCTCCTCCAGGCTTCGCCACTGCTTGCTCCGCGCGAGAGCGTCGAGCTCGTCCAATCCCTCCTGCGTGGCTCCGGACGTGCGGGGGAGGGTCTTCCGGTAGACGGCCAATAGCTTTTCGAGCTCCTTGGCCATTTCGCCTGCCGTCGAGAAACGATCATCGGCGTTCTTGGCAAGAGCCCGATCCAGCGCCCGTTGTATCTCCTGAGGAAAGTCTCGATTCGCCTCGATCACCGGGTGAGGGTTTTCGTGGACGATGTTGTAGAGAACGGCTGTCGCCGTGTCGCCGGGAAACGGCCGTTTACCCGTCAGCAGCTCGTACAGGATGCAACCGGTCGAAAAAATGTCGGTGCGCCCGTCGAGCTTCTCGCCGCGAATCTGCTCCGGAGACATGTAGTGAACGGTGCCGAGCATGACGCCGCTCTTGGTGTAGGTATGGCCGCCTTCGAGTCGGGCGATACCGAAGTCCATGATCTTGACTTGACCGTTGTCGAGATAGCGAAGATTCGACGGCTTCACGTCTCTATGGACGACACCATTCTGGTGGGCAAAGTCGAGCGCGCGGCAGAGCTGAACCACGATATCGAGCGCCTCGGCAAATGGCAAGCTCCCCTGCTCCACGATCGTCGCGACGTCAGCCCCCTCGAGATACTCCATCACGATGTAGGGTTTGCCCACACCGCCGAAGTTACCGAGCTCGTAGATCGTCACGATGTTCGGATGCGACAGTTTGGCTGCGGCTCTCGCTTCCCGCTCGAATCGCCCTCGTGAATCCTTGTCGGAGATCGCCTCCGAGGTCAACGTCTTGATTGCCACGCGTCGATCGAGCGCCGGATCGTAGCCTTCATAAACCGCGCCCATTCCGCCTCGGCCGAGTCTTCGCAAGACGCTGAACTTGCCGATGCGAACGTCCGTGTCCTTCTCAACCATTTAGAGCTCGTCCAAGTTTAAGGGGGAGCCTGAGTAGCCAGAAAGCCGGCGTCGTCAATTCACTCGAATCAGGATCGTGGTGATATTGTCCTCTCCGCCGCTCTCGTTTGCCGCCTTCACCAGCTCGTTTGCCCGCGACAAACCTTCGTCGCCGCCGAGAACGATTTCGAGAATCTTGTGGTCATCGAGCATGGTCGTGAGCCCGTCAGAGCAAAGCAGAAGCCGGTCATCGACGCCCAGGGAAAGGCTTTGCACATCGACTTCCAGGTCGGGCTTGCCACCCAGAGCGCGCGTCACCACGTTCCGTAGCGGATGGGTGCGGGCCTGCTCGCTGTCGATGACACCGGAGAGAACTTGCTCGTTGACCCAGGAGTGGTCGCTCGTGAGACAGGTGATCTCGCCGTTACGGACCAAATAGAGCCTGCTGTCCCCTACGTGAGCTATCTCCGCGACGCCGTCGCCCAACAAGGTCGCGACCACGGTAGTGGCCATGCCCTCGCAATCGGCACGGGTCCGAGCGAACTCGAGAAGCCTTTGATTGGCGAAACGGATGGCGGTCTTGAGTCGATTCCCGTTCAGCGAGAGTGTCTCGTCGATTCCGTAAGGCCAGGTGACGTCGGCGTCGCCCGACGTCAATTTGACGAACTCCTCGATCGTCTCCACCGCGATCCGCGACGCGACTTCACCGTGGGCATGGCCCCCCATGCCGTCGGCCACGACGTACAGCCCCTCTTGGTCGTTCGAACAGTAGCTGTCCTCGTTGAGGGGTCTCTTTCGCCCGACATCCGTTAACGCGCGCGACTCGATTCGCATTCCGTGATGTTCCCTTTCACCGCCAGCGACCGGGTCGCCCCTTTTCGGCCGACGCCGCCTCGGCCAGACGTTTCCTCAACTCGGAGTGGTGCGGCATGACCTTCAACGCATCCTCGTACACCCGTTTCGCGCGTAGATGCATTCCCGAACGGGTGTAGAGCGCTCCCAGTTGGAGGCGCGGCTCGGGCTCCTGTGGGTGCTGAACGATCGCCTGGGTCAAGAGCTCCGAAGCCTGCTTCTGTCTCGACTTGTCCATCGACAAGATGCGAGCGGCGGCGAGAACATACTCGAGATTGTCGGGCTTGATACGCATCGCCTCGTAATAGAGCTTCAAGGCGGTCTCCCATTCCCTCGACTTCTCACGAGCCAATCCGCTGGTGTAGTAGCTCTCCGCCTCTTGCCCGGGTGTCTGTACTTTCCGCTGCTGCCTTTTATCATATTCGGCCCGCAGTTTTTCATCACGCAACTGATTGTAGGCCTCGCTGATCAGCTGAAAACGTCGATCCGCCTCTCTTTTTTCGGCAGGATCCCGGAAACGGTCGGGATGATTGTCGCGCGCAAGCTTCAAGTAGGCTTTCTTGATTTGATCGGGCCGAGCCGATCGGGCAACGCCCAGGATCGCATAGAAATCTTCCTCCATATCTACACTACCCGGATCGGCGAGTCATCTTTTGGGCTTGGCGTCGAACGACTTCGGGCACGTTTCGATCCCGAATCAGGATCTTCAAATCGCGAGCGGAGATTCTGGGCAGGAGCGTGGTGGAGACCTCGGGTGGGGTCTTGGGGTTCCGCACGAGTTCGTGGGCCACCTTGTAGCGCTTCGTCCATTCCCGCTTTCTTCCAATCTCGCGAAGGACGTCCGGGGCGACGTTACGCATCTGGACGATCGCCTCGGCATCCGCCTGGTTCATCTTGGGGCTCGTAAGGACGGCGCTCCACACGGTACGATTCCGGTCACGAATGAGCATCATCCTCGCCTCCCGTTCGCCTCTGAGAGCCTCGATCATCCTCTCGGCGACCGTCATTTTATAGATTCGCTCGAAAACACTCTTCCTCGCCTCCTTGTCGTCTTCTCCCTCGTCCCCGGGGCCCTCCCGCAGTCCATAGCGCTCCTCCGCCTCTTCGCGTGACCTCGGGGGCGGCTCTTGCTCCTCCGACGGTCCCTTACCGAGATCCAGCTTCTTCGGCTGGGCGGACTGATCTGAAGAGAGCGCGGAGACCGCAGGTTCCCCGAGCTTGAAATCATGCTTGAGCTCGTTCAGGCGGCGTGTCTGATCGGAGCTCAGGTTGGGATTCGCTTCGAGCGCATCGATGATGGGCGTGTGGCGCAGAAGCCGCGTCTGATTGACGATCACGAACTCCAGGAGCGTCTCGGTGAGACGCGGAACCATGAGGCGCACGGTCTCGTCGGGCGTCGTCTGGTTGCGTAAGATGATTTGCCGAACGTCGTCCGATTCCGTGTGCTCGCCGTAGAACGCAAGTACCTCGGCGGGAGTCGTGGAATCCTGCAGCACGTTGACCAGGTCTTCGACACCGACGACGAGAAGGTTCGCGCGCGCCCTGCTCCCGACCTCTTCGTCGCTGTCACGCGTGAGGAGGAAGAGGAGCTCAACCTGGTCGCCGGGCGTGAGAGGCAAAGATCCGGACGCAGCGGTCAGACGAACGTCCCGGGAGATTCCTCCCTTTCTGAACTGGTTCACGAGTGGCGAGCTCACGCGTATCCCCTAGGACAATTCCACGAATTGCCTGTAGTTCGCCCTCGTGATCGAGAGTTCTCTAAGAACTTGATTCCTCCGACCGAGCGATTTCGCCGGCTGGTCATTCAGCCAGAGTCGCACGACGCCGGCGTTTCCCAGCCACAAACGCACTTCGTCTTTCGCGATGAACTCGCTTCGGAAACCTCGCTCCTTCAAGCCACTCGCCACGACTTCACCATCGGCGACGATTTCAAGCCAGCATTCGTCGTCGACGCTCAAAACGACCCGCAGCGGTGCGGCGACTGGCGTCTCGATTCCGCTCGAGAGGGACTTCCGAAGGTCGACGTCCGTAACGAATGAGCCGACGGCGGGGGCTTCTGGCTCGGCAGGTGCCGGCTGAGCCGCGGGAGGCCGTGCGCCGGGATCGCCGATGTTCTCGTCCCGGGAGACCGGCTCCGAGCGAAACCACAGTAGAGCCGGCAAGGAGAGCGCTGCCACACCGAGCGTCCATTTCATTCGCGCCGAGGGCTTTCGCTTCGTGGCATCGGTAACACGGTCAGGAGCCTCGTGCGATTTCCGAAGACTCGCGTGGTCATAGGCGTTCAGCGCTTGATCTTCATTCAGCCCCAGGCAACGAGCATAGGCTCGAAGATAGGATCGCCCGTAAAACTCTCCGGGGATGCGGTCGAGCCGGCCCTCCTCGAGAGCCTCCAGGAGATGCAACCCTATCTTCGTTTCTTGTGCAATCTCCTTCAGGCTGATTCCGCGAAGCTCCCGCTCACGCCTCAGCTTCTCGCCAAGCGACGCCATCAAGTTGCCGTGGTTAGGGAATTAACTCTATCCCTTGCAGATTAAGGTAGTTCTGCCGTTCTCTCGTCCTAAGCCATTCTGTCAGAGCGGACCGAATGTGTCAACGCGACCCGGTTCGCCACTCGCTCCGCTAGCCACGTTCTCCGCGCAGAATTCTTTCGACGCCGAGCTCGATCACACGCGGGAGCGGTCTATCGACCACCAGTTTTTGCAGGTCACGATTTGGCATCCGACGCAATAGGGACAAGGCCAGATGCACCGGAGTATTGCGATGACTCACCAGGGCTTTCAGGACCGCGGGACGGCTGACCCAGCGATCGCTCTGCCCCACGACGGCGAGTACAGGACCCGCCGTCGAGCGTGACTCGACCATCCTCACGACATCACGCTCACGAAGCCAGGGATTCGGAAGCAAGGCTCGGATGATACTCGGCTCCGTTTCCGAAGCAAGCATCGGGACGAGTGAAGCGGGTGCTTGTCGAGCGAGGGACACCTTTTCGCCCAGCTCGAGCTGGGCGAAACGCTCCCTCAGGCGACTCTCTGCGGCTCTACGGAGCGGCATGGCCAGGTGGATATTGGTCGCGACCTTCAGTTGCTCCCGCCAAAGGAGCAGCTGGAGCGTTCGAAGGGCGATGGTCCTCGGCGTGTTCGGATGGCTCACCAGGGCCGCGCGAACCAGCTGACGGCGGTTCCAACGTTCGTGGCGGGCGACGAGCTCGATGATCGACGGCGCGAGCTCCCGCTTGCGGAGAAATCGCAATAAATGGGTCTCTTCCGTGCCGGGATGATCGAGGAGCTCGGCCACACTTTCCCGCGACACGGGACCGGCGGCGACATTCCGATCGGACGGGCTCACGGAAACGACCCTCCGAGCTCTCCCAAACGCTTCATAAGCTCCGTCAGCGCTTCGGCGCTCCGAAACACCGAGATACCGGCGACTCCCGCCGCTCCCGCCCGCGCCACATCGGAGGCGCGGCGGGCATCGATCCCACCGATGGCAAAAACTTCAACGCTCGTAGATTCGACCACCTCCCGCAGCCTATCGATCCCGGCGCCCGGGTGTCCCGGTTTGGAGGGTGTCGAGTAAATCGGTCCGAATACGACGAAGTTCGCGCCCTCCCGTGCGGCGCGAATTGCCTCATGAGGGCTGTGCACGGATCTCGCGACCAGAAAGCCGGACGGAGCCGATTCGCGGACCGAGCCGGTGGGAAGTCCTGATGCTGGCAAATGGACCCCTCCCGCTCCCGCCGCGAGCGCCACATCGAGCCGATCGTTCACCAGGATCCGCTCCCGTGCCTCGGGAAAGGCCTTCAGAACCGCGACGACGAGCGATTGGAGCTCGCGGGCGGTCTCCGTCTTGCGGCGAATCTGCACGAGGTCGACCCCAAGCTCGAGAGCGTGTCCGATTTGCCCCATCAGCAATTGGTCGACCGCGTCCCCCGTCACCATGTAGGTTCGGAGTCTTTTCTGATTCCGCGGATCCAACGCCTCGCCTCGATACGACGCGCCTCGTCAGCTTCCGTCTTCCGTCGCCACCAGCGTTTTTCTGGGACGTTGCGCCTCGGAACCGGGATCGGACCGCTCACGGCCCTCGCGCGCAGGTTCGACGTCGCCACGCCCCCCAACGGCGGTTTCTTCCCTCCGGACGATTACCTCTCTCAGCGCCATGTAGATGTTCGCCAGTCCCAGACCGGCCACCGCTCCCCTCAAAATCGAGGACAGCATGAACGGACGCAGGGACGGCAGGGCTTCCAAGAAATAGTTGTGTTCCCACATCACGGACCATGGGACGAGAATGAGGAAAATGCCGATCTCGAGACATACGAGAACGTACAAAACGAAGCGCTGACGTTCGCCCATTTCCCTAGCCTCTGAGGTACCGTGATGGGTAAACGGCCTCGCGCTCACGCGTGTCGTAGAGCAACGGTTGACCGAGGTGGTCGGCCGGAAGCGTCCGCCTGGGCACGAAAAGTTTTCGACTAGGCACGAGGCTCCGGCGAGCCATCCAAAGCTCTCGGCGAGGGAGCGCCAGCGGGTTCGTGTCGTGCCCCGCTGGAAGACAGAGGCCGCAGATTCGAGCGAACGAAGGAGTGATTATGACGTTGTTCACGCACCCCCGGCGAGAAGGACTCCCCGATTCAAGACGACGAGCCTTCACTTCTGCGCGGCCTGAAGCTCACGGAGACGGTCCTTGACGTCGCGGAAGGAGGCGTTCTCTTTGAATATCTCCAAGTACAAAGTGAGCGCGCGCTCGGGCTCGCTCGCCGCCTCGAAAGCTTGCGCAAGATCGTAGCGAAGCCCGTGATACTCCTCTTCCCTTCGATTCGGTATGTCGAGGCCTTTAGAGAACCACTTGATCGCGATCTCCGGCATCCCTTTTTCCATGAAGCAAAGGCCGAGCATGCTGTAGCATTCGAGACCTCGGACCTCGTCTTTCGCCGCCAGCTGAAACTCGGCGATGGCCTCATCGAGCAAGCCCATCTCCTTGTAGGCGATTCCCAAGTTGTATCGGGTATCGTAGTCCTCGGTGCCGAGTTGCTTTTCGACACCCTTCCTGAACTCGCGAAAGATCTGGTCGAGCCCGGGGTCGGTAAGCGGCCCTTCGGGCTCGATATCCTCATCCTCGACCGCCACGCGGGTACCAAAGATCTCGTCCGACAGCTCCGACGCGAGGTCGATGAACTCCCCGTCGTCGTTGCTGCCTCGCGCGGGAGCTAGATCTGCGGGTACGGTTGCATCGAGCAGCGATTCGATACCGGAAACCGTGGAAGGCTCTTCCTCCAAGGAGAATGCATCCTCGGAGGTTCCCGGGATTTCGTCGGCGCCCGCGCCGAAATCCGCCGGTTCGGCGATGTCGCCGATTGCCAGCGGCCTGCGTTCGGAAGCCTCCCTGGCGATCTGCTCGACGGAAAAGCCAACCTCCTCGATCTTCGATAGCACGCTCGCATCTTCGGGGTGTTGCCTCAGTAGCTCCTTGAGTGTATCCCGGGCGTCTTCGTACAAGCCGAGCGCGATGTACTCGTCCACCTCGGTGAGCTCGCTTGCGATCGAGCTCGCGTCGACTGCCGATGCCGGCGATGGCGCCGCGGCGGGTGGAGACGTAGGCTCGAACGGCTCGGGCTCCCCCCAAGCAGGAACTTCGATGGCATCTTCGACGCCGGTGACGTCCACCTCGACATCGGAATCATGCTCTGCGGCAAAATCCGACGAGCTATCATCGAGCCTCGCAACCGGCCGATGTTCGGGAAGAGTCCCGTCGTCCGACTCGGAAAGCGCCACCGCCTCCGGAATCTCGACTTCCACCTCGTCCCCGTCGTCAAGATCGACGGAGAACTCTTCCGCTACCGGAGCTTCGGGAACGTCGTCGCCTCGATCGGCGAGCTCGGCTTCGGCATCGGGAGTTTCCTCGATAACGAACGGAATGTCGGTAGAGGAAACTTCGAGATCGACCTCGACCTCCGATTCAATCGGATCGTCGCCGGCCGTTTGCCCATCCACCAGCGCCAACCCCTCCGGGCTGGAATCGGAATCGTCGATCGAGACCTCGAACTCCTCGGGCTCGGCTTCGGCAGGCATTCCATCACTAATCTCGGCGTGCGCCTGCGAGTAATCCTGTTCACCAGAATCAACCTCGATCCCGAAAGCATCGGGATCCGCCGATAGTTCGTCCATCGGGAACTCGACCTCTGCCTCGTCGACGAGTGCATCGTCGATCGATGCTGGCAACTCGTCGATTGAAGCTTCTCTAGCGGAAAAAGGACGAGCCGAGTCGATCTCGATGTCGTCGTCGAAATCCGAGTCCTCCTCGTCGGAAAGAGTGAGCTCGATCTCGTCATCCAGCGCCAGCTCGGCGCTCGTTGCCGCGGCGTGCGGTGTGTCTCGCGCTGCCAGTTCCGGATTCAACTGAGAGGCGCGCACCCTCGCGGCGCCAGCCTCATCCGACCGCCCGAGCCTTTCGTAGACATCGGCGAGGTTGAGGAGCTGTTCAGCAGCCTGGTGCGTCATCCCGTGCTCGACGTAGATGTCGATGAGTTTCGCGCGGGAATCGATGTGGAATCGAAAACTCTCGAGAACATCGAGAAGCTGGTCGACGGCCTTCTCTACGAGGCCATAACGCACGAACACCTCGGCCTCGGTTAGTTTCTCCTTGATGTTCTCTTCGTCCTCCTGAGTGAGCTCGACGACGTCCCCTAGGTCGAAAAGCGCCGGAGATGTGTTGACTGCTCTGGCTGCTTCCTCCGATTTGACCGCTTCGTCAACCACGACCTCACCAAACTCGGGAATCTGCGTGGACATCTGCTCGAGGCCGCTGAAGTCTGGTACGTACTCGTCGACCGGTTGCGGCGCGGCAACCGGTGATTGATTGGCGACGGGGGAACCGATCTTCGACTTGAGAAACTTGAGCCGGTCCTTGTGCTGAGCGCTCTCGGGGTCGATCTCGACGAGTTTCTCGGCAACCTGAACAGCCTTCTCGAACTCTCCCACGCGTCCGTAGGCCTCGCAGAGGCTGTCGTATGCCGCGATGCGGGCCGACTCCTGCTTCAGGATCGTCTGTACTTCGGCGAGCTTCAGCAGGGTACTGATGTGATGCGGGTCTTTGGCGAGGACCTTCTGCAGCAGGCCGGCGGCCTCCTTGCCTTCACCGTCCGCGACCCGCAAGTCCACGAGCGAGGACAGCTCTTCGAGCGCGCTGTCGAGCTCTCCCTGAGCCAGCCGAAGGTCGACCAGCCGGAGGACATTCGCAGGGTTCTTGGGCTCGAGCTCGATGAGCAGCTTGAACACTCCCTCGGCATCGTCCGCGTTGCCCGAAGCGAGGTAGGCCTCTCCCAGAATCGCCAGAAAGCCCCCGTCGTCGGGGTGCGACATTCGCACGCCTTCCAGCATTTCCACCGCTTGGTCGTGTCTTCCTTTCAGGGAGCAAGCCTGGGCAAGCTTCACTTTCAATGAGGGTTCGTTCGCGGCACGAACGAGTCCCTGTTCGAGAATCTTGATCGCGTCGTCGACCTGAGCCTGACCGATCAACTGGTCGGCGATCCCAACGTACTCCTGGGCCGCCTCGGCGGTTCTTCCCGCCTTGGTCAGGAAGTCGGCATAGCGATACCGGATCTTCAAATCCTGAGGATCGATCTCGGTGAGCTTCTTGAAGATCTCCGCGGCGAGGCGCTTGTGTCCCTGCTTGTTGTAGAACTCGACGAGCGTATTGTAGTGGTGCTTGGCCTCCATAAGGAGGCCCTCTTCCGCCTGGAGCTCGGCGAGATTGCGCATCGCCGCCTCGTTGTTGGCGTCGAGGCGGAGAACCATCTTGTAAGTGGCGATGGCGCGAACATTGAAGCCGTCGTGTCGGTAGTGACCGGCGACGATCGAGTACTTCTTTATTGCCTCGTCGTTTCTATTGATACGCGCATAGAGATCGCCGACGGTTCGGATGATATTCCAATCCTTGGGGTTCTCCCTCAGCCACGTCTCGTACTCCGCGATGGCCCGGTCGATGCGGTTCTTGCGGATGTAGTTGTCGGCGGCTTTGAAGATGCGATCCTTGTTCAGCGCCATGGATTCACGAGTGCGCGAGAGCCCCCACTGCTGTCGAAGCAGATTTCCCCACGGGGCGCTCTCGTTTCAAATCGTTCGCTTTTCCCTGAGCCGCGCAGCTTTTCCCTTGCGGTCACGCATGAAGTAGAGCTTGGCTCGTCGCACGTCATGTGAACGGAGCACCTCCACCTTGTCGATCGTCCGGGTATGAAGCGGGAAGATTCTCTCGACACCGGTGCCGAAAGACATCTTCCGTACTGTCATGGTGGCGCTCGCGCCCTTGCCTCTCAGCGCTATCACCATGCCTTCGAAGACCTGGACGCGCTCCTTGTCTCCCTCTTTGACGCGCACGTGAACCCGGACGGTATCTCCCGATCGAAGCTCGGGCAGATCGGAGCGAAGCTCGCGAGCGTCCAGCTTGTCGATGACGTTCATGGTGTTCATTTCCCTTTCATGTTTTTCTTATAGATCGCCGTTCGTCAGGAGCTCGGGCCGACGCGACTTCGTGTCTTCCAGAGCTCTCCTTCGTCGCCAATCCCGCACCTCGGCGTGGTTGCCGGATAGAAGCACCTCGGGAACTCTGAGCCCCCGGAACTCCGCCGGACGGGTGTAATGTGGGTGGTCTAGCACGCCTGCGCTGAAAGAATCCTCCTGCGCCGAGCGAGGATCGGACATGGTGCCAGGAAGGAGCCGTACCACCGCGTCCACGACCACCATCGCTGGAATCTCGCCTCCCGACAGGACATAGTCACCGATCGAGATTTCTTCCGCGCCAACCGCTTGCCTGAAACGCTCATCGACGCCCTCGTATCGGCCCGCCACGAGCACAAGGCGCTCGCTCGACACGAGCCCGGAAATCATCGCCTGTCGCAGCGGAGTCCCACGAGGAGAGAGAAGCACGATCTTCCTCGACCCTTCGCTCCCTTCCGAGGCGATCGCCTCGACTGCGGCCACGAGGGGCTCGATCTTCATGACCATCCCCGGTCCCCCGCCGTAGGGGGCGTCGTCGGTCGAGCGGTGTCGATCTTTCGTCCAGTCGCGAAGATCGTGCAAATGTATCCGCACGATTCCGTTCCGGCGGGCACGGCCCACGACCCCATGATCGAATACCCCATGAAACATCTCGGGGAAGATCGTAACGATGTCAATTCGCATTGAGCTCCACTAGACCTTCGGGGGCATCAACCGCGATCAGACCCGCCGGAAGGTCGACCCGGAGACAGATTTCACGGCACAAAGGCACGAGCACCTCGGCTCCACGAGCGTCCCGCACCACCAAGATGTCGGTCCCGCCGGTGGGGATTACGTCCTCCACGACACCGAGCTCCCCGCGCTTTCGGTCGCAGACACGCAGCCCGAGAATCTCGAAGTGGTAGAAGCTTCCCTCGGGCAATTCGGCGAGATCCTCCCTGCGAACGTAGAGCTCCTTGCCCCGAAGAGCTTCCGCCGAGCTCATGTCGGAGACTCCCTCGAGCTTCAGGACAGGGCGCCCCTTATGTATGCGCGCTCGCTCAACGCGAACCGAGACGGCGTTACCCGAGAGCCCTTCGAGAGAGACCTCGCTCAGCGCGAGAAACCGCTGAGGCGAATCGGCGAACGCACGGATGACGACTTCTCCGTGCCGACCCTGAGGCTTGACCACGGAGCCGACGGCGACGAGGTCGCCCCTGCCGCTCGATTCTCCCTCGTGTGAGTCCATTATTCGATGATCTCTAAATGAAAGCGTTTGCCTAGCTTGGTCCCGGCCGCAGAGAGCAGAGTTCGGATCGCCCGTGCGGTACGCCCCTGCTTGCCGATGACCTTTCCAAGATCGTCCTGGGCCACTCTCAGCTCCAGGATCGTCGTTTGCTCTCCTCCTACTTCGGAAACCGAGACTTCGTCGGGATGGTCAACTAGCGCCTTCGCGATGAGCTCCAACAGTTCTTTCATGGCTCCCTCCTGCTAGCACCGCTCCATTCACTCGTTTCCATTGGGGCATTAGCACGGCGCGAGCGCACCCGCGAATCGCAGAACCGTCGAGCTCAAGCAGGATTGTTCTTGATGAAGCTCCTCACGGTGTCCGTGGCGGTGGCGCCCTTGGACAGCCAATATTCGATGCGGTCGCGCTTGAGATCTACCTTTGCCTCCGTCAGCTTCGGCTCATAAGTGCCCACGGTCTCCACGATGCCGCCCGTTCGGCCGGTGGACGAGTCTGAGACCACCACCCGGAATCGAGGGCGTTTCTTGCTACCCCTTCGTGCCAATCGAATTCTCAACATAAGACGGCTCTACACCTCCCTTCCGAACCAACTCTAGTCCCGTTCACATCCCGGGCATACGACCTAACAATCGCCGGAGCTCGCCACCGCCCGGGGCGCCACCCGCCGCCCGCGAGAGCTTACGAACGAGCTTGCGGGCCTCGGCGAAGCGTCGCAGGAGCCGGTTCACGTCGGTAACCGACGTGCCGCTGCCGAGAGCGATACGCCGCCGTCGAGAGCCGTCCACGATGGACGGCCGCAGGCGCTCGCGCTGAGTCATCGAATCTAGAATGGCCTCGAAACGCACGATCTCCTTTTCGTCGAGATCCGGCGACAACTTTCCCGCGCCAGGAAGCAAGCTCATGAGCTCGGAAAGGGAGCCCATGCGTCTCAATTGTCGCAGCTGCGACCGAAAATCCTCTAACGTCAGTTCTTCGCGCCGGAGCTTTCGCGCGAGCTCGACCGCCTGTTCCCGCTCGAGCGTGCGTTCGGCGCGCTCGATCAGACCGAGCACGTCTCCCATCCCCAGAATTCGGGAAGCCATGCGATCGGGCTGAAACGGCTCTAGAGCGTCGAGCTTCTCTCCCATGGCAGCGAACTTGATGGGCACTCCCGTGACGGCCGCGATGGAGAGCGCGGCACCGCCGCGCGCGTCACCGTCGAGCTTCGTCAGCACGTGCCCGGTGAGCCGGATGAAGCCCGCGAACTCCCTGGCGCTTCGGACCGCATCCTGACCGGTCATGGAATCGGCAACGAACAGAGTGTCGGATGGCTTCGATCGCTCCTCGAGCGCCCTGAGCTCTTCCATGAGCGCCTGATCCACGTGGACCCGGCCAGCCGTATCGACCACCAATACGTCGAACCCTCGATCGCGCGCCTCGCCAATAGCTGCCGCGGCGCGCGGCACGACGTCGAGGGTCTCGGGCTCGACCACAGGCATCTCGAGCTGCGAAGCGAGCACGCGGAGCTGCTCGAGAGCCGCGGGCCGCCGAACGTCCACGGAAACGAGCGCAGGATGGCTTCCGTTGTCGCGCAGCCACCGGGCGAGCTTCGCCGAGCTCGTCGTTTTGCCCGAGCCCTGGAGGCCTACCATCAGGACGACACGGGGAAAATTCGAGGAGGGCTGAAGCGCCGCCGGCGAGCCACCGAGAAGTCGCACCATCTCGTCTCGGGTGACCTTGATGACTTGCTGCGGAGCGGTAAGGGACGCGAGAATCTCCTCGCCGACCGCCCTCGCGCGCACTCGCTCCACGAAGTCCTTGGCCACGTTGAACTGGACATCCGCTTCGAGAAGCGCGAGACGGATCTCTCTCAGTGCTTCGTCGACATGGCGCTCCCGTAGACGGGGTTGGCCCCGCAACTTCTTGAAGATGCCTTGGATCCTGTCAGTAACCTGATCGAACATGGTCAAGGAGTGAACGAGAGGACGGATCTCCCCTTTAAATGGTGCAACAACTCATGTTAGAAGAGGGTCAGGTCAAAGTCAAGGAGGATCCAGGAAGTTCCGGGGTGCCGCACGATAGCAGTGTGGAGCTAAAGCGATACTTTAGCCCGACGGTATTTCTTCGCACTCGCAACTCCCGGCTTGACGTAGACCGATTGTGACGCTTATTCGCGCTAAACCCGTTCCAGCAAGTGACCGAGCCGTTCTTTCTTCGTCTTCAGATACGTCGCCGAGATCTCGTTGGCCGGGATCTCGATCGGGACCCGCTCGGTAATCTCGAGCCCATAGGCCTCGAGCGCGATGAACTTTCGTGGATTGTTGGTTAGAAGCCGGATTCTGGAGAGTCCGATCTCGGTGAGGATTTGGGCGCCGATTCCGTACTCCCGCTGATCGGCCTTGAACCCAAGCCGTTCGTTGGCGTCGACGGTATCCATGCCGCCGTCTTGGAGAGCGTATGCCCGGATCTTGTTCACAAGGCCGATGCCCCGCCCTTCCTGGTGGAGATAGAGCAGAACCCCTTTCCCCTCTTCACCGATTCTTTGGAGGGCTCGCTCGAGCTGAGAACCGCAATCGCAACGCCTGGAGTGAAACACCTCTCCGGTGATGCACTGCGAGTGCACCCGAACCAGGACCACGTCTTCTTTCTTGATGCTTCCCATGATGAGCGCCAGATGCGTTGCCCGGTCGTTTCCGCTCTCGAACGCGGCGATCTGAAAGGTGCCGAAAGGCGTCGGGAGCGAGGCCTCGGCCACCCGCTTGACGAGGCGCTCGTTACGGAGACGATAGCGGATGAGGTCGGCCACGGTGATCATTTTCAGGTCGTGGCGCTTCGAGAACCTCTGGAGATCTGGCACCCTGGCCATCGAGCCGTCCTCGTTCATGACCTCGCAGATCACTCCCGCGGGATACAGCCCCGCGATACGCGCCAGGTCGACCGCCGCTTCCGTTTGGCCCGCGCGCTGGAGCACGCCTCCGGGTCTGGCCCGGAGAGGGAACATGTGGCCTGGCCGCACGAGGTCGCTGGGTGACGTCGCGGGGTCGATGGCGGCGAGCACGGTTCGTGCGCGGTCGCCAGCCGAGATTCCTGTGCTGACTCCGGCCTTGGCCTCGACCGACACGCAGAAGGCCGTGCCGTAACTGGAAGTGTTCTCGGCAACCATGAGCGGAATCCGCAGCTCGTCGAGTCGCTCCCCCGTCATGGGCATGCAGATTAGCCCCCTCCCGTGCCGCGCCATGAAATTGATGGCCTCGGGGGACACTTTCTCTGCGGCAATCGTGAGATCACCCTCGTTCTCGCGGTCCTCGTCGTCCACGACGATGACAATCCTGCCCTGACGAATGTCCTCGATTGCGGCTTCAATGGAAGCAAAGCCCGGAAGGCCCTCTCGCTCAAGGCGTTTCATTTGATTCGTCCCTTCCGCCCGTCAGTCGATGCACGTATTTCGCCAGTATATCGTACTCGATGTGCACCTCGTCGCCGGCTCGCAGCTGCCCGAGCGTCGTGACCTCGCGTGTATGGGGAATCAACATGACTTCGAACCAATCGTTCCCTTCTCGAGTCACCGTCAAGCTCACTCCGTCGAGCGCAATCGATCCCTTCTCCACCACGAGCCCGGCCGACCGCCTCTCGGGCCGAACACGAAGGATGTAATCCTCGCGGAGCCATCCCGCTTGTTCGATTCGCCCCACGCCGTCGACATGGCCTTGTACGAAATGGCCGCCGAGTCGATCGGAGGCGCGCAGCGGAAGCTCGAGATTGACGGCACTCCCCAGGGGGAGCCGACCGATCCGGGTTCGACGGACGGTCTCGGCTGCGACATCGACGCGAAACATCGGGACGGAAACGCTCGTCGCGGTCAGACAAACCCCCGATACCGCCACACTGGCTCCGACCGAAAGCTCTTCGGCGATGGCCGCGCTCTCGATCTCGAGCTCGAGGCCGGCACCGCGCTCGTTCCGGAAGGCGACCCGACCCACGGACAGCACCAAGCCCGTAAACATTCACCCTCCTCCCAGCGAGCCCTCGATCATCCATGCATCCCCGACACGGGCCCAGCGTACCCTGCGGAGTGGAATCGCCTCCGTTACCGACCGGGCTCCGTCACCCCCGACGAGCGGTCTTGCGTCCCGGCCACCGAGAATGCGCGGGGCGACGTAGAGAACTAGGCGATCGGCGAGTCCGCGCTCGAGAAAGCTCGCGTGAGTCTCGCCACCACCTTCGACGAGGAGTCGGCTGACCCCACGGGCCCCAAGCCACTTCAGAGCTGCCTCGAGATCGAGTCGGCCCTCGTGTCGCGGCAGCTCCACGACCTCGACACCGAGCGATTCGAGGAGCCGCCGCCGACTCCCTGGAGCGTTGCTTGCGCAAAAAACCACCACCGCTCCAGGGACTCGGATGAGGCGACTGTCTCGGGGAAGACGCAGCGAGGAGTCGACCACGACGCGTAGGAGGGCCGAAGGAAGCTGCCGATTCTCGGGACGCCGATCGAGTCGTGGATTATCGGCCAGGACGGTATCGATACCCACGAGCACCGCTTCGTTCTCCTTGCGAAGAAGCCTGGCGTGGCGCCTCACGTCGGCGGAGGTGATCCACTTCGATTCGCCGGAGCGAGTGGCGATTCGCCCGTCGAGACTCATGGCACCCTTCAACGTCACGAAGGGAACGCCGAGCCGGTTGAGCTTGACGAAGCCTTCGTTGAGGCGCATCGCCTGGACGCGCAGAAGCCCGACCTCGACCTGAATTCCCCGCGAGCGGAGTGCGCGAAACCCTTTGCCGTCGACTTTAGGATTCGGGTCGCGCATGGCGGCGACGATTCGAGAGATTCCGCTCCGGGCGATCGCGTCGACGCAGGGGGGCGTCCGACCGACGTGGCAGCAGGGCTCGAGATTCGTGTAGAGAGTGGCTCCTAAAGCCGTCTCTCCCCGATGAGTGACATCGTCGAGAGCGACGGCTTCAGCGTGCCGTTCACCCGGACGAACGTGAAACCCCTGCCCCAAGATTCGTTCGCCTCGAGCGACGACGGCCCCGACGAGCGGATTGGGGGCTGCGGAGCCAATGCCAAGCGAGGCCAGGGCCAGAGCTCGCCCGAGCATCCGCTCGTCGTGCCTCTCGGAGTCAGCGCGCATCGGAACTCAGTTGGACAAGAGCGCGTCCACGAACGCCTCGGCGTCGAAAGGAATCAAGTCCTGCATCCCCTCTCCAATACCCGTGTATCGGACCGGGAGTCCGAGCTCTTTGGAAACCGCCACGACGACTCCACCCTTCGCCGTGCCGTCCATCTTCGTGAGCACGACACCCGTCAGCCTCAAAGCCGCTGCGAACTCACGTGCCTGAACGAGACCGTTCGTACCGACCGCCGCGTCCATCACCAACAAAGCCTCATGAGGTGCGCCCGCAACGACTCGACCCGCGATGCGCTCGACTTTACCGAGCTCCTCCATCAGCGGCCGCTTCGTATGAAGACGCCCCGCCGTGTCGATGATCACTTCATCGGCACGCCGCGAGACCGAAGAGGTGAGCCCGTCATGAACGACCGAAGCTGGATCTCGGCCCGGCTCGCCCGCGAAGATAGAAGCCCCGACGCGCTTCGACCACAGTTCCAGCTGCTCTTGGGCTGCGGCGCGGAACGTGTCGGCCGCGATGATGACGACTCGCCTGTCCAGCTCGACGTGCCGTCGGGCCAGTTTCGCGACCGTGGTGGTCTTGCCAACTCCGTTCACGCCGGCGACGAGAGTCACCTTGGGAGGTACCATCGCACCGACCTCCGCTTGGCTCGGCGCGCGTATCACGCCGAGGAGCTCTTCGCGAAGGCTCGCGGGAAAACCGCCGCGAGCCCTTACTCGCTCCAGGATCTCGGTCGTGGCCGGGAGACCCAAATCGGCGAGTATCAGCGATTCCTCGAGAGCATCCCAGTCCGGCTCGACCCCACCACCCGACCCCAGCCGGAGCTTCTCCCGGGTGCGTGCGAGCGACGTCCGCAAGCGCTCTCGAATGCTGAGACCGGCCAAGACGAGACAGTGTACTCCGTACCGTGATTACGGTGACGAATCCGACGCTAATAATCCCTCTTTGTAAGGACGAGTCGAGTTTAAGGCGAGCTGCCTTTCAAGCTGTCCAGATTGCGCAGTGCTGCCCGCCCGAACGGAGAGAAACGATCCGCTTCCACGACCCGTCGATAGAATTTGCGAGCTTCTTCCAAGTCTCCCCGATTGGCATAGATTTGAGCCAGCTGAAAGAGGCTCTCCACGTCCTTGTCATCCAGCTCCACGGCATGAGCAAAATTCGTTTCCGCCGCCTCTAGGTCGCCCAAGGCGAAATGAACCCGGCCGAGGCCTCTATAGCCGAGAGAGAAATCCTCCTGTTTCTCGACGGAACGCTGGAAGTGCATCAGCGCAAGCTCGAGATTGCCGTCCTCAAGGTACAGGTTCCCCAGGTTGTATAGCGCCTTTTCCGGCGTAGGATAATCGGGGTTTCGCACGACGCGCGCGAAGGCCTCGAACGCCTTTTGTCGGTTACCTTGCTCGGCGTAGACCATTCCCATGTTGTTGTAAACGTCGGTGAGCTCGGGATTGAGAACGATGGCCTTCTCGAAAGCTTTCAAGGCATCGCCGAACTTGCCGACCGCGGCGAAGGCCAACCCGAGCGAGTTATAGATGAAAGCATTCTCGCCGTCGAGCTTGATCGCAGACTCGTACTCCTTGATGGCACGCTCGTACTCCTGTTCCTGATGGAGGAGCTTCGCGCGATTGAAGATCCTGAGCGCCTCCTCGATCTCCTGATCGGTCTGAGTCCAGCCGGTCGCCGCGAGCAGGGCAAGCGAAGCCATAACCACCAGAGGAATGATAGCCTTCCTGCCAGCCATCCCGTTACCTCCTGAGTTTGGAACGCGTGTATCTTATCGTTATTACCAAACGCGATCCATCAAGGCGGGAGCTGGCCCGATTCCATTGTCCTCCACGGCGACAGATGAGCCGGCGCGTGACGCGGCTACGGGAGCCCGCGGCGGCTCGGCGACGAGAGCAGGACCGAGCTGCGGGGCGGGAAGCTCGACCTCCTGATGTTGGACTCGTTTCCGATCCGAAGGAGGAACTTTCTCATCCACATAGGTTTTGACGTGAATATTGGGGCGAATGAGCCCCTCCTCGTAGGCGGTAATTAGCGCCTCGACGAAGTGGGCCTCGAACTTCTTGCCGATGAAGCTCCGCATGCGAGCAAAGACGTAGGTAATCTCCATCGCCTTCTGATAGGGGCGGTTGGTCGTCATGGCGTCGAATGTATCAGCAACGCTGACGATCTTGGCCATGAGGGGAATCTGCTCGCCGGTCAACCCCTCGGGATATCCGCTCCCATCCACGTTTTCGTGATGGAACTTCATGCCCGGGATCATCGATTTCAGCTGAGGGACGTGCTCCATGATGGCCGCACCCTTGGTCGGGTGGGTCTTCATGATCTCGAACTCCTCGTCGGTGAGGGGGCCCGCCTTGCCGAGGATGCTGTCCTGGATGCCGATCTTCCCGACGTCGTGCATCAACGCTGCGATGCGGATCGTCTCCACGTCCTCCTCGGGCAGCTTCAGGACCTTGGCGATGGTGGCCGAGTAGTGGGCGACGCGCTCCGAATGTCCCGCGGTGTAGGGGTCCTTGGCGTCGATCGCCGCCGCCAGCGACGTGACCGCGCCCATGAACATCTCCTTGTTCTCCTGGGCCGCCCGTCGCAACCGCTCGATGAAGCCGCGGATTTCCGAGACCATGAAGTTGAAGGTCTCGGCAAACTCCGCGATCTCATTGCCGCTCTTGATCGCAATCTTCTGCGAAAAGTCGCCCGAGGCCAGTCGCCGAGCACCCTCGGCGAGATCGGCGATTGGCCGGGACAGACGCCCGGCGAAAACGACGGCTAAAACGACGGCGAGGGCGGCCGCCAGCACCGCGATGAAAACACTGTCCTTCACGATCTCGCGAACCGAGAAGAACACCGCCTCTTCCTCGGCCTGAACGATGGCTCCCCATCCGAGCGTCCTCAGGAACGGCACCGGCGAGCCCAAATCGCCGATCGGCGTGTAGGTGCCGAGCATCTGTTTCGGGTTGCCATCATGGAGAAGCTCGAAATTGACCGAGCCACTCGCCTGTCCCCTCGACTCCTGGAAACCGCGTACGATCGGAGTCTTCGAAAGGTCGACACGATTGAACAGCGTCTCGGGGTCGGAATGGGTCACGAGGCTTCCGTCGGCGTCTACGACGAAGACGCTCCGCCGGTCGTTCCCTTTCTGTTTCACCATCTCTTCGATTGGCTTCAGACTCACCATCGCGGAGATGACGCCCTCGACCCACGGCTCGCCTTCGCCTCCGTAAGAGGCGCGCACCGGCGCCGACATGATGACCACGGTGTCGAGCAGCGGCTCCGAGATATGAGGACGGGACACCCAGGTCCGTCCCGAGAGTCCCTCGACGAGCGATTGCCTGAGCGACCCCTCGATGTCGGCATCGTCGAGCGAGTAGCCCGCGTTCACGAATCTCCCGTCCCGGTCGAAGACGGTGACCGAACGAATTCGATCCTCCTCGATGAAATCGATCAGGGCCTCGGGGGTGACCGAGCGGACACGCGCGCGAATGGCGCCGGGATCCGACGCAATCTCGAAGGTCTGCGCAATCGCCTCGAGCTGATTGTGCATCGACTGGAGATAGAGTCGCGCCTGCTGAGCGATGGAGCGAGTCTGATCGATTTGGAGGAGTCGTTCCGATGCCTCGAGCGCTTCGCGATTTCTCCTCACGAGCCACAAAGTGGTGATCATCAGAGGCGCAAGACCGGCCACGAGCATCAGCAGCATCAAGGAATAGAGGATCTTTCCGCGCCTCCGGATATGCGCCCTCGCCCGAGGGACGATCTGGAACCGGCCTCTTCGGCTTGGACGCCGGGCCATCGAGCTCAATGGACCTTCTCCCCGATCACTTCGTAGACTCGCACGCTCTCCTTTCGGCCACGGAGGGCAACGGTTCCCATGTCCTTGACCTCGAACTGCCCTTTGACGAGCTCGTATGTTCGCTCCCCGATGACGATCTGATCCGCCCCGGCAACCATCGATTCGATTCTCGAGGCAATATTCACGGTATCACCCAGAACCGTGATCTCCTTTCGCTTCATCGAGCCGATGGGACCGGACAAGACCGGCCCACTGTTCATTCCAGTACGGACTCTTATGTCGCCCCCGCCTCGCTCACCATTGAGCTCGTTCAGGCGGTTTCGCATTTCGAGCGCCACTCGAACCGCACGCACGGCATGATCCGTCTGAGGGTATGGCGCACCGAACACGGCCATGATGCAATCGCCGATGAACTTATCCAGTGTACCGTCCGACTCGAGAATCGGCTCCGACATACGAGAAAAAATCTCGTTGAGAAGCTGTGCCACGCTCGGAGCGTCCATGCTCTCGGCGAGCTGGGTGAATCCAACGATATCGGTGAACAATACCGTCGCTTCGAGCTCTTGCGCCTCTTTTTCACCTTCGGAAAGTATGCGCGTGGCCACCGCCGGGGAAAAATACTTCTCCAGACGCTCTCGCGCGATCTTCTCCTCCTGTACTTTCTTGTTCAGGCTCGCCTGCTGGATCGCCACCGCCGCGTAGTTCCCCAGGGCGGTGAGAAGCTCGAGATCGTCGGGCGTGAACGTCTTGGTCTGCATCGGACTATCCACGTGGATGATGCCGATTACCGCGTCTCCTCTCCAAAGAGGCACACACATCGCCGATCGAATGCCATGGAAACGGATACTGTCGCCTGCGGCAAAACGTGGGTCGACCTGGGCGTCCGAGGTGAGGATCGCGACTCGGTCCTGCACGACGCGATCGGCAATCGTCTTGCTGATCGTGATCTTCTCGTCGTGCCCGTGGCGGTGGTGGACGACCTTCGGTTTCAGGTTGCGCTCCTCGTCGTAGAGCATGAGAAACCCGCGGTCGGCGGGGATGTGCTCGAAAACGGCATCCATCACCCGGGCGGGCACTTCCTCGGGCTGCGCGGAGAGTAACGCCTTGGCCAGCCCCGACAAGCTCCGGAGAATCCGATTGATCTTTCCGAGCTCGCCCGCCTCACGCGAAAGCTCGGGGGTGCTGACGGCAGAGCGAAGTCCGGCCTGCGAGTGCGCGCCCGTATCACCTTCGAGGATATACTTCGAGAGCTCGCCGACGCTCCGGATCACAGTGCCCGCTTCTTCGAGCATCGGTTTTTCCTCGTCGAGAACGACCTGCTCGTCTAGGGTCTTCCGGAACTGGACGAGGAACTTTCCCAGAAGGATTTCATCCCCGTCGTTCAGAATGACTTCGAGCACTCGCATGCCATTGACCTGAGTACCGTTCTTGCTCTTGAGGTCTACGAGTCGGCAATGGTCTCCATCGACCACCACCTCGGCGTGGCGGCGGGACACGCCGAAATCCTTGATGACGACGTCGCATTCGGGCGACCGGCCCAGAACCACACCCTCGGCGCCGATCGGTACGACTTGCTCGTTTCCTTCCTCTAAGAAGGCCAGCTCGAACATGATATCTGCTAGGTGCGCGAGGGGTGAATCCGTAAATATGATTATAGCAGCATGTTCCGGTAAGTCCCACCGGGCCGTGCCGCTTCAGGACGCCCGAGCGGAAGCTTCTCGATGACACGATAAGAGGCACCTTGAGGTGAAAGTCGGCTTTCGAACAAAGCCAGATCCGCGACGTGCAGGCGTCCCACGCCGCGTTCCGAAAGATCGGAAAGCAGCGGCGCCAGGCTCTTCGGGACGCGGCGAAACCGGGCCAGCGTCAAGTGGGGGGCGAACTTGCGCTCCTCGGGCACGAAACCGGCCTCGCCGACGAAACGCTCGATCAGAGAATGGAGGTCGAATAGCGCCTGGGGGGGATCGACCACGGCCACCCAGAGGACCCGAGGACGCCTTGCGTCGGGAAATACGCCGACCCCGCCAAAGCGAAGCTCGAAACCTGGCGAGAGGCGAATCTCGGGCCGGAGCCGAGTGACGAGGCCAGTGAGCCTGTCCTCCTTGGTCTCGCCGAGGAATCGGAGCGTCAGATGAATATTTTGCGGTGGAACCAGGCGAGCGGTGTCGATCCGTGGAGCCAGCTCCTGAGCGAGCTCGACGAGGCTCGCTCGAACCCCGGGAGAGAGCTCGATGGCGAAGAAGACGCGCATCGCGCTCACACCCGCTCTCGAATCAGGTGCAGCCTGACGAGATTGAGCGCCGCTTGCGACGCCCAACGTTTGACGTAACGTCTATCTCCGGGAAAGACGAATCGTTCCACATGAGCCATCCCTTTCGAAGCCAGACCGACGTAAACCAGGCCCACGGGCTTCGTCGGAGTCGCTCCGTCGGGGCCGGCAATGCCCGTAACGCCCACGGCGACATCCGCGCCGCTGCGCTCACGTGCCCCTAGCGCCATGGCCCGCGCGACCTCCGGGCTCACCGCGCCCACACGATCGATTAGCTCGCGAGCAACGCCGAGCAGTTCCACCTTGCTCTCGTTGCTGTAGGTCACGACCCCCTGATCGAAGTAACGACTCGATCCGGGGACCTCGGTAAGCCGGTGGGCGATGAGCCCACCCGTGATCGACTCCGCAATCGCGAGCCTCTTTTCGCGCTCGATCAAAAGACGCCCGACCACCGCTTCGAGGCTTTCGTTCGCCTCGGTGAAGATCGCGTCGCCCAAAGCCTTTCGAATCCCCCTCGCGAGCTCCTCGTTTCTCCGCTCCGCTTTTTCGCTCGATTCAGCGCTCGCCGTCAGCCGGATTTCCACCTCCCCGGCGGATGCCAGGATCGTGGTCACGGGGTTGCTCGAGTCACGATAAAGGTCCCCGATCGCCTGCTCCACGACCGATTCGGGCAATCCCGCCACCGTGAGCGTGCGCACGCGGTAGAGAATCCCGCGGCCGAGCGCAGCGAGACGGGAGGTGAGATGAGTGTCGAACACGGATTGCAGCTCGCGTGGCGGCCCGGGCAGAAGAACGGCGACCCCCTTGGGGCGAGCGGGAAACCAAAGGCCCGGCGCCGTCCCGATCGGGTTCGTAAGGAGCTCGGCTCCCTCGGGCACGAGTGCTTGCTTCTCGTTGACCTGGGGCATTTCGATCCCTCTTCGCTCGAACCGAGAGTGAATCGTGTCGAGCCACGAGCGATCGAGAGACGCCTCCACGTCGAAGGCTCGCATCAGCGCCTCCCGGGTCAAGTCATCGGACGTAGGCCCGAGCCCGCCGCTCACGAAAACGATGTCCGCGCGGTCCAGGATGTGACGCATCATGTCGGCGATCGCGCTCTCGTCGTCTCCCACGACGGCGCGGAGAACGACCGGGATTCCCAAAATTCCGAGGCGCTCCGTCAGGTATGCGGCGTTCGACTCCGTGCGACCGGGGGCGAGGAGCTCGTTTCCGACGTTGATGATGCCGGCAATCATGCGTTCATCTCAATCACGCGGTCTCCACGTCGATCTTCGGCGAGACTCGCAGAGTACGGTACCGCTTGACGGCCACCGTACCCGGCGGAGCCCCTTTGAGCTTGCTCACATTGCGGCGCTCGGTGACGATCACCTCGACGCGCGAATCCTGTCTCGCCTTGCTGTAGTAAGCGGCGACGCTTGCCGCTTGCTCGACCTCCTCGTCGGCCGGACCGACGGAAGCGGCCCTCAGGACGACGTGCGCCCCCGGCATGTTGGCGACGTGGAACCAAAGGTCGTTAGGTCGCGCGATTCGAAAAGTCAGAGCCTCGTTTCCTCGAGACGAACGACCCACCAGGATGGTGCCCCCGTGCCCGGTGGTGAAACTCCTGGGCGAAAGACGCGTCCCCTCCGCTCGTCGCGCGGGGGGCGTGGATTTGCCAGCGGGGAAGACGAGTCCTTCCTCGATGGTTTCGAGCTCGAGCTGCTCGATCTCCTCCTCGCCCTTCACGTCCGCGAGCGCCACCTCGGTCTCTTCCAAGTATCCGATGAATTGCCCGAGCTCACGGATCCGCTCGTCGAGGACGCGCGCCGCACGTTCGGCTCGTCGGGCCATGGCAAAGTATCTCTCGGCGTTCGACGCAAGGCTTCTCCTCGGGTCGATCTCGATCTCGATCTCGCCTCCATCCGGGTCGAAAGAGTCAGGGACCGAGACGGCTTCGGCCCGTACCCGCCGAGCCTGGGAGAGGCCGGCCAGAAGCTGTTCGCCGAACCGCCGATTTTCGGAGGCGGCCTCGGCCCCCTTCCGTTGCTCGATGAGCTTGTCACGCAGCCTCCGGGTCTTCGCCAGACTCCTTTCGACCGCCGAGGCGAGCCGCCGATATCGATTCTCGAACCGGCGTCTCGTGTTTGCCAGCCCGACGGCCTCGGCGAGCGCCTGGTTGAACGTCCCGAACGGGCGCCCGACAAACGTATTACTCCGGCTTTCGAGGCTTATCGGAGAGAGCAAGATTGTGTCATCGCTGACGTACATCATGGGAGACGGCTGGCGCAATCGCTCGATCAAGCTGGCGAACGCACCGGACGCGTCGAGACCCTGTCGTTCCATCAGCCATCGCAGTTCTGAAACGAGCAGCGGAGTCAGGCCGCTCGCCGAAAGGAGCGCGTCTTTCGAGCTCGTTGCCAGGCGTTTTTCGAACTCCGCCACGGACTCGGCAAGGGGCGAAGCCTGAGGGGGCGGTGGACAAGAGACATATGACTGCCCTGGCTCGAGCCGCTTCGGCCCACGAGCGAACGCCTCGATGACCGTTCGAGACTCGGCGTCGACCACGTAGAGAGCAACCCGGGAGCCGGCGACTTCCAGTACGACCTCGAGCCGGATCTTTCTTCCGCTCAGCCTCGTCTGCTCGAGCGATAGCGTTACGACGCGATCGACTTCGGATATACCGAAGTCGACGACACGAGAACCCGTTAGCCACTTCTTGAGGCTGGCAACAGGGCGCAGCCTCCTGGGTGCCTCGCCTCGATAAAACCCTGCGACTTCGCGCTCGAGGCTGACGACGAGCGCGCCGGGACGCGGCAGGCTGGTCTCGAAAATCACCAGGGAAGCTTGGGAGTCGAAGCTTGCCGAACGGACGACACAGCCGATAACCGAGTCACGGTGCTCCCGGACCAGTCCCGTCAGGAACAAGCGATCCAAACCCCCTCGGGACAGCGCGAGGCTCAGCCGCGGATGACTTTCGTTCCCGCGATCCGATCGTGCCAGCCTCGGCGCTCGGGATCGGTCCAAAGGCCGATGAAACCGGCACCGAGCGGGAGAGCGGCAAGCAGGACGCCGGCGAGGCGGGTCGCCGCACGAGCGAACCCCAGGGCCCGACCGCGGCGATCCACGATCCGTCCGCCCGTCAGAAGCTTCCCGAGCGTCTGCCCCGACAGCGCCCAAAAGAACAGATAGTACCCAGCAGCGAGCACGGCTCCAACCACAGCCATGGCCGCGAGAGCGGAGCGTGGCAGCGCGCCAATGCGCTGCGCAACGAGATGCGTCGTCAGGTAGAAGAGCGTCAGCTGGATCGACACGACGAAAACGATGTCGATGAACCCAGCGATAGCTCGCTCTCCGACCGAGGCTGGCCCCTGGTTCGAGAACGCTGCCTCGGAGATGGGCTCCTCTTGCACCGAATCCGTGTCGACCCCGAAGTTCTGCTCGAAGTCGGTGAGGGGCTCGAACTCCGCCGTGGTCGTGTCGATGGGCTCCCATTCGCCTTCGGCCCGCAGCTCACGGGCTGCCGCAGAGCCCGAGGGTAAAGGAAGCTCACCCGCCTCGAAGAGGCGCCCGGCGGCCGGAGTGGGTCGTCGCTTTTTCGCACGCTCTTCGACCCTCGCCCGAATCTCGGCGCGTCGGAGTCGCTCGACTCGCGACTGCTCGTCCTCCTCAGGGGTTTCGGGAAAGATGGAGAGCTGTCGCGCGTCGTCGTCTCGCCTGGAGATCTCTCGGCGTTTCCTCTCCCGGTGCCGATCGACCACCTCCCGGACTTGATCACGCCAGTCCGCCTGCTCGCCACGCGTCTTTCGGCGGGCGCCGCAACCGGGACAAATGACAGCGAGAACGTCGATTTCCGTCCGGCACTCCGCGCAGATCACAGCTTCACCTCGTCCCCGCTGGGGCCCTCCCGTCGTCCCCGAGGGGATCCGGAGCCGCCCGAAGGAGTCTTTCCTCGATGCGAAGGATCAAACCCCTTGCTTCCGCAGCCACTTTCGACTCACGGTCCACCCGCCCGAGCTCGGCGAGCGCCTCCCGATAGCGCCCTTGCTCGAACAAGCGGACACCGTTGTAGTACCGGAGCTCCGCTAGACCGGGCGGCACGGGTGCTCGCCACTGCGAACCGGATGTCGCCGTGGCCGCCGTGGACGCGCCTACGCCATCGCTCACGATGGACTCCCAGTTCATGTAAAGGAGCAGCGCGCCCGCGGCAAACAAGACACTGACGAACAAGATGAACGCCGTCATCTTCAGAGGAGAAGCGACGGCAGAGTGTTTGATCCCGATCCGATCCTTCGTCCGAGTCACGCGAAGGAGGAGACCGCGAGATGGCACGTTTTCCACGCCATGCGAGCCGGCGTTTGCCTCCGGCCGGGCCGTGGGGCGTCTCCCAGTCGTCGCGATCATCTCTGAGAGGCGCAAGGCCTCCGCGTTTCGAGAGTCGAGCGCGAGAGCCGCCCGAACGCTCTGGGAGGCCCCGTCGACGTCGCCTCTCGCGAGGAGCCGGCCCGCCTCGGCGACCTGAGAATCAAGCTGTCGTTGACGCTCGGCGAGCGCCTCCTTGGCCCTCTTGATTCTCGCCCGCACCACTTGGTTGCCTCGGTCCACGAAGAGGATGCGGGTCCAGACGTGCACCGCCCGCTGGAAGAAACCGGCTGCGTACAGATGATCGCCCTGATTCAGGAGATCGGTGGTCTTCGAAAGCGCCCGACCATCCGATGCCAGGTCGCGACGCGTGCCTCCCGGCTCGAGCTCCCTTTCCCTACGGTCCAATATGCCGATCCCGCTTTTTCGGAACTATACTTCCAAACCGCTTACAATGGTAGTGCGATGCTCCCGGGTCGCCGAACGTCGGCGCGACGCCCATGAAGCTCGACCCGCTCGTCGAGATCGTCCCGAACGTCAGTGAAGGCCGCAGACGGGACGTCGTTCGCGCGATCGCCGACTCGCTCGGTCGGGCCCAGGGCGTTTGGCTCTTGGACGTTCACAGCGACCCGTCACACAATCGAAGCGTGCTCACGGCGGTCGTGCGGCCGGGTGAGCTCATGAATGCGGTCAGCCGACTCGTGTCGCTCTCGCTCGAGCTCATCGACCTGAGAACCCATCGGGGCGAGCACCCTTGCATCGGATCGGTCGACGTCTTTCCTTTCGTGCCCCTGCGAGCACTCTCCCAGACCCGGCTGCAAGCCCTCGTCCGTGAAGCCGCGCAGACGATTGCGGAATCGTTCGCGCTTCCGGTGTTTCTGTACGCTGATTCGAGCCCCGGTCCCGGTCGGCGCGAGCTGGCGCAGCTTCGGCGCGGGGGCTTCCAGGCGCTCTCGGAACGAATGGCTTCCCGCGAGCTCGTCCCCGACTTCGGCCCAGGAGAACCTCACGCTACCGCGGGGGCGATGGCAGTCGGGGTCCGGGACTTTCTGATCGCTTTCAATGTGAACCTCCGGACCGACAACGTCGCCGTCGCCAAGGCGATCGCAAGGACCATCCGCGCGTCGAACGGGGGGTTGCCTCACGTTCAGGCGCTGGGTTTCGAGCTCAGCGCAAGAGGGTGCGTACAAGTTTCCATGAATCTCACCGATTTCCGCGTGACTTCCCTGGAGACAGCTTTTCGCGCGGTCGAGAAGGAGGCGGGCCGGCACAAGGTAGAGATCGCGGGCTCGGAGATCGTGGGGCTCCTCCCGAGAGCAGCCGCCTTCGAGGACATGAGGGAGAGACTCGCGCTCGACGAGCCGCCAGGTATTCTGGAGGACAAGATTTCGACGGTTCATCGAATACCGTAGGCTTTCATCTTCCGGTAGAGATGAGACCGCTCGATCTGGAGCGCCTCCGCCGTACGGGAGACGTTTCCGCCATTCTTCTGGAGCGTCTTGAGAATGAAACCGCGCTCGAACGCCTCTCGGGCGCTCGCCAGGGATCGGAAATCCCCCACGGTCTCGAAGACATCGCCACGACCGCGGCGGAGAACATTGGGGAGGTCGCCGACCCCGACGACGTCTCCCGTGATCATGATGACCACCCGCTCGATCACGTTCTTGAGCTCGCGAACGTTGCCGGGCCACTGGTACGACATGAGCATCTCCATGGCCTCGGCGCTCGTCGTCTTGGGCCTCTTGCCATACTCGACGGAGAACTCCTCGATGAAATGGGCCACGAGACTTGGAATATCCTCACGCCTTTCTCGAAGCGGCGGCATGTAGAAAGGGATCACGTTGAGCCGGAAAAAGAGATCGTCTCGAAAAGTGCCCGCGGCAATCTCTCGTTCGAGATCCTTGTTGGTTGCCGCGATGACTCGGCAATCGACCTCCACGGATTCCGTGCTCCCGACGGCCTCGAACTTCTGTTCTTGCAGGACCCGAAGCACCTTCGCCTGGGTCTTCAGGCTCATGTCGCCCACTTCGTCGAGAAACAGCGTTCCGGAATCGGCGCTCTCGAACTTCCCTTTTCGGTTCGAGACCGCTCCGGTGAAAGCACCCTTGACGTGCCCGAAGAGCTCACTCTCGATGAGCTCCTCAGGTATCGCCGCACAGTTCACCTCGACGAAGTTCCCGTCTTTCCTCAGCGATTGTGCGTGGATCGAGCGCGCCACGAGCTCCTTCCCCGTTCCATTCTCGCCGAATACGAGCACGCGTCCGTTCGTGGGGGCGGCTATCGCGATCTGCTTCCTGAGCTCCCGCATGGCCGCACTTTCCCCAATGAGGACCTGCCTCGATTCGACCCGTTCGCGCAGATACCGATTCTCGGCTTCGAGGCGTCGCTGTCTGAGAGCGTTGTTTACCGCGATTACGGTCTTGTCGAGCGAGAGCGGCTTTTCGACGAAATTATAGGCGCCTAGCTGAATCGCCCTCACCGCGTTCTCGATGGTGCCGTGGCCCGATATCATGATGACCGCGGTATCGATATCTTTGTCCCGAATCTTGTGGAGGGCCTCCATACCGTCCATGTTGGGAAGCCAGATGTCGAGCAAGACCAGGTCATAGCGACGGGTAGAGAGACGGGCGAGCGCAGCTTCGGCGGTGGCGACGCATTCGACCCGGTATCCCTCGTCCTCGAGGATTCCACGAAGCGACGTGCGGACTCCCGCTTCGTCATCGACGACCAGGATGCGTTCCATAGACGTCATCTCGGCCCGAAGGTGTCGTTCCCTCCGCTGCCGGAGCGAGCGGTTTCACGTTCGGCCGGTGCCTTTCTTCCCATCCCGGAAATGGCCTAGCGATCTCCACTCGCCGGCGTATCGACGCTCGGCCGAGACGCCGTGGCGCCAGCGATATCCAGGGAGACTTCCACGGGAAGCTCGATCACGAACCGCGCGCCTCTCGGTTCGTTCTCCTCGATGCGAACGCGCCCCCGGTGCTCGGCAACGATTCGCTTGACGATGGCAAGTCCCAGTCCGCTTCCCCGCCGCTTCGTAGAAAAGTAGGGCATGAAGAGCTTGTCCCGATCGCCGGGGGGGATCCCTGGTCCGTCGTCCGCCACTTCGACCCGCGCCACCTGAAGGTCCGGATCGAAGTGCGTCGATACCTCGACGCGCCCCTTTCGGCTATTCGCTTCGATCGCGTTGTCGATGATGTTGATGAAGACCCGTCTTATGAGCTCGGGATCCACCAAGACCCGCGGTATACCTTCCTCGAAACGCCTCGCGATCTCGAGCTCGGAGAACAGACCCTCGTACAGCTCGAGCGTTCCCGAAAGCAGGGGGTTGAGCTGGTGAGCGTCGACGGAAACCGATGGCATCCGGGCGAACTGAGAAAACTCGTCCACGAGGTTCTTGAGGGATTCGACCTCTTCGATGATAGTGCCGGCGCCCTCCTCGACGACACGGGGAAGCTCGGCCGAGCGCGCCCGGAAATGCTTTCGTATGCGCTGCGCCGAAAGCTGAATCGGAGTCAAAGGATTCTTGATCTCGTGAGCCAGTCGACGGGCGACCTCGCGCCAGGCCGCCACCTTCTGTGCCCTCAGCAGCTGCGTCAGATCGTCGAGCACCATCAGCAGCCCCGAGGGCTCCTGGTCCGCTCCGGAAACCGTCGTGATATAGACCGAGAGGTGGAGCTCTCGCTCCCCAACGCTTATGTCGACCTCCTCTTCCACCGGAGGACGTCCTTCAACGATGAGCATCTCATCAAGCAGTCGCCTGAGGATATGCAGCGTTTCGTCGCGGAAGAGATCACGATAGTGGCGTCCGGCCACCGGACCGTCGAAGGCGAGCAGGCGCCGGGCAGCTTGGTTCACCCCGGTTGCGCATCCCTCGCGATCGAGTGAAACGATCCCGGTGGTGATGTTCTCCAGCACCGTTTCCATGTACAGTCGCCTGCGGTCGAGCTCGCGGTTCTTGGTCTCGAGATCCTGTCGCGACGATTCGAGCCTCTCCTGGCTGCTCTTGAGCTTGGCCGTCATTCGGTTGAAAGACTCCATCAGGAGACCGAGCTCGTCCACCGCCGGTCCCCTCACGGGCTGATCCAGATCGCCGGCCATCACCCGTTCGGTCGCCTCCACGAGCTCCCTTACGGGGACGGTTATCCTCTTCGCCAGATAGAGCCCGAGCCAGGTAGACGACAGCAGGAGCAAGAGCGACACCATGACGAAGAACGAAAGATAGAGGTCCTGGATGGGCTCTTTCTGAGCTTCCGCCTGCTGGTAGACATTGGCATTCTGGTTGACGTCCTCCAGCGTCGCGGCAATCGACTTGGGGATGAAATAGGAAACGACGACCGAGCCGGCGACTTCGTTACTTTCGCGGCGCAAAATGGGCGAGACGTATTGAATGAGTGTGCCGTCGCCGAGGGAATCCTGGCGCAACGACTCTTCTCCGCGCAGCCCGGTCTCGGCGAGACGGATCGTCGAATCGGGATTGTACTGCGGCAGGCCCGGGCGAGCCGAAGTCCACAAGGCGTGCTCCCGAGACAACACGGTGATCATGTCGAGTCGGTACTGGGTGAGGCGAGCTTCGATGGTCCGGCCGAGGCGCGAAAGGCGGCCGGGCTCGAGCAGGCCCTCTCGGCTCACGTCACTCGAGAGGCGTCGGGCATAGGCCGTGGCGTTCTCCTGTTTCTCGTGGTAGTAGTGCTCGACGATATCCTGGGCGCCCACCAGCACCTGCTCGACGGGATGCGAGAACCAACGTTCTACCGCGGTAGAAATCAATCGACTCCCGACCAGGACGATGAGAGCCGAGGGAAGAAGGGCGAATCCGGTAAAGATGACGACGAGCTTCGTCTTGAACTTGGCCCCGCGCACCGACCGCCGTCTCTCGATGAAGAGCTTGATCAGGTTTCGCCCCAGAACGAAGACGAGAACGGCGAGTATGGTCAGGTTCACCAAAGTGAACCCGTATAGGAAAACTCGTGCGAGAAAGTCCGGTTTGAACGACTCGGATTTGCCGATTAGATAATTGCTGGAGACGCTCACGACGGCAAGAATCAGAACCGTCAGGCCGACGAGACGAACGTTGTCCTTGAACTCCAGCTTGGAAGACGAATTCGTCATGGCTACCGCACGTAGGTGAAGTGCGCCTCTTTCCAACCGGCGCCGACGTCCCAAGGGATCAGTAACAAGAGGTTCCGCTCCCGAATCACACCATTGACACGCAGATAATGCTCTCCGTTGGGCTCCATCAGCGACACGTCGAACATACCCAACGAGTCGAACCTGGTCATGAACCGCCTCATGGTCTCCGCGTCCGACGCGACGTCGGTCGCGTCTATCTCGCCATCGATCTCCCTCGTGAAGCTGTAACGCTTCGTCAGATTGTCGTAGGCCACGGTCGTGACGATCTGCCGAGCGGCGACCTCGCGATCGAACCAGATGCCGCGCACCCGCTTCAACTGAACATTGTACCGAAAGCTGACCTCGAGCCCGGTGGCAATGGCGTGCTCGATCTCCTCGGTAAAGGCCTGGTCGAGACGGAAGCTCACGAAGATACGCTCGCCCCGCACGACGGGGACGAGATCTTTGATCTCCGCTGCTGGAGCGGAGATCGAGGTCATCAGCAGAGATAGCGTCGTAAGGCCGATGACAAGCGGCACTCGGTCGAGGCGCACCTCTGGGCTGTCGGTCACGCGATCATTCGCTCCCGACCGTGAGGTCGTGTCTCCCGAGAAGCGAGCGAATGGTCTCGACAAACTCGTTCGCGTCCTTGAAGTCGCGGTAGACCGAGGCGAATCTTACATAGGCGACCTGATCCAGTCCCTTTAGCTCGGACATGACGAACTCGCCGATCTCGTTGGTGGTCACTTCCTTGTCGGGGCTGTCATGAAGCCGGTGCTCGACCCGGTCCACGATCGCCTCCAGCCGGGTTACGGGAACCGCTCGCTTCTCGCAGGCTTTGAGGATGCCGCCGAGCAGCTTCTCCCGATCGAACCGCTCGCGCCGCCCGTCCTTCTTGACCACCCGGTAGTCGATTCGATCGATCCTTTCGTAGCTGGTGAAGCGCCGTTCACATTTCAGACACTGGCGGCGACGACGAATGGCCTCGCCCTCCTTGCTCTCCCGTGAATCGACCACCTTGTCGGCCACATGGCCGCAGAAGGGACATTTCAATTGTCGTTTCTCCTGTTCTCGAAGGAATGTTTCAGCGTTCTTACCTCGTGGAGGCTGAGTCCTCCACCCGACCCGCTGGTGAAGAACACGATTCCGAGCAGTGTAACCGGTACGAAGGCAATGGCATGATTCACCAGGGCCACGGCGCGTGCGACACTGGCGTCGGTGCCGAAGAGGAGGCTCAGGGCCAGCGCACACATGTAATGGTAGCCACCGATGCCACCCGGAGTTGGAGCCGCGACACCGATTGTCAGGAAGCCGATCACCGGAAAGGTATCAAAGTACTCGAATTCCACGCTCAACGCGCGCGAGCCCAACCAGAAACCCAAACAGATGTTGAGCCACAAGGCGATGGAATAAGCGCAAGCCTTGACCAAACGTCCCGCGTCCATGAGAACGGCCAGCCCGGAGACGAAAGTCGCGAAGAAGCGCAACACCGGTGACCTGATGGACTCGGGGAAGACGGAGAGGAGCCTGCGAGCCCCACCGAGCGACGCTTCCGGATGTCGATTGGACCAGAACAGTATCGAAAGCATCGACAACGCCGCCAGCAGTCCGAGGGCGCCTCCGGCGGACAAGCCGGACATGGCCTCCCCGTTCCTGGTAGGAAGGTCCGAAACAAGGAGCCAAGCTCCTACCAGCGTCGTCACCGTCACCAGGTCCAGAAGGCGCTCGAGGAGGACGGTCGCAAGAGCGCTCGATGCCGACAGCTCTTCACGACGCGCCAGAAGATAGGGACGCGCGACCTCTCCGACTCGTCCCGACGGCACGAGAAAGTTGACCATGAATCCGATGACAGTCGTGATGAAGCAATTGCCGAGTCCGGCGTGGCCGAGAGGTGCTAGAAGCACCTGCCACCGCAAGGCCCGGATCAAATAGGTCATCATCGTGGCGAGGACAGCCAGGATGACCAGCCCCACGTCGGCGCTCGCGAGGGCGAGCCGGATCGAATCGATGTCGGAGCCTCGAAGGAACAGCCATAGGAGAAGGCCGGTCAAAAACAAAACAACCAGCGTCTGCAGCGTGGGGGAGGAGAGCCTCTTTCTGGGCACGGAAAAATAGGGGTAGTTCGAACTGTGGGTTCGCGGTTTCCTTCATCGGGCCTGGTCTCGGCTCCGCACGAGAATTTCGCGAAGTCCGGCCTACCTTCGGGCCTCAAGATTTACTAGAATGGCCACCGAAAGTCAACCATGGTGGACACTTAGCGAAATCTGCCGCGGATCCGAAGAGGACTCGACGTTTGGATTAGTGGAACTTTCGACTTCACAACCTCGTTCCTGGGGTCGAGCTTGGAGCGAGAGGGCGAGACGAGCTCGCCGCGGAGCTGTTCCCGAATGACTCGCCTGCAACGTCACCTTGGCCGCCCAGGCGGCTTCGGAGCCATGAACGAGCACGGTGCAGGCTAAGTGGAGGCAAAAGGAACGGCCCTGACGGACTCCGAGCTAGCACGCCGCTGCGCTCGTCGCGAGGAGGCGGCCTGGAAAGCGCTGGTTCAGCGGTTCCAGAGAAAGATTTGGCACATTGCGTTTCAATTCACCGGAAGATCAGACGAGGCCGAAGAGCTCACGCAAGAGATCTTCTTGCACCTTCTTACGGCGCTCAAGAGTTTCGACAGCTCGGGCAGTCTTCCCGGATGGATCCAGCGCGTGGCCCGAAACTACGCAATCGATCATTACCGTCGTCGTCGCCGCGAGCGGGACCTGGTCCGCGACGGCGAGGAGGCCGAAGCGATCCTTCTCTCCGTCGGCGATAAATCGGGTCGAACCGACCCGTACCGTGCGCTCGAGTCGCGGGAACTTTCGCGATGGCTCCGGGTCATTCTCGACCGGTTGCCCCACGAATTGTCGCAAGCCGTCATCCTTCGGGACCTGCAGGGAATGAGCTACGAGGAAATGTCCGAAGCACTCGCGATCCCGCTCGGCACGGTCAAATCTCGAATCAATCGGGGTCGTATCGAGCTCGCGCGGACTCTCCAGAGGCGGCGGGGAGAATGGAGCTCGAGCCTCGGCAGAATTGGAGAAGACCCATGAACTGCAATCGCTCGCTCGAGTTGATCTCGGATCTCGTCGAGAACGAGCTTCCCCCCATCCTCGAACGCGAGATGCGATCTCATTTGAGTGGGTGCGGGGAATGCCGAGCCCTGACCGCCGCCGTCCGCGAGGTGGTTGCCGCCCTCCGGCTCGACCTCGAGGTCGAGCCACCCGAATCCCTCACGGAGAACGTTCTCCTCCATACCAGCACGTCGCTCCGCGACCTGAGCGGCGAGCCGAACTACTGGCTCCCGCCGGTAGCGAGCTGGATTGCGGCGGCCGCGATCTTTGCTGCGGTCGCTCTCTGGCGGCCTCCCGACGCCTTCTTCGAGCTGTCACGAGAGGTATCTCAGACCGCGCACAAGTTCTATAGCTTCGGCGTACGCACCTACCATGAGACCGACCGTTGGATCGAGGAGCTCAACGTCCTGCGAATCACTATGGGAGTGGCTTTCGAGGATCGCATCGATCGGCTCAGCGAAAAGCTCAGGGATCTGGAGGAAGCTCGACGGAAGACGAGTTCCGAGGGAGAGAGCTCGAGCGCCACTCACGAGTCCCTTGTTCACTCAGCTTCCAACGACCTGGATAGAAGGAGTCTTGTATGAAGCGCTCTCCATCAGCCGCGCTCTGGCTGTCTCTGTTACCCGGAATCGGTCACGTCTATATCGGCCAAGGTACGAAAGGGATGGCTCTCATCCTGCTCGCCGCCAGTGCGATCCATATCGCGGGCCGGTCGGGCACGTTCGGAATCCTCATACCTTTCGTGTGGCTCTACGCGATGCTGGACGCGTACCGGGCGGCGATGGATTACAACCGTGCCATAGAGACGGGGAAAGCTCCAGCTGACCCTCCGAGCACCGCTGTCTCCAAGTGGTGGGGAGTGACCCTGATCGTGCTGGGAGTGCTGTTCACATTGCACAACGCCGACATCATCGACTTCGATTTCATTTGGGACTACTGGCCGGTCGTGCTGATCGCTCTCGGAATCTATATCCTAACGAGAAACCCGACCTCCCCGGGCATGGAAACGCCAGCTGCCAGCTCCTTCGAAGCCCCGCCTCCGCCGGCCGGGACCGATGGTGGCGACGCCGAGACCGAGAATGCCTGACGGGGATGCTCCCCCGAAGGGCAGGAGAAGCGGTTGTGCCGTGGCCAGTGGCTTGCTTCTCATCGGCTTGGGTAGCTTCTTTCTCGCCGTAAATCTGTTCGGGCTCACGTTTCTCCGAGGCACCGCGCAAGCGCTCCAGTGGCTCGTAGACTACTGGCCCCTCGTTCTCGTCATCTGGGGTGTAGCCAAGATCGCGAAGCGCTTCATGACTCCCGAGCGCTCCCGGGTCAGCGGTCTCGAAGTCGCGGTGCTAGTCGTCGTCGTCCTGGCCGGGCTGGGTCTCACGGCGACTCGTCGAGCGATGAGTCACCTGGCCGAAGGCGCCGATTGGAGCGGGTTTGCAGAGGTGTTCGGACCGGAGTTTCTCGGTCCTCGGCGGGAGTTCGTGGATGAACAGAGCTTTCCCCTGGCTTCCGGGAGCTCGCTTTTCGTCGAGAACCAGCGTGGAAACGTTCGCATATCCGGGTGGAGCGAGGACCGGCTCCAGGTGATGATAACCAAGTACATCCACGACTTCGGCGAGAATGAGGCTCGGCGCACGGCCGACCAAATCCAGCTCGAGCTCGCTCCGCATGGAAACGGGAATCGCCTGTCGGTCGTCGCGCCCGAGAGGCTTTTCGTCGAGACCGAGCTTACGATCCGTCTGCCCCGGAGCACGGCGCTCGACATTCGGAACCGACGTGGAGGCTCGATCACCGTCCACGACATGGAAGCATCGGCCGATCTCACGACGCGCGAGGGCCCAATCGAAGTGCTGCGAAGCACCGGCGACGTGAACGCGCGCACGAACCGGTCAGCGATTCGCGTCGAGGACATTTCCGGGCCAGTCGAGGCGTCGACGCGCAACGGGGACATCGTGGTGCTCCGTGTCACCGGGGATCTCGATGCCAGTACGTCGAGCGCCGACCTCGTTGCCGACGACATCGCCGGAAACGCCAAGCTCTCCGTTCGTCACGGAACCCTTCGCGTTCGACGAGCTTCGGGAAGCGTCGATCTCGAGGCCAACGACGCGGAGGTCTCGATTGAATCGGCACAGGGTCCGGTGCGAATCGACAGCCGTCGAGGGGAACTGCACTTGCGCGATCTCTCTTCGAGCCTCGACGTTCGAGCTCGCCGGACGACACTGCGGGCTTCCTCGGTGGCGGGTGACGTCACCGTAGATGTCGGAGACCGGCCAATTACGTTGCGACGTATTGGAGGCTCCCTCAAGATCAACGCGACCGGGGCGGACGTGAGCCTAGCCGAAGTCGCGGGCCCGACGATCATCGAGGGTGCGCCGAACGATGTCCACGTGTCGGATTTCTCCGGAAACCTGACCGTTCGATCGCATCACGGGGAGATCCATGCCGACACGACCGACCTTTCGGGTGACGTCCGACTCGAAACGAGCTATGGAGACATCGAGCTCGCCCTTTCGCCGACGACTTCGGCGGTCTTGGACTTCAGCACCCAGGACGGACAGCTCCAGAGCGCCTTTCCTGGCGTGGAGATCGAGAGTGAGGCAGCGGTTGGGGCCGAGCGTCGCTGGAAGGGTCAGATCGGTTCGGGCCTGCGGGCGGTCACGCTCATCACAACTTATGGAGACATCCGTTTGAGGGCAGAGGGACAATAGAGCCGATCCCAAAGAACGTGGCGACGGAGTCGATCAAAGCCGCCGACGACGCTGCGGATTGAGGTGAGCCCTACCGACGATTGAGCTTGACCGCGAACGGTCGCTTCCCTACAATACGCACCGCTTTCACCAAGGACGAGGGAAAGCTCGGGGTCAAACGAACCGCTCGGCGATGGGCGAGCGGAGACGACTCCCTCGGCGCCGATCACACCGCCGTTCCGACAAAGGAGGGAAACCCCCCGTCGTGAGCACGAAAGTCATAACCGATACGCAGCTTCCGGGGTTCCCGCTGAGGTCACGGGGAAAGGTTCGTGACGTCTATCAAGTCAATGGAAACCTCCTGATGATCACCACCGACCGCGTATCAGCTTTCGATGTGGTGTTACCCAACGGAATTCCCGACAAGGGCAAGGTTCTCAATTGCCTTTCCTTGTATTGGTTCGATCGGACTCGCGCCATCGTCCCCAACCACGTTCTCTGCAAGGACGTTTCCGAGTTTCCCCCCTCTTTGGCGGCCTTCGCCGATGAGCTCCGCTCGAGGTCCATGATCGTCCGCAAGCTCGTCCCCATTCCCTTCGAGTGCGTGGTGCGCGGCTATCTTTATGGTTCGGGTTGGAAGGAGTATCTCGAGCTTGGCAGCGTCTGTGGCATTCCCTTGCCCCGGGGACTGAAGATGGCCGACAAACTCGAGTCTCCGCTCTTCACCCCTGCCACAAAGGCCGAGACGGGTCATGACGAGAACACGAGCGAAGCGGTGATGGCGGAGCGCATCGGGCCAGAGCTCACCCAGCGCCTTAAGGACGTCTCGCTGCGGCTCTATTTGCTAGGGAGTCGAGAAGCGGAGTCCAAAGGCATCATCATCGCCGACACGAAGTTCGAGTTCGGACGCGATCCGGACACGGGTGAAGTGTTTCTTATCGACGAGGTACTTACGCCCGATTCGTCGCGCTTCTGGCCGCAATCATCGTACGCTCCTGGCCGTGAACAGCCTAGCTATGACAAGCAATTCGTGCGCGAGTACCTGGAGATGGTGTCTTGGGACAAGATGCCGCCGGGGCCCCGGCTTCCTCCCTACGTCGTTCGTGGGACTCGCGAGCGCTACCTGGAAGCTTATCGGACCCTCACCGGTCTCAGTGAGCTCTGAGCGATGCGGACTACTCAAGCTCGAGCGTCGAGAAACGGAAAGCCGAGTCTGAACGTCAAGCTCGACGAGCTCGTTCGAGAGATGATCGAGAGCGGGATTCGATTTCCCGAGGCGAAACGAGAGTTCGAAAAGAGGTTCCTGACCAGCATCATGGAGCGCGAAAGAGGGAATCTCTCGCGGGCGGCGAAAGTGCTACACATCCATCGCAACACGCTCAGCAAGAAGCTCGCGGAGTTGAACGCAGGACGGCCCGCAGTGCCCCGCGTATCTTGACACCGCTCTCGCCTCGTTACTATATTCGTCCAACTCGAAAGGAGATGCAGCTATGAACGTCCGCCCCCTTCATGATCGTATCCTCGTGACGCGAATCGATGACGCCGAGGAGAAATCCGGTGGTGGAATCATCATCCCCGACACCGCCAGGGAGAAGCCCCAAAAAGGAAAGGTCACCGCGGTGGGCAACGGTAAGATCCTCGACGACGGCACCCGGGTTGCGCCGGAGATAAAGAAGGGCGATCGCGTCCTTTTCGGAAAATATGCCGGCACCGAAATCAAGATCGAGGGGACCGAGTACTTGATTCTTCGTGAGGACGATGTTCTCGCCGTCTTGAGCAAGTGACTTCCCGGGGTTCCGCCTCAAGGTTTGAGTCGGAGCCTCGCTAGCAGGCTATAAAAAGAAAGACAGCTGCTCTAGCGGCGGCGTCCTCCAGAACGACGTCGGCGGTGGCCCCCGTCTTCGCGGCGGGATCCCTCTTCCTCCCGTCGACCGCCATCGCTCCGAGGCATCTGCGGCTCTTCAGGCGGCAAACCTGCCTGCTCTCGCAGGACCGCCTTTCTGGAAAGCTTGACCTTGCCTTGAGGGTCGATATTGATGACCTTCACCAGGATCTGATCTCCCTCCGACAGCTCGCTCCGCACGTCCTTCACTCGATAATCCGCCACTTCGGAAATATGGAGCAGGCCGTCGGTTCCCGGAATGATCTCGACGAAGGCTCCAAAGTCCACGATACGTTGAACCTTTCCTAAATAAGTCTTTCCGATCTCCGGGACTGCGGTCAGTTCCTCTATGATTTGAATTGCCTTTCGGGCGGATGCCTCGTCCAGCGAGGCGATGGCCACGCTCCCATCGTCCTCGACATCGATCTTGACGCCCGTCCTCTCGATGATGCTCCGAATCATCTTGCCCCCGGGTCCGATGACGTCTCGGATCTTGTCGGTGGGAATCCTCATCGTGAAGATCCTGGGAGCATAGGCGGAGATCTCCCGGCGAGGGGCTGGCAGGGCGCCAGCCATCTTCTCCAAGATGAACATGCGGGCACGCCGCGCCTGTTCGAGCGCCTCTGACATGATCTCCCGAGTCAACCCTTCGATCTTGATGTCCATCTGCAGCGCGGTTATCCCGTTCGCTGTTCCCGCGACTTTGAAGTCCATGTCCCCATAGTGATCTTCGGCGCCGGCGATGTCCGTGAGAATGGCATACTTCTCGTTTTCCTTGATCAGCCCCATGGCGATCCCGGCGATCGGCGCCTTCAGCGGAACGCCAGCATCCATCAGGGCAAGACATCCCCCGGTGACGCTCGCCATGGAGGACGAGCCATTGGATTCAAGGATGTCCGAGACGATCCGGATCGTATAGGGAAACTCGTTCTCACCGGGAATGACGGGCACGAGCGCACGCTCCGCCAGCGCTCCGTGGCCGATCTCCCGGCGGCCCGGTCCTCGAAGAAATCGCGCTTCCCCCACCGAGAAGGGAGGAAAGTTGTAGTGAAGCATGAAGCGTTTTTCCGACTCTCCTTCCAGCCAGTCGAGTATCTGGACGTCATCGGAAGTTCCGAGCGTTACGGTTACGAGAGCCTGTGTCTCCCCCCGGGTGAACAGCGACGAGCCGTGAGTGCGCGGAAGCACCCCGACCTCGCAAGTGACTTCTCGAACCGCATCGAAATCACGCCCGTCGAGTCGGCGCCCCTTATCCAGAACCTCGTCGCGGAGCACTTTCTCCGAGAGCCGTTTCAGAGCAGCCTCGGCTTCCGCCGTCACTTCAGGCTCGCGCTCCCCCATTTGCTCCCTGAGGTTGCTGTGTACCTGATCCACCGCTCGCTGCGAATCGAGCTTGCCCTTGGTTCGCATGGCTTCGGCGAGCTCTGTCAGGAATTTCTGCTCCACTTCGTTTTCGAGCTCTTCGTTCCGAGCGTGTGGTACCACCCCTATCTTGGTCGGTGACAGGGCTTGGAATAGCTCTTCCTGCATGGCGGTCAGCTTCTTGATCTCCTCGTGAGCGAGGGCGAGAGCATCGACCATCTGAGCTTCGGGCACCTCATTGGCGCCGGCTTCCACCATCACGATGGCTTCGCGAGAGCCCGCTACCGTAAGGTTGAGGTCGCTGACTTTCAGCTGCTCGAACGTCGGGTTTATCACGAAAGCGCCGTCGACCAAACCGACTCTCACCGCACCGATAGGCGTGAGAAACGGGATGTCGGAACAATAGAGAGCGGCCGAGGCTCCCGTGACCGCGAGAACGTCCGAGTCGTTCGCCTTATCGGTCGACAGTACGAGACCGATCACCTGCGTCTCCCGATGCCAGCCGTCGGGAAACAGCGGGCGAATTGGCCGATCGATGAGCCGACTGGTGAGGATCTCTTTCTCGTTCGGGCGCCCTTCTCGCTTGAAGAAGCCTCCGGGTATCTTGCCCGAGGCATAGAAATTTTCTCGGTAGTCGACCGTCAGGGGAAGAAAGTCGATTCCCTCCCGAACTTCTTTGGACGCGCAGGCGGTCATCAGAACGACGGTGTCCCCCATTCGTACTAGTGCCGCGCCGTTGGCCTGCTTGGCCAGCTTCCCCATCTCGATAGTGAGGACGCGCTCGCCGATTTGAACTTCCTTGCGATGCATCATTCCCTCTTTACTCCTTGACATCCGGAGCTCCTGCAGGTCACGCCGGTCCCCTTGTCGTAGTTGCCTAGAACTAGATCAGCTGTAGCCAGAACCGCCATGACGGCGGCTCTCACCAAGGAAGGAAGGGACTCAGTCTAAAGTCGTTCGATTCCGAGCGCCCACACGCACGTGACGTGCCGTAGTGTCGAACGCGCAAGAATCGACATGTTTTACTTGCGAATACCGAGTCTCTGGATGACTCCGCGATAGCGGCCGATGTCTTTCTTCTTCAGATAGTCCAGGAGCCGGCGCCGCCGCCCGACCATCTTCAACAGTCCCCGGCGCGAGTGATGGTCCTTGGCGTGGGTCTTGAAGTGCTCGGTGAGGTAACCAATTCGCTCACTGAGGATCGCAATCTGGACCTCGGGTGAGCCCGTGTCGTTGGTGTGGAGTCGGTAATCTCCGATCAGGCCGGTCTTCTTATCCTTGGTGAGCGTCAATAACAGGTCCTCCGTCTTAGATCTCTTTTCCTTTCTTTTTACTTGCGGAATGGTAGCACAGGGCAAGATCCGTGTAAAGGATTAGACTCTATAGGCTTTTTCGGTAGCCCAAACCATGAGTGGCCGAAGGAAGCTTCCGGAGCCCCCGAGACCAGCCACGGCCACGAGCTCGCCGTCGGGATCGAGTACTCTCACCGAGCCCTCGAGACGCCTCCCGGCCCAGGGAATGTCCTGCCCGAGCGCCATCGACATCGCTGCATCCTGGTCGACGGACACCGCCGCGAGATCTCGCAACGCAGTACTGGGTGCGAGAATCCGTTCCCGCAGCCGTCGATGCGCCGCCAGCTCTTCGACATCCCTCAGAGGCAGAGCTTCATCGAGTCGGAACGAGCCGATGGCCGTTCTCCGGAGCGCTTCGAGGTGCGCGCCCGTCCCGAGCCTCCCACCGAGATCATGGGCGAGAGAACGAACGTAAGTTCCACCGGATGCGGAAACGAACAAGCGGGCCAGGGGCGGAGCGAGCTCGAGCAGCTCGATTCCGAGGACGTGTACGCGTATGGCCTCGTGAGCGACCGCCTTGCCTGCACGTGCTAGACGGTAGGAACGCGTGCCACCGACTCTCTTTGCCGAGAAAGGGGGCGGAATCTGATCCTGGACGCCCAGAAACGTGGACAATGCGCCCCGGATCTCGTCCTCGGGGGGACACCCGTCGACGGGCTCTCCGACGATCTTGCCAGTACGATCGTATGTATCCGTGGCGAAACCGAATCGCACCGTGGCAACGTAGTCCTTCGACAATGGGCTCAAGAATCGGGCGAGTCGGGTGGAACGACCGATGCACAGGATGAGGAGGCCGGTGGCGAATGGGTCGAGCGTGCCGGTGTGCCCGACCCGTCGGATACCTGTGGCGCGTCGAACGCGATGGACGACGTCGTGCGAGGTCAAGCCTTCTGGCTTGTCGACGAGGAGAGTTCCCGTCAAGCTCAGGTTTCCTCTCCTTCGTCCTCGTGTGTCTGGCGAATCAGCTCCTCGAGGCGAATGCCATACTCGACCGACGGGTCGTAAACGAACTGAATGTCGGGTGCCGCCCGAAGCCCCAGCCGTTCCGACAGCCGTCGCCGAACGAACCCCGTCGCCCCTTCGAGGGCGTGCATCGCCTTCATCCGTGTGTTCTCGTCGCTCAACACGCTCACGTATAACTTGGCATGCTTGAGGTCAGGGCTCACTTGGACGCGGGTACAGGTGACGAATCGTACTCGCGGGTCCTTGATCTCGTTTTGCAGAATCTCCGCAGTGTCCATTCGAAGCTGTTCGGCCACGCGCTCGGGTCGTATCCCACGCTCGCCTCGGCGTCGAGTCATCTGTTACTCGTAGAGCTCGAGGCGCGTCCCCACGAGCTCGGCAGGAAAATGCCGCTCGAGCTCGCGGCTGACCGCCTCGAGCTCGGACTCCAGCACCGAGCGAGTCCCGCTAACCGAAACCGCGCAGAGCTCTGCCCGTTGCCACAGCTCGAGATAGCCCGTTTCGGCGACGGCGACGTTGAAGCGTCGCTTCAGCCGATCTTTAATCGACTTCACGGTGATTCGTTTGGCTTTCAGGGAACGCGCCTCGGGAAAGTGTAGCTCGATGACGATGAGGCCCACGATCGGTGCACCGGATTCTCGATCCGCTTTGGCTCGACTCGACACGGCTTGAATTATCGGCAAAGACCGGATTCACCGAGTGCGGTGGCACCGACTCTGCGAGTCATAAGCGTCGCCAACGATCGGGCCCGGCCTCTCCCAATGGAAGCTCCGCGTTGGTATCCGTAGTGATTCTATGCCTTTTCCATCGCGAAAGCTTCGATGACGTCGCCCACTTTCACATCGTTGTAACCCGCCAGGCCGATGCCACATTCGAAGCCTTCTTTGACCTCGGAGGCGTCGTCCTTGAAGCGGCGAAGACTCCCGAGCTTGCCCTCGAACACCACGACATTGTCCCTTAGCAGTCGGGCATCGGCGCTTCTCGCTATCCTGCCCTCGAGGACGTAGCATCCCGCCACCGTCCCCACGCGAGGGACCTTGAACAGCTCACGGACCTCGGCGCGCCCCAGCACGACTTCCTTGAACGTAGGCTCGAGGAGACCTTCGATGGCCTTGTTCAGCTCGTCGGTCACGTTGTAGATCACGGTGTGGAGGCGGATGTCGATCGCTTCCTTTTCTGCGAGCTCACTGGCAGTCCTCTCGGGGCGCACGTTGAATCCGATGATCACCGCGTTGGACGCCGAGGCAAGAAGGACGTCGGTGTCGGTGATCGCGCCAGCGCCCGCGCGGATGATCCGAACCTTGACGTGGTCGGTCGACAGCTTGGTCAAAGTATCTTCGAGCACTTCGACCGAACCCTGGACGTCCGCTTTGAGCACGATGGGGAGCTCTTTGACGGAGCCCTCCTTCACCTTTTGGTGGAGGGCGTCGAGAGTGAGTCGCGCGGACGACGCCAGCTCCCGCTCTCTCAGCTTCTGCTGACGGAACTCGGAGATTTGCCGTGCTTTCCCGGTGTCGGCAAAGACCTGGAACTGCTCGCCCGCCTGGGGAAGCGACGTCAGGCCCAGGATCTCGACGGGAGAGGCCGGGCCGACACTCCTCACCTTGTGTCCCCGGTCGTCGAACATGGCTCGCACCTTACCGTAAGCCGCCCCGGCGACGAACGGGTCTCCCACAGTGATGGTCCCATTCTGAACCAGCACATGAGCCACGGGTCCTTTGCCCTTGTCGAGCTTGGCTTCGAGCACGGTTCCCGCTCCTGCGCGAGAGGGATTCGCTTTCAGCTCGAGCAGGTCGGACACCAGCAGGATCATCTCGAGAAGCAAGTCCAGACCCTGTCTCTTCTTCGCCGAGACTTGGCAATAGACCGTGGAGCCGCCCCAATCCTCGGGGGACAGATCCAGCTCGGCGAGCTGCTGCTTTACGCGATCGGGGTTGGCGTTGGCCTTGTCGACCTTGTTGATGGCGACGAGAATGGGAACGTTGGCCGCGCGCGCGTGGTCGATGGCTTCCCTAGTCTGCGGCATGACTCCGTCGTCGGCCGCCACGACGAGCACTACGAGGTCCGTGACCCCGGCACCTCGGGCTCGCATCAGCGTAAACGCTTCGTGCCCCGGTGTGTCGAGAAACACGATCCCCCGGCCGTTGACCTCCACCGAGTAGGCGCCGACGTGCTGCGTGATACCCCCCGCTTCCTTCTCGACGACCTTGGTTTGACGGATGGCATCGAGCAGGCTGGTCTTCCCGTGGTCGACATGGCCCATGACCGTGACGACCGGTGCTCGAGACGTCAAGTCCTCGGGCTTTTCTTCGACGCTCTCTTCACGAAGCACGTCCTCCTCGAAGCTCAGGATCTCGGCTTCGGCGCCAAAGGCTTTCGCCACTTCGGTCGCGGTTTCGGCGTCGAGGGTCTGATTGATGGTCGCGAGCACTCCGCGGCCGAGCAAGACTTTGATCACGTCTTTGTGCTTGACGTCGAGCTTCTCCGCGAGCTCCTTGACCGTAACTCCTTCGGTCAGGGTGACGCTGCGGTGAATCTCGGGGACCTCGATCCGCCGCTCCTCGACGCGCGGCGACGGCTCGGGCAACGCGTGCTCGGCGACTTCGACCGCCGCGGACCGCTGGGGCGCGCGTTTCTGTTTTCGTTTCGGCTTCGCTTCGGCGCCACGAGCGCGAATGGTCTTGATCGGTGCCGCCGGTCTCGGTGGGGCGGGGACGGGCTTCATCTCCTCTCGCCGCGATCTGGGCGGAGGGGCCGGCCTCGGCCGGATGTACTGAGACGTGGGCCCCGGGACGAAAGCTTTCGGCGATGGTGGTGCCGATGAAGGCGCAGCAGGACGCTCTTCTCGAACGGGTGGGCGCGCCTCCGGTGGAGCCGTTGGGACGGTCGCCGACTCGGTTCGAACCTCCTTCTCCTCGAGTTCGGCCGCACCCGGAGCGCTTACGGCTGCGTCGAGCTCGTGGGTTTCGACGGCGACGGGCTGTGGCGCTGGAGCTTCAACTTTGGCGACAGCCTCCTCTATCTGCGGTTCCACTTCCGCTTCTCGGGCGAGCTCGGCAGCGATACGTGCCGCTTCCTCGGCGGCGATCCTCTCCTCCTCGGCCCGAGCGGCTTCCTCTGCCCTCTCCTTCTCCCTGCGCTTCTGCTCTTCTTGTTCTTTCTTTGCCTGTTGCCTGGCCCGTTCTTCGGCCTCCATCTCGGCGAGAAGAGCCTGGCGCGCTTTTTCCGCACGCCGGTGGCGAGCCGCCGTCGCCCGAGATTGGGTATCGTCCTCGGCGGCGAGGGTGGCGGGAAGCTTCTCTCTGCGGCGCGCTCCGCTTTTTTCGAGACGCAGCATTCGCTTGAGCTTGGTGGCAGTGTCCTCCTCGATCGTGCTCGAGGCCGACTTGACACGAATCTTCAGTTTGGATTTGAGCAGCTCGATGGTCTCGGGGCTCGTCATCTCCAGCTCCCGGGCCAACTCGTAGACTCTAACCTTGTCCATCCTACAGCTCACCTCCCGATACGTCCTCGAGTCCATTTTCGGCGACTTCCGGGACCGCGGCTGCGGACTCCCGCTCCTCGGACACCCGAGCAACCTCCGCCCCCGAGCGCACCTCGTCGACGTAGGCTCGAGCCGCGACAACGAGCTTCTCGGCCGTTTTGTCGCCGACTCCAGGAACGTTTCGGGCGGTCTCCGGGGCGGCAAGAAGCTTCTCGAGAGAAGTGATTCCATGGGCGACGAGCTTCTTGAGAGTCTTTTCTCCGATTCCCTCGAGGACGCGGATGTCGGTCTCGGCCGAAGCCATGGCCGCATCCATCTGACTCTGGACCTCCCGTTTCTTCTCCTCCTCGCTCTTGATGTCTATCTTCCAGCCGAGAAGACGTGCGGCCAGCCGTACGTTCTGTCCCCGCTTGCCGATAGCGAGCGAGAGTTGCTTGTCCTCGACGATCACCTCCATGATCTTCTCTTTCTCGTCGACGATGGCGACCCGGCTCACTTTCGCAGGGTTGAGGGCGTTCAATGCGAACGTCCTCGGGTCATCGTCCCACTCGACGATATCGATCTTCTCGCCCCGCAACTCCCGTATGATGTTCTGTACCCTGGCTCCCTTGATCCCCACGCAGGCTCCCACCGGATCGACATCCTTGTCTTTCGAGAACACGGCGACCTTGGCGCGGTCACCGGGCTCTCGAACCGCACTCTTGACGATCACCGTTCCCTCGTAGATTTCCGGGACTTCCATCTCGAACAACCGGGCGAGAAGCGAGGGATCGGTGCGGGACACGATCACCTGAGGTCCGCGATGCGTTCGGGAGACTCTCACGATGACCACCCGTATCCGCTCACCCGGATTGAAGACCTCCGCCCGCGACTGTTCCCTCCGGGGCAGGAGAGCTTCGGTTTTTCCCAGATCCACGACGAGGTCGCCCGTCTCGGCACGTTTCACGATACCGGTGACGAGCTGACCGACCCGGTCCCCGTACTCGCTGAAAATATGATCTCGTTCCGCTTCGCGAACCTTCTGAAAAATGACCTGCTTGGCGGTCTGAGCGGCGATGCGACCCAATGCCGCGGTCGGCTTGTGGAGCTCCACCTCTCCTCCGAGCTCGGCCTTCGGGTCCAGGCGTCTCGCATCGTCCAGGGATATCTCTTCTGACGGATCCCCGACCTCGGAGACGACCCGTTTGACCAGGAACACGTCGACGTGTCCGGTCTCGCGATTCAAACGGGCCTTGTAATCCTCCTCGGTCCGATAATATTTCTTGGCCGCCGTGAGAATGGCGTCCTCCACGGCTGAAATGATCACCTGGGCGTCGACGCCCTTTTCCCGGCCGATCTGCTCGATGAGCTGATAGAGCGAGCTCATGACCGGCTGCCCTCGGCACGTCGCGGAAGCTCCACCTCCAGACGCGCTTTTTCGATCGCTCTGAGCGGGATTCGAATTGTCTTCCCTTCGACCGTCAAAAGCTCGACTCCGCCTTCGGCAATGCCGCCCAGACGGCCGAGAAATCGGCGGCGACCGTCGAGGACCTCTTTGGTTTGGATCCTCACCAGTCTACCGGCAAAGCGCTGGTAGTCCCTCTCGCCACGCAGAGGTCGGTCGAGCCCCGGAGTCGAGACCTCGAGCGTGTACGAGCTATCGATGGGATCCTCGACGTCCAATAGCACCCCCAGACGCTCCGAAACTCTTTCGCAGTCGAGGAGCCCGACGCCGCGATCCTCACTGTCGATGAAGACGCGGAGGACCCATGTGCTCCCTTGGCGCTTGAGCTCCACCCAGCCGAGCGAAAGCCCTTCGGCCTCGGCGGCGCGGCGTGCCAGCGTCTCGAGAGTCGGTAGCAATGCGTCGGCGTACATCATCGGATCGAGAGACGGGGCCAGGGTTCCAACCACCTCGTCCAATCACCTCGTCTTTGCTATGGAGTCGCGCGAAAGGAGCTTCGAGCGTTCAAACCAATAAAAAAAGTGGGCACGGTGCCCACTCCGTGTCTCCCGTCAACTCGGACCAATATAGTCTAAGCCCCCCACCAAATTCAAGCGCTCGCCGAGATGGGTTCGGCGTCGGTGACGATCCGCCCAATCAGGTCGTAGGCATGGGCCTCGGTGATTTGAACCTCGACGAAGCTTCCGGGAAGAGCAACACCGTCGTTGATGAGAACGCACCCGTCGACGCCGGGTGCCTGTCCTTCGCTTCGCCCCGACAGCAACAAATCGCTCTCCTCCGAAGGTCCATCGACGAGGACCTTCGTCCTTCGTCCCACCCAGCGGCGGTTCTTTCGGACCGAGATCTTCCGTTGCTGAGCCATCAGCCGGTTCCGCCGTCGCTCCTTATCGGTGGAGCAGATCGCCTCGTTCTCGACCCAAGCCTCCGTGTCCTCCTCGTTCGAGTAGGTAAAAACGCCGACGTGATCGAGCTCCATCTCTGAACAAAAGCTCATGAGCGCCGCGAAGTCGTCCTCGGTCTCACCGGGGAACCCCACGATGAAGGAGCTACGTAGGGCAAGACCGGGTACCGCTTTCCGCACGCGCTCGATTAGGGCCTCGTTGCTGCGCCTCGTGCCCGGGCGCTTCATCAGTTTCAGCATACGGTCACTCGCGTGCTGGAGCGGCATGTCGAGATAGCGACAAACGCCCGGCACCTCCACCATGGCGCGAAGAACCTCGTCGTCGACCGTCGTCGGATAGGCGTATAGAAATCTCACCCATTCGATTCCCGTCACCCCGGCGAGCTGTCGCACCAGCTCCGCCAGACCGTGGCGCAACCCGAGCTCAGCGCCGTAGCGAGTCGTGTCTTGCGCTACGAGCACGAGCTCGCGAGCTCCCTGAGAAGCGAGGGCTTCGGCCTCGGCGAGGATGGATTCGGGGGTTCGGCTGCGGTAAGCCCCGCGAATCTTGGGGATGATGCAAAACGTGCAGGGATAGTCACATCCTTCGGAGATCTTCACGAACGCATAGTGGGCCGGCGTCGTTCTGATTCGGGGTGCGAGATGATCGTAAAGATAGGCCGCACTCCCATCGGCCGCGAGCGAAGCGATTCGCCGCTCCCCGTCACGACAGGCCTCGACGATCCCGTCGAGATGATCGAGGCCAATGACGGCATCCACTTCGGGCAGCTCGCTGGCGATTTGCCCGGCATAGCGTTGGGCAAGGCAGCCGGCGACGATGAGGCGACGACAGTTGCCGCCTTTCTTGTGACGCGCCATCTCCAGAATCGCGTCGATACTCTCCTGTTTGGCAGCTTCGATGAAACCACAGGTGTTGACCACCAGGACCTGCGCTTCCTCGGCACGGGGCGTCAGCTCATAACCCGCCGCCTTCAGGTGCCCGAGCATGACTTCGGTATCGAGCAGATTCTTGGGACAGCCCAAGCTGACGAATCCGACTTTGGTTCCCTTTTTCATCAGCCTGCTAGGTTAGCTCACCCTGCGCGAGGCATCCAGTCCCTCACGATGCAGTATGATAGGCTTTGTGCTCAAAGCATTCGTGGTCGTCCTGGCGTTCGGCACCGTTCGGCAGGCCGACCTCGAGAAGAGGGACGATGCAGGGCGAACGCCATTGATGCTCGCCGTCCTGCACGACGACGTCGAGACGGCGACAGGTCTCATCGCCGCGGGGGCCGACGTCGACGCGGTAGACGCCTACGGGCGAACCGCTCTCATCATCGCCGCACAGAGCTCGCTTCGGTCGGTGCGGCTGCTTATCGCTGCGGGAGCGGACATCTCCGTCCGAGATGATGTCGGGACCAGTGCTCTTACCGTCGCCGTCGAAGCCGGCCGCACGGACATCGTTTCAGAGCTCCGGGCCGCGGGGGCGACCGAGAGCCTCGAGGAGCAGCTCGATGACGCCGTCCGTGCGGGGAATCGTACGGAAGTCGCGAGACTCATCGATGCTGGCGCAGACGTCGACGCACTCGACACCTCTTCCTATCAGACGCCGCTCATGACAGCGATCGAAAGGCGCGACCTCGAGATGGTATTGGTTCTCCTCGACGCAGGCGCCGATCCCGCCCGCGAAGGTACGGGGATAGAGACGACGGGTGAGAACGCGCTTACCTTCGCCGCCAGACAAGGAAGCACCTGGGTCTTTCTGAAGCTTCTCCAGGCCGGGGCACGATCTGACGTCATCGAGCGCGCCGCCATCGCCGGGTGCAGACATCGCGACGTTCTTCGGGCAGCGCTCGGCAGTGGAGTCCACGTGAACTCGAGAGGACCGAGAGGGTTCACCCTGCTCATGTGTGCCGCGTCCGCTGGCGCAGCGGAGACGGTATCGTTTCTCATCGACTCCGGTGCCGATCTTCGTGCCCAGTCGGACGACGGCCGGACGGCACTCGACTGGGCCGAGCTCGGAGGCCATTCCGAGGCGGCGGCACGACTCCGTCAAGCCCTCGCGCGAAGACGCTGACAGGCCGAGCCGTGGCGGACAGCCTGCCTATGCTAGGAAGCTTCGGCGAGTCGGCCGGAGCCTTGCGCGAAGGCGGATCGGCCAAAAGGTCCCGCCACGGCACTACGTTCTAAGGCGAGAGTCGATACAGCATGCGAGGAAAGGGTATCGCTTCTCTGAGATGATCGAGCTTGCAGATCCAGGAGACTAACCGTTCGATACCCATGCCGAAGCCCGAGTGGGGCACGCTGCCGAACCGCCGCAAGTCCAGGTACCACTGGAAGTCTTTTTCGGGTAGATCATGCTCCTTCAAGCGAGCGCGAAGAAGCTCCAGGTCGTGGATACGTTGTCCACCGCCCACGATCTCGCCGTAACCCTCGGGAGCGAGAATATCCACGCACAGCACCCGGTCGGGACGAACGGCATCCGGCTGCATGTAGAACGCCTTCACGGATGTGGGGTAGTGGGTCACCGCCAGCGGCCGGTCGAGCTCTTCCACGAGCGCCGTCTCGTCTTGCGCGCCGAAATCGTTTCCCAACTCGAAGCCCGTCTTGTCGGCTAACTTCTTCGCCGCTTCATCGTAAGTCATGCGGTAAAAAGGCTTGCCGACAGCCTCGAGTGGAGAGACGTCGCGTTCGAGCACTTCCAGCTCGGGCCTCCTCCTTCCCAGCACCGACTCGACGATGGCGCAGATGAGATCCTCGGCGAGCTCCAACGTATCCTGAAGCTCCGCATAGGCAACCTCGGGCTCGATCATCCAGAACTCGATGAGGTGGCGCCGTGTCTTGGATTTCTCAGCACGGAAGGTCGGCCCGAAACAGTATGTCTTACCCACCGCCATAGCGATGGCCTCGTTATAGAGCTGCCCGCTCTGCGAGAGAAAGGCCGACTGGTCGAAGTACCGCGTCTCGAACAACGTTGTGGTGCCTTCGCAGGCATTGGGCGTGAAGATCGGAGTGTCGGAGCACAGAAAGCCGCGGCCGTCGAGAAAACGCCGCGCGGACACGATGACCTCGTTACGGATCCGGAGGATGGCGTGCTGGCGTTTCGAGCGCAGCCAGAGGTGACGATGGTCGAGAAGAAAGCTCGTTCCATGTTCCTTGGGCGTGATCGGGTAATCCTCCGCCAGGTGATGCAACACGAGATCCTGGACCGTGAGCTCGTAGCCGCCAGGAGCGCGAGGCTCCTCTCGAACCAGGCCGCGAAGCTCGATGGCACTCTCCTGCGTCAGGGTCTTCGAACGCTCCCATACCTCCTCGGACACGTCGCTCTTGGACAACACGGCCTGCATGAAACCGGTTCCGTCACGGAATATCAGAAACGCCAGCTTCCCGCTGGAGCGTCGGTTATGAAGCCAGCCGCGCAGTATCACCGAATCACCCACGTGCGCGCTCAGCTCTTCGATGTACACCTGGCCTCGATTGCTCATCGCGACTTGCTCTCCATTCACTGCAACTCAGGAAGCAGCTTGGCCAAGACCCGCCTCAGCGTAGCAAAGCGAGAGTTGCGCTCCAAGTTGTCCCGAACCAGACCCAGGGTCGGTGCGAGGTAGGGGCGATAGACCTCGTTTGCTCGGTGCACGATTTGATAGCCAAAGGTTCCCAGCGCCTTCAAATTTCGCTGAAGAGCGGCAAGGTCGTACTCGTTCGCGATGTCGACGCCGAGAGCGCGGGACAAGCGCTCGGTCATTTCCTCTACGAGCTCGACGGTATGCACGACGTAGGAATCGTTCATGAGTGAGACCAGGTCGTAGACGCGCGGTCCAAGGCGCGAATCCTGGAAGTCGATCACCGCAAGCTCATCGCCGCATCGAATGAGGTTACGCGCATGGTAGTCCCGGTGGCAAAGGGCGTAGGTTTGCGACGCAAGCTCCCGGGCGATGTTCTCGAAGGTCGCTTCGAGCGCCAACCCGTCCTCGGCGTCGAGCCTCGCACCCCTCAAGCCCTCGAGAAAATGCGTTCGGAAGAACGACAGCTCCTCGCGAAACTTCCGGTCGTCGAACGCGATTCGTAGCGCCAGGTGACTTCGCGGGGAAAGCTCCCGGGCACCGATTTGTAACCTCGTTAGAAGATCGATCGCTTCCGCATAGAGCTGTCGCTTATCGGCGCGGCGAAGGTTTACTTCGTTCTGGAGGAGACGATCTCCTAGATCTTCCAGAACGAGGATGCCGTCCGGCCCCATCGATTCGTACACCCGGGGAACTCGAATGCCAAGGCTCTGGAGCAGTGCATGGGTGTCGAGAAACGGGAGCTCATCGGGCTCGAATGGCTCGGGAAGAACCGCGATGATTCGAGTTTGATCATCGTCGAGCCTTACCCGGTAGTACAAGCGCGTGGAGGCATCTCCCGCGAGCCGGCGAACCTCCGACACCGCCAGGCGTTCGACGAGCGCCTTCAAGCGCTCGGTTGCGGTCGATGCGAATTCGTGCGCCATTCAGGTTCTCAGGCCCAGCGATCGCCCGATATCGAGGCGGGCAACCACGAGCCCGTGCCGCACCTCTCGCTTTCGGATCTCGGTCCGGTCGGGAGGTACCCGCATCAACAACTTTCCGGAAAAGTCTTCTCCGCTGGGCATGCGAACACCGTCGGAGACGACTGCGTTAGAAAGCACGGCTCCGGCGGGAATCTGCACGTCGTCCCAGCATACGACGTTCTTGAGGCAGGCACCTGCGCCAACCCGGCATCGCGCCCCCAGTACGACACAACCCTCGAGACACATGCCATCGCCCAGGGTCGTATCGTCGCCCATAAAAAGGCGCGCGTTGTGGCGTCGCACACCCCAGTCCTCTTCGAAGAGGCTCTCGCGGGCCATCGTCAACGAGGCTGCCCAGTATCGTCCGGGAGTGTCCACCGTTAGGAACGACCGCTCCTGGACGCAGGCAAAGGCGGTCTTCTCTTCGATCAGCGCCGGCAGTAGCTCGACCTCGAGGCCGCCGGGTCGTCCCGAAAGGAGCGTTAGCACCGATGGCTCGAGTAGCCAGACGCCCGCGAACATCAGTCCCGGACCTTTGTCCCGCTTGTCCACCCGGAGCACGCGGCCCTGGTGATCGATCTTTACGCTGGAGAATCGCGTACCCCCACGTTTGGACCGCAGGACCAGGGTAGCCTTCGCCCGAGAGCTTCTGTGGCATTGCACGAGCTCGGGGAGATCGAAATCGAAAACGGTGTCACCGTTGAGGAGCAGGAAAGTCTTCCCCGACAAACGCTCTTCGACCTTCTTGACGCCTCCGGCGGTACCGAGAAGCTCGTCCTCGCGCGACTCGTGCACGTCTAACTGCGCCCGAGCCCGGTCGAGAATTGGCTCCAGGCTTTCGGCGTGATGGTGCAGATTCACCACGACCTCGCGAACGCCGGCACGCACCAAGCGTCGAAACGTGTAGTCGATCAGGGGGCGTCCAAGTAGCGGCAGCGCGGGCTTGGCGAGGCTCGCGGTTAGCGGGCGCAGCCGCTTGCCTTGCCCCGCCGCCAGAATCATCGCGCGCGGAGCCGATTTCATGCCGTTGAAGAGGAGTCCTCCGGGAAGATCATGAACGGGGGAGCGTCGGGCGACTCCTGCCGGTATAACTCGTAGAGTCGAGGATAAGTGGAAACGAGAGCGTTCGCCATGTCGAGCTCGAGTCCGGCGGCCGCTTCAGCTATCTCTTCGGGCGACGACTCGATCTCGATGAAGTCCCCAATCGGCGTCTCGTCGAGGCACAAACCGACGTTCTTCCATCGATAGATGGTTCGATATTTCTCGTAACGGAAGCGTTCCTGGAAACCAAGGGCTTCCAGGATCGCCTCGAGCGCGTTCGCGTCTCCTACAGACGTCTCGATCTCGCGGCGCCCTTTGATCCTACCGCTGCCGTGGTGAGGCCCCTTGAACGTCAGCCATGCCGTGTCCCCAACCCGGCGCAAGCGAAGAGCCGCCCCGCGTTGGCGAACTCTGAAGGTCTCGGAATCGAAGAGCTGATTCGACTCGAAGTGGCGAGGCTCCGTCAGTCGAGCGCCGAGCTTGGCGAGCCGTGACTCACCGTCCTCTCGCACGGTAAGACGAAACTTGACTTCTTGTTCGACGGTGATGCTCAAGACGAAACACTCGCGGAAATGAGTCTATCACTTTCTGAAGAGGCGTCGAATTACCTCACAGTCTCGAGCGGCAGCCGCCGGATCCGCCGCGAGATCGGCGCGCATGCGCGGCAAGGGCCGAGCCGTGGCGGTCGGTAGGGCCGCAGGTCCCGCCACGGCATTACACACGAGGTCGACGGCGCATTAAGTCACCACCGGTTCCGCTGGCTCTCGCTCCACCATACTTACCGACACGAGCCTCGACACCCCCGGTTCCTCCATCGTGACACCGTAGAGCTGGTCGGCCATCTCCATGGTTTTCCGATTGTGGGTAATGACGATGAATTGGGTCGTCTCGCGCAGCTCCCGCAACATGGACAAGAAACGGCCGACGTTGGCGTCGTCGAGCGGGGCGTCTACCTCGTCCAACAAGCAAAACGGCGACGGGCGGTAGCGGAAGATGGCAAAGAGAAGCGCGATGGCCGTCATGGCTTTCTCGCCTCCGGAGAGAAGCAGAACGTTCTGAAGCTTCTTTCCCGGAGGCTGGGCGATGATGTCGATCCCGCTCTCGAGGACGTCATCCTCGTCCACCAGCCGAATGCCGGCTCCGCCGCCGCCAAAGAGCTGCTTGAACGTTTCGCCGAAACCCTGGTTGATCGCCTCGAAGGCTTCCTCGAATCTCTGCTTCGAGGTTCGATCGATGCGGTCGATTGCCGTCTCCGTGCTCTCGATGGCGTCGATGAGATCCTGCCGTTGTTTGGTCACGAATTCGTGGCGCGTCTCGAGCTCCCGGTACTCGTCGTCCGCCATGGGGTTGACCGGTCCGATGGCATCGAGCTTACGCTTCAGCTCCGAGAGCTCCATCTGCATCTCCCCGTCGTCCCGGGCAAGCTCTGAAGGAGTAACCAGCGCCGCCGCTTCCACGAGCGTGAGTTTGAACGAGTCCTCGAAGTGCTCCCGCAAATGCCGCTCGTCCGATTCCTCCCGGGCCAGGACGACTTCTTCTGCGGCTTTTTGCTCACGGACGGCCTCGAGCTCCCGGCGTCGGGCCTTGAGAGCCTCCTCGGTCGACTTCACGCGGGAGATTTCCTCAGCGAGGAGGGATTCGAGTCGCTGGCCCAGATCGACCTTCTCCCTCCGGGCTCGCGAAACCTCGAGGAGCTCCCCCTCTGCCTGGGCGATTCCCTCTTCCAACGCCGATTTTCGGGCAACCAGATCCTCCCTCTCCTGGCGACGGGCTACGATCCGCGCGTCGAGCTCCGAGGCCCCTTCGAGCATACGATCGAGATCGAGGCGCACGGCGTCACGCCTTTCTCTCAGAGCCGCGAGGCGGGACCTTTCCTCCGCTGCCTCTGCCTGGAGCTCGTCCACGCCCGTTCGTCGAGCGCTCAGTTGCGATCGGAGCTCGTCGATCGCCCGTTCCCTAGTTCGTTTGGCCTCTTCTTCCTCGGCCAACGAAGCTTCCATGTCACCTCTCTTGCCTTGAAGGGCCGAGCTTTCCGACTCTGCGCGCGAACGTTCACTGGCGAGCACCGCTCGCTTGCGTTCGGCGCGGCGGCGTTCGTCTGTGAGCCGAGCCGTCTCGTGCTCGAGTCCGACCAAGGTTTTCTCCAGCGCATGCCGTTGTTCATGGAGCTCGCCAAGTCTCCCTCGTTTCGATTCGAGCTCTTCAAGGGCCTGCTCGCGCCTGCCGCCGAGATCGTCGACCCGCGCTCGCGCGTCGGTTATCGACTCGTCCATCTCACGGATCTGTCGACGCGTCGAAAGGAGACCTTCCCCGCCCGCTCCCGCCCCGAGTATCACGACACCCGGCGGCGCGAGGATCTCCCCATCGAGGCTCACGTATGGCGCGGCAACTTCCTTGAAGCATCGGAGAGCATCTTCGAAGGTCTCGACCACGACGGCATCGGGAAGAAAACTTATCAGATCCTGTGGGCTGGACCGGACGCCGTCACTCAAGAGACCGATGACGCCCGGCAGAGAACGGGCTCTGAGAGCGTCGAGAGTGGCGCGCAGCCCCCTTTCGTGATTCGTCGCCAAGGTGCCGACTAGAAGCTCCGAACGATCCGCTTCCGGCGAAGCACGGAAAAGAGAGCGCGCGAGATCGACATCGGTCTCGTTCTCGACCCGGACTCGCTGCAGAGCGACGTCGAACAAGGCTTCCGCCGCTCGCTCCAGTCGCTGGTCGACCTCGAGCGCGTCCGAGACCGAACCGAGGACGCGAATACCTCGCTCGAGCCCGGTCGTAAGGAGCAGCCGTGCACCGCTGCCAAAATGCGCTCGTGCCTGTACGACTTCACGAAGCGACGCGAGTCGGCCGAGAAGCTCGGATAGCGTCTCCTTCTCCCGGGTCAATTCGTTGTCCAGGCTGCCAAGCTCGTCGTGTGCTTTTGCCACTTCGGACTCCAGCGTCGTTTGCTCTCGCTGGAGCGCAGCCTGTCTCTCTTGCTGCCCTCGGAGCCCGTTCTCGAGCTCGACCGCCGTCGCTTCGAGTCTCTTTTCTTCGTCCTCGAGCTCCCTCTGCTCACCACCGATCTTGAGAAGCTCGGCTGCGACCTTCTCCGAGTTCGCCAGCACACCCTGCAGAAAGTTATTGAAGGCGGCGATCTTGCTGACGCGGTGCATGATTTCCGCGCGGGCATCCTCGATCCCCGCCTCGATCTCAGCGAGAGAAAGCGACGCGTCCTTGAGGCGGCGTTCGCAAAGCTCGGTTTGTGCCTCGCGTCCTTCGAGCTCCCTAAGGAGAAGCTCTTCCTCACGGCGCCTCTGGTCGAGACGCTCTTGTAGGGGCCCCCGACGGGAAACGAGCTCCTCTTCTTCGACGCCGATGTGCTCACCGCGCTCCTCCAGCTCGACGATTTGGCGCTGGTCGCGCTTTATCGCCTGGTCGAGGCGCTCCGCGGCAAGCTCCAGCCGGTGTAGTAGCTCGCGCGTGTCGTCGAGCTCTCGCTCGTGCTCCACCCGTCTCAAGCGGCAGAGCTCGAGAAAGACTTCCGCCGTCGCGAGACTCGTCGAGCGCCGAAGCTCTTCCTCGACGACGGTAGTCAGCCGTGCCCGAGTGCTGGCCATCTTGGCTTGGAGAACGCCGGATTTCTTGACGGCCACGCACCGCTCGAGCCGTTCCATCGCGCCGCGGAGCCGATGATAGCGGCGAGCCTTTCCCGCCTGCCGCTTGAGGGAGTTCATCTGACGAGTGATCTCGTAGACGATGTCGTTGATGCGAAGAAGGTTCTGCTGTGCGGCCTGCAGCTTGAGCTCGGCCGAGCGCCTCTTGGATTTGTACTTCGTGATGCCCGCCGCCTCTTCGATCAGGACTCTCCGGTCGGTGGGTTTGCTGGACAGGATGAGGCCGATCTTTCCCTGCTCGATGATCGCGTAGGCTTTGGACCCAACGCCCGTTCCCATGAAGAGCTCCTGCACGTCGCGCAGGCGTGTGGGTGCTCCATCGATGAGATATTCGCTCGTGCCGCTTCGGTCGAGCCGCCTGGTAATCAGAACCTCGCTCTTCCCGAAATGGGTCCTTGTTTCGTCGTCATCGCGAGAAAGGTCGATCCGAGAAACCCGGAGGTTGACCTCGGAAAGGGCGAGCGGCGCACGGGACTGGCTCCCGTTGAATATGACGTCCTCCATCTTCTGCCCTCGGAGGCTCTTGGCGCTCTGCTCGCCGAGCACCCACCCGATGGCGTCGGCGATGTTGCTCTTGCCGCACCCGTTGGGCCCCACGATTGCGGTGACGCCTTCGTGGAAGGTGAGCTCGACCTTTTCTCCGAAGCTCTTGAATCCGAAGATGTCGACGCGTTCCAGCTTCATTCGGAAGAGCGGAGTCTAGCACATGCCCCCGCCCCAGCCAAGGGGTGGGATACCAGATGTTGTAGTTATTAGGTCGTTATACCCCTAAGTTTAGCGTCGGACCTCATGAAGTCAACTCCGGCGAATCCGCGGGTTTCTCTCGGGCCGTGGCCCGGCGCCCTCTCGAGATCTGACGCAGCCGGATCGTCGGACTCAGGTAGTGTCCGGGTCAGGCCTGTGCTAATTTGCCCCGATAGGCGTCCGCCGAGCACGATGCGCATCCTCGATCGTTACGTCCTGCGAGAAGTCACGCCGAGCTTCCTCCTGGGAGTCGGGGTCTTTACCTTCGTTCTGATGCTGAACGAGATCTTGCGTTTCGCTCAGAGCCTCGTCACGCAGTCGGCGACTTTCGGCGAGACCTTGGGCATATTTTTGAACCTGCTGCCGAGCGTTCTCTGCCTCACCATTCCGATGGGATTCCTGCTCGGGGTGCTGATCGCCCTCGGACGACTCGCCGCCGACAGCGAGATCGTCGCCATGCGTGCGAGCGGCGTGAGTCTCTACCGGCTGCTCGTCCCCATTTCTCTCGCCGCAGCCTCGGCTTGGCTTTTAACCTCTCACCTCATCATCTCGGTTCTTCCCGACGCGAACCAGCGAGTACGCCAGCTCATTTTTCAGGTAATGACGTCTCAGGCGGGAACGGAGATTCGCCCACGGGTCTTCTACGACCGCTTGTTTCCCAACTACATGTTTCTCGCGCTCGATACACCGACCGGTTCGGACTCATGGGAGAACGTGATCGTGGCCGACCTCTCCCGGCCCGAGACTCCTCGAGTCACCTTCGCCGAGCGCGGACGGCTCCTCGTCGACCCGGTGAAAAGAACGGTGACGTTTTATCTGGAGGATTCCGAGGTCCATCAGGTCTCGCAGAATCAACCCGATGACTACCAGCGCCAGGTCTCGCGCGAGATCTGGCTGCCGCTTCCAACCCAGACTTTTTTCCCCCCGGAGGACGTCGACGTTCCTCGTGGTGCGCGCGAGCTCGGCCTGGCCGAGCTCCGGGCCTCTTACGCGGAAACGAAGCTTCCCATCTACCTGACGGAGATCCACAAGAAGTTCTCCATTCCGTTCGCATGCTTCGTTTTCGGAGTGATGGGACTCGCGCTGGGAATCCGAAATCGTCGGGATGGGCGGTCTTGGGGGTTCGTCGTAAGTCTGGCGATCATCTTCTTCTACTACGTACTCATCGACATCGGCGAGAGCATGGCCAGACATGGCCGTCTCTCGCCCCTTCTCGGTATGTGGACCGCCAACTTGGTGATGGGTGTGGGTGCGGTGTTCCTGTTGGTACGCGCGGCACGCGAGACCGGGGGCGCTCATGGGGGGCTGGCCACTGCGGTTACGCTCGTCCGCCGCCTCGCTCGCGGGCGTCCGAGGCGCGAGCGGCCACCATCACCGCCGGTGGTCGTCGTCCGAATACCCCGGATCGACATTCGTTTTCCCAACACGCTCGACCGTTACGTCGCGCGGGAGTTCGCGCGCTATTTCACCTTGATTCTGGCGGCACTCGTGGTGGTGTACGTGCTCGGCCTCCTCATCGACGTCATCGCCGACGCGTTCGAGAACAACGTCATGGGCAAGCTCGTGTTTCAATATCTCTTCTTCGCCCAGCCACAGATACTGTTTCACATGCTGCCGCTGGCGACACTCATGGCCACACTCGTGTGCTTCGCCATTCTGACGAAGACCAGCGAGCTGACTGCGGCAAAGGCCGGCGGCGTGAGTCTCTACAGGCTGTCCATTCCCGTTGTTCTGTCCGGCGCCCTCGTCAGCGGTGCATGTTTCGCCATTCAGGAATACGTGCTTCCCTTCGCCAACCGCCGCGTTTCCGAGATCTTGGACGAAATCAAACGACGCCCGGTCGGCACGCACAATGTCCTCGACCGCAGGTGGATGATGGGTCAAGCCCAGCACATCTACAATTACGCCTACTACGACGCATCCGGAGAGATTTTCAGCGGACTCGCCATCTATCGATTCGCCAACGAGCCGTTCGGTATTCGTGAGCGGTACTATGCACACCAAGCAAGCTGGGATTCGGAGCTCGGAGGCTGGAGACTTCAACGCGGTTGGCGGCGCGACTTCACGGCCGGAGGTAGAAGCGAAAGCTTCGACGAGCTGCTCGTACGCGACATGGAGCCTCCCTCTTACTTCGTAAAGGAGGAAAAGCGGTCGGATCAGATGACCTATATCGAACTGACGCGCTACGTCGAGGATCTGAAGCGCGCTGGATTCGACGTCGTGCCCCTCGAAGTAGCTCGGCAGGCGAAATTCTCGTTCCCGCTCGCGGCCATGGTCACGGTTCTGATCGGCATCCCGTTCTCGTTTACACCGGGCAAAAAGGGAGCACTTTACGGAATCGGCATCGCAATCACGATCGGGCTGTCGTACTATGTGACGACTCGGGTCTTCGCCTTCATGGGCGATACCGCCATGCTTCCGCCGGCGATTGCCGCCTGGTCACCCAACCTGCTCTTCGGAGTCGCTGCGCTCTACGGATTGTTCAACGTGAGGACTTGAGCGCGGCGCCGACCCATCCACGCGGCAAGACCCGGTGGGGACGAGTCCGCCCAAGTCCCTGATCGAGGTACGGAGAGTCAGCTCGCTGCTTTTCGCAGCGCTTCCGCCTTGTCGATCCTTTCCCAGGTGAAGTCTGGCTCGTTGCGCCCAAAATGACCGTAAGCAGCCGTCTGTTTGAATATCGGCCTCTTGAGCTGGAGATAATCGATGATCTCCTTCGGCCGGAGAGGAAACATCTCGCGAACGAGCTGAGAGAGCTTGCGCTCACCAAGCTGTCCGGTGCCGAAGGTGTCGACCATGACCGACACGGGTTCGGCGACGCCGATCGCGTAAGCGAGCTGCACCTCTATTTTTTTCGCCAACTTCGAGGCCACGATGTTCTTGGCGATGTAACGAGACATATACGACGCCGACCGGTCGACTTTCGTCGGATCTTTCCCGGAAAACGCTCCGCCGCCGTGGCTTCCCACTCCACCGTAAGTGTCCACGATGATCTTGCGCCCCGTGAGGCCGCAATCTCCCTGTGGTCCACCCACGACGAAGCGTCCCGTGGGGTTGATGAAATACTTCGTGTCCCCGTCGAGAAATTCGGCGGGAACGACGGCGCGAATGACATGCTGCTCGATTTCCTCGCGGAGGGTCTCGATCTTCACGAGGTTGCTGTGCTGGCAGGAAACAACGACGGTGTCGACCCTGACGGGCCGGCCGTTGTCGTACTCGACGGTCACCTGGCTCTTGCCGTCGGGACGCAGGTAGTCGAGGATTTCGCTCTTGCGGACTTCACTCAAACGTCGAACGAGCTTGTGGGCGAGCATGATGGGCATGGGCATCAGCTCGTCCGTTTCGTCGCAGGCGTATCCGAACATCAGGCCTTGATCACCCGCTCCCCCGGGGTCGACTCCCATGGCGATGTCGGGCGATTGCTCGTTGATGGTAGAAAGCACCGCGCAAGTCTCGTAATCGAAACCGAACTTGGCTCTCGTATAGCCGACGTCCCGAATGGTGTCACGGACGATCTTTGGCAAATCCGCGTAAGACTTGCTGGTAATCTCACCGGCAATGATGGCGATACCCGTGGTCACGAGCGTCTCGCAGGCTACTCGGGAATCGGGATCTTGAGCAATCAGGGTATCCAGAATGGCGTCGGAGATCTGGTCGGCGATCTTGTCGGGGTGTCCTTCGGTCACCGACTCTGACGTGAAAAGATGTCTACCCTCCTGGCTCATCCGGTCCTCCTCGTGCCGTTCCAATTATTTCCGAGGCAATTTGTGGAACAAGCACCGTCTTGGCTGAATATGAGGTCATCAATTAGGCGAATCAAGTCGGAGCGGCACTCGTCCAGATGTAACAAGCCGTTGACAAAACGCACATTTTTATCACAACGCCCCGAGGAGATCAACGCTACTTGAATCATCTGACGGTATACGATTGAATCCAAAGGTGCCCACGACGACCAGGCCCGGGGGGCTCGCGATATCCCGCGGAGCCTCTCGGGGAATGGGAGCCCGCGTTCCGCGGCACGATTTCGTACCCATCGCGCCGCAGCCCACGGGCAGCCGGCTGCGGATGCAGCTGGAAGCAGCCGTTCTCTTTGCAGCCGCGACGCTCGTCCTCACCTATCCCCTGGCGACACGGCCGAGCAGCCTTTCCCGCTTCGACAACGGAGACGCGCGGTTGAACGCCTGGGCGATCTCCTGGGTATCTCACCAGCTTGCGCAAGATCCCTTCCGGTTGTTCGAAGCGAATACGTTCCATCCCCTTCCTCACTCGCTGGCCTTCTCCGAGCACTTGACGCTGCATGGCCTGCTCGCCCTTCCGCTCCTCAGGCTCAGCGACGACCTGACGCTGACCACCAACCTCCTGCTCCTCGGCTACATCTGGTTCTCCGCCTGTGCCATGTACTGGCTGGTGAAAACACTCACCGGGAGCCACGCCGCGGCGCTGCTCGCGGGATTATTCTTCTCGTTCGCGCCCTTTCGCTTCAACCGACTTCCTCACATTCAAATGCAGCTCTACGCCTTCCTCCCTCTGTTGTTCTTGAGCCTTCATCAATTCCTTCTGACGCGACGACGGATATTTCTCGTCGGGCTGAGCACCTTTCTCGTGCTCCAAGCTCTCGCGGGAACTTATCTTGGTGCCATCGCCGCGGTCGCACTCGCGGTCGGGCTCGTGACTCTTGCTCCTTTCGCTCGACTCGGAGCACGCGATGTCCTCGCCGTTGTGCTCTCGCTGGGAGCTGCCGCAGTCTTACTCGTACCGTTCGCAGTCCCCTACCTCTGGGTCAATCGGGAATTGGGCATCGAGTGGGATCTCGAAGGGATGGCTTCGCTATCCGCCACCCTCTGGTCTTACGCGGCGTCCGGGGCTCGTCTCTACCGTCCGGCAATGGAGGCTATCCTGCGGGGACGCGAAGTCACCGACTATCTCTTTCCTGGATTTACACTTCTCGGTCTCGGCGTCGTTGGCGCCTGGGATCTCGTACGACGCTCGGGAAGGCGCTCGATCTTACTGTGCTACACCACCATCCTGGCGGCGGGCGTTGCCTTATCACTAGGTCCTCGTTTTCCGCTCTATCCCTTCCTCTACGAGCATGTGGTTTTCTTCCGAGGTCTCCGAGCACTCACGCGATTCGGACTGCTGCCTCTTTTCACGCTCACCGTCTTGTCCGGTTTTGCCATCTCATGGCTGGTCGAGAAAATGCACCGCCGGCGCACCCGGAGGCTCGTGGTCTGGGGGATTGCTCTTTTTTTCGTCGCCGAGTCGGCGACGCTCCCCAATGATTTCCACCCCTACCCGGACCAGCCTCCCGAGGTCTACCGTTGGCTTGCCGAAGCGAAGCCCGGCCCGGTGGTCGAGCTTCCCTTCAAGGTCATCGACACCAGGTACATGTTCTGGGCCCGTCACCACGGTTTCCGGTCCACGCTCAACGGCGACAGCGGCTTCATCCCGATGTCACACCAATGGATGAAGATCGCGCTGCAACGATTCCCCTCCTCGGATTCGATCGCCTTGCTGAGATCACTCGATGTGAAGTACGTCGTACTCCACTTGTCTGCTTTCAGAAAACCGACTCTCCTCCGGCTTCTGAGAACGCTGCCCGACCATCGAGATGCTCTCCTGCCGGTGCGTGACTTTGGAAAAGAGCTGGTGTTCGAGGTCGTTTCCGCTCGAGGGACCGCCGAAGTGCAGACGACCAGAGATTGGCAGACGCTCGTCATCACCGAGCCTCATGGGCGTCCAGAAGAAGGTCGCCTCACCGTCGACATGGAGCTTCCCCGAGGGTCAAGGCTACGAGCGATTCGCCTGCACTACGGCTCGGCTCCACGAGTGCCCGTTGAGCGCGTCGAGATTCTCGGAGAATCTGGTGGAAACGACGAGCCAGAGTCACGATTCGCGACGCCTCCGGACTGGCCCGCAGTGAGCGATCTCGTGCTCGGTCTTCTGCGAACACCACAGGACGGTACCCAGACGGTGGTCGTCGAGGACGTCTCGGAGCACCGCCTCAGACTTCGCCTTCACGGGCTCGATGGCGAGCAGCCCGAGCTGACGAACATCGAGCTTCTTGGGAGCTTTTCGAGCTCAGCGGGCCTTTAGAGTGCTCAATGCGCAGGCTGCGCAGTTCCTTTTCATCAGCCTGCTCGTGCTCAATGCCGTGGCGGGACCCGCAATCGATCGGGCCGCCATGGCTCGGGCTGTTAGGCGCGCTCCCAGCTGAAAACCGGGAATCGAAAGGCGGGTTCGAACCCGACGGAGCGATAGAGCTCCGCCGCGGCGTCGTTGCCGCTCGAGACCATGAGCGAAAGCGTTTCGTAACGCAGGCTCGAGAGTCGGGCGGCGGCGTGGCCTATCAGGGCGCGCCCCACTCCCCGACGCTGGAAGTCGGGCGCGACGGCGAGCTGGGCGAGATGGGCTTTGTGCCGCGCCGTTTCGGTTACGATGCAGAATCCCATAGCCCGCTCAGTGGTGCAGTGTCGCGCCATCGCGGATGCTTCCGCCACCGCCGCTCCGCAGCCGCGCTGGCGAAGAATATTGTTCAATAGTTTCCGACAACCGCCGCTGGTGCGGTACAGCTCGTTCATCTCCGCATCGACGCCACCTCGGTGCGCCCCCTGCATGAGATCCGATGCCTCGGAGAGGTTCCAGGCTCGAAAGGGTAGCAAAGACTGCGCGCCGTCACCCCGGGCGACCATGCGAAAGCGCTCGAGCGGGAGTCGAAGGAAATCGCGCCAGTGGATTCGGAATCCCTCGCGCTGGAAACAGGAGACGAGCCCTGAGGCATCGTGTGTGATCAGCTGGCTTTCGATTCGGCGGATACGGCGAGCGCGCAGCTCGCCCAGGAGTGAGCTCAGTAGCGTTCGTGCCAGCTCACCTCGACTCCACGTATCCATTGGCTGGTCGTCCGGCGCGAGGCCGAGACCCGAAACGACAGCGCGATCGCCTTCCACGAGATAGTAACCGAAGGCCGACGTCCGGGCACCGGTGCGCACCGCTTTGCCTCGCAGGCTTCCCCGCTCGAACGCCCGACGAAGCGATGCCACCGCCGCGCTCACATCCCATTCCAGTTGCTCACGCCAAATGGCGATCTCGCGATTCCAGAAACGTTCGAGCTCGATCGAAGGGAGCGAACGGAGGTCGACGACCTGAAGGCTTGCGGCCGATGTGCTATGGGCGACGGTGCTCATGAAAAACGTCCTCATTGTATCCTGAAAGCATGTCGAGCGCTCCAGGCAGAGAGGTGTCTTCGATGCAGGCCGTGATCTTGGCGGCCGGTCGCTCCACTCGAACTTACCCACTCACACTCAGTCGGCCGAAGCCCCTGATTCCGATTTGGGGACGCCCTCTGCTCGAGCACCAGCTCCGGCAGCTTCCGGAGAACGTCCGTGAGGTGCTGCTGGTCGTAGGTTACCGCCGGCTTCAAATCGAGAGGCACTTTGGGTCCAGTTACGAAGGGCGGCGGCTACGTTACGTCGAGCAGACCGAGCAGCGAGGAACGGCCCACGCTCTGATCGCGGCCAGGCCCTTTCTCAACGGTCCCACCGTCGTGCTGAACGGCGACGACTTCTACCACCGAGACGATCTCGCTACGCTCATCGCAGGCGGCAGAGGTCTTCTGGTCACGCGAGCCAAGGACCCTCAAAACCGAGCCGTCGTCACCATCGAGGACGATCGAATCGTGGACATCGTCGAAAAGCCACGAAACCCTCCGGAAGACGCCTGGTGCAGCGTCGGCGGCTACTGCGTCGAGCACGACGACTTGGCCTTGCTCGAAGAGGTCGCGCCGAGCGTTCGGGGCGAGCTCGAACTGCCCGACTGGGTCCTCCTCGTCGCTTCTCGTGAGCGGGTTCGCCCCTGCCCCATCCGGAGTCTCTGGATGCCCCTCACCTATGCTTGGGATGTCCTTGAGACGATGAACCAGCTCTGGGATAATCCGTCGGGGGTCGAGCGAATCGGCATCGAGCGCCAGGAGCGTACTCTCACCGACGTCGAGGTCGAGGGGCCAGTGTTCATCGGGGACGGCGTGGTGGTGGAGCGCGGCGTTCGCCTGATTGGCCCGTCCGCGTTCGGCGACGGCACGAGCATCGGTGAAGGCGCGATACTGGACAACGTCGTAACCTTCGAGGGCGTGCAGATTGGCGCCGGATCGACGATCACGAGCTCGGTGCTCGGTGCTCGAGTACGGGTCGGTGAAGAGACGAAGCTTCCGGCGCGGCCGGGAGCCGAGCTCTCCATCGACGTCAACGGCAAAACGGTGGTGCCCGAAATCGCACGACTCGGCTCGATCATCGGCGACGACCGGGTGATCGAACCGGGGCGGGTCGTCCCCGCAGGCACATTGATCGAGCCCGCCTAACAACGGGACGCCTTCGCACTTAGTTTCGGTCTCGCGACAGCGAGCGAAAGTACTCCTCGACGAGCTTCTTGTACTCGGCGGGCACTTGCTCCGAGCCCGCGAGAAAGAGCTCCTCGTCTCCGATGCCTTCGAGCTCCCGTCTGAGCCAATATTCGAATTGCTTGAGCTCGGTGAGGACATCTTCTTCCAGCTGCTCGAGCCCGAGAGGATTGAGATAGATTTGTTTCCGGTCGAACTCCTCCATCCTCCGGATGATCTCTCCGAGATCGGGGACCTCCAGGTTCTGGCGCGCGAGCTCTCGTCTCAGAGATTCCGCGTCGGTCACGCGCTCGCGGAACTCGCGTCGGAGCTGCCGGATCTCTTCGGTTGAGAACGTGCCTGGCTGGTAGCTCGGCCCGCCGCGCGAACCCGGTCCAATCACGCCTGGCCCGTTCGGACCGTCGGCTGGACTGCTGGCTCCTCCACCGGATTGCTGGCCCTGTCCAGGTGATTCTGACTCCTGCCCCGTCTGTTGCCCGTCGCCGGGACTGCCGGAGGACTCTCCCTGATTGGCATCGCCGGAAGAATCTCCTTCGGCTCCCGGATCGTTCAGCCGTCGTTCTCCCGGACGATCTTCCGAGGATCCGGTATCACCCGTTCTATCGCGAATGCGCTCGGACAGCGATTCCAGGTTACGCACCAGATCTCTCGTCTGCTCGATGGCTTCCGTGACTTTGGTCTCATCCGTTTTGCCAATCGATGACGCGGCTTCACCGAGCCGGTCCGCGAGAGACTCGATGTCCTCTCCAATAAGCTGCTCGAAGTCCTGCGCGTACTCCGGGGAGCGGCCTTGAACGACCCCCTTCGAGTAACGAATCTTCTCCTTCAGTTTCGTATCCCGGATCGAGTTGGCCGCTTCCTGGATCTTGCGCGCGGCCTCTTTCTGGTCGCCCCGGGACTCGCGCGCCATTCGATCGAGTTGCGATTCCAGGCTCTCGACCTGGTCGGCGAGCTCGTCCTTTCTTTCGAAGATCCGCTGCAGGCGCTCGCCCCGACCGGCTCCGTCGGCCGGAAGCCTCTCGACGTCGGAGCGGACGTGCTCCTGCTGGGTCCGGATCCTTTGAAGCTGGTCGGCGGCTTCCTGCATGTCACGATCGAGTCTCACGGATCGATTCTTGTCCATTAGCCGCCGGGCATCCTTGAGCTTGTCCAGGGCCGCAAGCCCCTCTGCCAGGGCGCCGTCATCTCCCCGGGCTCCGGTACGGCGCATCGAATCGGCGGCCTGCTGAAGCCTGCGTGCCGTGTCCATGAGGTCGGGGAGGGAGTGCTCCCGGGCGAGCTTTTCGAGTCGCCTCGCCAGCTCCTCGGTCTCGTCCGCGAGCTCACTCTGCGAGCCACCACCTCCACCGCCCATTTGATTGCGAAGACGATTAGCCTGACGTCTCAGCCTCTCGTTCTCCTGCTGCTGGCGCCTGGCAAGCTCCTGCAGCCTCTGCAAAGCTTCGTCCACCTCGTTGTCGACGGACTGTTGCTGACCCCGCTGAACGGTCTCGTACTGGTTTCGTAGTTTGTCGAGCTCGAGCTCGAAGAGATCGGCCAGATCTTCGGCGGAAGCCGCCTGTCCGCCACCGCCGCCGCCACCGCCATCGAAACTGACTTGGACGTCTCGGAAAATGGCATCGGCACGCTGCAGGTGCTGAAGCGCACGCTGCTCGGGAGGAAGAGCCGCATCGGGATCCTTGGCCGTCAGCTTTTCCTCCGCAGGCCCCATCTCCTCGATGGCCTTTCGCAACGATTCGCTAATCGTGGCGAAGTCACCGTCCATCTGAGTGATGCCTCGATTGTTCATCCGCCTGAGGAGGTTCTCGACCTGCTCCCGGAGCCGTCCCTGCATCAGCGCCACCGTGGTAACGTTTTCATCCCAGTCGCGCTTCTCGTACTCTTTTCGGTCGCGGATTAGCTTGAACGTGGCGGCAACGATCTGTCGCTGACGAATGGACAGCGTTCCCTCCATTCCCCCACCGCCGCCACCACCCGGCATTCCACCCTGAGCCTGGCTGTAACGCCGGTCGAAAGGCCGAGCCTCGATGAAATAGATATCGGTGGTCGCGGTCTGCGGCCCGGCTACATAGTTGCTATCGGTCGCCCGAGCATAATAGGAAACGAAATCACCCGGGGTGAGCTCGAACTCCTCCAAGAAGAACGTGTGCCCCGCGGAGAACTCCCTCTTTCCCGCTCCGTCGTGAAGGGTGACGATCCGCTCGTCGCCTCCGTTGACCGAATAGACGATTTCGAGCTTCGCGAGGCCGTAGTCGTCTTCGCCCTTCACCTCGGTGAAAACCTCTTCGATGGGATTGACTTTCGTGTCACGGCCCGGTTTGAGGATCGTCACCGATGGGGGTTGATCCTTGAGGACCTCGACCGCGTAGTCGGGTGATGCCGTCTGCAACGTCCCATCGTACGCCTCGAGGTCGATGTGATAGAAGGTGTCGCTTCGAACTTCGAAGCTCGCCGTCCAGATTCCATCGACGCGGCTTTGGAGGGGAACCGGCTCTTGTTCCTCGAGCTGGAGGACGCCGCCGGCGACCACAACGGTGCTCTGGATCTCGAGTCGCACCTCGGTTCCTCGAAGCGCGGCGACGTCACCGCCGTCTTCCACCCTCTGCGGTGAAAGGCCGGTATAGTCGGGAAAGTGGTACTCGATGTCGATTTGCCGCACGTAAGGAAGGTCGGAAACCTCGATGCGGAACATATCCGAGCGAACACCGTTCGACTCGACGAAGTACTCGGTCGCGGAATCGAGGTCGAATAACATGAAATGGTACAATCCCGTTTCTTCGTCCCGCGTCATCGGCCAGCGCTTCCAGTCGTTCTCCCCCTCCGACTTCAAGCCGATTTCTGTTTCGGAGGAATCGAACCCGGACAGTTCCGCGGTCACCAGCTGATCGGCGCCGCGCGCCAATCCGACGTCGCCCGGATCCACGAGGATCATGTAGGGGCTAGCCGCCTGGGCACTCCTCATCGGGTTCAAAAGCAGACTGGCGCCGTACCTCATGAACGCGGGGCTCAGCAGAACGGCTATCATCCCCCCCACGGCGACGGCGGTCAGAACCGCAGAGCTCCTTCTCAGCGCGTCCCGCTCGATAGTCTGCCCATCATCGATCGCCTCGCATCGCTCGACAGTTTGCTCGATTAGCTTCTTGATGAAGGCTGGCGACAACGACTGCCGGGTCCGCTCTTCTTCGCTGCTCCCCATCTCGACGGCGCTCGAGACGGCCTCCTTGAGCGACGGATCGTGCTCTTCGATATAAAGCGCGACCTGATGGTTCGTGACTCGCTTGACGAGGGGGCGCACGAGGAAGCGCAGGGCAAGCCCCAGCAACGCCATATAGGTGAATATTCGGAACAGTCGGACGGACCAGGCGCTGTAACGGAAATACTCCATTCCGTAGGCCGAGATCGCGAAGGCCACCATACCGAACGCGATGAGAAAGGCCACTCCCTTGAGCGCATTCCTCAATCGCCATCGGTTGCGTACGCTCCGTATGACTCGGATGAGCTCGGTATACTCGTCGGCGAGGGTGCTGTTCATGGATTCTCCACCAGTTGGTGCCTCCCTGGGCGCGCGACGCCACGCCCAACTCTGTCTAGTATAACCACTTTGGATGGCGCGGCGCTTCGCGTCCGCTCTGTACCTTGAAGCGGCGGAAGCGGGCGCGGCATCTCATCCCGAGCTCGATACCGGCCTCAGGCAGAGCGCGACAACCGGTTCGACAAAATCGTTTCGCAGGCCAGGATAGCGAAGGCGGCGACGAGGAGATACCACCAGTTGGTCTGGCGATTCTCTTGCTCCGCGGGAGTATGGCTGACCGAGCCTTCCGCTGGTCCCGAGACGTCATGGAAGGTTATCGCGGCGACGAGCTCTTGAGGATCGAGAGTGGCGAGATCCGACTCGGTTAAGTCGAGGTTGGACGCCAGACTCGTGGACAAGCCCTGTGTCGCTCCGGCGAGACGGATCTCGTAGAAGCCCTGCTCGTCGAGCGTCACGAGTGGACGGCCCTTGTCGGGGACGATCGGCCGCGTCTCCGACGACGGAGTCGTGACGAGAAGCTCCCCTTCACCCGGCTTTTCCGCCATCATCTTCCAGTATCGCGTTAGGTCGGTCACTTCGCCCACCGAATGCCACAGACTGGCCTCGGTGTATCCCGCTGTGTATTTCACGAGTTGATGGACGAAGGGAAGGAACACTGGCTGCCGCGCGAGATCGTTCCAGAACGTATCGAGGGTCGACGACCACACTAGGATGCGACCTTCGTCGAGCTTGCTCTCTATCAAAGCAGGTGCGCCATCATCGAAGCGCGCGAGGACTCCGCCGCCGACAGCCGTGGCGAACGAGCGGTAGCGAAAGAACTTCGCCGAGGAGAAATCGCCGCTGTGGGGAGCCGAGAAGAGCTCGAATACCGGGCTTCCGTAATCGAGATATGACAACGTTCCCCCGAAATCACGCGCGCGATCCACCACGCCGGCCGGTCGAGCGGGAAGCAGCCTCGCGGCCGCTTCCGAGAACGTATCGGGTCCGCTCGCTTCTCCGAGAACGAGGATCAGTCCCCCTCCCCCGCGGACGAAGCGGTCGAGCATAGTGGCGGCCCCGTCGCTGATCGAGGACACATCGTTTAGAACAACGACGTCCTTGCCCGTGAGATCGGAGGCCCTCAGCTGACTCATCGGTCTCGAAACCACGCTGAAGGAGGGCCGATCGCCGATCTCGAGCGCGCGCTCGATGTACAGACGCTGCCTCTCGGCGCGCCCAGGACTCCCTTCAGCCAACAGGACGGAAAGAGCCTGGCCGGGCCAGACGACGAAATGAAAGGCGTCGTCCGCGACCAGATCGTCGTCGTCGATTCGAATCGTGCCGCGGGCGACCCCCGCGGGAAGCGTCAACGGCTCGAAGCTGACGATTGAAGAGGTGTTGGGATTCAGCTCGAAGGGCTTCGACTGGAGAGAGCGGCCGTTGAGCTCCACGTGAGCGCGGCGGGAGGCGGCCAATGCATCGGCTGGCGCCGCGAAAGCAACTCGGGCCGAGGCGGTGAGGCGCTCGCGGCCCGATTGACTATCGCGCTCGAGGACGACTTCGGTGACGGAGAGGTTCTCCGTCGTCGCAGAGCTCAGATTCACCGGAATCAACGTCGTACCCGCGGGAAGCCAAACGTCCTCGTCGCCCTCCCATCCGTTACGCTGGAAATCGGAGACGAGGACGACTTCCCGGTTGTTTCGGTCCGACTCGTCCATGACTTTCTTCGCTAGCTTGAACGCCGGCTCGTAACGCGTCGTCCGGTCCGAAAGCTCGATGGCATCCACCAGGGAGAGGAGCGACTCTCGGTTGGACGTCGGCTGGTTCATGATCTCGGCGCGGTTGGAAAACACGATGAGGGAAACACGGTCGTCAGGACCGAGCGATTGGATCCGGGAGCGCGCCTCGGTTTTCGCTTCGGCCAGTCGACCCCGATAACCCATGCTATAGGAATTGTCGACGAGGAGGACGATTTCCCGCGGTCCAAGAGACGAGGCGGAAGCTCTCATGGGTGACTCGAAAAACGGCCGGGCAAAGGCGAGCACCAAGAGGAGCAACGCCAGGCAGCGAAGAGCGAACAGGAGAAGATGTCGGAGCTTTTGCCGACGAACGGATCGATAAGGAATGCGGCGAAGGAACATGAGCGAGGGGAACTCGACGACGTCCTTCTTCTCCCGATGGGTGAGATGAATAATCACCGGCACCACCAGGGCCAGGGCACCCAGAAAAAACAATGGTGAAAGAAACGTCATCGTCCCTCGTTCGTCGAGCCTCCTCCCGAGGCTCCTTGGCTCGTCATTATCTCGTCCTGGTCAGGCGCTCTCGGGTCGCAAGGTAGTGAAATAGAGCATAGTCCAGAGGAACGGAGGAATCGAAGAGCGAATAGTCGATTCGGTTGTCCCCCAGCGTTCTCGTCAGCCGCGAAACGTGCTCCCGGACGAGGCGACGGTACTCTTCACGGAGATAATCGGGGATGATGGGAACGGCTTCACCCGATTCGATGTCTCGGTAATTGGCGGCGTCGTCATAGGGAAAGCTCAGCTCCGCGGGGTCGAGCACGTGGAAGACGATGAGGTCGTTACCCTTGTAGCGCAGGCCCTTGACCGAGTCGAGGATCGACTCGGGCTCGTCGTAGAGGTCGGAAATGAGAACGACGATTCCGCGACGATGGATGGCCTCGGCGGCCTTGACCAAGGGCTTGGCGTAGTTGCTCGCGCCGACGGATTTCAGTCGGTCGATGACGTGAAGGACGATCTCGAGGTGCTTGGCCGAGGGCGGCACGAAATCGAGGATGTCCTCGTCGAAAGTTACGAGTCCGATCCGATCCCGCTGCTTCTGCGAGAACACGGCCAATGACGCCGCGAGAAAGCGAGCGTAGTCCAGCTTGGTAATGCCTTGGCTTCCAAAGTTCATCGACCGGGAAACGTCCAGGAGCAGAGTCAAGCTGGTGTTCGTGTCGGCCTCGAACTCCTTGACGTAGAAACGGTCGGTGCGAGCAAACAGGCGCCAATCGATCTGACGGATGTCGTCGCCGGGCATGTAGGCCCGGTGCTCGGCAAAATCCACCGACCGGCCGAGATAGGTCGAGCGATGCAGTCCGCTGATGAAGCCTTGCACCACGCTTCGAGCAAGGAGATTCAGATTCGAGATTCGTGCGAGAACCTTCGGCTCGACGAAGCGGCCGAGTCTCTCGTTCTCTACCGCCGACCTTTTGGACATCGAGCTACATCTGGGATTTCGATACCGGCACGGCGTCGAGCAGCTGGTCCACGATTTTCTCCGACGTCACCCGCTCCGACTGGGCATGAAAGTTGATGAGAATCCGATGGCGAAACACCGGGCGGGCAAGGGCACGAACGTCTTCGTAGCTGACGTGATAACGACCCCGCATGAGGGCACGGGCCTTGGCTCCCAGAACGATGTATTGGGCGGCGCGAACGCTCGCCCCATACTCGACCCACTTGTCCACGAAGTCGGGGGCACCCTCGAATCCCGGCCGCGAGGTCCGGGCGAGGTTCACAGCGTAGCGCATGATCGCGTCCGAGACCGGTACCTTTCGTACGAGAGTTTGAAAAGCAAGGATGTCCTCTCCGGTCACGACGTTCGCGAATTCATAGTCTTGAACGGCGGTCGTGTTCCGGACAACCTCGAGCTCGTCCTCCAGGGGCATGTAGTCGATGATGATGTTGAACATGAACCGATCCAGCTGGGCTTCGGGAAGCGGGTAGGTGCCCTCGAGCTCGATGGGGTTCTGGGTGGCGAAGACGAAAAAGGGCTCCTCCAGCGTGTAGGTACGGCCCTGAATGGTGACGCGATGCTCCTGCATGGCCTCGAGCAGCGCCGACTGGGTCTTGGGAGGCGTCCGGTTGATCTCGTCGGCAAGGACGATGTTGTTGAAAATCGGACCGGGCATGAAGACGAGCTCCCGCCTTCCAGTTTGGGGATCCTCCTGCACGAGATCGGTGCCGGTGATGTCCGAGGGCATGAGGTCGGGGGTGAACTGGATGCGGGCGAACTTGAGGTCGAGCACCTGAGCGACGGTGTGCACGATCAGAGTCTTGGCCAGGCCGGGAACTCCAGTGACGATGCTGTTGCCGCCGACGAAGAGCGACAGGAGCACCTGCTCGATCGCATCCTCTTGACCGACGATGAGCTTCCGGAGCTCGCGACTGATGTCTCCGTAAGCCTTCTTGAGCCGGTCGGCGAGATCGATGTCTTCGGCTCTTTCGAGAGCCGCGGTGTCGTCTTCTTTGTGAGCCAAGGTTCTTCCTTTCTCCGCCTCGGCGGCGAATCAATGGGTCATCCCATAGATGACGTAGTTGACGCCGAGCTTGAAGGCCTCGTTCGAAATGTCGATCGGAACCCAGCCGGTGCCCGACCACTCCCAGTAGTCCCCCACGTCGTGGTTGTAGTTTGCGATGACCATCAGGCGCTTGTCGGGATCGTTGTCTTCAAAGATACCGTAATACACCGGCTTATAGCCGGGGAAGGTGGGGTGCTCGAAGTCGAGTGTCTCGATATAGAAGAACGAATCGAAAATTGGGTGGCTGACGTCAAGCTCGACGAGCTGGTATTCGGGGAATACTTTCCGCATCTGCGTTTCGAAGTTGTACCACTGCCATTCGGTGATGAAGTCATCGACGACGAGGAACCCGCCTTTCAACAGGTACGTTCTCAAGCTCTCCGCCTCTTCGTCGGTCGGAGCCCAAAAACCGACTTCGCAAAGATAGGCCCAGGGATAGCTGAAAAGCTCCGGGTCGTCCAGCGCGTAGATGTTGCCCTTGCCCATGTTCGGCTGGATCATCGTGTGATGCTCCAGGATGGTCATCAGGTTTCGCTCGGCCGTGGGATAGTCGTGATTCCATTTCAGATCGAGTCCCCATTGATAAGGACCCCGTCCCCATCGCGTTGGCTCGAACTTGATCCGAACGAACGTGAAGAGCCCGTTGTAGGGGAAGTTCTCGTAAGGAACGTCGATGCCCCGGAGCAGGCTCGCGGCAAGCGGTGTGGTCATCGTGGCCAGCACCAGGCCGATGATCGCGATCCCGATCCGGCTTCTCACCGCTCGTTCCCCGACGACAGCTCGAGGAGGAGAGCCAGCCCCTCCTTGAAGCCGGGCGCGATTTCGAGCGAGCGGAGCAACGCGCGTCGAGCGCTCTCCCGATCGCCGGCCTCGTCATAAGCCCGCGCGAGCTCGTAGTAGCCCTGGGCGCGGTCGGTCGTGAGCGCGAGGAGCGCTTGGCGTTCGAGGACCACGTCGCTCTTGCGTCCGAGGTTCCGGTAGAGCTCGGCGAGCTTCCGGTGGGTCGAGGCCTCGAAAGGATAAATATAGACGGCGCTCTCGAGGACGGCGGAAGCCCGCTTGGTGTCGCCGAGCTTCTCATAGAGCTCGGCGAGCTTGAGGTGCGCGTCATAGTCGTTTTCGTTCAGGCCGACGAAGGCCTCGAGCTCGCTCGCCGCGCGCTTCAGATCGCCGCGCTCTTCGTGAATCCCCGCAAGAAGCAGATAGGGGCTTCCCTCGTCGGCGAACTCGGGGAAGAGCGATTTGGCTCGCTCGAGATACTTCTCCGCGGTCTCGCGATCGCCGTTTCGAAAGGCCATCCGCCCCGTCTCCAGCTGGGCGATGAAGTCGAACTCATCCTGCTCCGCTCGCGCCCTGAGCTCCTCTACCGTAGGGGCCTGCGTCATCCCGCTCGACTCGTCCGCCGGCAGGCGCAACGAGCTCGCCTGGGCGTCGAAACGCTCTTCGAGATACGACTCGAACTTCTGATCGAACGCCTCGAGCGAAAGCCCCAACACGTTGCCAAAGACGTCTTTGGTGGTGAGCCCTTGCCGGTAGCCCTCGAGAATGTCCCGGATCGCCTGGAACCCGAAATCGCGCTCGATGAGCTCGGCGACGAGTGAGGCCTGATAGTAGGAGATTCCGATCTGCTGCGGGTACGTCGGCCTCATGAAGCCGTTGTTCAGCTCGTCGATGGAAAGAAGCTTCTTGCGCTTGTAAGCGGCGAGGAATGCGAGGTTCACGTCGTCTCCCCAGCCCCGCCGAGCCCTGCGTTCCTCGAGCACCGAAAGGCCCTCCGACAGCCATCGGGGAACCCGGTGTTCGGTCATGCCGAGGGTCACGCTATGCGCCAACTCGTGCCAGAGCGTCGAAGCCCAGTTGAACTGCCCCTTCGGTCGTGCCGAGGGCGAGTCGACGGCGATCACCGGCCCGAAGCAAACGCCCAGGGCGCCGAGGCCGGGTAGGCCCAGCGTTCTGACGGAAAAGTCTCCGTGGGAGGGGAAGACCTCGATTCGTATCGGCGTCGGTGCACGATATTGATACTGCTCGGCGAGCCTATCGTAAGCCTCGTTCGCCATCTTCTCTACGTAGAGCCGAAGCAGCTCGGACTCCGTTCCTTCGATGAAAATCTCGAACCGCTCGGTCTTCGTCGTCTGGTAGTCGGGAAAAGTATCCAGGAGATCGAGAGTGTTCTTGATCCAAACGTTATAGGGGTCACCCGTGAAGGAACGCTCGAGATTCTCACGCCCTTCATCGATCTTCCCCAACCTGAGCTGATTGAGCCCGAGCTCTCCGAAGCCTCTCCACGACCTCTCGTCGAGCGCGACCGCCTTGCCGGCAAACGTCTCCGCCCGCCGATAGAGCCGGTTCCGCATCGCGATCTCGGCGAGCGTGTTGTAGAAGCCGGCATCGTGAGGATTGCGTGAAAGGGCCTTCTGCTCCACCGCAGCGAAACCTGTCTCATTGCCCTCCAAAAGCTCTACCGCGGCCAGAATCGGAAGAGCGTCTCGCGAGACGGGGTTCACCCGGAGGGCTCGACCGACCTCTTCTCGGGCCGCGGCGTAATCCTCGAGCCCGACAAGCTGCTCCGCCCGGAATGCCCTCGCCTCGACGAAATCTTCGTTGACCTCGAGGGCCTTTGTTACGAACTCCGCGGCATCGGGGGAGCCGTCGAACGCCTTGACCCTAGCCATGCCCAGCAGGGCTTCGGGATGGTTGGGATTCACCGCCAGTACGGCTTGAAAGCTTTCGATCGCGTCTTGACTGTTGTACTTCTCGAGAAACAGCTCACCTGCCTGTACGGTGGGCAAGTGCGAGCTCGAGTCAATGGCCTTGGCCTCGTCCAACACCCGCAGCGCATCCTTGTAGAGGTCCGGGTTCGTTGCCCCGAGATACCGGCAAGCGACGCCAACCGCCACGAGCTCCTCGGAGGAGAGTTTCGAGCTTCCGTTGTAGACGTCGATGAAGCGATCGAATCGGGCGAACGCCTCGTCCAGCTTCCCCTCGTCGAAGAGCAGCACGGCGAGGTGGAGCTCGGCGACCAGGCGGTCTGAGGCGCGACCTTCAATGGCGCGCTGGAATGCAGCCCGCGCCTCCTCCACACGTCCGCGAGCGTAAAGGAGCTCTCCCCGCTTGTTCTCCAGCTCCACCGAAGCGGGCTCCCTTTCGACGAATTCAGCGATGCGCGCCAGGCCCTCGTCGATGTGGCCGGTGGAACGAAGGGACTCCACCCAACCCCGGTACAGGCGTGGCGTGGGATTGGCGGCTGCTTCGCGTTCGAAAATCTCGTCCGCCTCCGCATAGCGTCCCTCGCGGACGGCCGCCTCGGCATCCTCCAGGCTGGCCGACGCGGGCGCACCCAGAAGCCCGAGCCCAGCGAGAAGCAAGGAGGCGATTCTGGTCACGGCTTGCTACGCTCTTCGATCGTCTGAACGACGCGGGCGAGCTCGAGAAGCAGGCTCTCGAGCTCCTTGTTGTATAGCTCTTCGGCCATCGAGTCCCTCTGGAGCCGCAAGGCTTCCACTCTTCCCTGCAGATCCTCTCTTCGTCGAATCAACTCAGCTAGCTCGGGATTCGTGGGCGTCTCCTCCGAGGAAGCTCCGATCAAGTAGGCGGTACCGGCGAAGTCACCCTCGTCTTCGCCCGGAGCGCCGATCCCGATGCCGTCTCCGTTGTCGTCGAGCTGGGGATGCTCGGTCTTCAGGAGGTTCTTCTCCTCGTAGTAACGGTCTACCTGTTGTCGGGCGTAATCGAAGGCTTCCAGGACGGAGACGCGCTCGTTCTTGTCAGTATCGGCGTCGTCCCCGGCATAGGCCTCCACGAAGAACTTGCCGAACTGGGTCTCGTTCCGTTCGTGGCTCGTTTTCGTCGCGGTGACGAGCACTCGGCTCGAGGCCGAGAGAGCGGGCAGAAAGTCGCCGCTGGCGCTGGTGGTGTTCACGAAGACCACGAGCTGTTCGGTGAACGGAGCAAGCAGCTCCTTGAAATCATCGGGTGTCAGGTCCGGCCCGGGCAGATTGAAGCGCGCTTGGTCGCCGCTGAAGCCTCCGTGGCCGAGAAGCATGATGTAGATCTGGTCCCCGGGCCGAACGGCTCGTTGCAACTCGGCCAAAACGCCGACTACGTTCTCCTTGGTCGACTTGGCGCGGATGATGTCGGGCGCCAGGGCAGGATCCTCACCGAGGTAGACCACGTGGTCGGGCGAGAGCCCGTAGCGATCGATGACAGCGGTCCGCATCGCCATGGCCCATTCATGGAATCGCTCGGTATAGGAGGGCTCCCCGCCGAGCCCGGCGATGAGCAAGAGATGCGATTGTTTTGCGAGCCCGGGTGCGGCGGAAATCAATGATCCCAGAATTGCCGCGAGCGCTCCCGCTCTCATGCAAGCCCCTTCAGCTTCCGGTAACCCCACTCCGTCGTCATGATTCCGAGAAGCAGAAGAAAGATCGCCGGCATGTCCCACAGGTCGCGACTCTCGCGGATTGTGGTGCCTCCCTCGGAGTAGCTCATGTCCTCCGGCAAGCGGGACACCGTCTCCGGAGTGTAGAACTCCCCTCCGGTCTCGTCGGCGATACGCTCGAGAAGCGGCGTCCTCATCTCGGCCTGAAAGTACTCGTCATCGAGGTCCTCGGACTCCACGTAGGAGGTGGCCGAACCGATGGTGACTCCGTCGCGCTCGGCATCGACGCTCAGTTGATAGATCCCCTTCTCTCCCGGGAGGAAGCTGGCACGATACTCGCCATCTTTGTCGACCGTCCACTCCATCGGAAGCTCGATCCGCTCACCCGAGGGCGCGCGAACGTTCGCCGTGACCTGCGCGTTGTTCACTTTCAGGAAGCGCTCGTCGTCCACCTCCGCCCGAACCGTCACGCTCTCGCCGGGTGCGTAACGTCCCTTCTCGGTGGCGATCGACACCGGATCGGGAACGTAGCTCACGAGCGAGCGAAGAAGCTTTCGCCAGAAGAGCTCGTGGGTCATGTCCTCAAGGGGGATTTCGTGATGCATCTGCCACTGCCATGAATCGCTTACGGTGAAGGCGATCGACTTGCCGCGGCCGTAGCGTTGAAAGACGAGGACAGGGTGCTCGGTGATCCCATCCCCCGAGCCGACGAGAAGCGTCGTCGCGCCCGGTTTCACCCGACGCACGTCGTTGAGCGTCGAAAGCGGAGGCAGCGACTCCCACTTCTTCGCGCTCGCCTCGAGGTCGCCGCCGAACTGGGTGACCGGATGGGTCGCGCCGAAGGCGGTGGGCTCGACGTGGAGCTGCGCGAAGACCGGGCTCTCGGGCGTGTCCCCTCCCCCGGTCGAGCTCGTCTCGAGCACGATGGGAAGCACTTCGGCGACGGGTGTGCCCTCGAAGCCGCCCTCGGCGAAAGCGAGCCGCCCACCGAGCGCGAGCAATCCACCACCGCGCTGGCTCACGAAGTCGGCAATCATGCGCAGCTGATCGTGCGTAAAATAGCTCGCCTCGACGCTCCCGAGAATGATGCCCCGATACTTGAACAGCTCCTCGCGCGTCTTGGGGAAACCCGCGGCGAGCTCCTCGGGATCGTCGACCTCGAGCCGATAGAACTTGTTCTCCGCGGTGCGCTGGAGGCAAACAACTTGAAGATTCTCATCGTCCACCACGGCGCGGCGGATGAACTTGAGCTCGAACCGTGGCTCGCCTTCGAAGTAGAGAATCTTCTGCCGGCCGTCCTCGACATGAATGAGCTGCTCACGCTGGTTGTTCTGCGTCACCATCTCGCCGTCGGCGACCGCGACCTTGAAACGAAAGGTGCGAGCTCCGGGATTGGACACGGTGAAGTGAACCCGCACCGTCGTCGCCTCGGCCTCGCCCGACAGCTCGACCTCCCGGGTGTTGACGATTCGACCGTCGTCCTCGACGTCGAGGCGAACCGTCTCGCCGGCAAAGCCGCGTTGAGAAATGGTTACATCGACCACGAGCGACGAGCCTTCGAGCACGCTTCGAGGTGCTTCGACCCGTGAGACCTCGATGTCACGGGTGAAACGCTCTCGGCCGAGCCCGACGGTGTAAACGGGGATCTTGCGCGCCTCGAGGTCGAGGAGCGTATCGCTCATCGTGGAATCGGAGTTGTCGGCTCCGTCGCTGAAGACCACGAGACCCGACAGCGGAACTCCGGACAGCTCGTCCATACTCCTTTCGAGCGCGCGGGAGATGTGGGTCTTCGCTCCGGAAAAACTGAGACTACCCGTATCCGCCAGCCGCTCGGCCGACTCGGAGAACCGGAAAAAACGAAGCATGAATTTGTCGGAAAGCGCCCTCGAAAGTGCGCTTCCCTCCTGGCCAAAAGCCCGCTGCAGGAACGCGCCTCGCGGGTTCCCATCGACGTCTGCGATCTGCATGCTCTTGGAGTCGTCGAGAAGGATTCCTACGAAGCTTCTCTGGGGTACGACCGTAGAGAGCACGAGCGACGGACGCGCCAGACAAAAGAGCACGAGAAGAAGCGCCGCGGTCCGAAGTGAGCTGAGAACGATGCGGTCTGTCCTGGACGACCTGCCGCCGACGTCGCGATAACGGAGCAAAATCGGCACCGCCACCGCCACGACGACTGCTCCGAGGAGGAAGAACAGAGCGGACGCACCGAACGCGAAATCCCCCCTCTGGTAAATCAAAGGGCGGTACTTGAACAGAAGCTCGAAGAGGTTCTCGAACCAGGATGACATCAATGACTCATTGCGTAAATAATGAAATTCACTCCCATCTGGTAGGCATAGGTCGAGAATTTGAGTGGATAGTAGGGATTCTCCGCCCATTCCCAGGCATCACCGAGATCGGTATTCCAGTTGATGACCACCATGAGGCGTCCGCTCTCGTCGAAAATGCCCTTCACCGACGGGTAGTATCCATCGGATTCCCACGTCGGACCACCCTGCATCCCCTGGCCCACGTTCGGTACCTGCACGATCTCCTTGACGTCGTAAAAACAACTGAAGATCGGATGCGAGAGCGGGATGTCCACGATCGGATAGCCGGGAAGAATGCGCTGGAACTGCGTCTGGAAGTTCTCGTACTCGAACGTGCCCCAGAAGTCATCGACCACCAGGAACCCTCCAGCCTTCAAATACCGACGAAGTCCCTCGACCTCGCCCTCGGTGAGCGCCATGTACCCTACCTCGACGGTGTATAGAAAGGGGTACTGCCCGAGAGAGGGATCGGTCAACTGGACGGGATTCTCGAACTCATAGGCATCGAGGTTCGTGAGGCGCTTCAGCCCGATGAGGAACTGACGATCGGCCTTGGGGAAGTCCACGCTCCAGCTTCGGAAATCTCGAAATCGATAATAGCCGGTGTATGCGGCGCGGGTGAAGTAGAACTGGCGTGAAGTCCCGGCGCCCGGCGAAAAGCGGTTCGGGAGCCGCTCCCTGACTTCGAATGCCTCGGGATTCGACAGAAAGGGGGTCTGCCCATTCTCTCCGGGGCTCGCCTTCGACGTGGCGCCGAGGGCCGCGAATGCGGCAACCAGGACCGACGAGAGGATCACGAGCGGACCGGTCGTCTTCAGTCGTTGCAGTACGAAAGCGGCCGAATCGCTCATGATGTTGCGACTGCCTCCGGGATACGCCCCCTTTGGCCGGACTACAAAAAGACACTCATCGAGACCCCGTCTAGTCCCGATGCTGCTGAGATTTAGCCCTGATTTATTATACGTCAGCGGCGGGCGGCGGTCATGGGGATTTCGCCACGAGAAAGGCACGTGGCTGGAATCTCGCTTCAGTTTCCCCTATGATTGGCCACGTTTGACTGGCTATCAATAAGCAGGAGGCCCCCACATGAATCAGCCGAGCATACGTATCCTATTCCCCACGGCTCTCGCGGTCATGGTCGTCGCCTCGATGTCGGGCTGCGGCGGAGGGGAAATGACGGAAACACCGGAGCCGGAGCCCGAAGCGGAAGCGACGATGGGCGGTGCGAGATGGGAGCCCGTGCCCGTGCCAGCCGACAACCCCATGTCACCGGAAAAAGTCTCACTGGGCCTCCAGCTGTTCTTTGACACGCGCCTGTCCGTCGACGACTCGCGCTCGTGCTACTCCTGTCACCTTTGTGAGAACGGTCTCACGGACGGGAAACCCGTCGCCGAGGGGGCAGGGGGGCGTGTCCTCACCAGAAGCAGCCCGAGCCTGTGGAATATTGCGTACCACACCGAGTTCTATTGGGACGGACGGAGTGGCTCGCTCGAAGCCCAAGCCAAGGCGGCTTGGACCGGCGGAAACATGGGCGCCGACGCCGAGGCCGAGGTACAGAATCTCAACTCGATTGCCGGCTATCGAGAGCAGTTTCAAGCCGTTTTCGGAGAGGACGCCACGCCGGACAACGTCGTAGCCGCCATTTCCGCGTTCGAGCGGGAAGCTCTGTTCTGCAAAGACACGGCCTACGATCGCTGGCAAGCGGGCGACGCGAACGCCGTGGGCGAAGCGGCCAAGCGTGGGGCGGAGCTCTTCGTAGCCAAAGCGGGCTGCGCAACATGCCATTCCGGGTCGCTGTTCACGGACCTGAAGTATCACAACGTAGGTATCGGAATGGACAAACAGGAGCCCGACCTCGGTCGATTCGCAGTGACCCAAGTCGACGCGGACCGAGGTGCCTTCAAAACGCCGAGCCTGAGAGACATTTCGAAGTCAGCGCCGTACTTTCATAATGGGAGTGTCGCGACGCTCGAAGAGGCCGTTGAACTGATGTCCTCGGGAGGTATCGACAACCCTCACCTCGACCGGGAGAACATCCAAGACCGAGGTCTCACGGACGAAGAGAAATCGGACCTGCTCGAGTTTCTCAGGGCACTCGATTGCTCGTGCACCTTGACGCAGCCGGCACTACCCCAGTGAATTTCGGCGGGAGCCCGGAGTTTGGCTCAGTCGAGCCAGCGATGGTCGACCACGAAAGAAAAATCGGGCTTCAGCTTTCGGAAGGATAGCTCCGAGGCAAGAGAGCGGACGCATGCCCCAGTCACGAGCTCTTCTGCGGAAGAATCCCTCAAAGTGGCGGTTTCGTCAGCCGTCCGAAGCAACGAGTCGGTGAGCTGAAGCGTTCCCGACACGGGACCGCCCGGCTGGCCCGTGACCGTCGCGCCGAACGGCTGGTTGGTGTCGCCCTCGCCGCGCTCTCTGCGCTCGAGAACCAGATCGTAGTCTTTTTCGCGAACCTTGAACGTCGTTCTCATGACTGGGGGGAGAACTTATACCCGTCGCGTCAGCGGCCGCAAGCCCATTCGACGAGGAGATCAGTTCGACGGTGGTGGCGGGCCATAGTAGCCTTTGCGGTACCTCAGCGCGGCGCGTTCGACGTCCACCTCTACCTTGATTTTTCGATATTTACCGTCCTCTTTCGTATTCGTGGAAACGTAACCGAGCGTGTACTGACTGAATAGCTCTTCGAGGATACGGTCATAGAGCTCGTCGAGCTGCTCGAGCGACGATCCCAGGGCGTAAGACCCGCCGGTCTCACCCGAGAGCTGTCGCAGAAATCGACCTTCGGTGAAGGTCCGTGTGGTATTGCCCCGGTCTCGGGCGCCGAACTGGATGGTGTGTATCTTGACATCCGACAACTTGACCATGTCGAGCACGTCACCCACCGCCAGGGTGCTTCGAGAATCAACGCCGTCGCTGAACACCACCAGCGTCTTTCTTCCATCGAGCTCGTACACGCGCTCCAAGAACGTCCCGACCGCGTCGTAGAGCGCCGTCCAACCCTCGGCCACCACGTCATAGACCCGTGAGCTGACGAGTCTCTGATCGTCCGACGAGTAGCGCGAGAGTCTTATGTTCTCGTCGAAATCGAGGATGAAGAGGTTCTCGGTCTTGGGAACGTTGGTAAGGAACTTGATCGCCGCCTCGCGAACGAGCGATATCTCGTTTTCCATGCTGCCACTGGCGTCGAGCACCAGCCCGATCACTTGACGGCCCGAGAGCTCGTCCTTTAGCTCGGGTGAAAGACCGACCCACGATTCTTCCAGGCCCGCGGCGAACAAGCGAATCTCTTGCCTCACGCCGTCCTCGTACACGGAAAAGCTCTCGGCTCCCAGACCGGTGATGAAGTTGTCGTCTTTATCCACCACCGCAACAGGAACCGAGACCATTTCGACGCGGGTCTCGAATACATAGGGCACGGGTTGCTCGGTCTGGGACTGGCACAAGGGAGGTGCGCCGAATAGCAAGCCAACGACGAACAACCGATCTCGCATCGGTGGGTCCCGTGGGATCGAGGCTAACACACTTCAGACGATACCGTCGATGACTCGCGCCGCTAGCTCGAATCGATTGAACGGTGGCATCAGGTAAGCTCCATCCGCGAGATCTCGGGCGGCGCGAAGGGCATCGCGGGCGATGTCGACGCCGACGTCCTGAGCAGCCTCGTTGGTTGGTGCCTTCTTGAGGCGCTCGCGCACCTCGGCGGGAACCGCCATTCCCGGTACCTCGTTGTGAAGGAACTCTGCGTTACGGAAGCTGACGAGAGGAAGGATGCCGACCAGCACGGGAATGCGAAACGGCTCGATCCCCTTCAGGAAACGCTCGAGATAGCTCGGCTGGTAGACCGGCTGCGTGAGACAGAACTCCGCGCCGGCGGAAACTTTGCGCTCGAATTTCGCGAGCTCGGCCTCGATGTCGGTAGATCCCGGGTTCGCTCCCACCCCGATGTGAAAAGGGAGCGGAGAGCCCAGGGGATTGCCCGCCAAATCGAGTCCCCGGTTCAAGCGCGAGAGAATCCGCACCAGACCGACCGAGTCGACGTCGAACACGGCCGTCGCATAGGGATAATCGCCTAATTTCGGTGGGTCGCCCGTCACCGCGAGCACGTTTCGCAGTCCGAGCGCATGGGCCCCGAGGAGATCGCCCTGGATTCCGATGAGATTACGGTCCCGGCACTGATAATGAAGGATGGTCTCGATCCCGACTCGTTGCTCCAGAAGCACCGCGAACGAGAGCGCGCTCATCCTGGCACTCGCCCGGGGACCGTCACCGACGTTGATGAAGTCGACCTCGTTGTCTTTGAGCCATAATGCCTTTTCCACCAGGAGGCCGGGCTCGGCACCTTTGGGTGGGTCCATTTCCACCGAGACCACGAATTTCCGTCCGAGGCTCTTTGCCAGCCGCGATTTCCGTTCCCGCGCGACGGGCTCGTGCTCGACTCGCGGCTCGAGCGGCTTCGAGACCTCGACCGCACTCCGGGAGAGTCCGAGCGAACGCACCACGCCGACGACGGCGCCGATATGGGACGCCGTCGTGCCACAACAGCCACCGATGATCGAGACGCCCGATCGCAGGAACAGCTTCGCGTAGTGGGCCATGTACTCGGGCGAGCACAAGTAGAGGACTCGACCCTCGACCACCTCGGGGAGTCCCGCATTGGGCTGAACCGAGAGCGGCAGACTCGTGGAGGAGGCCATGCGCTCGGCGACGCGTAGCATCAGCTCCGGCCCCACGCTGCAGTTGGCTCCCACCGCATCGACGTCCAACTTGTTGAGAGTCCGGGCAACGTTCTCGGGCTTCGCCCCGAGCGGCGTGGCGCCATCGTCGCCGAACGTCATCTGGGCAACCACCGGAACCTCGGTCGACACCGATCGTACGGCCCGAACCGCCTGCGTGAGCTCGCGCAGGTCGGAGAACGTTTCCAGGAGAATGAGGTCCGCTCCTCCGCGAACGAGCGCCTCCGCTTGCTCGTGAAAGGCGTCGAAGGCATCCTCCTCGGGCACGGTTCCGATCGGGGCGATCGGTTTGCCCAGCGGACCCACGGCGCCCGCGACCAACACGGCCCGGTAGTCAGCCGCCTCCCGAGCGATCTCGACTCCTTTCTCGTTGATGATTCTGACGCGGTCTCCAAATCCGTGCGGCTGGAGCTTGAAACGATTCGCACCGTAGGTGTTCGTCTCGATGATGTCCACGCCGACGGTGAGATAGTCGCGGTGGATCGATTTCACCAGCGTCGGATTCGAACAGTTCAATTCATCGAAGCAGCGATTTACCATCACCCCCTTCGCATACAGGCTCGTCCCCATGGCCCCGTCGCAAACGAGGGGTGAGCTCTCGAGGCGAGAACGAAACTCGGAGCGGTTCAAACCTGCTCCTGGGCCGAGGCTTCGGAGTCCCTCAGTCCGAGTATGCTCTTCTCGACCGACAGCGTGTTGTCATCGATGTGCCGCGCCAGAATGCGCCGTGCCTGTCCGTAGAACTCGCCGGGAACTCGAAGCCGGGCGTAGCCGTATCCCCACGGCCCTTCGGTCTTCACCATCAGAACGATTTCCGGCCTCTCCAGCCATGACAAGGAGCGGATTTTGTCGAAGGCGACGAACCCTTGTTCGGTCCAGATCCCCGACGCGTAGAGACCTCTGCGAATCCGAAACGACAGCGGGAAGAGGACGGTGTAAAAAATCGCCATCAGGCCCTGCGCGATGATCGAAAGGGGCGGCCTGCGGAGCAGGAAGATCGTTATGAACGTCATGGTCAGCAGGAAGAAGCCGATGCCGAGGCAAAGGTTGAAGAACCAGGGTCTTTTTGGAAGCCACGTCAGCTCGGCTCCTGACGCGATCCGCCGATAGGCCAGGTAACGCACCAAATAGATGCTATTCCAAACGGTGAAGAGGGCCGAGAGGGCCACGAAGGACAGACCCAGGATGTTGTCCATGCTCACTCTCCCCCTTGGGTCATTCTACTTTTTCATCACCCTGATTGTTGGCACTCGCCGCCTAAGCTCGCTTTCCGCGCGCGCTCTTCGCGCGCCCGCTCAACACACTTCATAGCTCGTTGGGACCGCCGCTTCGGGGCTCGGCGACCGTGGAGACAGCGGGTTTTGGGGAACGGGCCGCCGATCCGTGCTCGGCCCCCAGGACGGCATCTAGGAAGAGCCGTTCGGCGTCGCGTTGCCCTTGCGCGACGAGGGCATCGAGCCCGAGCCTCTCGCTTCCCGGCTGGGCCCGACCGGCGAGCTCGAACGGACGAAGGCGCTCGGAATGGGGTCGGATGACGAACACCGGAACGTTCGCGGAAGCGGCCCACGTCAGATCATCCCCGAGGCTGCGCCTGAGAGCCGCCGCAGAATGACGTTCCCACGTCGAGCCCGAGAGCGAGTCAGACGGGTGCGAGCCAATGGCGTAGATGACCTGCTCGGCACCGAAGGCGACCGCATCCGCTACGGCTCCTTGCCCGAACAGCACGCTCGAGCAGAATCGATGTACTTCACCGCCGTGCCGGCTGCTCAACGGCATTTTGATGGGAACCGTGGCGACCAGTAGTGGCGGGCTCGAGGCGGCAACCAGCGCTTCGCACAAGACGCCAGCACCCTCCTCAGTCGACAGATCGATGGGCTCGGAGGTCGTCGCCGTCTCCCTTCGGGAACTGGCGGCCTCGAAGAAACGATCCTTGAGTAGCACGAATGGAACCTCGCGTCCCGCGTCGCTGTCGAAAGCGTAGAAGACGATCTCGCGGTACCCATGTTGGCCCAGGCTGGCTCTCAGCAAATCGGAATAGGCTCGTCCGAGCGCTTTGCTATTCTTGGGGCGCCCCTCCGACGACGCGCCGCGAACGACGTGCCACATCAGTGACTCGAGCCGGTCGGCGAAAAGAGAAAGCTCGAAGAAAGGGCCGAAAGGCGCGACTGCCAGAGAGCGGTGCTCGAGCGCCAGAGCGAGCCACCTTACGGTGAGGAACACGAAGAGCACCATCATGGGAAGGGCGATCGACGGGAGGTAGAACTTTTCCGCGAGCTCGATCGCCGACGGCAACCACGAGAGCGTTTTCGCCCCGGGAATCAACAATCCGAGCAGGACACTGACCGGAAGCGCCACCAGAGACACGATACCGAGCAGCCCCGGTGCGAGAAAACATGCGATGGCCGCGGCCAGACAGAACAGCATCACTCGATAGGGCGTTGCGAGTCGATAAGGACGTCTTGCTTCCAGCGCGTCGATGAGACCGCCGGTCCCGTCCAGATGCTCTTCGCCTTGGACGGAAGCAAATGCTGCCGCCACCGCCCCAGCCCCCCGTCCGACCACGACGTCGATACGAATGCCCGCGGAATGGACCGCCCGGAGAACGCCAGCGAGGTAAGCGAGAGCGGTTCCTTCGCCCATCAACAGGAGGGCTGTTCGCCGGCTCGGATTGAAACGCGAGGCTCCCATGACTCGAGGTGCGTCATGATACATCCCGGCGAGCCAGACCGCATCGACGGCAGGGAAACTCTCGTGGGACCCGACGATCGCGGATCGCCGGCGGTGCTGCGGAAGGAAGCGTCCGAGGCAGCCGGGAGTCCTCCGGTTATAATTCGCTTTCATGAGCGAGCTCTTGAAGGACCGGCTCGTCGCGACGCTGATTCGAGCCGTAAAAGAGAGTTATGGCCTGGACCTCGGGGAGATCGTGAGCGAGCGTCCCCCGGAGGCGGATCTCGGCGATCTCGCGTTTCCTACCGCGTTCGAGCTTGCTCGGCGCGCGAGAACTGCGCCGAGAAAGATCGCCGAGACGCTCGAGCCGGCTCTGCGAGGCATCGATGGAGTGGAACGAGTCGAGGTCGCCGGCGCGGGCTACTTGAATGTCTTCTTCGACCGGCGACGATATCTCGAGGAGTTTCTCGCGGCCGAGGGTGCGCTCGCGTCACGCGGAGAAAAGATCATCGTCGAGCACACGAACATCAACCCCAACAAGGCGGCGCATATCGGTCACTTGAGAAACGCCGCGCTCGGCGATAGCTTCGTCCGTGCCCTGCGCCATACGGGACGAGAGGTCGAGGTCCAGAATTACATCGACGACACTGGCGTTCAGGTTGCCGACGTCGTCGTGGGTTTCCTCCACATCGAGAGACGAGACGAGCGCGAGGTTCGCGCCCTCGTGCGGGAGAACCGATTCGATTACTACTGCTGGGATCTCTATGCGCGGGTGTCCGACTTCTATCAGGAGGACGCGGAGAGACTGCGACTGCGCGAGCAGACATTGAAAGCAATCGAAGAGAACGAAGCGCCCGAAGCCCCGCTCGGCGCCCTGATCTCGGAAGAAATCGTCCGATGCCATCTGGCGACGATGCAGCGGATCGACGTTCGTTATGATCTGTTGCCCGCCGAGAGTGACATCCTGAAGATGCGGTTCTGGGAACGGGCATTCGAGCTTCTGAGAGAGAAACAGGCGATCCGCTACTCGAGCTCGGGTAAGAACGCTGGCTGCTGGGTGATGGATCTCGGCGAGTCCGAGGAAGACGAGAAAGTCATCGTCCGCTCCAACGGCACGGTCACCTATGTCGGCAAGGATATCGCCTACCAAATGTGGAAGCTCGGACTTCTCGACAGGCAATTCCGGTTCCGACCGTTTCATCGTTATCCCGACGGGCACATCGTGTGGTCGACGACGTCCGAGTCCGACGGGAGCGTGGGCGAAGAGGTTCCCAGTTTTGGAAACGGTGCGACCGTGTACAACGTGATCGACGTCCGCCAGGCCTACTTGCAAAAGGTCGTGCAGAAGGGCGTTTCGCTCCTGGCGTCGGAGGATGCCGGACTCCGTTCGCGCCATTTCTCCTATGAGATGGTCGCGCTCACGCCATCCACCTGTCGCGAGCTCGGCTTTCCCGTGAGTCCGGAGGAGGAGAAGCGGCCCTATCTGGAGGTATCCGGTCGAAGGGGACTGGGGGTCAAGGCCGACGATTTGATCGACGCGCTGGTCGAGAAAGCGCGCCGCGAAGTCGATTCTCGCAATGCCGGACTGGCCGAAGAGGAGCGAGCCGCCATCGCGGAAGCGATCGCCCGCGGAGCACTGAGATACTTCTTGATCAAGTACACGAAGAACAAGGTGATCGCGTTCGATTTCGCCGAGGCCCTGTCGTTCGACGGCGACAGCGGTCCCTACGTTCAGTATGCCGTCGTCAGAGCGGGTAAGATCCTAGCCCGTCTCGGCCAAGTTTCCGGCGGGCTCGAGGAGATGGAGGGCCTCATTGGCCGAGGCTTCTCCCGCGACGTCCCCACCGGCGAGGCCGACGAGTTGTGGTCGATGATTCTCGCGGCAACCGAGCTGGACGACACCATAGGAGCAGTCATCCGAACGGAAGAGCCGTCGCACTTGACGCGCTTCGCTCTCTCGTTGGCACAACGCTTCAACGCCATCTACCACCGCTATCGGGTGGTGGAGGAGAGGGATGAGGCGAAACGAGCGTTGCGCACCCTCGCGGTGCAGATCTTCCATCGGCAGCTTACCCGAGCCCTGAGTCTCATGGGCGTCCCCGTTCCCGAGAGAATGTAGCAAGGACACCCGATGCGATCTCGCGGCGGCTCGCTCGGTTCTGGTCAATCGATGGTGCCGAAGTTTGGAAGGGGCCAGATGCGAAGAAACGCCTTGCCGTAGATGTAGCGCTCGGGCACCAACCCCCAGCTGCGGCTGTCGTTGCTCCCCGACCGATTGTCACCGAGGACGAAATAATGTCCCGGGCGAATCCGTACGGGTCGGTAACTGCGATTGTCGGCGTTCGCCTCACTCACGTAGGGCTCGTCGATCGGATGATCGTCGACATAGACGACACCCTCCCGAACTTCGACGGTCTCCCCGGGAAGGCCGATGACTCGTTTGATGAACGACAAAGTGGGATCTTCGGGGTACCAGAAGACGACGACGTCGCCTCGGTCGATATCCGCGACGTAATAGAGGAACTTGTTCACGAGGATGCGCTGTCCATCTCCAAGCTCCGGCGACATACTCGTGCCCTGAACCTTGAACGCCTGCACGACGTAGGTGATGAGCAGAACGCATACCACTACGGCGATCGCGAGATCGTGAAGCAGCTCGATAATCGCCTGGAGGGGCTTGGACTTCTTCGCTTCGAGAGCGGAGGCTTCTTCTTCGACCGACGGTTCGGTCGACTCGGCAGGGGGGGAAGCGACGTCGACCGCTTCGGATGCCAGCTCGCGCTCCTCGACCCCGACTTTCGGGTCGAACCCGTCTCGAGACGCCGAGCTCGTCACGAGCTGACCGTCACCCGAGTTCTGGAGAGCCGATCGTGAAGCGCCAATCGATCCTCACGGAAGGCGACTCGAATCAATCCGAGCCCGAACGGGAGTAAGCTCAAGAGGCAACTCGCTAACCGAACCAAGGCACGGGGGACACCAATGGGCGAATCCCCTTCTTCGGTCTCGACGGAGAGCCCGAGAAAGCTCATCCCCGGCGTGGCCCCTCGCAGTCCCCACGACATGACGAAGTACATGATACACAGTCCCGCGAAAGCAACTCCGATGACACCCACCAGCATGGAGCTCGCCGGTGCCTCGACGCCCGGTCCAGCCACCGTGACCCACACCAGCGCGGCCAACAGAAGGGGGATGCCGAGGATCATGCCATCCACGAAAGCGGCCAGGAGACGAACGCCGAGCCCGGCGACGTTTTCCTTCGCCCGCGCAATCTGCCTGGAAAGACGGAGCCCCTCCACGCGGCTAGGCCCGACTTGCGGTTTCACCGGAGGCGGCTCCCAGCTAGAAAGGGACTTTCCGCAGTGTCCGCAGAATTCCGCGGGCAAGAGCACGAACTTTCCGCAGGTTTCGCAGCGCACCGCCTCGCCGTCTAGCTTCTGTCCGCAGCCACGACAGAAGCGATCGACGTCTCGGGTCTCCGCGCCGCAAGCCGGGCAAGAGCGGGTAGAGGGCGCCTTCGAGGACCTCGCTGGCTCGATCTCGGCGCTCGTCCCTAATCCCGACCGATGAGGCGGCGCGGCCGATTGGTTTTCATTGTCGTCGAGCTGAAACAGCAACCGCGATGACCCGATGGCGACGAGATCGCCATCCTGCAAAGTCATTTCCGTTTCAACCTTGTCGCCGTTGACGAGGGTCCCGTTCGAGCTGTGGTTGTCGCGAAGCACGAACAATTCTTCACGCTGCTCGAGTATGGCGTGTCGCCGCGACACCATCGAATCGGTGAGCACGAGATCATTCGAAGGATCACGGCCGATCGAAATGACTCGGGAGACGATGCGGATCTCCTTCTTGCTCGCGGACGTCGGATTGATGACGAGCCTGGCCAACGTGCGCTACCTACCTTGCTTGAAGCGAAAACGCTGCATCCAGCGCATTTTCACCGGAACACCGTCTCGGATCGCGGGCTGGTATCGCCAACGTCGTACCGTGTCGATAACGGCATCATCGAAAACCGCCCCCCCCGACTCGTGAATCTCGAGATCTCGCACCTGCCCGTTCTCGTCGATGACAAAACCGAGCAGCACCGCCCCTTCGAGACGAGTCTCTCGCGCGGCAGAAGGATAGGCTACCGCCGGACACTCGAGGCATTTGGCCGCAGTGACACCGGGCGCGCCCTTTTCTACCACGTCTCCCTCGCTGGCCTGGGGCTGCGGCGCGACTTCCGGCTCCTCGACGCGAGGCCGCGGAGGGCCGCCTCTCGAAGTCAGCACGGCGTCGAGCTCTTCGACCCGGCCCGCGTGGGCCACGATCGAGTCCTCCCACGGTAAGTAGCCCTCCAAGAGAAGGCGAACGACGCGCTTACCCGCGGAAACGCGAACGCGCTCGAGAGGGGTGTGGCCCTTCGGCGCTCCATCGATCTCCACCGCCGCTCCCTGCGGCTGGGAATCGATCCGGACGAACGCCGGCGAGGGCGCCGGCTGCGGCTTCGGTTTCGACTCGAGCGCCAAGTCGAACGTCGCCCCCGGCGCTCTCGGAGTCATTTGCGCGGTGACTTGCGCGGGCAAGTAACCGTCGAGACGGATCTCCACCTCATGTTCGCCCAAGGGTAATTCTACGACCTCGAGGGGCGTTTCGCCCTGCTCCACCCCGTCTACGAGAACCAGCGCTCCTTCGGGATCCGTGAAAACGCGCAAGCTTCCCTTGTCAGCAACGAGCTCGGCAGGAGAGTCGATTCCGTCCGAACCGACGGCGCCGGTGCTTCCATCCGGACGAGTGAGCAGGGTGACGAGCCAGATAAGAAGCGCGCCGGCTGCAGCCAGTGCGACGGAACGCTTCCATGAAGCCGTTCGTCCCACTCCTGCTGCAGAATCGCGCTCTTTCCGCGACGGCGGTGTGGGATCGCTTCTCGCGAGAATCTCGCCGGGAGGGGGGCCATCGTATCGAGTTGGCTCAGAGGATGCCGGTGGGGCCGTAAAGCGACTCGTTGCTCCGAAAGAGCCATGGTACTCCCCGCCAGCCATCGTCGTTGCCGTCACGTCAGGCGAAGCGACCACCGTGGGATCCTCGTCGGACGCCGCGGGGCTATCCACCTTCGTCTCGTAGTCGTTTTGGAATCCGCTCCCGTCCCTGACGATGACGGTCTCGCCCTCCAGCGCACCGAACCATGAGCCGAGACACAACTCAAGGTCACTGACGAACTCGGACGCGTTCGGGTAACGGGAATCGGGGTCCTTGGCCAGTACCCGTGCAAAGACTTCGTGCCACTTGTGGGGCAGGAGCCCCAGCACCTCGAGGCCATCAGGATGAATCGGATCGGAATGTACCAGCTTGTACAGGATAGAAGTTACGTTGTTGCCAGGAAAAGGCTGCTGACCGCTCAACATCTCGAAGGCGACTACACCGAGGGAGAAGATGTCGGTCTTGCCGTCCAGGTCCTCACCCATCGCTTGCTCGGGCGACATATAGCTCGGCGTTCCCATCGTAAAGCCGGAATGATTCCGTTCGGCATTAACGAAGCTCGCGATCCCGAAGTCGGTGACTTTGACTTTTTCGCCCCCGTGAACGATGACGTTCGACGGCTTGATGTCACGGTGAACGACCCCTTCCCGGTGGGCGTAATCCAACGCGCTGGCGATCTGGGAGACGAGACCGATGACGAGCTCGGGCTTCAGCCGCTGACTCTCGAGGATTGCAGCCACGGTCTGCCCTTCGACGTACTCCATCGCGAGCCAGGGAATCTGATCCTGAATGTGGCCCACATCGTACAGAGTGACGATATTGGAGTGGGAAAGTCTTCCCGCGGTCTTCGCTTCCGTGGAGAACCGTTCGAGGAAGTCCCGGTGGTCCTGACTACCCGGTGGAACATCGAGCCTCAGGGTCTTCACGGCGACCGGCCGCTTGATTATGGGATCGAAGGCCTTGTACACGGCCCCCATCGCTCCGAAGCCAATAGCCTCGAGTATCTCGTACCGATCGATTCTCTTCGGGATCTCACCCTGCACTTGGGTCAGAGGCTCCTATTCAATACCGGTGGGGGCCCACCCTCGGCGACGGCACAAGGGCTATGGGTGGATGCTCTTCCTAAAAAGTTCTTGTTAAGTCAAACTAGCATAGCCTTTTATGGAGTGTCAACGTTCTCCAGCCGCGTCGATCTCTGGATTGGGCGTCCCGGGAACGCTATGATATCGGCCGAGTAAGCGTCCGTGGTGGAGACTTTGGCGATCGACTACCGGAAACTACCGTCGTACAAACCGCTGTTCCTCGATTACCTCCACCGCTTCGACCAGCTATCGGAGTTCTATGTCGGCGACCCCTTTTCCGCCGACACCTGGCAGGCCGTCGCACGCTCGCTCGAGAAAGGCTCGTACCCGCGAAACGTCGTCAGTGCCAGCCTGAGAGAGCTCAATCGAGAGCTCGGAGCGGACGATCACGCGCTCGCGAGCACGTCCGCGATTGGAGAAGGCGCCCTCGCCATTGTGACCGGCCAGCAGGTCGGCCTGTTCGGGGGTCCGCTCTATACCCTTTACAAGGCCCTCACAGCCGTTCGGCTCGCCCGCTCTGCTGGCGAGCAACTCGGGAGGACAATCGTCCCGCTGTTCTGGATGGACGCGGACGACCACGATTTCGACGAGGTGCGCGCAGCTTGGTTTTTCGATGGAGGCCACGAGCTCGTCGAGTCGAGCTACCTAGTGGAGGATGCCGATTCGCGGCTCCCGGTTGGCAGCCGGACGCTCACCCCCTCGATCTCCGACACACTCCGCGAGACGTTCGAGGCTCTGCCGCAATCGGAGTTCTCCGACGACGTTCGCGAGGGCCTCTCCGAAGCTTACGCGCCAGGCCGGACGATGGCGGAGGCCTTCGGAAGCTGGCTGCTCCGTCTCACGCGGGGTACGGGCCTGGCGGTCGTCGATCCATCCCGCGCCGAGCTCAAGCGGGCTGCCGCCGGGCTCTTCGAACGTGAAGTGCTCGAGGGATCGGAATCGAGCGCCATCGTCCGCCATACGACTGCGCGCCTCCTCTCCCGCGGCTACCACGCCCAAGTAAACCCCACCGAATCTCAGCTCAACCTGTTCTATGCCAAGCCGTTTCGCGAGCCCATTGGCATCGAGAATGGAGCTCTGGCGTTCCCGGGCAACGGGAATCCCGTCGCTCGGGACGAAGCGGGAAGAAGAGTGCGGGAAGAAGCCGAGTGCTTCAGTCCGAACGTTCTCCTTCGCCCTTTGTACCAGGACAGTCTATTGCCCACCCTTGCCTACGTCGCCGGGCCCAACGAGCTCGCTTATTTCGCGCAGCTCAAAGGAGTGTACGAGCACTTCGGCGTAACGATGCCTCTCATCGCTTGTCGAGCGAGCTTCACCGTGGTCGAGCGCGCCCAGTCCCGCTTTCTCTCCCGCTACGACGTGGACGTGACGCGGCTTTCCGCGAACGACGAGTCGTTGTTGAACGAGATCCTGCAGCGCTATACCCCACCCCAGCTCGAGGAGGATCTCTCTCGCGCACGCCGCTGTATTCAGGAGATCACCAGCGCCATAGCCCGCGACCTCTCCGAAGTCGACCCGACGCTCGTGCCTTCGGTGAAGTCGACCCGAGGCAAGCTCTTTCATCTGCTGAAGGAGCTCGAAGGCAAAGCGCTGAAGGCGGTCAAACGCAAGCACGATACCGTTCGGTCACAGTTCCTTCAGGCGAGGACAGCACTCTTCCCCGGGTTCGAGATGCAGGAGCGCAGGCTGTCGGGCGTGGGATACCTGAACAAGCACGGCTGGTACTTTTCGCGCCTCGTCGAGGACCACGTCGATCCGACTCAAAAGGCTCACCTGCTGCTCCACGTCTAACGTTCGCAGTCGACAGTCGAGGGAAAATGCCGAGCAACCCTTCTGTCGACTCTCGACTGTCGACCGCTTCACATGAGTTCTAAACTCTATAGTCGTAGACCCGCTTGTCGTCCTGGATGGGGCCCAGGATATCGCTGACGAAGCGCTGGTGATCAGGATGGATCTGGTAGCTCTGGAGAGCGGTCTCGTCCTCGAACTCCATGATGATTGCGACGGGATGATCGCGCTCCGACTTTACGCCGAGTCCCCTCCCGATCCGGAGATTGCGGACGGTGGGAATGGCGCCGAGCACGCGCTCGACCCGAGCGATGAACTCTCGCCTGTCGTTCTCCGACACGTCCTGCTTCAGGCGAACGAGAACGATGTGACAGATCATGCGAGCTCCTCTAGGACAGCGATGTTAACAGAGCTCGCGCTCTCTTCTAGTGTTGAATGCCGTGGCGGGACCCGTAATTGATCGAGCCCGCCACGGCTCGGTCTTTGCGGCGCATTATTCGCACTTCGTGCTCACATCTGATTCCCACGAAGGAGCCCGATGCGGACGATTCGCGCCGATCTCGCGGCAGTAGTTTTGGCCACCGCTCGGCGGGCTGGCCGTAGTTTTGGATCAGTCCGCTCGTCCGCCGCTCTTCGCTCTTCGCAGAGGCCTCCGGCGACGCATCTTGGGGCTCGGCAAGCCTAGGCGGCGGGTGTGAGGCGCGGCTTCGCGTCACCTCGGGCGAGACTGCGTCTCAACTTCGAGAGCACCCTCGAGTGGATCTGCGAGATACGGGACTCGTTCACGCCGAGAACGGCACCTACCTGCCTCATCGTGAGCCCGTCGTAATAGTATAGCGACAGCACCCGCCGCTCCCGCTCGGGCAGGTCTTGAATCGAGCGCGCGAGAAGAGTCTCGGCTTCGAGCTGCTCGAGCATCTCGTGTGGATCGACGGCATTCGGGTCGGACACGGTAGAGATGAACTCCTCCACGGGCACGTTGTGCTGGTATGCGGATTCCGCTCGACGGATGCGCTCTCTGGTTCTCCTCAGCTCGGCCAGGCCAACGCCCAGTCCGGCCGCAACCTCGTCTTCGCGAGGTGGTCGCCCAAGGCTGGCTTCGAGATGACGTTCCACCGTATCCACCCTCCGTCCCACTCGTCGCACCGATCGAGGCGCCCAGTCCAAGCTTCGAAGGCTGTCGAGCATAGCGCCCTTGATGCGGAACTCCGCATAGGTGGAGAAACGGGCTCCTTTGTCGCGGTCGAACTTGGACGCGGCATCGAGCAACCCCACGAACCCCGACTGAATCAGGTCCGCCAACTCGACCTGCCCGGCGATGTGGCCGGCCATAGCGACGGCGAGCCGCTCGACGAGCGAGATGGAATCGCGAACGAGCGCTTCTCGGTCCATAGCAGCTCTGAGTGCAAGAAAGCTGCCAAGCCGCAACTCGGTGCTTCGAGACGTTCCTTTCGGTTTCCGGGCCGCGGACAGCGCAGCGAAGCAATTTCGATGGACGGCGAGGGCGTCCGCCTCGTCGAAAAGATGAGACGCGATCGTGAGGGAAAGTCCCCCTTAGACGTCAAAAAATTAAACCTCGCTGCTCTCGGCGGAATCCACGAACGCGGCGTTGACGAGTTGGCCGAGAAGATTCGTCGTCGAGCGGACCATGTCGAGAGGGCGCTCGACACCCAGCACTAGCGCTCCACCTTCGAGCGGGAGTCCCAGCGCCGCGAGAAGGATCGTGAGGTTCACGAAGCTCGCCGCGGGTACCGAGGCGACGGCGAGCGCCGACAGCATCGCCGTCACCACGAGCGTCACGAGATCGGGCGATGCCAAGCTGACGCCGTACACCTGGGCGATGAAGATCACCGAGATGGCTTGGTAGATGGCGCTTCCATCGCGGCCGATCGCGGCGCCGAGCGGAAGCACGAAGCTGGCCACGCGCGCGGATACTCCTGCGTCGTCTTGCATCGACCGCAACGAAACGGGCAGAGCTGCCGCGGTCGAGCAGGTGACGAAAGTGATGAGCGCCGGGGGCCGTGCGGCAGCGAGCAAACGACCGATCTTTCCCCGCGCCACGAGGCCCAGCACGCCACCGTAGACGAGGATCACCTGCGCGGCGAGCGCGATCAGGACGACGCCAACGTAGGTTGCGAGCGTGACGAGCACCCCGAGACCCGTCCGGCCCACGACGGTTGCCATGAGACCAAAGACACCAAAGGGAGCAAGCTCCAGGATCCAAGCGGTCAGCTTGTAGAGGGCCTCGGCCAGGCTTCTGGCGACTTCGACGAGCGGATTGCGACGCGGCTCGGGAAGCGCGCTCGCGGCCAGTCCCAGAAGGATCGAGACCACCAGCACCTGGAGAATATTCCCCTCGACCATCGCGCGAACGGGGTTGTCGGGAATGATTCCCAGGACGAGGTCCATGAGGGAAGGACGCGGCCCGTTGGCGTCGATCTCCGGCATGCCCTGTGAGGCAAGCAGACTCGCTCGCGCCTCGTCGCTGAGCGCCCGTCCGGGTGCCAGGGAGATCCCGAAGAAGATCCCGATGAGGAGGGCTGCCACGAGGCTCCCCAGCAGGAACCCGAAAGCCCTCAAACCCATTCGACCCAGAGCCGCTCGCCCAGGAAGTCCGGCGATCACCATCACCAGCGAGGTCGCCACCAGAGGTACGACCACCATCCGGATTGCCTTCACGAACAGGGTGCCCAAGGGCTCGAAGACCGCGGCCGTCCCTCCGAAGAGCGCGCCCACGACGGTGCCCGCCACCAGACCGATCCCCACGCGGTGGTGGAACTTCAAAGCGCCGGGAAACTTATCACACTACCCGACTCCGCTTGCGCCCGGCGAGCGAAGTTGTTATCACCGTATCCATGACGGAGGCAGGTAGCTCATCCCGAGTCGCGAGGCTCGAGGAGCTTTGTTCGAGACGAATTCTCGTAATCGACGGAGCGATGGGCACGATGATCCAGAGCTACGGGTTGGACGAGGACGGGTACCGCGGAAAGGCCTTTCGCGATCACCCCCGACGGCTCAAGGGCGCGAACGATCTCCTCTCGATTACGCAGCCCGGCATTATCGAGGAGATCCATCAAAGATACCTGAAGGCGGGAGCGGACATCATCGAGACCAACACCTTCAACGCCACGTCCGTGGCCATGGCGGACTATGGCCTCGAGTCGCAGGTCTACGAGATCAACCGGCAGTCGGCGCGGATTGCACGCCGGGCCGCGGACGCCCACACCGAGCGAACACCCGATCGGCCGCGGTTCGTCGCCGGATCCATGGGCCCAACGAACCGTACGTCGTCGATTTCTCCCGACGTAACCAATCCGGCGTTTCGTGCGATCACTTACCGCGAGCTCAAGGCCGCTTTCTACGAGCAGGCAAGAGGCCTAGTGGACGGTGGCGTCGACATTCTCCTTCCGGAAACGAGCATCGATACCCTCAACATCAAGGCCGCTCTCGCCGCCATCCAGCAGCTCTTCGACGAGCGGGGCATTCTGCTTCCCGTCATCGCCTCGGTAACGATGGTGGACGCGAGCGGGAGAACGCTCTCGGGCCAGACGCCCGAGGCCTTCTGGATCTCCGTTTCCCACGCGCCGCTTCTTGCCGTCGGCATCAACTGCGCTCTCGGGCCTTCGGCCATGCGCCCCTACGTCGAGGAGCTGCAGGAGGCCTCGGACGTATTCGTCAGCTGCGTTCCCAATGCCGGTCTTCCCAACGCTTTCGGAGGATACGACGAAACGCCCGACCAGATGGCGGCGGCGCTATCGGATTTCGCTCGTGAGGGCTGGCTCAACTTCGCCGGGGGCTGTTGCGGAACGACGCCCGATCACATCGAGGCGATCGCGAGCGCGGTCCCGGCCTACCCGCCCCATCGTCGGTCGACTCCAGCCCCGTACCCGCGTTTCGCCGGGCTCGAGCCTTTGACGATCTATCCCGACTCCAACTTCATCGTGGTCGGCGAGCGCACCAATGTCACGGGCTCGCGCCGCTTCGCCCGGCTCGTCCGAGAGGGGAGCTTCGAAGGGGCGGTGGAAGTCGCCCGCCAGCAGGTGGAGGGAGGGGCGAACATCCTCGACGTCAATATGGACGAAGGCCTGCTCGACTCCCAGGAGGCCATGAGGACGTTTCTGAACTTCATCGCCTCGGAGCCGGACATCGCTCGGCTTCCGATCATGGTGGACTCTTCCAAGTTCTCAGTCGTGGAGGCCGGCCTCGAATGTATCCAGGGCAAGGGAATCGTCAACTCGATCAGCCTGAAGGAAGGTGAAGAGACGTTCAAGGATCAGGCGAAGAGAGTCCGCACTCAGGGCGCCGCCGTGGTCGTGATGGCGTTCGACGAGACCGGACAGGCGGCCACCGCCGAGCACAAGATCGCCGTCTGCGAAAGAGCCTATCGCATCCTCACCGAAGAGGTGGGATTCGCGCCCCGAGATATCATTTTCGACCCCAATGTCTTGACTATTGCGACCGGGATGGAAGAGCACGACGACTATGCCAAGGCATTCCTCGAAGCGACGCGCGAGATAAAGCGACGATGCCCCGGCGCGCTCGTCTCCGGCGGAATCAGCAACCTTTCTTTTTCTTTTCGTGGCAACGAATACGTCCGGGAGGCGATGAACTCCGCTTTTCTCTATCACGCCATCGAAGCGGGGCTGGACATGGGGATCGTGAACGCGGGTCAACTCGCTGTCTATGACGAGATCGAGCCGACGGTCAGGAAACTCATCGAGGACGTTCTGTTCAATCGACACCCCCGAGCGACGGAGAAGCTAATCGCTTACGCCCAGGATCATGCCGGTCCGGGAAGGACACGGGAGAAGGACGAGGCTTGGCGCGAATCCGCCGTCGAGGAGCGTTTGAAGCACGCCCTGGTGCACGGCATCGTCGATCACATCGAGGCCGACACCGAGGAAGCGCGCTCCAAGTACACACGTCCGCTCGACGTGATCGAAGGCCCGCTCATGAATGGGATGAACGTCGTCGGCGATCTCTTCGGATCGGGCAAGATGTTTCTTCCCCAAGTGGTAAAGAGCGCCCGGGTGATGAAACGGGCAGTCGCCTACCTCGAGCCGTTCATGGAAGAGGAGAAGAAGCGGACGGGCCGATCCGAGGCGCGGGCCACGATCGTCCTTGCCACCGTCAAAGGAGACGTTCACGACATCGGCAAGAACATCGTCGGTGTGGTGCTTGCTTGTAACGGTTACGAGATACAGGACTTGGGCGTGATGGTTCCCGCCGAGAAGATCCTCGACGCCGCCGTCGAGACCAAGGCGGCGCTCGTTGGGCTCTCCGGACTCATCACGCCGTCACTCGACGAGATGGTGCATGTGGCAACGGAAATGGAGCGAAGGAAGCTCTCAGTCCCGCTCTTGATTGGAGGCGCCACAACGTCATCGAAACACACGGCGGTCAAGATCGCCCCTAAATACGGCAATCCGACCGTCCACGTCGTCGACGCGTCGCGCGCGGTGAGCATCGTGGGAGAGTTGATGAGCCGCGATCTTCGCCCGGGATTCGTCGAAAGGAACCGGGAAGCTCAGGAGGAAATCCGACGCGATTTCGAGCAGTCCGAAATCAAGCTCGTTCCCTACGAGGAGAGCAAGAGGAGAAGCGCCCGGGTCTCCGGGTATGGTGACGCAGTCGCCCGACCCGAGTTTCTTGGTGTCCAGGTGGTCGATCCGGTTCCCCTCGAGGACATTGTCGATTACATCGATTGGACACCATTCTTCCACGCCTGGGAGCTTCGGGGCGTCTTTCCCCAGATCCTCGAGCGACCGGACGTCGGTGAGGCGGCACGCGAGCTCTACGCGAGCGCCACGACGCTCCTGCGACAGATCGTGGGAGAAAAGCTTCTCGTCGCCCGAGCCGTCTACGGGTTCTTTCCCGCGGGCCGCGACGGCGACGACATCGTGGTCTTTACCGACGACTCCCGCGGGCAGGAGCGCGCCCGGTTCCACACGCTTCGCCAGCAACAAGAGAAGCGGAACGGGCTCCCCTACCTCGCATTGGCCGACTTCGTTTCCGATCGGGACTACTTGGGCGCATTCGTGGTAACCGCCGGCATCGGCGCCGAGTCTCTCGCGGCACGATACGAGCGCGAGCATGACGACTACCGGGCCATCATGGTGAAGGCTCTGGCCGACCGGCTCGCCGAAGCCCTCGCGGAGAAGCTCCACGAGCGGGCCCGAATCGATTGTGGATTCGGATCGCTAGAGCGCCTGTCCAAGAAGGATCTCATCAAGGGAAGCTACCGGGGGATTCGCCCCGCTCCCGGATATCCGGCGCAACCGGACCACACTGAGAAGAGGACTCTCTTCGAGCTTCTCGATGCCAGCGACACCATCGGGGTCTCGCTCACCGAGAGTTATGCCATGTTGCCGCCGGCATCGGTCTCAGGGCTCTACCTGAACGATCCCGAAGCCCGCTACTTCAGCGTGGGCAAGCTCGGGCGTGACCAGGTCGAGGACTACGCTCGCAGAAAGGGCGTGGAGATCCGGAGCGTCGAGCGGTGGCTCGGGCCCTATCTCGGCTACCAGCGCTGACCACCGGGAGATCGCCTTTCGGCTTGAGCGGACCGTCAGGGCCGCCGGCCCGGGAGTCCGGCCGTCCTCCCCGAGCGAGGAGCGAGGGGAGCGAGCGAGCCGAAGAGGCGAGCGAGCACTACTCTTAAAGAACGACGCAGCGGTCCATCACCACGTCGCCACGGTCCTTTCCGTCCACGAATCCGATGACGTGGATCTCCTGCCAGTCTCGCAGCTTCTGCTCCCCGGGCCTCGCTAATCGGCAGCGAACGAAAGCGAGCTCCTGATGGGTGGCGAGGAGTACGGGCTCGTGAACGTAGGGCGTCTGTTCGAAGAGCTTGAACCCGTCGGCGAGATCGGTCATGTTGTGAGGTGCGACTACTCCGGTAAGTACGACGAGCCGCCCGTGGAGCTCCGCGCTCGCACGCTCGACGTCGTTGGGAAAGAGGAAGACTCGATAGAGCTCGTCTGCGCTCATGTACCGAAGTCTCCCTTCTCGGGCATGCTCTCTGGCGCGCCCCCCAAGCTCGGCGACGAGTCCCTCGGTGGCATAGGCCTCGAACGCCTCGATCAAGGCGGAAAGCTCATCGTCCGCGCGAATTTGCGCATCGCTAGAAATCGCGACCTCCTTGGAAGCCAGATCGTCGCGCTCGGAGTCGGATAGAAAGGGCGCGATGGGTGGCGGGAGACCGGGCGCGTTCCGAGGCGGCTGGTGTGTGTAGCCTTGGGGTATGGGTCGGCTCTCGTCCGAGGGCGGCGCAGAGGGCTCGATCCGACGGGACTCCCGGCCTGTGTTTCGAGGCGGAGGCTCCTCGCACCGGACGAGCAGGAATGCCGGGACGAGAAGAAGGGCCATGGAGAGACCGACGCGCCGGCGAAAGTTTGGAATCCGCCGCAGCGCGATCGCTCCCATGGTGATGAGAGACTAGCCTCGAATCGACGTTAATGCCACCGTAGACCGAGGAGCCGGTTGAACCTGTGCTAGACTCGTCGCTCGATACAGCGTGGGAGTTGCGGGATGAGGCTAACCGTCACGATTGCGTTCGCAGCCTGGGCAGCTTGGGGAAGTGCCGTCCCGGCGGCCGAGAGCGAGCCGAGGTCCGTTCAATCCGGGGTCTACACCAAAGACCAGGCGGAAGCGGGCCGCGAGATTTTCAAGCAGGTGTGTATGACCTGCCATCAGGCGGAAGAGTTCAGCTCGGCCGGATACATGGAGAGCTGGAGCGGCACGACGGTGAGCGACTTTATCGGCCTGGTGCGCTCTACGATGCCGCAGGACAGCCCGGGGCGGCTCAAACAGAGCGAATACATCGCGATCGCGGCTTTCTTGCTCGAGCTCAACGGAGTCCCCAGTGGCGAGACCGAGATGGACGGCAAAGCGCTCAAGGACATCAAGATCGAGGGTCCGTTCACCGCGAAAGAGGATTGACGGTGAGCCGTCCTCGCCGACCGATGACTCGAGTCCCAGCCTGAATTCGACCGCGTCGGGTCGAGACGGAGCTTGGCTATACCCAGTCGAGAGCTCGCTCCACGGCCATCTGCCATCTCGCGATGAGCCGCTCGCGCTCCACTTCGTTCATCCGTGGAGACCATTTCTTGTCCATGGCCCAGTGTCTTCTGAGCTCCTCTTCGTCCTTCCAGAAACCGACGGCGAGACCCGCGGCATAAGCAGCCCCGAGGGACGTGGTTTCGCTCACGCGAGGACGAATTACGGGAACTCCCAGGAGGTCCGCCTGAAACTGCATCAGGAGCTCGTTCACCACCATTCCGCCGTCCACTTTGAGAGAAGAAAGCTCTAAGCCCGAATCGCGTTTCATCGCTTCGAGAACCTCCTTCGTTTGAAAAGCCGTCGCCTCCAGGCTCGCTCGCGCGATGTGGCCCTTGTGGATGTAACGAGTCAACCCGACCATTACCCCGCGTGCGTCGGACCGCCAATGCGGTGCGAACAAGCCCGAGAATGCGGGAACGAAGAACATGCCGCCGTTGTCCTCGACGCTTCCCGCGAGACGCTCCACCTCGGAAGCCGACGAGAGGATTCCCAGATTGTCGCGAAGCCACTGCACCAGAGCCCCGGCGATGGCGACCGAGCCCTCGAGGGCGTAGACTGCGGGGGCCTCGCCCATCCGGTAGGCGACGGTCGTGACCAAACCGGAGCGCGACTGGAGAGGCTCGGATCCGGTATTGAGCAGCAGGAAGCATCCCGTGCCATAAGTATTCTTCGCTTCTCCCCGGCCGAAGCATGCCTGGCCGTACAGCGCTGCCTGTTGATCCCCGAGGTCGCCGCAGACCGGGATCAGCCCGCCGAACGGCCCGTCTTTTCGAGTCATCCCATAAAAAGCCGGATCCGAGGAGGGATGCACCCGGGGGAGCATTGCCGGGGGGATTTCGAGCGCTTGCAGAATCTCCTCGTCCCAAGAAAGTGAGTCGAGCTCAAAAAGCATCGTGCGGCTCGCATTCGTCACGTCCGTCACGTGAGCCCCACCGTCGGCGCCACCCGTCAGATTCCAGATGAGCCACGTATCCACGTTTCCGAAAAGCACTTCTCCGCGGGAGGCGGCTTCGCGGAGGCCCTCGACGTGGTCGAGGAGCCATCGAATCTTGGGCCCGGAGAAATACGTCGACAAGGGTAAGCCGGTCTTGGCTCGAAATCGATCCGGACCTCCGGCGCGCGCCAGTTGATCGCAAATCGAACCGGTCCGGGTGTCCTGCCAGACGATGGCATTTGCGACCGGGCGCCCCGTCTTGCGGTCCCACACGATCGTCGTTTCCCGCTGGTTGGTGATACCCAGAGCATCGATTCGAACCCGATCGATCCCCCCCGCTCTTGCGATTGCGCCGCGAATGCAATCGCAGGCGCGCTCCCAGATTTCCTCCGGGTCATGCTCCACCCAGCCAGGGGCCGGGTAGATTTGACGGTGCTCGAGCTGGTGCAATGCAACGACCCGCCCCGATGGGTCGAAAAAAAGACACCTCGTGCTCGTCGTTCCCTGGTCCAGAGCGGCTACGACCGGCGTGACCATGAGACAAGCAACTCCTTTCTTAACTATTATTTATAAGCGATGACCTCTCGATCGTCAGTTGTCTTCAATACCTAAAGTAATTTCTCATAAATTGCAACAAAACCCTTGCAAATCCGAGATCTTTGCGATAGCCTCCGTGAACACAGTCGGAGCACCCCTCCTCGAGAAGGAAATCTCTCGAGGTGGTCGTTGGGCAAAGATTCACATACCGGGACGGGGTTGAACGAAATGGGCCAGTACGGAACGCCGAGAGTCATCACCAAGATTTCCGTACTGGCCCTGACTTTTATCCTGGGTTGCAAGCTCGAGGAAGAGCTCCTTCCGACTGGGTCGACCGGCGGTGGCACGGGTGAAGGAAGCGGAACCGGTGGTGGGTTTGGCACCGGCGGATCGAGCCTCACGGCGCCCATTATTGCGGATCCGCTCCCCGGAAGCACGGTTTTGGAAGAACAGCCCTCGCTCGAAGTGCTCAATGCGGGCCGCGCTGGGGGCGAGCCGCCCACCTATCTGTTTCAAGTTTCGACGGAGTCGAGTTTCGGCTCTCTGGAGGCGCAATCGCCGCTCGTTCCCGAAGACCCTTCCGGGTCCACGAGCTGGGAAGTCGACCGGCCTCTCGAGGAGAAGACGACTTACTTTTGGAGGGTTCGCGCACGCTCTGGCACCGTGGAGAGTCAGTTCTCAGCGACGGCGGAGTTCACGATTTCCGCCTCGAGCGGTCCGTCGCCACCCCCGCCAACCCCCGCCGGCACGGTCGTAGCCGACCCGCTGCTCGGTGGAAGCATCGGTGAAGTCAGTGGCGGCCAGTTCACCGCCAGCGGATGGCGCGTCACGAGCCCGGCCGATTACATCCGTTACGAGGTCCCACCCATCTCTGATGGTTGGGTGGAGTTCGAAACCAGCGGGCTCAAACCCTCCAACCCGTCTCATAGTCAGTTCATGCTTTTCGGAATGTGGGATCCTACGCTGGGCCCCTACCGAGAGAACCCTTTCCGGGTGCATTTGCAGAAGCTGCATCCGAATCCACACAACCCACCCTATCTCCGGCTACGATGGATCGCCCGGGGTGAGCAGCACGACGAAGGCTCGAACTTCTTTGATTGGGATCCCCTTCGGGCCTACTCCTGGCGCATCGAGTGGGGTCCGGTCAGCCAGGGCCATCGCGTACGTGTGTACCTGGACGGCGACGTTGAGATCGAGGTCGCTTACAAGAACAACTATCTCCCGAACGTTCACTTCATCGAGCTCGGGATCGCCGAGAGAGGAGAATCCGTCGTCGGAACGACTTATTCGAACTTGAGAATAGGGAATTGAGAGCCTCGGGACCGAGACGACCCCCTCGGCCCGATAGCCTCCCCTGAAGTCTTGCCCCCCCATCGAGCTTTCAGGGGAGGCACCCTCCTGAAGAAAGGGCGCCTTCCGAAAGGGAGGCGCCCTCCGCTTGATTGCCCAGTCCGAGCCGTTAGGGTGGGAGCGACCGGTGTTATATACTTGAAGGGTAGTCACCCTTCCCCCCAACAATCCAGGACCCGGACGGAGCAGCATGGAGAGCGCCAGCGTCGCGAGCATCCCCTCGGAGGCGGACTCGGAGCGAGCTAGCCTCGTCGTCGTCATCGACGACGACCGAAACCTCTGCGATCTCGTCGAGCGTTATCTCGATCGAGCCGGGCATCACGTTCGCGTCTTCCATGACGGCGAGAGCTTCCTCACTGAGCTCGAAGCCATGTTGCCGGACGCGGTGTGCCTCGACTTGGGAATGCCTGGAATCGGCGGAGTCGAGACCCTCGAGATCATCAAGAGGCGACACCAGAAGCTCCCGGTCATCATCCTGACGGCCGATGACAGCATCGGAAGCGTCGTGGGCGCCATCAAGCTCGGGGCCTATGACTATCTCGTAAAACCCATCGACCGCACCAAGCTCGTCACGACGGTTGCCAACGCGCTGGAGCGCCACCGGATGTCGCTGCGCCTTCGCGAGCTCGAACGCGAAGTCGAAGGGCCGGGCTACGCGAAGATCGTCGGGGATTCCCCCGTGATGAAGGAGCTCTACCGGCAGATGGATCGCGTGGCGGCGAGTGACATCACGATATTGATTCACGGCGATAGTGGAAGCGGAAAAGAGCTCGTCGCCCAAGCGATCCACCAGACGAGCGGAAGAAAGGCCGGACCCTTCGTCGCACTCAATTGCGCGGCCATCCCCGAGACCCTCCAGGAGTCCGAGATATTCGGACACGAGAAAGGGTCGTTCACCGGTGCTGTGGGCCGACACGTCGGAAAGTTCGAGCAGGCGGACGGTGGCTGCCTCTTCATGGACGAGGTCGCCGAGCTCAGCTTGACCCTTCAGGCGAAGCTGTTGCGGGCGATTCAGGAGAAACGTTTCCACCGCGTTGGCGGGTCGAGCCAGGTACGCTCGGATTTCAGGCTCATCGCGGCGACGCACCGGAACCTTCTGGACGAGGTCAAAGCGGGTCGTTTTCGCGAGGATCTATATTTCCGCATCGCCGTCTTCGAGCTGGAGGTGCCTTCCTTGAGGGCACGGGGCGAGGACGTCGTTCGTCTAGCAGAGCTCTTCCTCGATCGATACAAACAAAAGAGAGAGCCACGGCCCCGGCTCTCGCACGAGGTCATCCGGCTGCTCAAATCGTACTCGTGGCCGGGAAATGTTCGCGAGTTGGAAAACCTCATGCAGCGCTGCCTCCTGATCGCGAAGGACCGTCTTATCCGGCCCGAGGATTTACCGCTGCGCCTCCGGACTTCACACATCGGTTTGCCTCCGCCGGCTGAGCAAGAACCCGCCGCCTCGCCCCCGCCCAGCTCCGCTCCCGAACGGTCGAGAAGGCTCGAGACTCTCGATCTCACGGAGCTTGAGCGCCTCGCCATAGAGCAAGCGATGGAGGAGGCGAACGGCAATCTGTCCCAGGTCGTTAGACTCCTAGGGATCGGCAGGACGACTCTCTACCGGAAGCTGAAGGCCCACAATCTTCGGTCGTGAGAAAGCCGTGAGGCCCCGAGAGACGCTGAGGCTGGCGCAGCTGTCACTGGACCGCGCCGCCGACGCGGTGCTGTGGATCGATTCCGAGGGGCGACTTCGCTACGCCAACGACGCGGCGTGCGATTATCTCGAGTACCAGCGTGACGAACTCTTGGCCCTGTCGGTCTTCGATCTGGACCCCACGCTCGAGGTGGCCGGCTGGTCCGGGTATTGGGCCGAGGTGAGGGCGCTTCAACGGCTCGCCACCGAGACTTTGTACCGCACGCGAACGGGCCGCAGCTTTCCGGTGGAGGCCAATGTCATTTTCCTCAGCTTTCGGGGCCATGAGTACCTGTCGGTCTTCGCCCGAGAGATCTCGGAGCGCAAGGAGGCCGAGGACGCACTCATCGCCATTACCGCCAGGCTGGAGGGACTCATCGAAAATCTGCCCGTAGGAATCCTGTTTGAGGACGACTCCCGAAGGGTCGTCCTCGTAAATCAAACCTTGTGTCAGATGCTCGATATTCCCGTTCCACCGAGCTCCCTGCCGGGCGCCGATTCTCGAACCCTCCTCGACCAGTGCAAGACGTTGTTCCCCGTGCCGGAGCAGTTCCTCGATCGCGTGGAGCAGACGCTCCAGTCGCAGTGCCTGGTGAAGAACGAGGAGATCGGGCTCAACGACGGCCGAGTCCTCGCCCGTGATTACGTGCCGATCCAGAACCAGAACTACCGCGCCCACCTGTGGCAGTACCGTGACGTCACAGAGCGCAAACGGGCCGAGGCGGAGATTCTGAAGTCCAAGTTCGAGGCGGAAAAAGCCAATGCGGCAAAGAGCAGCTTTCTCGCGATGATGAGCCACGAGCTGCGGACCCCGCTGAATGCGATCTTGGGCATGACGGAGCTATCGCTGGCCACGAAGCCCACCCGCGAGCAGCGCGAGTTTCTTCGCACCATACAGATCAACTCCGAGAACCTCCTGCGGCTCATCGACGATGTGCTCGATCTTTCCCGGATCGAGGCGAACCGATTGGATATCGACGAAATCCCCTATGACCCCCGCAAGCTCGTGGAGGAAGTGGCCACCCTGCTGAACGTTCGCGCGGAGGCGAAAGACGTCGAGCTGGTCCTGGACATCGATCCGCATCTTCCGTCCGAGATCGTCGGGGACCCGAAGCGCGTGCGCCAGGTGCTCGTGAATCTCCTGGGAAACGCGGTGAAGTTCACCGAGTCGGGCTACGTCCTGGTGTCGGTCGAGCTCGAGGACTGGAAGCCGGGAGATCGGCTCGATCTGGCGCTTTCGGTGCGGGACACCGGGATCGGGATCCCGGAAGACGAGCAGAAGGAGCTCTTCTCGAGATTCTATCAAGCCGATCGTTCCTCCACGCGTCGATTCGGCGGGACGGGACTCGGACTCAATATCTCTCGGTCGCTTACGAATCTCATGGGGGGGCGCATCGATTTCACGAGCGCCGAGGGAAAGGGCAGCACGTTCCGCCTCACCCTGGCCACCCGCGCACCGAGGGACACCGAGCCGAATGCCACCCGCCATCGGGCCCGCCTCGTCGGCGTGCCGGCGTGCGTTTTCCTTTCGGTTACATCGGAGCCGTTGCGCCGCGCGCTCCAACGAACGCTAAAGGCCTGGGGCCTTACGGTCGAGCTCGTCGATTCCCCGAGCGAGCTCGAGGTGAGGCTCGAAGCTGCGCAAGCCGAGCGAACGCTCGTTATCGTCGAGCACGACCGGCAGAGGTTCGACCCGTCGGCGTGGAAGCGCCTGCGAAACCCTCCGCGGCAAGAGCTTGTCCTCCTGGCATCGATGGCCGCGAGCACCTCCGCGTGGTTGAGGGATGTGACGCCTTACCTCGCGGAGAAACCCGTGCGGCAAGACGGACTGTGTGAGGCGATCGCTCGGGCTCTCGGGGCTCGTGCGGATTCGTCGACCGAGATCACATCGGAGATCGAAGAGAGCGGCCGTTTCTCCCGCCACCGCATCCTTCTGGTGGAGGACAACCCGGACAACCGGGAGCTCGCGGCGCGTATCCTCACGAGCGCGGGGGCGAGTGTGGAAACCGCGGAGAACGGCGCGGAGGCGGTCGAGATGGCACGTCGCACGGTCTACGACCTCATCGTCATGGATGTGATGATGCCGGTGATGGACGGCTTTCAGACGACCCGCGCCATCCGGCAAGACGAGCAACGGCCGAACCGCGTTCCCATCGTTGCCCTCACCGCCCATGCGACCGATGGCTTTCGCGCGCGTTGCCTGGAGTCCGGCATGGACGACTACCTCTCCAAGCCGTTCAAGAAGGAACGGCTGCTCACTCTGGTCGGTCAATGGGTCGACCGGCGGCCCCTCCTGCTCGTCGTCGACGACTCGCCGGAGAATCGTCTCATCGTGAAGCGTTTTCTGACACTGCAAGGAGACTACCGAATCCTCTTCGCCGAGAACGGACTCGAGGCCTTCGAGCTGTTCGCGCGGCACGAAGTCTCGATCGTGCTTCTCGATATGGAGATGCCCGTCGTCGACGGGTTCGAAACGGCACGCAACTTGAGACGTTCGAAGAACGGAGAGAGAGTTCCCATTCTGGCGATGACGGCTCATCGTGACGAAGCCGAGCTGGAACGATGCGCCGAAGCGGGCTGCACCGCCGTTCTTCAGAAGCCGCTCGACAAGACCGAGCTGAACCTGGCCGTCGCTCGCCACCTCGGCCTTCGGGCCAAAGAGGCCGCTCCGCCCTCGGAGCCGACATCGCGGGGGCCCCTCGATGACGGGACCGTGGTCACGGTCGACCCGGACCTCGTCGATCTCGTACCTGGTTTCATCGAGAACCAGCGGGCCACTACCGGGCTCATTCTCGAGTCGGCCCGCGCGGGAGACTTCGAGACCGTTCGCCGTTTGGGCCACAACATGAAGGGAACGGGAAAGGGTTACGGTTTCGACGCCATCAGCTCCTACGGTGCTTCACTCGAGAAAGCGGCCGGGCGTGCCGCCGAGACCGACGTCGAGCAGATCGTCGAGGAGCTCGACGCGTATCTCACCTCGGTCCGCTGGGAGGGCCGCCACTAACGGTTGCGCGCCCTTCAAAGCCCCGGACCCGTTTCGCCCGCCGCGGCCGTTCACTTCATCGCCCGAGAACACCCGCCATCGAGAGGCTCTTGACGTATACATGCATCATACATATATTCTCCCTCGCATGTTATAGAGGCTTCCATGACGCGCCCCTCCGTCCTGAGTCCGACGGATTTTCACGTGCTCCTGGTTCTGGCAGGCGGCGACCTCTACGGCTACGCGATCCTTAAGGCCGTGCGTGAGGAGTCGTCCGGGGCCGTTCGGCCCGAGATTGGATCGCTCTACCGCGTTCTCGCGAGACTGATGTCGCTCGGGCTCGTCGACGAGGTCGAGGCCCCCCGGGAACGCATCCTCCCACAAGTAAGGTAACTCATACGCAACCTCATGCCCACGTGGCGAAGGGGGCTCATGGTGTGAGCGGGTGGGGAACCCCATCAAACTATCGTCTTTTTGCACGCAGTTCGCTCAAGGACTTCCAGTTCGTTTGCGGCGTACGATGATTTATTTGATGACCAGGATATCGTGAGTCTGCGCAACTCGAAGGGGGTGGGGTTTCAGAGCGTTGAGCGGTGCTCTATCCGGGCACTGAATGAGAGGCCACGAGACGATCTCGAATGGAGCACCGTTGCCCGGGTCTGGGAACTACGGTGTTCCGCCTTTCGATCGGCTCTCACGCGCTCGATCGCGAATCGAGCGGGGAATCGGCCAGGAGACTCTCCCTTCCCTACCGCCGATGCGAACGACAAGCTCCGCCTCCTCGTCCTGATCCCCGAACAGAAGTTCGCCGTTCGATGTCACGAGGGGAAATACCAGCCAGAAGACATCGTACGAGTAGTCCCGCCGCTCGGTGCCGGAAAGGGCCTTTACGGCCCTGAGATCGGGTTGATTGACTCCCCGGACGGCGGGACCGGCTTCGCCGTCGGACTTCTTCCGCAAGAATGCCGCCCAATCCCGAGGAATGATTCCTGAGCCCTCCCGGGGGTCGATCTCCACGAGAATCACGGTGTCGCCGCGGTTCTCGGCCTCCCACACGAGCTCCAGTGTTTCATCGTCGTTCAGACCCTCAGCGAGCTGGGTTATTCGCGCCGAAGCACGAATCACGTCGGGAGTTAACCAGGTGCCCCGCAACTTGTAGTTGTACGAGTGTTCTGTATGGACGACGCGGGTATCGAACCAGCCGCCCACGCGGCCGTTCGCCCTCATCGACTTTCCGATGTTGGACGCTTGTTTGCCGCTCCACGACAAAAAAGCATCGCGTTCTTGCGCCGAACCGAAACCGATTGCGAGTACCGCAAGGACCCCGGAGGCTAGAGTCGCTCGAATCACTGAGACCGGTCCCGTCGGAGCACGGTAACAATCTCCGAACCGCCAAAGGCGGTGGTGGACACGGTGAGCCCCACCACTTCGAAACCGCCGACCGCCGCTTCCTGGAGCTCCTTTTGCATCGTCGACGTTTTGTTGGTGGCAAGGAGCTTGAACTCACGCATCTTCGGTGTCGCTCCGACTGTGCGTTCCCCGATGATCACCACCTCCTTGCCGCCGAAGGTCGACGAGAACACTGTCTGTCCTCGATACTCGAACCCGGCATCGGCTGCTTCTTGAAGCTCTTTCTGCATTGTCGAGGTCTTGTTCGTCGCGAGGAGTTTGTATTGGAAGCGCGCATCCTCAGGTGCACCGGCCGGTTTCACCATGATCACCACTACTTCCGACCCTCCGAATCCGGTTTCCCCCCCCATCACCGCCAGGAACTTGTAACCGGCATCGCCTGCCTCGTTGAGCTCTTTCTCCATGGTCGAGGTCTTCTTCGTCGCCAACACCCTGTAGTCGGCGGCCGCCGAAGACGATGCCTCGTCCGGAGTTTCTTGCGGCGTTATGGACGGACTGTGGGCGCTGGTCTGGGATCCGAAGCAAGCGAGGATTGACAGGAGCGCGGTCAAGGCTTTCCGCTGGGTAAACATGGTCTGCCCTCCTTAACGGGGTCGTCTGGATTACGATGTCGCGACTGAGGACGACCCCCGGTCGAAAAGTGTCGTGGGATTTTCCGTGTGCAATGACGATAGCATTCACTAGTACCACCAGTCAACTGCCAGGGAACCGTAACGATGACGGACCAGAACAGTCCATTGCGGGATGTTTGAGGAGACGCACCGCTTATCACCGCGATCCTCTATCCTTTTCCAAATTTTCGGAACGCCATCGCCTTCAACGGCCTGTTCCGCGGAGATCCAAGGTCGATTCACCATCCGCTCCAGCAAAGTTACACGCCGCCGTTCGAAACCCTGGACCTCGTTTCAGCGTGCTGCGGCCCACACTCGATCGGCCGAGAACTGTCCGCCTCGAGAGGCTCTTGACGTATACATGCGTCGTGCATATATTCTCCCTCGCATGTTATCGAGGCTTCCTTGACGCGCCCCTCGGCCCTGAGTCCGACGGATTTTCACGTGCTCCTCGTTCTGGCAAGCGGCGACCTCTACGGCTACGCGATCCTTAAGGCCGTGCGTGAGGAGTCGTCCGGGGCCGTTCGGCCCGAGATTGGATCGCTCTACCGCGTTCTCGCGAGACTGATGTCGCTCGGGCTCGTCGACGAGGTCGAGGCCCCCGGAAACGCTCCCGCAATCCATCGGGGGAGAACCCGACGCTACTACCGGCTCACTCGACGAGGGCGCGACGTGCTCGCTTCGGAAACGAGGCGCCTCGAGACCGCGGTTCGCATCGCGCGCAAGCGCGCGCGGGACGAGGGAGCAGCGGGGTCGTGAGCCGATTCGCAGGGCGACTGGTCGCGCTGAGTCTCCGTGCGTACCCTCCAAGATTTCGCGAGCGTATGTCGGCGTCGATGCTCGAGACCTTCACGGAACGCTACGCGGAGTCGCGACACCGCGTCTTGTTCCTCTTGCGAACGCTCTTGGATGTGCTCGTGTTCGCGTGCGTCGAAAGGATCCGACCGAGTCTCGACCGAATGCCTTCCGTTGAGAAAAGGAGAAGCGTGGACATGTCGAGCTGGATGGGCGTCCTTCCCAATGAAGTGCGATTCGCGCTTCGTTCGTTTGTCAACCGGCCAGGCTTTTCCGCGGTCGCCATCGCGACGCTAGCGCTCGGCGTGGGTGCCAACACTGCCATCTTCAGCGTCGTCAACGGAGTGTTGCTGAAACCCCTGGGCTATCCCGACCCCGAGAACCTCGTCACCGTCGACGCCGAGTGGTTCGGCCCCGAGCCCGGCGTCGGTTCGATGTCCTACCCCGACATGCTCGACCTGGAGACCGAGGTCGCGGCCTTCGAGTCACTCGTCGGGGTCAACACGACGGACATGACGCTCACGGGGATCAACGAGCCCGTCGTGATGGGCGTTACTCGGGTGACGAAAGGGCTGATGGAGACGTTCCGCGTCGCGCCCGCAATGGGCCGTGACATCCGGTCGGACGAGTTCGGCCACAGCGGACCGCCCGTTGTGGTCGTGAGTTACGCGTTCTGGCAGTCGCGTCTCGGCGGCGATTCCGACGTTCTCGCTAGAACGCTGCAGCTCAGTGGGGTCGAATACGAGATCGTCGGCGTCGCTCCACCGGGCTTCGACTATCCTGAAGCTTCGGAGCTCTGGGTGCCACGCCACTTGGACCTCGAGGGCTGCGGGCGCGGCTGCCACACGATGCACGTGGTGGGTCGGCTCCTTGCCGGAGTCTCGCTCGGCGAGGCACGCGCCGAGGCCGATCATCTTGCGGCCAGCCTCGGCCAGGAATATCCGGATACCAACACGTACAAGCGATTTCTCGTTCGCTCCCTCCAGGATCGGATGGTGGGCGATGTGCGAGCCGGCTTGCTTCTGATGCTGGGGGCCGTCGGGCTCGTCGCCCTCATCGCCTGTGCCAACGTGGCCAATCTCATGCTCGCCCGGGCGTCGAGCCGCGTGGGCGAGATCGCGATCCGAACCGCGATTGGCGCCAGCCGGGCTCGTCTGGTGGTTCTGTCGTTGCTCGAGAGCGGGATCCTCGCCCTACTCGGTGGGATGGCTGGTCTGGCCCTGGCGACCGCCGGGCTATTCTGGCTGCCTCGGCTCGCGCCCAATCTTCCCCGCGGTGGAGATGTCGTAATCGACGCCAACGTCCTGCTCTTCACGTTCGGCACGGTGGTGATCGTCACGCTCGTATTCGGCCTCGCACCCGCATTCGCACTCGCCCGCACTCCGGTGCGCTTCGGCCTCGGCCGCGCCGCATCCGGCGGCGAGTCGGCCGAGCGCCGTCGTTTCCGGGCGCTTCTCCTCGGTGGCGAGGTCGCCCTGTCCGCCTGTCTGCTCGTGGGAGCGGGACTCTTGCTCAAGAGCTTCTCCGCCCTCTATGCCGTGGATGTGGGTTTCGAGACGCGAAACATCTCGAGATTCAACGTCGTGCTGCCCGAGGTTCGCTACGAATCCCTGTCCGCGATTCGCGTCTTCTACCGGGAGCTGGAGGAACGCATTCGGGTGTTGCCGGGTGTGGAGTCGGTCGGATCAGTTTGGGGGCCGCCTCTCGGGCGCGGCCGCGCGACCGGAACGGTTTACGTGGATGGAAGGCCAGACCCCACACCGGAGCTCGAGCGCGAGGCCTCGATTCACAGCGTCAGCCCGGGCTGGTTCGAGACGATGCGGATACCGCTCCGGCGCGGCCACCTCCTCGAGGTCGGGGACGACGTGGGTCCCGAGCCCGTCGCGCTCGTCAACGAAGCGTTCGTCCGCGAGAATTTTCCCAGCGAAGATCCCATCGGCAGAATCGTGCGGGTCAGCGTGGACCTCGGCTATGGCTCTCCGCATTGGCGCCTCGTTGGAATCGTCGGTGACGTGCGTGCGCGCTCGCTGGAGGAAGCTGCCGAGGCTCAGATCTACGTGCCGCACGGCCTTTATGGCCCCGAAGATATGACAGTGAGTATCCGCACCCGCCCAGGCGCTCGTCCCGTCTTGCCCGAGGTGCGGGCCATTCTCCACGAGATGGACGCGGCGGTTCCGATGTACCAGGTGGAGACGATCGATCAGGCACTGGCACGGCAGCTCGCGCCCACACGCTTCTATCTGGTGCTCAACGGCGCCTTCGCCGCTGTGGCGGTTTTGCTCGCCGCGGTCGGTTTGTACGGCGTCGTCGCCTACAACACATCGCGTCGGACGCGGGAGCTGGGCTTGCGCATGGCCCTTGGCGCTCGCGAACAAGGCATCTTGACGATGGTTCTGCTCCAGGCCATGGTGCCGGCGTTGACGGGTCTCGCGGTCGGCCTCGCCGGGGCGTTCTTCGCCGGAAGACTGATGAATGCCATCCTCTTCGGCGTCGAACCGACCGACGCGGCCATCTACGTCGCCACGAGCGTCATCCTGACCGCGGTCGCGCTGATCGCGACGGCCGTTCCCGCTCGTCGTGCCAGCCGCCTAGACCCGGCCGTGGCGTTGCGCCTGACGTAGTGCTAAAGAGCGCGAGGGGCGGAGTGAATCACGTACCGCGCCGCCTCCGTTCCAGCCAGGAGTCGAGCGAGAAGCGGTCCTCTTCCGCCGGGAGCGCCAGCGCGACAAGGAGAAAGAGGCCTCGGGGAAAGATGTGGCCCTGAGTGCTGAAGAGCGGCTCCACGAGCGTGTGCCCGTAGGTCACGATCAGAAGGATGAAGCCCAGCGCGACGAGCGCCTCTCGCGTCCGGAAGCCGACGACCACGAGCCCACCGGCGACGAGCTCCACGACCGGGATCGAAAGACCGATGGCCCAAAGGAGCACCTCGGGGATCCAGGTGTCGGCATAAGCTTCGAGAAAGAATCGCCGCGTATGGCCGACGGGCGTGAGCTCGAAGCACTTCCACCATCCCGCCATGAAGAAGAGGAGCCCAACGATTCCGCGTGCAAAAAAGCGCGCCCACCCGCGATCGGTCACGACGACCGCGCATTATGGAAGATCTCCTCCGAGCAATCCAGTCCCCCTCGTGGCTATCGGTCCTGCTCGGTTGGCAGCAGAGCCTCCCTGGCCCATCTTCTCGGCGGACGGGAAGGCTGATAGAGTTCCTGGACGAAAAATCAGTCGCGTGCTCAGCGACAGGATCCGCGCCGCGTTCGAGTTGGCCAGGAGATGACAGATTCGTCCGTAAACCGTCGCCACCTTCGGGGCCGGCGGAAAAAGAAGAACAAGAAAAAAGACGAAGCGACGGCAACGCCTGCTCAGGCGACGTCGCGGCGAGCATTCGCCCTCCCTCTGGCGCTCGCGCTCGGGCTCGTTCTCCTATCACTCGTGCCGCGCGTTCAGGGAAACCTGACCCTCTACCGCTCTTTTGTGGGCGCTGCTCTCGCGCTCTTGGCTTGGCAGCTCGTGCTCTTCATGCGCCTCAAACGTGCCGGTGCCGGACGGTCGTTCCACACCATGCTGCGCCCCCAACACTATGCGCAAGCGATGGTCCAGGCATCGGTGTTCACTTACTGGGGCTACTACTGGCGGCCGGTGTACGAGTTCGTCCCTCTCCTCGTGGCGCAGCTAGTATTCGCTTACGCCTTCGACATTCTGCTGGCCTGGTCTCGCCGCGAGAGTTACGGTCTCGGCTTCGGTCCATTTCCGATACTTTTCAGTACGAACTTGTTCCTGTGGTTCCGAGACGACTGGTTCTACCTGCAGTTCGTGATGATCGCCGTGGGGTTTCTCGGGAAGGAGTTCGTGCGGTGGCACCGGGACGGCAGGTGGACCCACATCTTCAACCCTTCGGCCTTCTCCCTTGGGATGTTCTCGCTGGCGCTGATCGCAACGCAGGCGAGCGACCTGACCTGGGGCCAAGAGATCGCAACGACCTTGAGCCTGGCCCCTCGGATCTACCTGTTCCTGTTTCTCGTGGGGCTTGTGGTGATGTACCTCTTCTCCGTCACGCTCGTCGCCGGCTCGGCCGCCATCACCCTCTTCGGGTTGAGCGTGCTCTATTGGAGGTCGACCGGGGTTCCCTATTTCGTGGATTCCGAGATACCGAGCGCCGTATTCCTCGGGCTCCACCTCCTCGTGACCGACCCGTCGACCTCGCCAAGAACGATGCTCGGAAAGGGACTCTTCGGCACCCTGTACGGGCTCGGGGTGTTCGGACTCTATTCTCTGCTCGGGGCCGTCGGAGCGCCGACGTTCTACGACAAGCTCCTTTGCGTACCGCTTCTCAACCTGAGCGTCAAGTGGATCGACGGTCTCGCTCGTGCTCTCGAAGCGGGTCCTCGCCTGGCCCCTTGGGCGAGGTGGAGCGCTGGCGCGATCGGCAACCGGACTTACATGGCTATCTGGATCCTGTTCTTTGGGGTGATGACGGCGATCGGCTCGACCGACGGTCGTCACCCCGGTGACCGGCTTCCTTTCTGGCAAGAGGCCTGCGCCGAGGGCCGCCGCAACGCCTGCGATCGCCTGATCGAGATCGAATCGACGTATTGTCGCGACAACTCGGCCTGGGCGTGCAACGAGCTCGGAGCGCACTATCAGGCGGGAACCCTGGTGGAGGCCGATGCCGAGCTCGCCTGGAAGTTCTTTTCGAGGGCGTGCGAGCTGAGGCATCCCGGCGCGTGTTTCAGCCTTCTGAATCCAGGCGGCGCGAGCCACACCAACCCACGAATCCTCGATCTCAGACTCCTGTTGCGTGAGGGCGGCCTCAACCTGCTCGAGATGCCGGAGCGCGACCTTCTCGCACGAGCCTGCGAGCACGAATGGACGTTCGCATGTAACGGGGGACACGGTAATGGCTCCTAAACTCGTGCTCGGGGTCGCCATGATCTCCGTCGGGATGAGCGCCTGTGGATGGCCGCCCGCCGAGAGCCGCGCCGGACACAACCCGCCACCGAAAGCCGATGACTCGGAGCTGATCGGATTTCGTGAGGATGCCTGGTTTCTGCCCGACGACGAGCTTCTCGGTTTCGTCGAAATCCCGGCTGGCCCGTTTTCGATGGGAACCGACTCCGGCGTCGACGTGCTCGCCTACGACAACGAGCTCTGGCCGGGCTCGCAGGGACCAGGAACCGTGGACGTGGACGCCTTCTACTTGGGTCGCTACGAGGTCACCGTGGCTCAGTACCGCGCATTCGTCGAGGCGACCGGATACGAGGTGGACGCCCGGGCTCTCGAGGCGCCTTCCGCTCATCCGGTGACGTCGGTCTCGTGGCCGGACGCACTCGCCTACTGTCGGTGGCTGGAGACGACTCTCAGAGTAGGGCCCCAAACTCCAGCCCCGCTGTCCAAGGCGCTTCGCGACGGCTTTCGGCTCGGGCTGCCTAGCGAAGCCGAGTGGGAGAAGGCCGCGCGCGGCAAGGACGGGCGGATCTATCCGTGGGGAAACGACCCGCAACCGGACCGGGCCAATTACCTTGGGACCGGCACGATGCCGGTGGGAAGCTTCGAGTGCCCTTCGTGTCCGTTCGGTCTGCTCGATATGAGCGGCAACGTCTGGGAGCTGACGCGAAGCCCTTATGAGCCGTACCCGTACGAACCGGCCGACGACCGCGATCATCTCGGGGAAGACGCCCTGTTCGTCATGCGCGGCGGGCATTTCGGGGACCCTGCCAGAAACGTTCGGGCCGCCGTCCGCGGCGGAGTGGACCCGGGCGCGCGCCGCCCGTTTATCGGGTTTCGCGTGGCGGTCTCTCGCTTCTAGCTATCTCGTCTCAGCGTCGCCAGGCGAGCGCGATTCGCTCGACGACCACATCACTCTTGCGGGGCGCGTGGAGAACCGAAGTCACCGGGAGCTCGTCCCCAGAGTAAGCCTTCTGAAGCTCGGCGGTCTTCTCGACGAGCTCGGCCTCGAGAGCCTCGAGCTTCTCCTTCTGAAATTCGACTCTGGCGCGGGCGCGCTCCACGTCCTTGTGCTCTCGAGCGACCCGCGATGCGGAACGTGCCGCCCGTCGCGCCCGCGTGACATTCCCGAGCTTTCGTCCAAAAAGAGCTCCGGCCAGCGTCACCCCGAAATCCATAGCCGTCTCGAGCTTACTGTCTCCGTATTGGGAGGACTCCCGTTCCAGCTGCGCCTCGGCTCGAAGGATCGCCTCTTCGAGCCGTGCGAGCTTCGGCGCGAAACGCTCTCTGAGCCTCTCGAGTTCCTCGTCTCGTTTCTCGCGCCGAGCGTGGGCGCATCGTGAACGAAAGTCGGCGGCACTATCGTGCGGCCGGGAGTACAGCTCGAGCTCGGGCACCGAGAACAGCTCGAGCCGCTGCACCCGATAGAGGAACGCCGCCAGTGACCTCTTCCACTGCGTGGTGGTCTTTTCCCAGGAGGAGAGGCTCGGTGTCGGGGCAAAGCTCACTCCATCGGCGGGCCCTTCCTCGAGGACCAGAGGAGAGATCGCCTCGCCGCTTTGCCAGGCGATGGGGTCCTCCAAGGGGGTGAGCCAGTGCAGATTGTCCCAGTGGTCGAGGTCCGACTTCGTGCTTACGTAGTGAAGCTGTGCTTTCGCCAGGAGGAAGGGCCGGTAGATCAGGGAAGGTTCCCCCGCCGGCGCGAGAAAGCATTCCTCGACGTCCGGCGTAAGCTGGGGTCGATCTCCACCGGGCTCTCGTGGGCGCGGCGGCGTCTCCGGTTCTCGCTCCTCGGTCGACGCCGGCGTCGCAATGCGTTTTACTTGCTCCAGGGTGAGTGGGCCACGAAGGTAAGACATCGCCCAGCGCGTCTCGAACAAAGCCGGCGCATCCTCGTGAACGTCGTGCATAAAGAACGTCCGTTTGGGAAGCGATGACAGGAGACGCTCGGTCTCCGCACGGTCAAACCGGCTGCCCTCGGACGCCTGCAGACCTTCCATGAGCCGCTCCCGATCTCGGGCAGTCTGAAGACGTCCCAGAAACCAGGTGCCGATATTAGAGAGGCCCTTGTAGTCGAGGTCGACGGGATTCTGCGTGGCGAGCACGACGCCGAGTCCAAAAGCTCGAGCCTGCTTCAGTAACGTCAGCATGGGCGCCTTGGAAGGCGGCGCGGCGATGGGGGGAAAGAAGCCGAAAACCTCGTCCATATACAGGATGGCGCGAAGGCTTCCCGTACCGTCTTGTACGCGCATCCATCCAATGACCTCTTCGAGAAAGAGCGTGACGAAGAACATCCTTTCGACGTCCGAGAGGTGTGCAACGTAGAGAACGCTGAGACATGGCCGGCCATCGTCATGACGCAGTAATCGGCTCACGTCCAGAGGCTCACCTTGAAGCCAAGAAGCGAATGCCGGCGAGGCAAGCAAGCTGTTGAGACGGGTGGCGAGTGATAGACGCTCCTTCGCCGGGAAGAACGTCTCCAAGTCCAGGGCTCCGAGATGGCTGAATGGAGGATCGACTGAGGCCCGCACGAGTTTTTCCAGGCTCGTGGTCTCACCCTTCGACCAGGCGTGCTCGACGAGGTTCGACAGAAGGATGTGCTCCCGGCTCGTCAGTGGATCGGCCTCGATACCGGCAAGACCGAGAAGCGCCGAGACGGTCGTTTGGACTCGCTCGCGGATCGCGTCGGTGTCGCCTCGCACCTCTTCGCTAGGGCATTCGAAGCTCCGAAGCAGGGCGAGAGGACGCCCCGAGGCGCTTCCGGGCGTGAAGATCCGGACCGGGCCGGCTCGCTCGAGCATCGCTAGCCTGTCTTTCGACTGCCCCCACGCCAAAAGCCCCCGCTCCCAGCGGACGGCCTCGTCTCGAGCCATCTCCTCCAGCGTGACGCCTCGCCGAGCGGCCTCGCTGAGATCGATCCACTGAGCAAAGGCCTCGGGGGACAAATCGGAAAAGCGCAGAAGAAGGTTCGCCATATCGCCTTTGGGGTCGATGACGAGCGCCGGAACACCATCCAGCAGAGCCTCTTCGAGAAGAACCGTCGAGAGACCCGTCTTGCCGCTTCCCGTCATCCCGACGATGAGCCCGTGGGTCGTCAGGTCTTTCGAGTCGTAAAGAAGAGGATCGGCTCTCGTCTCTGCTCGACGAGGGTCGTAAACTTTCCCTAGATAAAACGCACCGAGCTTCTCGAACTGCATGATCCAAACGCGGAAGAACGACTCGCGATCATAGGCAACCGCAAATTTCGCGGCAAGCGAGAGTCGCTTCTTCGCAGAGGCAGCCGGGCCCGCGCTTTAACCGAGCTCGGAGATTCGCCTTTCGATCGTATGGAAAACGAGAGACGAGAGTTTTTTTTCCGTCTCCCCGGAGACGCCGATGAACCGGACCCCGATGCCGCGACGAATACGCAGCTCGGGAATCCCGGTCTTCGCGCACCAGATCACCTCGCCCTGGAGCTCGAGCATGTCTCCCGAGTCGTCGAAGGAGATACCGGCGATGTAAAGCGTCACGCGAGTGCCCACATCGACGAGCGTATCGGTGGCGAGGAAGGTTCCGCCGCGACTCAAGTTGACCACGCTGGCGTCGAAAGACCCCCCCTCGTGGTCGACGACCGCATGGGCCTCGACGGGAACGCGCAGGAGACTTTCGTCGGAGAGACTGTCCCGTATCTCCTCCGCCGTCGGATACTTCGGCCTGTCGGGCCCCAGGCCCGAATGAAACATGATCAGGTCGTAGACGACTTTGAGCTCCTCCCACCGTTCCTCGTCCCCAGGGCTCAGACCCGGGTCCTTTCGATTTCGGGCAGCATTCAGCTCGTCGTACTTGCGGATCAGATCGAGCACCGTCTTCACGTTCCTTCAATCCTTGCACGCATCATGCCGAATGGACTGTAGCACTTAAGCTTCGCGATTGCAGGCTTTAGCGCGTGGGCAGCGAGCTCAGCCGTGGGAAAAAACACGCATTCTCTCCCTCGAGCCTATTTTTACCATGAAGAGACACGAGTTGGCGCCCCCGGATCGTTCTTGCTACAGATGAAAGATGGAGAACCTGCTGCAGGATGCCCGTTACGCGCTCCGAGGGTGGTTGAGACGGCCCGGCTTCACCGCCCTCATCATCGTCACGCTTGCACTCGGGATCGGAGCCAATAGCGCTGTCTTCAGTGTCATAGACGGCGTGCTCCTCCGACCGCTTCCCTATCCGGACCCCCAGCAGCTTGTGCTGATTCGGACAGAGCTCCCTGAGCAAGGAGGTCTCTTCCCGAAGAGCTCGGGCCCGGAGATACTCGATTTGAAGGAGCGGGCCGGGTCGCTCGAGACGATCGGAGCCATCTGGGCGCGTCCCGCAGCGCTGACCGACGACGAAAGCGAGCCCGAGGAGATCGAGATGGGCTTCGTGACCGCGGGGTTCCTCTCCGTGCTCGGCGTAGAGCCTCTTCTGGGGCGCGACATCTCTCCCGAGGAGGACGTCCTTGGCGCGCCTCAAGTCATCGTGCTGAGCCACGGTCTGTGGCAGCGTCGCTATGGCGGCCAGACGGACGTCGTTGGCAAAACGATCGAAATGGACGGCATCTCTCACACCGTGGTCGGAGTGATGCCCGAGCGGTTCGCCATGTGGATGCCTCCTGACTCCGGAGTGCCGAAGTCCCTCCAAGCCTGGGTACCTTGGGGTGGGGGGTACGAAGAAATGTCGCGATCGTTTCGGGTCTTCACCGTGGTGGGACGGCTTCGGCCGGAGCTCGACGTGGAGAAGGCGCGCTCCGAGCTCTCGGACATCGCAGTCCGCATCGCGGCGGACTTCTCGGCGGACTACGAGCGGTCGGGCTTTCGGTTGCACCTAGAGCCGCTTCACGACGACGTGACGGCGCCGGTCCGCCCCGCGCTTCTGGTCCTCTGGGCGACGGTTGGCTTCGTGCTGCTCATCGCCTGCGCGAACGTTACGAACCTGCTTCTTGTTCGTGCGACGGGAATGGAGCGGGAGATGGTGCTGCGAACCGCGCTCGGCGCCAGCCGACGTCGCGTGATGAGACAGGTCGTCACCGAGAGCATGCTTCTCGCCGCGCTCGGCGGCGCTCTCGGCCTGGTTTTGGCACGATGGGGCATCGTCGCCCTGGAATGGCTCCGTCCGGGAGAGCTTCCGCGCCTGGAGGAGGTCGACGTGGGCGTCCGCGCGGTTCTCTTCGCGACCGTGGCCGTTACCCTTGCCGGAGCTGTCATCGGGCTGCTCGCAGCCTTTCATCTGTCGCCGGGCCAGCTCCCAACCGGGCTCAAAGGGCGTTCCATCGGTGAAGGGGCCCGCCATCGCCTTCGGGGAATGCTCGTCGTGGGTGAGGTTGCGCTAGCGCTCGTGCTTCTGGTGGGTGCGGGACTGCTCTTCAAGACCTTCGTCTCGCTTTCCAGCGCCGAGCTTGGATACCGGACCGAGGGAGTCACCACCTTGAAGCTGTCGCTCATCGACTCCGCGTACTCGTACCGGGACCCCGCCAAGATCGCCGGTTTCTATCGGTCGCTCGTCGAAAGGGTTTCCGAGCGCTCGGGCGTCACCGCGGTGGGCGCATCGACACAGCTTCCACTCGATGGCTTTTCGAACCGCACCGCGCCCTACGCCTACGAGACCGAAGACGACATCATCGAATGGGACACGGTCACGGCAGACTACCGTACCGTAACTCCTGGGTTTCTCGAAGCCCTCGGAGTCCCGTTGCTCGAGGGAAGGCTGTTCGATTGGACGGACGATATGGATCATCCGAACGTCGTCGTGGTCGACGAGAAGCTTGCGGCGCTCGCCTGGCCCCTACAGCCCGCCGTCGGCAAACGCCTTCAGGTGCTCACTTTCCTCCACGGTGAGTTTCGTCCGACCTGGAGCGAAGTGATCGGCGTCGTGGGGCATGTACGCAATCACCCCGGGATCGACGGCCCAGAGCAGGTGTTTCTGCCACAGTCTCAGTCGCCGCAACGCACGATGACCCTCGCCGTCCGGAGCGGGCTTCCGGTCGAGACCTTGTCGACGGCGATTCGAGCCGAAGTCGCCCGCCTCGAGCCTACGCAGCCCATCCACGCGATCCAACCGATGGAGGAATACCGCGCGGGTGCGGTCGCCGAGAACCGGTTCACGATGTTGGCCCTCGGAGCGTTCTCGTCCGTCGCTCTGGTTCTCGCTTCCCTCGGCCTCTACGGCACCATCGCCTTCACCGTCGGCCGGCGGACTCGTGAGATCGGAATCCGTCTCGCGCTCGGCGCAACGCCCCGCGATATCTTGAGGGACGTCCTGGCGCAGGGACTCCGGCTCGTCGGCGCCGGACTCGTCCTCGGAATGGCCCTCGCCCTGACGTTCACACGGGTCCTCGAGGGTCTGCTGTTCGGTGTCTCTTCCAGGGATCCGCTCACGTTCGTGGCCATGCCGCTGCTGCTCGTCGCGGTCGCCTTAGCGGCGTGCTATCTTCCCGGCCGACGTGCCGCTTCGTCGCACCCTGCCATGGCGCTCCGAGAGGAGTGAACGGTCAGGTCGGTCAGGAACATGTGACCGGGAGCGTGGGTGATGAGAAGATCCGGCCGGGCAGCGACCGCGGCCATCATCGCCGTGACGCCACATCCCCAGAAAACAGGCACCTCTCCGTCGAGAACGCTGACCGGCTCTCCGAAATCGGGCTCGGCAATTCGCGCGATTCCGATGGCGCTCGGATCGCCGCTGTGAATCGGGGCCCCGTGTGAGAGGGGGAAGCGGCTCGTAATCTCGTAGACATCCGACACGCGGCTTTGTTCCACCGGCCTCATGGAAACGACGAGAGGGCCAGAGAAGCCACCCGCGCTTTGGCAGCGGCGGTTCGTGACGTACATCGGCACCACATTGCCCTCGTCCTGATGGCGAAGCGGGATCCCCGCTCCGGCTAGCGCATGCTCGAAGGTGAAGCTGCAACCCAGCAGAAAGCTCACGAGATCCTCGCGCCAGACCGCGACGACGTCGGTCGGCTCGGCGACGAGCTCGCCGTGGCGATAGACGCGATATCTCGGTACGTCGGTTCGAATGTCCGCGGTGGGAGCGCTCGCCCGGGGAACGAGCCCACCGGGTTCCGTTTGCTCGATCAATGGACAGGGGCGGGAGTTTCGCTCGCAAAAGAGACGAAAATCCGCCGCATGGCGCTCGGGAACGACGACGAGGTTCGCCTGGACGAAACGGGGACAAAGCCCGGAAGTGCTCGCACGAAACGCTCCCGACCGTATCCTGGCACGAAGCGCTCGGAGCTCAGGATCCAATCGTCCCACCCTCTTTAGTACTCAATGCCGTGGCGGGACCCGTAATCGATCGTGCCGCCTCGGCGATTGCGCCGGGCTCGCTCCGCTCGCGCGGGCTGGGCCGTAATTTTTCATCAGCCTGCTCGACGAGGATCCTGGTTCCCCTCCGCCGTCCCCGATGTCATCGACGCAAAAACGTCATTTGGCGAGACGATTGTATCGTCTCAGAACTTCCCGGAGCGCGTCGTGGGATATGGCTTCCACTCGATGCCCGTCCCGCCCCACCATCGTTCTCGCCGCAACGAGCGCGTTGACGATGGCTTCCTCGACCGATTCCACCGTTCCGGAAAAGATCGGATTGAGTTTTCCGTTGGGAAGCATCGTCACCGAGACCTCCGCGTCCGAAGCCGCCGCCCCCGAGTTCGCCGTCGAGAAGGCAATGAAAATATCTCCCGACCCATTGCCCGAGGTGCCACCGGTGCGCGCGATACCCATCGAGGCGCGCCGGGCGAGCCTCTTGAGCTGATGAGGCAGGAGCGGGGCATCGGTGCCAACGACGATGATGATTGAGCCCAGGTCTTGACCGTCTTCCCGCCCGACGACACCCGCCTCGATTTCGCGTCCGACGGGAGCTCCGGCAATCAGGAGCTGCTCGCGACTCCCGAAGTTCGCCTGAACCAGGGCAGCGACCGTGTAGCCGCCCTCGACGACGCGCGACGCAGTGCCGATCCCCCCCTTGAACCCGTAGCAGATCATACCCGTCCCGCCGCCCACGGCGCCTTCTTCGACGCGCCCCGAGCTCGCTTGGGCGAGCGCTTGCTCCACGTGCTCTCCGCGGACGTGAAAACCGTTGATGTCGTTGAGATGGCCGTCGTAGGTCTCGGCGACGACCGGCAAGGACCAGGGCTGATGGAGGAGACCGTTGTTCGCCTGCCACGAGATGATCGCGTCCCGGACCACCCCGACACTGTGCGTGTTCGTGATCGCGATGGGTCCTTCGAGAAACCCCGACTCTTCGATCCAGGTCGTTCCGGTCATCTCGCCGTTTCCATTGAGGGAGAACCACCCGGCGAAGACCGGGGCGTTCGCTCCCCGACCGCGCGGCAAGATGACCGTGACTCCGGTCCTCACGGGCCCCCTGCCGACTTCCAGCGCGCCCTCGCCCTCGATGAGGGTGACGTGGCCCACCTCGACGCCCGCGAGGTCGGTGATGGCGTTGAGGGCACCTGGCGTGCCCTGGAAAGGAACGCCGAGATCGCGGGCTCGGGGCTGGGTAAAGGTTTCGGCAGCAACCATCATCGCGATCGCGGCGGTTGCGGCCGTTCGCCTACTGGAGGACCCAGGCGCTCGTCTCCATGTCCCACAGATACTCATAGCTTCTCTCGAACCGATCGGTGGCGTAGCCATCGAGCTCGGGCGTCTTGCTCTCCACGATGAATCGAATCGTACCGGCGTAGGGTCGGGCCGCGTCTCCCGGCACCGGACGGACCTCGACCGATTCGATCGTCCAGGTGATCTTCACGCCGAGGCTGGGGTTCACATCCGCCTCCGCCTCGCGTTTTTCCGCCTCCGCGATCTCTCTCAAGGCGGCCTCGACGTCGGTTTGGGGCGGCGGGGACTTGGAGATTGCGGAACAGCCGGAATGGGCCAAAACTGTGGCAATGAACAAAATGGTGTTGGGACGCATCACGAAGAGGCTAGCAGCGAGACCGCATGGAATTCAACCGAACGGGCACGAGTCGCGTTGGACGCCCGGGATGTTGAAAACGAAGCAACCTTTTTGAAGGCGTACAAGGCGACGTCAACCGTCGAGAGTCGACAGATGGCTGCTCGGGGTTTTTCTCGGCTGTTGACTGCCAAATGTGAAGGTGAAGCTATGCCTTGGGCAGCCCACCGAACGCAACGAGCTTCGTCTCGAGGTACTCCTCGAGACCCTCCTGGCCTGATTCGGAGCCGAGGCCGCTCGACTTCCATCCGGGGAAAGGCGCTTCGGTCGCTTGAGGCGCCCACTCGTTGACGCCGATCATGCCGAACTCGAGGCCCTCGTAACACCGGATGGCGGTGTGGATATCCCGGGTCCATACGTAGGCGGCGAGACCGTAGTCAGTACGATTCGCGGCAGCGATGGCTTCGTCGACGTCGTCGAACGATGCGATCGGCAGGACCGGCCCGAAAATCTCTTCGGAGAAGATCGGCAGATCCGGCTGGACGCCGCTCAAGACAGTTGGCTCGAAAAAGAAACCTTGCTCGATTCCCCCGGGTCGAGAGCCTCCCGCGAGGACCGAGACACCTCGCGACCTCGCATCCACCACCATCGCCTCGACCCGCTCTCTTTGGGCCTGATTGATGAGCGGTCCGACGTCCGTCTCCGGCGAGAGCCCGTGACCGATTCTCAAGTTCTTCACCTGCGGAACGACTCTTTCCGAGAATTCCTCGGCGCAGCTCGCGTGAACGAAAAATCGCTGAGGCGAGATGCAGACCTGCCCCGCGTTGCGGAACTTGGCGGACACAGCCGACCGGGCAACCAGGTCGAGGTCGGCGTCGGGAAAAATCAATACTGGGGCGTTTCCCCCGAGCTCGAGAGAGAGACGTTTGAACGTGCGGGACGCTCCGTCCATGAGGATACGTCCCACTCGCACACTCCCGGTGAAACTGATCTTCCGGCAAATCGGCGATTCGAGAAGAGCTTGCCCCATCGGGCCAGGCTCGCCATTGACCAAATTCAACACTCCGGCGGGCAGCTCCACTTCGTGCAGCACGTTCGCCAGCTCCATCGCCGTTAGTGGTGTGTATTCCGAAGGTCGTGCGACCACGGTGCAGCCCGCGGCCAGAGCGGCGGCCCAAGCTCGTACTGGGTTGTAGGCGGGAAAATTCCATGCGGTGATGACGCCCACGACGCCGATCGGCTGCTTGAGCACCATCATGCGCTTCGACGCGACTCGCGAGGGAATCACCCGCCCATAGGCCCGCTTCGCCTCTTCGCCGAACCACTCGAAGAGGTCGGCCGCGACCTGCCACTCCCCCTTCGCCTGAGCGAGCGGCTTTCCGCTTTCCCCAACCGTGACCTCGGCCAGTCGCTCCACGCGGCTGCGAATCCGATCGGCGGCGTTTCTCAGGTAAGAGGCTCGAGTGTATGCCGTGGCGCGGGACCACGCCGGGAGCGCTTGCTCGGCGCTGTCCAGAGCCAAGCGGCAGTCCGTGCCGTCTCCGAACGGGACCGTAACGATGGCGAGCTCGGTGGCCGGGTCGATGACGTCCCACGTGCCTCCATGGGAGGCGTCGACCCACGCGCCTCCGATGTACTGTTTGTAAACGGAGCTCACGCCCCCATGTTACAACGAAGAGTCAGTGGCCTGGCAGGAACTCGGACAGCTCACCCACGACGACGGAGAATGCGTCGTGGTCCGCGCGATCCGCGGTGCGGCCGGCGGCGACGGCCATGGTCACTTTTCCGCCGTGATCGCTCAACCGGCGCGCGCAGGCTCGTATCGTGGCGCTCGACATGAAGAGGTAGTCGACGAGAATGACGGGTACGGTCGGATCCAGCCAGCGGATCACGGCCAGATTCTCGTACAGCTCGGAACAACTGGCCGGACGCAGGCTCGGCGGCGTCATCGGTTTCTTCCAGCGAAGCGCATCGACCACGTCGGCCTCGACGCCATGCGAAGCGATCGAGATGGCGAGCAGCATCGTCCATGGCGCTCCGGTCGACTCCACCGTCGACCGCAGGGTGGGAACGGGAACGAGAGCGAGGGGCGACTTTTCGGAGCTCGACGCCAGGTAGCTGGCGACCATCTCTCCGAACCAATCGATGGAGTCATCCGCGTTCGCTCGAGTGAGGAATCGTTCCTCGCTGCCAACCGGTATCGGAGACGAGCCATGAAGCTTTTCCCCCCGGAGCGCGAGAAGGAAATTACGCACGTCGCGGTGCCTCGGGGTCTGCATGGCCTTGTTGGGAACGTAGGTGGAAAAGCACACCACCCGCATCGGGCCGCCCGCGGCCGAGCTGTGGGCAAATCGACCTCGTGGTACCGATTCGTGGATTCGCATCTGCTTGCTCCTCCAGAACCGAGGACATGAGGGAAGTCGTCGGCGCGTCGCCAATCAGAGGGTTGGGAAATTCAACAGTACGTTCTTCCCCCATAGCTGTCAAGGAGATTCTTCTCGGATCCAGAACAAAATGAACAACTTAACCCCTAGCAGATGGCTCAGCGGTGGGAAATGGCCCCCATGCTCTTGCCTTTCTGATCGCAGGGATATCCCCGGCTATACCGCAATGGAATCGGCCATGGTGGATGGCGAACCGCGCGAGCCCGTGATGCCGCCTACTTGGCCGGTGTTTCCTTCCGGTGCACCGCAGGCTGATTGACCCCTGTCGGCCATCGCCCTACAAGGACCTTATTCGACGGCGCCGATTTTGCCCCTCATTCCCGAATCGCGCTCTTCAGTCGATCGAGATGAGCCTCGTCGTGGGTTCCAACTCCCGCTAGCACCGTGCGCGTTGCCGATTCGAGGAAGTCTTCGAGCTCGAGAAGCTGTCTGTGCTGGTCCGCTGCTTTCCCCGTGGCAGTGAGGATCGCCCGTCGGAGCTTCGGCGCCTCCGCCCGGCGACAGGCGCCCACGTAGGCCTTCAGAACATCGCCGACGAAAGCTCCCGTTTCCTCGGTGACCCTCGAGAGAAACCCCGCGCCCGCGTGATTGACGAGATCGTTGACCGCCGCCGTGGCGATGATCTCTCGCCGCAGCGGATGGCTATGGAAGCTGCTCGAGAAACTCGTGCGCAATCGCATCGGGAAATACTCGACGAGAAAGGGAAGGGCCTCTTCACTCTCGGGAAAATCGCTCTCCAGCACGTCGGAGAAAGCCCGGATCTTCACGTGTCCGAGGACGAGTGCCAGGAGGGGTCGCGCAAGACCTCGAACTCGAGAGGTCGTTTCCAACAGCTCGGTGCGTGACGGCACGTCGTTTCCCGCTCGATCCATTACGCCGCTCGAGACGAGCTTGGAGACGAGATCGACGAAGGCCTCGTAGCGCTCGACGCTCCTCAGACCGTCGAGGGTCAGGGCGAGCGCCTGGGCGTCGTTGTCGGCCAGCACGAGCTCCGCCACCTCCTCGGTCATCTCCATGAAGATTCGATCGCGCTCCGATCGGTTCGCAATCTCGCCCTTCTTGACGAGCAGGTTCAACAGAATCTTGATATTGACCTCGTGATCGGACATGTCGACGCCGCCGGAATTGTCCACGGCGTCGGTATTGAGGATGCCGCCGTTTGCCCAGTACTCGAGACGAGCTTTCTGCGTCAGACCGAGGTTTCCGCCTTCACCCACGACACGGGCGCGGAGATTCTCCGCATCGACTCGCACCCGATCGTTGGCGCGATCCCCCACTTCCACGTTCGTCTCCGTGGAGGCCTTGACGTAGGTACCGATGCCCCCGTTATAGAGGAGATCAACCGGGCTCGTCAGAATGCGCCGGATCATCTCTTCACCGCTCACCCGGTCCTCGATGATGCCGAGAACCGACTTCATTTCCGGGCTCACGGCGATGCTCTTCGCCGACCGATCGAAAATCCCGCCTCCTGTGCTGATGCACCTCGTGTCGTAATCTCGCCAGGACGAACGCGGCAGACGAAAAAGCCTCTCCCGCTGCGCGTAGCTGACATCGGGGTCAGGACTCGGGTCTACGAAGATATGCAGATGGTTGAACGCCGCGAGCAGCCTGATCTTCTTCGATTGGAGCATGCCGTTTCCAAAGACGTCGCCGCCCATGTCTCCGATTCCGACGACGGTGAACGGGTCCTGCGAAACGTCGAGGTCGAGGTTTCGGAAATGGTGCTTGATACATTCCCAGGCACCGCGAGCGGTGATACCGACTTTCTTGTGGTCGTAGCCCACGCTCCCGCCCGAGGCGAAAGCGTCGCCGAGCCAGAAGCCGTAATGCTTCGCGACCGCATTGGCGGTGTCGGAAAGATGCGCCGTCCCCTTGTCGGCGGCGACGACGAGGTAGGGGTCGTCCCCGTCGTGACGGATGACCTCGGGAGGGTGAGCCACCTCACCATCGACGATGTTGTCGGTAACGTCGAGCAGACCGGAGATGAACTCTCGATATCGATCAATGACGTAGCCATCGAGAGCCGGCCGGGGTGGAAGCTTTCCCTTGAGCACGAAGCCCCCTTTCGAGCCCACCGGAACGATGATCGAGTTCTTGACCATCTGGGTCTTCATCAAACCGAGGATTTCGGTGCGAAAGTCGTCGTGACGATCGCTCCAGCGGATCCCGCCGCGAGCCACCCTGCCACCGCGCAAATGGATACCCTCGAGTCTCCTCGAGTGAACGTAGATTTCGTAGAGGGGTCGCGGGGACGGCATGCCCTCGACGCGGCCGCTATCGATCTTTATGGCGACGACTGGCCTCTCGGGTCTTTGGTAAGCGTTCGTTCGCACGGTGGCGTCGATCAGATTGGCGAGCGCCCGAAGGACCTCGTCGTCCATGAGGTTCCCGACGGCATCGAGAGCCGCGCTGAGCCTCTCCTGAACGTCCGCCACGACGGTCTCGCGGTCGGAAACGGTGGGGTCGAAACGCGCCTCGAAGGCCTTGACGAGGGTTTCCGCCACCCGGGAGTTCTGGAGAATGACTCCATTGACCGTCTCGAGGTTGTAGTGCGGTCGAATCTGCTGCAGATGATTTCTCAGGGTTCGAAGAACCTCGACCTGGCGCCAGGTGAGACCCGTCGTCACGATGAGAGCGTTCAGCGCCCCGTCGCTCGCCCTCTCTTCGTCGAGCGCACGCAACGCATCGGCCAGTCGGTCGATGCCGCTCACGAGGGCGCGGATGCGCTCGGCGGTGTCTTCGATCTCGTAACGGTACAGGTGGGCGCGATGTCCGACGGGTAGCTGAATGGGAATGTGCAGCTCGCCCGTCACTCTCAGTCCGAGGTTCCGCAATGTCGCGAAGGTCTCGATGAAGCCCAAGGCCCGGGGCGAGTACACTTTCAGCGTGGCACGCTCGGCCGTGCGGGGAACGATCGCGACCTCGAGACGCGCCTCGAGGACCTCGAGACGTTCGAGATCAAGAGGTACTTCTTCGGGAGGCGTCGATTCGCGATAGATGCCGCTGCGCGTGTCGTGCGTCACCCATCGAAGAAAGAGACGCCGTCCCTCTCTTTCACCAAAGTGATTGGTCAGAGCGCGCGCCACGACGTCTTCCCAGGTGGTGATGAACTCCTCGGTTACGCGCCGCGCCTCGTCTTCGTCAACGGGATGTTCGAGTCGCTCGGAGTCGAAATAGAAAATCAGCAGTTGCACGCTGCCGGCGTCCTCCGATGCCGCGAAGCTGACTCTACCGAAACGCTCGGAGAAGGCCCGCTTGAGAGCGCTCTCGAATTGATACGAATACCGGAAACGGGAAAACCCAACATAGAGGGCTACGTAGCTCCGCGCCTTCCGACAATGGATCGCGATCTCGTCGTCTCCCGTCATTTGCACGATGCGGTCCATGAACGGTTTCAGCTCGGCGACCGAGGCGTAGAAGAGCTCGCGTCGCGGGAATTTGTCGAACAATGCCCTGGTTTGCCGGTAGGCATAGGACATGGGCGCCGCTCCGCTCTCGGCGATCAGCCAGCGCTGCTTCTCGCGCAGCAAGGGAAGATCCGCAGCGCGCTGCGCGAAGGAGCCTTGGGAGAACCGTCCCAGCAGCAGCGTCGCCCGTTCGAGCCGCCCTTCCTCGCCCCACTCGCGCACGACGATGTCGTCGATGGGCTCGAGGTGGTAGATCGCCGAAGCGTCGCTCGTATAGTCGATATCGATGATGCGCTCGTCTTCCGTCCACGGCGCGAGCGTGCGTTCGACGCCGTCCATGAGGCCCGGGAAGACGACTGGCAACAAGGTCTCGTCACGGAACACACCGAGAGCACTCTCGGGAATCCGAACGGGAACGCCGTCCGTTCCGATGCGATAACTCACGATTCCCATGAAGATGAAGTTCTCCGCCGTCAACCACTCGAGGAACTCCTGGGCCGGCTCGAGATCCAGGACGGTGCCTCGGCGAGAACGGACTCGACGCTTGAGCGCTCGTCCGCTCGAGAGCATTTCGTCGAAGTCCTCGAGCGCGAGAAACACACACTTCAATACGGAGAAGATCTCGTGCTGGATCCGCCTCAAGCGCTCTTTCGACTCGATATGCTCGATCCGGAATCGACACAGGAGCTCTTTGTCCCCCTCGGAGTGGGCGTCGCCAATCCACACGACACGCTCCCACTGGCGGCGAACCGTCAGAATCGGGTGAATCGCCGAGAAGACACGGAGGCCGGCCTTGCGGAAATAATTCTTCAGACTGTCGAAGATAAATGGAGCGTCCGGCGTGTGCGTCTCCACGATGGTCGTGTCCATCGGGATCTGCTTGCCGCGAACCGCATGGAGCGACTCGCTTTCCTGCGAATGGCGGACCACGACGTGGAGCCCGGGAAGGCCCCGGTAGAGCTGGGTGGGTGGAGGGAGCTCTTTAACGAAGAACCGAAAGTTGTCGCGAATGCGCTCCGCGAGGTCCACGGACGATATACCATAGGCCATCCACTCCGGGAGCGAATCGTAGACCACGCGAGCGAAGGACCCGAGAAGCTCTTGGTCGTCCGGGTCGGCGTTCTCCTGGAGGTGGGCCAGCACCCCGTCAAGTTTTATTGCTTTCTCTTCTGCACTGACATTGAACATCGTAAACCGCGAGAAATAAGTTTAACCCCGATTGGACTTTCTCGATAACCCGATCGCCGGGGAACGGCCCAGGAAGCCGACGCCTGCGCGGTAGACTGGCTAGCATGGATTTGTTCGGGCCTTCGGTCGTTAGCTGGTTCGAAACGAGCTTCGAAGAGCCCACTCGCGTGCAACGAGAGGGCTGGCCGATCGTCGCCCGGGGGGAGAACGCCCTCCTGCTCGCCCCAACCGGGAGCGGGAAGACGCTGGCCGCCTTTCTCTGGGCGATCGATCGGTTGACACGCCTCGCGCCTGACGCCCCTCCCGGGGTGCGTATCCTGTACGTCTCTCCGCTGAAAGCGCTCGTGTACGACGTCGAGCGCAATCTACGAGCCCCACTCGCCGGCATCTCCCGTCGGGTGGAGCCCGGCCTCAGAGAGATTCGTGTCGACGTGCGCACCGGGGACACGTCGTCGCGGGAGCGGCGACTGCAATCGAGAGACCCCTCCGATATCCTTGTCACCACGCCCGAGTCGCTGTTCCTGATTCTAGGCTCTCAGGCCCGCGCGACGCTCCACTCGGTGAACACCGTCATCGTCGACGAGATCCATTCGCTGGCAGGAACGAAACGTGGTGTCCACCTCGCGCTCTCACTCGAGAGGTTGAGCGATTTGACCGAGCGGGAGCCGCAACGGATCGGACTCTCCGCCACCGTGAGACCAGCCGGAGACGTTGCCCGTTTCCTTGGAGGATCACGCGACGTAACGGTCGTGGATGCCAGCGAGCCCGCCCACATCGAGCTCGCGATTCGTGTGCCGGTACCCGACATGGAGAACATCGGGTCCACGGCCGACGCCGAGGTTTCCGGCCCTGACGCGCCGTCACCCAGGGAGCCAGGCTCCCTGTGGTCCCGAATTTATCCCGAGCTACTGACGCTCATCCGCAACCATCGCTCCACGATCGTCTTCGTCAATAGCCGCTCGCTCGCCGAGCGCATCGCTCAACGCCTCAACGAGCTCGCTGGCATGCCCCTCGTGAGCGCGCATCATGGAAGCCTCTCCCACGTCAAGAGAAACGAGATCGAGGAGTCTCTCAAGATCGGTTCCGTCAAAGGGATCGTCGCGACGAGCTCGCTCGAGCTGGGGATCGACATGGGCTCGGTCGAGCTCGTCATTCTGGTCGAATCACCTGGCTCGGTCGCGAGGGGGCTCCAGCGAGTGGGCCGTTCGGGACACGCCGTCGGGGAGAAGAGTCGCGGTATAATTTTCCCCAAGTTTCGTGGCGATCTGCTCGAATGCGCCGTCACTGCGAGTCGGATGCTCGACTCCGCCATCGAATCGATTCGGGTTCCCGAGAATCCCCTCGACGTTCTCTCTCAGCAGATCGTCGCCATCGTCGCCGATGCGCCCCGCAGCGTCGACGAGATCGAGACGCTCGTCAAACGGGCGTTTCCCTACCGCGAGCTTTCGCGGGAAGTGCTTGTATCGGTTCTCGACATGCTCACCGGTCACTACCCCTCCGAGGATTTGGCCGATCTCAGGCCCCGGATCGTATGGGATCGAGCTCGTGACGTGCTCACGCCGAGAAAGGGAGCGAAGATGATCGCCCTTCTCAACGCCGGGACGATTCCCGACCGGGGGCTTTTCGGCGTTCACCTCGGGGAAGGCGGACCCAGAGTGGGCGAGCTGGACGAGGAGATGGTCTACGAGTCGAGACGAGGAGACATCTTCTATCTCGGCGCGTCGTCGTGGCGGGTCGAGGCGATCACGCGCGATCGGGTCATCGTCTCTCCTGCCCCGGGCGAGCCGGGAAAGATGCCGTTCTGGAAAGGTGATGGACCGGGCCGGCCCCTCGAGCTGGGACGCGCCATCGGGGCGTTCGTGCGAGAGCTCTGGGAGACCGCTCCCGCGGAGCGCCGAAACTGGCTCATGAAACGGGCACCGTTGGACAATTTCGCCGCCGCGAACCTCGGGCGATATATCGAGGAGCAAAAAGAGCACACGGGCTCGCTGCCCACCGACCGGGAGATCACGGTCGAAAGGTTCCGCGACGAGCTCGGCGACTGGCGCATCGCCGTGCTGACGCCGTTCGGCTCGCGCGTCCACGCGCCCTGGGCTCTCGCGATTCAAAACGTGCTGTCGTCCCGCGCGGGCTACGAAGTGGAGACGATGTATACCGACGATGGCATCGTGCTCCGCCTGTCCGAGGTCGACGAGCCACTCTCTCTCGAGCTTCTCTTGCCCGACCCGGACGAAGTCGAAGATCGGGTCGTGGACGAGCTCGGCGGCTCGGCGCTTTTTGCGAGCGCGTTCAGAGAGAACGCGGCCCGGGCACTCCTTCTCCCCCGGCGGCGTGCGGAGCAGAGGACTCCCTTGTGGCAGCAGAGGCTCCGGGCGAAGAACCTGCTCGGCGCGGTGCGGCGCTTCTCCTCGTTTCCGATAGTCCTCGAGACTTACCGCCAGTGTCTCCGCGACGTTTTCGACCTGCCCGCCCTCGGGGAAGTTCTTCGCGGAATCCAGAGCCGGACGATTCGCGTGCATGACGTAGAGACGTCTTCCGCCTCGCCGTTCTCCCGTTCGCTCACGTTCGCGTACGTGGCCAACTATCTCTACGAGCAGGATGCGCCGCTCGCCGAGCGCAAGGCCCAGGCACTGACGCTCGATCGCGGCTTGCTGCGGGAGCTGCTGGGCCAGGCCGAGCTTCGAGATCTCATCGACGCCGAGGTGCTCCAGGAGGTCGAGGACGAGCTCTCCCGCAAAGCCGAAGGCTGGAGGGCCCGCAATCCGGACGAGCTCGAAGACCTCCTGCGGCGATGCGGAGACCTGTCGAGATCGGAAATCACGGCGCGGACGACGGAAGATCCGCAGCCCTGGATCGGAAAACTCACGGACGAGCGCCGGGCCGTGGAAGTCTTGCTTTGCGGAGAGCCGCGGTTCATCGCAATCACCGATGCGGGACGCTACCGCGACGCTCTCGGCTGCGTGCTTCCCGCCGACCTGCCCATCGGAGTTTTGGCCACGGTGGAACACCCTCTCACCGGGGTGATGCTTCGATACGCCCTGAGCCACGGCCCGTTCACGACCGAGTCCGTTGCCCACCGCTACGGTCTCTTGCCGGAACAGCTCGAGCCCGTTTTGAGACGCCTCGAGAGCGACGGACGTCTCGTTCTCGGTGAGATCCGCCCCCTGGGCTCCCGCGCCGAGTGGTGCGACCCCGACGTGCTTAGACGACTCAAGCGAAGAACGCTCGCGAAGCTTCGAAAAGAGGCGGCGCCCGTAGAAGCGAGTGTCCTGGGAAGCTTTCTTCCCGCATGGCACGGACTCGCGGAGCCGGGAAAAGGCTTGACGCGTCTCACGGAAGCCATCGATCGCCTCGAGGGCCTGCCACTTCCGTGGTCGTCCCTCATCGAAAGCGTTCTCCCGCGAAGGGTCACGGATTTTCGCCTGGAGATGCTCGATATGCTCTCCGCTTCCGGAGCCATCGTCTGGATCGGGGCGGGAGCTCTCGGGCCGCGCGACGGTCGCATCGTCTTGTATCGACGCGAGCGAGCCCCTCTTCTATTGCCCTCGCCGGAAGCTTACGAGCCACAAACCGAGCTCGAGCGAGCCGTGCTCGAGCATCTCGAGCACCGCGGCGCCTCGTTCACCGTGGAGCTTGCACCGAAAGACGTCTCGTTCCGGGATCTCGAGCAAGCTCTGAGGAGCCTGATGTGGGCAGGTTGCATCACGAACGATACGTTCTTTCCCCTTCGCGCTCTCGGAAAATCGGCAAAGCCCCGCGCGTCCCGTGGCTCCCGTGGCTCGACCGGGAAGTACGGCGGTGGACGATGGTCTCTGGTCAAGGGTCTCGCCGACCCAGCCATCGCGGAGACCGAGAGTGCCCACGCGCGGATTACGATGCTTCTCGAGCGCTATGGGCTTGTCAGTCGGGCAGCCGCCGGATTCGAGGATTTGCCCGGAGGCTACCAGGCGATCTATCCGCTCTTGCGGGAGATGGAGGAGCGGGGGCGACTCAGGCGCGGCCATTTCGTCGAAGGGCTGTCTGGCTCGCAGTTCGCCCTTCCGGGGGCCGTCGAGAGGCTTCGCGCATCGCGGATCCAGAAAGGTCCGGAAGGGAATGCTTATCTGGCCGTCGACCCGGCGAACCCCTATGGCGCAATCCTTCCCTGGCCGTCCAACGAAAAGGCATCCGCCCGGCCGCGTCGCGTGGCGGGCGCCTGGGTCGTGCTTCATCGAGGCAGACTCGTGCTCTATCTCGAGCGCGGAGGACGATCCCTTTTGACATTCGGGGAGTTCTCCGACCCCAATGTGGCGCGCGCCGCAATCGAGACGCTCGTGAACCTTCCCACATCGAGACCGCGCCGGCTTCGGATCGCATCTATCGACGACGAGCCGCCAACCGAAAGCCGCCACGGCCCGTTGCTCCAGGAGCTCGGTTTCTTCCGAGAGGCGACGGCGATGGTCTACGCGGAGCACCCCCGAGCGTGAATGAAGGCGCTCGGATGTGGTCAGCTGCTCAGACGCTGGGCTGGTCGCGGGTAGGTGTATTCCTCAATTCCCCGGATCGTGCCTTCATACTCATGTTCATCACCCACACGATCGCTGGTTAGCGGGCCGCCTTTCCGCGAGTGGCTCCTCTCGATGCTTCGCTCCGATGCAGCGTTCTCTCTATCCGAACAAGTGCTGTCGAGCGCAGCTCGACTGACGACCCATCCCCAAGGTTTTCAAGGAGCCTTCCACGTTGAGCGAGGCGTTCGAGTTCGTGAACACGTTGAGAGAGCATCCGAACTGCCGCATCGCTCGTCCGGAAGACAGACACTGGTCCGTGTTCTCCCGCCTTTGCGAGGTTTCGAAGGCAAAGGCCAATCTCGTCACCGATGCCTGGTTCGCGGCGATTGCAATCGAGTCGGGATGCACTCGGGTTACGACGGACCGCGACCATGCCCGCTCGTCGTTCAATCCCTGACGGAACCATCGAAACCAGGCGACAAAGTGAGCCCGCATAAACGGTTAGCGAGATTAGGCCTGGTGGCAGTCGCCTCGGCCTAGCCCTCGGCTCTGGAGACCTCGGCGGCCGGCCCGCGCGCCCGCCGCTCGCGCGCGAGGGCGGCAGTGGTTTCGAGCATCACCCACACGGTCGCAAAAATGATGCATCCGTCGATGACGACGAGGAGGTAGTTCTCCGACTCGAAGAGTCCCCACAGCTGATAGACGGCCGACAGAAACGCCATGCTGGTAACGAACATCATCGGCGTCAACGTGTACCGAGACGGCCTTCCCAGTTTGACCAGAATGACGCTCACGACCAATAGGGTGAGCCCGGCCAGGATTTGGTTGGTCGTTCCGAAGAGCGGCCAGAGAATCATGCCCCCCGACCCCTCGGCACCGCCGGCTCCAAACGCGAGCACGAGGCAGCTTCCCACGGCGACGACGGTCGCCACGTAACCGTTGCGCAGCGGCGCGATGCGGTAGATCACGCCCCACTCCTGCACGATGTAGCGCTGCAGGCGCACGCCGGCATCCATCGTCGTACCTGCGAACAGGACGGCCATTACCGTGAGGAGAGTGGCCGCGAACTCGCTCGACAACGAGGTTCCCGAGCTCACGATACGAGCCCCACCGGTGACGAACGCCTGGATCCCTCCCCCACCGAAGGTATGGTAGACCCCCTCCCATTCGGCTCGGGATTGAAAACCAGCCGTCGCGGCAATGATGGCCATCAGGGCCAGCGCACCCTCGCCCAAGGATCCCAGGTATCCGACGAATCGCGCATCGGTCTCTTTGTTCAGCTGTTTCGACGTCGTGCCCGATCCGACCAAGCCATGGAAACCAGACACCGCCCCACAGGCAATCGTCACGAAGAGGAGGGGTGCCAGCGGCGGTGTGTTCGCGGGAACATTGAAGTTCAACGCTGGAGCGACGATCTCAGGCTGCGCCAGCGCCACTGCGACGTACAGCAATCCCAGACCGATGAAGAGTTGAATTCCATTGATGTAGTCTCGGGGCTGGAGCAGCAGCCAGACGGGAAGGAGCGAAGCGATGGCGGCGTAGCCGAAGAGGATCAACACCCACTGGGCGCTCGGGCCCAGTCCCCAGAAATCGGCTGGCAGCGTGACCGGCACCCGTTCCCCGACGTAGATGACGGCGTAGAGGATTACCGTACCGACCAGAGTGGGCCAGAAGATCCCGACGTGCAGCCGGTAGAGCAGCACTCCGATGAACAACGCAACCACCACGGCGCTCCAGGCGGGTATGACGCTCGCGGGCGTCGCAAGAAGCGCGTCGGAGATCGCGACGGCGAAGACCGCATTCACCATCAAGAGCAGGAGGAAAATCACGATCATGAACAGATTGCGCGCGCGCTGCCCGACCACGTCTCCCGTCAGCGCGCCAATCGACTTGGCCCCGTTTCGCACGCTCGCCCAGATGGCGCCAAAATCGTGGACTCCGGCGAAGAAGACGGTGCCGACGACCACCCATATGAACGCCGGCAGCCAACCCCAGATCACCGCGATGCCGGGCCCGATGATGGGGGCCGCGCCGGCGACCGCAGTGAAGTGATGCCCCCACAGGACGATCCGATGCGTGGGAACGTAATCAGCGCCATCGCTCATCGTATGCGACGGAGTCTCGAATGTCGGGTCGAGCTGATAGATCCGCTCGGCGATGAACTTCGAATAGAACCGATAGCCGGCGAACATGCAGATGAGGCCCGCTGCGGCAATCGCCACGGCGCTCATGGGTGCGGCCTCGTCGCAGCGCGTGTCGCCTCCACGCTATCGGTGCCAAAGAATTCGGTAGCCCTGGATTCGTCCATTAATCTCACTCTCGGGAGTCGCGATCGATAGCTCCCCCCCGGGGTCGAGGTGACTATATAGTCCGACGGCCATGGGTTGCTAGCTGATTCGTCTCCAACGCTTTTCAGGGAACTCTGATGGCAGGTTGCGAACGATGCCCGGAGGCCCGCTATCGTCGGTGTCACCTTGGCAGGCGTCGTTGCGAGGGCCTCGACCGGGATTCCTCGACGCTACTGAGGCTCTTGCACCCGGATCCTCGGAGCCGACCTCAACGAGGCCGGTTTCCCTTTCCCCTGGTCGTGCGGTACGACGACCTGCGTCATCCGACTCGAGGTCGTTCCCGCTTCGTCCTGGCAGGTCACCCCGATCGTGTACACGCGCGCCGCGCCTTGGCCGGATCGCTCCGCTCGAAGGCTCAGGTGCAGGCTACCCGGCTCGTACATCCAATCGACCGGCGTGTTGCCGTCGCCGGGACCGTTCGGGTCTTCGTTGCTCGACACCCGATCGATCCAGCACGCCAAGGCCGGGCTCGCCGTGCAGTTGTCGAAGCCGTTCACGATCAAGCTGACCTCGTGCATCTTGTGGTTGGGAGGCCAGAGGATCGATGGCGACGCGACGACCTCGAATTCCGGTGGGGTATCGTCGATCACGGTCACGTCCGCAGAGCAGGAATGAGAGGCGTTGCCGTCGTACGCGGTCAGCGTCACCGAAGTCAATCCCACCCCATAAGGACCGGGCGGCGATTGTACGAGGCTTATCGGATCGCCGTCGGGATCGTACGAGCCACCGTCGACGTTAGCATAGGACTCGCAGCTCGCGTCAGCGAATACGGTCATGTTTTGGCACACCGCGACCGGCGGCTGGTTCGAGCTCACCGAGAGAAAGATGTCCGACGAACACTGGTTTCCCGCTCCGTCGGTGACTTCCACTCTCCCGCTCCCATCGACGCTAGGATCCGTGAGGTCTACAGCGAAGAGCACGACGGGATCGCCGGGAGCAAAGGGTGCGGTCGTTAGAGTCAGGTTCGTGGCGCCTGGCACGAGCGACACGGAAAAGACTCCGGTGTCCACGTCGATGAACCCGTTGGCGTTGAGATCTTCGCCCACGTCCAAGATTCCGTTGCCGTTCCCGTCCTCGGAAGGCCGATCGTCCTGTGCCGTGGCCCTCGCTCTTGGGGGGTCTCCATCGTATTCCACGGTGCAGAGGGGAGAGTTCTCGTCCCCGATCGGGTTGATCCACTCGAATTGGGCACCGCCGGCGTAGAGGTAAGAGTCCTTTTCGTCATAACCTTCGACGGTGATTCCGTGTGGAGCGCTCGACGACGTCGAATGCGTGCCCGAGTCGAGAGGCTGCACGGTGGCAGAAAAGCCGCTGCTGCCGATGGGACTGAAGTCCGACGCTGGGATCGCCACTCCGTCGAGCAGCAGACTGCCCACGTCGGAGTCATGGGCGATGATCGAAACGTAGTTCCGCAGGAACTGGTCCGCTCCCACCGTGGAGAACGTGTATTGGGGAAGGAACTGCGCGCTGGGAATCACGTTGCCCATCGAGGGATCCCCCGGCAGGCGGAAGCCCGAGCCGGTCATGTATTGACCGACGAAGATGGGCTTGTCGGCTGCGAACAAGTGATCGCCGGGGATGGGTCCGATCTCGACGAACTGTCCACGGTGGATCGTGCCGAGGGACGCGCCATCGAGCACGATGTGCGTCTCATCGACGGATGCCACGACCCGATATACGCTGCCGTTGGGGCGATTGGGAAGATTGGCAACCGCGGCTTCCCGGCCCCACGTCCTCACCGGATGAGCCACCTCGAAGAGGTGATCACAGAAACTCGTGCTCGTCGGGACCTCAGAGCACACGTTGCCGTTGGTAACTCCCACGGGGCGATCGGCGGTAACGATCGTCCCGGTCAAGGAAGTGGTTCTGCTCGTCGATTCTGTCCTTCCAAAATATCCTTCACCCCGATCGAGGAAGACGTCGAAGGGAACGCCAGCCGGACGACCAACCAGATCGATGGCCGGCGTAATGGTGACCGTCGTTCCATCGTACGCCGCGACGACGATGAACTCGGCGTCGAAGAATCCGCGATTGTAATCGAGCACGATGTACTCGGTGTTCAGGACATCGACGGGCAAGCCGAGTGCGGCATCGCTGCTGAAATCCCGGCGATTGATCATGTAGGCGACGAACTCATCGTCGGCGAAAGCTCGGACGGCGTTGTTGGCGGCGGCGTCGGCCGTCCAGCTCGATGACGCTTCCTGGGGCAACGCGACCATCGTGACGGAACCGGGATTGACCGGGACGCTCTCAATGAACGTGGGAAAATTCACCGGGTAAGTCACGGTGACAGTGGTCGCAACGTCGGCCGTGATATGAAGCTCGATCTGAGCATCATGATCCAGGTTGGGCAAGAATGCCATGATGAAGTCGCTTCCCTTGTTGTCCATCGGCGTGGCGAATAGCGGGGTTCGCGACAGAGATAACGCGACGAGGACGGCGCAGCTGAACACGAGCCGCTTTGCCAGACGACTTCGGCGCGCTGTGGAGGAACGAACTGCCTTTGCTCTCGACCCTTGGTGTTGAATCATGGTGATACAACCAATATGGGAACTAGACGGGCCGCGGAGAATGAGGAAGATCACAACACTCGAAGACGTTCTCATAGTGTGGGGCCGATCCCCCCGCCTGTCGCAGAAACGCTCAATACGCTGAACATCGCGCCGGCACTGGGTGATTTCCCCTCCGACGACAGCAGGCTGCGGGGTGTAGTAAATTAACCGCGGATGTCGGAGTCGAATGAGATCGCGGAGTAGAAAGAAATGGAACACTCCTACGAAGAGCTCAAGTCGAAGACAGTGGCGCAGCTTCGAGAGATCGCGGATGGTATGGACAACGAGGCGTTGCGAGGCAACAAGACGATGCACAAAGACCAGCTCGTTCTGGCGCTTTGCAGCGCTCTCGGAATCGATGCTCACGCGCATCACGCGGTCGTGGGAATCGACAAGACCAAGATCAAGGCACAAATCCGCGCTATGAAAGCGAAGCGGGCGGCGGCGATCCAGTCAAAAGACGCTTCCGCGCTCAAGCGAGTTCGCCACAACGTCAAACGCCTCAAGCAAAAGATCAAACGAGCCACCGCCTGAAAGTCGATGAAGTGACGCTGCAGGTGGGCTATTTCGAAGGCGCGACTCCGGGAGCTCTTCTGCGCCGTCGACTCGGCCTCGGGATCAAGGAGATCCGAAGAGTTTCAGTACCAGCCTAGCGCAAGCGGGCGCAGGGCGTGTGGCGGAAACAGCTCACCACGTGGTCGTTTACCAGGCCAGTGGCCTGCATGTGGGCATAGATGATGGTGCTGCCAACGAACTTGAATCCACGCGCTTTCAAGTCTCGGCTGAGCACGTCGGATTCCTTCGTTTTCGCCGGAATGTCCTTCATCGTGCGTCGGCGGTTGACCTTGGGTTTTCCGCCGACGAAGCGCCACACGTAGGTATCGAAGCTCCCGAACTCTTTTTGAACTTCGAGGAAAGCACGCGCGTTTTGAACGGCGCCCCGAATCTTCAGACGGTTGCGCACGATGCCCGCGTTCTGGAGAAGAGCCGAGATTCGGTCTCCGCCGAACCGAGCGACCTTGCGAGGATCAAATCCCGCGAACGCCTTGCGATAGGCCTCTCTCTTGTTGAGGATCGTGGCCCACGAGAGTCCCGCCTGGGCACCTTCGAGCACGAGAAACTCGAAATGTCGGCGGTCGTCGTGCACCGGAACGCCCCATTCCCGGTCATGGTAGTCGATGTAGGCCTCGTTCCCCTTTTCGGCCCAGGCACATCGCTTGCGCTCGACCTTCATCATTCGGCGTCGCGCGCGAGCCGGATTCCCAAGAACTGCCAGCGGGAGGCCGGGTAAAAGAAGTTTCGATAAGTGGGCCTGATGTGTTTGGCGGAGGTGGCGAAAGAGCCTCCGCGCAACACCATCTGATTGCACATGAACTTGCCGTTGTATTCTCCGAGAGCTCCGACCGCCGGGCGGTAGCCGTGGTAAGGGAGATAAGCGCTCTGCGTCCACTCCCACACGTCTCCGTACATTTGTGTGGGACCGCTTCCGTTCTGGCTCCGTGGCGGGCCAGCGGGCCGATAAGAGCCGTTCTGCGAAAGATTGCCCTCGATCGGCAGAGACGAAGCGGCAACCTCCCACTCTGCCTCGGTCGGTAGCCGCACCCCGCTCCAACGGGCAAAGGCGTCGGCCTCGTAATAGCTGACATGGCACAGCGGGGCATTCGGGTCGACGGGTCGCAGTCCGTAGAGACTCATTTGCCACCAGGTGCCCGAGCGACGCTCCCAGTACATTGGCGCCTGCCAGCGCTCGTTCTGCACGACGGCCCATCCGTCGCTCAGCCAGAGCTCGGGCCGCTGGTATCCTCCGCTGGACATGAACTCCATGTACTCGCCGGCCGTCACGAGACGAGACGCCAGCTCGAAGGCATGTACGAACTGCCGGTGGCGCGGGTACTCGTTATCGAACGCGAAGCCTTCACCCTCGTGGCCAATCCAGTAAATGCCCTCGGGATACGCGTGCCACCGCATCGGCTCGGCCGCCGCCACTGGCGGGGGCTCGTCCTCGGCGTAGCGGGGTTTCAGCGGGTTCGACGCATAGACATGGAGGATGTCGGTCATGATCAGTTCCTGGTGCTGCTGCTCGTGGTGAAGTCCCACGGTCAAGATGCCCGCCTTTCGCTCGAGCTCCTCCGTCGATGCCGTGTCCAGGAAACGGCGCACACTGGCATCGACCGCGTGACGGTAATCGACGACCTCGTCGAGAGATGGCCTGGTGATGAGACCACGCCGAAGTCGAGGGTGCTGAGCTCCTACCGCGTTGTAGTAAGAGTTGAAGAGAACCCTGTACTCCTCACGAACGATCCGGTGCCCCGAGAAACCGTCGAGCAAGAAAGTCTCGAAAAACCAGGTCGTATGACCGAGATGCCACTTGGTTGGACTTGCGTCGGGCATCGATTGAATTTGCGCGTCCTCCGAACGGATGGGGGCGGCGAGGGCCTCCGTCTCCGAGCGAACCTCCACATACTGGTCCCATGAAGCAACGTCGTGATTGGACATTGCGTCAGCTTATCTTAAGCGGGGGTCCAGACTCGAATGCCGAAACGGCGCTTTCGTGAGCGAGCAGAAAATCGAGCTGATCGATCCCCTGAAGGAGGCAATGACGGGCGAAACCATCGAGCGCAAAGCTGACCGAGCGCCCCCCGGGGAGTGTCAGCTTCTGGCTATCGAGATCGATTCCGAGTGTCCAACCCGGATTGTCGAGCAGGCTCCGGTGCGTTTCCGCGTCCACCTCCACAGGCAAGAGACCGTTCTTGACGGCGTTGCCCTTGAAGATGTCGGCGATCGAGACGCTCACCACTGCCCTGAAGCCGAAACCGATGAGCGCCCACGGAGCGTGCTCACGCGAGGATCCGCAGCCGAAATTCTCCCCCGGGACGAGAATCTGCGCTCCTCGGGAGTCGTCGCGATTCAGAACGAAATCGGGATCCTCTCGCCAGTCGGCGAAAAGCTTCTCCCCCAGTCCCTCCTTCGTCGTCACCGTGAGAAACCGCGCGGGAATGATCTGGTCGGTATCGATGTTGTCGATCGGGAGAACGACCGTTTGGGACTCGAGGGTGCGAAATGGCTCCATTCTCAATCCATCAGGGGCCGGGGGTCGGCGATGGCCCCGCTGACCGCGGTTGCCGCCGCCGTCAAGGGGCTCGCCAGGATCGTCCGACCGCCCTTTCCCTGGCGCCCTTCGAAATTGCGGTTGCTGGTGCTCACGGCAATTTGTCCCGGCGCGAGCTCGTCGCCGTTCATCGCGATGCACATCGAGCAGCCTGGCTCCCGCCATTCCGCGCCCGCCTCGATGAAGATCTTGTCCAGCCCCTCGTCGACGGCTCGGCGCTTGACTTCCTGGGAGCCCGGAACTACCAGCGCCCGTACACCGGCGGCGACTTTTCTGCCCTTCATCACCGAGGCCGCCATCCGGAGATCGCTGAGGCGGGCGTTGGTGCAGCTCCCGATGAAAACGACGTCGACGGGCTTTCCCACGAGTCGCTCGCCCGCTGAAAGCCCCATATACCGCAGTGACTTGTCGACAGCATCTCGGGGAATGGGCTCGCTCAGACCGATCGTCATGCCTGGGTTGGTGCCATAGGTGATCATCGGCTCGAGTGCGGAGGCATCGAGCACCACGCCCTTGTCGTAGATTGCGCCCTCGTCGGTGGAAAGACTCCGCCAATCGACGAGCGCCCGTTCCCAGGCTTCACCCTTGGGCACGCGAGGGCGGCCCGCGAGATACTGGAATGTCGTATCGTCCGGCGCGATGATCCCGGCCCGCGCACCCGCCTCGATGGACATATTGCACACCGTCATGCGGGCCTCCATCGACAAGGCCTGGATGGCACTCCCGGTGTACTCGATGACATGGCCGAGTCCGCCGTCGACACCAACGACGCGGATCACGCCGAGAATCAAATCCTTCGCGGTGACGCCCGGCCCGAGTGTCCCTTCGACCCGCACTTCGAAGGTCTTCGGCTTTTGCTGGAGCAAGCACTGGGTGGCGAGCACATGCCCCACTTCGGTCGTCCCTATCCCGAAGGCCCATGCCCCCAACGCCCCGTGTGTTGCCGTATGGCTGTCACCGCAGACAATGGTCATGCCCGGCTGCGTGAGCCCGAGCTCCGGTCCGATTACGTGGACGATGCCCTGGCGATCGTCGCCCAAGGGGTACAGCTCGATGCCGAACTCTTCGCAGTTTCGTCGAAGGGCCTCCACCTGCTCTCTCGTCTGCGCGTTCGCGTAGCGCGGCAGGTCATCGTCGAAGAGGGTGGGAATCGAATGATCCATGGTGGCGACGGTGCGCTCGGGCCTCCGAACGTCGATGCGGCGACGCCTGAGCTCCTGAAAAGCTTGCGGGGAGGTCACCTCGTGGATCAGATGCAGGTCGATGTAAACGACGGCGGGATGATCGTGTGTCGCCGGAAGGACGACGTGGCGCCGCCACAGTTTTTCGAAGAGCGTGAAGGCCAGATGCGCTCCTACTGCCCGAAGACGTCGACGAGCTCTTTCTCCCCGTCGCGCGCCGCGACCACGTGATTGATGACCTTGAGGAAAGCGTCCGCGCTCGCCTTCATGATGTCGTTCCCGACGGCTCGACCCTGGTGTCGCTTTCCCAGCTCTTC
>DATIBD010000065.1:0-21035 GCA_035457705.1 Vicinamibacteria bacterium
CTTCGGCCGCTCGCAAATGATTTACGTCGATTCCAAGCTCGTCATCGTCGACGAGGGCGGCGACATCGCCATCGCCACGGCCGGCCCCGATGGCTTGACCGTCCACGCGCGCGCGGAGGTCCTGACGGAAAACGCCTGGACGCCGCCGACGCTCGTGGGTACGACGCTATACGTGCGAGACCGCAAGAACATCGTCGCGCTGGATCTCGGAGAATAGCCGCATGGTCGTGCGACCTTCGAAAGACGCGGCTAGCTGACAGAGAACTGTGACGAAATCCACGCGTGTCCTCAGAGCGTGAGAAATGCCCATTCCCGCGTGAAAGGCACGCTGCTCATGAAAACGCTCTTGTCCTCGAGGACGAGAAGGATGTCGCTCGGGTTGACGCCGATGCCGCGCTCCGCGTCGTAGAGGCCGGGCTCGACGCTGAACATCATACCGGCCTGGATGGGGGTGTCGTCGCCGAGAGCGATGAAGGGCGGCTGGTGTCCGGAATAGAACTGCCCCTGTCCGTGGCACGGCCGGTGGTAGATGTGGCTCTGCATGCCGTTTTTGATCTGAAACTCGTGCACCTTGTAGGCGACCTCGGAGCAAGCCTTTCCGGGGCGAGTTTCCTCGCGCAATAGCAACGCCGAATCCGTCACCACCTGCCACATCTTCTCGAGCGCGCCGTCGAAGGGAGCGATCAGGTAGTTTCGGTAGCCTTCGCCTCCCATACCGCCGAGCTTGATGTCGGTGTTGACGTAGACCGGAGCCCCTTTCTGGATCTTGGTGTAGAAGAACTGGTTGGGATGTGGATAAGCGGTCGCGACTCCGGTCCTCACGTAATGCGAGGTTACCTCGATGCCGACCGCGCTATGAGGCCGGCCATCGGCCTTGACGTCGTTCATCAGAAGCCCGATGCCGTACGCTTGCAGCGCCTGGCCGACCTCGAAGTCGGTCGCGTTCGTGCCGTGCTCGAGAATGTAGTCGCGCGCAAACGCGTGAACCTTGTCGAAATAGCGGTAGGCCCGCTGGGTGAGCGCGATCTCCTCAGGCGTCTTGACGATCTGCATGTCGAGGCAGATGTCGCCGATGCCGACGAGCTTTGCCTTCGGAAGTCGCGAAGCGAGCGTTCGTTTCTGGGACTCGCTGGGCTCGAAGTCGACTCCGAGAGTCTTTTCTCCCAGGCCCCGTTTTGCCAGGCCCTGGAGAAGCCATTCGAACAGATCGACCCGATTGCCGCGCTTCAGCTCCCCGCGATTCGGGAAGCCGCCTTCGGCGTGCGGATAGCAGAAGTAGTACTCGTTCTCGGTGGCCCACCACGTCGTCACGAGATCGCGGTCGATCCCGGGAGAGTACCAATAGGCGGTATCGGTCTCTTCGACCGGAAACAGCACCCAGGTCGAGCGCTCGCCGCTTTGTCGGAAGCAGCCGGTGAAATAGACCATGTTCTGGTCGCTGCTGAGCAGAATGGCGTCCACCCCGCGCTCGGCCGCGCGCTCCTTTAGAGTCCGCGTACGACCCTGATGCCACTCGAGGGGCAGCCGATCCGTGCCGAGAGGAGCGGGCGTCGGATGATTCGGGTCCGGTACGAGAAGCCTCTCCGAGTCGGAAGCCGTACGGTTCTGGGCCGACGCCAGCCCGGCGGCTGCGATACTCGCCGTGCTCAGGCCGACCCCGATGTCGCGGATGAATTCCCGTCGCGATGATGCCATCGTCAACCTCCAACCCTCGACCGAGCGCGAATCTTGACGTCCATCGCATCCTCGGCATGAATGTTGATGAACGCCACGAACGCCCGGGCCCCGTGTCGTCCGATGGTTCCCGGCTGAGATACGTACGACACCTCCCAGCCTTCGGGAAGCAGCACCGTATTCCGTAGACCACGCAGAGTCAGCTCGAAGATCAGGTCCCCGTTCTCCACACGGTAGGCTTTGTCCTGAACGTTGCCAGTGACTTTCAGGCGTGCGCTCTGGCGGTCGTCGAGGATGGGGACGTCGAGCTTCGCCACCGTCGAACCTCCCTGCTCCGTCGTTTCGAGTGGTCGCGCCGTGTCGAAGTCGACGACCTCGATGTCAGTGAGAGGCCAGTATCCGGCGATGTCGATCGTCGCATGGTCTCCCCGACGATCGTCGCTCGAGACGTGCTCGACGCGGAAGCGGTGACTCTTCGGATCGCCCAGGTCGAATAGCGTCGTGTCATCGTCGTAGACCTTGTCGGCGACGGGTGTTTCCCTGAACGGGGCGCCGTTCTTCGTCGCCCGGATGGTGATGGGCGAGAGTCCGCCGCTCGGGTTCGTGAGCGAGAGCTTGAGCCGGCCGTCCTTCAGGGTCGTGAGCTGGGACGCGATGTCGACGGAGTCGAGCGAGTAGCCCTTCGGCAAGACGACACCGAATCGCATGGGACTGAGCCTCCTGACCCAGACGATCGAGTCGGGTCCGTCGGCATAATAGGTTCGCGCGTCCTTGTAGGTCTTCACGATGACGACCCGGCCCTCGCCGCCCTCGGGAACCGGCCGAGGCAGCCTGGCGACGATGTAGTGATCTTCTGGAGTGAAACGTCCAGGAAGCTTGCGCGCGATCGCTTCCTCGCCCCCGATGTACTCGAACTCGATGGGCTTTCCCGTGCGCGGATCCCAGACCTCGATGTCGCCTCCCTCACTCCCGTGGCGGGTGCCATTGATGAGCACCGTGGCACCCGGCGTGCGCTCGATCGGCCGGTAGAGGATGCGAAACGACGCCGTCGCCGGATCGTCCAGGAGCGCGTACTCGGTGTACGGGTCCTGGGCGAACAAGCGGGTGACCGGCGGAGCCGCCTCGAGCTCCTGCGCCTCGAGGGCAGCGGGAGCGTACGTGATGATGGCTGATGCTTGTAATAAGGAGAGCATAGACCGAGTCATGACCAGTTCCTCTCTAGTACTCAATGCCGTGGCGCGACCCCCGATCGATCGGGCCGCCACGGCTCGGACTGCTTACGCCGCGGCAAGCGCCCCGGGCTCGCTCCGCTCGCGCAGGATGGGCCGAGTTTTTCATCACCCTGCCTAGAAAGGGTGAGTGGGGCGCGCGTCGGTCGGCCCTTCTCCCAGAAAGCGCCCGAACCAGGCCAGGTAGCGCTCGTACCGGTCCTTCTGGTACGAGGGTTTGCGAATGCTGTGGCTTTGGCCCGGATAGATCACGAGCGTCGTCTCGACGCCTCGCCTCCTCAGGGCCTGATAGAGCTGTTCCGATTGGCTCAGCGGTACGTTCCAGTCGTGCTCGCCGCAAAGGATGAGCGTCGGGGTCACGATGTTGGCAACGTGAGTGAAGGGTGATAGGTCGATATACCGCTCGACGTTCTCCCAGGGCAGACCCAGCTCCTTCTCCCATTCGTGCTGGTAGTGGTCGTTGCCGTAGCAAGCGAGGTAGTTCGTTTCGCTCGCTCCCGAGGTCGCGGCCTGGAACCGATCCGTCTTCGTGATGACGTAATTGGTCAATATGCCCCCGTAGCTCCATCCGCCGACGCCGAGTCGGTGCGGGTCGGAGTAACCGAGCTCGATGGCGTGTTCCACGGCAGCCATGACATCTTCGAAGTCCTTGTTCCCCCAGTCGGCCCAGATCGCGTGGCTGAAATCCTTTCCGTAGCCCGAGGAACCGCGCGGGTTCGCCGCCACTACGACGTAGCCGGCTCCGGCGAAAACCTGCCACATGGCTTCGAAGCCCGTCGCGTACTGAGACACGGGGCCGCCGTGAATCCATAGCAGCGTTGGATAGCGTCTCCCTGGCTCGAAGCCGGGCGGTTTGGTAATGAAACCCTCCACCGGCGTGCCGTCCCGGCTCTCGAAATGGACGTTCTCGACCTCGCCGAGCCGGACGTCCGAAAGGAGAGCGTCGTTCACGTGCGAGAGACGACGCGATGTGCCGTTGGACCACGCGAAGATTTCCGCTGGCAGCCCGGGCTCGGACTGCAGAAAAGCAAGCTCTCCGGAGGGGCTGACGTGAAAATCCGAAAGCTCGACCGGCCCATCGACCAGACGCTCGATCCGACTGCCCTCGAGGTCGATGCGCGCCAGATGCTGGTTTCCGCTGTCTTCCAGCAGGAACACGATATGAGCTCCGTCGGCGCTGAAGCGCGGCCGTCGCACATTCCGGTCGAGCGTTGCCGTCAGGACTCGCGCCGCTCCGCCGTCCGCGGGGACGACGGCGAGCTGATCGATGGCATACCAGATGAGCTCGGGCTCCGTCACCGACACGTGAGCGATGAAGCGTCCGTCGGGACTGAAAACCGGCGACCGGTCGGCACCAGAATTCGTGGTGATCTGGCGCGGATCACCCCCGGAAGCAGGCACGAGAAACAGGTCGGTGTTGTCGTTCGCATCGGGATTCTCCGTGCGGTTGCTGACGAAAGCGATCTCGTTCCCATCGGGAGACCACACGGGCTCGGAGTCGTCAAAGGGTCCGCGGGTGAGTTGCTGCGTCTCGCCCTTGCCGACTTCGAGAACGTACAAATGGTTCCGCCGCTCCTCGAGATATCCCTGGCCGTCGCGCTTGAACTGCAGCCGGTTGATGACCAGGGGTGGCTCGGCCTTTCTTTCTTGCTCGCCCTTGGCGGGCTTGTTGGGATCCGGATCGCGAGAAACGAGGACCATCCTGGTGCCGTCGGGCGACCATTCGAAATCGGAAACGCCGCTCGGGAGAGAGCTCACCCTGCGCGGCTCCCCGCCCTGCAGATCCATGACGAAGATCTGAGTTTCATCCTCTTCGCGGTCGGAAAGGAAGGCGAGATAACGGCCATCGGGGCTGAAACGAGGGCTGGTATTGGATTTCGTGCTCGACGTGAGCGAGATGGCTTCTCCCCCACCGAATGGGACCCGGTAGATATTCGAGTGGCTCGAATCTTCGACGAGGTCGAGCCTCGTGACCGTGTAGGCGATCCACTGGCCATCGGGTGAGACCCTCGGCTCGGCGACGTCGCCAAGCGCCAGGGCATCCTCGACCGTAAACGGACGAGGCGCCTGTGCCGAAAGCGACGAGGCGAGACCGAGCGAAGCGGCAAGAAGAGACACAAGACGCATGTGAGAACTCCTCGACGTAACGATATGCGAGGGGCCGGATGGAATCAAAGACTCCGTGTGGAGAGAGGCGCTTCCGGTACAATACTTGTTTCGACAAGGAGGTTTCATGAGCTCCCCGTCTTTATTGCTCTGGGCTCTGCTTTCGGCATCGCAGGCGGCAAACGTCGAGAAAGAGATCGAAAACAAGGTCATGGCTTTCAACCAGGCCTACGAGCGGAACGAGCTGGACGAGTACTTCTCCCACTACGCGGACGACCTCACGCTGTGGTTCGACAGCGGACGCGTGAACCTCTCCGAGTACAAGAAGAGCTGGTACGAGCTCATCGCCGGTGGAGGCGGCGTCGAGAAGAACGAGATCTCGGATCTCCGTGTTCAAGTGGGCCCGTCCCACGATACCGCAATCGCCACGTACGTCGTCGACGTCGTCACCCGAGGCGCCGACGGCACGCGAACGAACGAGCGTGCCTGGGAGACCGACATCTGGTTCAAACGCGAAGGCCAGTGGAAGATCGTGCATCTCCACTACAACTCACGGGAGGCCCCGTGACTGGCCTTACGGCAGCGGGCGTGGATGCCGATCTCGCGACGCGTTTCTTGCACGCCAGCCGGGAAGACGTGCATACCGTGTTCGCCCTGGGTTGGGAAATCCTCGATCGCTTTCCTCTGAGATCGGCGAGAAGCGAGGCCGAGAAGCGCGCGAGCACCTTCGTCATCGAAGCGATGGCGGACGTATGCTGGCGTTTCTGTCGCACCAATCGCAGGAACATTTACGACCGTCTCACCGACGGCATGTCCAAGCGCGTGCGCCTGGACGACCTCGTTTTTCGAGCCGCCGAGCGGTGGCCGGGGCTCGTGCCAACACGGGAGGACCTCGCTCGTGAATCCGAGCGGATGCAGAAAGACAAAGACGGCCGCGAGATCCAGCAGGGGCTCTTCGTCTCCCAGATGCTGTCCGACTCCGAGACCGGAGCCCACCTCGTGTCCAGCATGCTCGAGCCCACGGGGGAAGCTCGGGAGCGCCTGCAGCAGTTTCGCGACGAGGGGGCCCTCCAGCTCGGGACCGTCCGCGTCGAGGCGCGAGGTCACGTCGGCCACGTCGAGTTTCAGAAGCCTCGTTTTCTCAACGCCGAGGACGACGAGACCCGGCAGGATCTCGAGACCGCGATCGACCTGGTGCTCCTCCATCCCGAGCTGCGTATCGGCGTCTTGCGCGGAGGCCGAGTCGAGCACCCCAAGTACCCAGGCCAGCGCATCTTCTCCGCGGGACTCAATCTGACCAAGCTCTACCACGGAAAGATTCCTTACCTCTTCTATCTCCTTCGTGACCTCGGTCCCGTCAACAAGCTGTACCGCGGGTTGCAGCTCGAGGACCATCCACGAGACGAGCCCGAGACGACGCTCGAAAAACCCTGGATTGCCGTCGTCGAGGGCTTCGCCATAGGAGGCGGTTGCCAGATGCTGCTCGTCGTGGATCGCGTCATCGCCCAAGAAGGCTCCTATTTCAACCTTCCCGCACGCAAGGAAGGGATTGTCCCCGGAGCGGCGAACTTGAGGCTCCCACGCTTCCTCGGAGAGGGTCTCGCGCGCGACGCCATACTCTTCGGACGCACGTTCTCGGTCGATTCGGTAGAGGCTCGAGCGATCGTCAGCGAAGTCCACCCGGCGGATCGAATCGACGACGCGCTCGAGCAGTCGGTCGCGACCGTGACCGGTTCCGGCCTCGTGAGCGCGTCGGGAAACCGCAAGGCCCTTCGCGTGCAGACCGAGCCCCGGGACACTTTCCGGCGGTACATGGCGACCTACGCCCGCGACCAAGCCTACTGTCACCTGAGCGAGCAGCTCGTCGAAAACCTGGAAAACCACTGGCAGGCCCGGACGAAGTCCTTGTGAAGCGGTCGAGCACCTTGTCTTTTCCTGCGTGGTAGACTCCATCGCCCGCTAACCAGGGAGGTGCCATGGTGAAGGAGCTCCGTTCCCGCTCTTGCTCCCCTCGATCGCTTCCCGCGAGCACAGTGCTCGCTTTGCTCGGGGTCGTCGCCTGCGTATCCGGACCCGGGCCCGAGCCCGCGGATCTCGTCATCCTCCATGGCAAGGTCTATCCCGGCGGGGGTGCCCCGATTGCCGAAGGGGTTGCCGTACGGGGAAGCGAGATCCTCGCCGTGGGCACCGACTCGGAGATCGAAAAACACCGAACCGAATCAACGACGGTCCTCGACGCCCGCGGGGGAACGGTCCTCGCCGGTTTCAACGACTCCCACGTCCACTTTCTGAGCGGGGGGGAGTCGCTCGATCGGGTGGATCTCTTCGACGCCGAGACCGTCGAAGAAGCGCAGCGGGCCATTCGCGAGTTCGCCGCCGCGCGACCGGACGCGCCCTGGATTCTGGGCCGCGGCTGGCTCTACGGGACCTTTCCTGGAAGCCTTCCCACGAAAGAGCAGCTCGACCAAGCGGTCCCCGATCGGCCGGCGCTCATGGAGTGCTACGACGGCCATAGCGTCTGGATCAACTCCAGGGCCCTCGCGCTCGCCGGCGTCACGGGCGAGACACCCGATCCGCCAAACGGTCTCATCGTGCGGGATTTCAAGGGCGAGCCGACAGGCGTGCTCAAGGAGTCGGCCCAGGAACTCATGAACGAAGTCCTCCCCGCACCGACGCGCGAGGAGAAGCTCGAGCTCATCAAGAAGGGGGTCCGGCATGCCCTGAGCCTCGGGGTCACGAGCGTGCAGAACGCGGGAATGAGCCCCGACGAGTTCGCGCTCTACGCGGAGCTCGAGCGCCGCGGCGAGCTTCTAGTCAGGATGTACGCGGCCCTCGGCGCACCCCCTGGTTTTTCCGAAGAGGAAGCGGCGAGATACGAAGAGCTGCTGAAAGAGCATCCGGATACGCCGTTCCTTCGAACGGGCGCGATCAAGATGTACGCCGACGGCGTCATCGAGTCCCGCACCGCCGCTCTGCTCGAGCCCTACGCGAACGCGGACTCCACCGGGAATCCCAACTACTCCGTGGAGGACATGAACCGCATCGTGGAGATGATGGACAAGAAGGGCTGGCAGATATTCATCCACGCCATCGGCGACGGCGGCATCCGCATGGCGCTCGACGCCTACGAGCAAGCGGCCGAGGTCAATCCCGCACCCGCGCGCGGCCGTCGGCACCGCATCGAGCACATCGAGGCAGTCAGCGTCGACGATATCCCGCGATTCGCGAAGCTCGGAGTGATCGCCTCGATGCAGCCCTTTCACGCGAACCCGATCCCGAATGTCCTCGAAGTCTGGGCGGTGAATCTGGGGCCCGAGCGCGCCTCGCGGGCCTGGGCATGGAAGAGCATCCAGGACAAAGGCGGACGGCTCGCGTTCGGGACCGACTGGCCGGTCGTGGATATCGATCCTCGTCCGGGCATTCACACTGCCCTCACTCGAAGGACGCTCGAGGGAAAGCCGGAGGGAGGGTTCGTGCCGGGCGAGAGGCTTCCGCTCGAGGACGTCCTCGACGCATGGACGGCTGGATCGGCCTATGCCTCGTTCGAGGAAGAGCGGAAGGGGACGTTGGGGCCGGGGATGGTGGCCGACATCGTCATCCTGTCGAAGGATCTCTTTGCCCTCCCGGTCGAGGAGGTCAGGAACTTCGAGGTGGTGACGACGCTCGTCGACGGGAAAGTGGTCTACTCCCGCGACGCCGGCACGGGCGGGCAGCCCTGATTGCTCTCGTGCTTGGCTTCACGCGTCGCCTACTGCAGACCAGGGCCAACCCGCTGTTCGGTCAGCGCGTCTGCCCGTACCTCTCCTGCATCGCATCGCGGATGCGACGCGCCGCTTCGTCGGCGCCTTCCTCGAACCAGGCGTGCTCCGGCCGCGCGAGGATTTCGTCGATTGCCTGATTCACGGCGCGAGCGGCTTCGCCGCGCCCGTCAGCCCTCGCCTCCTCCGCCAGGTGCCGGGCCTCGGGGATGAGCTCCATATAGAAGCGCTCCGCCACTTCGTACATCCCGTGCCAATGCGTGTAGTCCGGCGCCATCATCGCGACCCCGTGACGGGCGCGGCGTCCTTCGTGATGCCAGAGGTAGAACCAGGTCCATTCGATCTTCTCGTCGAACTGTGTCGGAGTCAGGAGGCCTTGCTGCTCGAGGACGGCCATGATCTTCTGGCCGGGCTTGGCGAACTTCTCGTTGTATAGGACGACGAAGTCATCGTACTGCTGGTAGAAAGCGTTGATGTAGTCCGGCGTGTGGCAGTGCGAGCAAACGTTCTTCATCCGGTTTCGCTTGGCTTCGGCGGTGTCGGTGATGAGCCTTCGCCGCTCCGCGGGATCGGTGGCGGTTACGATGGCGTGGTTCTCGTCGGTGTCCATCACCAGGCTAACCGGCGGCCGATTGGTCCAGGAGATGCGCTCGCCCGGGTCGTGCGTGATGCGTCTGTCGTTCCTCAGATTCCCCGACATGTGGCAGGTGGCGCAGGTGGGAGCCTGAGAGTAATCCTTTCCCAGCACCCACTCCTGGGCGTCGAGGTTCATGTGCTCGCGCAGGTCGCGGTAGGCGACGCCGTGCTTAGATTCCTCGTAAATCTCCTTTTGCGGGTGATCGGGCCCCAGGTGGCACTTCCCACAGTTCTCGGGCTGACGTGCTCGCCGAGGAGAAAAGTCGTGCCGGCTGTGGCAGGCGCTGCAGGATCCGCGCGACCCGTCGAGATTGAGTCTGCCGATTCCCGTGTTGGGCCAGCTCGCGGAATAGAACAGCGGTTTGCCGCTCTCGTTCTTCAAGATACTCGCCACTGCTTCGGCATTGGTGGGAAAGCCGTTCTCGTCGGGCGCCAGATCGTCCACCGTCAGCGCTCCCCCCGACGTCGATTGAAGGGCGAGCTTGCTGCCGTGACATTGCTGGCATCCGGAAAAAGCGCTCGCGAGCCCGCTCACCTCGGTGACCGCCAGGCCCGGCGTTGGGGAGTGAGGGTCGAAGGGAACCCTCGACCCCTCGACGGTCTCGGCGAGGAAGTTGTCGAGGGAAGCGAGAATGTTTCCTGCCGCCGCATGATGGCTCTGGGAGAACTCCTCTACGATTTGCTGGTGACAGCGCGAGCAGTCGCGGGGCGTGACGACGGCAGCGATGAGCCTTCCGTAGTGGGAGAATCCGTCGGCGTCACCGTCTCGCGCCTGGTGGCATTCGACGCAGCCGACTCCCGTTTGTGCGTGAGTGGAGCCCTTCCAGTGGTCGACGATGCCCGGTGTCGACTGACCGTGGCATTCGACGCAGTTTTGGGACGTAGCCGGCACGACGACGTTCGCCTGCACGAGCCCCACTTCCGCGTACCGACGCGCGACCTCCAAGCTCTGCACGAGGATCAGCGAAAGGAGGAAAAAGATGGCAAGCACGGCGATCACGATGCGTTTCTGATCCAAGGTCATGACAACTCCTCAAATCCTGTGAGCAGGCTGATGAACCTCATCCACATCCTGCCCTAGCCGTGGCCGCCTCGCCCAGCCGCGTGGCAAGCAGCGCGAGCCGTGGCGGCCGGTCGATCACGGGTCCCGCCACGGCACTGAGCAGGAGCAGCTGACATAAAATTGCAGCCCAGCCTGCCGAGCGGCGGCCAACACGTCTGCTGCGAGATCGGCGCGAAGCGCCGCGAACGCCGAGCCGTGGCGGCCGGTCGATCACAGGTCCCGCCACGGCACTGAGCAGTTAATGCTCGACCAGGGCTTCCCATACCGTTAGTCCGATGATCGACAAAACCGCGAAGATGCCGACCCATACGCTCACTTCGGTGAACCGGGTCTTCTTTCGTATCCAGGCGTCGATGAAAGGCCAGGCGAACATGACGAAGACGATGAACCCGGTGGATAGAATCGCGAACGTGCCAGAAAAGAGCTTCAGCCAGCGAAAGGCGACATAGAAGAACCACTCGGGCTTGATGACCTCAGGCGTCACCAGTGGATTGGCTTTCGGTCCCATCGTCACCGGGAGCGCCGTCGCGAGGGTGGAGAGGAGAATCATCAGGATGAGCCCGATCATGATCTCGGTATAGGCGTGATCGGGCCAGAAGTTGAACGGCTTCTGCAGCGTGTCCTTCTCCGACTCGAAACGGAACTCCGTCACACCCTGGAGTCGTATGAGGGCGATGTGGACTCCGAGGAGCAAGATGAGGAGAACCGGGAGGACTGCGGCGTGCAGGATGAAGAAGCGCGGCAACGTCTGCCGCCCGTAGGTCTCGGCGCCAAGAAGCAGCTCCCTCATTACGCTTCCGATGACGGGAACGCTTCCGGTGAGGTTCGCCGCCACCGTAGCGCCCCAGAACGAGAGCTGCTCGTAGACCAGGCTATAACCGGTGAAGCCGAGCAGGAGCGTCGACATGAGGAGCGCCATTCCCACCATCCAGTTCGGCTCGCGCGGCTTGCGATAGGCTCCCGTGAAGTAGACTCGCATCTGATGGAGGATGACCGCGGCGATCATGAGCGTCGCGCCCCATTTGTGGAGCCCCCTCAGATACCAGCCGAATGCGGCCTCTTCGGTGATGTAGCGAACGGACTCATAAGCCGTCTGAGTGCTCGACTCGTAATAGATGGCGAGGAGAATCCCGGTCACGACTTGAACAACGAAGAGGTAGGCGGGTGTTCCGCCGATACAGAACCACCAACGCTTCAGATGATGGGGAACGGGCTCGTTGGTGAGCTCCCGAAACGAGTCGAGGTCCACCGGAATCCGGTCGCGAAGCCAGGTCACGACAGCCTGCACGTCAGGCCTTTCCGCCGGACGAGATCCGGTCCGGACCTTCGGGACCGCGAGCCACGTCGGTAAGCGGGACTTCGATGAACAGAAGTCCGTTCTCGATCTTGAGCGGGAACTGGGACAGGGACTGCCCGGCCTCGCCCGGCGGCCCGCCGACGCCCACTCCTTCGGGAGTAAAGATGCCGTTGTGGCAAGGACAGAAGTAGCGGTCGTTCTGGGGCTCCCAATGCACCTGGCAGCCGAGGTGAGGGCAGACGCTCGAAAGAGCGAGAAAATCCTCGATCCCCCCGCCCGCGCCCTTGCGGGTGACGTTGACGGTTGCGCCGTTCGGCGTCGTGTAAAGAAGCGACTCCCCGACTCCGAGGCTCGCGAGATCGGTCACGAACAGGAAGCCGGTTTCGGCCGGCCGGGCGGGATAGAGAAAGCGGGCCGCCACCGCTGCCAGACTTCCGTAGGCGGCGACGAGGCCTCCACCCATGAGGTAGCCGGCGAGGCGTTTCAGCGTCGATCGACGCGACTCCACGTCGTTTCTTTCCTGCTCCGACATTTCCTCCTCAAAACGGTTGAAAGGCGGACGATGCGAATCGCGGCAGCGCGAGCAGATGCGCGATGGGATAGGCGTAAGCGATCAGGATGAGCAACGCGGCGACCGCCGTCCAGAACCCGAACCGATCCCAGAGACCAGCCGAGCCGCTCACGGGCACGAGGGGTCTCGCGAACTCGATCGCCGGCCGCTCCGGGAGCTTTTCTCCGAGGACCGAGACGATGAGAACCACCAACCAGAGCGCCGAGCTCACGAAGAGCACGACGCCACCGATCGCCGAGACAACGGTGAGAGACGACCAGGTTGCCGCCACCTCGCTCCCCCCGAACGAGGCGCTGTAGACGCGGCGCGGCATCCCCATGATTCCGGTGATGTGGGAGGTGATGCTGAACAACATCATCCCGACGAACCAGGTGTACGGTTGCGCCAGCGCGAGCGCCGGCAGGCGGACGGGGTAGCCGGTGAGCCGGGGCAGCATCCAATAGCTGACTCCCATGAAGGTGAGGGCGACGGCCGTTCCGACGGTCAGGTGAAAGTGACCCTGGATCCAGGAAGTGTTCTTCACCATCGTGTTCATCGCGTAGGCGGCGTTGATGGCGCCGCCGAAGCCGCCGATGGCGAAGGTCACCATTGCGAGGGCGACGCTCGCGAAAAACGGATCCTTCCAGGGCAAGACGGCGATCCAGTCGAAAAGCCCCCTCGCTCCCTTGAGCCGTCCTGCCACTTCGAACGACGCGATGACGGAAAAGGCGGTGACGAAGCTCGGAAACAGGATGGCGTAGGTGGTCACGGTGTGGAGCAGCTTCCAGCCGGAAGTGATGCCCGGGTCGCTGAACTGGTGGTGGAAACCCACCGGCGTCGAGAACAGAACGAACAAGATGAAAACAACACGAGTGAGACGGTCGCTGAAGAGGCGGCCCCCAATGGCTTCGGGAATGATCGTGTACCAGACGACGTAAGCGGGGACGAGCCAGAAATAGGTGAGCGGATGGCCGAACCACCAGAAGAAGGTCCGCGCCACGATCGGGTCGACCTTGTCCACGAGGCCGAAAGACCAGGGGAGGAGCATGCCGACGACTTCCACGGCGAGGCCAGCGGTGGCGAGGATCCAGATGACGACGGTCACGACCATCCCATGCACGGCAAGGGGGACGGCTTCGTCCCGGTTCTCGGACCGCCAGGCGAGGTAGGTCCGTATCATCACCCAGCACCAGATCCAGGACCCGACGACGAGAAGCGTCGCCCCTACGTAGAAGAGCGGATGGGCCTTGAGAGGAGGATAGAAGGTGTACAGCACGGTGCTCGAGCCCGAGAGGATGGCGAGGGTGGCGAGAATCGTTCCCACGAGCGAGACGAGGAACGAGATCCAGCCCCAGGTCGTGGTGTCGACGCGCTCGAGGGCGGCGCCGAGGGAGAAGTATCCGAGCGCCATGATGAAGAAGGTGGTGAAGACGAGCGCCATCAGGACCCCATGGGCCGTCACCGAGACGTAGTAGATCTTCGTCGACCGGATGGCGAGCTCGGCATCCGCTCGTGCGAGCGCTTGCATCACGGCCATGATCGCGGCAAGCCCGAAGGCCACGACGGCCACCCAGAAGTTCGCCAGGACGAGTCTCCGCCCCTCGATCAAGGCGCGCTCTCCACCAAGAGCTTGGCCTGCATGAGGTGATGCGACAGACCGCAATACTCGTTACAGACGATCAGGTACTCGCCCGGCTGGGGAAAGGTCGTGACGACCTCGCTAATGTATCCCGGGGCGACCACGACGTTCGCGTTCGTTCCCACGATCTGAAACCCGTGCAGAACGTCGGGGCTCGTCACCCGGAAGCGGATGGGGCGGCCTGCGGGAACTCGAATCGTTTGAGGGGCGAAACGATAGAGCTCGGCGAGAACGACGACGGTAATCCCGTGCTCGTTCTCCACCACCCCGGGACGGGAGAACTCGGATTCGGTCCTCACCACTGCCGGGTCGATGGTCTCGATGTGGCTCGGCGGATGGACTGCGGATACGGTCGCCGAGACGACGATGGCGATCACGAACGCGACCAGCAAGAAGGACGCCGTCCACATCCAAATTCGTTCGTATAGATCGACCTTCATTTCACCGCAGCGAAAGACGTCGAGGCGCTCTCAGCCTCTCGGAAGGAACTCTCCGTAGTACAGCAGAAGCCAGCCCAGGGCGAAGAGAAGCGCGTAGACGAGAAGGATGGCGAGTGTTCCCCTGGGATGCCCTAACGAATTCGGATCGAAGTTTTCCATGTCTGTGAGATGCAGTCCGGTGTCGATAAATCCGAAGTTGGCGGATTATACATGACCGCCCGCATCGGGAGTCAATTTGACCACCTACTCCTGCGACGTCGGGATAATAAACGCGTTTATCGAAGGCAAGATTCCGAGAGCGCCAGAGCGCGCCGTGAGTCTGCTACTCCTCGAGGGCTCGGCCAGTTCAAGATTACGTCGAAGGTGGCGCGGCGGGCTTGCCCTTCGGGAGCGACCGGCTCCCCAACGTCGCAGATGAGAAACCGCTCGCCGTTCGAGAGGACCTCCCATCGGGTCGTCCGGCGACGTTGCGAAAGTCGGAGCAAACTCTGATCCTTCGGTTCCGTTTCGTCGGACGCCAGCGCCGCCTCGACCCCCCCAAGCTCCTGCGCTTCGCGGTCAACCGGAGCTCTTGACGACGTGACTACCGATGGTCATAATCTGGTCATGACCAAGGTCGGGATCGCGGACCTCAAGGCCCGCCTCAGCCAGTACCTCCGGCGCGTCCGCCGAGGTCAGACGCTCATCGTTCTCGATCGCGACACGCCGGTCGCTCGCATCGTGCCGTACGATTCCAAATCCCCACTCGAGGTGCGGCGCGCCACCAGGAAACCGTCGCAGCTTCGATTGCCGCCGCCGCCCGAAAACCCCACCGACAGCCTCAAGTTGCTCCTCGAGGACCGCGCGTCCCGGTGATCCTCTATCTCGATTCGTCCGCCCTGCTGCGTATCGTTCTCCGGGAGAGAGGCGCGCTCGACGTGTCGGTTCTTCACGACGCCGAGTCGGTTCTCTCGAGCGAGGTCCTCGCGATCGAGTGTCCGCGAACCATCGACCGGCTGCGTCTGCAAGGCTCACTCCCGGTCGAGGACGCGGCGGAACGAACGCGAGCGATCAGGGAGTGGCTCGAAGCGGTCGATCTCGTCCTTCTCCAGCGACCGATTCTGGCGCGAGCGTCAGAGCCCTTCCCGACTCCACTCGGCACGCTCGATGCCATCCACCTTGCCACCGCGCTGGTGTGGAAAGACCGCGAAGGGCAGGATCTCACCATAGCCACGCACGATGGAGGGCTGGCGATCGCCGCCCGGACGTTCGGGATCCCCGTCCTCGGCGATTGAAGTCGTGCGCCCCGTCGTCATGAGCCACTTCTTTCTGTACTGCGTGACCTTCTTCTGGCCGACTTCCGTCCCGTAGCGCGGAAGAGTCCCGGTTGCCCGTCGGCCTGGCGGAGCTCTACGCTCCAGCGAAACGACGGCTCATCGGCGTAGTGGACCCGGACACCCTGGCAGGACATCCCCGTCGTGGTGTACGCCGAGGTCGATATTCTCGGGGAGCATCTCGCTCTGGTTGGAGCGGACGAGCAGGGCGAGCGCGCCGCATGCGGGCCGTATCCGCGTTGATGGAAAAGCTCCAGGACTACTGCGCCGCGAACTTCGCCAAGATCGACGCCAAGCGGCGAGCCTCCTAGTGGACCGCGACCTCCCTCCTCGATTATCGTCATTCAACTATCGGGAGGTCTCGGATGAAGCTCAATCGCTGTTCGCGTTCGCTGGTCGCCGTCACGTTTCTTGCTGGTGCGAGACTCGCCTCCAGCGTCGAAACCTCGCGCGGCGAGCTTCTTTCGCGAATCGACCAAGCGGTCGAGCACGCGATGGAGCGCGACCGGGTGCCCGCCATCTCGATCGGAATCGATCACCGCGGGGAGCTCCTCGTGGCGAAAGGCTACGGCATGGCAGATCTCGAAAACCGCGTCCCCGCGACCGAGCACACCGTCTATCGCATCGGCTCCGTCACGAAGCAGTTCACCGCCGCCGCGATCCTGAAGCTCGCCGAGCAAGGCCTCGTTTCCCTCGACGGCCGCATCGAGAACTATGTGCCGGAATTTCCAGTCCGCGATTTCGAGATCACAATCGCGCAGCTTCTCGATCACACCTCGGGCATCAAGGGCTATACCGAGATGCCGGAGTTCTGGGAGAAATCCCGACTCGACCTCACCCACGAGCAAATGGTCGCGCTCATGGCCTCGGCACCGTTCGAGTTCGAGCCGGGCGAGCGATACCAGTACAGTAACTCAGCCTACTATCTCGCCGGGCTCGTCATCGAGAATGTGACGGAAAAAACCTACGCCGAGCTCCTCCAGGAGACCTTTTTCGAGCCGCTCGGACTGTTCGAGACGCACTATCTGTACGACGGTCCGATCATTCCGAATCGAGCGAAGGGCTACGCGGTCGAAAACAACACGGTCGTGAACGCCGAGCCGCTCAGCATGCTCCTCCCCTATGCAGCGGGCTCGCTCGGCTCGAGCGCCCATGATCTTCTCGTCTGGCAGCGGGCGCTGACGTCGGGTCGGGTCGTGAACGACGAGAGCTTCGAGCGAATGACGACACCGACAACCTTGAACGACGGGGACGAGACGGACTACGGGCTCGGGCTCGGGCTGAGCTCACTCGACGGCCACCGGAAGATCTCGCACGGTGGCGGCATCAACGGGTTTTTGACCGATGTCGCCTGGTACCCGGACGATGCGCTGTTCGTCGTCGTCCTGACCAACAGCGCATCGTCTCATCCTGGCCCGCTCGCAAACCAGCTCACGCGCCATGTCCTCGGATTGGACGAGCCGGAGTTTCGACGCATCACGATGGATGAAGACACACTCCGCCGCTACGTGGGCACTTACAACCCCGGCCGGTCACCGATTCCCGTGAAGCTCGAGGACGGAACCCTCACGCTCGCCAGCCAGAAACTCGTCCCGGTCGGCGCGGACGAGTTCGTGGCGGAGCTCGACCCCGACTTGCGCATTGTCTTCGAGATGGAAGCGGGCCAAGCCGTCGCGATCCGTACGATCAGGGAAGGGAACGAGCAGCGCGCGAAACGCACCGAGTGAACGATCGGGTATATTCGGCGTCATGAGATGGATGGGGATCGCCTTTCCGCTGCTCGTCGCGTTCACGAGCCGACTCGACGCTCAGGGAGACTACACCCTCGACGACTGGGTGAGCGTCGCGAGCGTGAGCTCGTTCGCCTGGTCACCGGACGGCTCCGCGATCTATTACACGAGTGACGACGCCGAATCCGGAACGACGGAGATCTTTCGTGTCTAGACGATCGCGAGCGAGCTCGACCGGCTGAGCTCCAACCCGGCGGGAACGCGGCCCGAGCCGAAACAGCAGATGACGCTCTCGACCGTGCGGACGAGCTGCTCGTGAGCGAGTCGAAGGACGCAGAAACCGCCCCGGACGCTCGAGGCCATCGCGACCGAGCTTTCGAGCGAGAGCGCGTCGGCGAGCGGACGGGACCGAATGCGTCTCGAGGCGCTCGCGGAGACGGTTGAGCTTATCGCCCGAAGACTGAGCTGAGCCTGGATCCGATCGCGGCGGCGCGAGCGGCACGTCCGGCGGCAGCTCGTACACCGCGCGCACAGGCCGGCGACCAGCGGGCGAGCGAATGAACAGCGCTTCCACTACGAGCCCGAGCGATAGCTTATAGGCCGTTGTATCTCGCGATGGGCTTTCGTACGGGCTTCCGGCTCTAATCCGGCCGATCGGACCAACCCGACCAGCCGGGGCCCCGGACGACGCGGCCGGGCGTCGCACCGGTGTGCTCGCCGTCTTTCAACACGTGCTCTCCGTTGACCCAGACGTGGACGACCCCGGTGGCGAGCTGGTGAGGCTCCTCGTAGGTCGCGTGGTCCTGGATCGTCGCCGGATCGAAAACGACGACGTCCGCGTAAAAGTCCTCCATGAGACGCCCGCGTTCGCGAATCTTTAGATTCTCGGCCGGTAGCGACGTCAGCTTCCGCACTGCCTCCTCGAGTGGGATGACTTGCTCGTCGCGAACGTATTTGCCGAGAAGCCGCGCGAAGTTTCCGTAGGCGCGCGGGTGAGTGCTCGAGCGCAGAAAGACGCCTTCGGGCGCCATCGAGCCCGCGTCCGAGCAGAAGCTGACCCACGGGAGCGCGATCTGTTTCTTGATGTTGTCCTCGGACATGAGGAAGTACACGACCTGGACGCGGCTCCCGTCCTCGACCACGAGATCCATGGCCGTTTCTTCCGGTGAAGTTCCGCGCATCTCGGCCACTTCGGCGAGAGTCTTGCCGGCAAGCGGTTTCAGGTCGTCGTTTTTGAACCCGACGAGGAGGGTCTTGTCCGCTCCGGCGGCGAGAAAGAGGTTCTCCCACTCGTCCGTCGGCGTCGACATCTCCCGTTTCAGCCGCTCTCTTATCGCGGGTTCCTTCAGGCGATTCACCCACGCTTCGTAGCCGCCCTCCTGAACGGCCGGCGGCATCGCCGCGTCGAGACCGGTGGAGCCGGCGGTGTAGTTGTACATATCGGCGGTAATCTTCAGACCTTCGGCGCGTGCCGCCTCGACTTTCGCGATAACCTCGTCCATCTTGGACCAGTTCGAGGTACCGCCCGCCTTGAGATGGTAGATCTCGGCCGCGATGTCGGCTTCACGCGCGATCCGAATCAGCTCATCGACCGATTCGAGGAGACGATTGCCTTCACTCCGCATGTGAGAGACATACATCCCTCCATATTCGACAGCGACTTTGGATAGCTCGATGAGCTCGTCGGTGCCCGCGTAGAACGCGGGCGCGTAAATCAGCGAGCTCCCGACGCCCAACGCACCTTCTTCCATCGCCTGGCGCACGAGCGCGCGCATGCGCTCGAGCTCTTCTTCGGTGGGGGCGCGGTTCTCGTAGCCCACCTCGTGGATCCGAACGGTGGTCGCTCCCACGAACGACGCGACGTTCGGTGAGATTCCTCGGGCGACCAGATAGTCGAGATACTCGCCGAGAGTCGTCCACTCGACATCGAAGCGGATATCGCCTTGCTGCTTGACGACCTCGGCTTTCATGGCGTCGTTGAGAGGCCCTTCCGACCAGCCTTCGCCAAACACTTCGAGGGTGACGCCTTGCCGCAGATCGCCGAGGGAGCGGCCATCCTCGATCAGGCTCTCCGTCGCCCAGCTCAACATGTTGATGAAGCCGGGAGCGATTGCCAGGCCGGTGACGTCGATTTCGACCGCCGCGGTCGCGTCACGGACGTCGCCGACCGCGGCGATGCGATCATCTCGGATCGCGATGTCTCCAACGACGCCGGGGTTGCCGCTTCCGTCGTAAATCGTGCCGTTTCGAAGAACGACGTCGTATTGGATCGGCTCCGTCGAAGATCCGCAGGCGGCGGTGATCGGAATTAGAAGAAGCCACGCTATTCGTTGCATAGGTTGAAACCTCCTCGAGCTCGACGCATCACGATTTTGTATCACACTGGCGGCGCGCCGGTTTTTCTTCCGGCATCCGGCGGTGGCATGATGGCCTCCATGGAGAAAGCATCTCCGATGTCAGAGAAGAGCGGCCGGCGCGAGCCCCGGTGGGGCATCGCGTGGATCTTGCTCGTGGGCGCCTTAGCACTCCACGTAACCGACGAGGCCCTGACGGGTTTTCTCCCACTCTACAACTCGATTGTGTCGGGGATTCGCGAGCAGTATCCGCTGTTTCCGTTCCCGACGTTCACGTTCGGCGTTTGGCTCGGCGGGCTGTGCGCCATCGTGACGATGCTGTTTTTTCTTTCCCCGCTGGTTTTCGCGGGCCGCTCGTGGCTTCGATGGGTGTCGTATGCTTTGTCGTTCATCATGATCCTCAACGGCCTCGGTCACATCACGGCGTCTTTGCTCTGGGGTCGCTTCGCGCCCGGAGTCTATTCGTCACCGTTCCTGCTCGCGGCCGCGATTCATCTCTGGATATCGGCCTACCGGAGTAGCGCGTAAGGCGGACCATGGCTTCCGTGCGGGTTCGTTTCCTCGGAAGCGGGGATGCGTTCGGAAGCGGCGGCCGGTTTCAGACGTGCATCCTCATCGAAACCAACGGCTACAAATGCCTTCTCGACTGCGGCGCGTCGTCGCTCATCGCCCTCAAGGGAGCGTCGGTCAAACCGAACGACATCGACACGATCCTCGTGACGCATTTACATGGCGATCACTTTGGAGGAATCCCCTTCTTCATACTCGACGGGCAGTTTTCCCGGCGCACCAAACCGGTCCTCGTGGCCGGTCCCCCCGGCACTCGCACCCGCGTGAGAGAGGCGATGGAGGTCTTGTTTGCCGGGTCCTCGACCGCTCGTCGACGTTTCGAGGTCGAGATCGAGGAGCTCGTCGAGGATGTGCCTTGGGCTCACGGCCCTATGACGGTGACTCCTTTCGAAGTCGTCCACGCCTGCGGAGCGCCGCCCTACGCCCTGCGGGTCGACCTAGGTGGCAGAATTATCACCTATTCCGGCGACACGCAGTGGACCGATCGACTGGTCGCTGCGGCCGCCGGTGCGGATCTCTTCATCTGCGAAGCCTACTTCTACGACAAGCGAGTACCGTTCCATCTCGACTACGAGACACTCATGCAGAACCGGTCGAAGATCGACTGCCAACGCATCGTGGTGACCCACTCGGCCGCCGATCTGCTCGCCCGGCTGCCCGAGCTCGAGCTGGAGGC
>DATIBD010000066.1:0-130028 GCA_035457705.1 Vicinamibacteria bacterium
CGTCGTTTGAACGTCCTCTTCCTCGTGGGACGTTTGGCCCCGAACGTCGAACGCGAGCATTCTGAAGCCGAATCGAATGGGATCTTGCAGCGCCTCGCGGAGACTCACGGTTGGCCGGCCCGCACGATCGTGACGATAAGCTTTACGGACTTCTACCTCGGCAGCACTACTCGCAGGTCGATCCTCGTCCTCTGGGGCTCGGTCGGGCTTCTCCTTCTCGTTGCCTGCTTCAATCTCGCGGGAATGTTGCTGGTCAGAGCCTCCGCGCGAACTCGGGAGCTCGCCATCCGTCGCGCGCTCGGAGCGAGCCGGCCTCGGATCTTTCGTCAGATTCTTCTCGACGGCCTCTGGATCGGCGCCGCGGGCGGCAGTCTGGGCGCGGCTCTCGCGACCCTCGTCATCGCTCTTCTCCCCGCGGTGGCGCCCTTCGAGGTGCCGGGGCTAGCGGATGCGAGGCTCGACGGGCTCTCTCTGGTCGTGACCGCGGGCATCGCCCTGGCCGCAGGATCGGCGAGCGCTCTCTTGGCCGCGTTTCGAGCGTCGCCACAAACGACGAGCTCCCCTGCCCGGGTCGTCGGTGCCCCCGAGAGTTCCCTCCACGGGAGTCTGGTCGTCCTCGAGGTCGCGGCCGCGCTAGCGCTCATACTCGGCGCGGGTCTCATGGGGCGTAGTGTGCGGAACCTGTACCAGACCGACCTCGGCTACGAGCCCGAAGGCGTCGTCACCTTCGAAGTTCCATTCGTGGAAAGCCGACGGCCAACGAGACCGGAGCAGGACCGATTTCTCGACGAGCTCGTGGCTCATATCGAAAGCCTTCCCGGTGTCGAGTCGGCGGCGGCAGCCTATCTTCGCCCGCTCGAGACCGGCGCCGTGGGCATGGACTCCAGCCTCATCGTCGAAGGACAGCTTTTCGAGCGGGAGACCGCGGAATCGAATCCACTCGTGAACTGGGAAGCGGTCACGCCGGACTATTTCCGGACCATGGGCATTCGTCACCTCGAAGGGCGCGACTTCGAGGAATCGGACCGGGCGGATGGGCTCCCGGTGGCCATCGTGGGAGTAGGCCTGGCCCGGAGGATGTGGCCCGGGGAGAGTGCGCTCGGCAAGCGCCTCTGGCCGGCCGGGGAACGCGATGCCGATGGAGCACCCGTGTGGCGAACGGTCGTGGGCGTGGTGGAAGACGCCCGCTACCGTGGGCTCACGGACCCGAGACTCGATCTCTACCTGCCGTATCGTCAGACGGATACGGCCCTGACCGACATCGTCGCGCGTGCGAGCGGAGATCCGCTGGCGCTCGGGGCTTCGCTACGCGCCGCGGTCGCTGCCATCGACCCTCTTCAACCGGTGGACAGCATCATCACCCTCCGGGCGCTCGTCGATCGGGCGGCCGCTCCCTGGCGATTCACGGCCTCCCTGCTCGGAGCCTTCGCGGGAATTGCACTCGTCCTCTCTCTCTCAGGACTGTTCTCCGTACTCGCTTACTCCGTCAGCTGCCGGACCAAGGAGATCGGAGTGCGCGTCGCGCTCGGAGCGACGGCGGGTCAAGTTCGGAGCCTCATCCTCCGGCAAGGGTTCGCTGTCGTGGCGATGGGACTCGTTCTCGGCGTCCTCCTCGGTCAAGGACTCGCACGCTCCCTTTCGGAGCTTCTTCACGACGTCCAGCCGTTCGATCCGGGAACCTACGCCCTGCTCTCGGTCCTCGTCGCCGGGGCCGCCCTCGTGGCGAGCCTCGTTCCCGCTTCACGCGCCGCCCGAGTGGACCCGATGGAGGCGTTGCGCCACGAGTAAGCCGTGCGTTGACCGGAAGGCGCGGCCAGGTTATGGGATGTAATGGTCCGCCACGACCTTGCCGACCTGGGCCACCGCCTCGTTGAGCTCCGACGCGGTTCCCCGGTGGTGGCCGGTGAATACGACGACCACGACGGGCTCGTCGTCGATCCAGAGGATTCCCGCATCGTTCCCCACCCACGGCTCGCCGTCGCCGGTCTTGTGAGCAATGCGCACCCCGTCGGGCAGGTACCGTGGAAGGCGGTGGTTTACCTGCTGGCGCTCGAGGATGTCGATCATCAACGCGCTCGCGTCTTGGGAAACCAGCTCGTGGCGGGCGAGGAGGGCGAAAAGCCTCCCGATTTCCCGCGCCGTGCTTCGGCCAAAAAAGAGCGGAGTCTCCTCGATGACGCGCCGGAAGGCCTCGGATACGTCCTCGCTGGAGTGCTCCTCGAAGGGGAACGAGAGAGTCTCCTCTCCCGTGGCACCCCGGTATTCCTCGTCCAGCGCCGATAGCCATTCCCGATCCCAGTCCAGATCCGAGAAACGGATCTCCGTTCTCGCCAACCCCAGCTTCTTCATGCTGCCCGTGATGGCGTCCCGTCCCACGAGATCGGCGAGGATGTCGGTCGCGGCATTGTCGCTCACGATGATCATGAGGTTGAGGAGGTCTTTCACCGTTGGCTGCAGTCCAGGATCGAATGCGTACAGGACCCCGGATGGAATGCGCCCGTAGCCGGACTCGAGCGGTACGCGTTGGGAGAGCGACAGGCTCTTCTCTTCGACTCGTCGCAGAACCTCCACCATGATCGGCACCTTGATGACGCTGAAGGTCTCGTAGATCGAGTCGGCATCGATCGCAACCACCTCGGAGCGTCCGACGTGCTCCACGTAGATCGCCATCCGCCCGTCGAAGCCTTCACGGAGTCTCCGCAGCTTCGACTCGAGGGAGTCGACCGGAAGCGAGAACGAGTCCAGCTCCGCACTCACCGAAGCGAGAAGAGCCCGGTTGTCCTCGATCGCTGCGGTCAGGCGGCCGACCTGCACCTCCGCCGTCTCCCAGTCCTTCTGGTCGAGAGCTTCCGTGATCCCGGGAAGCACCATTGCCGCGTAGGTGTACTTGGGTGCATAGAGGAGGTGCTTGAACCAGGGCCGTCCCGGTATGCCTGCGGGATGCCGCCACTTGCCCTCGACACGGTTGAGCTTCTGATTGAGCCGCCTGCCGAGCTCCGGCTCTACCGCGTTCGCGCCGAGGGCCCGGTCGATACGCTCGGCTAGCCGTCGTGACTCCGTCCGGAAACCGTTTGCGCTCGACGACAGATGGCTCCAGTCGAGCCGAGTCTCCACGTCAAGCTTCTCGACCTCGCGAACGAACTCTCGAAGCGAGAGTGCGTAGCTCTCGAAGTCCAACGGAAGGATATCGGCGTTGGCGAGCCGAAGAGCCATGATCCCCCAGAGGCGCGACATGAGCTGGTGGTAGCGGAAACCGGGATCACCAATGCGACTTATCCAGAAATGGTCGTCGTAGACCGAGTGATAGACTCCGTACGGTCCGTCGAAGGTCATATCCACCACGGGTCGTCCCAAGTAGTTCAGAAACACCGTATGGTCGGTGCCGCTTCCGATCCGCGTTCGAACCAGGGCCTCGTCGAGAAGCGAGCCCTCGGCGAGCCCCGGGCTCGGCGGCTTGCTCCTCCATACCTCATAGAGACTGCGTCCCGAAGGATCTTCGAGCGACTTCGTCAGCTCGACCACCATCGGGGCGAGCGATCCGACCGCGTTCACCGAAAGCTCGCCGCCGCTGGCCGACGAGTCCACGTTGAGGTAGGCGACCGCCTTTTCCTCCAGCTCTTGCGAGAACTGCTCTCCCCACTCGGTCGAGCCGGTGAGGGTGACCTCCTCGCCATCCCAACTGCAAAAAACCAGCGTACGCCGCGGTCGAATCCCACGCTCTTTCAGCGCGCCGAAGCTCTTCGTCATCTCCATCATGGAAGCCGTGCCGCTCGAGGGGTCGACTCCGCCGAACACCCAGGCGTCGTGGTGATTTCCGAGCACCACCCACTCGTCGGGCGAACCCTCTCCGCGGATGCGCCCCTCGATGACGTAGTTGGGAAGGACCTTCGTCTCCATGTCGATCTTGACGTGTAGGCGAACGTCTTCGCCTCCGAGCCGGTACTCGATGGGGAGACCTCCCTGCCATGCGTCGGGCGCACGCTGACCGCCGAGCTTTTCGAGGATCGGGTGCATGTCCCGGTACGACATAGGCAAGGCCATAATCTTGGGCACCGAGACAGCGTCGTCGACGGGTATGCGATGTGCGCCCGGCGTCGACGCCCAGCCGGGGGTCAGAGGATCGCCGGGCACGATGAAGTCGTAGGCGATGCCGCCTCGCTGCAGATGGCTCTCCGGACCCCAGGGACCATCGGGATAGACGTCCCCCTGAAGGAATCCGTCTTCGGCGGGGTCGGAGTAAACGATCATGGCGGCCGCGCCCTCGCGTTCGGCAGTGAGAGCCTTGAAGCCGCGATAGCTGTAGGGGTTCGAATAGCGGACCACCACGATCTTGCCGCGCGGATCGATGCCCCGTTCACGAAGGAGCTCGTAGTCGGCGGGGTTGCCGCTGTTGGCATAGACGACCGGCGCCTCGACCTCGCCCGACGCGGAGAAGGACGTCCAGGCGGCGCTCACGTCTCGATTCGCGGTGTCGGGGTCCTCCTGGTAAACGTCTTCCCTCAGGCTCGGAACGTAGCGGACCGGCGCAACCATCTCGACCTGGACGGTCCGGGGGTTGGAAGAGAGGACGTCGTAACGATGAATCACCACGTCCTCGAGCCCCTGCTTCTTCCAGGTGTCGGCTATGAAACGAGCAATCTCTTCCGTGCGAGCCGACGTCGCCGGATGGGGTTCCGACGTGAAGTAGCGATGCCACTCCCGAATCGACTCGCTCTCGGGAATCGCCTGATACGCCTTCTCGATCTCGAGCTGACGCGCGGTGCTCTCGGATGTAAAGCCTCGTATCGGGTCCTGAGCAACCGCTCCAATCGCAGAGACCACGAGCGCAACGAGGAAGCCGAGAACCCGTCGACGCATCATTCTCGGAGGTGCGACTCCGGTCTCATGAATCGCTACGCGTGGGGTGCCCAGGCTTTGTCGCCCGGTGCGTACGGCACGCACGGCTCGAAACGACCGGGCGTTTCGACGAAGCGCAACGCCTTCGTGTACCCGATCTCGGACGTGAAGTAGCCGAGGAGCGCGAGCTCTTTCATCATGCGAAAGTAGTGAACGGGCTCGCCGTCCTTCCATTCCTGCATATATTCGTACTGCTCGCGATCGAGACGCTCGAGCAGGCTCAGTCGCTCGGCCGGAGTCGCCGCCATGAAGTCGCGCCCGTTCATCTCGGTGCACTCTCCATCGAGCGTTCGCAGACCCTCACGAAAGATGCGCCGCTCGTCGGGGTCGTAGGCGTCGGCGACCATGAGATCCATGAACCGGCCGACACCGGCGGCTTTGGCGCCCGGCGTGCTCGTCTCGGGGAGCATTGTCTCGGCCACTTCGTCGAGAAGCGTAACCTCTATAGACGTCAAGTAAGCCGCAGCCGGGGGGCTCGAGCTTTCGAGAGCATCGAGAAATCTGGCCTGAGCGACGAGCGCGGTGCCGCCAAACAGAACACTGACGCGCCGAATGGCTTCGCGCCGGGTCAACAGATCGAGAGATGCGTTGTGGGAGGTCATGTTGGGAAACTCTCGCGGCGCATCAAAGATTGTGTCGTTCGAGCTCGCCCACGGCGTAGTTGGCCGCTCGAGCCGTCAGCGCCATGTAGGTGAGCGACGGATTCTGACAAGCGGCCGAAGTCATGCAAGCTCCGTCGGTGACGAACACGTTCGGGGCATCCCAAACCTGGTTCCAGCGATTGAGCACCGAAGTGCGCGGGTCGCGGCCCATGCGCGCCGTGCCCATCTCGTGGATGCCCATGCCGGGCGCGTAACCCCGATCGTAGGTGCGAACCTCCTTGGCGCCCGCCGCCTCGAGCGTTTCGGCCATGTCGTTCATCATGTCCACGCGCATCAACCGCTCGTTCTCCCCCATCTCGCAGTCGATCGCGAGGACGGGGAGGCCCCACTTGTCGGTTCTCTTTTCGTCGATGAAAACTCTGTTCCCGTGATAGGGCAGCATCTCGCCGAACGCGGTGGCGCCGATCCTCCACTCACCGGGCTCAGCCATCTTATCCTTGAAAGCCGCCCCCACGCCGAGCTCTTCGACGGCACGTTCCCATCCGCGACGAGACGCACCGCCTTGATAGCCGAAGCCGCGCAGGTAGTCGCGCTTGTCGCCGAAGAGGTTTCGGTAGCGCGGAATGTAAAAACCCGCGGGCCGCCGGCCGTTGTAGTACTTCTTATCCAAGCCCGGCTCGTCGAGGATGCCCTCAGCGCCGAGACGAAAATGGTGGTCCATGAGGTTGTGGCCGAGCTCGCCCGAGCTGCTGCCCAAACCGCCGGGCCATACGTCGGTGGCAGAGCGTTTCAGGATCCACGTCGTGTTGAGGGTCGACGCGCAGAGAAACACGATGCGTGCCCGATACTCCCTCGAGCGCTCGGTCACCGCGTCGAGCACCCGCACGCCCGTCGCGCGCTTCTGGTCGCGGTCATAGAGCACTTCGGTCACGATGGAGTAGGGCTCGAGCGTTAGGCGTCCGGTAGCCATCGCCGCGGGCAGCGTCGACGACTGCGTGCTGAAGTAGGCGCCGAAAGGACAACCGAGCCAGCACGCATTGCGGTACCGACAATGCGAGCGCCCGGGGAGCCGCTGAGTGAGATTCGCGACGCGTGCATGAACCATATGGCGGCGCCCGTCGAACCGGCCGCGCATGCGCTCCGCCACGATCTCCTCGCCACAGTTCAAAGGGATGGGCGGCTGGAACTCTCCGTCAGGAAGCTGAGCGAGGCCGTCGCGGGAGCCGGCGATGCCGGCGTGATGCTCGACGTGGTCGTACCAGGGCGCGAGATCCTCGTAGCGGATCGGCCAATCGATGGCGATGCCTTCGCGAGCGTTGGCCTCGAAATCGAAATCGCTCCAGCGGTAACTATGGCGTCCCCAGAGAAGCGACCGGCCACCGACCTGATAACCCCGGAACCAGTCGAAGCGCTTGATCTCCGTATACGGCGAATCCTCGTCCGAAACCCACCAATCGAGGTTTTTCTCGTTGAGCGGGTAATCTCGCCTGAGCACCGGATAGGCTTCTTCCATCGCATAGGTGCGCCCGCCGCGATGCGGGTACTCCCAGATGGGCTTGGTGGCGTTGACGTAGTCTTTGATGTGCTCGACGTTCTTGCCGCGTTCGAGGAGCAGCGCCTCGAGCCCCTTCTCGGTCAGTTCCTTGGCGGCCCAACCGCCCGAGATCCCGGAACCGACGACGATGGCATCGTAGGATTCTCTCTGCATGATCTCACCAAACGTCGGCGCTGGCGACGGCATCGGCGGCCGCTTCTTCGCCCTCGAGCGGGTTGAGCTCGAGCCCGACATAGCCTCGATAGCCCAGGCGATCGAGCTCTTTCAACACCCGGTTGTAGTGGACTTCCCCCGTGCCCGGCTCGTTCCTGCCCGGGTGATCGGCCAGCTGGACGTAACCGATGTGCTCGATCCCCTCGGCCAGATGCCCGCACAGGTCGCCCTCGGTGATCTGAAGATGATAGAGGTCCCAGTTGATCTTGACGTGGCTCGAGCCGACGGCCTCGACGATACGGATCGCCGGCGCGCTTCCGTAGAGGCAGTGCCCTTTGTGATCCACTCGGATGTTCATCGGCTCGAGGATCAGAGTGACGTCGTTTCTCTCCGCGATGGGAGCGACCCGCTTCAACGCGATGATCACGTTTGCGTGCATCTCGTCCTGACTCATGCCAGGCTGATCGTCGCCGGCGACGACGGTCATCCACTTGGCGCCGAGCGTTTTGGCCGCCCCACAGCTCGCCTCGATCTCGGAAACGACGGCGTCGTGATTCCCGGGTTCGTTCATTCCTGGCTCGAATCCCCAGGCGGTGAACTGGGTGACCACAAGCCCGAGCTCGCGCGTCTTCGCCGCGATCGCCTCGATGTCTTTTCCGCGCCACGGCCAGAACTCGATGGCGGGAAATCCGGCAGCCGCCGCGTGATCGAGGCGTTCGAGAAACGGCAAATCTTTCCACCACGTCTCCACGTTAACGGCGAACTGGGTTTTGAATTTCCTTGGCACGGGCTGATAGCCTGCGGCGAGCGGCGCGACACCGGCGGCGGCGAGGAATCGTCTTCTGCTCACCATGGTCGCGGGAGCAAGATTTCAGATTATGGAGTCGGTGTCAAGAATGCCAAGCCTTTGCGACTGAGTCGCTTGGAACGGAGAACGCCGCCCTGGGCCGCGTGCCGGGAAAACGCCAGACCCCCGGGACATGCCCAGGTACGTTACGAATTCTCCACATGCACCATCGCTCTCGTCGCTCGTTAATGGATCCTCCGGACTCGCCGAGGAGCGGGTGGACCTCGGCAAGACCATCCCGTAACATCGAACAGAGGTAACCTCATGATGATCGGAAGAGTTGGCTTTCTTGGCGTCGCGCTACTCTCGGCCATGCACGCCTTCGCTCAAGAGAATGCCGAGCGCGACGCCGTCGAAGCAGCAGACGCCTGGCTCGCGCTCGTCGATCGGGGCGATTACGAGAAGAGCTGGAGCCAGGCCGCAGCGCTGTTCCGAAACGCCGTCACCGCCGACCAGTGGTCACAACAATTGCGAGCGGCCCGCGCTCCGCTCGGCGGCCTCGTCTCGCGAAAGGTGAAGTCGAAACAATACGCCGAGTCCCTCCCCGGCGCACCCGATGGCAAGTACGTGGTCATCCAGTACGAGACGTCGTTCCAAAACAAGAAGTCCGCCGTCGAGACGGTCACGCCGATGATGGACTCCGACGGGACCTGGAGAGTGTCCGGCTACTTCATCAAGTAGATCGGTGCGGTCCACATGAGTTGCGCGCGAGCGATCCACGGCTTGAGCGAGAGCTCCGTTCCGCGCTCAGTTTGGAGCGCCAGGCCGGCAACCTCCCCGAGCAGCCGACCGTGGAAACCGCCGACCATCACACCGAATCCCTGATTAGCCAGCGGGTTTCCCACTATCGCATCGTCGAGCGGATTGGCGGGGGCGGCATGGGCGTCGTGTACAAGGCCGAAGACACCCGGCTGGGCCGGCCGGTGGCACTCAAGTTCATCTCCGACGAGCTCTCGCGCGACCGGAGGCATTGGGCCGGTTCGCGCGCGAGGCGCGGGCCGCATCAGCGCTCAACCACCCGAATATCTGCACCATCCACGACATCGGCGAGCAGGACGGGCGGTCGTTCATCGTCTTTGAGCACCTGGAGGGCATGACGCTGAAGGAACGGATCGCCGCCGGTTCATTGAGCGCGGACACGGCGCTCGACGTGGGCAAGCGGATCTCCGACGCACTGGACGCGGCGCATACCGCCGGCATCGTTCACCGCGACATCAAGCCCGGCAACATCGCGAAGTGGCAGCGCGTCTCGGACCGGTGGCTCATTCGCGCCGAGATCTTCGTCCCGACCCACTGCGAGGGCACGTCGTATTGCGGCGAGCGACGCTGATTCAATTGGGCATGCTGCTGAGCTTCTGGAACTCCGAGATGAACGCCTCGTTCTCCCGGGGCAAGCCGACGGAGACCCGCATGTACCCGTCCATGTCGAAGGCCTGGCGAACCTGCACCTTCTGCTCGCGAAGGAGCTCGAGGAAGGTTTCGAGCTTGGGCCCCACGTGGAGTGTGACGAAGATCGTGTGGGTCCGGAGCGGCTCATAGCCCATCGCTTCGAGCTGCGAATAGAGATAGGCCTTCCCCTCGCGCGCGACTTCCACCGAGCGCGCCACATGCTCCTGGTCTTCGAGGGCTGCAATCGCCGCCGCAATCGAGAGCGTGTTCTTGTGAAGCATCCCGATGCCGAACCGCGCGAGACGCTTCAGCAGATCCGGATGGCCGATCCCGTAGCCGACCCGCACCCCGCCGAGCCCGTAGGCTTTCGAGAAAGTCCTCGTGACCACCACGTTCTCCATCCGCTGGGCGAGCGGGATGGTGGAGGGATAGCCGGGCTCGTCGACGAAGTCGATATAGGCCTCGTCGATGCAAACGATGACGTCCTTGGGCACGGATTGAACGAACTGCTCGAGCTCACGCGCGTCCAAGAGCTGGCCGGTCGGATTGTTCGGGTTGCAGATGCTGACGAGCCGCGTGTCGGCGTCGATGGCCCTCGCCATTGCCTCGAGGTCGACGCCCCAGTCGTCCTTGAGAGCGACTTTCTTCACCTCGCGTCCGAGAGCCGCCGTCTTCTCGTGCGGATCCGGATAGGACGGAAAGGCCGTGACGGTGTTGCCTTCGCGATCGAAGAAAGCGGCGAGCACGACGAGGTTCAGAATCTCCGACGAGCCGACGCCCGCGAGCACCGTCTCGACCGGGATGTCGTGATGTTTCGCGAGGGCCTCTTCGAGCTGGTTGTGAAAGGGATAGCGGTTCATGCCGAACATGCGCTTGGCCACCGCTTCGATGGCGAGGCGGGAGGAGCCGAGCGGGTTCTCGTTGATCGACAGCTGCACGAGAGCGGGATCGTCGAGCCCGACCCCGCGGATGTTGCGGAGCGTGGTCCCTTCCACGATCTGGGCTGCGGCCTCCCAGGCGGGCGTGCCGACCATCGCGAGCCCCGCGCCTCCCACCGCGGCCGTTCGAAAGAAGCTACGCCGATCCATGGATCGATGCTGCAGCATGGGTTCACCCTCCTGAATTGACGGACATCATAAACCGAAGCGCGCTAGCGCCGGCTCTGGCGCTCGATCGATGCTCTCAGCGAGCGCGAGATCCCTGCCTTCTCGGGAGAGAACATTCCCGAGCTCGAGGCGATTTTCACCGACGACGTGGTGTTCATGCCGCCAGGCGAGCCTGCTATCGAGGGTCTTCCTGGGGCAGTCGCGTGGGAGCAGTCACTGTACGAGGGGTTCACGGTGGCTGGGCGTTACTCGAGTACCGACGTGACGGTCTCGGGAGATCTCGCCGTGCAGCAGCTCGCCGGTCAGCTGACGATAACCCCGAAGGCCGGCGGCGATCCGATGACCGAGACCATCAAGGGTGTCCACGTGCTGCGTCGACAGGCCGACGGTTCCTGGAAGATCGCGGTGGACGTCTGGAACGCGGACTCGCCTGCACCGGGAGGCGGCGAGAACTGACGCGAACGAGCTCGTAAGACGATCGGGGCAGCGCCGGCAGTGCAGTGAGGTCCTTTTTGGACCGACAACAGGTGCCAGGTACTTGTAAGCAGTTGGCCATGGTGGGACTGGTTCGATCTATTCGACGTCACCCCGGGCGGTGGGAGGAGCCGGCGAAAGAGCGCGAGGATCTCCGCGACGTGAAGCTCAAACCGCTTGCTTTTTCCCGACACGATGATTTTCGACGACGGAAAACACCGCGCCGAGCTCCGCCACTTCGGCACCGCCCATTCGCCGAATGCGAGCCCTACCTGGTCAACGTGAACAGATTCTTGTTCGAGGGGCTGTACGCGGATCCTCGCTTCGACGAATTCCCGCGGCGAATGAACCTTCCGAAGTAGGTAACTCCGCCGGGAGGCGAGACGGGTTCAACGCTCTCGCCGCAGGAGCACCTCGGGCCAGTTTACCACCACCTGGAAGGTGCGGGCTTCGACAGAGCTCATCGAGGACTTCATCAAAAGGAAACGTTCCCCGTCGGGAAAGACGTCGTAGGTCGCTCCTCCTCGATCTTCGAAATCGCACGCACCCTCGAAAAGGAGCTATTCCACCACATCGAGGCTCCCGGGCCGTTCGCCGCCGAGCTCCGGCGCGCGCTTCGCCCGGGCGGCCGCCTGGCGGTGATCGACTTCCCCCCCCGGTAGCCTCGCGTGGCACCTGGGACCCGAGCACGGCTCCGATCCGGACGGGACGATTCGAACCTTCGTCGAGGCCGGCTTCCGGATCGAGACCCGGGAACCGGACTGGGGCGGGCGCACGTACATGGTGTCGTTCCAGGTGGAGGACTGAGCGGTCCGACGGACTCAGTCTCCCCAGACCGCCTCGTGGAGTGCTCCCACGATCCGCTGCGCCAGCTGGTGATGGCGGTTCGGGCGACGCTCCACGAACGCCACCAGCGCGAACAAGGAGGCCGCCAGCGCCAGCCCGGCCCACAACCGCGCTCGGGGGCGCGGACCGCCCGCCGGCGCGGCGACGCGCTCCACGGGAGGCAGGAAGCGGTATCCGCGACGCGCCAGCGTCTCGATGTAGCGAGGCTTCCGCGCGTCGTCGCCGAGCGCGAGCCGCACCTGGCGCACGCAGTAGCTCAGCCCTTCGGAGAAATCGACGTGGGTACCCGCGTCCCAGAGCCGCTCGACGAGCTGCCCACGGGTGACCAGTTCTCCACGCCGCTCGACCAGACAGGCGAGCAGACGCGCCGGGCGCGGCTCGAGAGGAACGCGCTCGCCCTGGCGCAGCAGGATGCCCGCGACCGGGTCGAAGGTGTACTCGTCAAACTCGAGGAGCATGGCGGCTGGCTCATTGTAGGCAGAGGGACGCGGCGGGGCCAGCGGTATCGCCTGTCGGAGGACCGCGCTCGCCTGGGCCTAAAGAGAGAAGAAGCTCTGTCCGGTCCGAGGTATGCTTTCGTCGGTGTCGACAGGTTTCAGCTGTTGGGAGAGCACGATGAGAATCCTCTTGCGTCCTTCGCGAGTCGTCTTTCACGCCCGTGGCCACGGCGTGGCGCTGGTAGGCACGCTCCTCCTCGGAGCGTCATCCACTCTCGGGCAGACTCCGTTCCACATCGAAGAAGCGAGCATCGACGGCATTCACGAGGCCATTCGTCGCGGTGATACCACCTGCGTCGAGGTCGTGCAGGCCTACGTCGATCGCGCCCGCGCCTATAACGGCATCTGCACCGAGCTCGTAACTCTCGACGGAAGTCCCATCACTCCGGGACGAGGAACGGTTCGAGCGGGCGTCCCCCTGACGTTCCCCTCGATGACGGTGGCCTTGAGCAAGATCCTGCCCGATTACGAGAGCTACAAAGGTTTGCCGGCGGACCTCGGCCGCATGGAACGTACCCAATCGGATCCCGACGTGCAGCAACAGTACGGAATGGTGGTCGGCATCAAAGGGGCAGGACAGCTCAACGCCCTCAGCACGCTCAACCTGCGGGGCGAGCGCTCGGTGACCTGCCAGGGCGAGTGCGATCGGCGCCCGTCGGAGGGAAGCCTCCCCGCGGAATGTCCCGCGGTCTGTGAAGCGTTCCGAAAGCAGCCCGATGCGCTCGAGCGAGCGGCCGAGCTCGACGCGCGGTTCGGGAGGAATCTCGATCTCGCCGCGATGCCGATGTACTGCGTCGCGTTCTCGTTCAAAGACGTCTTCGATACGAAAGACATGCGAACGACCGCCGGCGCGGACGTGAGCTTTGCGATGGATGCCCCGCCCGACGATGCGACGATCGTCGCCGAGCTCCGTGCGAAAGGAGCGATCATCTACGCCAAAGCCAATCTCGCCGAATACAACGCCGGCGGCGGGAACCCGGGCGGCGCGGAATCCGGGTCGCGCAGGTTTGGCGCGGGCGCGCGCAGCAGCTGGGCGGGTACGTCGTGCAACGTCTACGATACGGAGCGGGAAACGGGCGGGTCGAGCTCCGGCTCCGCTGCGTCGGTGGGCGCCAATCTGGCCACCTGTTCGATCTGTGAGGAGACGGGCGGATCGTGCCGCCAGCCCGCCTGGCGAAACGGCATCGTCGGCTTCGTGACCACGAAAGGGCTTCTGCCCTATGGGGGCGCCATCGGCGTCGAGCCCTACCTGGACCGGGCGGGCATCCATTGCCGCACGGTCCGGGACACGGCCGAGATCCTCGATGCTCTCCGCCATCCGGAGCGCGGCTACTACGACCCGCGCGACATCTACAGTGCACTCCCCCGTCCGCTCGTCCCCGAGGAATCCTACACGAGCTTCGTCGTGGAACCTCGGACGATGGGAGAGAAGCCTCTCGCGGGAATGCGCATCGGCGTCGTCCGCGAGTACATGGTCAAGCACACGGAGAACGATGCGGCGATGAGCGATCTCGTGAACGACGAAGTTCTCCACGTGCTCCGTGACCAGCTCGGGGCTGAGCTCGTCGAGTCTTCCGATCCCCTGTATCCGGACGACCCGACCATCCCGAACATGGAGTACGACTTCCAGCGGGCCATCGCGGAGATTCTTCCGGTGCATATGCCGGAGTTCTTTCAGGAGAAAGACGAAGACGGCAAGTACAAGTTCGCCGTCCCGGGCTACGACGTGACGTGGCGGGACTATCTCGTGAAGGTCGCCGAGGGACGAGCTCCCCTGTCGGCAGACTTGAACCTGCGCAGCATCAACGACTCGCCCCCCACCGCGAGCTTCAGCTTCCACCTGGAGCAGTACCTGATGCGGCGAGGTGATGCGAGAGTGACCGACTGGAAGAGCTTGAACGCCAACTCGAAGTACTACTCGGAGTCGCGCACCGTCGCGATGCGCAATTGGGAGCACAAAGAAGATCTGAACTCCGACGGCATCACCCGTCGCGTCAAGATGCGCGACGTGATGCGGCTCGTCGTGCTCAACGTCTTGCGCAGAAATCGCATCGACCTCTTCGTCAACCCAACCATCACCGTTCCGCCGGTGCGTATCGGATTTGCCGACGAGCCCCCCGTCAAAGACCGGCCCACGGGTCGATTTCCCACCAGCGCCAATCTCGGAATCCCCGAGATCACCATGCCCGCCGGATTCAACCGAGTCGTCTACGAGCCCGAGTATGTCCTGAAGGAGGCCAAGGACGACTACGAAAAAGTCACGGGCAAGACCAGGACGGAGCTCGACGCCCCACTTCCGGTGGGAATCTCGTTCTGGGCGGGACCCGGCGACGAACCGATTCTCCTTCGTGCCGCTTCGGCCTACGAAGCCGCCACCCGGCACCGAGTCCCTCCGCCCGATTTCGGCCCCGTCGCTCGCGAACGAGCTCGACCCAGCTCACGTTGAGTCCACAGCGGATCGGCGGCGCCCCGGGGTGAGGCGACGACGCAGGGCTCGGCCGATCGTTGCTATTGGCAAACGGCCCGTAAGCCGCGACGAGGCAGCAGGTTGACGACGACGATACCGCTCGATCTTGTAGATGAGGACGAAGCCGAGGGCGACGAGCGCGTATACGCAACCCTGAGAGAGTCCGTTCAGGCAAGCCTGGAGGAAAACATCCATGTCTCGATCGCAGGCAAATCTCGTACCAAATCGTCCGAATGGATTCAAGGCCTTTCAACTGCAGCCTCCTCGAAGTCTCGCATGCGCTCGTGGTGTCCTGCCTTTTATCGCCATCGGCCCTCGGTGGCCAGCAACGAGTCAGTTGTGCGGCTGTGGTGAAAAGCGCAGTCTCGCGTTTACGAGCTCCTCCGAGGCGTTAAAATGCCTCCAAGGAGATTGCCTTTGTCTGAAAAGACGTATGAACATGCGCGGCCGTCTCGAGAAAGCGTAACCCCGGACGTTCCCGAGCCCACTTATGCGCAGCAGGCGAGGACCCTGGTGCATATCGGACGGATCGGAACGCTGTCGACCGTCTCGAGAAAACACCCGGACTGGCCTTTCGGATCACTGACCCCCTATGGCCTCGACGAACGCGGCAACCCGACCTTTCTCATCAGCACGATGGCGATGCACACCCAGAACGTTCTGGCGGACGACCGGGCAAGCCTTTTCGTCACCGAGGCTAGCGAAGCGGAAGACGCACTCGGCGCCGGACGCGTCACTCTGATGGGGCGGGTCGTCCGCACGCCGAAAGACGCGCTCGAGTCGGTGCGCGAGCGCTATCTAGCGCGCTACGAGAACGCGTCTTATTGGGTCGACTTCAAGGATTTCGCGTTCTTTCAGATGGAGCTCGTCGACGTGTACTTCGTCGGCGGCTTCGGCGTGATGGGTTGGGTAACGGCCGAAGAGTATCTCGCCGCCGAGCCTGACCCGCTCGCCGACGCAGCGTCGGGAATCATCGACCACATGAACCGAGACCACGTGAGCGCGATGCTCCTTCTCGCACACGACGCCGCCGGAATCGACGCAGAAGATGCGAGGATGACCGCGGTCGACCGGCTCGGATTTCACGTTCGATTGAAGACAGACGATGGCTTGCGCGGTGTTCGGATCCCTTTCATCCGCGAAGCACGAAGCAGCGAAGAGGCGCGTGCGGTGCTGGTCGAGATGGTCCGAAAGGCCCGCGAGGCCTCGACTCAGTAACGGAACTGCTCCCGAACCTCATAGTGCTGCGACCGCTCATCGAAACGGGCAAGAACTTTGCGTGCCGCCGGCGGAACGTAGGCGCGTTCGTAGTCCGCTCCCCCGAACTCCTTCACCGCCTCCCATGAGTCGAACGACATGATGGTGATGAACTCGACTTCTTCGCCAAGGTCGCGGCGCAAGACCTCGACGCCTTGATAGCCTCGAATGTTCTTCGCCGCGATACCGGGCAGGACCTCAATTTTCAGCAAGCTCTCGTAAGCATCCGCATTTGCCGGGGTCGTGTAACCGTGCCAGATTCGCTTGACCATCGATTTCTTCCCCTCCCTCTCGCTCTACGATAGACGAAACGGAAGAAACCTCATTTGGAGAAGGACCCAAAGACAAGCGGTGGGCACCTGGATCCGAACGTCAATTCACCAGACAAGGGAATCCTGGCGTAAGCCCCGCCCCGGTACGAGTGATGAGGGCAGCCAACCAGTACTCTCTATCGAGCTTGTCATCGGGCCAACACCAAGTCCTCGACACTGACCTCGCGCTGGGTCTCTGGCGCAGTTTTGGCGCCCAATGAAGCCGCCCCGCATGGCGAGCATGCACTGAAAAGAGGGATCCGAGACCTTGGCGCTCGATTGCGTCGCTCCCAACGATTCAGGCCTAATCGAATCCCTTCTCTTTCTTCCTGGCTGCTGCCCTCATTGATGAAATGGCGACCTTTCGCAAAACGTTTCCCCTTTTCGAACGAGAACCGTCTCGGACGTTCTAAACTGTCGGCAATGAGCCACCGAACGGTCGTCGTCACGGGGGCGTCGAGCGGCATCGGCCGCGCCACGGCCCGATACCTTCACGAGCGAGAATTTCGTGTCTTCGGGGGCGTTCGAAACGAAGCCGACGCCGCTGCGCTCCGCGAAGAGGGCATCGAGCCGCTTCTTCTCGACGTGACCGACGTCGAGAGCATAACTCGCGCTGCGGAACGGGCAGGCGACGAGATCTTCGGCCTCGTCAACAACGCCGGGATCAGCGTCGCTGGGCCGCTCGAGCTTCTCCCGCTTTCCGACATCCGCCGCCAGCTCGAGGTGAACGTTGTCGGTCAGATCGCGGTGACGCAGGCGTTTCTCGCCGCGATTCGAGCGGCGCGCGGGCGGATCATCAACATGAGCTCGATCTCCGGGCGCCTCGCGCCCCCTTTCCTCGGCCCTTATGCGATGTCCAAATTCGCTCTCGAGGCATTCAGCGACTCCCTGCGACGGGAGTTGGAACCATTCGGCGTCGAGGTGGTTTCCATAGAGCCGGGTGCTATTGCAACCCCCATCTGGGAGAAATCCATCGCGGCGGCCACCGAGCGGACTCGGAACATTACGGACGACAGGTGGTCACTCTATCGGGACATCGTCGGGCGTATGGTCGAGCTTGCGAGGACCAGGGCGAATTCCGCCACGCCGGTCGAGGAAGTCGCCCGGGTCGTATATGAGGCGCTCACGACGAAGCGTCCGCGCACGCGCTATCTCGTTGGGCGTGATGCGCGCCTGCGCGGCTGGCTCGCATGGATTCTCCCCGACAGAGCTCTCGACTGGCTCATTCGACGCCAATTCCGCGCTAACCCTGAGATCAAGTAACAGGTCGAGCGACGGAGGATTTCATCGTGTTTCCGAGTTCCGCCACGGCATTGAGGGGCATGAATGGCGATGCCCCGCGCCCCGAGCTCAGAGATCCCAACCCGTTTCGTTGACGATATACTCGCGGCTTCAACGAGAGGGTTTGAAGCATGCGAGAAACAACGAAGACCCGGATTGCCATCGCCGTCCTCGGTTCGCTCGTGGCGGGCACGCTCGCCGCTCAAGAGACCGTTGCCATCGTCGGGGCCATGGTTATCGACGGGAATGGCGGCCCACCGCTAGACCAGGCCGCGATCCTCGTCGAGGGCGATCGGATCGCGGCGATCGGCCCGGCGAGCTCTTTTCAAGTTCCTCGAGGGGCTCGCATCATCGACGCGGCAGGTAAATTCGTGACTCCGGGCTTCATCGATACCAACGTGCATCTATCGCTCTACGGCGGACACACGCCCGAGCGTTACGAGACCCTCGTTCGCTACCATGACCGACAGGAAGAGGTCGTGCTGGAGAACGCGCAGCTCCACCTCAAGTACGGCGTCACCACGGTCCGGGACAGCTACGGCGTTCTTCCTCCCCTCGAGAAAGTCCGAGACGCCATCGAGCGGGGTGAGGCCGTGGGCTCTCGTATGCTCGTCGCCGGAAACATCGTCGGCTGGGGCGGACCCTTCTCGATGACGTTCAGCTCGATTCCAGAAGAGGGCCTGACGCTCTTTCAAGAGCAGATGAACGAGCTCGTGAGCCAGGGCGCGGGCGAAGACCTGATGGACATGTCCGCCGACGAGCTTCGCGTCGCGATCAACGATTACCTCGACAAAGGCGTCGATTTCATCAAGTTCGGCGGTACGGGGCACACGTCGATGCCCACCCTCATCGGCTTTTCTCCCGACGCGCAACGCGCGATCGTGGACGAAACGCATGCGCGCGGCCTAATTGCGGAAACCCACTCCACCACGATCGAAGGGCTGCGACTCTCACTCGAAGCGGGAGTCGACCTCGTGCAGCACCCCGAGATCGTCGAGCCGCGAGAGATACCCGAGACGCTCGTCACGATGTTCCGAGAACGTGACGTCATCTGCTCGATGCTGGTGAACACGATGACCGGTCCGGCCTGGAAGGAGCATCTCGAGAAGAAGGAAGGGGAGGCGAAGAAGCTCGAGAGCGACCCCGAGGCCCTGACGGGACATCAGGGCACCCCGAAAAAGCGCGAGAGAACGGCCGCCGAATTTCGACGGATGAAGCGAGCGGAGGGCGAATCTCTCGAAGTTCGACGCGGCAACGCCATCAAGCTCATTGCCGGAGGCTGTCGAACCACGGTGGGCACGGACAACTACCGATCGGCCGCTCCCGAGTTCGCGCGAGGTCCCAAGCCCGAATACCAGGATGCGGGCCGCGGCACCATCCTGGCGATCGAGGGTCTCGTCGAGCTGGGAATGACACCAGGCGAAGCCATCGTCGCCGCTACCCGCAACGGAGCCATGGCCTGCCGGGCTCTCGAGCAATACGGCACTCTGGAGGTGGGCAAGAAGGCCGACCTTCTCCTGCTCGAGGCGAATCCCCTGGACGACATCCACAACATCGAGAAGCTCGAGCTGGTGATGAAGGAAGGGAAAGTCGTCGACCTCGATCGGCTACCGGAAAGGCCCGTCTACTATCGAGCCAAGCCCGAGTCCGCCCCCGTGTCCCGTGGCGAAAACAAACCCTGATCCGCCCGCTCGGTCCTTCGTAGATACTGATGACACTGCACACACTTGAGCGTCATATCCACGTATCCCAGCGCTGCACCCTCGGTGTTGCGTTCCTTGGCCGCTGATTCGAGCTGAGAAACGGCGCGACGAAACGCGGCGCTTCTCTCCGTGTACTGTGAAGACTGCGTCACGAGCCAGCCCGCCTCCTCGCTCAGAGCGAGGAGCGCCCTCGAGCTCTCCTCGAGCGATTCGAAGTCCTCCATGATGATCCCTTCCAGGAGGGCATGGGCGTGGTCGAGCTTTCGTTGCATGATGCCGGGGAGCGTGGGTTCCTGGCTCGAGGCCGCGAACGACAGGAGCATGACGATGAATACCAAGGAGCAGAACATCACGGATTGTGCCATCCATTTCGACAAGCGAACCTCCTTTGTCAACGATTGAAGGCGACTTCCATCTTAACCCTACGACGACCCACAGGTTGGTTTGGCAAGACGAGGATATGATGTGCGGAAGTCGAAATGCGCTTCCGAGTCATCAGCCGGATCGTCTGGGCTCTTCTATCGGCGTTCGCCGTCGAAAGCCTCGTATTCGGACTGGCGGTTCTGCCCGCGCTGACGTTTTGGGAATGGCACTTCCGTTGGCCGGTGCAGCCGCCCTGGGTCCGCACCGTTCTGCTGAGCATGGCCTTCATTCCCGCCTACATTATCTTCGCGGTCGTGCTCATGGTGCTGTCGGCGGCGACGAGCCGTCTCTTCGGATGGCGGACTCCGGTGGACGCCGAGCTCCGACTCGACGAGGCTAGAAAGCCCCTGCTCGATTGGGCCCGTTACGGGATATCAACGCAGCTCGTCCGCATCTTTGCGGGCCCTCTCTTTCGCTCGACTCCGGTGTGGGCTTACTACATGCGCCTCAATGGCGCCCGGCTCGGCAGTAGAGTTTACGTCAACAGCCTGCGGGTGGCCGACCATAACCTCCTCGACTTCGACGACGACGTCGTGATCGGTGGCGATGTCCACCTTTCCGGCCATACGGTGGAGCGCGGAGTGTTGAAGACGGCCCGCGTGCGGCTTGGCCGCGGGGTGACTGTCGGTGTCGGGAGCGTCGTTTCCATCGGCGTCGAAGCCGGGGACGGCTGCCAGATCGGCGCCCTGAGCTTCGTTCCGAAGTTCTCGAAACTCGAGGCCAACAGCATCTATGTAGGCACCCCGGTGAGAAAGCTGGAGGACCGATGACCGAAGCCGAAAAACCGGGATTGATCCTGGTACCCGGGCTCGATGGGACGGCCCTGCTGTTCTATCGCCAGATCCCTCCCCTTTCTTCGAGATTCCGCGTCGCGAGCTTTCGGTTGCCCGATGACTCGAGCTGCACCATGGAGGACCTCGTGTCCGAGCTCGATGCCCGGGTCGACGAGCTCGTCGATGGCGATCGCGAAGAGAGGGTCATCCTGTGCGGCGAGTCGTTCGGTGGCGCGCTGAGCCTGAGCTACGCTCTGTCCCATCCGCAACGTTTGCGCGGTCTGGTGATCCTCAACTCGTTCGCCTGGATTCGTCGCCGGATTCTCCTCAGGCTAGGCCCCATCGTGCTGAAAGCGCTTCCGTGGGGAACCATGTCGATCGCGCGACGATTCACGGAGTCCCGACTTCATACGGCCCACACATCGCAGGAGGACTTGAAAGAGTTCCGCGAGCGGAGCCACGCCATTGGACGCGCCGGCTACCTCCGTCGTCTCGAGATCCTTTGGGACTACGATTTGCGGGATCGCGTCAGCGAGATCGCGACCCCGGCCCTATTCCTGGCTGCGGACCAAGACCGGCTCGTGGATTCGGTCGAGCAGGCGAGCTACATGAGCGCGCATATGCCCAACGCCACGATGCGCGTTCTCGAGGGCTACGGCCATATTTGCATGATCAATCACGATTTTCACCTCCTCGACCACATCGAGCCCTGGCTTCGAAGCATTTCTCCTGTCTTGGCACAGGTCACGGACGAGTGAACATTCGTGAGGTGAAGATGAGCGTCACTCGAATGTTTTCGGCGGTTCTCAAAGTGCGCAATGCGCGCGCAGGGTGGGCTGCGTTTTTCATCACCCTGCTGTTGCTGATCGGCCGTGGGCTCGACGCTCAGGAGCTTCCGCCCGGCTACCTCGATCCGGCGCCCGTGTTGCGCGCTGCTGCCGAGGCGATCGGAGCCGACAGGTTGCGCTGCGTCACGATTTCCGGAACCGGGTATGCGGGAAAGGTCGGCCAGCAGCGTCTGAACGCCTACGAGGTCGATTGGCCCCGTGGAGAGCCGTTGACGGGATACACGCGCACGATGAACTGGGAAGCTGGAAACATGAAGGAAGTCTTCGATCGCGAGCCGGGACACAACCCGGCCTCGTGGAAATACGGCCTGGGCTTCCGGGGAGGCACGCCGCTCCAGCGCAACCGACGTCAGCTGTTTTTCGTCGACCGTACCTACGGCTGGCACCTGGATGGGCCGGAGAGCGAGCCCGTGGCGGCGCCTCCGGAAGATGCCGCGCGATGGCAGCTCGACCTTTGGCTCAACCCTCACGGCTTTCTGAGGGCGGCGCAGATGCCCGGCGCCAATCCGCGCGCGGTCTGGCGCTGGGAACTTGGAGAGATGGGTCGTGATGGCGCGACGACCACTCCGGAGAAGGTGACGGTGGTCTCCATCACCGTCCTCGGCAAGTACCGCGTCGATGCCACGATCAACCAGGAGTCATTGCTGCAACGAATCCATACCTGGATTCCCGATCCGGTTCTCGGCGACATGAACTACGAGCACGAGTTCGGAAACGAGAGCTACGTGGATGTCGGCGATGGCATTCGTTTTCCAACCGGATGGCATCACCATGAAGGCTGGGACGACAACTACCAGGCCCAAAGCATCAATGCCGGCCACAACGCCTTTGGCGGCACCTTCGCCGACATCCGGCCAAACGAGTGCGGCGAGCCGGTGATCGTTCCGGAATCCGTAAAGAGAGCCGACTTTTCCGTGCGGGTCGAGACCGTAGAGCTCGCGGATGGGGTCTGGCTGCTCGGCGGGACATCGCACAACAGCGTTGCCGTCGAGTTCCGGGACTACCTAGCCGTGGTGGAGGCCCCCATCGACGAGGCTCGTAACCTGGCGGTGATCGAAGAGGCCATGCGGCTCGTGCCCGATAAACCGATTCGCTTCCTGGTGAACACCCATCAGCACCATGACCACATCGGAGGGCTCCGTACCTACATGCACATCGGGGCCACCATCATCACTCACTGGAAGAACTTCGATTTCTATACCCGCGACGTGCTCAACTACGCCCCCCGGACTCTGCAACCCGACATGGTGTCTCTCTGGCCACCGACCGAGCTCGCGGAGGGTTACCAGTACGAGACGGTTCGGGAGAACTACTGGCTGAACGATGGAACGCGCTCGATGCACATCTCCTACGTGCAGCCGCTCGATCACGTCGAGGGGATGTTGCTCGCGTACCTCCCTGCGGAGAAAATCCTCATCGAAGCGGACCTCTATGATGCCCCTGGCGGAGGCCCGGCTCTCACGACGCCCACCGCCGCCAGCCGGAGTCTTCTCCGTCACGTCGAACGGCTGGGGCTCACGGTCGAGACGATCGCTCCCATCCACGGGCCGGCCGTTCCTTGGAGTGATTTCCTGGCCTTCGTAAGGTCAGGGTCGTGATTCTAGATTCGCGCGAGCTAGCGTCGCGCGCCAAAATCTTCTCATGAGCATCTCATCCTGGATCGTTGTGGCTTCTTTGGTGTCTAGCCAGACCATTGCCACGTATCGCGTGCGGCACCGCCCCGCGGACGACTTGGTTTTGGTTGCCGAGGCCGCACTGGGAAACGCCGGGAGCGTGACCCTCGACGCTCGCACGGCGACGTTGATCCTGAATGGTCCGGAGGAGGCGATCGACCGCGCCCTGGCTTTGCTGAAGCATATGGATCGTCCGTTGCGCGACGTCGTGGTGACGCACGAGATTCGGGAGCTCGCCGAGCTCGAAGGGCTTTCCGTCGACATTCAATGGCAGGTTGGCACCGGACGGCTCCGGATCGGGACTCTTCCCCTTCCGATCGACGGGGTCCGCATCGCGCTCGCGGCGGAGACCGAGTCTCGAAAAGCACGCTCTCGCGCGGTGCTGCGGCTTCTCGAGGGCGGCACCGGCTCCATCGTCACCGGGGACATGCTTCCCTTCGCGTACCAGCCTTATCCTGGAGCGCAAGATGTCGCGTTCGTGGCCGCCGAGACCGGATTCGAGACAACTGTTTCGATAACCGGCGCTTCGGGAGACGAGAAGGTGCACCTCGACATCCGGCCGTTTTCGGGGCGTTTCGAAGGGGGCGGTGAGCTCCGTTACACAACCGCAGCAACCTCTGTAACCGTCTCGCCCGGGGAGACGGTCGTCATCGGCGAGGCTTCGCGCGATGGCTCATCCCGGTCGGCGGATTTTCACGGAGCCGCCACGTCTCGAGCTCATGAGGAACGGGTCCTTCTCGTATCCGCCGTTATCGAGTAGGTCCGTCCTCGATGCCGAGTCCTCACGAGCCAAATTTACCAGATGAAAAGGGAACAGGTGGCTAACCATGGAAGTCTCCGATGCGATCCAAACGGTGCTGGCGACACGGGCTTATCAGGACAAACCCGTACCTCCCGACCTCGTCCGGCGGATCGTCGAGGCCGGACGATTGAGCGGAAGCAGCATGAACGGTCAGCCGTGGCATTTCATCGTCGTCGACAACCAGGCCACGCTGCGGGAGCTTGGCCAAAGGGCAAGGACCGGCTCATACGTCGCCCAGGCGCCGCTCGCGATCGTGGTCGCGATCGAGAAGACGAGATTCGCCGTTTCCGATGCCAGCCGGGCGATCCAGTCGATGATGTTGACAGCCTGGTCAGAAGGAGTCGGCTCGAACTGGGTCGGCTTTTTCGGGCTGGATGAGGTCGGTACGCTCCTTGGAGTCCCCGAGGAGCTGGACGTCCTGGCGATTGTTCCCTTCGGCTATCCGAAGGAGCGTCGGGCCAGGGGTAAGAAACAGCGCAAGCCCCTGTCCGAAGTGGCGCATCGCGATCGGTTCGGCCAGGCTTTCGAATGACCCGCGGGAACGCGATTTAGTTAGCTCAATGCCGCGTCGGAGAGATCCAGGGAAGCCGGAGGCGGAGTATCACCGGGGGCTGGAGTCGGTCGAGGTCGAGGCTCCCGTCATCGCCGACGAACCGGTATTGGCTGTTCGCAACGTAATAGAGATCGGCCCCGACACGGACTCCCAGAGTAGGCTCATCGAAGCTCGGGTTCCCCCGCTCGATCACGGTGACGTCCACGATCCGCTCGAACCGAGGATCGAGTCGATGCTGGACCACCCGATGCGGCCGTATACCGTTCTGGATCGCGACCAGGCTTCCATCAGCCCACACCAGGCCGTCGATTCCCGTGACGACCGCCTGCGGAGGAACATCCAGCAAACGAACCGTCCCGTCCGCGACGTCGACCCGAGCGATGCCCTGCGAGTAGTCCGCCACGAACAGGGACTTTCCGTCCGGCAACCAGGCGATGCCCTGGGGCGAAGCGAGAGGACCGGCGTCGACAAGGACACGGAGTGTTTCGGCACCCGGCGTAAGGAGATAGATCCGTCCGGTATATGGGTCGGAAACGGCCAGCTCGCCCGACGGTCCCACTGCGAGGTCGCTGAGATGAGCGGCCGGAGTTAGCTGCGGCGGCTCGATCCTGCGGAGGAGCTTCGAGGACGAAAGATCGAGCTCGGCTACGAATGAGCGCCCTGCGGAAGCTTCGTCAAATCCCTCCATCTGGGCCGAAGCGTGACTCGAGGCCCATAGGGTGTTTCTCTCGGAGTCGATATCGAGCGCCACCACCGAGTAGAACCCGTCCCGGCCGGACTCGAGAAAGTCGGTCACCACCCCTTCGCGCGAAATCTGAAGGATTTTGCGATGGCGAACGCTGCTTACGAAGAAATCGCCGCTCCTGGGATCGAAGGCGACACCTTCGGTTATGAGTGTTTTGTCCGCGAGGGTGAAGGCGATGGTGCTCGACCCCAAGGGCTCTTCGAGAGCGGCCATCTTGCGCACCACCGCCTGGAACTCGGGCGAATTCTTCAGCGATTCGAAGTCGGGGTCGGCGTTCAAATCGAAGGCCACGCCTCTTGCGGCGAGTCCGTCGAGGATAACGATCGATTCGTTGCCGGCGTGGTTGAGCGCCTTGGCGCAGGCCAAATTGTAGAGCGCCCCCACGCTGCGAGGCGCCCTTTCGACGATCTCGAGGGTGATCTCCAGAAACGAGGGAAAGTCCTTTCGCTGGTGCGCGGCAGCGGCTTCCTGATACAGCCTTCTGAGCTCCGCCCGGTCCTCGACCGATTGGGCGCTGGCGACGGGGGTCGCGATGCACCCGAGTAAAACGAGCGTGAACGAGCGAAAGTGCATCGACGTTACTTTATCCCATAAACTTCATCGGTGACGCCCGGCATAACAGTACTCAGTGCCTGCGCCCTTCGGGCTCCGGCGCGGTTTCGACGAAGCCTTGGCGAAGTCGAACGCTCCGCTCGCGCAGGGTGGGCAGAGTTTTTCATCACCCTGCAAGACTCGCTTGAGCGGCAGGCGCAACCGCTGATAGTTTGCGGGCGCGGCGCACTAGGAGGATTTCGCCTATGCTTCTCTGTCGTCTCTCGCTCGTCCTGCTCTTCGTCTCACCCCCGGCTCTCGCCCAACATACGAGCCTCATCGAGGACGAGGCGCTCGAAGCCCTCATCGCCGAGACTTCGGGCGAGCTCGCCCTGCGTCACTTTGCCGACCTTCTGAGCTATTCGGGGTATGCGCCTTCACGGGGGTCCGAGGACACGGCAATGTATCTCGCCGACAAAGCGCGGGAGTTCGGGCTCGAGGACGTGCGCGTCGAGGAGTTCCCCTCGGACGGTCAGAGATACTTCTGGGCGTTTCGCACCGAGCCCTGGTGGGAGGCGAAGCGGGCCGAGCTGCTTCTTCTCGACGGCGACGGGCGGACCCGCGAGCGGCTCGCGAGCTACGACGTCCATCGCGTCGTTCTGGGGCGATTCAGCCGGAGCGCTCGTGTGGATGCAGAAGTTGTCGATGTCGGTTCCGGACTGACACCATCTGACTATCAGGAAAAAAACGTCGCTGGGAAGATCGTGCTCGCCTACGGGCCCGCTGGACCAGTGCACGCCCGTGCGGTGTGGGAGCACGGAGCTTCGGGGGTGATCGTTTACCGCACCGCGGATCACATCGAACGGCCTCATCTCATCGGCTCCGCGTCCATCGTTCCCTTTCTCGGGCCAAACGGCGAGCCGCCGGCATTCGTCTTCTCTCTTTCCTACGGCAGGGGCAAGGAACTGTCCGACCGTATGCGCGCGGGTGAGACGGTCCAAGTCCGGGCCGAGGTGGAAGCCGAGACCCGAGCGGGGCACTACTCTCAAGTGCATGCCTTGTTGCCTGGAAGCGAGCCTGCCCTACCGGAAGTCTGGATTCAGGCCCACACGAACTATCGCAACACCGGTGGGGGGAACAACTTGACCGGGGTCGGCGCGACGCTCGACCTTTCGCGAACGCTCGCGAGGCTCGTCGCCCGGGGAGTGCTCCAGCGCCCGCGGCGATCCATCCGCTTCACCTGGGGACCGGAGCACATGGCCAGCATCTATTATTTCCACGAGAACCCCGACGCGGTCTCCCGAGTTCTGGCCTATCTCAACCTCGATATGGTGGGTGACCATCAGCAACTGAGCGAATCCGTGCTGCGACTCTATCGCACACCGCACTCGCTTCCCTCGTTCATCAACGACGTCGTTGAAGAGATGTTTCGCGTCGTGGGAGAAGGCAACTCGATCTCGATCCGCCAGGGGCGTCTCCTCGATTTCGGAACGACGTTCCGCCTACCCATCTGGGAGCCTTCGGGGAGCCGTGACCCTTTCTACTATTACATCGAGCCTTTCTGGGGCCCGAGCGATCACGAGGATGTCGCCGAGGCCAGCCTCGGCGTCCCGGCCGTCCTCTTCAACACCTGGCCCGATCCCTACATCGGGACGCAGCAGGATACTCTCGAGCGGGCCGACGCGACACAGATGAAACGGGCCGAGGTGATCGCCGGCGCCGCCGCCTACATCATGGCGACCGCGGCGGACGAAGATCTCCCGGCGCTTTCTCAGAACGCTTTCGAGAAAGCTCGCGCCCGGCTTGCCTCGGATGAACGTCGAGCCGCCGATCTGCTGCTCGCCTCGCCCGACGACTCGGAGCTCGCGTTCGACATCGTGCAACATGCCTACGAGCGCGAGGCTGTTGCCATCGAAACGTTACAAGCCCTCTCCCGCAAAAGGCTCTCCGAATATGTGCAAGCGGTCGTAAACGACCTCCGCGAGGAGCTTCCCCGAGCGATGGCGCGCCTCGACAGTAACGGAGCAAAGCGCCTTTCTTCGTCACCCCAAGGGCCGAGCGCCTCGCTCGTTCCCGTTCGCACGCCGCTCGTGCGCGGCCCGGTGAACTTCTTCCGTCCCGAGTACGGAGGCGACTGGATGGTCGACAGGACGAAAGACCCCGCGTTCGTCGAGGGAGTGCGACTGGCGTTGCGAGGTCATTACTACCTCTACGAGACTTTGAACTTCGCGGACGGTCACCGCAACCTGGCCGCGATCCGATCCGCAGTGGCCGCGGAATACGGTCCGGCTCCTCTCGACGAGATCGAAGAGTATTTCCGCCTCCTCGAGAAAGTCGGCGTGGTAACTTTCGTCGATCGGTAGCGCAGTCCACCGCGGTGATAGAATCGGCCCTCATCGAATCTCCAAAGATGAGAAGCGACCCTGCCGCCTGGCCCCAGCGCGTTTTCGATGTCTTGAAGAGCGAACGCGTTCGGGTGGTGTCCTATGTTCCGGATGCCGGGCTCCGCGGCCTCATCGAGCTCTGCCGTTCTGACGACACGATGATATCGGTCGCGTTGACGAACGAGGAAGAGGGGATCGGACTCTCGGCGGGAGCCTGGCTCGGGGGCGAGCGATCCGTCCTCCTGATGCAGTCGAGCGGCGTGGGAAAGTGTGTGAATGGCCTCGCGATGATCGAGGAGTGCCGCTTTCCTTTTCTCGCCGTGGTATCGATGAGGGGAGAGTGGGGGGAGGCGAACCCCTGGCAAGTGCCCATGGCACGAGCGGTCGAGACGGTCCTCGAGGAAATGGGTGTGAGTCCAATCCGCGTGATCGATTCGGGTCGAGCGGCCGATGCCGTCGCTTCCGCTGTGAGAATGGCCTTCGAGAGCCATCGAGCCGTGGCGGTCTTGCTCTCGCAACAGATGCTTGGCAGCAAGACGTTCCCGGCCGCAGAGCAAGCGCATGACTGAGGTTCTGGAGCGAAGGGACGCGGTCGCCGAAATCCTTCGCGAACGGGGAGAGCTCCTCGTCGTGGCGGGACTGGGAGCACCCTCTTGGGACTGCGCGGCCGCGGGAGACGACTCGCGGAACTTCTACCTCTGGGGCGCGATGGGGCTCGCCCCCATGGTTGGCCTCGGCCTTGCGATCTCGCAGCCTCGAAGACGCGTCCTCGTCGTCACCGCCGACGGGGAGATGCTGATGGGCATCGGAAGCCTCGCCACCATCGCGGCCCATCGTCCGACGAACTTCTGCCTCGTCGTTCTCGACAACGAAGCCTACGGCGAGACGGGAGGCCAGCAAAGCCACACCGCCTGGGGAGTGGACCTTGCCGGCATCGCCCGCGCCGCCGGTTTCGTCGAGGCTTGGACGGTTCGCGATCGGGCCGAAATTACTCGCTTGCGTACGAGCATTCACGACGCAGACGGACCGCTTTTTGCTTCAGTCAAGATCTCGAGCGCTAAGGTCCCGATGGTTCTTCCACCCCGCAGTGGAAGCTTCCTCCATCACCGATTCCGAGACGCGGTCGGGACAGGAAAGCGCCCTGCCAAGCCGTTCCCAAACGACTAGAGCCTGGGGAATCCAATCCATAGGGGACTGGCCGAGTCATTGTCCCGATGCATTGGTGACAACTGCGACTTCGGTCGAAACTGGTTGCCAGAAGAACGCCCATGTTGATCATTCTGTTTCGATCGCGATTGACCGAAGAGGCTGGAGAGGACTACCTGGCTCGCGGAGAAGAAATGCTCGCCCACGCGAAGACCCAGCCTGGTTTCGTCGACTACAAGCAATACCAGAGCGACGATGGCGAGCGGCTGACCGTCGTGAGATGGAAGGATGAAGAGACGCTCGAGCAATGGCGAATCGACGCAAAGCACCAGACAGCGAAGAAGCGCGGACGCGAGCGATGGTATCGGGATTACCAGCTCGAGATCGCAAAGGTGTTTCACGAGTCCCGATTCGAACGACCGACCGAACCCTGACCATCGGAGTCCAAAGATCCCCGTCGGACGGCATCATTCCCATCTCCAACTAGCGAAGGTCCGTCGAACGGGAGGTGGTAGAATCCGCCAACCGTAACGACTTCGTGAATCAGGAGGATCGGATGAACATGAGGAACTCGGGTATCTCCCGTAGAGGTTTCGTCAGCGGGTTGACGGCGATCCTGGGCTACGCGGGGCTCGCCCCCGGATCGATTCTCGGGATGCAAGCCCCGGCAATCCAGCGCCGTCCGCCGCGTCCCACCGAGGACGAATACGACGCTTTCGCCAAGCTCTCAAGCAACGAGAACCCCTGGGGACCCTACGACTCGGTGATGAAAGCGATGAACCGGGCGTTCAAGTACGCGAATCGCTACGGGTATCCCGATGGAAACCTCGCGGAGGAAATTGCGGCTCATCACGGAGTCGAGACCGGGAACCTCCTCATTACCGCGGGGTCCGGTGAGGTTCTCGACGTTGTCGGAACGACCTTCCTCGCCGGTGACAAGGAGGTTCTCGGAGTCGAGCCCTCCTACAGCTCCGTGTACCGACATGCGACGAACATCAAGTCGGAGGCGATTGTCCTTCCGCTTCTCGAAGACCTCCGCCAGGACATCCCATCGATGATCCAGGCGGTCAAGAGGCATTATCGCGAGATCGGCTTTGTCTACCTCTGCAACCCGAACAACCCGACGGGCGTCATCGTGACGAAGGACGAGGTTCGACAGCTTCTCGATGGGATTCCGGAGGACGTTCCCGTTCTCATCGACGAGGCCTACCACCACTTCGTGGACGACCCGCGCTACGAGACGTCCATCCCTCACGTCATCGAGGGACGGCGGGTGATCGTTGCGCGAACTTTCTCCAAGATTGCGGCGCTCGCCGGCATGCGAATCGGCTACGCGGTCGCTCCCAAGGACGTCATCGAGAGGATGCAGCCCTGGGCTTCTGGGAGCGTGAACGCACTCGCCAAATGGGGTGCGGTTACGGCCCTGAAGGACACCGCGTCGCAAGAGAAAGTCAAGCGGATGACGATCGAGCTTCGAGGGCAGACGACGGCGGAGCTCGAGAGCATGGGTTTCAAGGTCATTCCCTCGGAGACGAATTTCTTCTTCATGCACATCGGGCGCGACGTTCGCCCGGTCATCGACGCATTCCGGGAGCGCGGGGTCTTGGTCGGGCGTCCCTTTCCTCCGATGCTCGACTACCTGAGGGTATCGATCGGTAACGACGAGGAGATGCACCGGTTCATGGTCGCCTTCAAGGAGGTCTTCCCGGACGGGCCGGGCTCCGGTGAGAAGCCGACCGCGGCCCCGAGCGTCGGTTGATAGCTCTGACTGTTCAGGCTTCGACGTTCAGCGAACGCGATGGGTCCACTCGTGACGCGCGCCGGGCCGGAAGATAGGCCGAAAGCGCCGCGACCGTCGATAACGAGAGGACGACGAGGATAAATACGGACGCGTCGGTCGGCTCGACCTGGAAGAGGAACGACGCAAGGAGCCTCGTCGCCAGAATCGACACGAGCGTTCCCAGGAGAAGCCCGGCGACAACGGGTCGCATCCCCGAAGAAAGCACGTCCGCCAAAACGCGCCGCGCGGTGGCGCCCAGGGCCATGCGGATGCCGATGTCGCGCGTCCTCTCGCTCACCGTGTACGAGACCACACCGTAGACCCCGACAGCGCTCAAGAGGAACGCGAGAGCCGCGAACCCCGAGAACACGAGTGTGCGGACCCGAGGCTCCGTCATGGATTCCCCCACGACTTCCCTCATTGGCCGGATATCTCGAATCGGAACATCGGGATCCACTTCCCGAATCGCCTCGCGAAGCACGGGTATCAAGGCGTCCGGATCGCCCACTGTTCGGACGACGACCGACATCGCGCTTGGCCAAGAGACTTGTGCGTACGGCACGTAGACCTCACCCTGAGGAAGCCGGTCGAGCCGATGCTGGTGTACGTCGGCCACGACCCCCACTACGGTGAACCACGCGCTTCCGTCGTCGAAGCGCACCTGCTTGCCAACCGGGTCCTCGCTCGGCCAGACCTCTCGGGCAAAGGTATCGTTCACGAGTCCCACCTTCTCCGTGCCCCGCCGGTCGCCATCGGTAAGATCGCGTCCGCGCAGGAGCGGGATGCCGAGCGTTCCGCGATACTCCGGGGTCACTATCCGATAGCTCACCGAGGGAGGCTCGACTCCAGCGGGTAGCGGGGCACCCGTCGGACTGTATCCGACCGCCATGTACGGAGACGTCATCGGCAGTATCTGAATCGCCCCGGCCGACACGACCGCGGGAGCGGTTCGAAGAGCTTCCAGCACCCGGTCGTAATATTGATACAGATTCTCCTCGTCGGCATATCGCAGCGTCGAGGGCAGAAGTTTCATCGACAGGACCCCGTCGGCCGCGAAGCCCACCCCCACTTGCTGCAGGCGCCAGAAGCTTTTCACCAGCAGGCCCGAGGCCACGACCAGCACGAGCGACAAGGCGATCTCTGCCCCGACGAGAGCCCGATTGAGCCGCGAACGCTCTCGTGTCGTCGCGCTCGAGCGGGATCTCAGCCCGGATGCGCTGCTCAGACGAAGCACCGGGACCCACCCGAACACGAGGCTCGTTACGACCGCGAGAAGGAGCGCGAAGACCACAACCCGGATATCCACCGCAATCGCATCGGCGCGCGGGACGCCGGGAGGAACGAGCCGTGCGAGAAAGGGCGAGCTCAGCCACGCGAGTGCGAGACCTGAAAGGCTCCCCGCGGTCGCGAGAACCAGGTTCTCGGTCGCGAGCTGCCTGGCGATCCTTGTTCGACTCGCCCCGAGTGCCAAGCGAACGAGCATCTCGCGCTCTCTTCCGGGGCCCCGAGCGAGAAGAAGGTTGGCCACGTTGAAACAGCACAAGAGTAGCACCAGCGCGACGGCGCCTAGGAGCGAGAAGAGCGTCGGTTCGATGCCCTCCACCAGGACCTCGCGGAGCGGCGCCAATCGATATCCTTTCACTTTGTCGATATAGCTGGGGATTGGAGTGATGCCCCTGGCGATCGTTTCGAGCTCGGCACGCGCCGTGTCGACATCGACTCCCGGCTTGAGGCGGCCCACGATGCCAAGGTTGGCAATATGAGAATATTCGTCCTCGTCGTCGGGATTGATCTCGAAAACGGTCCATACGTCGACGACCTTTCCGAAGGGGCGAAACCGCGGAGGGGCAACCCCCACCACGGTGTGCTCTCCCCCTTCGAAACCACTGAGCTCGATGCGTCTTCCCAGAACGTCGTCGTTTCCGCCGAGCTTGTTCTGCCACAGCTCGTAGCTCACGATGGCGACTCGCTCGGAGCCCGGGAAGCTATCGAACATCGCGAAGTCGCGTCCGAGCACGGGACGACGCGCAAAAACCGGGAAATGCTCGGGCGAGACGAGCAGGCCCCGCACCACCTCAGGTGACGTCCCGCCCGTCAGAGTGAACTGGAAGCTAGCGAACGCCGAGATCGATTCGAAAGACTCGGTTCCTGAACGATAAACCTCGAACGCCTCGCGCGTGAATCGATGCTCGGGCCAGATTTGGATGAGGCGTGACTCGTCGGGATGTCCGAGGGGGCGGAGCACGATGTGAGACACGACGGTGTAGATGGCCGCGTTAGCTCCAATGCCGAGCGCCAGGGTCACCAACACGGCCAGGGTGAAAGCGGGGGCACGAATGAGCGTCCGCCCCGCATAGACCATGTCCTGAGTCATTGAGAAAACCCTTTCTCGCAGCCGGGCTCGCCCAACGTTTCGACGCCGCCCACCCAAACGCCAGGCGAAGCTCACCACTTGGCGCCAGTACCAGAGCTTCGCGGCAGGGGCTCCTGACGTGCCGAGTCGATGGTCGAAGAGCTCGCGAAGATCTTCACGGATCTCGGTTCTCTCGAGTGGAGGGACGGCGGCTTCGAGGAGCCATTCGGCCACTCGTGGGGGATGCCCGGCGCCGTGTTTCATTTTCGCTCCAGAAGCGGCTCGATGCCGTCCCAGAGACGGTGAAAGCTAAGGCGGGACTCGCGCAACCGCTCGAGCGCCGCCGCACGAAGCTTGAAATAGCGGCGGCTCCGATCCCCCTTGCCCGCAGAAGACATGCGAGAAGCGAGGAAACCTTTCTTCTCGAGGCGCCTGAGCGCGATATAAACAGCCGCGGGCGCGACTTCGCGTCCCGTCCGCTCCTCCAGCTCCAGGACGATGGGAACCGAGTAGGCCTCACCACCGAGGCGCAAGATCGCCAGGAGGACGCCGTGCTCGAACTCCCCCAGTGAATCCCGATGTGCCATTAGACTAGCAATGCTAGTCTAATGGCGACGGGGCGTCAAGAGATCGAGAGCTCCGCCTCATCGCTTCGTGCGCGGTGACGTCCCCAGAACGTCGCCGACGGTGGTTACGCCGAGTCCATCGAGCACGCGATTCGCGTAATTGAAATAGGCAACGATCTGATTGGCCTCGAGGATCTCACCATCGTCGACTCCCGCGGCCCGGAGCTCATCGATATCGCCCCTCGTCATCGACCGCGGATCGAGCGTGAGCTTTTTCGCGTAGCGAAGGAGTGCGAGCTCCTTTCCCGAGAAGACGCGCTCGGGGCGATCCTCCGAGAGCGCGGTGCGGATCGTCTCGGCCCGATCGTCATCGCCGAGAACACGCCGCAACCCTTCGAAGTGATGCGCCACGCTGTAGTCGCAGCCATTGGTCAAGCTCGTGTAGACGCCCAGCGTCTCCAGAAACCACGCGGGCGTTCGATTCTCCGGGTGGTGCAGAACCGCCTTGTAGAGAGCGTAGTGTCCTTCCAACGTATGGGGCCTCAGACTGTGCACCTTGACCACGTTGTCTACGTTTCCGCTGGCGCCCTTGACGAGATCGTAGAGCCGCCTGAGCTCGCCCGTGGACTCGTCGTAAGAAATGACCCGGATCCAGGCGATTTCCCCGACTTCCTCTTTGTGTTCCTGAGGCATCGAACCCAGAGCGAGTGCCAAGAGCCAGAAACTCATAATGCGCTCCTTTAGTACTCAATGCCGTGGCGGGACCCGCGATCGTCCGGCCGCCACGGCTCGGCCTCTGCGGCGCTGCGCGCCGATCTCGCAGCAGACGCGACGGCCGCCGCTCGGCAGGCTGTACTGTACTTTCTCATCACCCTGCCATTTGCTCAATGCCGTGGCGGGACCTGTGTTCGATCGGCCGCCGCAGCGGCGTGCTCCGCACGCCTCCAATTGACGAAACACCGAGCCGATTCGTATTCTCGAAGCATATCGCGATATTCCGTGAGGCAGCCTAGCAACCCATGAATCCCGACGTCGTGGCCGGAATCTCGACACTCGATCGAGAAGGGATCCTCTCCCAGCAACAAGCCGACTTTCTGCGTCCGATCGCGGAAGGACGAAGGCTCTCCGTCCATGGTGAGCTCCGTTTTCTCCTGTACGTCGGCGTCCTGCTGCTGACGGCTGGCGTCGGGGCCCTAGTCGAGCAGAATCTCGACGACATTTCACCGGTCGCGATTGCCCTCGGCATAGGTATTGCCGCAACGAGCTGCCTCGCCTGGGTCCAGCGAAAAGCGCCTCCGTTCTCCTGGGGACCCGCTGCCTCGACGCACCTCGCTTTCGACTACGTCCTGCTTCTCGGCGTCCTTCTGGCCTCGGCGGACATCGCCTACGTCGAAGCTCAGTTCACGCCGCTCGGAGACCACTGGAGCTGGCATTTGTTCTGGATGAGCCTGTTCATGGCCGGGCTCGCCCTGCGCTACGACTCGCGGGTGGTGTTCTCGCTTGCGCTTTCGACGTTCTCCGCGTGGCGTGGGATCTCCGCATCGACTCTGGGAGGAAATCTGCTCTGGTCTCCCGGCGCCACAAGAACGAACGCCATCATCTGTGGAGTCGTCTTCGTCCTGCTGGGCCACGCGCTGCTCCACTGGAACAAGAAATCGCATTTCGAGCCCGTGGCATCCTTTGTCGGCTGGCTACTCATCTTGACCTCCTTGTTCTCCGGCAGCGACGAAGCTCTTTTCCGATTCGCACTCTTGATGGCGGGCTCAGGTCTCGCCGTTCATGCCTACGCAAGACGTCGCTTCTGGCTCTTCGTCATGGGCGTGTTTGCGGCCTACGCGGGGATGAGCATTTTCGCCGTCGAGGCACTCGACGGAGAGGTCACGATTTTCGTCTGGTTCCTCGTCACCTCGCTCGCGTCGGTATTCGGTCTGACCCGAGCCTATCGCATTTTCTCGGAGGCAACGTCTTGAGCCCGGAGGCCGTGAGCGCCGAGCGCCGGCACGAGGTCCGCAAAGCCTTCATGAGCTTTCGGCAGGCGGGACTCGTAGACGACACGACTCTCGACGCGGTCGTCAGGCGTTTCCCAGATGACCGCGTTCGCGTGAAGCTCGCTTTCCGCGTGCTTCTGTTCTGCTTCACCGCGATTGCGCTCCTGGCAACGGCGGGCTTGCTCGGCGTGTTCGGAGTCGAGGCAACTCTTTTCTGCCTGGTGTTGGGCGGCGGGTCGGTTGCTCTTACGGAGATCCAGATCGTCCAGTATCGGCGAGCCCAGGGAGGAACCGAGGCCGCCACGTCGTTTCTCGCCGTGTGCTTCCTCACCGCGTTCGTCCTCCTGCTCTTCGAGGACTCCGGCAACTTCCGCGATTTTCTTCGCGTTACGACACTCTTGACCTCGATTCTTTTCGCTCTCGCCTCGTGGCGCTGGGGCTTCGCCCTCTATGGTGGCCTCGCAGCGGCTCTCAGCTTCGCGTTTCTCGCGGTGATTCCGGGCAGCCGTATCTTATGGATCCTCGCGGCTCTCGCTCTCGTTCCCTTCAGCTTCGCCGCGGCGCGGTCTGGGCGACTCGCTCCGTCCCACCGCGCGGCTTTCACCCAGGTCCTCGTCGTCGCCGTGCTCGCGCTCTACGGAGCCGTTCACGTCACTTCTTACGAGAGGGGGCTTCTCGAGGAGCTGAGCCCACCCGTCTCACAGTCTTGGCGACCGCTCAGCGTCGTGGCGACCGCTGCAATTCCCATCGCCCTGCTCCTTCTCGGGATCACCAAACGCCACCGGCCTTTCCTTCAACTCGGAATTCTACTCATCGCATCATCGTTGGTGACGCTCCGCTTCTACGTCCACCTAGCGCCCCTATGGGTCGTTCTCACCGGAAGCGGCGCGGCTCTGGTCGCCCTCGTCTTGCTCGTGCGCAGCTATTTACGGTCAGGTCGCACGGGCGATCGACATGGCTTCATGGCCGACCGGCTCGATACCCGATCCGGCACCGAGCTGCTCGAATTCGGAGCTGCGATGACGACCCTCGCCCCCGAGGCGGTCGCCCCGAACCGAGAACCCGCCTTCAAGGGTGGCGGCGGCGAATCCGGCGGCGGCGGCGCGAGCGGCCTCTACTAACCCCGGCGCGTCACGTCTCTGTTGGATCGTCGGCTTCGAGCCAAGCCTGAAGGCCACGAGGATATCGATCTCAACGTTCGGCGGCAAGATGACACGCCTTGCACGTCTCGACTTGAGAGAGACGATCGATGGCATGTCGGTCGGAGTCGTAGGGGAACATCTCCGCGTGACATTGGCTGCAGCTCGCTCCCCTCTCTCCGACGATCCGGTGCACTTTTTCGAAGTGGGAGTAGCCCCACCGCGGTGAAGCGATCCGTTCCTCCAAATCGTGACACGTCACGCACGCGGTTTGATCCTGGTCGCGACTGGCTGTCGGCCTCGCCGGTGCCTCGACCTCCGTCGTGGGCACCAACGACCGCTGACGCTGCAGCTCGGAGAGAATCGTTCTTCCCACAACGCGACCGGTGACGATCGACGGGCCGAGAAACGTTCCTTCGAGCCCCGCCTTCCCATTGATGCCGCCGAATCCGCTCAGCTCTCCGACGGCGTATAGTCCCGGGATTGGACGTCCGTCTCGATCGAGAACGCGCGCCTCCATATCGATGCGCACGCCACCCATGCTCTTTCGCGATAACGGATAGAAGGGCAGCGCGTAGAAGGGTGGCGTGTCGATCTTGACGGGCTGTGGCCCCTCGTCTTCACTACCCTGGACCAGATCGTAGCCTCGCACCGCCGTTTTGCCGAATCGATGGTAATCGCGGTCGGTGCCTTCCTCGACCATCTGGTTGTAACGACGGACGCTCTCCGCGGTCACGTCCGGCGGAAGGCCGGCAGCCCGTGCCAGCTCGACGATGGTGTCGGCTTTCTTGACCAGCTCCTGGTTGCTCAACAGCAGCCGCTCGATCGTCTCGAAATCGGCCCAGTCGGAGCCGCTCACGAACAACTGCCTCTTGCTCTTTTCGTCGAAGATGGCCCAATACCGGGCCGGCTTCTGCTCGAGAAGAGCGGGGAATCGCACTTTCGTGCTTTCCAGCTCGTTCACGAAGCGTTTGCCTTGGAGGTTGAGCCAAATCGATGCGCCGTTACTCGCGTTCAAGCCGCGGTTGGCGCCCGGGTAACGGGGATCGGGAAGGCCGGTCGCGTAGTTCCACTGGTGGTCCATGTGGAACAACTGGGCCCCCGCCCGCTGCGCGACCTCATGCCCGGAGCCAGCCGAGTTCAAGCCCGAGCCAGCGAGAAATAGCTCGGGGAACTCCAGACCCTCGGGCCAGTGCTCACGCACCATGTCGAGGTTGCTCTGGAAGCCGCCGGTCGCGAGAACGACGTGGGTGGCCCGCAGCTCGGCGGGCTCGCGCGTGCGCGTGTCCTGACCTCTTATACCGACGACACGACCTTCCTCCAGGATCAAACCGTCCACTTTGAAATTCCACAAGAAACGCACGTTGGGGTTGAGCAGGCACGCCCGGTAGATCGGGCTCACGAGCCCGAGCCCTCGCCCATCGGGATTGTGGAAGCGGGCCACGCTGTTGCCCGGGATCGCGGTGACTCCGCCGGAAAACGTGACCCCCATCCCGCTGACCCAATCGTAGATGAGCTCGCGCGAGTTGCGAACATAGAAGCTCACCCATCCGGGATGCGCGTCCTCGCCCCAGGTGAGGAAGTCTTGCTCTGCCAGCTCGTGACTGTCCCGGATCCCGGCCGCTTCCTGTACCGGCGTCCCCACGATGCAAAGCCCTCCGTGTGACATCACCGCGTGACCGCCGAAGATGGACCACATGTCCACCACGAGCACGGACGCGCCGCCGCGTGCCGCCTCGAGCGCCGCCGAGAGTCCCGAGATTCCGGCGCCCACGACGATCGCATCCGTTCCACGTTCCAATTGAGCCGGGCTCGAGGACGGCGAGCCGGCGAAGAAAGCGAGTCCTGAAAGCCAGACGATGACGTGTCCAGGGATTCTCATACGCGTCTCTATACCACGGAGGGCGGCTACGATTCACGACCGCGATCCGGGCGACGTGCTACGATTTGTGCCGTGGCCGAAGCTCCGGGAGAGACCGCACGGCGCTTTCACGAGGTGACAAAGCACAGCTACGAGAGCGTGCGGCTCAACCGCCATTATCTCGACTGGCAGAACCAGCCCATCCCCTTCAAGATCTATCGGGACGTCACGTCTACACCGCTTCCCCCCGTCAGTGAGGCACACGGCATCAGCGCGCTCGAAGCGCTCCGGCCGACTCCGGCGGCGCCACGAGAGACGGCGCTCGGACCGGCGGATCTGTCGCGTCTTCTCTTCCACGCGGCCGGCATCACGAAGCGCAGCAATTATGGTGGGGGTCAGGAGATGCTATTCCGCGCCGCCGCTTGCACCGGGGCTCTCTACCACATCGAGATCTACGTCGTTAAGGAAGACGGCGTTTTCCACTACGACCCGCGCGAGCACGCACTCGACCACCTTCGTTCCGGGGATTGGCGAAGGTCGCTCGTCGAAGCGACGGGCGACGACGAACGAGTCGCGACCGCGGAAGCCGTGCTCGTCCTGACGACGACCTACTGGCGCAACGCCTGGAAATACCAGAGTCGAGCTTACCGTCACGCGTTCTGGGACGGAGGCACCATTCTCGCCCACGTTCTGGCGATGGCGCGGGCTCTCTTGATCCCCGCACAACTCGTCCCGCTCTTCGCCGACCCCGATCTCGAGCGGCTGCTCGACATCGACCCCGAAGAGGAAGGGGTCGTCACGCTCGTGAGCCTGGGAATCTCGAATCAGCTTCTCCCTCCCACACCGGGAAGCCCCGAGCCTCTGGGTCTCGAGACGGTGCCGTTATCGCGAAGCCGCTTGGACTACCCGCTCATCGTCGAGATGCACCGAGACAGCTCACTCGAAAGCGGCGCGGACGCGCGTGCCTTGCGCGAGGCACCGGCCCTGGGGAAACAGCACGAGACGAGGCCAGAAATCGAGGCCTCCTTCCACGAGCCGCTCGAATCCGTGATTCGGCGCCGCGGCTCGGCCCGCCGTTTCGAGCGGCAACCGATCGACGCCGCGGCGCTCACGAGCATCCTCGACTCCGCGACGCTCGACATCATGCTCGGCGACTTGTACGTCATCGTGAACGATGTGGACGGCCTCGCCCGAGGCACCTACGTTCACGGCGACATGGGGCTCACGCTCTTGAGGGAAGGTGACTTTCGGAGCGAGGCCGGGTACCTCGATCTGGGACAACCTCTCGCCGCGGATGCGGCCGTGAACGTCTACGTCCTCACCGATCTCGAGCCGGCTCTCGCCCGCTACGGCGATCGCGGCTACCGCGTCGCTGCCCTCGAAGGCGGGCTTCTCGGCGGCCGTCTGTACCTCGCCGCCTACGCCTGGAAGCTCGGCGCCACTGGCCTCACGTTTTACGACGACGCCGTGACGGAGTTCTTCTCCCCGCACGCGCGCGGCAAGTCCGTGATGTTCCTCGTGGCAATGGGCGTTCGGGGCAAGCGTCCACGATTATAGAAACGACTTACCGGTCCGCGTTTCCCGCGGGGACGATCGGCAGCAGGACGTAAGAAGGGTGGGCGGCGTCGTGATAAATCGTGTTGTCGGCGGACACCGAGCGTCGATGGGCACCGAGCGGCTCGCCGGTGTTGGGGTTCACGTCGAACCGAGGGAAGTTGCTGCTCGATACGTCGAGGCGGATGCGGTGGCCCTTCTTGAAGACGTTTGCCGTGGGAAACGGCTCTACCCTAATAGAGTAGATTTCGCCCGGCGTCATGAGCTCCTGGCGTTCCGGCGAGCTCCGATAACGCACGCGCAAGATCCCGTCGGTCAAGTTCATCGCGAAACCCCGCGGGTAGTCCTCCGACGGCGGATGAACGTCGACGAGCTTCACGGTGAAATCCGTGTCGACCGCCGTGGAAGAAACAGTGAGCTCGACGGCAATGGGACCGACGACCTCGACATCCTCGTCGAGGGGCTCGGTCTGAAAGACGACGACGTCCGAGCGAGCGGCTAGCGGAAGGTACGGCTCCCTCGCTCCGAAGATCGCTTCCGTCTCCCTCTGGTCGTACGCGCCCGGCTCGAACACCGGGCTCGTGCTCGAGAATGCCCCGCCGATGGTCGGCACGGGGTTTTCGGGGTCGAAGGTATAGGTCGTGGGCAACGTGGCCCTGTGTGGCCGGCTTTCCGACAGGGTGCCGTCCGCGTGAAGAAAAAAAGGCACCAGGCGCGTACCAGGAAGCGGCCAGGCTTCCGCCTCCCGCCAGTAGCCGCCGTGATAGATCCGGCCGGCTTCATCTCGGTGGCCGTCACCCGTACCCATGACGAAGACGCGCACGGGTGCCTCCGCATCCCCGACACCCTTGCCTTTCAAAACGCGATCGAACCACTTCAAGTGGAATGCGTCATGGAAGTCGGCGATAGCGGCGGCTTCACCGAACGAAACGTCTCCGGCATAACTTCTCGTGTTACCACCGTGAGTCCAGGGCCCCATGACGAGGGACACGGGCGAGGTCAGTCTCTTCTCGAGCTCGACGTAATTGGTCACCGTTCCCCCGGCGTAGGAGTCGTACCAGCCCGACACGAGCACCGTCGGAATGTCGGCAGTCTCGTCGTAATGCTCTTGCCAGTTGATGTCGTGGTGCTGCCAGTACTCGTCGTAGTCGCCGCTTCGCATCATCGTGAGGATGTAATCCTCGAAGTTGGGTGCGATGGACAGCGGGTTGAGCCCCTTTCGCAAGGGGAGCGCCTGGAGCCACTTGTCGACCGGCTCGAGCTCCAGGCTCTTCTTCACGACAGGGTCCTCGGTCTCGTCGTAGAGCTGGCGGAACGCCCAGGTGAGCTGCTGCAGCTCGAAAGCGCCGTGATTGCGAATCTTGTGATCCCAGCCGTTCGACATGCCGCCCATGTTGAGAACAATCGTGGCGAGATGGGGTGGTCTCAGCTTCGCGGCGTTCGCCTGAACGTGAGCGGCGTACGACGTTCCCCACATCCCAACCCGGCCATCACTGTAGGGAAGCTTCGCGAGGTACTCGATCGCGTCGTATCCGTCCTGACCTTCACCGATGTACTTCGTGAACTCCCCTTCGGACGCGTACGTTCCCCGTAGATCCTGGAGAGCAACCACGTAGCCATGTGACGCGAAATACTTCGCCCGCTCCACGAGCGACCGGCCCGTCTTGTCGTACGGAGTGCGTTGGAGGAGCACGGGAAGCTTCTCGTCGAGGACTTGTCCCTCGCGCGAGGGGCGGTAAACGTCGGTCGCGAGCCGCACACCGTCCCGCATGGGAACCATCAAGTTCTGCTCGACCTGTACGGCATCGAAAGGCGCGCCGGCGAAGAGCAGCGAGAAAAGCACCATCTCCACCATCCGCGAATCGTTACCCCGCCACCGACCGCTCGTCAACCCACGCCGTTGGGCGGGGCGGCTTTCTCGTGCTAATATGTCACGGCATGACATGTTTACCCGTGACTATTTATGGGGTGGAGACACAGCCCGGCAGGCTGACGAAAAGTACAGTCCAGCCTGCGCGAGCGGAGGAGGCCCGGCGCGCTGGCCGCGCCGTAAGCAGCCCGAGCCGTGGCGGCTCGATCGATTACGGGTGCCGCCACGGCATTGAGTACTAGAAGAGTTTCCCATCATGTCCCGTAGCTCCAACGCCAGAGACGGTGAGCTCTCGAACGTCGCCGTAGAGATCCTGTTGACCCTCCTCCAGGGGCCCCGACACGGCTACGCCATAAAGCTGGACGTCGAGGAGAGGATTGGCGGCGACTTTTTTCTCGGCTCCGGGAGTCTGTACCAGGCTCTGCAGCGCCTCGAACGGCGCGGCTACGTGGCCGAGGTGGAAGGCGCGGAGCCGCCCGACGCCCGCCGAGGCCGTGTCTATCGCATCCAGCCCGCCGGCAGACGAGCGCTCGAATCGGAGCTCGGACGGATGGCGCGCGTCATGAGGGCTGCGCGGCGTCACATCGCGACCGCGGGAACGAAGTGAGCCTGTCGCGACCAGAAGAGGGGCGCAGCGAGGAACGGCTCTTCCGTCTCCTGTTGCGGCTGTACCCGCTCTCTTTTCGCGAGCGGTTCCGCGAGGAGCTCGTCGAGTGTTTTCGCCGGGACCGCGAGCGACCGCGATTTCGCGGTCCATGGGGCGCCTGTCTTTTCTGGAGTCATACTTCGGCGGATCTGATCCGGACGGCATTCGACGTGCGGCGGAGGCATTCGCTGTACGCACGAAAGGAGATCACGATGCATTCCCTGGGAACGGACTTGCGTTTCGGAGTGCGCTCGACGTGGCGCAACGGGCGTGTCACCGTACTAGCCGCCCTTTCGCTGGTGCTCGGCATCGGCGCGAGCACCGCGATCCTCTGCGTTACAAAGGGTGTCCTCGTGGATCCGTTGCCCTATCGTGATGCCGACCGTTTGGCTCTGATCTGGTCGGAGATGCCCGCCTCGGACTTCACGCGTTATCCGATCTCGGGCCCCGAGCTGAACGATCTTCGGGAACGCAGCGAGCATTTCGAAGAGCTCGCCTCGATCTGGACGACGACCGGAGCGGTCGTGGAGGACAACGAGCCGGAGACGGTGCGCCTGGGCCTCGTCACCTGGAACTTCCCCTCGATTCTCGGCGCCGAGCCAATCATCGGCCGTGGCTTCGGGCCCGGCGACGAGGGAACGTCCTCGGACAGCGTACTCATCAGCGAATCGCTCTGGCGCCGTCGCTTCGGCGGCGATCGTTCCGCGGTGGGGAGAAGCCTCCGCATCGACGGCGGCTGGGGATTCCCTGGAGGGACATTCAAGATCGTCGGCGTGTTGCCTGCGAGCTTTCATCTCGTCATGCCGAGCGATGCCGGCGTCGCCACGCACCTCGACCTCTGGGTTCCTTTCGGTCACGACCTCAAGGCGGCCCCCCGGCTCTTGTATTACCTGCGCACCGTCGGTCGCCTCCGCGAGGGCTCCACACTAAAGCAGGCACGTCAGGAGATCCGCACGATCGGTGAGCAAGTGGAATCGGAGTTCTCCGAATACCGTGACACGGGACGCGGATTCAACGTCGTTTCTCTCAAGGGAGACGCGGTGGGCAGGGCGCAGCCGGTCATTCTCGCCCTTCTCGTCGGAACGGGCCTCCTGCTTCTCATCACCTGCGCGAACGTCGCGAACCTCCTGCTCTCCCGTGCTGCGCAACGTCGAGAGGAGATGCTGCTCCGCTCCGCTTTGGGAGCATCGGGTCGGCAGATCGCTTCGCAGCTCTTGATAGAAAGCCTGGTTCTCGCGACCTTCGGCGGTCTCGGGGGCATCTTGGTCGGAAGCCTCGCGCTCCGGCCTCTTCTCGCGCTCGCGCCGAGAGGTCTGCCTCGTCCGGACGAGATCATCGCCGATCCGATCGTCCTCGGAGTCGCTTTCGGGGCCAGCATCCTCTGCGGACTGCTCTTCGGGCTCGCTCCCGTTCTGGCATCACGAAGACAGCAGCTCTACTCGGCGCTCCGGTCGGGTACTCCCGGCGGTGGGTTCGGCGGGCGGGGGCGCAGTTTGCTGGTGGTCGCGGAGCTCGCTCTCGCGTTCATGCTCTCCGTCGGCGCAACGCTGTGCTTCCGAACTCTCGAGCAGCTCGAGCGAGTGGACCTCGGATTCCGTACCGAAGGTGTGCTCACGATGGAGCTCACCCTGCCGCATCAGCGCTACGGATCGGGCATCGAGCTCGATAACTTCACTCGCGAGCTCGAACGCCGGGTGGGGGAGATTTCCGGTGTCGTCGCCGTGGGAGCCATCAACCAGCTCCCGCTCTCGGATCTTCCCAACTGGTCGTCGCCCTACCGGCTGCGATCCGAGGCCGAAGGCGAGGCGAACGAAGCGGACGGACGTGTGGTATCGCCCGGATACTTTCGAGCTGTGAGCTCAGAGCTCGTCCAAGGCCGTTTTCTGGAAGATCGCGACGATGGCGGGAGCCGGTACGTCGTGGTCATCGACGAACTGCTCGCATCGAGGGCGTGGCCCGGCACGAGCCCTATCGGCCAGGAGATCGAGATCGAGGTGCGCACCGAGCGCGGGTTCGTGCCCGTCTGGGCCGAGGTCGTGGGCGTCATCCGGCACATGCGCCATCACGATCCGAGGTTCGAGCTCCGCGAGCAGTTCTTCGTCCCGTTCGCGCAGGGAGCACGAAACCAGATGGGGCTTGCGGTTCGAGCCAGCGGAGAGCCTCTCGACCTCGTCGCTCCCGTGCGAGAGGAGCTCGCTGCCATCGACAAGGACCTCGCCGTCTCGAACGTGCGTCCTCTCGAGGACTACGCGCGTGACGCTCGCTCGGTGCATCGGTTCACGATGGTGCTCGCGGCGGGCTTTGCTGGAATGGCGCTCGTTCTCGGCAGCCTCGGCCTCTACGGCGTCGTGGGCTACGCCGTGAGCTGCCGGCAGCGCGAGATCGGCTTGCGCATGGCGCTCGGCTCCACCGCTTCGGGAATCGCGCGCTGGGTGTTGGGGCAGGGCGTCGTGCTGGTAACGGCAGGCATCGCTCTCGGGCTCATCGGAGCCCTCGCGACCGGACGGATGCTACAGGCACTCCTGTTCGGCGTCGAATCGAGCGACCCGGCGACTCTCATCCTCGTGCCTTTGCTTCTCGCGACGGTCGCGGTCGTAGCGAGCTTTCTCCCGGCGCGACGGGCCAGCCGGGTCGACCCCGTCGTGGTGTTGCGGGCAGAGTGATGCGCTGGCGTCGGCGCCATGGCCGCTTTACTGCGGCCGGATCGGTGCGAGCGCTACAAAAAGGGTGCGCGCTCGTCGCGACTGCCAAATGCATGTCTCCAGCAAGCAGCGCTCCGAGATCGCGGTTCCGGACGAGGAAGCTTCCGCGGTGCGATCGAATCGACGTGACGACGCCTGGCAGCGACGAAGTCGGCGTTCTCCGAGAACAGTTGCGCGAAGGCGCGGGCATCACCGCGGTTCCCTAGGTCGTCGCACTGGTCAATAACCTGCTCGATGGCTCGTTCGTCATCCGACTTCGCCGATGGATCCCGCGCTATCCCAGTTAACTGACGCCTAATCGCACGCTAATCGCCAATGCGGTGCTCGGTCGCATATGCAACCTCCTCGGTTGGACTTGAGTAACGCTCGGGTCTTCTGTCACTACACTCCCCTGCCCCTGTAGGCGGCGAACACGGCGCTTGAGCGGCGTGGCCAGTCCCTGAGTAGTGAAGGAGCTGGAAAGGCTGAAGCCCGACTACCTGAAGTACCGGTTCGGCCGGCTGCTGCTCGAGCCGCAGATCGCCGCCATTTCGGCGCGGCGGGACGGTCTCCTCATGAGGCTCCGGAAGCTCATCGCCGATCGAGGCGAAGACGCCGTCGTCTTCTAGGCGCCGGCGAACGCAAGGCGCCGCCGGGCGCCGAGGAGAAGCCGAGTCCTCTCCAGATACATCTCGGGACGGTCCGGACCGATGATGCTCGCGAGAGCGTCCTCTTCGCTGTCGGCTGGATTCAGGATCGCGAGCACGCCGCAGGCCGCGAGCATCTGGCGAGGCCTTTCCTGCAGATTCGGCAGGGTGAGGCGTCCTCCCACCTCTCGCACCGCGACGTAGAGCGTCGCGAGGAGCCCGATGCCCGAGCAGTCGATGGCCGACACTCCCGTCATGTCCAGGATGATTCCCGTTCCGCGGCGGATCGCGCCACTGAGCTCGGCCGGAATCCTTCCCGGATCCGGCACCCGAGGCGAGACTGCCTTGATCGATACGACCACGAGAGTTCCGCGAGTCATGGTCGAGGCCTTCATGTGTTCTTCACCCGGGGGCTCTCGCCCGGATATGCCCGAGAGGGGCGAATTCTTTCATCGAGCCTTGCGGAGGGGAGCTATTCGGGGATCACTCGGAAGTCGTATCGTCCGAGTCCCTCGTTCGCGCCGTCGTCGCCGACCCCGAGGAGGGTCATGTAATAGTCTCCCGGAGTCAGGAGTTGGGACGGTAGAGTCACGACGACCATCGCCCCGGTCGAAACCGTTCTGGCCCGGAGATTCCCCTGCGCCCAAACTTCATCGCCTTCGGCCCGGTGAAGCACCGCCCGATACCGGCGGTATTCGTCCAGCCCGATGTCGAGCTGGAGCATCACCCAGTTCGCGTCGGATGGGATTCGGATTCTGGCGAGCTCACCGCCTTCGCGGAAGACGCCGGGGGAGAGTGAGAACGACAGGTTTTCTGGCGACGTCAACAATTGCGGGGGTCGCAACGACGCCGCGGCCGGTGCCTGTTCCTCCTCGAGGGCACCTTCGACCGCGAGCCGTCGCTCCGAGGTCGGGATCCGTTCCTCCGCGCGGGCACGCTCGGCCGCGAGCTGTCGCTCCACGGTCGAGGTCAGTACCTCCGTGCGGGCGCGCTCGACCGCGAGCTGTTGTTGCAGGGTTTCCCGCTCTTGCAGAAGAGCCTGGCGCTCCGTGGAGACTTGGTCGAGCTGGTCCTGGATCCGGAAGTGACCCACCATCGACGAGACGCCCAGCGCGACCACAAGGGTGAGAGCCGCCGCGACCGTGCCCCAGGTGGGCGTCGGATGCGGGACGAATTTGAAAAGCCGATTCCAGAAAGACTTGATCAAGCCTGGCTTCTCGTCCGTGGCGGACTTCTTGGGCGCGGTCTTCCAATGGGCGTGCAGGTAATCCCGTAGCGTCGCGGCGAACCGCAGCTTCATCCGCCGCTCCGGAGTGCACAGGAAATGACTCTCGAAGCGGAGCCGGTCTCGCTCGGACAATCCGTCCCCGACGTAGTCGTCGACCAGCCCATCCACCTCGATGAGGAGTTGCTCGAACTCGCCGTCTTCGGTCATGAGCTGCCTCTCGATCTGTTCCTTGGCGTCTTCGGACAGACCTCCGAGCAAGTAATCTCTCAATGTGTCGTCTCCGCCGTTGGCTCTCATCAATGAATGTTCCTCTTGGTCGTTTCCTTTCCTGCCGACCGCTTCAGTGTTCCGTCCGGTTGTGCTCGAGACATTCCGAGACGCACCGTTCCACGTTGGCCCGGATCCGGTGCGCGCGGATATGGAGCGCGTTCAATCCGATTCCCAATCTCGCGGATAACGCCCTGCGGTGCTCGATCATTCCTTCTTCCGCGTCACGGTAATAGTCGAGGATCAGGTCGCGGTTTCTGGACGTGAGCTTCTCCAGGCACTTTTCGAGACAGTCGAACTCCAGCTCCCGCTCTTCCGACGACGGGACGGAGGGAACCACCGCGGGCAAGGGCCTCTTCCTCACCCACTCAGGGAGTGTCCCCCATGCTGGATTTCCTCGAAACGAATCCCAACCGCGGACTTCCAGACGACACGCGGACCCAGCTGAGCCGGCTCTTCGAGAAGCATCAGGACCTGGTGCAGAGGTATCGCCTGATGAAGAAGGGGCTGGACCGCGCCGCCCGGGTTCAGCAGAGTCTCCTCCCTGCGCGCGCGCCCGCCGTCGCCGGGTATGATTTTGCGTATCTCTATCGGCCCTGCGAGGACGTCGGCGGTGACTTTTACGATTACGTGGAAAGTGAGGACGGCCTGATCCTCATCATTTCCGACGTGATCGGGCACGGGTTCGAGGCGGCCCTGACCACCATGCTCATGAAGGAGCTCTTCCAGGAGGTCGCCGCGCCGACGGCGGAACCCGTCGACGTCTTGAAAGCGATGAACGGCCGTCTCCACCGAGCCCTGCCCGAAGGGATGTTCGCCGCCGCCGCGATCGTCAAGCTCGCCGAGGACCTACCGGAGGTCCAGTACGCGAACGCCGGGCTCCCGTACCCGTTCGTCATTCGGTCCTCGGATAGGCGCGTGCAGGAAGTCGAGCTCGCGGGGTTTCCGCTCGTCCTCTTCGACGGAGACGCGGCCCCGAGCTACGAAGCACGGTCCTTGTCCCTGACGCCGGAAGACGTGCTCCTCGTGGGCTCCGACGGGATTCACGCCGTCGCGGGAACCGCCGGGGATTCTTTCGACGACGACCGCCTGACCCGCCTCTTCGATGAGCTGATGGGACGAAGCGGTATCGAGATCCTCGACGGCTTGCTAGAAGAGTTCTGCATCGACGACGGCGAGCCTCTGCCCGATGACGTGAATCTCCTCGCCATCACGCGCGTCAGCGTGTAGCTCCTCCGATCACGCCTGGAAATCTTCGGCGCCCGTTCTTCGACCACGCTTGACACTGGAGGACCGGCTGGAGTTGTGCTATCGGTAGGCTCCAAGGACGGTGAACCATGAACACCCGGCGGTTCGGATTCGGGCTCCTTGCGGTCCTGGTTTTCGCTCCTTCAATCCTGCGCGCTCAGCCGCGCGGCACCCCGCTGACCCCCGAGCAGATCGCCCAGCGCTGGGAAGCGGAGAACGAGCTCCAGGAGATCGCCGTCGTCGAGCGCAAGATCCTGGTGCCGATGCGCGACGGCGTCCGTCTCGCGACCGACGTCTACCGACCCAAGAACGCGTCGGGAAAGGTCCCCATCGTCTGGGTGAGGACCCCGTACAACTTCAACTACTGGGACGTCAGGAACGGCGTCCCTTCGGACATGACGGCGGCGCTCACGGCGGTGAAGCGGGGCTATGCCTACGTCGTGCAGAACGAGCGGGGCCACTTCTTCTCCGAAGGGAACTACGACATTCTAGGCGCTCCCATCACCGACGGCTACGACGCTCTCTCCTGGATGCAGGCGCAGTCCTGGTCGAACGGCAAGGTCGGGACTACCGGCTGTTCCTCGACCGCGGAGTACCAGATGGCGATCGCGTCGATGGGCCATCCGGCCTACGCCGCGATGAACGTGCAGGGATTCGGCGCCGGCGTGGGCCGGGTCGGCCCCTACTACGAGCAGGGCAACTGGTACCGCGGCGGCGCCGTGCAGATGCTCTTCATCGCCTGGATCTACGGCCAGCAGAACCAGGTGCGCCCGATGTTCCCCGAGTCGACCGGGACCGAGGACCTCGCCGCGGCATCGAGGATGTTCGATCTGGCCCCGCAGATGCCGCCGGTCGACTGGAGCAAGGCGCTCCGGCACCTGCCCGTCCAGGACATCCTGCAGAACGTGCAGGGCCCGCGCGGGATCTTCGCGGATCCCATGCCCGTCGACACCGGCGGGCGCATGATCCAGCGCCAGCCGAACGACCCGGCCTGGTACAAGGGAGGACTCTGGCACGACGACATGCCGCTCGACGTGCCCGGTCTCTGGTACATGTCGTGGTACGACGTGTCGACCGGTCCGAACCTCGCGATGTACAACCACGTCCGGAAGAACGCCTCACCCGAGGTCCGAGAGCAGCAGTGGGCCATCATCGCGCCGGTCGCGCACTGCGCCTTCACGCGCGCCACGAAGAACACCGTGGTGGGCGAGCGCAGCATGGGCGACGCGCGCCTCGACTACCTTGAGATCACGTACGGGTTCTTCGATCGCTTCCTGAAGGGCGAGACGGCCACGAGGCTCGACAGCCTTCCGAAGGTCACGTACTTCACCATGGGATCGAACGAGTGGCAGCGCTCGAGCACCTGGCCTCCCGAAGGCGCCAAGGAGCAGACCTTCTACCTTTCGAGCGGGGGGAAAGCGAACGCGGTCTTCGGTGACGGGAAGCTGGGCGCCACTCCTCCCGCTTCCGACCAGCCCGACACCTTCGTCTACGATCCGATGAACCCGGTGCCGTCCTACGGCGGGAACGTCTGCTGCACCGGGAACGCGGTCGAGGCCGGCTCCTTCGACCAGCGAAAGATGGAGGCGCGCCAGGACATCCTCGTCTATACGACCGAGCCGTTCCACGAGGGGACGGAAGTGAGTGGGCCGATCACGCCGACGCTCTACGTCTCTTCGGACGTGAAGGACACCGATTTCACCGTGAAGGTCCTCGACGTCTACCCGGACGGAAGCGCCTACAACCTCGACGAATCGATCCAGAGGATGCGCTACCGCGACGGCTACGAAAAGCCACTCGCGTGGATGGAAAAGGGCAAGGTCTACAAGGTCACTCTCCAGCCGCTCACCACGAGCAACTGGTTCGCCCCCGGCCATCGCCTCCGCATCGAGGTCTCGAGCAGCAACTTCCCGCGCTTCGATCGTAATTTGAACACCGGCGGCAACAACTACGACGAGTGGAGCGCCGTCGTGGCGACGAATACCGTGCACCACTCGAAGCAGTATCCGTCGAGCCTCACCGTCACGGTGGTTCCACCCCGGAGCCAGGCCTCGCAGCCATGAGGCTTGGATCGCGACGGTGCGCTCGATGGCGGCCCATGCCTCCGGAGACGGCAGGCGTGAGAATCTCGTAGGGACGTTGAATAGTAACGTCTCGAGGAAATCACCATGGCTCTCGGCTCCGGAGCCCGCCTCGGCTCGTACGAGATCCTGGGAGCGCTCGGCGCGGGGGGCATGGGAGAGGTCTACCGAGCCTCGGACGAAGCTGAACCGGGAGGTCGCGATCAAGGTTCTCCCCGAAGCCTTCGCGCGGGACGAAGAGCGGATGAAGCGCTTCGGCGGGAGTCGCAGGTTCTAGCCTCTCTCAATCACCCGAACGTCGCATCGATCTACGGAGTCGAAGAAGCGGACGGCATACGCGGCTCGTGCTGGAGCTGGTGGAAGGGCCGACCCTCGCAGAGCGGATGGCTTCCGGTCGGATTCCCGTGGACGAGGCGCTCTGCATCGCGCTTCAGATCGCTCAGGGGCTCGAGGCGGCGCATGAGAAGGCGGTGATCCATCGCGACTTGAAGCCTTCGAACGTGAAGCTGACCAAGGACGGGGACGTGAAGATCCTGGACTTCGGTCTGGCAAAGGCGCTGGAAGCGGAACCGCTTCCCCTGAGGAGAGCAACTCGCCGACGCTGACGAGAGCGACAGAGGTGGGAGTTCTCCTGGGGACGGCGGCGTACATGAGCCCCGAGCAGGCCAAGGGGAGGCCCGCGGACCGTCGAGCGGACGTCTGGGCGTTTGGAGTGGTGCTCTACGAGATGCTGACCGGGAAGCGCGCCTTCGCGGGCGAGGACGTCTCGGACAGTCTCGCGAAGCGCTCGAGAGCCCGTAACATCTCCTCGGGCTGGAAGCGGCGCATCCCGGTCAGCGCTTGATGTCCAGAGGTCGAGCGCGACGAGCGCGCTCCTCGAAGGCGAGCATATCGAGGAGGTACTGCAGCCGCTCCTTTGGAGTCCAATGAAGTCGCTCGGCGATCTGAATGCGATCCGCCTCATCGGGCTCGGGCGCCGGATGCAGGTCGCGACCGTCGGCGACTCGGCTGTCCGATGGAGCGTCCACGACTTCGAGCATACCACCTCTCTGATCCGCGCGGAAAGCCCACCGATCGGAATGGCGTTTGCTCTCGAGTGCGCGATAAAGGAGAGACAATTTCGGAGTCCGTCGACTTCCCACTCGGCGATCCGGAGAAAGAAGCTCGTCGAGCTCGCTGCCTTCGGTGGCGTCGCGAGCGAGGAGGCGCTACCTCAATCGACTGGGTCTCTAAGCTTCGATAGGCGGAACGAGGTGCCTGAGCCGTCTACCAGAAGCCCACGAGCTTCCACCATACGAAGCCAACCGTCATCCAGATCGCCAGGTTCGCGAGCGAGGCGATGAGGCCCACGCGCCACCACTCGTCGACCCGGAGGTAGCCCTGGGCGAACACGATGGGCGCGGTCGTCGTCCCGTAATGGGTGAGGCCGGCGGTCAGGTTCGCGAGGCAGATGAGGCTGTAGACCGCGAGCCCGGGAGGCGTTCCCGCGGCGATGAGCATCGCCAGAAACGGCGGAAGCAGGGCGAGAAGGTGCGTGGTGATGCTCGCGAATCCGTAGTGCGCGTAGAAGTAGATGAGGAGCGCGACGGGAAGAACGAAGTACCAGGCGAAGCCGGCGGTCGCGGAGCGCACCGCCTGGGCGAAGGCGGTGGTGACGCCGGTCTCGTTGAGGATCTCCCCGAGCGTGAAGAGCCCGCCGTACCAGACGAGGATGTCCCAGGCGGCGGATTCGGATATGACTTTCTCCCAGCTCAGGAGACGAGTCAGCAGGAACAGCGAGATTGCGAGGAAGGCCACGAGGGTGACGTCGATCCCGTGCCAGCCCGATGTGACCCACACCCCCGCCATGGAGGCGAAGATGGCGAGGGAGAGAGCCTCTTCGCCCCTCAGCGGTCCCATCTTTTCGAGCTCGCTCCCGGCGTATTCGGAGGCGCCGGGTGTCTTGCGAATCTCGGGTGGAAGCATCCGGTACACGAGAAAGGGCACGACCAGACACGAGACGAGGCCGGGCGCCACTCCGGCGAGAAACCAGCTCGACCAGGTGACGTCGACCCCGGCGACGTCCGCGGCGAGCTTCGCCGCGAGCACGTTCGAGGCCTGGCCGGTCAGGTACATCGCGCAGGCGACGACGCTTCCCTGATAGAGCGACGCCATCAGGAATTTTCCCAGCCGGGGCGCGGTCGGCCCCGGGTTCGAGCCATAGAGCTCGGCGATGCTCCGGGCCACGGGGAGGATGATCCCGGCGGAGCGGGCGCTGATGGTGGGAATTCCGACCGCGAGCGTCACGTCGGTCGCGAGGAGCGAGTACGAGAGCCCGAGCGAGCTCCGGCCAAAAAGGCGCACGAACAGGAGCGCGATGCGACGCGACGCGCCGGTGTCCTGGAGCACGCGGGCGAGGAGCATGGCGAGAAGCACCAGCCACACGGGAGGGGCGGCGAAGCCCGAAAGGGCCCGCGCGATCGGAACGCCGGCGAGGGCCACCATGGCCGAAAGGCCCATGATGACGAGGGCCGCCCCCGGGAGGGGCCGCAGCATCATCCCCACCATGGTGGCCGCGAAGATGGCCGTCACCCGCCATCCCTCGGGCTCGATGGAAGAGGGTCGCGGCAGGACGTGGGCGATGACCGCGTAGATGGCTAAGAGCGATAGCAGACGAATCCCGCGACGGCCGGGCTCGCTCACTCGATTACCCTGCGCGTGGTCGCGCAACGCGGCGGGCCTGACTTCCCGGCATCGCACTGCCGATCCGCCAAGATCGCCTTCCTTCCCGATGTTTTACTCGGGGAACGTCAGTCCGTGCGGAACCAGCTGCGGGAACAGGAACGCGTAAGCCATCACGATGAGGCCCACGATGGCGCCCAGGGCGATCGAGTGCCACGCCACGAAGCGGAAGATGCGTCCCTCGTTTCCCACCTGCCGGGTAGCGGCGGTCGCGACCACGATGCTCTGGGCGTCCACCATTTTCCCCATCACGCCGCCGCTGCTGTTCGCTGCCGCCATGAGCACCGGGTCGAAGCCGAGCTGCTCGGCGGTGATTCGCTGCAGGCTCCCGAAGAGCGCGTTGGACGACGTGTCGCTTCCGGTGAGCGCGACCCCGAGCCAGCCGAGAAACGTTCCGAAGAAAGGATAGAGGAACCCCGTGCGGGTGCAGGCGAGACCGAGGACGGCGTCGACGCCCGAGTACCGGGTCACGAACCCGAGACCGAGCATGCAGGCGATGGCGACGAGCGGCATCCTCATGCGATGGGCGGTCTGGAGAAACGTCCGGCCGAGGGTGCGCGGCGATAGGCCGAGGGCGAGACCGGAAACGATCGCGGCGAGAAAACAGCCCGTCCCGGTGGCGGAGAGCCAGTTGAAGTCGAAGAGCGCCGCTTCCGGCGTCGCTCCCGCGACCACCGGCGCCACCCGCGCCACGCCCTGATGAAGCCCGGGAACGACGAAGACGGGCGTCACCACGTTCAGGACTCTCTTGATCGACGGCAGGCCCCACAGGAAGACGAAGACGGAGAGGATGACGAAGGGCATCCAGGCGCGGAGCACGCCGCCCGTCGACGCCCCCGTCCTTGCCGCGACCGCCGCCTCCTCGGGGAACCTCCAGACGGCGCGAGGCTTCCAGAACCGGAGGAGAGCGACCATTGCCGCGAGCGACACGAGCGCGGCCACGATGTCGACGAGATTGCTATCCTGGTAGTTCGACCAGTAGAACTGGGGAACGGCGAAGAAGAGGCCGGTGACGAGGATCGCCGGAAACACCTCGAACGTCTCCTTCCACGACACCATCGTGCGCACCAGCCAGAACGGAACGAGAATCGACGTGAAGGGAAGGATGCGCCCGATCATCGCGTTCAAGTCCGCTTCCGGGAGCGCGGTCACCGCGGCCAGCGTATGCACCGGCGTACCGAGCGCGCCCCAGGCCACCGGAGCGGTATTGGCGATGAGACAGAGCGCCGCCGCGTAGAACGGCTGGAATCCCAGCCCCACCATGAACGCGGCGGAGATGGCCACCGGCGCCCCGAACCCGGCCGCCCCTTCGATGAAGGCGCCGAAGGAGAAGGCGATGATGAGGGCCTGGAGCCGCCGGTCGGCCGAAATGGCGGCGATGGAATCCTTCATGATCTCGAAGGCGCCGCTTGCGACCGCGATGTCGTACAGGAACACGGCGGAGAACACGATCCAGGCGATCTTCACGATTCCGAACGCGACCCCGTAGAGAAAGCTCGCCCCGGCGAGATGGAGCGGCATCCCGAAAGCGAAGACGGCGATGAGGAGCGCGGTCGCCGCGCCTCCCGCGGCGGATCGGGCCGCTCCCACCCGGCGGAACGCGAGTAGGTAGAACAGGACCACGATCGGAAGGCTTGCCAGGAGCGTGGAGGCCGGCCAGAAACCGAGAGGGTCGTAGTTCTGCGGCCAGGGGGTCACTGCGGCGCGGAAGAATATCCGCGATGCGGAGCGGAGTCAAAAGGTTCTCCGCTCAGAGGCGAGACCAGCTCACCGCGTCGTGCGGTGATTACTCCGTTCGGAGGGTCTCGACGGGGTCGGACTCGGTGGCGCGCGGCGCAGGAAGGTTGCAAGCGAACAACGTCACCGCTTTCATTCCTTCGCGGGAATTAGGCGTGAGCCCCGGACGAACAGTCACTTCTTCTTTTTTTCTTTTTCCCTCTCTTCCTCTGCCTTGGTCGCGTCCAGGTACATTTGCTGGTCGCCATAGTAGTCGTCTATGGCGTGCTCCGATGACAACGGGCTCAGGTAATGCTTCCCGGTCAGCCCTTGCTCGTTCATCGCGAGTCCCGTCAGGCACGCCTTGACGATATGCACGCTGTTGAGCGCCGTCCTGTAGGTCGGATCGAGTGCAGGATGGAATTCGACCAGATCGAACCCCACGACATCGGACTCCGCACACAGACGGCGCACAACGGCAACCGCTTCGCGCATGGTGAGACCGCCTGGAACCGGTGTGCCGGTAGCCACGGTGAATGCGGGATCGAGAACATCAATGTCAAAAGAGATATGTAGCTTGCGTCCCTCTTCACTGGCCTCGGCGACAACCCGGTCAATCACGGCATCCCAGCCCCGACGCTGAATCTCGGCCATGGTGTGATAACGCATGCCGTTCTCCCGCATCCATTTGAAACCCGACTTGTCGGGTCCGCTCGAGCGCAGCCCGACCTGGATGAAATCCGCGGCTCGCACATGGCCTTCATTAATCAGGCGGTAGACAGGGTAACCATGACTGATGAGCTCGGTGCCCCCCCACCATGCATCGTAATGCGAATCGAAGTGAATAACGGAGACCTTTTTCTTGCCATAAACGTCTGTCAGGGCTGCAACATTGGGATATTCCAATGAGTGGTCGCCGCCGACAATCATCGGTACGGCGCCCGTCGCCGCGATCTCGCGCACAATTTCGCGTACGTGGCTCATCGACCGTTCGGTGCTTTCGTTGTCTATCGCAACGTCGCCATAGTCCACGATCTTCAACACCCTGGAGGCATTAACCTGTACGTACTGGTCCGATCCGCCCATGGCCCAGCTGACGTCCCGGAGGCGAAGTTCGGTGGTGGCGCGCTCACCCGAGTCGCGCCATCCCGAGCCCATGTTCAGGGGCGCGCCCATGATGGCGATATCGACTTCACCCGCGACCAGGTCTTCCTTGTGCAGCGCCAGGGGGAAACCCCCGAATGTTGGCGGCCCGCCCCGGCCGCCGTAGCGGCCGAGTTCGATCGGACCCGCCTCCCGCGGCGGATCCATGGAACGGGGACGCCGCAATCGCCACGCATTGAATTCGGACGATTCGATGTTGAAGGGAATGTTTGGCCTATCTCGTCCTTCGGTGTAGCGGCTGTGTGCCACCGCGTGTTGCATAGCCTCGACCCAGGCCTTGACTTCCTCCGGTGTGCGCTTCTCGAGGGCTTCGACAGTTTCTTCGGCTGTACCGGCAAAAGCACGCGCATCGCCGCTCTTCAGAAACTCGATCTGCTCCGGGGTGAGCAATGCGAGCTTTGGCGCGACGCTCTCGGGCAGTTCGATGGGCGGGCTTTCCTCTTCCCGTGGGTCGACGGTGTCAAATGGATAGGCCTGCTCGCCGACAACGTGCTCATGAGTCGTTTGCTGCTGTGCCCAAGTAACGGCTGCTGAAGCCGTCATGAGAAAGAGCAGACCGGTACGAATCTCGATCGAAACGAATGTCATCGCAAAGCTCCTAGACCTGGGCGCGCGCATGCTATCGTTGGCCGTGATCGAGCGCCAATGGATGAACGTAGTCCGGGTCGAGGCCTGCCTTGCGCACCGCGATGCCCACCAGGCAGGCATTCAGCACGGCATTCGCATGCAGTACCGACAGTCGGGAGAAATCGAGCATCGGGGCCAAGTCAGTTAGCTCGAAACCGACGACCTCTTTCGCCGCGCACACATGGCGGATTGTCCGGGCCACTTGCTCGAGACGCACGCCGTTGTAGGTTGCACGCCCAGCCGCAATCATCTCAGCGGGGTTGATGACGCTGACGTCGATCGAGACGAAAAAGGCCTCGGGGCCACTGGCGACCTCCTGCAGGACTCGTTCCATGACGATCTCCGAGCCGCGTTGCTGGAGCTCTGCCATCGTGTGGTAGCGCACATTCTTATCGCGCAGCCACTGCAGTGTCTCAACGTCAACCGCGGGCCCGCGTAAGCCCACCTGGATGGTTTCGCTGCCCTCCACGATGCCCTCGTCCAACAGCCGGAATAGCGCCTGACGGTCAGAAATCATATGGTCATCGTGACGCTCGGCATCCGGGTGGGCGCTAAAGTGCAGCAATCCAAAGCTCCCCTTTCCGTGTACCTGGGCCAAGCCACTGACACCCGGGTAGAGCATGGAAGTATCACCGCCGACCAGCATCGGGATGGCGCCTGTGCCCGCGGTTTCGGCAACCATGGCGGTGACATGGCTGACGGTTCTTTCGGTGCTCATCCGGTCGACGGCAAAATCACCGTAGTCGACCACCGACAGGATTTCGAGCGGCTTCACCAGGGATTGCACGTCTGGTGTCGCGATGGTGTTCAGGCCACGCATTTCGCTCGGACCGTTCATGGCATCGCGCCGGCCGCTGCTCGAATTGCTTGGCACCCCGACGATGGCAACGTCCACTTTGCCTGCGACGAGATCTTCCGGCCAGATGGCGACATCGGCGCCACCAAAAGTAGGCACACCGGTCTTCGGAAACAGGTAACGGTGCACGCTGAACGGACCGGGCTCACGTTCGAGATCGCGCAATGGTGCAGGAGTGGGCATGGCCTGGTTGAAAGTCTTGGATGTGAGGTTGAGCGGCGCCGCGCCCATGTCTCGCGCAGGGTCATACCCCATTTGATCGTCGAGCGACATCAGGTCGTGGATGAGAGAGCGCAGCCCGTCTGCATCCCGCGTCGCGAGTTCGTGTTCGAGCTGTCGCTCCGGAATGTATTTGAGAATCGCGCCTGAGGTAATGAATTCGACCTGTTCATCATTCAGCACGCTCGCCTTCGCCTGCAGCTCGTCCGGTATGGACCATTGTCCAAGTGCACTTTTGACGGAAACTAGCACGCATGCCGAACAAGCTGTGAGAAGAAGAGCACGATGCGTCAAAAAGCGCCGAGAGACCATATCGCCCGCCTGAATCCGATTGATGGAATTGGAATCCTGTTTCTCACCTGGATTTGTCTGAGGAGCTCAGTAGTTTCAGTCTGGATTTGCAACAGACATCACCTTTTCTTTTCGGGAATTTACCGCCAAAGACGTTCTAGCGCCACCGTCGTCGTCCGGGATTCATTTCCGCCCCGGGCCCCATTTCATTCACTGCAGCGGACTGAATGCCGGCTCTCATGGGGCCACCGGTCAACCTTCTCAAGGTTTCGACCCGGGATATCGCGCCTCGTCGTCTTTTCCGGCGAGCCCTCGGCATGACGCTGAAGCAACGCGCTCAAACCACTGTCCGGCGCATATTCGAGCGCGAGGCAATAAGGATCTCGAAAGCGTCTCCGCGCGGTCTCATCAGCGGGAACGTGTCGTAGACCCGGATGGCCCGTTTGTGCTTTTCGAGAACCGCCAAAGGGATGTTCCCAGCAAGCAGCGCTCCAACCCCAGTCGGCTCGTAGGCCAAAATTCGGATACAGTGGGCACGTTGAATCAGGAGATAGATGCATGGGAGATTCCACTCTTTCGCGTCGGAGCTTCGCTCGCGCTCTCTCCGGGTGGGCTCTGTTGCCGAAGGCGATGACGGAGACCGGCGTGCCGGCTCCACCGTCGGCCAACCCCATCCTGAAGACCTTGGCTCCCGTCATCGCGTCGGCCCGCCACGTGCGGCTTCATGACGATCGCATCCGAGACGTCGCGAGCTGGATGGCGTACGAGGAGCTCCCGTGGCCCGACTTTCGCTCGCCCATCCAGCCGGAGGGAAACGACGCGGACACCATGGACTTCATCTTCCTCACCTCGACCATCAACTTCGCCTTCACCGACTTCGAAAGGCACGTGATGTTCAGAGTCGACTACGCCGGAGCGGAGCGGTCGGATTCGGACGCGATGGTGGCCTGCTTGAAGCGGGCTTTCGATCGGGGCATCCCGATCCTCGAGGGCAGCTACCTGGCCGAAGTCCGAAAGACCGATCTCGAGGAGATCTTTCGCGGCAACATCGTCATGCCCATGCTCCACGAGAGGCTCGCCATCTTCCATGAGGTGGGACGCCTTCTCAAGGAACGGTACGAGGGCAGATTTCACAGATTCGTTCAAGGGGGACCGCAGCGTCTCTACGCTCAAGGGGAAGGAGTTCTCGAACGCCTCCTCGCGGAGTTCCCCTCCTTCCGCGACGAGAGCGACTACCGGGGCCACCGGGTCTCGTTCCAGAAGCGGGCGCAGCTCCTGTTCTGGAACCTCCACGCCCGCTTCCGCGACGGAGGCTTCTTCCGACTCGAGGACTCCGAGGAGCTGACCGTTTTCGCGGACTACATCGTCCCGGTGGCACTCCGCCTCCTCGGGATCACTTCCTATAGCCATGAACTGGAACAGGCGATCAACACGTACCGAATCATCCCCGCACACAGCGAAGAGGAAGTCGAGATCCGCGCCTTCACTCTCTGGGGGATGCACCTTCTCACAAAGGAGTTGAACGCCCTTCGCCCTCCCCATCGGCAGATCATCGAGCCGGTGGTGGACGGCCGCATCTGGACGCACTACCACACCACGCACTGGCCGCATCACCTTACCGTGACCACCGCCTACTGAGAGCTCGAACATGCCATTGAAGGAATTCCTCCTCGTCGCAACCGTGGTCGCCATCCCCTCGTCCTCGATCGCGAGAGCGACGCAGACGATCAAGGTCCTCGCCGACCAGGACAGCGCCGGGCCGCACGGCACCAACTTCCTCTCGCTCCTCATGCTCCTGATGTCGCCCGACGTGGAGCTTCTCGGGATCAGTACAGTGAGCGGCGACCAGTGGGTGAAGCCGGCGACGGTCTTCGCGCTCCACGCTCTCGAGCTCACCGGCCGGCCCGACGTCCCCGTGGTCGAGGGCGCCGAGATGCCTCTTCTCAACCGCGGGAGCCTCGTTGAGGGAAGGGAATCGCTCTACGGCTCTCATCCTTCGTGGCACGGCTCCTTCAATCCCGATGCGCCGCCCCCGAGCCGCACGTGGGATCCGCCGGGCGGGCCGCCGAAGCTGAAGGCACGTCCCGGCCACGCCGCCGACTTCATCATCGACACCTTGCGCGCCCACCCGGGTGAGGTCGTCCTCTATTGCGCGGGCCCGCTCACGAACCTCGCCCTCGCCGTTCGCCTGGCACCGGACGTCGTCGGTCTCGCCCGCTCGATCCATATCATGGGGGGAAGCCGCGGGGGAGGATTCGAGCTCAACTGGTGGTGGGATCCCGAGGCGGCCGCGATCGTGATGCGCGAGCCCTGGAGGGAGATCCTCGTCACGAGCGCCGAGCTGGGCTTCGAGGTGTGGTCCGACGAGCCCATGATGCGGGCCATCGCGGAATCCGGAGGACGACTCGCGAAGCACTTCCGCGAACTGTACGTCGAATATGAAAGCGCGGATGACAACACGCAGTGGTCGGCGATGTGGGACGAGCTTTCCGTCGCGGCGCTCCTGGATCCGAGCGTGATTCTGAAGTCCGAAACGCTCTACCTCGACGCCGTCATCCAGCAAGGACCCAAGTACGGTCACAGCCTCGTCTGGAGGAAGCCGGAAGAGCCCCTGAGCTTCTTTCTCGCCTACAGCGGCCCCGACCCAGTGGACCTCTCGAAGTGGCGCTCGCACCTCGAGCCGCCCCCAGGCCTCCGCCCCGCGCGGGTCTACGTCGAAGCGGATATTCCCAGGTTCCGGGCGCTCTTCGTCGATCTCCTCTCCCGGTAGATCAGAACCCGGGAGGCCTCTCCAACCAGGCTCCGAACTCCCGCTCGAGCGCCATGCCGACGCGGGCGATGGTGCCCTCGTCGAAGAGTCTCCCGAGGAGAGTCACTCCATGGGGCACGCGCCGGGGGGCCGAGAACTCGGGAAGCGGGTGTGCCGGATCCGGCGCCCAGTCGCTCCGTGCCTTCCTCACCTCGACGAACCCGGTGCGCACGGTCAAAGACGGATGCCCCGTGAAGTTGCCAATGGTGAGCATCTCGTCGCGGAGCGAAGGCACGAGGAGGACGTCGACTTCTGAGAAGACGCGAGCCATCTCGAGTGCGACCAGACGGCGCATCCGGTCGGCCTGCACGAAGTCGACGGCCGAGAGGAATCGCGACTGGCGGAAGATGTTCGGCCACGCGTCCGGCACCTGGGCCGTCAGCCTGTCGTCGGCTCCGCCGAGAGTCAGCTCCTCAAACGAAGCGGCGGCCTCCGCGAAGAGAATCAGCATCAGGGAGCTGTACGGCCAATCGGGGAGCTCGACCGCGACGGGAGTCATGCCCAATCGGCTCACGGCCTCGAGCGCCGCTCGGTCCACGTCGGTGGCCGGAGCCTCCTGCATCCACTTCGAGAGGTAGCCCACGCGCAAGCCGCCGACGGAAGCGTCCGCATCGAACTCGAGCGACGCGGGAACACTGGCCACATCCCCCGCATCCGGTCCCCCGATCGCATGGAGGACGAGCATCGCGTCCTCGACGGTGCGCGTCATCGGTCCGAGCTTGTCGAGCGACCAGCAGAGCGTCATGGCGCCGGTGCGCGGAACTCTGCCGAACGTCGGACGGAGGCCCACGACTCCGCAGCGCATGGAAGGACTGATGATGGAGCCCCCGGTCTCGCTCCCGAGCGAGAAGCCGACGAGCGCCGCGGCGGTGGCGGCGCCGGGGCCCGCGCTCGAGCCGGAGGCGCCCTCTTCGGGGAGCCACGGGTTCATCGTCTGTCCGCCGAACCAGATGTCGTTCAGCGCGAGGGCGCCGAGGCTGAGCTTCGCGATGAGGATCGCCCCCGCGTCCTTGAGCCGCGCGACCACCGCCGAGTCCCGCTCCGGTACGTGATTGCGGAATGGCTCGGCTCCGTAGGTCGTCGCGACACCTGCCGTGTCGACGAGGTCCTTCGCGCCCCAGGGAATTCCGTGAAGCGGCCCCCGGTACGTGCCGGCCGCGATCTCCGCGTCTCTCTCCTTCGCCTGCGCGAGCGCCGCCTCGCGCACGAGAGTGATGACGCTCTTGAGCTTCCCGTCGAAGCGATCGATCCGGTCGAGATAGATCCGGGTGAGGCGCTCGGCCGTGAGCTTCCTGGTCTCGATCCAACGGGAGAGCTTCGTGACAGGAGCATGGGCGAGGTCGTCGTCATTCGCGGGAAGCGGTCCGGGATCCCCGCTCCCGCGCACGAAGCGCTCGCCGAGCTCCGGGAGCTTCACTCCCGGAAGCACGGGGTTCCACACGAAACCGGGTGCGACTTCCGGCGGGAGCGTCATGGTGCGCGGACCCGTTCGCCGCTCGAGCATCGCCGCCATGGATTGGCGCCACGAACCCGCCATCTGCGTCCGTTCTTTCTCGGTCAGCGTCACCTGGACGAGCTTCTCGGCCTCGGCGAAAGTCGATGTCGTGACGTCAGGCCCCGCGGGCGTCATGGTTCCGAACGTCGGCGGCGCCCCGGGCGTCTCCCGATCCTGCTCCGTGCCCAGGGGACGCAAGGGCTCTTCGGTCGGCTTCCGGGTGCGGCACGCGGCCGCGGCTCCAAAGAGTGCGATGGGGACACTCGTCACGAACCGCCTGCGAGTGGTCATGGAGACCTCCGTTGTTAGGGCCGGCTCAAGAGCTCCACGTAGAGCTTCTCGAACCGCGCGACGTCGATGTCGGTCTGGACGCGCCAGGTCTTCTTCGCCCAGGAGGGGCCGCCCTGGTCCTTCCTCCACCACACCGTCTTTCCGTAGTTCGGCCCCCAGCCCCAGTCGACGTCGACGTAGAGCTCCTCGGTCTTGGTGATGATCGAGGGGTCGATGATGGCGGCAGCCGCGAGCTCGTCCCACATGAAGTTGAAGAGGTCCTTGTTCTCGCTCGCGTAGGCTTCCTTCACGTAGCGGGCGAGCGGGGTGTCCGCCTTGGCGACGGCATCGATCAGCTCCTGACGCACGAAGGTCTTGTGACAGACGTCGATGGGAGTGAGCTCCCGCTCGTTCCAGTCGGTGCGCATGTGGATTCCTGCCGCTTCCGCGTCCCACCAGAAATTGAACTTCTCGTTCACGTGAATGGCGCCGCCCATGGTGTAGACCTTCTTGATCTTGGGAACGATGTCGGGGGCGAGCTTCACCGCGAGCGCGACGTTCGTCATGGGCCCCGCCGTGTAGAGGACGAGCTCTCCCGGGTACTTCCTCGCCATCTCGATGAGGAGCTCGGCGGCGTGCATGGGAACGGGCTTGATGGCGGGGGGTCCGCCGGGAGCGGGAGGTATCGTACCCGCGGGCGGCACGAGCTTTCCCCAGTTGCCGTACCATCCGTCGCCGGGCTTCGGACCCCAGAGCGCGTGTCGCATCTTCATCGAATCGCCCGTCTGGAGAAGAGGCTCCGCCGCGCCAGCCGCGATGGGAACGTTCGGCTTTCCGCTCACCTCCGCGATCTTGAGCGTGTGATAGAGCGCCTGGTCGAGCCAGGCGTCTCCGGCGATGACCCCGATTCCGACCACCTCGACGTTGGGCGCCTTGAGGAGCATCGCGATCGAGATCGAGTCGGTTCCCCCCGGGCCGGAGGTGTCCTGGTCGATGAACACTTTCGTGGTCTGCGCGAATGCGGGTATCGGGAGAAAGGCAAGGAGAGCGGCGAGGACAGATTTTCGGTTCAACATGGTAGATCCTATTTCCTCATGAGATCGTAGAAGACCTCCATGAACCGCGGCGTGTCGAGTTCGAGGAGAACCCTCGCTTTCCCGATACCATCGGGTGGCCGCCTCTCGGAGTCCCAGTAGAGCGTCTGCCCGTAGTGGGCGCCGTGATCGATCTCGACGTCGAGGAACATCTCCTCCGAGCGCCTCACGACCTCGGGCTCGAGGAGGGCGAGAATCGCGATCTGGTCGTACATGAGAGGGGTCACGGGATGAGCGGCCACTCTCCCGACATGGGCGGACTCGAAGTAGCGGCCAATCGGTGATTCGATTTCGGCGAGAGAGCGCGCGGCCTCGAGGGTGAACGGCGCCTGCTCCGCGATGTTGATGGGAGTCAGGGTCACCCCCGCCCAATCCGCCCGGAGCGTCATGCGCGCCGCCTCGGGGTCCATCCAGAAGTTGAACTCGGGGAGCCTCCCGATTCCGCCCCCCATGACGACGAGCTCGCGGGCGAGCGATGCGACCTCTGGATCCTTCGCGAGAGCGAGGGCGACGTTCGTGAGCGGGCCGATGGCCGCGACGACGACCTCGCCCGGACGGCTTCGGATCGTCTCGATGAGGAAGTCGGCGGCGTGTTTCTCGCGGGGGCGGATGGATGCGAGAACGCCGTCGGGGGGAACGACGTCGTCGCGACCCGGTCCTCCCTCGCGCCAGGCGCCCTTGTAGCCGCCGTCGCTCGTCTCGCCATAGACCTTCTCGCGGCGGATCATCTCCTCCTGGCTCGTGACGAGGGGCCTCTCCGAGCCGGCGAAGACGGAGATCTCGGGTCTTCCCGCGATCTCGAGGAGCCGGAGGACGTTTTCGACTTCTTGCTTCAGCCAATCGTTACCGGTCACGACCGTGACGCCGAGGAGCTCGACCTTCTCAGACTGGAGGAGAGCGAGAAGCGCCATGGCGTCGTCGCTCGCGAATCCGCAGTCGGTGTCGACGATAACGGGAATCGCCGCAGCGAGAACGAGAGCGGAGAACATCAGGAGCGGACTCGCCACTCCCGATTGAATTTGGCGCGCTTGATGAAAGACTTCTGGGTGCCGATGGCGGTCGTGGAGATGCCGGCGTACAGGTTGGCGCGCCGGATGGCCTCGCGCTCCGGATGACCCTCGGCGAGGAATACGGCGAAGCTTCCGATGAATGCGTCTCCCGCCCCCGTGGAATCCTTGGCGGTGACCTGGAACGCGGGGATGAGCTCCATCGCCTCGCGTGTCGCGAGAAGAGCGCCCCGTTCCCCCAGGGTGAGGATCACCCGCGAGAGCCCCTGATCGAGCAGGTAACGGGCGCAGGCTTTCGCTTCCTCGACTGTCTTCACCGGCTTTCCCGTGATCGTCTCGGCCTCGCTCTCGTTCGGGATGACGTAGTCGGCGGGCGCAAGCCGCTTCAGGTCCGCGGGGGCAGCCGGGGCCGGGTTCACGATCGTACGCACGCCGTACTTCTTCCCGAGGCGAACGGTGTGATAGACGGTCTCGAGCGGGATCTCGAACTGCAGGACGATGACGTCCGCTCGCTTCAGAAGGCTCGCGGCCTCATCGACTGCCTTCGGCGTCACCCGGTCGTTCGCTCCCTTGACGACGAAGATGCGGTTCTGGCCGCTCGGGTCGACGAAGATCGGGGCCACGCCGCTCGAAACGCCTTTGACCATCTTCACATGGCGCGCACCGATGCCGAGGGCTTTGAAATTCTTGACCGTGGGGGGGCCGAATAGATCGTCGCCGACGCGCGCTACCATGTGCGCCTCGGCGCCGCAGTAGGCGGCCGCCACGGCCTGGTTCGCCCCCTTGCCCCCGAACCCGAGGTCGAAGTGATCCCCGAAGATGGTCTCCCCAGGGCGCGGGAACTTGTCCGTGAACGTGGTGAGGTCGATGTTGGCGCTTCCGACGACGACGACGCGGGGTTTTCTTGCCATAGAAGACCTACGAGGCAGATGCGAGCGCGATGATCGCGCCGATGTAGAAAACGAACATCAGGGCGAGGTTGCGCTTTGCCTTCGCGTTCGCTCCCTCGAACTCCTTCCAGACGAGGACGCCCCAGAGCGCCGCCACCATGGGAGCGCTCTGGCCGATGGCGTAGGAGATGGCGAACCCGACGCGGCTTCCCGCGATGAGGTTGAACGCGGTCCCCGTGCTCCAGATGGCTCCTCCCAGAAGTCCCAGGATGTGCCATTGGATTCCGCCCTGCGTGTACCCGGACATCGAGACGGGCTCACCCGCGAGGGGATTCTTCATGAAATAGAGGTTGAAGGGGATGGTCGAGAGGAGCGCCGCGAGCGTAAAGAACACGGTCGAGGTGTAGGGGGTGAGCTGCCCTTCGCCCGGCGCCATGGCCACAGTCGTGAAGCGCACCCAGCTTCCCATCAGGAGACCACTGATGATGCAGATCCAGAGCCCTCGCCCGGTAACCTTCACCTTGCCTCCGCCGAGCTCCTTGTACGCGAGGGCATCGGCGATGATGGCGGCAACGGCGAGAGCGACGCCGAGAGCGATGAGGCCGACGTGTCCTTTTGGCTCGACGACGTAGGCGAGGACGGTTCCGAGAACGAGCGCCGTTCCGATGGAGACGGGAAAGGCGATGGCGAGGCCGGCGATTGCGATGGCCGCGACGAGGAGGATGTTCGCGAGGTTGAAGATCGCGCCTCCGATCATGGCCTGGACGATCCGGTCAGTGCCTGCCCGATCGAGGTTTGTCAGGAAAGAGCTCTCGCCCCCGCCCGCACTCCCGAGAGTGAGAGCGAGGAGGACGGCCATCACGAAGATGCCGATGGCGTAGTCCCAGTAGAAGAGCTCGAAGCGCACGCCCTTCGCGAGCTTGTAGGTGTTGGCCCACGAGCCCCAGCAGGCGGCGCAGAGGATCACGAGAAGGAGAGCGAATCCAAATGATTCGGGAACGAACATGAGGAGCCCCCTCGATAAGGCCGGGGCACTCTAACATACCCGCTCGAGCGCGTGACACTCGGGATTGAATCCGGGGATCGCTTTCGGTGATTTTCACGCCGAAGAGGTTCTCACCCGAGTCTCTTCGCCCGGGGACGCGCCTGGGACCGTTGGCTCATCGGTGCCCTCGCTACGGGACGGATGCTGCAGGCACTCCTGTTCGGCGTCGAATCGAGCGACCCTCTTCCTCGTGCCTTTGCTTCTCGCGACCCTCGCGGTCGTGGCGAGCTTTCTCCCGGGCGACGAGCTAGTCGAGTCGCCCCGGTAGTGGTGCTGCGGGGGAGTAATCAGCTCGCCGGCCTCACCTGGGGTTCCCGTGCGCGCTGTGCGACGAGCCGTGGCCGCGGTCAACAGACCTTCCGCTACTCTTTCTTCCTCTGCCGCCGAGATCGCTTGGCAGGCGTCTCGGGCCTCAGCTCCTCACCCATCACGCCCTCCCAAAACTCGTCGTGTTTCACGCCGTTCTCGCGCAGGCGCTCCTCGGCGGCCTTCATGAGACGCTGAAACCGTGGTGTGTGAGCCAACACCAAGCGTTCCAATTCATCCTCGTCCGGTGGAGAGATGATCACCGCGACCGGGCGTCCGTTCTTCGTTACTACAATCGGTCCGCGCTCGCTCTCCTCCACGTAGCGACTAAACTGTGCTTTGACTTCTGCCAGCGGAGCGATCTTCATTTCATGAACCTCGAGCGCCCAATGTACAGCGAGCTTCCCTTCTTGTGTCCAATCGCCAGGATATGAACTTCACGTCGAGACGCGTCAACACCGTAATAAGCTCGAAAACGGTTGTCAGGGCCAAATCGTAGCTCCCATTCCGTGCCCAGGACGTTCGGTCGTCGCATCGGCTTGCGGTTTCTCGTCTCGACCTCGGGCTCGTGGCTCAAGTGCTCCCAGAGGGTGTCTCTAATCAGCGAATAGAACTTTCGGTCTATGCTTTCGAGATGCGTCTTCTCCTCTCGGTCGTAGATCAGCTCGTAAGCCCGCTTGGCCACTCGTTAGTCACAATTATAGTCAAGATACCTACAGAGAACAAGAAGCGCCAGCACCAGTCTCCCGGCCGACAAGAGGAGCCGCGGCGGCGTCGGGTAACCTTGCTCCTGATCCCGCGCAGGTCGAAATCCAGTGACCGAGGTCGCTCTACTTTGGCTGGATCGGCGCGACCAGCGCTCCGAGAGGGTGCGCCGTCGTCGCGACCGCCAAATACCACTCTCCCGCAAGCAGCGCTCCGAGATCGCGGTTCCGCACGAGGAGGCTTCCGCGGGGCCCGTCTTCGAGACGGGCGACGATCGGCCCGTTCTCCCCGCGGTGTAAACGAATCGACGTGACGTCGCCTGGCAGCACACCCTCAAGATCGATACGGTTGTCGAGCGTCTGGCTCGGATGGTCGAGAAGGAACGTGGCGTGCGCGGTGATGCCGTTCTGAGACGCCTCCAAAGTAAAGGCGCGGCTCAGCGGGCCGCTCTTAAGAGATGGCGTTCGCTGCGGGGGGACGCGCGGCCTTGCCGCCCTCTCGTAGTCGAAGGCCATGGCGATGAGATCCGGCTCGCTGAAGGGCTTTCCCAGAAGCTCGATCCCAACGGGTACCCCGTCCTCCGTCAGGCCCGCGGGAAGGCTGAAAGCGGGAAGACCGGAGTGAGCGGCAACCTGGCAGGCGCTTCCGCTTTGCGGATCGCCGACGACGGCAAGACGCCGGCGAAGCGTGGGGTAGACGATCGCGTCGAGGCGGTTGTCTGCAATGACCTTCAACAGGGCGTCACGCAGGACGTCGCGTTTGGCGAGCGTGACTCCGTACTCGTCGGGGTCGGGATCTTTTTCAACCGAACGGCGAAGGGGACTTTCGAGTGCGTCATGGTAGAGACCACGGCCCAGGATTTCGGCGAGGGTTTGCACGGGAGCTCCTGACGCTCGGAGGTAGGCCTCGAAGTCCTGCTTGAACTCCATGTCGATGACGCCCGAGCTTTCGAGAAGCTGTGAGAGGTCCGGTACCTCGACATCGACCGCCTCCGCGCCCTCGGCTTTCATGACTTCGACGGCCTCGAGCACGACGTCCGTCACTTCCTTCTCGTCGAACATCGATCGAAGGATGCCGAGACGCACCCCGTCGAGTGCTCCCTCTCGCAGGAACGTGGTGTAGGACGGAGGGCGCCGAGCTCCACCGGAAGCCGTCTGGGGATCGGCCTCGTCCGGACCGACCGTTGCGTCCAGAACGAGAGCGAGATCGATGACGCTACGGGCAATGGGGCCGCCAACGTCCTGCGTGTGTGACAGTGGGATGATGCCGTCGCGGCTCGAAAGCCCCTGGGTGACACGCAGGCCGAAGAGGTTTCCGTTCGCCGCGGGGATGCGGATCGACCCGCAGGTATCGCTTCCCATCCCGACGGCGGCGAAACTCGCCGCGATCGCGGCACCCGTCCCCCCGCTCGATCCGCCCGGATTTCGAATCGGATCGTACGGATTCAGAGTTTGTCCGCCCAGAGAGCTGATCGTCGTGATGCCGCGCGCAAACTCGTGCATGTTGGACTTGCCGATGAAGACGGCTCCCGCTTCCCGAAGCTTCCACACCTGAAAGCCATCGTCGGGCGGCACGAACCCGGCGAGCGACGCCGAGCTCACCGTCGTTGGCATGTCGAACGTATCGTAGTTGTCCTTCAGGATGACGGGGATACCGTGAAGCGGCCCGCGAGACCCGCGCTCGGCCCGCTCGCGGTCGAGCGCTTCCGCCTGCTCGATCGCGTTGGGGTTCAGATGGATCATGGCGTTGAGCGCGGGTGGTTTGCGGTCGAAGGCCTCGATGCGCTCCAGGTATTGCCGTGTGATCTCCACCGAGGTGACTCGGCCGCTTTCCATCGCGTCTTGAAGCTCGGGAATGGTTTTCTCGAATACGTCGAAGTCGACCTCGGCTTGTGGCAGGAGCGCCGCCGCGATGAGAAATCTAATCATGGCGGAAGATCGTATAGCGAAGTCGGGCGAAGAGAAACCCGTCGCCACACGGCACGCCTAGAGTGTTCAATGCCGTGGCGGAACCCGTAATCGATCGGGCCCCGGCCTTTGCGGCGCTTCGCGCCGATCTCGCGCCAGACGTTTTGTCGTCGGCGTCGTAAGCGACGTGCGCTTTGACAACTTCCGGAGGGATGTGGGCGTGCTGGCCTACCCACCGGTGCTGACCAGCGACCAGGCGAACGACATCACGATGGCCCGCTTCGTGCTGCGCACTTCGGTCCCACCCCAGTCACTGCTCGAGGCCGTCCGGCGGACCCTGGCGGAGCTAAGGCCCCGATATCCCAGTGGCTTCCGCCGAGACGATGGATGAGTCGCTCGTCCGCGAGACGGCGGCGATCCGCTTCTCCTCGCTTCTCGCGATGCTGGCCGCAGCCATGACGCTCCTCCTCTCGGTGCTCGGCGTCTACGGGGTGCTGGCACAGGTCGTGGGACTGAGGCGCCCCGAGTTCGGCATCCGTCTGGCCATGGCGCGAGCGGGAAGCAGCTCCTTCGGACTGTTCTGGCGGAGGGGATGATCACGGTCGGGCTAGGGCCGCAATCGGGATCGTCGCAGCGGCCAGCGCTTCTCGCTTCGTGCGCTCCGTTCTAGTCGGGGTCGCGCCCGTGGATCCAACGACATACGCACTGGCGGTGGCGATCCTCCTGGTCGCCGCTGCCTCCGCGACCTACCTCCCGGCGAGGCGGGCTTCACGGGTGCATCCGGCGGAAGCGCTCAGGGGAAGTCGAACTTCGTCGAGCCGGGCGCTGCCGAGCTCTAACGTAACCGGGCTAGGGACGCTCCGCGTGAATGCGTTGTCGGTCGAGTCAGAAGCTCGCGTCTTCGAGTCTCTCGAGCTTCTCCCGAAGTCGCTTCGCGTGACGCGCGACATCGATGACGAAACGTACGTGCCGGCCTCGCCCAACATCCTCGACGGCGTCGCGCACTTTCGCTTCGAGCGATATCTTCCGCCCTTCGATGGCGACCACCGTCACCTCGACCGCGACCTCCTGGCCGAGCGGCGTCGCCGCGAGATGGTCGACTTCGATGTGCACCCCCACCGAGCTTTCGCCCTCGCCGAGATGCTCCTGGATGAGCCTCAAGGCAGTGTACTCGATGTCGCGCACCATCGAGGGCGTACTGTAGAGGCGCAGGTCCTCTCCGAGGAAGGAGATGGTGCGGTCACGATCGACGGTAATGCGCTCTTCGCGCGCGATGCCGGGTGCTAGAGTTGGCTTCATAGCGCCGTCTATCGGTGCTCCTTGGCATACCTCGCGACTTGTTCGTGTGTCGCGAACCAGACACCTGAGTGCGAGCGCATGTATCGAATGAGGCGCTCCAGCATCGCGATACGCGAGCGGTGGCCGATGATATGGGGGTGCAAGGTAAGGAGGAGCATGCCTCCTTCCTCGTAAGCGACGTCGAACTCTGCCGCCCATATCTCGTACACGCCGCTCGGTGGCGTATACGGCCGGGTGCTCGAGAAGCGATCCATCCCGAAGTAGGGATAGTCGTCGAGGATCCACTCGACGGGAAGCTGCACGACACCGGTTGGCCGACCCTCGCTCACCACCTCGTAGGGGACGTCATCAGCCATGAGACTGCTGTCGTAGAGCAAGCCGAGCTCGGCGATCAAATCCGCCGTGCTCGGACTGTATTCCCACGATCCCGTACGAATGCCGACGGGACGGCGCCCGGCGACCTCCTCGAGCGTATCGAGCGAGCGCACCATGAGCATTCGTTCGTCCTCCCGCTCGAGGCTCGCGGTCCATTCGTGGATCCAGCCGTGGATCCCGATCTCGTGACCGGCTTCGGCGATGCGCTTCACGTCGTCGGGGTAGAGCTTGGCACTCACGCCGGGAACGAAGAACGTCGCCGGGATATCGTAACGTTTCAAGAGCTCCAGCACTCGGGGAAGAGCGGCGCGGGAACCGTACTCTCCGGTCGACAGGCGTGAAGGTGAAGTATCGCCATTACGCAGGGTCAGCGTCTCGTTGTCGAAGTCGAACGACAACGTCACCGCCACTCGCGAGCCCTCGGGCCAGGACGCCGGTAACAAGCGGCGGCCGGCTCGAACCTTTTGGACGGCATCCCGCCAGCGCGAATCGGGCCACTTCCACGAAGGGTCTTCTGAAGAGCTTCTCGGAGCGGTTTGCGATTCCGCAACCGGTAGAGCCGTTGTCAGCGCGCAAGCGATCGCCAGAAGCGAAATGCACACGGAACGCTTAGTGAACATACGATACTTCCCTCCTGGAAGCTCGGCAGCCGGCAGGTGACGAACTCCACCGATGAAAAGATGGATTCTCGTTTAGAAGCTCGTCACGATTCAAGTTCTCCCGCCCGGGATCGATGCTGCCGGAGCGAACCCTTCGGATTCTGCGTATCATGTGGACAGCCCAAGGAAGCATCTTGCGAAACATCGACACTATCAGAAACGTCGCGATCATCGCCCACGTCGACCACGGGAAAACCACGCTCGTAGACGCGCTCCTGCATCAAAGCGGGGTCTTCCGCGAGAATCAGTCCGTGCGGGAACGGGTCATGGACTCCATCGACCTCGAGCGGGAGCGCGGCATCACAATCCTCGCGAAGAATACCGCCATCTGGTACGCCGGAATCAAGATCAACATCGTCGACACCCCCGGGCATGCCGACTTCGGCGGCGAGGTCGAGCGCGCGCTGAGTCTCGTCGACGGCGCCCTCCTGCTCGTGGATGCCAGCGAGGGACCGCTCCCGCAGACCCGTTACGTGCTCGGCAAAGCGCTTTCGAAGAGCCTTCCTCTCGTACTCGTGGTCAACAAGATCGACCGTCAGGACGCGCGCATCCAGCCGGTGGTGAACGAGGTCTTCGACCTTTTCATTGATCTCGACGCCAGCGAGAAACAGCTCGAGTTTCCTATTCTGTACACGAACGCGCGCCGTGGCTCGGTACGCACTGACCCTCATGGCGAGGAGACCGATCTCCGGCCCCTGTTCGAAGCGATCGTCGCTCATCTCCCGCCGCCATCGGGAGATCCCGAAGGGGTGCTGCAGCTCATGGTCTCGAACCTCGACTACAGCGACTATCTCGGACGGCTCGCCATCGGGCGTATCTCGCAGGGGACGCTCCGTGCTGGCGCGGAAGTCGGAATCGCAAAGGCCGACGGCAGCGTCGAGCCTACGCGAATTACCAAGCTCTACACGTTCCAGGGTCTCGAGCGCGTTCCCTCTGACGAAGTCTGGGCCGGCGACATCGTTTGTTTTGCCGGCGTCGACGGGATAGCCATCGGGGATACCGTAACCGATAGCGAGAGCCCGGCGCCCCTTCCGAGGCTCCACGTCGACGAACCCACGCTCTCCATGGTGTTCCAGGTGAACTCGTCGCCTCTGGCCGGCCGAGAGGGAGAGCACGTCACTTCGAGAAAGCTGAAAGAGCGCCTCGAAAAAGAGCTTCTGACGAACGTCTCCCTTCAAATGGAGCCAACGGATTCCGCCGACGCATTCAAGGTCTATGGTCGCGGGGAGCTCCAGCTCGCGATCTTGGTCGAGACCATGCGGCGCGAAGGCTACGAGCTCGCCCTCGGCAATCCCGAAGTCGTGACGCGTCAGGTCGACGGCCGCAAACAGGAACCGTTCGAGATTCTACTCGTGGATGTCGCCGAGCCCTACCAGGGGGTCGTCGTCGAAAAACTCGGAATCCGCAAGGGGCAGATGACGCACCTCATCAATCATGGATCAGGACGGGTGCGGCTCGAGTTTCGTCTCCCCTCGAGGGGTCTCATCGGCATCCGGAGTGAGCTGCTCGCCGACACTCGAGGCACGGCGGTCCTGAACGCCATTTTCGAAAGTTACGACGACTGGCAGGGGCCGATGCCCAAGCGATTGACGGGCGCCCTTGTCGCCGACCGGCGCGGCCGAGCGACGGCTTATGCGCTTCACAACCTCGAAGATCGCGGCGAGCTCTTCATCGGCCAGGGAACCGAAGTCTACGAGGGCATGATTGTTGGGGAGAACGCGCGGCCCGCCGACCTCGACGTGAACGTAACTCGCGAGAAGAAGCTCACCAACATCCGCCAATCAACGGCGGACGTCGCCGTGAGGCTGACTCCGCATCGGCAGCTCAATCTCGAGCAGGCCATCGAGTTCATCCGTGACGACGAGCTCGTGGAGACGACACCACAGTCGATCCGATTGCGAAAGAAGATTCTGGCGGCAAACCAGCGGCGTGCCTGGAGGAGCCAGTCGACCTGAGGGTCCGAGCTAATACAGAACTCGGTTCGGCCCGGAGATTTCAGTCCTTCGGTGTCAGTTTGAGCAAGCGCCCGGTGCTGTCTTCCTCGTCGTCCTCCAGGACCCAGAGGGCGCCGTCCCGCCCCTCGACGACGCTGCGAATCCGAGCACCCATGTCATAGCGCTCGACCTCGCGGGCCTCGTGCCCTTCGAGCTCGATCCGCACGATCGCCCGGGACGACAGCCCCGCCACGAGTGCATCGCCGCGCCAGCCGGAGAACCGATCGCCGCGATAGACCATCAGGGACCCCGGCGAGATGACGGGTGTCCACCAAACGGCCGGTTTCTCGAATTCGGGACGCGTGTCGTGGTCGGGGATTTCACGCCCGTCGTAATGGTCGCCGTTAGAGACGATCGGATATCCATAATTCGCCCCGCGCATGACCCGGTTCAGCTCGTCGCCGCCCGCCGGCCCCATCTCGATATCCCAGAGCTGACCGTCCAGATCGAAAGCCAGACCGAGCACGTTGCGGTGGCCGAGCGACCAGACCTGCGGATAGACACCGATATCGTCGACCAGCGGGTTCTCGTCGAAGTAATCGACGAAGGGGTTGTCGTCCGGAACCGAGCCGTCGTCGTGCAACCGAAGGATCTTGCCGAGGTTCGCCTGCATGTCCTGGGCCGGCGTGAATTTCTGGCGGTCTCCGGACGAGATCCACAGGTATCCCGCGTCATCGAACAGAAGCCGGTGGCCGTAATGGCCGTAACCGACGACCTTGGGATACTGCCTCCAGATGACCTCGAAGTCGGACAGTTCTCCGCCGCGCCCGGTCTCGTTCAGAACCGCGCGGGCAACGGCTGCGCCCCGGGTTTCGCCCCCCACACCGGACTCGGCGTAGCTCAGGTAGATCCGGTGGTTCTCGGCAAAATCCGGGTGCAGGGCGACGTCGCCGAGACCGCCCTGGCCGCCGTAAGCGACGTCCGGCATGCCGCCGATTCGGCGCGACTTCTGACCGTCCTGGGTGACGATGAAGAGGTTGCCCTTCTTCTCCGTTACCAGCATGCGGCCGTCCGGCAGGAAGGCCAGGGCCCAGGGCTCATCGAATGAGGTAACAGGCTCCACGTTGAATGGCAGATCCGTTTCTGCCTGCACCGCAGCCGCCATGAATACGCCAAGCCCAATCGCTAAAAGTCGTCTACCCATTTAATAGGCCTCGTTTTGATATGTGGTTCGTAGATCCGTCGGTTCGGCAGCTCGATCTCGGCGATGCGATGCCGATGGCCGTAACATCAAGCTACCCACTCTAGCGAACGACGAGAAGCGGCGCCAGTCAGCACGGGCAGGTCCGTTTCCTCGTATAGGGCCCTGCCTTTGGTGAATGCGAGCTCCTCCCCATCCGGTTTATCGACACAAGAGAACTTCTCCGTTGCGTGTCAGTCGTAATCGCTACTGCCGAGCCCGGACAATTCCAGGTTAGTAGTCGGCTCGGTTCGGGCGCACAGCGACCTTGACGTCATCGTCCCATTGAGTCATGTTGCTTCAGTGGCACTCTCCCGGAAGAAGGCAACCACCATCGCACTCGACCCGGAGGCCGACCGGCTCCTCGCGCGCGCGGCGCGTGAGCGCGGCGTGTCGCGTTCGGAGTTCATCCGGCAGCAACTCGCGCTCGTACTCGAGCAGTACCGCCGCCATCGCAAGCCGAAAAGCGTGGGAATCATCCGCTCGCTTGGCGAGCGCGGCGACGAAAGCGAATTGTTCGGTGGCCGTCGTTAGCGGGGCAGCGCTGATCTGCGATACCGGCGCGCTACTCGATTACCTCGTCGAGGGCTCTACGGACCACGAGCGGTTTCGGGATGCCATCGACGGAGCTCGAGCTCGCTATCTTCCGGGGCTGGTTCTGGCGGAGGTTGACTACTTCCTTCGCGATGAACGACCGGCAATGAACGTGTTCATGAGCGGGTGGCCCGTGGCGCATTTACTTACGCGCCACCAATGCTCCATCAGCTCGCTCGGGCCATGGAGATCGATCGGAGATACGCCGAGCTCGGCCTCGGCCTCGTGATGCCTCCGTGGTGGCGCTAGCCCAGGAGCTGGGCATTCGTCGCATCGCGACTCGAGACGTCCGTCATTTCACGGCGGTGCGACTCCGCGACGGCAGCGCGTTCGAGCTGGTCGTTCACCCGCGCGGCCCGGACGAATCCGAATAATTTACGCTGTTGTCCGCCTCATCGCACCTTCAATAGCACTACGCCGGTATCTGCGCGAGGTCGATTAGCCAAAATACGGAGAAGGCGGTTTTCGAGTGACCTCCGTATTCGTCGACACTTCCGGGATTCTTGCCCTCATCAATCCCGAGGATGAGCACCACAACGACGCACGCTACGTGTTCGACGTCCTGCGCACACGCGGAGCTCCTCTCGTCACCACATCCTTGGTGCTCGTCGAGCTGTACGCACTCCTCGGTCGACGCATGGGTATCGGAGCGGTTCGCGCGTTTCGAGCCGACATGGCGCCGCTCATGGAGATCGTCTGGGTCGATGAACCGCCACACGGGGCTGGCCTCGACCTTCTCCTGGAGCGAAAGAAGCGAAAGCTCAGTCTCGTGGATTCCGTATCGTTCCTCACCATGCGGCGACGAGGGATCGAAGAGGTCTTCGCGTACAATCCGGATTTCGACGAGGAGGGCTTCTTGCCGGTCAAGTGACTACCCCTCGAACTCAGCCGATCGTTTCGCTGCGACATGAGTGAAGCCTCGTGAAGGTGACGGAGTCCGATGAGCGTTTTCATTTCTCTGAAGCATGCGGCGCGCGCGTCGTGGAGAGCGCCGGCTTCCAGTGCCATCGTGATTGTTGTCTTGGGGTTGGGAATCGGCGCGACGACCGCGATTTTCAGTGTGGTCAACTCGGTCCTCCTTACGCCCCTCCCCTACCAGGATTGGGACCGAATCGTCGCTCTGTGGCAACGGGCGCCGGAATCGAGCGTTAGCCGCGACTGGCTCTCGCCGGGCCAGTATTCGGAGATTCTCGAGCAGAGCTCGTCGTTCGAGGAGCTCGCTCTGTTCTTCGGCGGCCCGATCCTGTTGACGCTTCAGGGGCCGGCAGAAGAGGTTGGTTTCCTGGTCGCGCGGGCGTCCTTCTTTCGCGTTCTCGGAGCGAAAGCTCAGCTCGGTCGGCTGTTCACCGTGGGAGACGACCAGGGGGACGCACCGATGGTCGCCGTTTTGAGCCATGAGCTCTGGCAGCGCCGCTACGGCGGCGACCCAGGCATCCTGGGCAAATCGGTTGGCACCGACGCCTATTCGTTCGAAGTCGTGGGAATTCTCGAGCCGGGGTTACCGCTCGACGGTGAAGCGTTTCCCGTAGGAGGCGGCATGAACCGGTACGACATCGTACTGTCGATGCCGCGCACCGTAGATCGAATGAACGACTGGGAGAACGAAGCCCACAACATCATCGGCAAGCTGAGGCACGGAGTGAACGAAGCCCAGGCTCAGGCGGAGATGGACGTGATCTCACGCCGCCTCGAGCAACAGGGCCTCCAGCAGCTCAAAGGCGCGAGCGTGTACGTGGACGTCGTCCCATTGATGGACCAAGTCGTCGGCGGGGTACGTGCGGGACTCTGGATGCTCCTGGGAGCGGCTTCACTGCTGTTGCTGATCGCCTGCATGAACGTCACGAATCTCCTTCTTGCGCGCGGGGTTTCACGGCGACGGGAGCTCGGTATCTACGCGGCCATCGGAGCCGGACGGGCTCGGATCGTGACGCACCTTCTGATGGAGAACGCGGTTCTCGCTTTTGCGGGCTGCGCCCTTGGCGTTTGCCTGGCCTGGTGCACGGTTGCGATCGTGAGACGAGTGGGTCCGGTGAATCTGCCGCGCCTGCAGCTCATCGAGGTCGACGCGGAAACCCTCACATTCGCGATCTTGGCGGCTCTCGGGACCGCGGTACTCTCCGGCGGCTGGTCGGCGTCACGTGTTGTGTCCGTCGATGCGAGCGAGCTGGTGAAAGGGCTACGCTCCACGAATCGAGTGCTTCCGAAACGAATAGGAACGTCGGGAGTCATCGTAATCGCTCAAGTGTCGGTCGCCTTTGTCCTGCTCCTCGGAGCCGGGCTGCTGGTACGCAGCTACGCGCGCTTGCTGGCGATCGACCCGGGTTTCGCGGCCGAGGGCCGACTGACGTTGCGATTGCAGGAGCCTCCAGCACGCGACCGCAGTCCGGAAGAGGGACGGGCCGTCGCGGCCGAGCTATTTGGGCGGGTGAGCGAGCTGACCGGTGTTCGTTCGGTCGCGGCGGCAACGCCCCTGCCCTTTGGCCAGGGTGCCATCTGGGGACCCATCGAGGTCGACGGATACGTCGCTCCTTCCGACGAGCCGCCCGTCATCGCGGACCGCCGCTTCGTTTCACCCGAATATTTCGAGACCATGGGCATCCGGCTCGTCGCCGGCCGCCTCTTCGATGAGCGGGATACACGCCCGGACGCGCCGCCCGTACGAATCATCGATCGTTTGTTCGCCGAGCATTTCTGGCCTGGACAGAATGCCATGGGGAAGTGGATCGGGTCGGAGAACGCCCGTTTTCGCGAGAACCGGCGCGGCATGATCGTCGGTATCGTCGAGCACGTGCGGCATTACGGCCTGGAATCGGATGGACGGATGACGATGTATCTCCCCGATGGGGAAATCAATCGAACCTATCTGATCGTACGCGCCGACGTCGATCCCGATATCCTGGTGAAGCCCGTGACAGAAGTGGTTCGCTCGATCGACCCGCAGATCGTTATCACCGACGTGAGAACCATGGAGGGACGGCTGTCCGACGCCCGGGCACAGCGCCGCCTCGGGTTGCTGATCATGCAGAGTTTCGCCGGTATCGCTCTCGTCCTTGGAGCCATCGGGCTCTATGGCGTGGTCGCGCACGGTGTTTCCGATGGAACCCCGGAGATTGGATTGCGAATGGCCCTCGGGGCATCCGTCAGGAACATACTTCGTTTGGTTCTGAGCTACGGCGCACTCATTGCCAGCTTGGGCCTCGCGATCGGTTTCTTCGGGTCGCTCATGGTCACCCGACTGATAGAAAGCCGATTGTATGGCGTAAGTCCCGCTGACCCTGTGACGTACTTCGGTACCGCGCTCGTCCTGGGAGCCGTCTGCATTCTCGCGTGCTGGATACCCGCGCGGCGCGCAGCGCGCGTCGATCCGGCTACTGCCCTCCGCAACGAATAACGACCGGTTCGCGAGGCGTCCCCGCGCCGGTCCCTGATAACATGCGCTCCGTCCGGCATGCCGAGCCCCATCGTTATCAGCTTTCTCTTCTTTCTTCTCTCATTCATCGTCGTCGGAGGCCTGTCCGCCCTCCGGGGGAAAAGCACGACCGAGGACTATCTCGTTGCCAGCCGCAGCGTGAATCCCTGGGCGGTCGCCCTTTCCGCCGCGGCCACCAACAACAGCGGCTACATGTTCATCGGCCTCATCGGATACGTCTATGCGGTCGGGGTGTCGGGGTCCTGGTTGATGGTCGGATGGATCAGCGGTGACTACCTCGCCTGGCACTGGGTTCACCGCAAGCTCAGGGAACGATCCCACGAACAGGGTGCCGTCACGATCCCGTCCTTCCTGGGCGCCGGATTGGGCCCGAACGGGCGTTGGGTCATCCGGCTGGCGGCCATCGTGACGCTCCTTTTCCTGGGTGTGTACGCCGCGGCTCAGCTCAAGGCGGGCTCGAAGGCGCTCGCCGTCCTGTTCGGCTGGGATTTGGCCGCCGGGGCCGTCATCGGCGCCGTGATCGTGGGAATCTACAGCCTTGCCGGAGGAATCCGGGCTTCGATCTGGACCGACGTGCTGCAAGCGCTACTGATGCTCGCCTCCATGTCGGCGCTTCTGGCCGCAGCCCTGGCGCGGACGGGGGGCGTTACGGGACTCTGGTCGAGCCTCGCCGCGATCGATCCCGCGTTGGTCGATCCCGTGCCGCAAAACTTGAAGTTCGGTTTCGCGGCCTATCTCGTGAGCTGGATCGTCGCCGGACTCGGCGTCGTCGGGCAACCACATATCATGGTGCGGGCGATGACGATCGACCATCCCGGGAACATCTCGGTGGCGCGCCGCGTCTACGTAGTGTGGTACGCCCTCTTTTCTGCCGTGTGCATCATAGTGGGGCTGACGGCGCGGGTCCTGCTCGATCCGTCTTCGGCGGCCGATCCGGAGCTCGCGCTTCCCCTTCTCGCTACCGACCTCTTCCCTCCCCTTCTCGTCGGGATGGTGCTCGCCGGATTATTCGCCGCGACCATGTCGACGGCGGATTCGCAGATTCTCAGCTGTTCCGCCGCCTGGACTCAGGATCTCTTTCCCCGTTGGAGAGAGTCCTACTGGCACGCGAAGGCCGGTACGCTGCTCACGACGATGCTCGTGCTCGGCATCGCGCTGTCGGGCTCGGCGGGTGTATTCGCGCTCGTCGTGCCGGCCTGGTCCGCGCTTGCTTCCGCTCTCGGCCCCCTGCTGGTCGTGCAGGCGCTTCGCCGGCCCATAGGCGTGGGAACCGCTCTGGGGATGATCTCGACCGGCCTTCTGTGTATGCTCGCCTGGCGGTACGGGCTCGGGCTTTCAGACTCGATCTACGACGTCCTACCCGGAATGGCCGGAGGCGCGCTTTTTTATCTCGCTAAGGAGAGGCGACATGCAGGAAACGATTCTCGACAAACTGAAGCAAGGCGTGGTTCTTGGTGACGGTGGTTACGTCCTGGAGCTCGAGCGCCGGTGCCTGACGGAGGCGGGTCCGTTCACGCCGCAAGCAGCACTCGAGCACCCCGACGCCGTGCGCGAGCTTCACTTCGAGTTCCTGCGCGCGGGCTCCGAAGTACTTCAAGTGCTGGCGTTCTATGGGTCACGAGAGAAGCTCCATACGGTCGGTTACGCCCACCGAGTGGAGGAGCTGAACCGCAAGGCGACGCGGATCGCCAAAGAGGCTGCCTCGGACCGCGCCCTCGTCGCGGCGGATCTATCGCCGACCTGGAAATGGGCGGAATCGCCGGAGACGGCGCAGCGGATGTTCGACGAGCAGATTGCCTGGCAAACCGAAGAGGGCTCTGACTTCATCATCGGCGAGACGTTCTTTCACCTGGGGGAAGCGGAGCTCTGTCTCGCTCGAGCGAAAGCGCTGACGAGCCTTCCCGTCATGATTACGATGGCGATGCGAGGCGAAGCGGCCAGTGAAGACGGGGTTCGACTCGGAGAGTGCATGAAGCGGCTCGTCGACGGAGGAGCGGACATCGTCGGGGTGAACTGCATGCGAGATCCCGAGCGGATGTATCCCCTGATCGAAGAGGTGCGTCGCGCCACCGATGGGTATATCGCGGCACAACCCGTGGCCTACCGCTGCTCCGACGAGGTCCCCTGGTTCACGGGGACGGACGCGTTTCCCGAGCGTCTCGAGCCAACGCAGTTGACGCGTTTCGAAATGGGAGAGTTCGCGCGACGGGCGAAAGACATGGGTGTCAACTACATCGGTGGTTGTTGCGGCAGCGCTGCGATCCATCTCCGGCAGATGGCCGAGGCTCTCGGGAAGTATCGAAAAGGCGGAAGGGCGTGGAGCCCCAATTATGCGAAACCGATGAGCGAGACGGAGTACGGAAAACGCCCCGTGAGCTGAAGCCCATCGCATGACCCTCGAGCGCCTCTTCTCGCCTCTCACGATCGGCTCCGTCCGCGTGAAGAACCGCATCTGTACGTCAGCGCACGCCGAGTGCCTCGCCGAAGACGGCATGCCAACGGAGAAGGTCCTGCGCTACTACGAAGAGAAGGCCCGAGGTGGCCTGGGGCTCATCCTCTGTTTCGGCTCGGCGAGCGTACATCCCACGTCGCCGGTCAAGGATTGGAACGGTGTCGAGCTATTCGACGACCGAGTGATCCCTCACCTCCAACGGTTCTCCGACGTGATGCACGGCTACGACGTGCCGGTCATCGCCCAGATCACGCACCGCGGGCGGCGCGGACGGAGCACCGCGAGTCTCGGACGACTCTACGCGCCTTCCGCTATCCGCGAGCCCAAGCATCGCGAGACGCCCCACGAGCTCGACGAGGCGATGATGTCGGAGCTCGTCGACGCCTTCGCCTCGGCGGCCCGGCGATTGAAGGAGGGCGGTTTCGATGGGTGCGAGGTCATGGCCTCGCACTGCCATCTGATCGACCAGTTTTGGACGCCGAACGCCAATGAACGAACGGATGCCTACGGCGGCTCGCTCGCGAACCGCCTCCGCTTCGGTACCCGCGTGCTCGAAGCCGTGCGCCGGGAGGCGGGCGACGGTTTTCTCCTGGGCGTCCGCATCACGGCAAACGACTTCATCCCGGGCGGTCTCGACGGCGACGCGATGCAGGAGATCGTCGAGCGCCTCGCGAGTCTAGAGCTCATCGACTTCTACGACGTGATTGCGAGCACCGCGGAGACGTTCACGGGCGAAGCCAAGGCCATCCCTGACATGTCCTTCGAGCACGTCACCTTTGCGCATCTCGCCGGTCGCATCCGGAAAATCGTTGGAGCGCCGGTCATTGCCGCGGGACGCATCATCCATCCCGAAGAGGCGGAAAAAGTCCTCGAGCAGGGTCGCGCCGATCTCGTCATCATGACGCGTGCCCTCATCGCCGATCCGCGGCTTCCGGAAAAGGCGCTGAAAGGCGAGCTCTCTGAGATTCGCCCGTGCCGGGGCTACAACCAGGGCTGCATCGATCGCATCTACATGGGGTTCGGCGTAACGTGCATTCAGAACGTCCGCGTCGGCAGGGAGACCGAGCTCACCGAAGTTCAGTGGAGCGAGAGTCCGCGAAAGGTCCTAGTCGTCGGAGGAGGGTGCGCCGGCATGGAGGCGGCGCGCGTCGCCGCTTTGCGAGGTCACACGGTGATGCTCATGGAGAAGTCCGGTGAGCTGGGTGGGCAAACTCTCATCGCCGCACGGGCCCCGTTCCGTGGGGAGTACGACGGCGCGGCCCGATGGCTCGAGAGCCAGATTGCGAAGCTCGGTGTCGACATACGGCTCGAAACGGAAGCGACCGCCGAGCTCGTTCGCAGCGAGGAGCCTGACGTCGTGCTGGTGGCGACCGGAGCACGGGCGCTGAGGCCGGCCATCGGCGGTTTCGACGAGAGCCAGGTCGTCTCCGCTTGGGACGTTCTGCGCGGAAACTCGCCCTCCGGCACACGCGTCGCCGTCATCGACGAGGAGTATGGCTTCCAGGCCCCGACGACCGCCGAGTACCTTCTCGACCAGGGCAAGAAGGTCGACATCGTGACGTCCGCCGAAGCGATTCTGTCCGAGCTCGGACCGACGACACGCCCACCGCTCTACCAGCGTCTGTTCGAGAAGGGCGTTGTCATTCGTCCCCACGCTCGCCTGCGCGCCGTCGACGGAGGCATGCTCATGGTCGAAAACCCTTGGAGCGAACGCCCGTCGCGGCTCGGTCCCTATGACGCGTTGGTCTACGCCTACGGGGGCGAAGCGGTGGATGGCCTCTATCGAGAAATCCGCGACCAGGTGCCCTTCTGCCACAGCATCGGGGACTGCTTCGCGCCACGCACCCTCCAGCACGCCATTTACGAAGGGCACATTTTCGCGCGAAGGATCTAGCCTCCCTACTTCGCTTTCACCACCCGAGGCTTCGACGAAGGCAGGCTAGTGAGCGACCCGACGAGCTTCTTGGGGGCAACGGAGCGGTAGCTCTCTTCGATCCACTCGCGGAGCAAGTCTTCGGGAGCGTTGTCGTTCGCCTCGAACCGCGCCGTCACCCATCCGCTCTTACCCAGCCCATACCCGGTTGGCTCCGCGAACGGGAGCATGAGCGCGACCATTTGCGACCGCGGAATCTTGACGGAAAGCGAGAGGCACCCGTCGGGATGCCCCATGAAGACGAAGACTTTCTTCCCCACCTTGACGACGCGCTCCCCCCAGGGAAAGTCCTCGTACGCGCCGGGAAACCCGAGGGCGTATCTTCTCAACGCCAGCTCGGCTCGACGCTGGCTCGACGCTCTCTTTTGCACCCGTTCCCCTCTTCTCTTTGGCGCTGAGTCAGACCTGAAGACCCCCGCGGCCCAACCGGCTCGCTTTCTTTAATTGCGGAAGCGTTCTGCGGTCGCGAACCGCTCGGGCCAATCGGCCCACCTGATTCGAAACCTTGAACAGACTCCGGAGCTTCACTCCGAAGGCAAGCTGCCTCTCTCCTACTGCGTGGAGACCGATCGAGCCGAGACAACCGCATTCGCGGCAGTTCGGATTGCCGCCGAACTGGCAAGGGGAAACGATGGTCTCGAGGTCGGGGGACCGGCACTCGGTGACGGTGGCGAAGATGCACTCCGACGGGTTCTGGGGAGGATCCAGGTAGGCCTCGAGGACGTAGTCGTTGAGCACCAGCTTCCGATAACGAGGCGCCAGGGAACGGAGCACGGCAACGGCGTTCCGGCGCATTTCCGCCGTGAGGATCTCCGGGCTCTGCTCGCCGACCTGGGGAGTGAAGAAGCTGACCTCGATCCCTTTCACTTCCGGGCGTCGGCTCCAGAAGTCGACGAACTCTTCGAGGTATCCCTCCCGCTTCATCATCTGACTGGTCACGGTGCAATGAACGACGATGTGATGCCCCTCGATGTGCTTCAAGATCCGTGAGTACGTGGCCGGCTTTCGCCTTTCATCGTGCTCGGGCTGCAGGCCATCGACCGAGACGACAACACCGACCAGATTCAACCGGCTCCATTCCATGGGGATTGGCCGCACGGCGCTGGTCACCACGCGCGCACTGATTTTCCTCTCTGCCAGGCGAGGGAGAATCGCGGACAGCTCGCGAAAACGCACCAGAGGCTCGCCTCCGACGAAATAAACGACGAGGGGGCGTCGCTCGGCGACCAGGGCGAGCACCCTCTCCACCAGGGCGTCCCCTTTGAAATCCGAGACCGAAGTCAGGGAAGCGCCTCCGAGGTGCTCCGGTTGATACGCATAACAACCCGGACAGGAAAGGGGACATTCCTTCGTGATTTCTATAGAGAGGGCCGTTGGATAACCGCTCAGGATGCGGCCCCAAGCCCGAACGACGTCGGTTGATTCCATAAACGCCTATACTAGCGCTCGGCGCAGGCTCTCGCGAGTGCCAAATTCACTCCTTGCCCACCGAGTCTTTCTCAGGCCGCCTTACCAACCGACGGGGCTGGACTTTCTTTGTTACCTTGGAGACAATTAATCAATCTACACTTTCCCTTGAAAAAGCCAAGAACGCGGAGGTGCCCCATGCGTGGCTCGTTTTGGTTCTTCAATATCGTCGTTGCTCTGTTCCTCTCGGGCTGTGGAAGCGCCGCGGACTCGATGAAGTTCGAGGCGGACAAGTACCGGGCGCAGATCGAGAACATCGAGGGCCTGCTCAGCCAGTCGGAAAAGCGGCCGGACGACGGACAAAAACTACACACCTACTCGGCGGATCTCGCCGCAGCGATGGCCAGGGACATGCAGAATCACATGCAGAAGGAATACGTCCTGAATCGAATCATCAGCTTCGGCGAGGGTTTCGCTCAACTCGAGCAGCAGGGAATCGATTGGGATCTCGAGCAGGCCCGGGACGAATGGAAAACGATGCGCGGAAACCTGTTCCTGGAAGCGAGCTGGTTTCAACCGATGTGAGCGAGCGGTTCGAGCTTCGTTGTGAACGCTGCGGGACGGTCGTCAACGTCCCCCAAGCGCGCTCGGGTACGCAACGGCGACCGGGACCATGCCCGAGCTGTGAAGCCACGAAAGCTTTGCCCCCGCTGCCGGGAACCTCGTCGTCGCAGCCTTCGTCGGCGGCGGCGGCTTCGCCGGTCGAGCAGCCGACATTCCGTGTTAAAGAACCGGACGGGCGGCTGCGCGAGCTCACGCGAGCACAAGTTCAGCGCGACATCCGAGCGGGCAAGATCCTGGCGTGGGACCAGGTCGCGGCGAGCGACGACGGCGATCGCTTCGCCCCCGTTAGCGAGCTTACCCCGTTTCAGTCGCTCTTCCGCGGCCGTGATGCCATCCACCAGAAGCGTTGCTGGGAACACCCGAGCCGGCATTCCTCGTTGATTTGCCGCCGGTGCGGCCGCGGTTTCTGCGAGAACTCCGCGCCCCAGGCCGAGCGACCAGGATTGACCATCCGCGTGTGCTTCGCGTGTGAAGGTCTTCTCGAGCCCGCAGACCCACGATGGCGCGAAAAGCGATTTTGGAAACGGCTCGACGAAGTCGCCGCATTTCCGCTGAAGGAGATGTCGTGGGTCACGACGGTCGGTATCGGAGCTCTGGTCTGGATCGGAAGTATGGGTCTGCGTGGTCTGCTCGTCTACGCCGTCGGGCTCGCGTTCTTCGTGCACATCATCGCTCGCTCTGCCAAGGGGGAGAAGAAAATGGGCATCGGCCCAGAGACCACCGATCCTCTGGAGCTCGCAGGCACCGGGGTGGCCGTCGTCATCGCCACGCTCACAGTCGCGCTCCCTTTGATCCTCTTCAACTTCTTCGTGGTTTATCGTGGCCTGTCAGATGGAGAGGAGCCGGGCTCGCTGTTTCTCCTGAACATCCCGATGGCAATCGCCGCCTTGGCCTACTACCCCATGGCGATCGGTATGAGCGCCGTGTGGCACAACAAGTGGCTCTCGCTGCGCCCCGACATCGTGATCGGACATATCCTCAAGATCCAGCGCGACTACGCCATTCTCGTCGGCTTTTGCGCCGCCATTACACTGACACAGTGGTTCATCGAGTCGCTCGCCTGGATCGTCCCGGTTTTTGGAGGCTTGGCCAGCGGCATCGTCTCCGCCTATCTCGGGGTCATCGAAGCGCACATCATCGGATGGACGCTCTACATGAATCACGAGGAGCTCGGCTGGGGATAGGTCCGGTCGGATTCGCAACGCTGCCGGCCACCGCTCGCATCCTTCACCGCGCCCGCGTAGAATCACCCATCTTCTCGGCCTGGAGGAAATCGTCATGCGATACCTGTTGGCTTTGGCGGCGTTCGCGCTCGCCGCGACTACCACTCCCGTCTTCGCTGCGGGAAAGCACCTGGCGCTTACGAGCTACCTCGACTTCGAGCGGGTGTCCGACCCGCAGATTTCACCCGACGGCAAACAGGTGATCTATCGCCGCGAGTGGGTCGACAAGCAGACTGACAAATGGGAATCGGCGCTCTGGGTGGTGAACGTCGACGGAAGCAAGAATCGCTACCTCACCAAAGGAAACTCGCCCAGGTGGTCTCCCGACGGAGCCCGAATCGCCTACCTAGCGGAAGGAGAGCCCAAAGGCGAGCAAATCTACGTGCGCTACATGGACGCGGAGGGCGCCACCACCCAGGTCACTCGGATCGAGCGCGCTCCGCGAAGCATCGAGTGGTCTCCCGACGGCGAGTCGATCGCTTTCGTGTCCACGGTTCCCGAGAAGGTCGCGTGGAAGGTCGATCTTCCCTCGGCGCCGGAGGGAGCCAAATGGACGGAAGCTCCGCGAATCGTCGAGCGGCTCGACTATCGTCAGGATCGAATCGGTTTCACCGAAGACGGCTACCAGCATCTGTTTCTCGTTCCCGCGACGGGCGGAACGCCTCGCCAGCTCACCGACGGCGATTACGACGATGGTCGGAATGCCCCCATCTCCTGGACACCCGACGGCCAGGAGATCCTCTTCACTGGATTGAGGCAGCCGGACTGGGAATACGCCTGGCGGGAGACCGAGATCTACGCCGTGCGCGTCGAGGACGGCTCCGTCAGGCAAGTCACCGATCATCATGGGCCGGACAGCGCGCCGAGCGTGTCTCCCGACGGCGCCTCCGTCGCCTACGTCGGGTTCGATTGGACCGACGACACCTTCATCAACTCCAAGCTCTACGTCTCCGGGATCGACGGGAAGGGCGCCCGGGCCCTGACCGCAAGCCTCGATCGCACCCCCGGGGATCTCGCGTGGGATCCCGATGGTCGCGGCGTCTATTTCAACGTGGCGGAGGAGGGAACTTCGAACTGGTATTTCGCCTCGCTGGACGGCGCGGCGAGGAAGGTGACCCAGGGAAACCACATCTTCGACGTGACGAGCCTCTCGACCACCGGGATGGCCGTCGGGACGATTACCGGTCCCCATCATCCGCCGGACGTGTACGTACTCGACGTGCAGAGACCGGAGCCGCGTCAGATCACTTTTGTGAACGACGACATCCTCCACGGGGTGGAGCTCGGAAGGGTGGAGGAGATTTCTTATCGGTCGGTGGACGGCCTTTCCATCCAGGGATGGCTCATCTACCCGCCCGATTTCCAGTCGGGAAAGAAATACCCGCTGATGCTGTCCATTCACGGCGGGCCTCACGGCATGTACGGCGTGGGTTTCAACTTCGGCTGGCAGGAGCACGCGGCAAACGGCTACCTCGTTCTCTACACCAACCCGCGGGGCTCCTCGGGCTACACCAGCGAGTTCGGAAACGCCATCAAGAACGCCTACCCGAGCAAGGACTTCGACGATCTGATGGCGGGCGTGGACGAGGTGATCGGGCTCGGAATCGTCGACGAACGCAATCTGTTCGTCTACGGATGCAGCGGAGGCGGCGTTCTAACGGCATGGGTCGTCGGACATACGAACCGCTTCGCCGCCGCTTCCTCCAACTGCCCGGTGACGAACTGGATGTCTTTCGTGGGCACGACCGACAGTCCCAACTGGTATCGCAATTTCGCGAAGCCGTTCTGGGAGGACCCGAGCGAGTATCTGCAGCGCTCGCCCCTCATGTACGTGGGAAACGTCGAAACACCCACGATGCTCATGACCGGCGTCCAGGATCTTCGGACTCCCATTCCCCAGACAGAGGAATACTACCAGGCGCTCAAGATGCGGAAGGTGCCGACCGCCATGGTGCGTTTCAACGAAGAGTTCCATGGAACGACGTCCAGGCCCTCGAACTTCATGAGGACCCAGCTCTACCTGCGTTACTGGTTCGAAAAGCACGGCACGAAGGCAGATGCTCCCGTGACGACGTCAGCGATCTCGAAGAAGAACTAGCTAGCAGGCTGATAAACAAGTCAGCCCAGCCTGCGCGAGCGGAGCGAGCCCGGCGCAATCGTCCGCACTCGGGCTGCTTCGAAGGAACGAGATGTTGCTGGGCTCCTGCGAAGGGCTGCCCACCGCAAAATTGCCGCGCCGTAAGCAGCCCGAGCCGTGGCCGCGCGATCGATTACGGGTCCCGCCACGGCATTGAACACTCTAAGTATCGCTCCGAGCTCAAGCACCTCGCTCGTCCCCGTCGACGTACCAGTCGCGGTGCGGGGACCATTGGGTGCAGCTAAGGCAACAGGTTTCGATCCACTGGCGCCCACAGCCGGGACACTTGCCCCGGGTATCGAACGTGTTCCAGATATAGCGGCAGGTACACATCCAGAGGCTGTCTCGCTCGGGCTCCCAGCCGCACCTCGGGCAGCGAATCCGGGGACCCCGGTCCCTCGGCGACCCTTCACGAGGGAAGATGTCGAACCGGATACGCGTGCCACGCACGGGGCGCTCGTCTTTTGCTTCGACGGTCGTCACGCCCCATTCTACGCTGGGAGGGACCGCTCTTCACGACCGCACTGCCGCGCGGTGCAGGACCCGTCCCGAACGCGAGTTTGACGGAGCGGCCATCGCACAAATACAGTTTGTTATCGAGTTCGAGCCCCGCGCACCGGCATGACGAGGTCTACTCCCGGCGACGGCCTGCCCGACGCATCCAGCCCGTTTCCTCGCACAAACCGCTACGCGCCCTGGCTCTTTCTGGCCCTCGGACTTTTCTGTCTGCGCGTTGTCGGTCAGCTCATCGTCGCCATCTTCGGGGCGGGGTTCCTTCCCCCGATGGAAGAGTGGTACTCTGGCCTCATACCCTATCCGGTCTTATTGGCGTCCCAGCTCGTCATCATTGGCCTCTTCGGAACCGTCTGTTTGCAGTTCACCCGAGGCCGGGGATGGCTCGCACGCCCCCGCGTCCGGCTTGGCGATCTACTGGTCGCATTTGGAGCGCTCTATCTCACCGTGATGGTCCTCCGCTACGTCTCGCGCATGGCTTTGTATCCCCCCGAGCGATGGGTGGGCGGCTCCATCCCGATCTTTTTCCACTGGGTTCTCGCCAGCTTCATCCTGCTGGTCGGTCACTACCATCGGCGGGGAGAAACGGAGCGACGGGTCGTGAGCCTGCGGGCCAAGCTCTTGCGAGCGCTCGCAGGGTCCATCGCCGTCGTGGGAATTGCCGCTTGGGTCGCGTATCTCCTCGCTCCCGCCTGGCTCGCTCGACAGTTGGGGAGCGGACCACCCAAGTACTCCGTGCGGATACACCGGTCTTTGCCCCTGACGACATCCGACGGGGTTCGGTTGGTCGGCGATCTCTACCTGCCACGCCGCGCGGGTAGGACGCCGACGATTCTCGTACGGATCCCTTATTCCAAGACGCTCCAGAACAAGCTCTTCGCCACCCTGATCGGACGGATGTGGGCGGAGCATGGCTATTCCGTCTTCATCCAGGGAACGCGGGGCCGCTACGAGTCGGGCGGGCGATACGAACCCTTCGTCAACGAGCGCCGGGATGGGATCGAGACGCTCGCCTGGCTCGCGAAGCAACCGTGGTTCGACGGACGACTCGGCATGTGGGGCGGATCCTATTTCGGCTACACGCAGTGGGTCCTGGCCGACCAATCCGACCCCGGACCATCGGCCCTCTTCGTGCAGATCGCGAGCAGCAGCTTCTACGACATGTTCTACCAAGGCGGTGCTTTCGCCCTCGAGTCCGCACTGTATTGGGCGCTCCGAAGCCACGGACCGGTGGACGTTCCCGTGTCCCCCGAACAGCTCGATAAAGGATACGGAGCGATGCCCCTCCGGGAGACGGACGATCGGGCGGGTGCCGACGTCGCTTTCTTCAACGATTGGGTCGCGCATCCCGAGCGCGACGATTACTGGCGGAATATCGACGGAGAGAATCGGACCGCCACGCTTCGCGCACCGGTATTGCTCATGGCCGGCTGGTTCGATCCTTTTCTTCCCAGTCAACTCGGTGATTTCCTTCGCATCCGCGCGGAAGCGTCTACGCAGGTGGCTGAAAAAACTCGGCTCATCATCGGGCCCTGGAGCCATGCAGCGGCATCACCCTTGCCCGATGGATACCAGCCCAGGAATTACCGGTTGGAAAGTCTCGCCCCCTCCCTTCCCTGGTTCGACCGGCACCTCAAAGGCGAGACAACGGAACCGGAGCTTCCGCCGATCCGTCTCTTCGTGATGGGCGAGAACGTCTGGCGAGACGAACGAGAATGGCCCCTGGCCCGCACTCGGTTCACCGCGTACTTTCTCGATGGCGAGGACGGGAGATCGGGTTTGAGCACCGAGACGCCCGCGGGGTTCGGATACTACACGTACCTCTTCGATCCCACCGATCCGGTCCGGAGGCAGGGAGGTGCAATGCTCGGTCCGCGCGCGGGAATGCGCGAGCAAGCCCGGACGGCGCGTGACGATGTCCTCTCCTTCGCAACCGCGCCTCTCGAGTCGGATTTGGAAATTACGGGTCCCCTGCGAGCCATCCTCCACGTTCGTACGACAGCGCCATCCACCGATTTCACCGCGAATCTCCTGGACATCCATCCCGACGGGCGTGTCTTCAATATTTCGGAGGGGATCTCGAGGCGTTCCTACACGACCGATTCTGAGCCCTCTGAGCCCATCGAGATCGAGATACAGATGTGGCCGACGAGCCTGCTCGTTCCTCGAGGTCATCGCCTCGGTCTCGATATCTCGAGCAGCAACACCCCGCGCTTCGACGTCAACCCGAACACAGGAGGCGACATCGCCACGGAAACGCATCCCGTTCCTGCCGAGCAAAGGGTCTTTTGGGGAGGCAACACGCCGTCGCGAATCATCCTCCCCATCATCCCGCGTTAGGAATCGGAAAGGAGGTCGACATGCCCGAGCACCGCCGGCGCTTCTTGCCCTGGATCGCCTATCCCGGTGTCGTGATCACCGCGTTCGCCCTGCATTTCGTGCTGCTCCGGGTCGGTTTGCCGGTCGGCGTCAGCGCCTACATCGCGGTGGTACTCGGAGCCGTTGCCGTCACGATACTCGAGCTCGTGATTCCCTACGACGCATCCTGGCAGCCCACCCGAGACGACGTCAAGAACGACCTTCTGTTCATGATCATCGTTCAGATCGTCTTGCCCCCGCTCTTGACCCTTTTCTTTGGCATCACCTTGATCCGTTCCCTGCAGGCCTTCGACGTCTCCACGACGGAGTGGTGGCCTCGACATCTGCCCCTTGCCGTTCAGGTCGTGTTGATGCTGCTCGTCGCCGAGCTCTTCCGCTACTGGCTTCACGTCGCGGCGCACAACACAGCACTCTGGCGACTGCACGCGGTGCACCATTCTCCCAGGAAGCTCTATTGGCTCAACGTCGGCCGGTTTCACCCCGTGGAAAAGGCACTTCAATTCCTATTGGACGCTTTGCCGTTCATCGTGCTCGGAGTCGGGGAGGAGGTCTTCGCCGGATATTTCATCTTCTACGCGGTCAACGGATTCTTTCAGCATTCGAACGTCGATGCCCGCTACGGAATTCTCAACTACGTCGTCAGCGGCGCCGAGCTCCATCGATGGCACCACTCGAGACAAATCGAGGAATCGAACAACAACTACGGCAACAACTTCATCGTTTGGGACCTCGTCTTCGGAAGCTGGTTTCTGCCACGCGATCGGCGTGTGGGGGCTCTGGGCCTGCTCAACCCCGAGTACCCGCTGGATTTCGTCAGCCAGCTCACCACACCGCTCCGGCCCGGCCTCGACAAACAGGGGGCGGCTTCGAATGCTATATGACGCCTTGATCAACCGCCTGATCTGGGGGCGCATGCAGGTGTTCACCTGGACGCACTGGCGGCCTTTCGTGAAGACAGCGCGCGCGCCGTGGGACGCGCAGGAACGCCTGCTTCTCAAGATAATCCGCCGGAACTGCGAGACCAAGTTCGGGCGGGTGCACGGATTCGACCGAATTCGGAACTATCGTGACTTCGTTTCCGCCGTTCCGATACAGAGCTACGAATCGCTCAGGCCGTTCATCGAGGAACAGGAGCGCACCGGCGCGCCCGCTTTGAGCGCCGACTCCCCCGTCATGTATGCGCAGACGAGCGGCACCACGGGCCAACCGAAGCTGATTCCGTTGCTCGAGAGCTCGCTTCGATCGCACAAGCGCAGTCAAGCGATCCAGTCGTACGTGCAGTTCAAGACGGACCCTCGGGCTTACTACGGCAAGCTCCTGGGCATCGTCGGGCTTGCCGAGGAAGGTCGGCTTCAAAGCGGCAGGCCCTATGGCTCGGCGTCGGGACACGTGTACAAGAACATGCCGAGACTGACGCGAGCGAAGTACGTGATACCGCATCAGGTCTTCGGTATCGAAGACTACGACCTCAAGTACCTGACCATTCTCCGTCTCGCGCTCGTACACCGAAACGTTACGTTCCTGGGCAGCGCCAACCCTTCGACCTTTCTCAAGCTTCTCTCGGTGCTCGAGACCCACCGGGAGGAGCTCCTCGAGGACATCCGACGCGATGAGTTTCGTTACCTCGCCCGGATGACCCGCGAAGCGATGGCGGCGATCCAGCCCAGGCTCCGATGCAAGCCCGCCCGGGTGCGGGAGCTCGAGCAACTTCTCGACTCGCCGTCGCCCCGGTTTGCGGACCTCTGGCCGAATCTACGGCTCGTCAACACCTGGACCGGCGGAAGCTGCGCCATCGCTCTAGGGGCCTTCGAGAAACACTTGCCGACGAAGACGCGGATCGCGGAGCTCGGCTATCTGTCCAGCGAGTTCCGGGGCACTATCACCATCGACGTCGAGCGCAATTGGGGTGCTCCCACGATCCAGGAGAACTTCTTCGAGCTCGTGGAGCGCGATGCCTGGGAGAGCGGAGACAAAGATCCTCTTACGGTGGACGCCCTCGAAACGGGCAAGCAATACTACGTCATCGTCACGACCGCGGCGGGCCTGTACCGCTATTTCATGAATGACCTCGTCACGGTGACCGGCCGGTTTCACGCCACACCCACCATCCAATTCGTACAAAAAGGCAAGGGCGTCACGAACATCACCGGGGAAAAGCTGTACGAAAGCCAGGTCACCGCAGCCGTGCGGGCTGCAGAGGACGAGCTCGGTGTCCGTTCGTCATTTTTTTTGATGCTCGCGTGCGTCCAGGAATCGACTTACCAGTTGCTCCTGGAGCGCGTCGAACCCAGCGGCGACTCGGCAAACCGAATGCGCGATCTGATCGAGAGCAAACTGGCCGAGCTGAACGTGGAGTATGCGACGAAACGTGCCAGCGGCCGTTTGCGCGAGCTCGAGCTCGTGCACTTGAGACCGGGCACGGGTGAAGCTTACAAGCGCCACTGCCTGCAGCGCGGACAACGGGAAGGCCAGTTCAAGATCATCGCGCTTCAGTACCGCGACGACTGCTCGTTTCCCTTCAGCGACTATCACAATCGCGACTCCGACTGAACTCATGCCGATTAAAGAGCTCGAGATCTATCGGCTCGATATTCCGTTCACGATTTCGTTCAAACACAGCTCCGCCGAGCGCACGAGAACCCAGAGCCTTTGGGTCGAGGCGGCCGGCGATGGACTCGTGGGGAGGGGCGAGGGTTGTCCGAGGGAATATGTCACGAACGAGAGTACGGCTACGGCCGCCGCATTCTTTGCCGAGCACCGGAGGGCCGTCCGCCAAGAAATTGACTCTTTCGAGGGCCTGGTGAGCTGGGAGCGACAGCATGCCGCTGAGATCGACGAGAATCCAGCCGCCTGGTGCGCTATCGAGCTCGCGCTCATCGATTGGCTCGCGCGCCGAGACGGCGTACCCGTCGAGGATGTCCTGTCCCTACCTCGACTGGACGGAACGTATCGCTACACCGCGGTCGTCGGCGACAGCGGGATGGATTCGTTCAGAGCCACCACGGAGAGATATCGTGATTTCGGCTTCGCGGACTTCAAGTTGAAGCTGTCCGGCGACGTTGTGCACGATCGTCAGAAGATTCGTTGGTTGCACGAGCTCGAGATCGAAGGCCTGCGCGTCCGAGTGGACGCCAACAACCTCTGGAATCGGGTCGAGGAGGCCGCGGAGCATCTCACCGCGCTCGAAAGCGCCTTCCTAGGAGTCGAGGAGCCGCTCGAGGCCAACGACCTGGTCGGACTGAGACGGCTCGCCGACGAGACCGGCTGCCGTATGATCCTGGACGAGAGCCTCTTGCGCGAGGAACAGATAACTCGGCTCGAAGACGATCCTCATCACTGGATCATCAACCTCCGTGTATCGAAGATGGGTGGCCTGCTCCGGTCTTTGGCCGTTGCCCGGCGAGCTCGTGAGGCTTCTATTCCCGTGATCGTCGGTGCCCAAGTGGGCGAAACAAGCCTCTTGACGCGGGCCGGCCTGGCTGCCGCCCGTTGCGCGGGAGACAACCTTCTGGCGCAGGAAGGTGCGTTCGGAACCTTGCTTCTCGAATCCGACGTCGCCGACCCTCCGCTGATGTTCGGGGCAGGAGGCCTGCTCGATGCCGGGTCGCTAGATCTCGGAGCCAAACCCGGGTGGGGCCTTACGTTCACCGGCGATCGAGGCAGTTTCCAGCCGCTGTAGACATCTGGAAGGCGGTTCTCTAACCGGAATGCCTGAGCGTGGTGGGCGCTACCCTTTCCAAGAGCAGCCTGTGGCGCGCGCCAGGGCCAGGCACACCTGGTCCATTTTTTGAGTGCCGAGACTACCTAGGTACTGCCTCAACGACCTCTGATCGACCGTTTGGATGTGGTCGAGATTCACTACTGAGGGGACCTTCAAGCCCTCTTCCACCCCCACGGCTACTTCGCTCGGGACTCCGTGGACCGCAGACGTGATCGGCGCAACCATCACGGTTCGGATCAAGGGGATCACGCTTTGGCGGCTGATGACGAGGACGGGGCGCCGCTTGTCGGGAGAGCGGAACGTGTGAAGCCAAATTTCTCCTCGGTTTAATCGGGCGGCCACACGCCTTCCTCGTCCCAACCGTCGAATTCGCGCCCAAGTGCGGAGCCGTTTGCGTATCCTTTCCGGTAGCGGGCATCGATCGCGGATTCCGTTTTTCTGCGCAGGTAGTCGCTGACAATGCGTCGAAGCACCGCGGAACGCCCCACCCTGCGGACATCTTCGTCGGCATCGAGCCTTTCGAGAAGACCTTCATCAAACATCACCTGCACAGGCTTCATGTTGGTATTCTATGTTGGAAAAAATGTGGGGTGCAAGATACGATCTCTCGAGTCCCCGGCAGTGGAGGGAATCGCGGGGTCTTCGCGGCGCCTATTCGCGCTTCGTGCTCACATCTCATGCCCACGAAGCAGCCCGGTGCGGACGAGGCTGGGCCGTAGTTTTTCATCGGCCTGCTACATCCCGAACGCAACTCAGTACGAGTCCTAGGCTTGCGACTTTCGATGTGCGCTGCTAACCTCGCACCGGTTTCGAAGGGGGACCTCATGAAGCATCGAGCGCTGACCATCGCCGGGGCGACATTTCTCGTGCTGACGACAACGGGCATCTCGCCCTCCGCCCAGTACGCCGTGTCGAAGTTGGACTCCAACCACCAGCCCCTGGCGGCCGATTTCAACCGGGCAGGCGGTACCGGCCGGCTGGTCGTCGTCCTGTCCCCGACGTGAGGCACTTGCCAGGCGGGCGCCCGTGCGGTGCAGAGAGTGCTGAGCAGAATCGAGGACCGGTCGCTGCAAATTTTCGTCGTTTGGCTTCCCGCCATTCGGACAGATAGCTATGAAGAGGCATTGAAGTCGAGGAGTCTGATCCCAGATATCCGTGCCCGGCACTACTGGGACGAGTCCCGCGCGCTCGGCAATGCCCTCGCGCCCATTCTCGAGACGCGCATGTCGATGGCCTGGGACGTCTACCTCGCCTATGACGGCGAGGCGCGTTGGGACGGAACTCCTCCGACGCCTTCCAACTGGCTCCACCAAAAGCAAGGCGAGGACCCGAAGCGCTATCTGGAGGAAACCACGCTCGAAGCAATCCTGAGGAGCGCTTCTAAAGGCAGCTGACACGAATCCGTCCGGATCGACACCGGCCCTTGCTCAGAAGTATGGAGGTTTCATGAAGCGGGCTCACTTCCTTCTCGTTCCCCTGCTCATCGCCGCGGCGGGATCCGTCGCCGCCGCCCGGGAAGACGTCACGGTCAGCGTCCTTCAGAACCTGACATGGCGGAATATCGGCCCGGCGAACATGATGGGCCGAGTCGCCGACGTCGAGGGTGTGCCGGGCATGCCGGAGGTCGTCTACTTCGGCTCCGCATCCGGCGGTGTGTTCAAGACGACGAACGGGGGCGTGACATGGAAGCCGATCTTCGACGAGATCGAGTTCCTCTCGATTGGAGACATCGCCCTCGAGCCAGGAAATCCCGACGTCGTCTACGTGGGCACGGGAGAAGGCAATCCCCGGAACAGCGTCTCTTTCGGAAACGGGGTCTACAAGACGACGGACGGGGGGAAGACGTGGAAACACCTCGGGCTTTCCGATACCGAGCGAATCACCCGCATCGTCATCGATCCGAAGAATCCCGCGAACGTCTACGTGGGCGCGCTCGGGCACATCTTCGGACCGAACGAAGAGCGCGGTGTCTTCGTGAGCCGAGACGCCGGCGAGAGCTGGGAGAAGACGCTCTATTCCGACGAGCGTCACGGTGTGGCCGATCTCGACATCGACGGATCGAACGGAAACGTGCTCTTTGCGGCCCTGTGGTCGTTCGATCGCAAGCCGTGGACACACACGAGCGGAAGCGAGAAGGGCGGTGTCTTCAAATCCGTCGATGCGGGACGCACGTGGAACAAGATCGAAAAGGGTCTTCCCACGCTTCTCGGACGCATCGGGGTCAAAGTGGCGCAGAGCAATCCCTCGATCGTCTACGTAATCGGGGAGTCACATGAAGGAAGCCTATACCGGTCGGAGGATCAGGGCGAGACGTTCACGAAAGTCTACGACGACCCGGACATCGTCAACCGGGGTCTCTACTACACCGATTTGCGGGTGGACCCGACGGATGAGAACCGCCTCTACGCGGTCTCCTCGACGCTCCGGCTTTCCATCGACGGCGGAAAGACGTTCGAGCAGATATCGCCCACGACCCACGTGGACTATCACGCACTCTGGATCGATCCCGCGAATCCCAATCGCATCTGGCAGGGACAGGACGGCGGGGTCGCCGTCTCTCACGACCGCGGGAAGACGTGGGAGTATGAGAACCACGTCGTGCTCGCGCAGTTCTACCAAATCTATGTCGACAACCGCCAGCCATTTTATTACCTCGGCGGAGGGCTCCAGGACAACGGCACCTGGAGTGGCCCGAGCCGCACCCGCGAGCCGTTCGGGATTCTGAACGAGGATTGGCGCATGGTGAGCTTCGGCGACGGTTTCCACATCGTCTCGCACCCCGACGATCCCGAGTTGTTCTTGTCGGAGTACCAGGGCGGCGGGCTCTACCGGACCGACATGAAGACCCGCGACCAGATCGCGGCGAGCCCGCAGCCGCGCCGAGGCGACGGTGGCCCGGTGGGCAATCTCGAATATCGCTTCAACTGGAACGCGCCCATCGTAGCATCGCCCTTCGACGCGCGAACGGTGTACTTCGGCGGCAACGTCGTCTTTCGCACAGACGATTTCGGCTTTGGGTGGCAGCCCATAAGCCCCGACTTGACGACGAACGACCCCGAGAAGCTCCAGTCCGCGGGCGGGCCCGTGTTCATCGAGAACACGACGGCCGAATATCACGCAACGGTAATCAGTGTCGCCGAATCGCCGATGGAAGCAGGAATCCTGTGGGCGGGCACGGACGACGGCAATCTGCAGTTGACCAAAGACGGTGGAGCGAGCTGGGTGAACGTCGTTTCCAACGTCCCGGATCTCGGGCCGTTCTCGCCCGTGTCGCATGTGGAGCCTTCGCGCACGTCGCCGGGCACCGCTTACGCTGCTTTCGACCGGCACATGTTCGACGACTTCGCACCTTACATCTACAAAACGTCGGATTTCGGAAGTACGTGGAATCGGATGACGTCGGGGCTTCCTCCAAGAGGCTACGTTCACGTCGTGCGCGAGGACCCGAAAAACGCCCGCGTTCTCTACGCAGGAACCGAAATCGGCCTTTTCGTCTCGCTCGATGGGGGCGGCTCGTGGGGGCGGTTTCCGCTCGACAAGCTCCCGGCGGTGTCGGTGCACGACATCGTCGTGCACCCGCGAGACAATGACCTGATTCTGGGAACCCATGGTCGCGGTCTCTACATTCTGGACGACGCTGGCCCTATCCAGGCTTTGACTGACGTCTTTGACGAGCCCGCACATTTGTTCGATGTCCGCCCCGCGCTCCGTTTCACCATGAAGCCGACGCGCTACGGAATCGGCGACGAGCCGTTCCGAGGCCCGAACCCGCCGTACGGTGCGCTGATCACGTACCGACTGGCGGTGGAATTGGAGGACGACGACACGCTGGAAGTCGAGATCCTCGACGCGAACGGCACCGTCTTGCGAGCGCTGAAAGATGTTCCGAAAGACGCCGGTATCCATCGCGTCTCCTGGGATCTCGCCGCCGAAGAACCTCGTCCTCGTACCGACGAAGGAAACCCGAGTGGATTTTTTGCGTTCGGTCCCCGCGGGCCACAGGTTCCGCCGGGCGTTTACCGGGTTCGCCTGACTGCGGGAGCGACCGTCGTTGAAAAGCCGATTGAAGTCCGTCTCGATCCGACGGTAGTGATCGACTCCGGCGTGCTCGAAAAACAGTACGAGCTCACCACCGAGCTCCGCGACCTGCGCTCCTCCGTCAATGACGCCCTCCGTGGTCTCGACAGCCTGAAAACGCAGATGGAGGAGCGAAAAAAGACGTACGAGACCCAGAAAACCGAGATCCCCGAAGCAGTCGAAACCGCGATCGACAGCGCCGTCGAAAAGCTGGACGGGGTGTTCGACCGTCTCGCCCGGCCTTCGGGGAAGCCGTTTTGGAGCGAGGGGCCGCGTCTTTCCGAGCGCCTCGGCGGTATGTTCGGCGACCTGAACGGTGTCCTCACCCTGCCAACTCCCGCCCAGCTCGCCTATCTTGCCGAGCTACGCAGTGAATACCGCACCGAGATGGCGGAGGTGAATCGTTTTCTCGCCGAGACCGCGACACCTCTGAGCCAGGCGCTCGTAACGAACGGAGCTCCTGGGCTCATGGTCCCTCCGACGGTCGTGATTCCCGAGTGAGGCCAACGCGGGAGGCCGCGAGAGAACCACGTGTGCTCAGCTTCGGCGAACCCCGAGGGCTCCCTCGTCGACATCGGCTCGCCGTCGGGTCGGTCACGGATCGACCGGCCACTTCATGCCCAGGTTCTCCATCACGAAGGCCCACCGGTCGGCCTGCTCCTCGATCACCATACTCGTCGGCTTTCCCGCTCCGTGACCCGCCTGAGTCTGGATGCGGATGAGCATGGGGCGGGGCTCGTCGCCGTGGATCTCCTGGAGTCGGGCGGCGTACTTGAAGGAGTGGCCGGGAACGACACGGTCGTCGTGGTCGGCGGTGGTGACCAAAGTTGCGGGGAAATAAGCCGACGGCCTCAAGTTGTGGTACGGGGAATAGGCCAATAGCGCCGGGAACTGATCGCGTTTCTCCGAAGATCCGTAGTCGGAAACCCAGGCCCAGCCGATGGTGAACTTCTGGAAGCGCAGCATGTCCATGACGCCGACTGCTGGTAGAGCGGCGCCGAAGAGTGCGGGGCGCTGATTCAGGACGGCGCCGACGAGGAGGCCGCCGTTCGATCCACCGCCAATCGCGAGCTTCTCCGGCTTCGTGTACTCCTGGTCGACGAGGAACTCGGCTGCGGCAATGAAATCATCGAACACGTTCTGCTTGTTGTCGAAGGTACCCCCTTGGTGCCACTTCTCGCCATACTCGCCCCCGCCCCTCAGATTCGCCTGCGCGTAGACGCCCCCCATCTCCAGCCAGACGAGATTGCTCATCGAGAAGCTCGGCGTAAGGCTGATATTGAAGCCTCCGTAGGCGTAGAGGTACGTCGGATTCTCGCCGTTCAACTCCAGTCCCCGCTTGTAGGTGAGAAACATCGGAACGCGCGTGCCGTCCTTAGAGCGGTAGAAGACCTGTTTGGTCTCGAACCCGCCCCCATCGAACGCAATTTCCGGAGAGCGAAACACGCTCGTCTCGGCGGTCTGGAATTCGTAACGATAAATGGTGTCCGGATACAGGAACGACTCGAAGGCGTAGAACATCTCCTCGTCTTCACGCTCACCGGTCATCGAGCTGACGGAGCCGACTGTGGGAAGCTCGACGGTTTTCGCAAAGCGACCGTCCTTCTCGTGAATGGCCATGCGACTCGCGGCATCGCGCAGGTACAGCACCACGAACCGGTTGTTGATGATCTCGACGTTCTCCAGGAGATCCTCCGATTCGGCGATGAGCTCTTTCCAGTGCTCCCGATCGGGCTTCGTCGTATCGATGGCCACGACACGGTACCGCGGCGCATCGAGGTTGGTGCGAAAATAGAGGACGCTTCCGTCGTTTCCCACGAACTCGTAGCTGGCATCGAAATCATCCAGCAAACGAACGACCTCGGCGTCGAGCTTCGGCTCGATAGGATCGCCGAGATCCATCGTATAGACGCGGTTACGCTCGTCGGTTCCGTGCGATACGTTGAAGATGGCGTAGTTGCCCGAATCGGATACGACCACGTTGAAGCCCCACTCGGGCTGGTCGGGCCGCTCGTATACCAGCCGATCCTCTGATTGATCCGTTCCGAGTCGATGATAGTAGACCTTTTGATTGCGATTGATGCCTCCCTGCGATTCGTTCTCTTCCGGTTCGGGGAATCGGCTATAGAAAAACCCCCGGCCGTCGTGGGTCCAGGAAGCCCCGGAGAACTTGATGAAGCGAAGATGGTCGGGCTCGTCCTCTCCGGAGTCCACGGCCCGCACGCGAAACTCCTGCCAATCCGAGCCCGCCGTGGCGACGCCGTAAGCGAGCCATTTCCCGTCCTCACTGAGCTCCAGCATCGACAGGGCCACGGTGCCATCGTCGGAGAGCTGATTCGGGTCGAGCAGCATCTCCGGCTCCGCCGCGAGCGACGACTGCTTGTACAACACGGACTGATTCTGAAGGCCGTCGTTCTTGAAGAAGAAGTAGCGGCCGCCTTTCTTGAAGGGCGCGCCGTAGCGCGGGTAGTTCCAGAGCTCCGTCAGGCGCTTTTTCAGAGGCTCCCTCTGCGGGAGCGACTCGAGGTACGCGAAGGTCACTTTGTTCTGGGCTTCGACCCACACTTTCGTTTCGTCGGCGTGGTCGTCCTCGAGCCAACGGTAAGGATCTTCGACTTTCGTGCCGTGGTAGTCGTCGACCTGCTCTACCTTTCGCGTCTTGGGGTAGTCGAACTTATGGGTGGCGAATGTCATCGTCGTCACGAAACTGAGTGCAAGAACGATCGGTCTCATCGAGCGTCTCCGTTTGCAGCTTGGCTAGAACGAGCCATTCTATCAACTTGTCAATTGATAGAATGCCGACATGTCGGCTAGCAAGTGGCTGACTCGATGAAAGGCAATCCATGAAGCAGGTCGTCGTCGCGTTTCGTCGCATCGTCAATACTCCAGCATTCAGCGCCGTGGTCGTTCTCACGCTGGCGTTGGGAATCGGCGCCGTGACCGCGGCCTTCACTCTGGTAGAGTCGGTGCTCCTCCGGCCTCTTCCGTACGACTCTCCCGACTCCCTTGTACGCGTGCTCGCATTCAATCGAAAGGAAGGACAGGTGGAGTGGCTCTCCTGGGCCGAGGCCATCGCTCTCCACGCCGAGAGCTCGTCGCTTCAGGGCGTCGCGGTTTCCACCGTGTTTCCCGCAACGCTCAGGACCGACGAAGGAAGCGAACGGCTCGAGCGCGCCTTCGTTTCCTACAACTACTTCCCTCTCCTCGGAGTCGAGCCCGTGCTGGGAAGCCTGTTCCTCGAGGGGGAGGAGCGACAAGTGCTGGTGAGCCGACGCCTGTGGCTGCAACGTTGGTCCGGAAGCGTCGACGTGCTCGGACGAACGCTCGAGCTCGATGGCGAGCTGTACACCATCACCGGGGTTCTCCCCGAAACGGTGTACACGCACGACCTGGGCAGTGCGCCTGCCGACCTGTGGTTGCCTAGCCCGATTGACCGCGAAACGGCGAACCCTCACTTTCGTATTTTCACCGTCATCGCCCGTCTGAGCCCGGGCGCGACTCTGGAGCGTGTCCGCGAAGAGCTCCAGGCTCTGCAGCGTCGGTTGGCCGTCGAGGCGCCGGACGTCTACGAGGGGTGGGATGCTCACGTGGATACGCTCCATGCCTCCCTCGTTGGCAAGGCCGATCAAGGGCTGTACCTTCTTCTTGGCGCCGTCTGTCTGATCCTGCTCATCGCCACTGTCAATCTGGCGAATTTGATGACGTCTCGTTTCCTCGGACGACGCCGTGAGATCGCTACCCGGCTCGCTCTCGGCGACAGCTCCACCGGCATCTTGCGCGACGCCGCAGTCGAGGGAGGAATTCTGGCCGTCGGTGGCTGTGCGCTGGGAACTCTCCTTGCCGTGGGAAGCCTCCGACTCCTTCCGCATCTATTGCCGTTCACGCTACCTCGTGAGGCGGAGGTCGCCGCGGACGCTCGCATGATTGCTACAGGTCTCGCGTCGGCCGCAATCGCGACGGTCTTGTTCGCGCTCCTTCCAGCGCTCGGTGTCGTGAAGAGCGATTCAGCGACCGCACTGCGGCACGCGGGACGGGCCCTATCCGGGGATGGAGGACGAGCGCGAGGATTCGTTGTCGCCGCCCAGGTGGCGCTCTCAATCCCCTTGCTCGTCGGCGCGGGCCTGCTGACGCAGAGTCTTTTTCTGCTTTCCGAGAGACACCTCGGCATGCAGCCCGACGGGCTCGTGAACGTGAGAGTCTCCGTGCCCGCGTCTCTGTACCCCGAAGCCAACGACCGAGCGCAATTCTTTCGCCGCCTCCTCGACACGATCCGCACTCTGCCCGGCGTCAAGAGCGCGGGAGCGACTCTCCAGGTTCCCCTGGTCGCTCACCAAGCCGACCGCACGCGGTTCCGCTTCGTGGAAGGCCCGGAGTTGGCGGCGGCCGATCGTCCCCGGGCACTTCTGCAGGTCGTGACGGAGGGCTACTTCGAGACGCTGGGCACGCGACTCGTCGAAGGACGTCTGTTCGACTCCCGAGACGATGCCGGCGCTGACGCGGTGATGATCATCAGCGCCGAGCTGGCACGGCGCGAGCGAGCCGGGCGCAGTCCGGTCGGCCTCCACATCGAGACCGAGCTGACCATCTCGCCTGACGAGCCCAACGTAAGGCGGGTCATCGGTGTCGTGGAGGACATTCCCCATTTCGGACCGCGCTTCGAAGCGGAGCCGCAGATCTTCGTTCCCCACAAGCAATCGCCCTGGCCGTCGATGGGCATCATGATGCGCACCCGGGAGCCCGTGGAATCGATCGTCGACCGGGCGCGAAAGGCCGTTCTCGAGCTCGAAAAGAGCGCACTCGTCGGCGAGGTAACGACCCTGCGCGAGGCGCTCGATACGACTCTCGGAGAGCCCCGTTTCCACAGTCGGCTGCTCCTGGTCTTCGCAGCGGTCGCAACCTCGCTCGCTTGCCTCGGCATCTATGGCCTCCTCTCTTTTGCCGTCACGGCGCGCACCCGCGAGCTCGGGCTCCGGGCAGCGCTCGGAGCGAGTCCCGCCTCCCTCGTCACGCTCGTCGTGAAAAGCGGTCTCACCGTGACGCTCGCGGGAACCGCGGTCGGTCTAGCTCTTGCGATTGCGGGGACGCGGCTCGTTCAAACTCTCCTTTTCGGGGTGAGTGCGCTCGATTCGAAAACCTTTGCCGCGGCGGCGCTCTTTCTTCTCGCTTTCGCCCTCCTCACCGCCCTCTTGCCCGCCCGGCGAGCGGCGACCCTCGATCCTGTCGACGCGCTGCGCGGCAGAGAATGAGCCGAATGAAGGTTCATTACGGCTCCTGGATGGCCCGGTGGTTTCTTCCCCGGCGTTATCTCGCCATTACCCTCGCGTCCCACGTCCTGACTCGCGAAATCACGCTCGATGAGAGAACTCTCCGACACGAGAAGGCCCACGTGGAGCAGTGGAAGCGGCTCGGCCTGACTGGGTTTCTCGTCCGCTACCTTTGGTATCACTTCCGCTATGGTTATTCCCAAAACCCCCTCGAAGTAGAAGCTCGACGGGCCGAGCTCGTGTAAAGTTGCGCCGCGAGGGACCCCCTCGCACCGACCCCGCCTCCCCTGCGGCCGCCTTGCGTCTCTGTGATCCGCACGACACCCGAGCTTTGGATCCATGATGATGAAATAGTGATTCTGAAATATGGATCGTGTCTCGATCTCCCCAGGGGGCTCCTCTCTCTAAAAGATTGAAAATAAGATAGATTCTATATAATTCCCACTTCTCAACGAGTCAGTTTATCGGGCATGCGTGTTGCACTTGGAACGCCACATGGACTGTTTTCTTGAAGTCATACCGATCTCGACTCACAGGAGGTGAGGGAATGAGGAGATATCTACCGCTCTGGTGCCTGGTGCTTGCCGTCGCGGTCGCGCCGACAGCGGCTACGTACGCGCAGCAGGCGCGTTCCGCCTTGTCCGGCGTGGTCGCCGATCCAGCGGGATTGCCCCTCCCGGGCGTCACCGTCACGCTCCGCAACGTCGCAACCGGGATTACCCGCGAGACTCCCACGGCGGGTACGGGGCGCTACGTGTTCAACAGCGTAATTCCCGGGGTCTACGAGGTGACCTTCGCTCTGAGCTCGTTCAAGACGTTGCGAAGGGAAGGAATCGAGCTCGCGGTAGGACAGGAGGTGACTCTCAACGTCGGGCTCGAGCTCGGCGGCGTGCAGGAAACCGTCACCGTCACCGGTGAGACGCCGATGCTCGATCTCAAATCGAAGGAGCTCGGAGGAAACGTCAACGTCGACGACTTCAGGACACTGCCCACCCAGAACCGCAGCTTCGTGATGTTCGCTTCGTACCTTCCCGGGGTCGTCCCCGATCCGAGCACGGAATCGACGGCGTCCGATTCGCTCTATATCAACGGCCAGGACGACAACAATAACGGCTTCTACGTCGACGGCGCCGACAACAGCGACGACGTCATCGGTGCTCGCGCCGGAGCGCAGACGCGCACCGCGATCGAGGCGATCCAGGAGTTCCAGATCCTCACGTCCCAGTTCGACGCCGAGTTTGGCCGCACCCAGGGCGGGATCCTGAACGCGATCACCAAGAGCGGCACGAACGACCCCCACGGTGTGGGCTTCTATTACTTCCAGGATTCGGACATCAACGCGAAGAACATATTCACCAAGCGGGCGGGCATCAAGAATCCGGACTCGCACGTCGACCTCATCGGCGGTGTCCTGGGCGGTCCCATCGTTCGCGATCGCGCCCATTTCTTCGTGAGCTACGAGCGCATCACTCCTAACGAAGGCGTCACGAACACTTTCGAGACGCGGCCCGAGCTGAACTACTCCACATCCGAAGATACATTGCTGCGGAACTACATCATCAAGGGCGACCTCCAGGTAACGGACAGGAACAAATTCGCCGTGCGCATCCTGAGAGAGTACTCGCCCCAATTCAACCAGGTCATCGGGTCCGGCTCGGCTCAGCCTACCCAGGAAGCTCTGCGTGAGGAGGACGATACCGACACCAACTTCATCGCCTCCTTCGAGAGCCTCGTCAGCAATCAAGGGTTCAACAATGCGAGGTTCTCCATCACGCGGGAGGACGTCTCGTTCGCGAACCCCGGTTTCAACAATGGCGGACAGAGCTTCGAGACCCAGCGCGGTTTGACCGTCTCCGAGCTACACCCCGGGATCCTCGACGGCGCCAGCGACGTCGCCCAGTCCCGGGTGAATCAGTCGTACCAGGTCGACGATACTTTCTCGCTTTTCGTCCCTGCCATAGGCGGCGACCACAACATGAAGTTCGGGATCAACTACTCCTACCGGACCGAGACCTTCAGCAATTTCGGGACGGCGAACGGCCAGTTTACTTTCGACACCGACCGCACGTGGGATCCGAATGACATAACGACCTACCCCGAGTTCTTCGGGCTTCGCGTGGGCGGGCCCAGCGGCGATCCAGCCGATCGCATTCCTTCGAACAACGTCTACGGCCTCTTCTATCAAGACGACTGGACGGTGTCGTCGCGCGTGACGCTGAACCTGGGGCTTCGATGGGACAAGGAAGACATCACCAAGGACAACAACAACTTCTCGCCGCGGCTGGGCATCGTCTACGACGTCAGCGGCGAAGGCCGGACCGCCGTGCGGGCCGGGTACGGGCGCTTCTACGAGAGATACCAGCTCGGCGACAACGTCTCCTGGTCGGGATACTTCCAGGACGCGATCCTCCTGAACGGCGGCGTCTTCACCCGCTTCCCCGACTCCGGAAGCGACAAGCAGTTCTTCTTCGATCTCGCGCAGCAGAACGGCATCACCGACCTGCAACAGCTTCGGGACGCGATGGTGGGAATCCTCGAGCAAGGAAACCCCGGGGGACCGCTCTTCAACTCGCAGCCCACGGTCGACAACCCGGACCGCATTGCACCCCACGTCGACACGTTCTCCGTTGGCGTCCAGCACGAACTGGCCGACAACGTCTCCATCGGAGCGGACTACATCCATACCAAGAACAGCGACATCCGCGTCGCCGTCGATCTCAACCCATTCTCGGCGGCGGCGGGTGGCCGGCCCAACATCAGCATTCTCGACGGTGAACAGCTCACGAACATGGGCCAGATCCTCTCGTCGATGAACGCCGGAGAGGCCACCTACAACGCCCTGCAGCTGTCGCTCCAGCGGCGGTTCCGGGATTCGGTCTTCGGACGCTACAGTGCGCGGGTGTCCTACACCTACGCGAGCCAGAGCGGTAACATGAGGGCGGGCTCGCCGGACACCACGGAGTCCGTTCGCTTCCAGACGCGCACCGAGACCGGATACAACTTCGATACCGGCGCGTGGATCGGAGAGGCCCCCAATCTCAACCTGGACGACCCGCGGAACATCGACCGGCCTTCGCCATGGCATCGGGACCACAACTTCGTGGGGGGCTGGAGCTGGGTGGTGCCCCGAACGTCCTTCGGCGGTACGGCCGACGGTCTCTACTTCACCGGGACGTTTCGCTACATGAGCGGTAACCGGTACACGCTCGAGGAGGTGGCGCGGGGAGACAACAACCAGAGGCTCGTGGCGCCCGCGGGGACCTACACCGCGAACATCGATTCCGACATCGCCCTCACCACGGAGTCCGACGGCAAGCAGAATGGCGCAACGCTTCCCGACTTCACCCGACTCGACTTCAGCTTCCGCTACGCCATTCCGATTCATCGCGAGTGGTCGCTCACGGTTCTCGCGGACATCTTCAACGTGACCGATCGGGTGAACTGGTCGAACGCCGGCAGCACGCTCGTCACGACGAGCGCCTTCCTGATTCCCACGGCGGTTTACCAGCCGCGGGAGTATCAGTTCGGCGTGCGGTTCGAGTTCTAGACTGACTGCCGAAAGCCCGGCACCTCGGCGGTGCCGGGCTTTAGCCCTACTTCACGGCCGAGAACGGAGCGCCGCGATGCGCTCCTCGACCAGCGGCTGATCCGAATCCATCTCGAGAGAGCGCTCGAAAGTCGCGAGCGCGCCTTCGCGGTGCCCGCTTCGCTCGTAGCAGTCCGCCAGAGTGTTCAGCAGGGCAGGATAGGGGGGTCTCAACGTCAGCGCTCGCTCGAGATAGCCGCGGCACTTGTCGAAGTCGAGCCGGTGATAGTAGGCGAACCCGAGACCAGCGACGACCTCGAACTGATCGGGGTAGTCTTCTTCCAGGGGAGACAGAAGCTCCAGCGTTCGATCGAGCTTGCCGGAATTGACGAGTGCGGAGGCGAGCTTCCAGCGGGCCATCGGGAGATCGGGGTTGTTGGCGGCAACGGCTCGCTCGAGCTCGGTGACGCCTTCTTCGAAGCGGCCGACACCGAGTAGCTGCTCCCCCTTCTCGAGAGCCAGGAGGCCTGGCGCCGCTCCGTTGAAACCCTGCCGCGACAAGTAGCCTGCCCGGACCACATGAGTCCTCGGCGAAACGACGAGCGGGTCCGAGCGCTCGGCGAGGGTTTGTCCCGATTCTTCTTGGACGGACGTCCTCAGAGTATAGCGGCCGGGGACCGAAACGCTCGAGAGCTCGAGGCGTTCGACGACGACGCCGTCGGGATATTGCGCCACCTCCGCCTCCCGTTCCAGGAGCAGATTCCCGTCCTCATCGAGGAGCTCGAAACGGACTCGATCCTTCGATCCCGCGGCACGAGTCTGTGTGAGGAGGTGCACGGTCTCGCCGAGCGCGAAAACGCCGTCGGCCGCGGGATGGACGAGCCAACTCCCGATCTGGAAGGGCCTCACCTCACCGTTGCCCGCTGAGACCATCTCGGCGCGGAAACCCAGCACGACGCTCGAGAGCCCTGGCCGCTCGGATTCGACATTCGCCACGACCACGTCGCGCTCCGCGACCGTGTACTGTTTGAGCACGCGGTTCCTCGCAATGAGACTCAAATTGTACTCCCCCGACACGATGGGAAATGCTCCTTGAATCGCCACTGGGGACGCTTGAACCTGCTCGAACTGACTCGGAGTGAGCTCGAACGGAATCTCCTTCTGTTTGGCCACCACGAGGTCGCCGCTCGCTTTCCGAATTTCGGTGTCCAGGTCGACGACGGTGTAGAAGTGAGCTCGTTCCTCGTCCGTCTCCAAATTGAAGTTCTGGGGGTCGATCTCGATGCTGTAATGGACAAAGGGCGTATTGTCCGGTCCCACGAGAACGGCGAAGGTCGCGCGGCTCGGAACGAAATTGAATGAGTAGTCGCTGGATACCCGGCGACCGTACCGGCGCCAGGCATCGATGTAGTCGGTTCGGACCAGACGCTTCGGTGCCTCTTCGATCCGACCGAGAAGCATATCCGTCCCCGCCGAGCTGATCGCTCCGGCGTCATAAGAACGCTCAGACGGGTCGAAGGACAGGGAGGCCCGCGCGAGCTCGACCGACACGTGCCGCAACATCTCGAGCGCACGCTGATTGGTGGGCGCCCGTGACTGAGGGTCAATCAGGAGGGCCGTGGGGCCGTGGAACGTCGGGTGGTAGAGCTCGAACTCACCCGTGGTATATGGCTTGAAGAAGAGCAAATAGAAGAAGGGCGGCAAGCCGAGGGCTCTGTCGCCGTCGTAGAACCAGAGCTCGATCGGTTGGAGCTCCTCTCGATCGTATCTCTGGATTTCCCGCGGTTCACCGAGAAGAATGTAATATCGACCTCGATCGGTGCGATATCCCGGGCGGGGGGTGTCGTGCCCGAGCGCATCATTAGCGTACTCGAGGCGACGATAAAGCTCCTCCTTGAACTCGTTCCGTATCGTGGCCGGGTTGGGATCGCGCTTCTTCCAAAAGGCCTCGATGAATTGGTTCCTGACGTCCGCGGTCTCAATGGAGAGAAAGGCCTCTCGCTCGGCCTCGGTGATGACGTATACGACCTCCTGTTCGAGCCATTTTCGATGCTCGGGAGTGAGTCTCTCGATCCGCTCGTCCGCAACGCTGAAGCTCGCGAGAATTGACAAACAAAGCGCCATGGCTTCGGTCATCGTCGAGCCTCCCGCATGAAGTGGATGGTACCCCGAAGAGGAGCAGGCGACAATTCGAGCCGAGCCAGCACGTCTTACGAGTGCGAGCCGGATCGGGCGAGGAGCTCGAAGGCCGCGCGCCGCTACCTCACCGCAGGATGTCCCTCATCTCTCCCGGCGTCAGGAACAGATCGTAGCCTCTGAGGTCGGAAGGCCGCTCTTCGGGATTGCCCGACATCGTGACGGGCACGTGCACGCCGACGGCGTGACCCGGTTTGAGCCGATTCTCGAGAACCTGGCGACCATCCACGGACTGGAAATACCAGTACGGAGGAAATGCCATGTCCGTATGGCGGCGGTCCCAGTGCTCGGCGTCATGGGCGAAATGAACGTCCTTCGTGTCCGCGTCGCCGAGGTGAAGGACGGTCGTATCTTCGTCAAGGGTTACCCGATAGGCGATATTTTGTACGTCCGAAAGCCTCTCGGGCCAACCGGTGTGAGGAATCCTTACGGCATCGATGATCAATTCACCCGCCTCGATCGTAAGGGGTGCGTCCTGGTATTCGAGAGCGATCTCGGTCACGCGATCGAAGATCCCGCGATGGTGCTCCCCGGCGACATCCCTCATCCCGGATACGGCTTGAACCGGTGCGTACAGGCGGATTCCCTTTCGCACTTCGAGAAGTCGGAGTATATCGGCGGGTGAGAAATGGTCCTCGTGGTAATGGCTGATCAGCACGGCGTCGATTCCGTCGAGGGGAGGCTCCCCGGCAAAGAGCGCGCGCTCCAGATCCTCGGGCAGAAGCTGGTATGTTCCGAAGTCGTTCCGGAACAACGGATCGAAAACGACCTTGGTCTCACCGTTGGTGATCAAAACGCCCGCATTCGCCAGGTAATGAGCTTTTGCCTGCCGTGCCGCGCCAGGTTCGCCTTCGAGCGAGCCAGTCGCTGGCGGATTGCTCTGCACTCGGCACGCGATCATCCACGGGAGGGTCAGCGCAATCAGCGCAGCCATGATTCCACCGAGCTTATCCGTCACCACCCTGCTCCTTTCCTTTCGATCCCGCGACCGTTCCGCAATCATTCTAGCCAACACGGCCAGCGGACAAACGCCACACACCTCGGATTCGTTATCCCGCTAACGGTGTCGGGAGCGTGTTTGGGAGACAATCTCTCGAATGCTGAAACGAGTCCTGTTTGCCAGCCTCCTCATCGGGAGCTGTGATGGAAGTCCGTCATCTCCGAGCTCCGAGTCTCCGCCGGCGACCGATCGCGTCGGCCGCTGGCAGCAAGACATCGATCAGCTCGCGCGCGAGCTCCCGGCGCTTCACGTCGATCCGTTCGTGGTCGTGAGCCGGGAGATCTTTCAGGCAGAGGCCGACTCACTACGAAACGCCGTAGCTTCCCTCGACGATCCGGGCGTCGTCGTAGGCATGATGCGTCTCGTCGCCCTGCTTCGCGATTCGCACACGACCCTCGACGCGCGCGGCTTCTCCGGATTCCGACGCCTGCCCCTGCTGTTTGAATGGTTCGCCGACGGCATCTTCGTCGTAGCCGCAGGCCAAGGCTTCGAGCGCACCGTCGGGCGGCGAGTCGACCGAGTGGGTGGAGCCTCGATCGACGCCACCATAACAGCCCTTCGCGAGCTCATCGCTCACGAGAACGAGTCCTGGCTTCGCGTGAGGCTCGTGGAGCTGCTGTCCGTTCCCGAGGTCCTTCAGGCACGAGGCCTCGTGCCCGCCTCTGACCGAGTCTCCCTCGAGCTAACGGACTCCACCGGAGAGTCTCTGGTCCTCGAGGTGCCGGCCGTGCTGGAACGTCCTGCTTTCGAGCCCGGGCCAGACCCCCTTCCCCTGTATCGACGGCAGCCCGAGCTCAACTACTGGCTCGTCTACTTGGAAGACTCCCAGACGGCCTACGTACAGTACCGGCGAGCTTCCGAGATGGGGTCGGAGCCCTTTTCAGCATTCGCGTCGCGGGTACTCGCGACCCTGGACTCCGAGCCGGCGCGCACTCTCGTCATCGATGTTAGGCACAATACGGGAGGCAACTCGGCGCTTCTCGAGCCCCTTCTGCGAGGGCTCGAGGCCCGCCCCAAATGGAGCGGGGGCGGCGGGCTCTACGCCGTGATCGGCAAGGAGACTTTCTCATCGGGACTCATCAACGCGTTCGAACTGAAGCAACGTGCGCGCGCGATCCTCGTCGGTGAGCCAACGGGAGGCAAACCGAACCACTTCGGCGAAGTGCGCTCCTTTCCGCTGCAACACTCGCGTCTGCCGGTGACCTACTCCACGCGGTTTTTCCGCCTGATCGACGGAACCGATCCGAGCTCGCTCGAGCCCGACGTTCTCGCCGGGCTCACCTCGACGGATTTTTTCGACGGGCGAGATCCGGTTCTGGAAACGATCCTGGCGCTCGCCGGAAACTGAGCGCGCGCCGAGCGCCATGTGCGTTCAACCAGGTTACGGCCCAAGCCCATGCTAATCGCTGAGGGTCAGGCGCTCGGCCAATACCGTGTTCTCGTGCAGGTCGAGGACGGGCTGACGGGGGACACCCTTGTCAGGCACGCGAACTTCACGCTCGAGCGCTGGGCGCTTCCAACGCGCGAACTGGACACCGGGGGCGCCCTGCGCTAAAAATAGACCCGTCCGGATTCGGGATCTTCCGAGCGCGCCGACCCGCGTCCGCAAGGGGCTAGCTGGTTGGCAAACGAGAAGAGCTTCGGAGCGCAGCTGAGGGATGCCCGAGAGGCGTCCGGGGATTCCCTCGACGCCATTGCCCGGACAACCCGCATTTCCCGTCGCTACCTTCAGGCACTTGAAGCCGGCGACCTCGAAAGCCTTCCGGGAAGCGCGTTCGAGAAGGGGTACATTCGAGCCTACTCCGAGTTTCTCGGGATCGACCCTCAGCCCATTCTGGAGGCCTACCACAACGAGGCGCGTCGGCTGGGACGCGGAACGCCGGAAAGCGCCCGGCAGACGATCGAGGAGATGTCTCGCCTTTTGAACGGAGGAACCGGGCTGCAGTCGAAACGGAGCGCGGCCCTGGCCTTAGGAGTGGCACTGGCCATCGGCTTGACCTCGGTTGTGGTGTGGTTGTCGCGATCGGGGGACGTGGAAACCGAGCCCGCGACGAACGCGGAAGTCGAGATCGCCCAATCGACCCCAACCCCGTCGGTTCGTCAAAGCCCGGCATTCAAAACCTCGACCCCAGAGCCGTCGAGCCCGACGACGAGCAAGCCCGGAATGGTAGTGACCGATCATGGAGTTGGGACGGGTATCTCGGGACGAGATCTCGTTGGACGCACGAACCGGCTTCGTGAGGGGACCGAGGCATTTTTCTGGACACGGGTGGAAGGTGGGTCGAGCGGGCAGATCATCCGCCACCTCTGGTATTACGAGGGTCGCGTAGTCATGCGGGCGGAGCTGACGGTGGGGAGCGCGTATTGGCGCACGTTCAGCCGGTTCACTCTGCCGGCGGGGTCCGCGGGCAACTGGTGGGTCGAAGCTCGCGCGGCCGACAATCGTCTCCTGGCGCGGGAAGCATTCGAATGCCTCCCCCACATCGAAAGCTGAAAGGAGAAGCGTGACGGTCAGCGCTCTTCGATGACGTGGATCTTTCCCGGCTCGAGGCCGTCGATCGGCTGTTTGACTCCGTTGGGCCAGACGATCTCGACGCTCTCCAAGGCATCGGAGGCCCCCAGGCCGAATACCACCGGCAGCTGGTTTTGGGATAGGTAGCCCGTAGCGCTTTTCACCATCGCGCTCCGAACGTTCCCGGCCACGGTGACGCGGACTTCGGCGCCGATGCCCTCCCGGTTGCTCTTCGTTCCCCTCAGTCGAAAGCCGATCCAGCGCGCGGCACCGCTGAGATCGTTCCGATACAGATAAGCTCTCCCGCCGCTCGTGGTGACGAGCAGGTCGAGGTCACCGTCACCATCGATGTCGCCGTGGGCGGAACCGCGCGCGACCACCGCTCGAGAAAGCTCCGTGCCCACGCTCTTGGCCACATCCTGGAACCGCCCCCCGCCGAGATTCCGAAACAGGTGTGGAGGCTGGGCGTAAGTCACCCGCTGCTGCACCGCCTGAATATCGTTCTCCACGTGGCCGTTGGCGATGAAGATGTCCTGCCTCCCGTCGAGATCGAAGTCGAGGAAGAAGGCGCCAAAGGCAAGCGTAAGAAGACTCGCCCGGCCGATCTCCGACACCGGGGCAGCATCGATGAAGAACCCGCGTCCCTCGTTGTGATAAAGCGATACCATTTCGTTCGAGAAGTTGCCGATCACCAGGCTCTGGCGTCCGCTTCCATCGTAGTCGGCCGCGTCGATCCCCATGGCCCCTCGGGCCACGCCGTTCTCGGCGAAAGCGATCCCGGCGAGCACCGCGACGTCGGTGAAGGTGCCGTTTCCGTTGTTCTTGTAGAGATTATTGGGCTGGGTGTCGTTCGCCACCGCGAGATCGAGATACCCGTTGGCGTCGAAATCGAGGACCGTGACGCCGAGCCCCTTCCCCCTGGGGTTGTGAAGGCCAGCCTCTTTCGTCACGTCGCTGAACTTTCCTCCACCCTCGTTGCGATAGAGGACCGGACTAGCCCCGTCGTAGGACTCGGGCGTGCAGTAGGATTTCGTCTTTCCATCGAGCGAGCAGTAAATGTCGGCCTCGGGCGACCACTCGACGTAGTTCACCAGGAAGAGATCGAGATCGGAGTCACGGTCGTAGTCGAGCCATGTGGCGCTCGCGCCGAAACCGGGATTGCCCACGCCAGCGGCGGCGGTCACGTCGGAGAACTTCCCTCCCCCGTCGTTCCGCAGAAGGACGTTCGGTCCAAGAGCGGTAAGGTACACGTCGGGGTCGCCGTCGGAGTCATAGTCCGCGATGGCCACCCCCATTCCGTAAAGGCGTCGGTCGAAGCCGGAGCCTTTCGTCACGTCGTCGAACTCGCCGCTGCCGCGGTTTCGATACAGCGCGGCGGTCGCACGCTTGTCGCCTCCGGGAGCGCCCGGCCAGTTCGTTCCGTTCACGAGCAGGATGTCCTGGTCGCCGTCGGAGTCGAAGTCGAGGAACGCGCACCCCGAGCCCATCGTCTCCGGAAGATACTTCTTTCCGAAGGCGCCGTTTTCGTGAATGAAGCGGATCCCGGCTTTTTCGCTCACGTCGACGAACGTCACCTCGCTCGAGCCCGGTTGCATCGAAAGAGCGAGGAGTGCCGTGAACGCCGTCACCGTGCACCTCCGGACGTCGCGGATTGAGTCGGCAGAGGCATCTCGCCAACGTAGGAGTTTCGGTGCTCGTGGATCGCGAGCCTCTCGTTGTTGTCCGCGGGGTGCAGACGGCGGTAGTCGCCGGTAATGAACTGGGATGCCTCGTCGGCCTTGAACCTGAGGTAGAGCTCGCGATGAAGCTCGGCCTTCTCCTCGTTGCCCAGCCCCTGGTAGGAGAGCATCAGGTTGTAGTGCGCTTCGAGATCTTCCGGGTCGATGGTGAGCGTCTTCTCGAGCTCCGCGACCGCCTCGGCGAACTCCCGTTTCAGAAAATGGATGCGTCCGATCTGGTTCCTCACGACCCGGTCTCGCGGATAGCTATTCGAGGCGGAGACGAAGTGGTCGAGCGCCTCGTCGTAGCGCCCCTCGGTCTTGAGGGTGAGCCCGTAGAAGTAGTGCGCTTTCGCAAGATCCGGGGCGAGCTCGAAAGCCTTGGCGAGCATCTCCTGCGCTCCCTGAGGATCGCCTTCCTGTACCCGAACGCGCGCCACGTTGACGAACCCGTCCGCGTAGCTCGGATCGATCTCGGTCACATTCAGAAACGCCCTCTCAGCCCCGCGGAGATCTCCCTGCAACAGAAGTCCGATGCCGTAGTCGTTCCACCGCAAAGCCTCCACCCGGGGCTCGGCTGGAGAGGATTGAGGGAGGTCGCCTGCCGCCTCACGCACCGGAAGAGTCACGTCGGACTCCGCCATGGTCACGATAGGAATGTCCGGGATCTCCTTGAGCTCCCCGGAGACCATGCTGGTGTCCCCGCTGAAGACCCAGTATCCATCGTCGTGGTCCTTGGACAAATCGAACTCTCCCTGCGACGGATCGCGAACCCCCGCGTAGGCCCACTGCGTGTTCCACCAGGCAAACTTGCGGTAGTTTAGCTTGGCTTTCAGGGTGACGCGGGAGCCAACGTCCTCGGGGACGTTCAGGCGAAATCGAACGGTATTGGCGGCGCCCGGAGGAATCAGGCTCACGTACAGAACCGACCGCGCCGCCCAGGCGTTTCTCTTGTTGATCGGGTTCCCCTTCCCATCGAGCAGGAACGAGCGATAGAAATGGGCGTTGGGCTCGACCGGCCCTTTTCCGTCGCGCTCGGCAAAGCCATTCCAGAACAGGACCTTCCCCTCGTCGTCCAACGCCTGGAGCTCGAGCCAGACGTCGAAGGCATCCACGGTGCCCCCCGGAAAGAAATGACCGACGTTCCTCGTTCGGACCACGGCATCGATCCGCACCGACTCGCCCGGAACGAGGGCGACCCCTTCGCGATCCAGAGGCGCGACGATCTCTTCATCCAGAGTGGGAGCCGCCAGTCGTTGTGGCGCCGCCATCTCCGACTCTTCGCCCACGGCGAAGGTGGTCGCGACCCGACGCGCATCGGCTGATGCAGCGCCCTGGAGCTCTTCAGGGGGCTCGCCCCCCCGAACGAGGGCGAAAAGATCCACGGTCACTTGGGCCGCCTTCAAGAAATCGACGACTGCCTGGAGCTGCTCTTCGTCGCGGTTTGCGACGGGAAGGGCGGTGTTCGCGGTCGCGAACCGATGCGAGCGCACGGTGCCGCCGTCGTTTCCCGGATCGTTCGAGGGGACCGCCGGCATGTGACACTCCTTGCAGGTCATCGGTTCTTTCGGATAGTAGAACGAGCGCGCTCCCTCACCTGAGACGCCGCTCGCCTGCCAGTTGTCGTACTCGTTGAAGCCCCGGATCCAGCGGTAGCTGTTGACGGGGACGTCGAGATGCACTTTGTGGCAGCTCGAGCAAAAGGCCGAGCTTTCTCCCAGGTGGACCGGCTTCAAGAACGTTCGCCGGTGTGGCTCGGGGTCGATTCGCACCAGGAAGTCGTGGACGGCCTGGATGAGCACATTGTCACTCGTGGCCAGGTCGTGAAGCGGCGGATACTCGATGGTAAAACCCCCGTTTCCCATCGTGTCGTCCACATCGACGATCGCGTGGCACGACACGCAGCCCAGCCCCACGCGGGCTTCGGGGGTATCGATGACCTCCTCGATGGGACGGTCCATGAGCCCGGTGAACAGGAGGGCGTGATCGTGGCAGCCTCCGCACCATTTCGAGGCGGTCACTCCCGCGACACTCTGCATGTACTCGATCGATTTCCGGTACCACTGGTTGTTGAACGAGGCGAAGTGATGCGCCGACGGATTCCACTGTGCGTAGATGTCTGCGTGGCAGCCCGACTTGCCGCAGGTCTCCGACTCCATGAAGAACTTGCTTGCGGGCACCACCTTTCCGTCGGTGGTGCGCGCCGACGACGGGAAGAACGGACCGGTCGCTCCGCCGACGGCCTCTCCTTCCATTGTGACCGGCGCGAGGGCCCGGTTCACCGAGCGCTCCTCGACGTGATCGAGGAGCGAAGCCGCGAAGGGAAAGACGAACGCGCCAGCCGCGAGATAGATCAAAGACTTCCGTCCGAGCGTTGCCGCGACGATCGCGACGCCGATCACACCTGCCGCCACGTGGGCGACGAGCACGGGACGCATCGGCGAGAGATTACCGACCGCGATCAGATAGAGACCGGTGGCAGCGCACGCCGAGAGGATCGCGACGGCGGCCCACCACCCGCGTGCCGCGGTCGTCCGAGAACGAAACCACCACACGACAAGCGGGACGGCAGCGGCCATTAGAACGAGCGAAAGCCCGACGTGGAGCAAGACGTTCGTCATGTAGAAGAGATTGGGCTCGGCGAAGGCCGCAAGGTAGCTCGCGTTCAGGACGAGTAGGAAGAAGCTCCAGAGCACCCAGCGGCTCCAGCGGCTTGATGTGTCGATCGGGTTCTGCATGGAGAACGCTCGTCAGCAATCCCGGTGCCAGCGGGCCGACGTTGCCTGACGATGCGCCAACTCTTTAGCCACAAGCAAGATAGCGTCTCTTCGGCTCATCGCGAGATTCGAGACTACACCGAAAACGCGCATAGAGTCTATGAGCCCTCGCTTCCCCGGCGCGCATTATTTATGACTCTTCAGGCTCGAGGCCGTGCTTGCGAAGGTAGTAGCTCAGATTTCGCGGATCGATCCCGAGAAGCCGCGCGGCGTCCTTGCGCGTGAGCCGCGATCGGCGGAGCGCCTCTTCGATGAGCTGTTTTTCGAGCCGCGTGAGCGCGCTTCGTAAATTGAGATCGGCAGAGCCTTCCGACTTCGCCGGCGTTCCACCCGCGGGAAGCAAATCCAGTTCGAGAAGACCTCCCACGGGATCGAGGACGAGCGCGCGCTCGAGCACGTTTCGGAGCTCCCGAACGTTTCCCGGCCAGGAATAAGCCCTGAGCCTCGAGAGCGTCTCGAGAGGCATCGCCGGCGCCGTCCTTCGTAGCCGAGCCGACACCTCGCTCACGAAATAGCTCGCCAGAAGCAGGATGTCATCGAGCCGCTCCCGTAGCGGAGGGACCCGGATTCCGAGAACGTTCAGGCGAAAGAAGAGATCGGAGCGGAACGTGCCCTTTGCGACCTCGGCTTCGAGGTCGCTGTTGGTCGACGCGATGACGCGCACGTCGACCCGCGTCGGCCGAGTGTCTCCGAGGCGGTCGAACTCGCCGTCCTGGATCACGCGCAGAAGCTTGGCTTGCCCCGCGGCCGGCATGGCTCCGATCTCGTCGAGAAGGAGGGTGCCTCGATGGGCGAGCTGAAACCGGCCCTCGCGATCCGACGCGGCGCCGGTGAACGAGCCCTTGCGATGGCCGAAGAACTCGCTCTCCCACATCTCGAGAGGAACTGCGGCACAGTTCACTTTCACGAATGGCTCGGGGGCCCGCGGCGAGATTGCGTGGATTCGCCGGGCCAGAAGCTCTTTTCCGGTGCCGGTCTCGCCGACGAGCAGCACCGACGAGTCGGCGGCGGCGGCCGCGTCCACCATTTTCATGGCCCGCCGCCAGGCAGCGCTCTCGCCGATCGGCATGGGCGGTCCGAAAGCCGCGCTCTTCCGGAGGTAGAGGAGCTCCCGACGAAGGGAGCGCGAGCTCATCACCCGTTCGATGACGACCTCCAGTGCTTCCGGCTCGACTGGCTTGAGGACATAGTCGCTCGCTCCCGCGCGGAGACAGGCGACCGCCGAGGCCACCGTGCCGTGGCCGGTGAGGATGACGACCGGGAGCTCCGGATACTCCACCTGGAAACGCCGAACGAGCTCGAGACCGTCCGCTTCGTGCATGCGCAGGTCGGAGAGGACGACGTCCACGGGAGAGCGGGCGAGGATGTCCGCTGCCTCGGCGACGGAGCCCGCCGGCTCGGCGTCGAAACCGCGCTTTGCCAGGATCGCAACGAGCGACTCTCGAACGTACGCCTCGTCCTCGACGACCAGAACCCTCCCGCGATGAGTCATCGTTCTCTCCGTCAATGCGTCGGGAGCGCCAGGCGGAAGACGCTCCCCCCTCCTTCACGGGGGAAAACCGCCAACTCTCCTTGGTGCTGTTTAACGATGCCGTGGCAGATGGAGAGCCCCAGCCCGGTCGAGCTCTTGGTCGTGAAGAAAGGCTCGAAGATACGCTCGCGATCCGCCTCCGGCACACCCTGCCCTCGATCGGCGAACTCCGCCACCGCGAGACCATTCTCGCACCGCGTGCTCACGCGGACCTCGCCGCCATTCGGCTGGACCTCACAAGCATTCAAGAGCAGGTTCAGGGCCACCTGGCCGAGTGTCACCCGGTTGCCCCGCACGAGAAGCGAGCCCGATGCGAAGTCCAGCTCGAACGAGATCCCTCGGAATTCCTTTCGCGACTGAACGAGGCGGCTCGTGTCTCGAATCACCTCGTGAAGGTCCACTGCGGAATGGGGCGCGTCCGACGGCTCCGCATGAGCCAACACTTGCCGCACGATCGCCGCGGCCCGCTCGAGACCTTCTTTCACCCGCGCGAGATGGCCATCGACCTCGTCGATGCGACCGTCCTCGAGGTCTCGACGAGCGAGACTCAGCCAATTCGACATTCCCTCGAGAGGGTTGTTGATCTCGTGAGCGATTCCGGCAGCGAGGCGCCCCACGGTGGCGAGCCGTTCGGCGTGAAAGAGCTGGTGCTCGAGGGCCCGCGTCCGCGCCTCCTCACGCACGCCCGCCTCGATGCGCTCTCGGCGGCGCGATTCCTGGACCGCGGTGAAAGCGAGGATGAGCGTCAAGGCGATGACGACCGGGGCGACGAGGAGAGTCGTCCGATACCGCTCCACCAAAGGTCCGACGAGGGCCATGGCCGCGAGCTCGGGCTGTTCGCAAGCGAGCCGCCAGGGGGACGGGGCAGACCATCCCTGGGCTTCGATCGAAGCGTAGGCGATTAGCGACGCTTCACCGGGCGGAACGCTCGTTTGGCTCGAGATGATTGCGCCAGACGCATCCTGGAGCTCGCAGCTCCAGGATGCGTCGCCTGGCAGGAGAAGCTCCGATGGCTCCACTTCGATCTCGAGGGTCGGGGGATCGACGCTCCCGTCTCGAGCCTCGCGCCAGGCGACTCGAGCCAAGAGTCTCTGACGCCCGGGAGCGACCGCCACCCCTTCGAGGCCCGTCGGGTTTCGCGCGACCCATAGGAGCGGGACACCCCCGCGCCGTCCCGCGTGAAAAACGGGCGTTCCCTCAGACGAGTTTGCCGCAACGCGTACCACCTCCGGATGCCCGCGGAGAAAGAGCAAGACAGCGCTCTCCGCTCCCACCTCTCGCCACGCCTCGACCGAAGGCCCGCCGAAGTCCACTTGGGCAAGAGGCGCGGAGCCTGCGAGAAAGATGAGGTCGCTCCGCACCGCCGCGAGCCGGCTCTCGAGGATGCGCGCGCGCGCCGCCACCGCGTTCTCGAAAGCGAGTAAGGCGCCCTCCACCGCGACCTTCCGGGCCGAGGCGATGCTCCACCATCCGGCCACAGCCGCCGCCACGACGGCGACGAAAGCCGAAACGCGAAGCCACCCGCCCCAGGCGCGTGAAGACTCGACGGATGCGCGCGAGGCCATTTCGAGACTCACTATAGCGAATTACGAGGCAAGTTCGAGCTACGAGCCCGTGACGCTCCCTCCTTCAGGCTGACATCGCCCGCCCGGTAACGGTTTGTCCCGCCGACGCGACTCGGATACCGGTTACAATCACGGCAAAGAGGGGACACTTTATGAAACGACTTTGGGCTTTTCGCAACACGCTCGGAGTGCTACTCGCTAGCTTCGTTTACACCGCGCCGGGGCTCGCTCAGAGTGAATTGGGTTGGCCGACCGCCGGCTGGAAGCATTCGACACCGGCCGACCAGGGCGTCGACGCCACGGTCCTCGACGCGCTCGACCGGGAGCTCGCGTCGGGCGAGCACGGCTACGTCGACGGCATGCTCGTCGTTCGGAACGGTTTTCTCGTATACGAGAAATCCTATTCCCACGATTACCAGGCCCTCTTCGAGGGCAAGGATCCGAAGCGGTGGCAGTACAACTACTACGACCCCGACTGGCATCCTTATTACAAGAGGGGTCCGCTTCATACCATGCAGTCCGTTTCGAAGAGCGTCACTTCGGCACTCGTCGGTATTGCCATTCGCAGAGGCGAGATTCCTGGTACCGACGTGGAAGTGTCGCGCTATTTCGATGGGTTCGAATCCACGGACGGCGACCCTCGCTGGCAGGCGATGAAGCTACGGGATCTGTTGACGATGACATCGGGCATCGCCTGGGACGAGAGCACCGTCCCTTACACCGATCCTCGAAACGACTGCGCGGTCATGGAAGGAAGCGAGGACTGGATCCGCTACGTGCTGGGACGGCCCATGGCAGCGACTCCCGGCGATCGATTCGTCTACAACAGCGGGGTCACGGTGATGCTCGCGCACATCCTCTGGAAGGCGACGGGAAAGCACGCGGATGATTACGCCGTCGAGCATCTCTTCGGACCTCTCGGTATCGAAAGCTTCTACTGGAAGAAGACCCCGACCGGCCTCATCGACACCGAGGGAGGCCTCTATCTGACGGCACGCGACCTGGCAAAGTTCGGCTACCTCTACCTCCACGACGGGGTCTGGGAAGGCAACCGCATCTTGCCCGAGGGTTGGGTCGCCGCGACGACCGCGCCCGCGGTCGACGTTTCGGAATCGGACGACTGGAAATATGGCTTCCAGTGGTGGCTCCTGCCCTACGACACTGACGCCTACGCTTATACCTGCCTCGGCTATGGAGGGCAGCGGCTACTGGTGCTGCCGGAACATGACCTCCTCGCGGTGTTCACCGGCTGGAACATCTACGACGAGCCGGCGCTCTCGGCAGCGTTCGCGCTCGAGCGGATTCTCGAAGCCGTGCGCTGAGTGACCAAGCGAAAGGATTGACCAAGGAGGTAAATAGAGATGCCGACGACGGACGCTCAGCCCGAATTCGACGCGGCCAAGGCCGAAGCCTTTGCCGAAAAACTAATGACGGCGCTGAACCATGGCGCTCTATGTTTGATGCTGTCGATCGGGCATCGTACCGGGTTGTTGGACGTCATGAGCGGAATGCCCCCGGCGGCCTCGGACGAGATCGCGAAGAAGGCCGCTCTCGACGAGCGCTACGTCCGCGAGTGGCTCAGCGCGATGGTAACGGCCAGGGTCGTCGTTTTCGATCCCGCGACCAAGAAGTTCTCTTTGCCCGCGGAGCACGCGGCATTCCTGACCCGGGACTCCGGCTCCGACAACATGGCCGTCTATTCCCAATACGTGCCGGTGCTCGCCACCGTGGAGGAAGACATCATCCATTCGTTCCGAAACGGCGGCGGCGTTCCCTATTCCCGGTACTCGCGTTTCCACGAGGTCATGGCCGAGGACAGCGCCCAATCCGTCTTGTTCTTCCTCGAGTCACACATCCTGCCGCTGGTGCCGGGCTTGACCGAGCGTCTCTCGAAGGGGATCCGCGTGCTCGATGCGGGATGCGGCCGGGGCCGCGCTCTGAGCAAGATGGCGTCACTCTATCCTCGAAGCCGCTTCGTCGGGATGGATCTCTCGGAGGAAGCCACTCAATTCGCGCGACGCGAAGCCAAGGAAGCGGGCCTCAGCAACGTCGAGTTCCTGGCAGCCGATCTGAGTGAGTTCGACGAGAGTGCCGAGCCCGAGTCTTTCGACTTCATCACGACCTTCGATGCGATCCACGATCAGGCCCAGCCGCTCCGGGTCCTCGAGGGCATCCAACGGGCGTTGAAGTCCGATGGTGTGTACCTGATGCAAGACATCAACGGAACGAGCCGGCTCGAGAAGGATCTCGAGCACCCGGCGGGTACGTTCCTGTACGCGGCGTCGCTAATGCACTGCATGACCGTGTCGCTGGCACAGGGAGGCGAAGGCCTCGGCACGATGTGGGGCGAGCAAAAGACGCGAGAGTATCTTCAGAAGGCAGGATTTGGCTCGATCGTGACGCATCGCCTGCCGCACGACTTCATGAACAACTGGTACGTGGTGACGAAGTAGGCGGATGAGGTTAGTGCCGGTCCAACAATGTTCGCCCGATGCCGTTGGAACGACACTAGCTGCTAAGCTGGGGCTGGCATGGGAGTGTCCTGGGACCCGGGTCGCTTTTCCGGCGCCGTCGAAGCGCCCTTTCCCGCTGCGCCGCGCCCGCAGCTCGCAACTCTCGTAAAAAAGGTCCCCGCAGGGGACGACTGGCTGCACGAGATCAAGCACGACGGCTATCGCCTCTTGTGTGCCATTCGGGATGGACACGCGCGTCTCCTCAGCCGGAACGGTCTGGACTGGACGGACAAGCTCTCGCGCCTGGCATCGAGCGCCAGAGAGCTCCCGGTAGGCGAAGCGATTCTCGACGGAGAGATCGTGGTCCTTCGTTCCGACGGGACTTCCGATTTCCAGGCGCTTCAGAAAACGATCGGAGGCGCCAACCCATCGGGGCTCACGTACTATCTCTTTGACGTCATCTACGGTGAGGGCCAGGATTTGCGCCACGTGCCCCTCGTGGAAAGAAAGGAGCTCCTGCGGTCGCTCTTCGAAGAAGCTCCCTCCGATCGACTGCAGTACAGCGAGCACGTGCAAGGCCATGGGGCAGCGGTTCTCGAGCGCGCCTGCGCCCTCGGAGCCGAGGGCATCGTCTCCAAGCTACGAACGAGCTTCTACGAGTCGCGACGGACGCGCACATGGCTCAAGATCAAGTGCGGAAACCGCCAGGAGTTCGTCGTCGTGGGCTACACCGAGCCAGAGGGATCGCGCACGGGGTTCGGCGCCCTTCTGCTGGCCGTGTACGACGAAGAAAGGCGCCTCGTTTTCAGCGGTCAAGTGGGAACGGGATTCACCGAGAAGATGCTCCAGGATCTCATGGTGCTTCTCGAGGAAAGAGCTCAGGACGAGCCCCCTCTCGCGTCGACTCCCCGCGAGCTGAAGCGGGCTCATTGGGTCCGGCCGGAGCTGGTGGCGGAGGTGGAGTTCACCGAGTGGACGGGTGACGGCCGGCTCCGGCATCCTTCGTTCAAGGGGCTTCGATTCGATAAGCCCGCGAGCGAGGTGCGCCGCGAGGAAGTTTGAGAGTCTTTTGCGACATTTTCAAAAGGACAGCAGCACACTGTCTGGTAAGCCCTAACGGGCGTCGCGGTGGACGGCGCGGACAACCTCCACATCACGACCAACCAACGCATCCGGAGCGTGCGGCTCGATCCGAGTCACGCAGACTTGGCTGGTGATCAGTGTGCCGTTCAAGGAGACCGCGAATGTAATATTCTTGCGCCATGACTGCGACCACGCGCTCCCGCCGTCGAATTGTCTCTATTGCCATTCTCTTCGCCTCCGCCGCGAGCGGCGAAGCGCAAGACCACGCGAAGTACCAGACCGACTTTCTCGCCGAGGAGCTCGCGGCCCGACGTGCGCGGGTTCTCGATGCCATTGGCGACAACGCGATCGCAATCGTTCAAGGTGCAGGCACCGCGGCCGGCTTCGTCGTCTTTCGCCAATCGAACGAGCTCTATTACCTGACGGGGCTCGAGGTGCCGCAGTCGTACATTCTGCTCGACGGAAGGCAGCGCCGTTCGCTCTTGTTTCTTCCGCACCGCGACGAGCGGCGGGAACGCGGCGAGGGCAAAACACTCTCGGCCGAGGACGCCGAGCTCGTCACCGGGCTCACCGGCGTCGACGCCGTCTACGGGAACGACGCCCTCGCCCACCAGCTCTACGGCTTCGCTCTGCGGCCGCCGTTTCCAACCCTCTACACCTTCACGAGCCCGGCCGAGGGACGGGCGCAGAGCCGCGACGAGAACCTCATCGGCCACGCGGGCGTGGTCTCCGATCCCTGGGACGGCCGTCCGTCACGGGAAGGGCAGTTTATCCAACTCTTGCGTACGCGTTATCCGCAGTTCGAGATCGCAGACCTCACGCCGATCCTGGATGAGATGCGGATCGTGAAGAGCGCGCGGGAGATCGAGCTCGTGCGCCGGGCGAGCCGCATCGCCGGGCTCGGCATCATGGAGGCCATCCGTTCGTCGCGGCCCGGGGTGAAGGAGTATCAGCTCGATGCCGCCGCCCGCTACATCTACTTCGTGAACGGCTCCCAGGGCGAAGGCTATCGGTCGATTACGGCGAGCGGCTCGAATGCCTACTTCGGCCACTATTACCGGAACGACGCCACGCTCGCGGCCGGCGATCTCGTGCTCATGGACTACGCGCCCGACTATCGCTATTACACGAGCGACGTCGCGCGGATGTGGCCGGTGAGCGGCACCTTCGATGCGGCGCAGCGCGCTCTTTACGGCTTCATCGTCGAGTACAGCAAGGCGCTCATGAAACGTATCCGGCCCGGCGTGACGGCAGACGCGATTCTCGACGATGCGGCGGAGGAGATGATCGGCGTTCTCGATCGCATCGATTTCGCCTCGGAGGCGCACGAGCAGGCGGCTCGGGAAGCACTGGCCTTCCGGGGGCACCTGTCCCATCCGGTCGGTCTCGCTGTCCACGACGTCGGGAGCTACCGATCGCGTCCCCTCGTGCCGGGTGTGGTCTTCTCCGTAGACCCCATGCTCTGGGTGCACGAGGAGCGGCTCTACGTCCGAATGGAGGACACGGTCGTCGTGACCGAAGATGGCGTCGAGAACTTCACCGATTTCATGCCGAGCGAGCTCGACGAGATCGAGGCGTTGATGAAGGAAGAGGGTCTGGTGCAGATCCGGCCACCGGCCACTGAACGAGGTGATTGTCAGGAGACTCGACCATGAAGATGCAAGTTGCCACGATCGCACTGGTGTGTTTGGTGACTGCGCAGGGAGCGTTCGGGGAGCCGAACCATCCTCTCGACGCGCTCGAGGCGTCGGAGATCGTTTCCGTTGCCGCGGTACTTCGCGCCCAGGGCCACGTAAACGATGCGACCCCGATTCTCTCGCTGACGCTGGAGCCGCCGCCGAAAGCCGAGGTGCTCGAGTGGAAGCCGGGAGATAGGTTCGCACGCCGAGCGCGCGCCGTGGTTCGGCGCGAGCGTGTCACTCGGGAGTTCGTCATCGACCTCCGCTCGAAGGAGATCGAATCGATACGGGAAGTTCCCGGCCCCGGCCAGCCGCCCTTGACGTTTCCCGAGCTCATCTCGGCGATGGAGATCACGCTCGGTAACGAAGAGATGAAAGCTGGGCTGGCCAAGCGCGGGATCACCGATTTCGACGCATTGTTCTGTGCACCACGAACCGGGGGTAACTTCGGCGGCCCGGACGAGAAGATGCGTCGCCTCGTGAAAGTCGACTGCTTCGACCTGTCGCGAAATCCCACCAACGTTTTCGCCGTGCCGATCGAGGCTCTGTTCGCCGTCGTCGACCTCGACGCGCGCGAGGTGCTGCGGGTCGTCGATCTCGGCGTCGTTCCGGTCACACAAACGACGTATTCCCTGTCGCCCGACGCCCAGCCCAAGTTGCGCGACGTCAAAGACGTGAAAATCAGCGCCCCCGACGGCGGCAATATCGAGATCGACGGCTGGACGGTGAGCTGGCAGAACTGGCGGTTCCACTTGCGCTGGGACATGCGCGCGGGCCTCGTCCTGTCGCTCGTCGGATACCACGATAAGGGGACGTGGCGACGCGTGTTGTATCAGGGCAATGTGTCCGAGATCTTCGTCCCTTATCAGGACACGACCGAGGGTTGGTATTACCGCACCTACATGGACGAAGGGGACTACGGCCTCGGCACCATGCACAGCCCGCTCATCCACGGCGTCGATTGCCCGCCGAACGCCCTGTACCTCACGCCGGTGATGGCCAATGCCGCGGGCGGCGCCGATGAGCTCCAGGATCGCGTCTGTCTCTTCGAACGGCCGACCGGGGACGCCACATGGCGCCACTTCGATTTCATGACGCAAGCGCTCGACGGTCGGCCGAACGTCGAGCTCGTCGTGCGCTTCATTGCCGCCGTCGGAAATTACGATTACCTCTTCGACTGGGTGCTGGACAACAAAGGCCAGATCACTTATCGCCTGGGCGCCACCGGCCTCGATGCCGTCAAGGGAGTCGCCGCCCGTTCTCTCACAGACCCGAGCGCCGCCAATGACACGACGTTCGGCCCCCTCATCGCGCCGCAGCTCGCTGGCATCAACCACGACCATTTTTTCTCCATTCGTCTCGACGTCGATGTGGACGGGACGGGAAATCGATTCGTGCGCGAGAAGCTCGTTCCGCGCCGCCAGGACTCGAAGAGCAAAAGACGCAGTATCTGGACGGTCGAACGGGAGGTGGCGTCGAACGACACCAACGCCAAGTTCCGCCTGAGTTATGAGAACCCCAGCCTGTTCCGTATCGAGAGCGTGAGTCGCGAGAACGCCCTCGGCTACGCCACGAGCTATGCGCTGAAACACTCGGGAAATGCGCTCCCGCTGGTCGACGAGAGCGACCCGCCGCTCGCACGGGCACAATTCGCGAACTATCACATCTGGGTGACGCCTTACGAGCCGAGCGAGTTATGGGCGGGCGGACATTTCTCCAATCAGTCCGCGCCAGGGCAGGGTCTCCCCGAATGGACTTCGGCCAAACGGAGCGTCGAGGACACCGATATCGTGGTTTGGTATACCCTCGGTTTCCACCACGTGCCGTCGGCGGAGGACTGGCCCGTTTATAACCTGGGCTGGAACGAGATCACCCTGCGGCCGTACAATTTTTTCGACCAGAATCCGGCGATGGATCTGCCCGAGCCAGGACAGTAACGCGGGCTACCAATCACGATTCCGGGTGGCGATGGTACATCTTCTCAATGATCTTCCAGCCGTCGCCGAGCTTCAGGAGCGACAGGTAGTCCGTGTTTGGGGATGGAACCCGTTCCGCTGTATTTCAGCTCCGCCGTTAATGGAACTTGGAGCGGAATTGCGATTGTGGCTACATGTGGCGATACTCTTTGCATTGCCGCTGGCACTCGCGAGCTGAAAGATACCCTCAGTCGTTACATCCGCCGGGCACGAGGTCCGAGATGGGACACCGAAGCGGATTCGATAAACTCGTCGCTGCGGGTGTGATTCGTCCGCCGATCGACGCAGGGGATCCTCTCGAAGACGGGCCCACTTTTCAGCTTCCTCCCGGGACCGCAGCGAAACTGATCGATCTTGACCATGGCGAAGCGTAGAGCTCCAGCTACCCGGTCGCGTCGTCCAGCCAGGGCCATTGTTGTCCACCTTGCCAGCGCGGAGCTGCTCGGCGAACCTCCTCA
>DATIBD010000067.1:0-18189 GCA_035457705.1 Vicinamibacteria bacterium
TACTGGCCATGGGGCGCATATTGCAAACCATCACGGGCTTGCCTCTCGTCCCTTTGCTGATCGCTTCGTCCGCGCTCGTCATCTTCTACACCGGGCTGGGTGGAATCTGGGCCGTCATCTACACCGATCTCCTCCAGTTCATCGTGCTAGCATTCGGTCTGACCACGGCTTCCCTGGTGGCGATCCATCGCGTCGGCGGCGTCGAGGCGATGACCGCGGGGCTAGACCCCGTGCTTTTGAGCTTCAGCGGCGACTGGAGCTCCTCGCGAATTCTTGGCATCTTCGTCGCTTTTCTCCTTGGCGAAGCGCTCGCTCCCTATTTCGTTCAGCGTTATTTCGCGACCAAGAGCCCGAGAGATACTCGCTTGGGTGTGACGCTTTTCGGAAGCTACTACGGTTTCTACACCATCGTAGTGATCGCTCTCGGCCTCGCCGGCGCGCTTCTGCTGCGGGACACCGAGCCCGACCTCGTCCTGACGTCCATCGTACGCGACTTCCTGCCCATCGGGCTCAAGGGAGCGGTCTTCGCGGCACTTCTGGCCGCCGTCATGTCGACGGGGGACTCCATCTTGAACAACGCCTCCGTCATCTTCACCCGCGACCTCTACCAGAAGCTCTTTCGTCCCGACGCGAGCGATTCGACCATGCTCGCCTGGTCCAAGACGACGACGCTTCTCATCGGGGCCGGTGGCGTCATCGCGGCCCTCAGCCTGCCTGACGTCTTCGAGCTTCTCATTTACAGCTACACGCTCTGGGCGCCCTCGATCATCCCACCTCTTTGTGTCGCTCTTCTGTGGGGAGCGCCTCGCGAGCGACTCGTCGCACCCCGAGCGGCCGTGCCCGCGATCGTGGCCGGCATCGGCGCGACGTACGCGTGGGGGCCGAGCGTGCTCGGCGAGCCCTTCGGTATTCCCGCGGTGGCTGTCGGCGTGGGAGCGAATCTTCTCGTTCTCTTCACCGTCCACCGGCTGACGTCGCGTTTCACGCCGGCGGGAGCTTTCGTGCCGGAAGAGGTGAACGAGGCATGACCGGCTGGAGCTTTCTCGTCTACTTCTCGGCGGGCATCGTGTACCTCGCTGTCGCTGCGACCCTGATTGGCTGGATTCGCCACGCGCGCTCTAGGGATCTCGATTGAGGGCGCGAGAGCGAATCCGGTATATATGCTACCTTTCATGACGACCCTCTCTCGCGGACTACTCGCCATCAGCCTGCTCACTGCCGCCCCGGATCAGGGGAAGGTGGTATTGGAGAAGTCAATCGCAGCCCACGGGGGCCTCGCACGTTTCGAGGCGATACGAGACTGGAAGATCGTGGCTCGGAGAAACACGGACTCAGGAGGGGCCGAAACGTACGAGGAGTATCTCCTCCGGGATCAGGGTGGCACGAGGACGCTTCTAATGAAAAAGCAGGCGGAATCGGTCCTCGTGTTCGGCCACGATGGCTCTCGGGGATTCGCCGTTGCCGAGGGCGCGCTCCGGACCGACGACGGCGCCGAGGGCGAGGGCTACTACCGCGCCCATGGCGAGTATTACTTGCGCTCGCTTCCGTTCAAGTGGATGGACCCGGGACTCGAAGTCGCCTACGCCGGAGCCGAAGACCGATTCGAGCTGCTGCGCATCTCCGCATCGAAGAACGTAGGCCGTGCCTGGGAGGACGTCTGGGTTGCGGTCATCGATCGCGACACCAGCCTTCTCTTCGAAGCTCGCCTGACCCACCACCGGGGCCGGGAAACGTGGATGAGCCCGCAGCGAAATGAAGTCACCGAGATCACCTACCGTTACAGCGACTATCGAGACGTGGAAGGCCTGCGGATCCCGTTTCGGATGGAGTACGTTTCGAACGGGCGAAAGACCGGCGAGAACGTCATTCAGTCCATCGACTTCGACTCCGGACTCACCGCAGAGATATTCTCGCCGCAAGCCCATTTCCGCTGAAGTGACGCCATCTGCGCCTCGAAGCGTCGGAACGGAACCGTGCCACGACAAGGGTCGAGAGAAGTGCGAGCGAGAGTGGCAGGGGCACCGCGGCTACCACGCTAACCCGATCGAAGGATTGGCACGTCGCAAACACGTGAGAACACTGGCGTAGGAACCGCAACTCGTCATTCAATGTGAAGGAGCTCCTCGAGGGCCAGCCGGGTCTTGGGGTGGAGCTGGTGTTCGTCGAAATAGCGATTCACGATCTCGAGAGCTTCGTTTAACGTCGAAACGTCGAGATGACGGAGGAGGAAGCGCACGTCGTCGAGATCGTGGAACTCCTCGCCCAAACGCATCGCGGCGCATTTCATCGCCAAAAGATAATGGGGCTCGGCGACATAGACGCGAAGGTGCGGCCGTTCGAGGTAGGGCACGAAGTCACCACGCGGGCTGAGAAAGGCTTTGACCGCGTCGTTCAGCCAGGTGTCGGGAACATTGGCTCGGGCGGCCACTCTAGCCGCCGCCTCGCGGACCACCTTCGTGGGTTTGAAGAAAGCGTCGATGTCGCGGGTCGCTTCCCGCGCGTCCAGGACCAGGCACATCACCGCGCCACCGACGACGTAGAGCTCGCCCAGACTCTTCTCCTTCGCGAGCTCGGCGTCGAGAAGATCGAACAGACGAAGGATATCTGCTTTCGTCAACCGTGCCATTACGCTAAACGCGATCACCCATTCCCGAGTCGACGAAAAGGTTGCGCCGGCGAAAGGGCACCGGAGCGGCTCTCAGCAGATGAAGGCGCAGGCTCGCCAATGGCACGACGAAGCGAGGCTCGCTCAGGGGCTCGATATCCGAGACCCACCTCGGCGGCATGACGCCGATTCTCTGTGCCGCCTGCTCGACCAACGCGGCAACGTAGTTCTGCCAATAAGGCGATGCGATTTTCGGAGCGTCGGTAACGGCATCCCGAAATTCGGCACGCGTGAGGTCTGAAAGCAGATCGTTGATCTCTGCGAGCGCGAAACGCCGCTCGCTTTCGTTGCCGAGAGCGTCGACGAGCTCTTCGAAGCGGAGTCGCGCCTTCGGCAGCGCTCGAGAGAGTACATAAGCAGAAACTCCCTGGCCCGTTCGACGCGCCAGGCGCTTCAAGGCAGCTTTCTCCTGCGCAGTCACACGGATTTGAACCTGCTCGCTCCTGCTCATGGGACGAGACTAGCGCTAACATCAATTAGTGTCAATACACATGTATTGACAGTAATATAGCCCATACTCAACGCTTCCTCGCCACGAACGCCAGCCGGCGAGTAGGAAGCTCGAGCTCACCGTAGCCCCGGGAAACGCGAACGGAAAAACCGGCCGAGTGAAGCGCGTCGCAGAGTCGGTCGCGGGAAAAGAAGCGGAGTACGTGCCGCTCGCGCGTGCGTCGATAGGTCTCCCCCACGCGTCGAAACGTGGTGATCTCCCGGGTCACCCGTCGGCCCCTCTCTGATACCGAAACGAGGACCGCCCAGCCGGAGCCCGAGTGCCACGTGCGATAACGCATCGGACGAGCACCGGCGACCAGGACGTCGAAGACGAAGAGCCCTCCCGGTCGTAGGGCTCGGCTCACTCTGCGAAACCAGGGTGCGATCGGCCGAGCGGGCAAATAGCTCAGAACTTCTCCCAGCGCCGTGATCACATCGCATCTCGGAACGTCGACCTCGTAGACCGAGCCCACTTTCACCGTTGCGCGAGGTGCGGTCTTCCGCGCGATGCGAGCGAGCGATCGCGAGGCCTCTACCCCGATCGTTCGGAATCCGGCGCGGTTCAACTCACGAAGCCACTCACCACTTCCGCAACCCAGATCGACTGCGACCCCATGGCGAATTCCGGCCCGGGCCATTAGCCGGAGAAGGCCCGGGGAAGCCGATTCCGAAAAACCGGCGAAGCCCCGATGGTGAATGTTGGCGAGGTCCTCACCGTACGACGACACGGGGTCGATTCTACCGCCCGGTGACTCGTGCTGTTTCGGCGTGCGTGACGATCTCAGCGAATCGAGATGCTTCCCGAGCTCGAGTCGACGGTCAGGCGATGTCCTCCGCCACGAACGGCGCCGCGTATCTCCTTCCTCGAGAGCCGCCCGCTGACGGTGACGGGATGGTCGAGCTCGATGCTTCCGGAACTCGTGTGGGCGTCGAGGTCGAAGGCGGCGTCGTCGGGAAGCTCCACCGTAATGCTTCCCGAGGACGCGTGAATGCGCCAGTCCCCCGTGAGCTCACCCGCGACCCGAACGGTCCCGCTGCCCGAGTTCACATCGAGCCCCCCGCGCACCCCGCCCACCTGGATGCTTCCCGAGCCGGCCTTGACGTCGACATCCCCTTCGCCGGTCTGCTCGATCTCGATGCGGCCGCTTCCCGTACGGGCCGTCACCGGACCCTCCACCCCAAGGGCGGTGATCGACCCGCTCCCCGTCTTGGCCTCGAGTCTGCCCTTCGCGGCATCGATTCGAATGCTGCCCGAGCCCGCCGCCGCCGTCACGAAGTCCCCGATGGACCCGATCGTGACGCTCCCCGAGCCCGTCTTGGCCTCCACCGGCCCGTGGATGTCCCCCACGGTCTGGCTTCCCGAGCCCGACTTGGAAACGAGGCTCGTTTCGGGCGGAACGACGATGCGATAGCTGATACTGACGTTCCGGAAGAGATCCTCATCCGACCGCGAGCCCACCCGGATCACGTTTCCTGCCTGTTCGATGGGAGGATTCTCTTCGATTTTCCGAACCCGGTCGCTGCCTCCGACGCCGCCAAATAGCCCGGACCCGACGCGGATCTCACCATGGATCTCGACGGTGCCGGTCGCGCCCCTGGTGACCTCGATGCTGCCCGAGCCGGTGACGACCTCGAGGCTGACGGGACCATCGACACGAAGCGTCCGGTCGAACGAGCCCTCCACGGCGGCCAGGGGGAGGAAAACGACCAAAAAGAGATTCATCGCCTCACCTCTGTCAACCAAGACGGAAATGTCCGGGTAAAGGTTGCAGCAAAAGCTCGGGATACAATATCGGTAATGGAAGACCACGACGCCGAAAACGCTCCGCGAGCATTCCGCGAGCTACTCGACACGGCCACGCCGCATTTCTTCGTCACCCCGGTGCTGGTGGGTTTGAATGTCGCCTTGTTCGCGGTCATGGTCCTGCTCGGCGTGTCGCCCCTCGACCCCGACCTGGAGAGCTTGTGGCGTTTCGGCGCCAATTTCGGCCCGAGAACGTTCGGGGGCGAGTGGTGGCGCATCCTGTCCTCCACCTTCGTACATATCGGCTTTCCTCATCTCGTTCTCAATATGTGGGCCCTGTGGAGCCTGGGGAACCTTGCCGAGCGGATGTTCGGAAGCGTGACGTTTCTCGTCATCTACCTCCTGAGCGGGATCGGGGGAAGCGTGGGAACATTGTTGTGGCATCCGCACATCACGAGCGCAGGTGCCTCCGGCGCTCTGTTCGGCGTGCTGGGGGCTCTCGTGGCGTTCGTTTACCTCGGACACATCCGCGTTCCTCCAAGAATCGTTCGGAATCTCAGGTGGGTGCTGATTGCCGTCGTCGTCTTCAACCTTCTGTTCGGCTTCATGTGGCCGCGCATCGACAATGCCGGACACCTCGGCGGACTGCTCGTCGGCTTGATCACGGGAGCCGTGCTTCACCGTCCTCTCCCGGCGCGACCGCGCTCGGCCCTCCGGTACCTCGTGGTTCCGACTGTACTCGCCGCTCTGGCCGGTCTCGCTGAGCTCTCCCGCGCGTCGGCCCAGAACAATCCCTCCATGCTCGCCGCCGAGGCCCTCGAGCTCGAGCTCGAGGGGCAAAGCGAGGCGGCAGCGCAAAAACTCGAGCAAGCCATCGAAATGGATCCGGAGCTCGTGTCCGCTCTCACACAACTCGGCCACCTGCACTTCGAGGCCGGACGATTCAGCGCGGCGGCCACGGTTCTCGAGAAGGCCGCCAAGCTGGAGCCGGACTCGGTAGAGCTGCAGGTCGTGCTCGGTATCGCATACATGAGGGACAATCGATATCGCGAAGCCGCGTCGACCCTCGAAAAGGCCCTCGAAGGCGCGCCCGGACGGCCCGCACTCCTGAGCGAGCTCGGCACGGCACAGTACCTCAGTGGCGACTCGGAACGAGGGGTGGCGTCTCTCCGGAAAGCGATCGAGCTCGATCCTGAAAACTCCGAGCACCACAATCGGCTGGCGCTGGTTCTCGCCGAATCCGGAGACGGCGAGGGCTCCCTCGAGGCCATCGAAGCCGCACTCGATCTCGCGCCGCGCGCGGCTCACATTTGGGATAGCCTCGGCACGGTGCGCCTGTATCGCAACGAGCCTGCCGAGGCGGCGGAGGCATACCGCAAAGCGATCCAGCTCGACCCGCAACAGGCCATCTACCACTACAACTTGAGCCTTGCTCTCCGCCGGACCGGTGCGATGGAGGCGGCGGACCAAGCCCGGGCGAGAGCGCTGGAGCTAGCCCCGGACCTCGAGCCTCCATCGGACGGAAGCCCGATGATCTGGTCGTGACCGGAAGAGCGGTGGTCGTGGGGGCAGGCGCCATCGGCGTCGCCTCCGCCTACTTCCTCGTGCGCTCGGGTTTCGACGTCACTCTCGTGGACCGTGGAGAGGTCGGTCACGGCTGCTCCTACGGAAACGCGTGCCTCATCGTCCCCAGCCACTCGGATCCAATTCCCGGCCCGGGGGTAATCGGGCAGGCCCTTCGTTGGATGGTCCGACACGACAGCCCCTTCTACATCCGATCCCGCTTCGATCCGAGCCTCGTGGCATGGGGCTGGAAGTTTCGTCGGTACTGCAACCGCGAGGCGGTTCAGCGAGGCTACGCTGCATTGGCCGGTTTGAGTCGAGGAAGCCTCGCTCTATATGACGAGCTCACGTCGGCCAAGGAAGCCGACTTCTTCTTCGAGAAACGAGGCCTTCTCGAAGTTTATCTGACGCCGAACAGCGTGAAGCGTGGCCGCTCCGAGCTCGACCTGCTGACCCAAAACGGGTTTCCCGCCCGGCTCGTCACTGCCAACGAGGCCCGCGAGCTCGAGCCCGCGCTCTCGCCAGCGATCTGCGGAGGACTTTTCATCGAGAGCGAAGCACATGGCCACTGCTATGGCTACGTCCGCGCTCTGGCGGGCTCCGTGCAAGAAAGTGGGGGGCGCGTCGTCACTGGTCGACCGATCGAACGGATCGTCGTCTCGAATCGGCGTGTCCAGGGAATCTCTCTCGGCGACCCGCCGGAAGAGATCGCGGCGGACGTCGTCGTGCTCGCCGCGGGCTGCTGGTCCCGCTCCATCGCCCAATCGATCGGAATCGACATCCCGCTCCAGCCCGCCAAAGGCTACAGCGCCACCATCGACGCGTTCGAGGGTGGGCCGCGGATACCGCTCCTCGTCAAGGAGCACCGGGTCATCGTGACGCCTCTGGACGGACGACTCCGTTTCGGTGGAACGCTCGAGCTCGCAGGCTACGATCTCGGGATCGACCAAGCTCGCTACCGCGCGGTTGTGCGAGCCGGGCTGAAGGTACTTCGAGACAAACCACCGATGAAGAACGAGGCATCCTGGTGCGGCCTCCGGCCCGTCACGCCCGACGGCCTTCCCATCATCGACCGACTGCGAGAGCCCCAGGGTCTCATCTTAGCGACCGGTCACGCGATGCTCGGCTTTACTCAGTCTCCCATGACGGGTAAGCTCGTAGCCGAGCTCGCTCGCGGAGACAGACCATCGCTTTCCCTCGAGCCTTTTCGACTCGATCGGTTCTGAGCCTCTGGATCTCCATCCAGAGTACGCCCCGAGAAGTCGTGGTTCGCGGAAACGCGCTCGTGCCCGAGGCCACGATCCTTCACTATGTCGGAGCGCTCGACGACCTGCCTCGGGCATTTCGTAGGCTCTGGGAAACGGGATTGTTCGAAGATATCCGCTTCGAGACCGAGGACTCACGGCTCACCATCACCGTGCAAGAGAAGCCTCTGCTGAGGGAGCTCCGGGTAACCGCCCCCGATGCGGTCTCGGCGAGACTTCCACCCCTACGGCAAAATCAGCCGATCGGCGAGCAGGACGCGAGAGAGCTCGCTCGGGCGGCCTCCGAGATCGCTGGCGAGAACTACGAGGCTTCGGCGCGGCTCGAGCCCGTTTCCGAGCTGCATGTCGACCTCGTCCTCGAGGTCACGAAGCGTCCGCCTCGAGAGCTCTCGTTCCTCGGCAACGAGCACGTGAGCGACGACGAGCTCGAAAAAGCCGTTCGCGATTCCCCCGACGAAGACGTCGTCTCGACGCTTCGGGCCTTCTACCGTCGGCGCGGCTATGCGCGCGCGCAGATCGTTTCCCGAGGGCGTATGGTGTCCATTCTCGAAGGTGAGATACATCGACTCGGCGAAATCGAAACCGACCCCGGCTCGCTCCTCTCCCAAGAGGACATTCGGGCCTACCTTCCCGAGCCCGGCACTCGATTCGATGGCGATGCGCTCGACGAGTCCGTCGGACGAATAGCACGTTATTACGCGGAACGGGGCTACCCCACCGCTCGCGTGTCGCTCGAGGAGAACCTGCGGCCCCGCACGAACGTCGTCGACATCCGAGTCACTGTGGAGGAAGGATCCTTCTATCTCGTGGACAGAATCACCTTTCACGGAAACACCCGTCATCGCGACCGTGATCTGCGACTGTTTTGTGATCTCGCGGAGACCGATCGCTTCAATGGGGCACGGATCGAATCCGATACCCTCTCGCTCATGGGCCTCGGCAACTTTCGCGCCGTCGTGCCCGAAGTGGATTTGACGTCGACCCCCGGCCGAGCGAGCGTTCATTACCGGATCGAGGAGACACCGCTCTTCGAGTACCTCGTCGGAGGAGGACTCGACGGAACCCAGGGGGCGACGGGAGCGGGACAGCTCGTTAGCCGAAGCCTTCTCGGCCGCGCGGAGACGTTTCGAATCGATCTGGACATCGGCAACCGTTTCCAGAACGTCGCCTTCGGCTACCACGATCCGACGCTCCTCGGAAAGCGGCTTTTCTTCGACGCCGATTTCCGGATGGCCGACCTTACCTTCCCCGACGAGACGTCCGAGGACACGACCGAAATCGCGATTCGGGCCTACGGTCCTCATCGTGCGCCATGGCAATTCCTCGCGAGCGCTCGATTCAGTGCCTTCACGCTCGGCACGGAACTGGAAGACGACGTTGCGTTCCTCACACCGTTTCTCGGGCGCCGTTTTCGCACTTTTCGATGGAGCGCCGGCCTGGCGCACCGAACCCGGTGGCTGGAAACAGGGCTCGATTGGGTAACCGGAGACGTCGAGCTCACTCGATGGCGTGTTGGGTCGCAGGTCGTCGTCCCGCTCGCTCCACGGCATTCCATGGCGTTCATCGGACGGGCGGAAGCGCTCTGGCCGTACGGAACGAGCGAGGTGGAAGGCGTTCCCCGGTTCGAGCGTTTGTTTCTCGGAAGCGAGAACGACCTGAGGGGTTTTCCCATCCGCGGCGTCGGGCCGCGCGACGCGGGCGTCGTCGTCGGAGGCGATCGGCTGTTCTTCGCGACCGTGGAGCATCGGATCGAGGTCCTGTCGCGGCTGACGCTCGTGGGCTTTTTCGACCTGGGCAATGTCTACGCGACCGACTTCGAGGGCGAGACCCTGCCGAAAGCTCGATTCGACGCGGGAGCGGAAGCGCGTGTCGTGGTGCCGCTCGCGCAGGTTCCCGTCCGAGTGGGCTATGGCCTCAACCTGGATCGGCTGCCCGACGAGCCGCGCGGCCGGTTCTTCGTGACACTCGCGGTGCGCTTCTGATTATTGTCTCGAGTCTAGGAAAGCTCGATCACGCGCACAACCTGGCCGTTGTTCTCCCAAGGAGTGGCCTTGTAGCGCAAATCCTCGTCCTCCGTCGGCTGGACGCCGCTTCCACCCCGCGCGCGAGATAGGAGGCGGTGGGATCCGCGCGAAGCGTCGGTCCATTCGAGATGGAACGCCGACCAGGCGTAGGGTGACGCGGGCTCGATTTGGGCGCCGCGAAACGGTCCGTCGTCGATGCTGATCTCGATCCTCTCGATGGGCGAACCGTCACTCCAGGCAAGTCCGTGGATGGTGTGAGCGCCGGAGGAATCTCTGGTGACGCGCGTGATCACCGACTTGATCTGGTGGCGCCCCACCGAGGTCGCGCGATGCTCGATGCGGCCGTTCACCTCGACGCCTCGCAGCGTCACGTAGTCCTTCGCCATGAACCAGCCCATGAATCGATAAGGCACGATCTCGATGCGAGTGAGCCACTTCACCTGGGCGACGCCGTACCAGCCCGGAACGATGAGACGCAGAGGAAAACCGTGCTCGCGCGGAAGGGGCTCGCCGTTCATCTCGTAGGCGAGCAGGACGTTCTCGTCGAGGGCCATGCGGATGGGAAGGCTCCTCGCGAACCGCGTGGCGTAGGTCTGGCCGCGGAGCCGCTCCTCGGCGTTGTCGGCCCCGTAGAAGACGACCTCGCGAGCAGACGGTGCAATCTCGAGGCCTTCCAAGAGCGGACCGAGACGCGCCCCTCCCCAGCGCGCATTTCCCACGAGACCGTGCATTCCTGCGGGTCCGTTTCCCGCGCATTCGAAACAGACGGTTGTCTCCACTTTGTCGAGCGAGCGAATCTCATCGAGAGCGAAGGCAGCCTCTCTACCGTTCTCCTCCGAGATACTCAGCTTGAAGCCCGTCGCCTCGACCTGCGGTATGTCTCTCTGCTGGAGCACGAAGAACCGATCGTTGGGAACCACCCCGCCATCGAGCAGGGTCAAGTCGGTGAAGCGGACTCCCGCGCGCGGTGTGGGGTCATTCCGTACTTCCGCCCAAGGAAGCGTCTCTTGCACCGGCGATATTATGACACACAAAAAAAGGCTCCGAAGAGCCCCATCACAAGATTGCCAATTCTTGAAGGATGTGCCCACAGGGCGTTCGAGCTATATTCTCTCCTACATGGTCTCAAGTGTGCTGGCTAGGGTCCTGCTCTTCCAGTCGGCGGAGGCCGGCTTCCGCGAGGGCGCTCGGCTCTGCGCCGAATGTAAGCTCGTCCAGGCCGAAGAAACGCTCAAATCGGCGCTCACCATCGATCCCTCGTATGCTCTCGCGCAGTTCCAGCTGGGTGCGGTGTATGTTGGTCTCGGTCGATTTTCCGATGCAGCAGCTCTTTTCGACAAAGTCTTGGCCCGCCATGCTTCCAGCGTCGAGGTGAGACTGCGCATTGGTCTGATCTACCATCTTTCCCGTCGAGCTGCCGAAGCCCGGCTTCATCTCGAGGGAACTCTCTCGCTCGATCCCAAGAACTTTCAAGCAGCGCTGATCCCGGGTCCAAGTCCCCGATCGTTCGCCGGTTCGAGCTATCTCTCCCAAAACGAGCTCGTCATTCACTTGGGGCTCGGCGACGCGACCGAGGCACGCGGGTTGGTCCTCAGATGGCCTTCGGGTGCCGAAGAGAATCTGCCCGAGCTCGAGGCCGGCCGGAGGTACGTCGTCAAAGAAGGTGTCGGTGTCATTGGCAGCCACTAGGCTGATGAAGAAGCCGGCCCCGCCTGTCCGAGCGGCGGCCAAGATTTCTGCCGCGATATGGGCGCGCAGCACCGGAAAGGCCGGGCCGTGGCGGACTATCGATCATGGGTCCCGCCAAGGCATCGACCACGAGCAGGGTGATGAAAAACTCAGCCCACCCTCCGCGAGCGGAGCGAGCCCGGCGCGCCTGTCGCGCCGTAAACAGCCCGAGCCGTGGCGGATGATTCGATCGCGGGTAGTCCCGCCACGGCACTGAGCAGAAAATGCTCCTCGTCGTTCTGATCACCTCGTTGTCGTTTCAGGACGTCACGTCCGCCGCTGGAATCGACTGGATCAACATCTTCGGGGGTGTCGACTCCAAGCGCTACATTCTGGAGACGACGGGGACGGGAGCTCTATTCTTCGACTACGACGAAGATGGCGATCAGGACCTGTTTCTCGTGAACGGAACCCGCTTCGAGAACGCCGAGAGCGCTCCCCATGCGCTCTATCGCAACGCGGGACACGGCACGTTCACCGACGTCACGGCTCGCTCGGGTCTGGAGGCGCACGGCTGGGGCCAGGGCGCCGCGGCTTCCGATTTCGACAACGATGGGGACCTGGACCTCCTCGTCACCTACTACGGCCCCAACCGCTTCTACCGGAACAACGGCGACGGAACGTTCGAAGAGATCGGAGCGGAGCTGGGGCTCGATGGCTCGGGCTGGAGCACGAGCTCCGCCTTCGCCGATTACGATCGCGACGGAGTCAACGACCTCTTCGTCGCTCAGTACGTGGATTTCGACCGAGAATCGACGCCGGGTCCGGGGGAAGCACCCAACTGTTTCTTCATGGGCATTCCGGTGATGTGCGGTCCTAAGGGGCTTCCTCCTGCCATGAGTCTTCTCTACCGTGGCACGGGCACGGGAAGATTCGAAGACGTCAGCGGTCGAACCGATGTGGGCCGTGAGCGATTCTACGGACTCGGCGCCGTGTGGGGCGACGTCGACAACGATGACGACGTCGATCTCTACGTCGCCAACGACCAGACGCCGAACAACCTTTTCCTCAACGATGGACGAGGCGGGCTCGTCGACGGTGCCCTGGCGGCCGGGGTCGCCTTCAACGAGGACGGACGGGCCCAGGCGGGAATGGGCGTCGACTTGGGAGACTATGACAACGACGGTTTCCTCGACATCCACGTCACGAATTTCTCGCACGACTACAACACGATCTACCGGAACACCGGTGATGGTTACTTCACCGATGAGAGCTTCGCCGCCGGCCTGGGTGAAGCGAGCTACCTCTACCTTGGCTGGGGCACCGGTTTCCACGACTTCGACCGTGACGGATATCTCGATATCTTCGTCGCCAACGGCCACGTGTATCCCGAGGTCGATACATCGAGAACGGACAGTGATTACGCACAGAGGAGCCTTCTGTTTCTGAACCGAGGCGAGGGCAGGTTCGAGGAGGCCGACGACTTTCGACAGCCTCACGTGGGACGGGGAGCGGCCTTCGCGGACTACGACGACGATGGCGACATCGACATCCTGGTGGCCAACATGAACGAGAGGCCTTCCCTCTATCGGAACGAGCTTGCCGCGGATTCGAACTGGGTGGGACTCAGGCTCATCGGTCGCGACAGCGCTCGGGACGCGCTTGGTGCGCGCGTGCGGATCCAGGCGGGTGGCGTCGGGCAGCTACGGGAAGTTCGAAGCGGCGCGAGCTACCTGTCTCAAAGCGACCTGCGGGCTCATTTCGGCCTCGGCTCCGCGAGGAGCCTGGAACGACTCGAGATTCGCTGGCCCCGGGGCCGGCTCCAGACGCTCGAGGGCGTCCCCCTCAATCGCTACGTCGTCGTCGTCGAGCCGCGCTGAAACCTCCTTCGGCGGAACTCATCAGCGGGCGACGGAGCTCGCCGCCTCGTCGGAAGCGGGAATGGGAAAGCCGCGATCCCGCATCAAGGCATCGATCCGGGCGTCCCGGCCACGAAACGCGCGATAAGCCTCCGCGGGATCGACCGCGTTTCTGGGAGCGAAGAGGTGCTCGACCAGCCTCGCGGCTACCTTCTTGTCGTAAAAGCCCCCGGGCGCTTCGGCAAAAGCCTCCGCGGCGTCCGAGGTCAGGACGTCCGCCCACAGGTAGCCGTAATAACCCGCAGAATAACCCTCGCCAGAAAAGATGTGACTGAAGTGGGTCGAGCGATGCCGCATGACGATCTCGCGGGGCATGTCGAGCTCTCGGAGAGCCTCCCGCTCGAAAGCGTCTGGATCGAGACCCTCAGGATCCGCCGTGTGGTACATCATGTCGACGAGTGCCGAGGCCAGATACTCAGTGGTCTCGAAACCCTGGTTGAACGTCGCGGCGTTCTTGATCTTCTTCACCAGGTCCGCGGGAATCGGCTCTCCCGTCTCGTGGTGGACGAGGTAACCCTCGATGACCCGATCCGTCAGAAGCCAACGCTCCAGAAGCTGCGACTGGAACTCCGTGTAGTCTCTGACTCCGCCGTTCAGAGTCGGGTAGGCGACGTTCGACGAGAAGTAATGCAAAGCGTGGCCGAACTCGTGAAAGAACGTCTCCGCGTCGCTCCAGGATACGAGCACCGGCTCACCCGATGCTCCCGCGATGAAGTTGGAGTTGTTGGAAGCGAGAACCGTCTGCTTCCCATCGAAAGTCTCGTGGCTGCGGTAGCTCGTCGCCCAGGCACCGGAGCGCTTCCCCGCGCGGGCGAAAGGATCCAGGTACCAGAGACCGATGTGCTCTCCCGTCGTCCGATTCGTCACTTCCCAGACCTTCACGGTGGGATGAAAGACCGGAACCTTACCTTCGGCAATGGGAACGAACTCGAAGCCGAACAACTGGCCCGCAACCATGAACATCGCTTCCCTGAGCTTGTCGAGTTGCAGGTACTGCTTGACCTCGTCGGAGTCGAGGTCGTACTTGGCCTTGCGCACCTTCTCCGCATAGTAGCGGTAGTCCCAGGGCGCTATCTCGACGCCGCTCCCCTCCTTGTCCGAAACCGCCTGCATATCCGCAACCTCCTCGGCGACCCGGGCGATCGCGGCGGGCCAGACCGCACGCATCAATTCGAACGCGCGCTCCGGCGTCTTTGCCATGCGATCCTCGAGCCGCCAGGAAGCATAGTTCTCGTAGCCGAGGAGGTTGATGCGCTCGTGACGAAGTTTCAGGGTCTCGGCGATGATGGCGTTGTTGTCGTGCTCGTCGCCGTTGTCGCCCCGATCGTAGTAGGTACGCCACACCTTTTCGCGCAGGTCACGCTCGTCCGAGAACGTCAGAAAGGGATCCATGGAGGAGCGGGTGTTGGTGACCGCGTACTTCCCTTCCTGTCCGCGCTCTTTCGCGGCCGAGGCTGCCGACTGCACGAAGGACGCCGGAAGCCCGCTCAGCTGCGTCTCGTCGAGATAGGTCACATAACCTTCCTCGTCGGCGAGAACGTTATTGGAGAACTGCGTTTCGAGCTCGGCTAGCCGCTGATCGATCGCGGCGTAGCGCTCCTTTGCTTCTCCCTGCAGAGTCGCCCCGTTACGAGCGAAGCCGTTATAGATGAGCTGGACGAGCCGCTTCTGATCCGATCGAAGCGAACCCATCTCGGCGCCGTCGTGAACCGCGCGAATGCGCTCGAATAGCCGGGCATTCTGGGTAATCTTCGATTGGAACTCGGACAGCTTGGGTGCCATCTCTCGCTCGATGTCGCGAAATTCCGGTGTCGACAGGTTGGAGCTCCAAACGCCGTAATAGGTGAAAACGCGTCCCAGGTCCCGCCCCGAGCGCTCCATCGCGAGGATCGTGTTCTCGAAAGTGGGCGGCTCCGAGCTTTGCGCGATAGCGTCCATCTCGGCGAGGTTCTTCGCCATCCCCGCTTCGAGCGCGGGCTTCAGTGACGCGAGATCCATCTTGTCGAATGCCGGCACGCCGTGAGGACCCGTCCAGGGAGCCAAGAGGGGGTTCCCAGTTCCGCTCTCGCTCCTTTGTTCCGAGCTTGCGGATCCCGCCGAGACAAAAACGATACTCAACATCAAGAAACGATGAGGCACGGCTCCAACTCCTTTTTCATTGACTGAGCTCGTCGAAAGAGCGATTCAGAATAGGGTACTTTCGCCAGTCCCCGAAATCGAAATGCCACCACTCGAACTCGTAGACTTCGAAGCCCTCCGCCTCCATTTCGCCGCGGAGGAGCTCCCGCAGATAGCGCTGACGCGTCGTTCCGCCCGGGTAATCCGGAAACGAGCGCGGCGAGAACTCGTCGTAGCCGCCCACCATGACGACAGGCTCACCGGTCTTGCGATCGAATAGCGTGAGGTCTGCGGCCGCGCCGCGGTTGTGGCGCGAACCGCTCGAAGGGTCGGCCACGAAGATCCGGAGCTCTTCCGGCGTCGCGTCCCAGAACATCTTCGTTACGTACCAGGGTCGATAGGCGTCGTGAATGAGTATGCCATAGCCTTTGGCTTCGAGCGCCCGGTGAGCGCGCACGAGCGCTTCTGCAGCCGGTCTCTGCAGAAATGCCTTCGGCTCGTCGTAAAAGACCGCACCCATGAAGTTGTTGGTCGTCGCGTAACGGACGTCCAAGCGCATCGTGGAGTCGAGCCTCACCGGCTCGATGAGATCGGGGTCGAGAAAGTCTCCCTCTTCTTCTGGTGGGCTGGCCGCGAGAGCCTCTCGGCGCACTTCCTCTGTGGGCCGCAACGGTCTGATTCGGAACGTCTGGCCTTCGCTCGCCCCGACGTCGCGGCGTTCGAACCGAACGTGGGCAGCGACGACGGCGCCGTCCTCGAAACGCAGTTCCTCCCCCTGATAGAGACCGTAGTCGGGGAACGCAAACCGATCCGGACTCAGCTCGGTGAGGGGGTAGCTCTCGAACCATTCGATCAGAGCGTGGAGCGCCCCGTCTTTTTCCAGAATGTAGAGAGTATTGTGGTCCCAGCCGTACTCGCCAATGAGCGGGCGAAATCGCCTCGGCGCTTCATCGGGAAGGACCTCTTCGAGGCGTGCGCGAGGGTCGGCGTCCACCACCCGCCCGTAGGTGATCGGCGAGTCGACGACGAGCTCGCCTCCGCGCATCCGGACTTCGACGACCTTCGCTTTCTCTTCGAGAAAAAGCCGGTCTCCACGCGCCAGCAGACGGAAGTCGGGGTACCGGCCGGCGAGCTCCCGAGCCTTGCCAGAAGGCAGCGGCGAGGTCGTCTCCGCTCGAGGAAGCGGCCGCCCGCTCTTCGCCGCCTCGAGGCATCGGAGGGCGTGCCGAACGATCCGCTCGACGACGGCATTGGTGAAATCCTTCGAGGCGACGGCAACGACCCCGAGCTTCTCTTCAGGCAAGAAGGCGAGCTCGGTGGAGAACCCGTAGATAGCGCCTCCGTGGCGAACCAGCCGCGCACCGTCGAGCTCTCCGATCGAGAACCCGAGACCGTAGGATGCGGATGGATCTCGGTAGCGAAACTGCGGCTCGAACATGGACGCGAGCGTTCGGGGCGAGATCACACCGTCGCCGCCGCGAAAGAGGGCGCTCATGAATCGAGCCAAATCATCGACCGTGGCATAGAGACTTCCCGCCGGCGCCATGCCGAGCTGAAAGGTCGGAGCCTCGAAGACCCGGCCATCGTAGGTCCACATCGTCCCGGTGGCGACTTCCGGGGGCGGCACGAAACTCGAGTGGGACATTCCAAATGGGGACAGGATATTTTTCTTGATGTAGTCGGTGAACGGGGCGCCCTGCGTCCGCTCAAGCACGTAGCCGACGAGGGCGATGCCCGCGTTCGAGTACTTGGTACGGCTTTCCGGCTCGTAAACGAGGGGTATTCCGTCGAGACTCTCGACTGTCGCTTCGAGCGTCGGTTCACTCGGATCGAAATAGTTGCCCACCGGCGGCTCGCGAATCATACCCGCGCGATGCGACATGAGCTGACGCAGCGTCACGTCTCTTGCGAAAGATAGCTCGGGGACGTACTCGGCGAGCGGGGCGTCGAGGTCGAGCTCACTCCTTTCAACGAGCTGCATGACGGCGATGTCCGTGAAGAGCTTCGAGACCGAGCCCACTCGATAGACGGTCCCAGCGGTGGCCGCGAGTCCGGACTCGGTGTCGGCCAGACCGAACCCCGTCGCCCAAACGGTCTCGTCGGCGTCGACGAGCGCGATCGAAAGGGCGGGAATGTTCTTGGTCGTCATCTCGTGCTCGATGAACGAAGAGAGCGAGTCGACGACCGGGCCGGTCTCCGCGGCTGCGGGGCCGCAGGCTGCGGCGAGGAGGAGGACTCCGACGAGCGTGAGAATCATCGGGCGCGATTGTATCTCCCCGCCGAACGGAGCGCACGGGATCGAACGCGGAGAGCGGTCTGCATAGCCCTCGGGGCAGGGTGACGAAAAACTCAACTCACCCTGCGCGAGCGGAGCGAGCCCGGCGCGCTGGCCGCGCCGTAAGCAGCCCGAGCCGTGGCGGCCCGATCGATTACGGGTCCCGCCACGGCATTGAGCACGAGAAGCGTGAAGAAAAACTCACCTCACCCTGCGCGAGCGGAGCGAGCCCGGCGCGCTTGCCGCGCCAAAAGCAGCCCGAGCCGTGGCGGCACGATCGATTACGGGTCCCGCCACGGCATTGAGTACTTACGACTCGAATCCGGCGGAATCGAGTAACCGGGCGCGTATCAGCCGAATGGGAACGAGCCCTTCTCCGAGGATGCGCTCATCGAGCTCGGCCGCGCCGCTCAGGGGAAAGGCGCGCCGGTAGTCGCGAGATAGACGCCTGAGGAG
>DATIBD010000068.1:0-3140 GCA_035457705.1 Vicinamibacteria bacterium
CTGGCTCGACAAGCGATACAAGTCGAAAGCGGACGCAAGCGTTTATAACGTCCGGCACATCGCGAACGACGCCTTTCAAGAGCTCTACAACCGAATCGCGAATGACCTTCTCGCCAAACGTAGGAAGGTCCACCAGAAGCACGTCACCCGGATTCGTGAAATTACTTTGCTCAGGTTCGCCGCCGATCTTGCGCCTACCCCGTTCACCAACTACCTCGTGTCCGCGAAAGACCGTTACTCCGTCGCGGGATTGCCCGCCGAGGGTGATCCCATGATGGCTCGCATCGAGCGTCTCCGCCTCCGTGACCGCATGTTGATCGACACGCTGGATTCCTACTACGCGAATTTCTACGCTCAGATGCAGGAGGCCTACGGCAGTTGGCGCTCGCAGGACTACTGGCGGCGGGAAGCCATGAAGCGATCGAGTGCCGGACGTAGTTTCCGAGGTGGGAATGGAGCGATGGGGAACGGCGCGGGAAGCTCGTTGGTTCCCTTCCCGACTGGTGGGAACATGCCCGGGATCGGGGTTGGCCCAGAATGCGGCACCTCCCAGATCTTCCCCGGAGGGGAAGCCGCAAACGCCTGGGGACGGCAAGAAGAGTCCAAGCGGATCGATCACCTCGCGGTTCTACGCGAGCTGGGCGCCTCGCTCGCGTCTGACATGGCCCCTCTCCTCGTCGAGGTCGAAGGCAAGGTGTTGCGGCTCACCGGCTCGGCGGACACGGTGTACGCGCGCTGGCGCGAGCTCCTGCGCGAGCTCTTCGCCACCGAAACGGGCCTACCGGTCGTCGCTGCCGAGCCGACGAACTGACCGCGGCTCAACCCAGCTCGTGGTCGGGGTGGTGGGCGGTGCAGGATTTGAACCTGCGACCCCCTGGGTGTAAACCAGGTGCTCTCCCGCTGAGCTAACCGCCCGGAATGGAAACGAATGAGTATAGCACCCGCTAGAAGCTGAACAGCTGCGTGTACTTCACGATGAGCGCGCGGTCCTTGACCAACCCCATCTCGTCCCTGAGATCGTTGTATACGATGAAGAAGTCGGAGAGCGGCCGATGGATCAGGTTGAAGCGAATGTTGCTGCTCCACTCGCTCGTGACGTTGTTGTACTGGATCAGCCCGTTGAGGAACATCCGGGTGCTGAAGTTGTAGGCGAAACGCGTGGTCACGAGATGCGTCGTGAACGCGCCTTCGACAAGCTCGACGTCGTTGTACGACCAGCTCACCTGGGTGCTGAACCGTTCCCCGAGCTTCAGGACACCGCCCACTGACAAGGAGTTTCTCGTGCCGGAATAGAAATCTCCGGTCGAGGCGCGAAAATTCCCCGAGAACGTTCGGCTGGTGTCGCTGAACAGCATTCCGAACCATTCGTCGAACGTGTAGAAACCTGCCGGGATCGTCACATCGGGATGGATCGGAAAGTCGTCCTGTGGCTGCTCGAGGTTCGTGTTGAGCCCGCCTTCGAAGAAACCCCCGTTCTGCATCTGCCAGGAGACGTGCATGTTGAAATAGCGGCTCACCACGACGTCGTTCTGGTCCGTGAAGTACTCGAGCTCGAAGTGGGGATTGATCTCCCTGAGGAAGTCGCCCCACCATGACGGACGATAGTGGTACCCAAAGAAATTACTCGAGCGCTTCACTCCGATACGTGGCGCGAAACCGACCTCGGGATTGAAATTGTCCTGCAGGGTCGAGATGGCGTTGCTGATCTGGAATAGACGACCCTCGTAACTCCAAGCCAGCCGACCGGCGAGGTCGTGACCCGACAGGCCTTGCGTCGCCGTTTTCGCGATATATCCGTTGACGTCCACCTCCGGGCTCAGCCGAAAATTCGCATCCGCCCCGAGGCCGCGGTTGTAGTGGTCGGTGCTCATGTTCTCCCGATTGATGAACATGACCCCGATGTCGGAGTTGGAGAACAGGTTTCGTCGAACTCGGGCCACCGTGAAGTTGTCCCCGTTGGCGGCGAGACTCTCGCCCACGAGGTCCGGCTCGTCTCCAGTCTGCATGTTCAAAAACCCGACCTCGTAATCTCCCATTCGTCCCGTAAGGCTCCCGCCGCCGACCACGGGAATCGGGCTCCCGTCGTCCGAAAGGCCGATGCGCCGACTGAAGAAGAACAACAGATCCTCACCCCGGCTCTGGCCTCCCCTCAGGTTCGAGGGCGCGGCCGATGCGCCGAACGACGCCTGAAACTGTTGCACTCTTTGATCGGCGGGTGGTCCAAAGCGGAAGATCCCGGAGTTCTCGAGAAAGAAGTCACGCTTCTCGGGGAAGAAAAGGCTGAACCGAGTCAGGTTGATCTGCTGCACGTCCGCTTCGACCTGAGAGAAATCCGTGTTGAGCGTCAGATCGAGCCGCAAGCCGCTCCCGACCGCTAGCTTCGCGTCGACTCCCGCGTCGAACGCACCCGACGAAGGCGTGTCGGCGCCATCGGTGACATCGCCTTTCGCGTAGGGCGTGATCTTGATGTCGCGTTTCGGCGTCAGCCCGTCCAAGCCGCCAAGAGTTCCGGCCAGCGACACGCGGGTGAAGCGATGGATGCGGGGAAGCGGCGCCCAATACGAGTCTTCGTTGAGCCGTCTCGTTCTCCTGAGGAAGTTGGCTCCCCAGGTTTGACTCGGGGCATCGGCGAAACGCAGGGTCTTGAACGGAATCGCGATCTCGACGACCCACCCGGTCTCGATGATCCGGCTCGCGACGTGCCAGACACCGTCCCAATCTCCGTTGAACTCGCGTCCCTCATTCGCGAACTGGGCGTCGAACTTCGCTCCGGCGGGATTGGTCTCGAACATGTACCCATTGCGCTGATCGTGGAATGTGTCGAGGACGATGCCGAAGACGTCTCCCGCGCGGGTCTCGAAATCACGGGTGAGATCGTTGACGATGATCCGATCCGGCTCGTCGTCGTGGGCGAGCGCGCCGACATAGAGATACTCGTCATCGTGGAGGATCCGGACCTCGGTCTCGAACGTAGCGGGCTCACCTTCTCGGGGATCGTTCTGAACGAACCCGCTCGCAATGGGTGCATCGCCCCAATCCGCCTCGTCGAGCACGCCGTCGACGAAAATGACACCCGGGTCTACCCGGTTCGCGACGAGGTGTCGCGTCGCCGCCAGCAGTCGGCCCGAAGGGAGCGCGCA
>DATIBD010000069.1:0-29492 GCA_035457705.1 Vicinamibacteria bacterium
GAGGTGCTGCCGTACGCCGAGCGGAACGAGCTCGATGGGGGAGGCCTCGGCGTAGCGCCGAGGGAAAGCCTCGGGCGTACCTCCGATGAGCCGCCCCGCCATGTCGCCGCAGACGCTTTCGGCGAGGGCCCGCCTGAGATCGTCCACGGCGGCCAGCGACACGACCCCCTTCAGCCCCAGGGGTGCCCCTCCGCGGATGGCGCTCTTCCGAGGAAGCTTCCACCGGCCCGCGAGCCACAGGGCGAGCTGACCTCCCGCGGAGTGGCCGACGGTTATGACGCGGGTGAGGTCGAGCTGATGCTCGGCGGCGATGAGGCGAAGGCAATCCGTGGCCGCGGCGACATCGAGGAAGGTGCCGGGCCAGCCGCCGCCAGGATCGCCGACCCGACGGTATTCGATAGTCCAGGTCGCGATACCCGTTGCCCGGAGCGCGTGGGCGAAGCTCGCGATGTGATCGATATCGTACTGAGAGCGCCAGCATCCGCCGTGCACGACGATGGCCGTCGGATGCGGGCCCGCTCCATTCGGCAGTCGCAGGTAGCCGAATTGCGAGGGCTCGGCGCCGTAAGCGATGCATCGCTCCGGCTCCGGACACGGGAGGTCGAGAACATCGTCGAGGCTCATGAGCTTGGACGGTGGCATTATTTAGTGGTCGCTCGCCACTTCGGCTCGCTCGCTCGAATCAGGATAAACCATTCGCGTGCCAGGGAGGGTTTTCGCGCGGATCTCGTCCTTAAGGATCAGGGAGGTAGGGCAATGAAGGGAGGTACCTTGAGTCCCCGACCGCTGATCGCCGAGCCTTCGATCGACACCGTACTGGCGGAGTTCGTCGAACGCCGAAGACTGACCCTCTCTGAAGTCGAGATTCGGTGGTACGGGCACGTGATCCTGTTTCTGGAGCTATGCCTCAACAACTACGGCCACCGGAATTTGGACGAACGGGAGCGCGCGTTCTACGAGGCTCGTTACCACGACGGGAAGAAACTGTTTTTCGAGCTGTTCGGCCCCGACAAAATACTCGCGGAGCTCGATTTTTTTACGTCCACTTTCCTCGCGAAGGATGTTCATGCGTCCGAGCGCGTCATTGGACTTGCGCCCCAAGTAGTGGCCGATCTGCGCCAATGGCTCGTCCGGGAGCAGTACGTAGCGGCCGTGGAAGACGAGATGGCAATCATTCGACAACGCGAGCATGATACGGCCAAACGCGGAAGCCGGCGGATCTGCCGATTGCTTCGTCAAACGAGAGTATCCGTCGAAGCGGGATCTCTGACAGCAGAGGACTACATCCAAAGCGACCATCACCTCGTCCGACGCGTTGCGCCGAGCAGAATATGGTTCTCCGTCTATCGGACGGCCAAGTCGGAGACGGTCGGCCCCATCTGGGTTCCCGCCGCCGTTTCCGACGCCTTGCCGGTAGGCTGGAACGTTCATTGCGCGCTCGGTCGACTCCGGGGACAATGGCGCTTCGTCGAAGTGGAGGGAATCCACCCCCGAGGGTAGCACCCGGTGAGCTCTTCGGCGACCCGAGCAGCCTACACATATTTCAGCGCTTTCGTGTCAGCACGAGCCCTTCGAAGCCGTGCCGTGCCGGTGCCACCGCAAGGAATTCGCGCGCCGTGGGGTCTTCCTTGATCGCGGCGTCGAGAAACCGACGCACGTAAAGACACAGGAGATCGTATCGTGTACGGTCTACCGACGAGCCCTTTTTCGTGAGGAGAGTGTAGGCAACGGCGCCCCCGAGCGAGGTGAACTCGGCATGGGTCGCGCCGTCGAGAGTGAGCCGGTACGCGTCCCCTCTGACCACGGTATCGAAGTAGCGAGTGCTCTTTCGGGTCCGTCCGTCCGATTCTTCGGATGAGGTCGCGTGGAAGAAGGGTGCCGTCGCCGCTGCGGGATCGAAGAAAATCGAGTCTTCGAGCAGGCGGCGTCCGTACTCATAGCCTGTGGCGGCGTCGAGGCTCACCACGGCTCTAACATCCGGGTTCTTCATTTGAAGAAGAGCCTGGGAGACGCCTCCGAAGCTCGCGCCAACGAGTCCCATCCGGCTGATGTCGGCATGGTCGTAATCGTGTACCGATTGGATGGCGAACTCCATGTCACGAAGCTGCGTGTCGAGACCGAGCTGATCGAACTCGGCGACGGCGTCCTCTCGTCGGGGCAGTGAAGGGAGCGACAGGCTGACATAGCCGTGGCTCGCGAGATACTCACACAGGACGGAGTTGAGATAAGAGGGTGCCGTCAACCCGCCGGCGAACAGCAGTACGGGAAACGATCCCTCGGCCCGGTGAGCACCCATATAGGCGTTGGTGAGCTCATCGAGTAGCCCATCGACGTCGGGGCCGGACAGTTCGATACCGTTGAGGCGGATCCTCTCGACGAGGGCGTCGCGCCCCGTCTCGACGACGTACCGTCCGAAAGGGATTCTCTCGCCGCTGTCGTCTTCGTCAGCGGGATACCAGATCGACAAAGTGACGGGCCTCGCCCGATTAGGTCCGGCCGACCGAAAAGGGCGCGAGTAGTCGTAGACCTCGATGAGCTCGAACCCGACACGATGAGGACCTGGTTGAAGCTCGCCCCATAACGGCGAAATCGCGGCAATCGTAGCCATCGCGATCGAGCTCATTTATTGGAGCTTAGCGCGCGCACTCAGCGGAGTCGAGAAGGGCTACGGGCGCGCAAGAGAGCAGAAATTTCACTGTCGTGGCGGGGTCAGCCTTCTTTCTGCGTATCTCTCGTGATGAGGAGGAAGATTATGACGCGCACCACTTTTGCCGCGGCATTACTATCGAGCACGCTCGCCGTGGCGCACCAACACACCGGGCACGACCCGGTCGCGCTCGCCACGGATCCGCTCGGAGTGGAAGTCCCAATAGCCCCCGAGCTCGATGGCATCGGCGATCACCATCACTCCGTCACGACGCGCTCCGAGAAAGCTCAGCGGTTCTTCGACCAGGGTTTGAAGCTGACGTATGCCTTCAACCACCAGGAAGCGCTTCGGGCCTTCAAAGAGGCGGTCCGCCTCGATCCCGACTGCGCCATGGCCTACTGGGGCTGGGCGCTGGTGCTCGGTCCGAATCTGAACCTGCCCATGCAGCCGGATGTGGTTCCTCTGGCCTACGAGGCCATACAGAGGGCGCTCGCTCTGAAGGACGAGGTGAGCGAAAAGGAACGCGCCTACATCGAAGCTCTTTCGGCGCGTTACGCCGAGACGCCGGTCGAGGATCGCTCGGCTCTGGACGCTGCCTACGCGGAGGAGATGGGAAAGCTTTCGGACCGCTATCCCGACGACAACGACGCCGCCACGCTCTACGCCGCATCCCTCATGGATCTATCGCCGTGGAATTACTGGACCAAGGACGGACGGCCGCGGGCGAACACCGAGGAAGTGCTCGTCGTTCTGGAGACCGTCATCGAGCGGGACCCAGGACACGAGGGTGCTCTCCATTACTACATCCATGCCATGGAGGCCGTCGACCCCGAGCGGGCAGAGAGAGCCGCTGATCTCCTGAACGGGCTCGCCCCCGGCGCAGGCCATCTCGTCCATATGCCGTCTCACATCTACATGCGAACCGGACGTTACGCCGACGCGTTCGAGGCGAACGCCAACGCGATCAAGGCGGACGAGGGCTACATCACCGCTTGCCGCAACCAGGGGATCTATCCACTGAACTACTACCCGCACAACATTCATTTCCTCGCGTGGGCGGCGATCATGCAGGGTCGAAGCGGAGAGGCGCTCGCCGCCTCGCGAAAAGTCGCCGCCCGGGTTCCGAAGGACATGCATGGAAACGACTGGGCCCTGTATCAAACTTTTCTCAGCATGCCGCTGTACACGTTGGTCCGGTTCGGGAAGTGGGACGTGATCCTCGAGGAGCCCAAGCCCACCTCGGATGCCCTGTACTGGACGGGCATCTGGCACTACGCGCGCGGTATGGCGAGCGTTCACACCGGCAGGCCCGAGCAGGCCGAGCGGGAGCTGGTCGCGATCGAGTCGATCCTCGGGGACCCGGTGGCTCTCGAGACTCTAATTGGCTACAGCAACGCCCGAGCTCTACTTCGCATCGCGTCGAACGTTCTCGCGGGAGAGCTCCGGGCCAAGCAGGGGGACTTCGATGCGGCCGTCGCCCATCTCGATCGCGCCGTGCGTCTCGAGGACGGCTTGCTCTACGCCGAGCCGCCGGATTGGTACTACCCCGTTCGCCACACGCTGGGCGCGATCCTTCGGGAAAGCGGCCGCGCCGACGAGGCCGAGATTGTCTTTTGGCAGGACCTGGCCCATAACCCCGACAACGGCTTCGCCCTCCGTGGACTCGCTCTGAGCCTGCGGGCGCAGGGGAAAGAGGAGGAGGCCTCTCGGATCGACGAGCGCTTCGCGCGTGCTTGGAAAGATGCGGACGTGCATCTGACGGATTCGCGCTTCTGACTCGATTTCCCGGCTCGGCGGGCGTAGCCATCGCCCGCCGGCCTCTCCGGGAACAAGGTGTCCCGCTCGAGGACATGGCCGGCGTCCCGGTCCCAGCTCTCGACGACAATCCTGCGAAGCGCCGGTCTCACAAAACGACCTTTTCGACCGTCGACGTGGCCGGCCCCTTGGACACGCGAAATTGGACGGGAATCTGCTCGGCGAGATTCTCCTGGTGAGTGACGAGTCCAACGATACGCCCCCTCGCTCCCAGCTCCTGAATCGCGGCGGCCACCACCTCGAGCGTATCGTTGTCCAGTGTGCCGAACCCTTCGTCGAGGAACAGCGATTCGAGCGGCACTGAGCCCGACGCGGCGAGCTCCGTCGTTTGCTCGGCGAGCGTCAACGCGAGTGCCAGCGAGGCCAAAAACGTTTCGCCGCCGCTCAAGGTACGTGCCGAGCGACGCTCGTCAGCGTTTCTGTGGTCGATGACCTCGAAGTTCAACCGGTCGTCGTACTCAAACGAGTACTGACCGCTCGAAAGCTCTTTCAAGATCACCGTCGCGCCTTCCGCCAGCCTCCGGAAAGCCTCCTTCAACAGCCACCGCTCGAAGCCGGTTGCCTTCAGATGCTGCCCGAGCGATCCCGCTATCTCGGCCCGCTCTCGCTCGGCTCGAATCTCGCGTCGAAGCCTGTGCGCCCGGCTCGAGATCTCGACGATCTGCGCCAGGGCGTGGCGGGCCTCGACGAGAGCGTTCACGACGACATCGCGCAAGCGCTCCTCTTCCGACGGGAGCCCCAGCTCGTTACACGCGGCCTTCAGCGAGGACAGCTTTGCTCCTCGCTCTCGACTCAGCCTTTGCGATTGGGCTCGCGCCTCGGTCGCGATCTCGCGTCGGGACGGGGCTGCCGCTCTAGCCCAGTCGTGAAGCGTCGTCCAGGACTTGCCGAGGCTTTCCCGATCCGTCGGGGGTGGTTGGAGAAACGCGACGCGGTCGCGAGCCTTCTCGAGCTCGGCCCAGCCGTCTGCCACGTCTCGTGAAAGCGACTCGAGAGCTTGCCGAGCGTGTTCCTCGCGCGCGAGGGCCTGGCTTGCCTGGGCTCGCGCGTTCTCGAGCGACGCGTCGGCCCGACTGGCCTCTTCGCACTCGGAAGCAGAAGGTGCTTCGGCGAGTCTCCGCTCGAGGTCTCGAACCTCCTTTTCGAGGCCCTGGACCCGCTCGCGGGCGAGAAGCGCACGAGCCTCCGCCTCCCGGGAGTCACGCTCCATCTTCTCGCGCTCGCTAGTGATCTTCTTCAGAAGCTTCCCAAGATCGGCCAATTGCGGGGGCAACCTCCGTTTGGGAAGCTCCTCGATCCGATGGCTGCAGACGGGACAGGGCTCACCTTTCTTGAGTCGAAGTGCCAAAACGTGCGCGGCGTGGTCGCCGCGCGCGGCTTCCACGCGCTCCCGAGCGGCCCGTTCGTCTTCGACACATTGGGAAAGCCGCGCCGCAAGGGTCTCGGCGCTGGTGCGTTTGTCCTCGCTCTGGGTCCGTGACAGTGCGAGCCGCTCTTGCACCTGCGCCATCCCGGCCCGCGCGCTCTCCGCCCCGTGTATCGTGACCGAGGAAGGTAATCGGTCGCGCTCGGCCTGGGCGTTCCGGAGGGCATCCTGAGCGCTGGCGTGGTCCGCCCGAGCTTTCTCCAGGGCGGTCTCGGCCCGGTCGAGCTCGACTGCGAGGGACTCAGCTCGCTTCGGGACCACCAGCGCATCGAGGAGCTCGGCTTCATGTTCCTTCTCTCTGGCCTCGGCCTCGTACTGGGCTGCCTGCCTCGCGAGCATCTCAAGCTCGGGAAGAGCCGCGTCGATGGTGGCGCCAAGCCTCTCGAGCTCGCGGACTCGAAGCCGGGCCTTCTTCCTCGCTTTGACGCTGACGTCTCCGATCCGGCCGAGCTCGTCCGAATGGAGCTGCGCCGTTTGCTTCGCCACGGCTTCCCGCGTCCGGGCGAGGGCGCCCATCCTCTCGTAGACTTCCACTCCGAGCAGCTTCGTCAGCAGATCCTGGCGCTCGGCCGGTTTCTCGTGAAGAAATCGAGCGAACTCACCCTGGGGGAGCACGACACAGGTCGTGAACTGGTCGAAATTCAGCCCCAAGAGCTCGCGGACTTTGCGAGTCACTTCCTCCGCGCTTCCGGCGAGTACCCGTCCGTTCGATTCGAGCCGGGCTTCTCTCGTGGTAGCGCCGCCCCTCAAGCCCCTCCTCACGACGCGAACGGCGGAGAATCGGTCGTCGCCGAGTGCGAAGTCGAACCGCACTCTGGCTTCGAGTTTTCCTTGACTGATGACGGGGTGCACGAGATTCGGGTTCCCGTAGCGAGCCACGCTTCCGTAGAGCGCAAAAGTCATGGCATCGATCAGGCTCGACTTGCCCGAGCCCGTGGGCCCCGTCAGGACGAAGAGCTCCGCGCCCTCGAAGTCGAGGACGGTGTACTCTCGGTAAGCTGTGAATCCTTCGAGCTCGAGTCTAGTCGGTCGCATAGACCTCGTCGAGAAGCTCGTCGAACAGGGAGAGGAGCTCGGGAACCGGACCGCCGTGCTCCTCGAGATAATCGGAGAAGAGCTCCCGCGGCGTCCGGCCGATTCGGGACGCGCTGGGCTTCGGCTCGTCGGTCTTCGTTGCGATCAGGACCTCCACCGCGTTCGGGAGAATCTCCCGCACCTTCTGCGCGAGCCCCGGCACCGGCGCGTGGGCGATCACGACTTTCAAGTACGCGTCGCCCACCTCTTTCACGAGGGCGTCGAGCTCATCGATCTTGGCCCTGACGAATCGGAGGCGTCGGCCCGAGGTAAGAGGGACGCTTTCCACTCGCGCGGGGCTCGAAGGCTCGGCTTCGACCAGGTTCACGCTTTTCACGTCCTCGGTCTCGCCGAAATCGAGCTGCAGCGGGGAGCCGGCGTACCAGATCGGGCACGCGCCCGCCAGTTTTTGAGCGCGGTGAAGGTGGCCGAGAGCGACGTAGTGGAAAGACGCGGGGAAAGCGGTCGTGGGAATGCTGTACTCGAAAATCGTGTGCGCAGACCGCTCCCCGCCGCCCAGCTTGCCCCCGTGAACCATGGCATGGGCGAGCAAGATGTTTACGGTTCTCGGCGAGGGCGATTCGGCGGACAGGGCCTCGATGATGCGTGCGGCCCGCTCGGCATAGTCTCCCACGTGCTGCGAGGCATCCTTCATCATGAGGTCGTCTGCCTTTACGATCGCGCGCTGGGACAGAAACGGGAGCAGCGCGATCTGGGCTCCTCCGAGCCGGGTTTCCAGTGTGAGCACCCCTCCCTCGAACGGCCGGGCAATCGACGGCAGCACCCGGATGTTGGTCAGACGCAGCAGCGGCTCGACCGCGGCGAGCCGCCGGGGGTTGTCGTGATTGCCGGAGATGACGACGACCCACTCGACCTCGCGCGCGAGATCCAGAAGCGTTCGGTACACGATCTCTTCGGACTCTGGTGAAGGGGCAGGGGTGTCGAAGAGATCGCCGGCGACGAGCGCGACGTCGACCTTGGCCTCCCTCGCGATGGCAACGATCTCCCCCAGGACGGCGCGGTGCTCGTCCGCACGGCTGCGCCCCCGAAGCGTCTTCCCCACGTGCCAATCTCCGGTGTGAAGAAAACGCACGTTAGTAAATCAGGGCTCTCGTGTTGAGACGGTCCGCCCCCAGCACTTCGGAGTGGAACAGGCTGTAGAGAAGAAAAGTGGCGTAGCTGGTCTTGGTCGTCACGCCGGAGACACCGCTGATGTTTACGTGGGCGCCCCTCGTCCCGTCGATGAGCTCGAGGTTGAGGTACATCGGTTCCTCGTCCCGAGAGAACCCCGCGCCGAGCCGATTCCGCGGCTCCCTGCCATCGAAGAAGAGGGCCTGTTCTCGCTCGGCGACAAGCGCCCGACGAACTTCGCAGCCGGGAAGGGGCAGAACGTTGGTTTGAGAGGTCACCTTCGAGGAGAGAGTACCGAAAAGGCGGCTGTCCCCGCCAACGAGCCCGTCCGAGAAGGCGAGAATCGAGCCGACCTCGCTCCGCTCCCGCGAGCTGTCGGGGAAACCCCATACTCTCCTATGCCGCCCCGGCAACCTGGCAATTTGCTCAATCCTCTTCGGCTAGAATGGCGGTGGCCATGATCATCGATAGACTTGCCACCGAAAGCGAATGGGTACGTAAATTCATCGACCGGGCGCGCGTCATCGAGGCGCCTTTCGCGCTGCTTCCCCCTTGGGAAAGTCGGCTGATCGGCAAGGCAGCGCTCGTCCCTCGGGACGGGGACAGAATCTCGGGCCAGTTTGCGAAACCGCCCTTCCCAAACGTCGTGATCTTCGGCAATGGCGACGAAGGGCGCGAGCAGGGTGCGCTCCTCGTGCAGAGCACCGAGGTCGCCCACGTCGATAAACGGTTCCTGGAGCTCGTGCCCGCAGACGCCACCCACGTGCTGCTCGTCACCGTTACCGGGATGACCCCGCGCTTCGATTGTCTCGTCGCCTACCGTTTTCTCTCCTTCTGCGGCGAGCATTTTTCATCGACGCCACACATGGACTTGGTCCACGAAATGTCGAAACAGGCCTTCGTCCAGATCAATGGATTCTCTCCCGAGCGCGTGGGAGCGGAGCTTGCGATCGACGAGAACGACTGGAGGAGCTTCATTCAGCACCAGGTGGGGGCCATCGCAGCACTCTTCGCGCTCCTCAATTGCCGGAACGTCGTGAGCTCACGCGTCGCACCCGACGCCAAGTTTCAGCGGGCGCGTCAGAAGGCGGGGAAACCTCCGCTCTATGCTTACGCGACGCTGAAAATGAAGTCGTCGAGCAACGGCTCCGACAAGCTTCGTCCCATCCACTGGGTGCGCGGCCATTTCAAGGAGTACACGCCCGAGCGCCCGCTGTTCGGCAAGATATCGGGGTTATTCTGGTGGGAGCCTCATCTCGTGGGAGCGGATCTCCTGGATTATCGAGGCCAGAGCCAACCGAACGTACCCGCGGTCACGAGTGCATAGACCAATCCATCGGCGACGTTCTTCAACGTCGTGCTCCACGCGCGGCCCATCCAGATCGAGGCAACGGGCTGTGCCCCCGCGTGACCGAGAAACGCCGCCGTTCCCGCGAACCGGAACACGCTGAGATAGGCCGAACCCGGGGCGAGTATGCGTCCGGTGAGATAGGCGACGACGACGCCGAGCGCTACGCAGTAGACAAACCACTGAGCCAGCTGTTTTCCCATCACCGGAGGTCCGCTGGGAAGGAGCGTTACCATGCCCACGGGCCCCCTCTTGTACTTCTCCCGCATTTCCGGCGAGCTCATCTCTTTGTGACTCGGGGGACAGGGGAAGATGTAGTCACCGGGGGAGACGTTCTCCTTCCGGACTGCTTCCAGAAGTCTCTCTTCGTTCGGAAGCTTCTTGAAATCCGTTCGGTGATAGGCCAGCACCATGTGGATCACCGAGCTGACGACGAATACGAGCACCGCGGACAGTAGAATCGGAAGCCACAAGGACGTTATGGGAACCATGATCTCCCTCCCGGCCGCGCACGATACTCGAAGTACCTGATACGAGACAATCGCGCTTCCGGTAACGCAATCGTTGGTGACGCTGCTTCGTTCCGGTAGGCGTGCGTCAGTGGGCTTCGAGGGCTCGCTCTACGATTCGCTCGAGGGAGTCGTCTCGGTAATCGTGTACTCGTTTCCCGTTGATGAAGAAAGTGGGCGTGCCGGTCACTCCGAGCTCCTGGGCTTCGGCAATGTCTTGGCGGATCGCTTTCCGCGTCGATTCCGACTCCATGCAGTCCTCGAGCTCTCCGAGGTCGAGCTCGAGCTCGCGGGTAACCCGCACGATCACGTCCTCGTCGATCCTCGGGGCGAGGAACAACCGGTCGTGAATCTCCCAGAAGAGTTCCCTTTCCCGAAGCCCGGCGCAGCGAGCAACAAGAGCGGCTCGGCAGGCGTTCGCGTGGAGCTGGCGCTGCATCGTGGGGTTGCACGTCGCGTCGAGGGGAAGGTTCTTGAAGACCAGCCTGACCTCGTCTCCGAACCGGTCGCGCACGCGCTTCACCGAGGACGACGCCGTACGGCAGTACGGACATTCGAAATCGGTGAACTCGATGATGGTGACGGGTGCGTCGGCCGGCCCCAGCACGAAATCCCGCTCGGGCGACCAGGAGACTTCCTGTGGCGCGGCCTCCTCCCAGCGCTCGAGCGCCACTTCTGAAATCGGCTCTTCGGCTCCGGCCGTTCCTTCCGGGAGAAATCGCCACAGCAGGGCAAGCACGAGCAAGAGACCGAGCCCGGCGAAGGGCAGAACCGACAGAAGAAACGGCTCTTCTCTGTCCCGACGATTCCGAGTCATTCTATGCATGCGGAGCGCTGGGCACCGTTGGTCGGAAATCAGGCCGACGTCGGCTGTCCGGATTTGCTCCTGAATAGAGTATCCCACAGTCCATTCCCGGCGGGGCGCCCCCGGCGCAGGAGACTTTCGAGGCTCAGCCCTCGGTTCGTCGAGCGGGGCGCCCGCGTCGGCGTCCTGGCTGAGAGCTCATGCGGCCGTTCTTCGAGCGAGACGGGCGTCGATGTGCTCGGCGAGCTCCGACGCATCGGCTCCGACACCGTCGATGAAGCTCGATTTGCGCCGTTTCAGGAACTGAAGGCCGAGCACATAGAGGCCAGGCGAGTCAGTCACGCCGCCCTCGTGACGGATCTCGCCGCGCTCGTCGAGGACGGGAACCTTCAACCAGGGATAGCTACGGCGGAAACCTGTGGCCCAGAGCACGGTCGTGATTCCAGAGGCGCGCAGGTCGATCTCCGTGGGCGCCGGATAGGGCCTCACCGGAACCAGGGGCTCGGCCGCATCCACGTCGGATTGAAGCCCTTCGAGCTCGATGAAACGATCGATCCTCTCGAGCAGGTCGGCGAGCTTCGCGTCGGCCCGTGTCGTGGTAGCTTTGAGATCGTCGGCGAACGACACGAGGTCGCGGTCGACAGCGATCGCACGCCCGGCGAGCCGGATACCTCGATGCTGCAAGATGCCGAGGTCGATCGAGCTGCCGTCGGGCGCACCGATCAGTTGCAGCGAAGGCTTGTTGCGCGAGCCCTCCACGCGTTCATCGAGCGCGCCCATGGCGTCTAGCCACCACATGATGTCCCGTCCTCGGTAGCAGCGGGGGAGCCGCGTGTGGCGTCCCACGGAGAGCGTAACCGGGTGTCCCGAAGCATGGATCTCGTTCGCGAGCTGGATCCCGGACGCCGATGCGCCGACAACGAGCGCGCCGCCTGCAGGAAGCTGGGCGGGGTTACGATACCGACTCGGAACGAGCTGCAAGAGATCGTCGCTGAGGCCCTTCGCCAGGTCCGGTACGTATGGCTTGTCGGCATGTCCCGTGGCAATGACGACGTTTGGCGCCTCCCAGATGCTCCAATCGGTCGTGACCCGGTACCACGTCAGGACACGCCTGACGGAGCGCACCGTCGTCTCTTCCACGACCGGCGCCGAGAACGACTCGGCGTAGCGTTCCAAGTAGTCGATGATTTCCGGCATGGTCATGAAGCCGTTAGGGTCGGCTCCCTCGTATCGGAAGCCAGGAAGCCGGCTCTGCCAGCTCGGAGTGAGGAGCCGGAGCGAGTCCCACCGTTCGCTCCGCCACCTTTGGGCGACTCGACCTCGTTCCAGGATCACGTGATCGATCGAACGGTCCGTCAAACACCGGCTCATTGCGAGGCCGGCTTGCCCTCCGCCAATGATGATGGTGTCGGTTCTCCTCATGACATTTCTCCCGTCTCACGAACCTGGTCGGCGAGTCGCCGGTCCCCCGGCGACCCGCCGTCAGGTCGACGTCCTACGCCTCCACGCTGACCTCGACCGGGACACCGTTCGTGAGCACGTCGTAAACGGCGGAACGCGCCTTCGACTGCTCGACGATCTCTCGGAGTTTCTCTGGTGATGCGTCGCCTTTGATTTTGAAATTCACTCGAATCTTCTCGTATCCGTTCCTGACCTCGTCCGACAGGCCGAGAACGCCGAGGAGGTTGATATCTCCCTCGACGGTCGACTCAACCTCCTGAAGCTTGACCCCTCGGGCGGCGGCGATGTTGCCGATGCCCGAGGTGATGCAGGCCGCGAGGCCACCGAGCAGGAACTCGGCGGGAGTGGGACCACGGTCCTCTCCCACGAGCACCTTGGGGTGATCGGCGCCGAACTCGAACGTCGCCTCGTGTTTCTGTTCTCCGCCGGCGCCGCTGAAAGTCTCGAACCGGGTTTTGGAGTGGGTTCCCGATATCCAATGACCCGTCGCCCGGAACTGGAACTTACCGAGCTCGGGCTGTGCTTTGACCGCGTTGATCGTGGCGAAAAGGGTGGGGGTGTCCACTCCGTTGAGTGGTTTCCGTTCCTTCTTCGCCGCTGCTGTGCTTCCCATATCTCTTCCTCCTTGTCCGTCACGAGCCGTTCTTCCGTCTCGTGCTCTAGTCTCAGATACGCAAACGGAGAGCGGTCCCGCCACGTTGCGGATTTTCTTGGGACCGAGCGTTCCACCTCGCTCCCGGCTGGCATTTTGGGAGCGGCGAGGCTAGCATCAGCTTTTTCCCGAGGAGAGCTTTCGGTTGCCGCCTGAAGAAGAGCGAGAGCGAGGTCAATCGACGGGGAGTCGCTTGTGGCCCACGCTCCGATGGTTGGTTCTGGCGCAGGCGGTCGGGACGATTCTGACCAACGCCTATTTCCTGCGTTTCCTCGAGCCTGCCGTCTCCCGAAAGGTCATGGGGATGGTGTCGGTTCTCCTGGGCGCGATGGCTCTCCTTCTCGATCGAAACCCGTCCGCCTTGCGACCGGGAAACATTTGGCTCGTCGTGAGACGGCACGCCGTCTTGGTGGCGCTCGGCGCGATCTTGCTGCTCGCCTTCGGATTGCGTTACTGGGGGGCGCATTTCGGCTTACCGCAGAGCTACGTGGCCGACGAGTACGACTACGTCCATTCCTACCTGAAGATGCTGAAGCGGGGTGATCTGAACCCTCATTGGTGGATCCACCCCAGTCTTCAGGCCTACGTCAACGTCGTCACCTATCTGATCGTTTTCTTCGTTGAGGTGCCGACCGGCCGATGGCAAGGCGTTCAAGAGTTGATGGAGGAAGACTTCCTCTTCTGGGGACGGTTCGGCGCGGGAGTCATCCCCGGTACCCTCACCGTACTGGTCACGTTCTTCCTGGGGAAGCGCGTATTCGGGACTCGAGTCGGCTTGATCGCCGCGTCGCTGATGGCCGTCTTCCCCGCGGCGGTCGAGGTATCTCAATACAACAAGCCCGACCCTTTGCTCGCTTTCATGGCGCCATTGAGTCTGCTCGTGACGCTCGTTTATCTCGACCGGGGGGGAACAAGACTGGCGCTGCTCGCCGGCCTCAGCGTCGGGCTGACGGCCGCGGCGAAGTACAACGGGGGCTTCGTGCTCTTCTCGTTTCTGCTGGCGGTTGCGATTCGTGAACGCGGACGCTTCTTCGCTCGGCCCGACTTGTATCTCGGACTGCTCGGGACAATCGGGGGGTTTGTCATCGGCTGTCCCTATTTCATGGTCGAGCTACCGAAGTTCCTCGATGCCGTCGCGAACGCGATGTACAACTACGGCTATCGGGGTTGGCCCGATGCCGAAGGATCCGATAACTGGGCCTATCATGCCAAGTACGCGGTGACCTACGGGGCAGGATGGGCGGCGGTAATCGCCGGGTTGGGGGGCCTCGGGGTAGCGCTGAACCGGCTGGATTCTCGCCGGATCGTGCTCCTCAGCTTTCCGGTTCTGTATTATGGCTACTACAGCTCGCAGCGAATGAACTTCCCCGGCAATCTCGTTTGTGTCTATCCCTTTCTCGCAGTCCTGGCCGCCTTCGGCCTCGAGCAAGCCGTTGGCGTTCTCGGCCGGGCTGGCCCCTTTCTACGACGCCTGCCGGTTCAGCCCGTTGCCACCGCGGTCCTGATCGCGGTTGCTGTTGGCGCTCCACTCGATACCTCGATCGCGATGAACGTCGAGAGGAGCCGTGACGACACGGGCAGCCTGGCCCGGGTGTGGATCGATGGCCATTTTGCCCCGCAAACCCATCTCGCCGTCGAGCGGCAGTGTCCCGCTCTCGACCGAGGTCGACACCGGGTCACGATTCAGTCGAGGATCATCGACCGTTCGGTCGCTGATTATCGAGAGGAAGGCGTCGAGTACCTCGTCGTTTCCTCGGCTCAATACGACCGCTTTGGGCCCGAGCACCGTCAGACGAGGAACTACTACAAGTTGTTCGAGATCTGTCGCGAGGTGGCGAGGTTCGAGCCCATCGAGGGCCGGGTGATCGGCCCGACGATCCGAATCCTCCGGGTCCCCACTCGACCGGAGGAAGTCGAGGGCTCGTAAGGCGTCGACCGAAGGTTCCCATAGATTTGACCGAATCCCCCGAGCTCACGCGGAGCGATGTCGCACCCGCCGACGGCCACGAGTCTCGGATTTGGCCGGGGCGAGTGTTGAAGAGCTTGCTCTGGGTCGAGCTTTTGAACCTTTTCAGTATCGTGACCACCGAGGGGGCAGTCCAGCTCCTACCCTTTTCGGACGATCGGTTCGTCTCCTTCGTGGGCCATGCCACATTGCTGTGGTCGTTGTTCGTAGCTACACAGTGGGTAGAGTTTCGAAGAGACGGCGTGCGCTCCGGTCGCATCCGAATCGCGTGCTCGCTCGTGCTCGCGGGATCGATCATCGGTTGCTATCTCTATTTTGCGTACGGTCTCCGGCTGAGCGCCGACGGGCCTCATTATTTCGTCATCGCGCGTTCGCTCCTGTTCGACGGCGATCTGGATTTCTCGAACGACTATCTTTTGGTTCGCGCTCCCTTGCCGATTGCCGAGCGCTATCCTCTGGGCACGCCCCTGTTATCTCTGCCCTTTCTGTTGGCAGCGCATGGCTTGCTTGTGATCGCGAGCTGGCTTGGTCGCGGGCTCGAGCCGAGCGGGTTCGGCAATGCCTATGAGACGGCTTTCGGTCTCGCTGGCTACTTCTTCGCAAGCTGGGCGCTCGTTCGCGGACTCCGAACGCTAAGCCGCTACTTTCCCGTCTCGACGAGTTTCATCGCGCTCTGCTCCGTGTGGTCGGCGTCGTTTCTCGTCTGGTACATGGTCGTCGAGCCGAGCATGCCGCACGCGATGTCGTTCGCCTTCTCGAGCTTCTTTCTTTGCTATTGGCTGGACAATCGCCCGCTCGAAGGACCGAGGCAGTGGCTGTGGCTGGGGCTTCTCGCGGGGTTGGCCTCGCTGGTCCGCTGGCAGAACGGCGTGCTGCTCGCCCTGCCCCTTCTCGACCGTCTTCTCGATGCTCCCCGGCCGTGGCGGAACATGTTCCTGTCGGTGCTCGGTTTCGCTCTAGCCTTCATGCCGCAGCTGATTTTTTGGAGGCGCACCGCCGCCGACGCGCTCGCCCTGCCACTCGAGGGACATGGAGTGGCGTTCGATCAGCTCAGCCTGCTCGAAGTGCTCTATTCGACGAATCGCGGGTTGTTCCCCTGGAATCCGGTTCTCTACCTCTCGGTCATGGGCCTCCTCGCCTGGGTCGGCGTTGCCCGACGACTCGCGCTTCTCGGTCTCCTCGGCTTCGGAATTCAAGCCTTCGTCAATGGCAGCGTAGCTATCTGGTGGGCAGGCTGGTCGTTCGGCGGGCGCCGTTTCGACTCCTGCCTGCCGTTGTTCATGCTGGGCGCGGCGGCCTTGGTCGAGCTCTTGCGGCGGAGGCCCCTCGTCCTGGTCGTCGCTCTGTTCGCCGGACTCACCCTCTGGAACTATGGCTTGATGGAGCAGACAAGGAGCGGTGCCATCCCGCCGGATCGGCTCGTTTCGTTTCGAGGGGTTTGGACCCGTACGCTTCAGCGCGGCTACGACGCGTTCGGTCTGCCGCCTGCCTGGCCCATGAACTGGTGGTTTTCGTGGCGCCACCGTATAACGCCGGAGCGATTCGACCAGCTATACGGCCACCAGGGTTTCGGCAACTTTCGTTTCGCGTTCGATTCAGGCATCGAGCCCTACCTTGGCCGCGGGTGGAGCGCCCAGGAGACCAATGCGACGGGCGAGCCGTTCCGATGGACGGTCGGCTCGACGTCCACGATACTGGTGCCGCTGAAGGTGGCGCGCGATTACAATCTCACCCTGGAGTTGGACCCTTATGGCCCGACGTCGCCAAACCACGTGATGCTAGCGGTGAACGGTCATGCACTACCGTTGCAACTCGCTTCGAAGCGCTCCCAAATGAGCTGGAGGATTCCAGCGCGAGTCTGGTCTCGGGGCGTCAACCAGCTTCAGTTCTCGATGGAAAAGGCCCTCCGTCCTTCCGAGCTCTCGAGCTCTCCCGATTCGAGACCCCTCGGTGCCGCTTTTTTTCGCATCGACCTCGTTGTGGTGCCCTTTGGCGATTCTCCCTGACGTTCTCATACTCTCAGGGAATCGGGTCGCCGCTGGCCCCCTGCGCCGCCGCGGAAGTTAGCGAGTCTTCGCCGGGCTCCTTTTCCGGCTCGAACGCGGGGAAGGAAAGCGCACCGTCACGTGCCACTCTCAAGAGCGCCTGGATCCTTCGTTCGGAGTCTCCCAGGAAACGAAACTGATTCAACAGCACGGCGAGTCTTTGCTCGTCACGAGTCTCGACGAGCGAACGCAGCAACGGGTGCATGATGCGTTCGCTGCCAGGCTCGAGCTCGTTGGCTCTCCAAAACGCATCGGCCGCCTCGGCGAAGCGTCCTTGCCGGCCCGCCGACGTCCCTTCTCGCACGAGTCGGTTGACCCGAGCGGACGTGATCGCCCGTCGGTGTACGTTGAAGGCCTCCGCCTCGGTAAGAAGCCCTTGTTCGCGGCAGAAATCCTCGGCGGCCCGAAGCAGCCCCAGCCGTATCGTTCGACCCAATCTTGGAGCGACCCGGTAGAGGAAGATAGAGAGGTCTGGCTCGCCCAGACTCCCTTGGGGAGTGGTGGCCGCTTTCCAGAGAAACCATCCAATCGGATCCTCCTCGGGGTCGACTGGACGACGGGGGACCAGCTCGAGCGCACGCTCCCCCTCTTCATCCAGGAGCACCATGAGAACGTCTGCAGCCGGTTCCAGCGCGATCAGAGAGTCCAGCCGTTCCGGGCTTCCCTGATCGTGGCTTAACGCTTCGAACTTCGCCGCTCTCCCGGCGAGCTCGCCTCGTCCCGAGCGTGCTTTGGCGAGCATCGCCCGCGCTTCCTCGGTTCGCCCGGCGGCAATAGCGATCCGTCCGCGAAAATACAACGCGTCTTCGCTCGTCAACAGCTCTTTCGATGCGGCGAGAGTGCGCTCGGCGCGCTCGGGCTCGGTGTACGACTCCGCATCGGGAAAGCGCCCGCCGGGCGTTCCGAGCAGTCGCTCCATGAGCTCGATGAGAAATTCCCGCCGGCGATCCGCGGGAACCATCGCGGGGAGAAGATATTCCCGGGGAAGGAACGAGGACAGTTTCGCAGGTTTCGAGCCCGAACGAGGCGCATGAATTTCCACGAAAGCATTGTCGTCGGTATTGATGACGCCTTCGGGCGGAGGGGGTGTCTCGTCGTTCCCCGTGGCATAGACCCGCGTGGGTAGAAACATCGGGTCGTTCAGCAAGTACTCTTCGGCAAACGTGGGATGACCCGATAACGTCTCGATCCTTTCCGGGTCGATCGACAACGGATTCTCGGCGCCGACGAGATAGTAGCTAGAAGTCTCGGGGACGAAATAAATCACGTAGTGCTCGAAGACCGAGCAGAAAGCGCGGAAAAGGCTCTCCACCGCGGGCCCGTCCATTTTCCAAATGCCAAACCAGGTTGCAAAGACGCCTTTCGAGCTCAGGTTCGCTTTCGCCAGCTCGAAGAACTCCCGCGTGAAGAGACTGGACGCGATCCACGGATGAGCCGGCATCGAAGCAATGATGTCGAAGCGTTCCTCGCCTTCTCGAGCGCCCGCAAGAAGTCGGTGACGGGCATCATCGATGGTGACCTCGACGCCCTCTCTGTCGAGGGGATTATCACCCAGGTGGATCGCCTCGACGGCATCCAACACGCGTCGCTCGATCTCGGCCACCTCGATGCGGGGGACTCCAAGCTCGTTCAGCCGCTCGATGGTGATGCCAGCTCCGAGTCCGACCAGAAGGGCGTTGGCGGGCTCCTCGACGTGAATCAGCGGAACAAGCCCGACGAGCGTCGACTCGAGGAGGTGATAGGGAGGCACCCGGGAGCGACTTCCTTGCCCCAGGCCGTTGATGCTCAGCGATCTCGTGAGGCCAGACTCCGTCACCGAGACCGTCCCGTCCCGCGCCTCGGCAAAATAAATCAACCTGGCGGCCGTGTCTCGGTATCGACGAACGTAGTCGTCGTAGTGCTGCTTCGGAACATTCGCTGGAGCCCCTGCGGCAATCAAACGAATCTCGAAATCCTGAAAGAAAGCGACGACGAGCAGAGCGACAATGGCCACTCCACGACCTGCCCAACGGCCCGTCGGACCGACGAGCACGACCCCGCTCACCGCGGCGACCAGCGCCAACACTGCCATCGCGAGCAGCACCGAGCCAACCGAGCCGAGCTCGGGGATCAGCACGAAACCGGCCGCGAGCGAGCCCAGTATGCTTCCGACGGTATTGGCCGCGTAGATGCGTCCTAGAGCCTGTCCCGTTCTGAGAGCGCGAGTCTCCACGATTTTTACGAGGAGGGGAAAAGATGCACCCGAGGCCGCCGTAGGGACTAGAAGAGCTACCAAGACCACGAGCAGTTGATAATGCTGGGACCTCAGGGTGCCGTCGACTTCGACTCCCAAGTTGATCAAGACATTGGCAATTCGGGGAAGCTGGGCGAACGCAAGCCAGATCCACGCGAGACCAACGGCTTGCAAGCTCGCGAACCAAAGGCCCAGATCCGAACGAGGCGAGATGCGGTTCGCCAGAAAGAGGCTGCCTGCCGCGATCCCAATCAGGAAACAGATGAGAACGGCGCCCACGCCGTAGATCGTTCCTGCTAGCAACGCGGAGAAGAGTCGTGCCCAGACGACTTCGAGGCAAATGAAGGCAAAGCCGAGGAGAAACGTGAGAGCGGGTGCGACGAGAGCGACGTGGCGGCGTGCCGGATCCACTTCCTCCCGAACGAGAACAGCCGGCTCCGCGATCGGAAGACTCGGCTTAGCCCCGTTTACGCGTCGGCCCGACGGCGCCCTACGCTCGGCGACCCAGGCGATGGCACCGGCCACCCAGTTGAAGAAAATGGCGACGAGATGGGAGCGAAACACGCCCAGCTCCGGTATCAGGTGATAAGTAATGCTGTACGCGCCGAGAAAGGCGCCGAGTGTGTTGAAACCGTAAATGAGAGCCATTCCCCGGGTGCTCTCGTCGTCGCGATGGATCATGGCGGCGCAGACGAAGGGCAGTGTGGCTCCCATGAGCACTGTGGGAACGAGCAGCAGAGGTGCCGTCACGAGAAGGCGCAGAATGGCTCCGCCGAGCCCGGGGCCGGGATCGAATGAGACGAACACGACCCCCAGGCGAGTCATGATCGGATAGAGTACGAGGCCGAAGAGGCCCGTCAGCAACTCGATGACGACGTAGGCCTGGATGGGTCGCCGGATCCGAATCAACACTCGTCCGGCTCCCCAGGCGCCGAGAGCCAGACCTCCGAAAAACACGGCCACCACGGTGGAAAAGGAAAGGGTGGTGGAGCCAAAGGTGAGCGACAGCAAACGCGTCCAGAGGAGCTCGTAAGCGAGCCCGCTGAAGCCGGAGAGCACTAAACAGCCAAGCAGAACTCTATGTCGCATCGAGACCTTTCTCCAGCGAGGCGCAGGTGACCGTCAACAGTCGAGAGATCCGAAAGCGACCGTGTCGGCCGTCTGTCGACTGTCAACTGTGGACTGTTGACGCTGCGCTCATCCACTCGGAAACTTGTTCGATTCGTTGAGATCTTCATGGCGTTAGCGCAGCGAATCCTCCGAAAGCCCAAACCAGCCCTCCCTTACTTGCAATTCGAAGATATCGGCGGCCGCGAGCGGCATGCCGGGAGACCATCAGGTCTCGGGCGAGCTCAATGGCATCTCATCGAACGAGACTTTCTGTGACAGACGGTAGGGTCATTCTAACACGTCGGATGCCCCGCTCCGGCCCGCGGAGAGGCAGCGGATGAAAGCGGGCCTGACGGCGTTTCGCTCCTGCGGACTCCTGGTCCTGATTCTGGCTCTGGCGGCCGCGCTGCGAGTCTGGGGGATGGCCTACGGCCTTCCTCACACGCGGGCCCGTCCCGACGAAGATGCCGTCGTCAACAAAGCCACCCGGATGCTCGTCACCGGGGACCATGACCCCAGGTACTTCGATTACCCGAGTCTTCCCTTCTATCTCTATGAGGCCGCCTTGTGGAGCACCTTTCAAGCGGGAAGAGCAAGTGGTCGCTACGACACTCTCCAGGATTTCCAGTTCGATATCGCCGTCCTGCGTCCGAACCGGCATTACCTCATTTGCCGCGCTTTCAGCGTAATCCTTGCCGTGCTGACGGTCGCGGCGACTTACTGGCTCGGTCGAAACGTTGGCCGCAGCGACGCCGTTGGGCTCGTCAGTGCGCTCGCCGCATCCACCGCCTATGTCCACGTGGTGACTTCACGATTCGCCATCGTCGACGTTTCGATGACGCTGTTCGTGACTCTCGCTCTCGTCTTCGCTGTCCGTGCCGTCCGGGAGCAGCGGCTTTCCGACTACGTTCTCGCGGGAATCGCGCTGGGTCTCGCCGCATCCACGAAGTACAACGCAGCTCTCGTATCGCTGAGCTTGGCGATTCCCTCGCTTGCCGGAATGCGCGACCTCGGCCGGATAAGGGCGATGATTGGGCGCCTTGCGGCCGCAGGACTCGCTTCGATCGTCGTCTTCTCACTGACCTCTCCGTACGTTCTCCTTCGGCCGAGCGACGTCCACGGGGCGTTGGCGAAGTTGGCAAGCATGCTGTATGGCGCGAACGAGCCACGGGGTTTCCTCCTACACCTGGAGACCACGCTTCCTTACGGACTCGGTTGGCCCGTCTTTCTCTTGTCGCTCGCCGGCGTTTTTCGGGCCCTGTGGTTTCGTGGCCACGTCAACCTCGCCCTGTTGTCGTTTCTGTTGCCCTTCTACGCGCTCGTTGGAAGCGTTCGACTGGTTTTCCCACGATACGTACTGCCGATCATTCCGATTCTGGTCGTGCTCGGAGCCGAAGTGTTCGTTCGAATCGTCAGGCGGTGGCGTTTGCCCGCGGCTGTCGCCGCGTGTATCGGTATCGTTCTGCCAAGCCTGGTCAGCTCGCTTCGTTTCGACCGCATCGCGGCTCGGGAGGATACGCGGGTTGAGGCGTCAAAATGGGTGGCGAACCATCTTCCACGACGCTCCAGAATCGCCGTCTGTGGAGGTTATGGAGCGCCGGACATCAATTCGGATCGACGGCGCCCGCCGGCCTTCGAGCCCCTCGTCGTGCCCTGCCGGCTTCAGGATGTCCGTTCAGTCGAAGCGCCTTACCTCGTCGCTCATGACCACCCATACCTCTCTCGCAACTCTCACGTGCCGACCGAGCTCGTCCAGTGGTTGAACCGGAGCGCGACGCGGCTCGCCATCTTCGACCCGTTTCGCGGCAATGGCGAGACGCCGGTATTCTATGTTCGAGATGCCTTCTACTTGCCCTACACGGGTCTCGGGGCCGTCGAGCGCGGGGGGCCGCTCGTGACGGTCTGGCGGATCGATTGATGATGGGGAATCGTACAGCAGCCGCTTCGGATCTCGACTGTAGACCGTCGATTTGACGTAGGCTCCGACTCGACCGTTCGAGGAGTACCCTGCCTAGGCTCGCTTCCGCGCCACCTGTTGGGATTCCGAAATCGGTATGACGTTGTTTCCTCGGGAGTGGCTGAGGGCCCGACCTTCCACCCACCGAGCCAGAAGCCTTCGGACGCGGAAGGAGTCGACGGACAAGTCGGCTTCGATTTGGCTGGGCGTCTTTCCCGACATCGCTCTCTCCCACACCGAGTCGACCAGGTTTCGATCGGTCTCGTCCTCGAACAGCGGCGCATTCCCGACCGATGCCACGAGAATGGCATCATCGGGAACGACGGCGCGAGCTCTTTGGAACTCGTCGTATCGCCGGATTCCCTCCATGATGAGAGACACGACGTCCACGAGCGTCGGGTCGGGATCGTTCACATCGGGGTCATCGACGCGTCCCTGATCGACGAAAGCGAACTTCCCGGGAAAGGGTTTCTCGAAGAGCTCGTAGACGGCTTTCTCGTTCTTCAGGCGCTCGGTCTCGCAACTCTTGTACTTGCCGTTTCGCATCCGGATGACCGCGGCCACGGTTTCGTTCGTGTAGAACAGCGTCAGTACGCCCGTGGCGGAGGCGCGCTCGAGGGTCTGAAGGATGTGGGGGAGGCCAAAAAACTCCAGGTCTCCCGTCATGGCGGCCCCGGTGGTCGAGCGCGAGGATGCATCGTGAAGGCTCAGCAGCGTCCTGGCCGCCGCCTCCCCGAACTTCGTCTTGGGGAATCGTTTTGCCAGATCGGTCAAGGCGTCCGTAACTCCGACGGAGGGAGTTCCCGAAAGCGCCCCTATGTAATGAACCAGAGTGTCTTCTCTCGTCTTGACGAACCGTGAGAGGAGCTTTCCCGGGAGCTCGGAGCGGAGCGCCTCGAGGACTCGATTCACATCCTCGGGATGAGAGGATAGATCCCGGGTGCCGAGTCCCACGAGGCGGGCGCTGGTGATACCGAGCCCGGGTTGTCGGTTGAGACCGTGCTCGATGAGGGCGGTCGTGGCGTTTCTCGTGCCCAGCCGGGCGAGCGCGGCAGCGAGCCGGTCGAGAAGACCGCAAAGCTGCAGCCGATCGGAAGCCGGTGCCGCTCCGTTGAGCAACAGCTCCTCGTAGGATTTCAAGTAGCCGGTCAAGACCGCTCCCGCCTTGGTGTGCTTGGTCTCGCCGAGATATATAATCGCTTCCTTTATCAGAATCAGCGAGCTGTCCCGACCGGAGGCTCGCACGATGAGGTCGATCTCGGGCTCGACGGGCTCACCCTCGGGGCGCGGTATCACGCGGAGAAGGTAAATCAGGTTTCTGATGAAATACGAGTTAGCGGGGCTCTCGCCGAGGAGCTCGCTCTCGAGCCGCTCCAGACAGGCGGTGCGGGCCCGACCTCCATGTACCTGAAGCAGCGCGAGCTTGAGCCGGCGTCGATCGCGCCGCTCCTCTTCCCAAAGATCATCGAGCAGGCCCTCTGGGCTGAATCTCGAAAAGAACCCGAGCACCCTTCTCAACAGGAGGTGCTTGTCGGGGCTTTCGGCGAATTTGCGCAAGCGTTCCTCATCGAGATGGCCGTGCGCCGAAGTCTGTACGGCATCGATGACCGCCGGGCTCAAGTATTTCTCCTCGGCGATCCACGTCGCCAGACCGAACATCGTGGCGGAGCGAGACAGCATGCCCCCGTTGAATTGCCTGACGGCGGCATACACCAGCTCTTGAAAGCGCTTGCCTGACTCGGCCGAATCCTTCGCCATTTTGACGAACCGGTACATGGCCTCCGCCGAGTAGCTCAACGCGGGTCGTTTGCCGGAGGCTTCGCTCGAACGCTCCGCTTCCACGTTCCATCCCGGCAAGCTTCCCGCGAGGAGCTCGAAGACTTTTTCGTTGTCCGGCGAGATCCCCATCTTCTTGAGGAGCTCGAGGCGGTAATCGAGCTCTCGCGAGTTCGAGGAGCTGGCTGCCGCCGTGGCGATGGCTTGCGAAAGCAGCTCGCGACGGCCCAGCTCTTTTTTGCCGTCAGGGGTGCTTGACGAGGAAACCCCGTGCCGGCTGAGCCGTTCGAGAAGAACCTCGAGTCGTCGGAGTCCGCGCTCGGCAGCCGGCGACATCGAGCCGGTCGCCGGAGCCGAGGCTGCCGTCGCTCCCGGAGCTCCGGGCTGACGGTGAAGCGTCTCGACGCGCGCGACGACGCTCGATTCGGATTGTCCCAGACGGGCCAGGTTCGAGCACAGTAGCTCCCGATCCTCTTCGGGACAGTCCATGACGAGCTGCTGTCCGAGCTGTTCGAGGTACGCTCCTAGGGCCTCTCGCCCCACGAGATCGAGCTCCCCCAGCAAATGGATCTTGCGTACGGCGTGAAAGAGATAGTCGGAAAGCGTGGCGTTGGGGCGAGTCTCGTCCACCTGGGCGAGCAGCCAGTCGCGGATCGCGGAGATCATCGCCTCGGGCGGCTGGGTCAAGAGATACAGCATCGCGTCCGTGACCATCAATGGGGCCAATCGATCGGAGAGGTATTGTTGGATCTCGGAGAGGGCCTCCCGAAGGTCCCCGTCGTCTAGGTTGCTCATGCGATACTCCTCGCGCCTCATGTTCTCGACTTCTAAGAAAAGCAGAAGTCCGAAACGCCGGGGTTTGGGCCGGGCGACGTTTATGAAATTCTGTTGGAGAACTAAATTTTACCATTGGAGAGACGCGACGTCCAACGCGCCCCCGGGGAAAGGTTAACCCCTATGTCGTCGATGGCGGAACGTCTCGCGCCTGGCCGAACCGCGGTGATTTCCGCCTGGACGAGGTGTATATAATGTGAGCGTGGCGGCGGCGGACAGGACCTACCACATCAAGCAATATCCTCTTGAACGCGGTGCGCTGGAGATCCAGTACATCGAGGAATTCTTTGGCGAGTTCGATCGAAAGAAGACCGCCGCCGAGATCCATCGCCGGCTTGGCGGCCGGGAGCATTGCATTCTCATGGCGGAGGCCAAACTACCGTCGGATCCAACTCAGCTCATGCCCGTGTCCTACAAGGTGGGGCACGAGATTCACGCGCACGAGAAAGAGCCCAAGCTCGCGGACCTCGTAGGGCGGCTTTCGGGTGCCGTCCAGTTCGGCGGGAGACGCATCCTTTACAGCTGGATCGGCGGCACGCGCTCCGATTGGAGGGGGCAGGGACATTTCCGCGCGTTGACCGAGCAGCAAGAGACCTGGGCCCTCGAGCACGGTTTCAAGGAGATCGTGGTCAAAACGAAGAACAAGTTCTACGTCATGCGCGCGACTCTCACCCATCTGAACTTCGACGTGATCAAGTACGAGCGCAACGAGTACGACAACCGAGAGTCCAAGGTCTACCTGAGCAAACGGATCGGACCGGAGGTCCTTACGACACACCAGAGCGAGCGGACCCTCGTGCAAGCCCTCTGATCAAGGGAGCGCCTTCAAATCGCGCCCGGTGATGTCCAGCTCTTCCGCGTGAGGTTTGAGTGCCTCGATGACGAACTGGATGTGCTGGGCGAGATCGACCCCGAGAAGGTCGGCTCCGGCCTGAATCTCGGCGCGCTCCACCTTCGCGGCGAAGGCTTTGTCTTTGAGCTTCTTCTTTACGCTCTTCGCAGCGAGCGTCGAGATACCCTCCGGTCGAACGAGGCAGCAGGCAACGATGAAGCCGGTCAGCTCGTCGCAGGCAACGAGGGCCCTGTCGAGAACGCTCTCGTAAGGAACGTTCCACTTCGTGTAGTGAGCCGAGATCGCGTGAGCGATGACGTCCTCTCCCCGCTCGCGCAGCCACGCAACGATGCGCTGCGGATGCTCCTCCGGCCACTTCTCGTAATCGGCGTCGTGCAGCATGCCCGCGATGCCCCAGGTGTCCTCGTTCGCGTTCTCGCTGTCGTAGTGGTGGGCAGCGCTTCGCATCACCACCTCCACTGCGCGCGCGTGCTTTCGGAGCGAGTCCGTCTCCGTCCAGGAGCAGAGGTGCTCCCACGCGAGATCCCGAGTCAATGGCACGTGCCTATTCTATAACCTTCCGAATCGCATGCGACCGCCCTCGTAGCGAATGGTGAGCTCATCCCCGGCGAGCTCCCAGCTCGTCGCCGAACCGAGGGCGTCGACATAGGGGCCTTCGAGCGAGCCCTGACGGCAGGCCGCGCGGGTGCAGGCGAGAAGACCAATCGAGAGGTGGCTCCCTGAGACCTGATACGTGCCGTTGCAGAGGTTGCAATCGGTTCGGGCATGGAGCGCTCCGTCCTCCGCAAGCTCTAGAGTGTATTGGGAGGGGTCGGGGACGGTGACAAACTGTCCTCGCGAGAGCTCGAAAGCCTGTAAAGCCCATACCCCTTGGGGCAGCGCCGCCTCGTCGATCGAGGCCGATGTCGAGGTCTCGCAACCCGAGAGAATCGCCGCGAGAGAGAGCAACAAAACCGTGCGCATATCGATCGTTTTCCTCCTTGGTCGGCACGGTGTGTGCAAAAAGCTTGCCGCAAATGAACTTAGCAAGGAAAACTGTGTCAAGACTATCCGAAGAGTTAGATCCGACTATCCAAATGGCTAGAGGAAACGGGCGTTTCGCTCCGCTCGACATCCTGGTGGTTACTTATACGGCATGGGTAGCACTTCTCGTGGCCTGGTTTCACGGGAACATCCAAAAGCCGATACCCATTCTCGTGTTCCACGCGATCGTGCTGGGAGCGATACTGGCTCTGCCCGCCCGGGGAGCGCCGTGGGAGACCGCGCCCGCGGGCGAGAGCGCTCTGAGACGTAACGTTCGTGGAGGACTCCGGTTTCTTCGGTACACCTACCCGCTTCTCCTCGTCTTGTTTTTCTTCGAGGAGGTCCAGCAGACGGTAGGCGCAGTCTATCCGGACTCACCATACTGGTTCGAGCCGACGCTCTATGCGTGGGACCGATGGGTCTTCGGGGAGCTGCCCGCGATCCTTCTCGACCCCTTCGTGGGCTTCTGGCAAGACGAGATCCTTCACGGATTCTATTTTTCCTACTACTTCATTCTCGTGGGGGGAGTCGTGTCCATGTACTTCGGAGGTCGCGAGCGGCCCTCCGCGGCTTTCCAGCCCACGCTGAGCACGGCGATCACCGCCTTCATCCTGTGCTTCGGCTGGTATCCTTTTCTTCCCGCCCGCGGGCCGTGGGAGAATCCCGAGCTGATGGCCAGCCTGAAGCCGTTTCAGGGCCTCGTCTTCACTCCGATCATCCAAAAGATCATCGAGCACGGCGCCGTCTCCGGCGGGTGTTTCCCCAGCTCTCACGTCGCCGCCAGTTGGGGCGTCGTCTTTGGCGTCGCGCGCTTCCGCCGCAAGACGGCTGGCATCCTTGCCTTGTTTGCCCTTGGTATGAGTTTCGCTTGCGTCTACACCCGCTACCATCATGCGGTGGACGTCGCCGCCGGGCTGATCGCTGCTCTGATGGCCGCGCTGATCGTGCGAGTTGCTGCCTCGTGACGATAACGGAACCGATGACCATGGCGACGGACTACGCGCTCGCGGCTCTCTGTCTCGTCTTCGCGTGGCTTCTTGCGGGAAGGCGCGGTGCGGGCATTTGGGTCGCCGCCTTCGCCGTCACCTCAGTGGCGGCTCTCGCCGGCGGGACGGCTCACGGATTTCGCCTGCCGCTAGGGGAGCTATGGATCTGGGTTTGGCGCGCCACGGTCTGGGCCATCGCCGGTGGGAGTCTGTTGCTGATCGTCGCGGGAGTGAACGCCGCCATCCGGTCCCGAGCATCGACCCGTCACGAGGGGATCCTGTGGATGAAGGCGGCGATTGCGGTGAGCCTTACGGGGCTGGCAGTTCTTTTGGGCAAGCTCTCTTTCCACCAACACTTCAACCAGAACGACCTATACCACGTGATTCAGATGGTGGGACTCTATTGCTTGTATCGGGGGGCGCTCCTGCTCAGCGAATCCGATAAGTTACCAAGAACCTCCCGTTGAAGAGCCCGTCGTTCTGGGAAGACGTCGACGGCGGCCGAATGACAGACAGCGGCGAGTAGAAGAGCTCTCCCATGATGCGCCATTTCTCGCTGGCGACATAAGTAATCCCTCCGGTAAAGGACACCGTGCCGCCGTCGGTTAGCTGGAGTGTTCGGTCGTGGATCCCCGAGTAGAGTGCGTCCACCTGAAACTCGAGGTCCATATAGTTGAATGCGATGCCGAAATGCGGCCGCCAGGGGCCATCGCTTACGTAGCCGGTGTTCACCTCGACGCCGAATATCCGCTGGGAGAGCTGATCGTTAGACGGAGCCTCACAGTTGAAATCGTTGGGTCCAGACTCGATTTCCTCGGCGCTGCAGGTGATGTCTCCTTCGATCGTGCCGAACTGACCGTAACCCCGAAGCCCGACTCGCCAGGTCTCCGACAGGCGAAACGGTCTTCCTACGCCAACGGCGAATAGATTGGCTTTGGTGCCTCCGACCTCGATGGGAGGAACGTAGGCGAGCTCCAATGAGATCGTTTCCGAAAGCCCGATGCGTCCTCTAGCTCGGCCAAAAAAATGCGTGCGATTGAGATCCTCGAGCTTCGTTCCCCCGAATCCCACCCGACGCTGATCGTCATCGAGCTGGGGGACGAATCCTCCTTCGAAGCCGACGTCGATCGCACCCGGCCCCATCCGCTCCGGAACTCCTATTCCGGTCAGGAGCGCGAGCGAAGCGTAGTACTTCATCGCCCATGACTCGGGCCGATCGAAGTCGAGCTCCTCGGTGAACTCGACGAGCGGTTGCGCCGAGGAAAAATCGGGGACGAGCAAGGCGACGAACACGAGCGAGGCGACCGGGAAACGCATGGTGTCATTCTAGATAAGCGGGGCCTCGGCGATTGTTAACCCTCTCACACCCGTCGTTGTTGTAGTTCCGGTCTTTCTCGTGCTCAGTGCCGTGGCGGGACCTGTGATCGATCGTCCGCCACGGCTCTGGCTGCTCACGGCGCGGCAATTATTCGCACTGCGTGCTCACATCTGATACCCACGAAGCAGCCCAAATGCGGACGATTGCGCCGGGCTCGCTCCGCTCGCGCAGGGTGGGTTGAGTTTGTCATCACCCTTCTCCCGCCAATGCCAGCGAAAGGCCCACCGCGACTGTCAAGTTGGCGAGCCAGGCGACGACTCCGAGCGAGTGGCCGAACAGGGTGCCCAAGCCAGCTACAATGGCTCCGAGGATTGCTCCGCAAAGCACTCCCCGTGCCGCGAGCCCCGGCCACAAGCTGCCGAGCACGAACGCGGGCGATGCTTGAACGAGAATCTCCGCCTTCAGCTCGATCAGTCCCCAGAGAGTGATTCGAGGGGTCACGGCAATGATCGCGAGCAATGCC